>ONKO01000002.1 GCA_900318445.1 uncultured Bacteroidales bacterium
GGAAGCGGGACGTATACAACGAGACCGTCATCGGAAGCACGCTGGGCAGCGGTTGCAGAAGCGATATTCTCAGTAATGGAATATTCATCCGTATGAGCATACGCCTGAACATAAGGCGTTTCCGTACCAAAACCTCCCTGGGCCGTTTCCCAGTTGATGGTCTTGTTCATCGTCCGGCAAATTTTGTATGTCTTCTTTCCTTCACCCAAGAGCGTCGCATCCGTTACCGGAGCAGTTACCATCACTTTGTCAGCCTTGGGGGGCACGTTCTTGAAAGTGAGTTTCAGGACACCACCCAGGTGTTTGAACTCCAGGGGTTGTCCGGACTCCACTTTGGCCAGCATGGGAGCTTCCACATTGCCGTCAAACCAAGTGTAAGAATCCTTCAGAACCAGCTTAAGAGAGCCATCCTCTTCGCAGGGATACTTGGTGGTCCCAGTAGTGTTGACTTTGGCAGGATAATAGGCGAAAGAGTTATTTCCGTATACTATCACATCTTTGGAAGCATTGGTAAAAGTAGCACTTCCAGCCGTATCATCCCCCTTATATGTAAATGTGGAGAATCCATTTGCATTGTTGCTTCGGACAACCATGTTGTTGTTCTTCTTCCACATGAACACACCTCCGACAAAAGCTGTTTTCGTTGCATCATCATCGGAGATAGTAGCCGTGAGGCTCTGGACGGGAGCCTTCTGGTTTTCCGGGAAATCCTGTACCTTACTGCAGGAAATGGCAGAAATGCCCAAAACGACAAGGGCAAAATTCTTGATTCTTTTCATTGTGCGTCCTCCCATCATTACAATAACCCTTCCCACAGGCCTTCAGTGTCAATGACAAAGCCTTCCAGACCCTGAGTCTCATCGGAAGTCAGGTCTGAGGCGCAGATCAGTTGTTCCTGCTGCAGCTCTATCTGCTGAGAAAGAGGCTGCTCATATAATTCTTTCTTTTTCATGGGTATTGAGTTATTAGTTGGTTATTTCAATGTAAAATCCACCATCAGCGGCCAGTGGTCGGAGGGGAAATACCCGTTATATTTATCGTCGATCACTTTGTATTTCAAGACATCCATATTGCCCTTGAAATACAGATAATCAATGCGGTGATACCACTTGCTGCGCTGTTCATCATCATAGCTGTACGCATTGTAGGTTGCAACAGGGCCCTCTTTTACGCCCAGGTCTGCACTGCGATAATATGAATCGGTGAGTTGGGATTTGAACCAGTCGACATGAGTAGATTCCGTAGTACTGCTGTTCATATCCCCACCGAGAATTACAGCGAAGTTTCCATCGGCATTCAGCGAAGCAATCCGGTTGCAGATGAGTTCGGCAGACTTGGTTCTGATGGTGACGGCCTCTTCCTCAGAGATAGAAGTCCCGGAGCTTTTCACCTCCAAGTGCGTATTCAAATACAGCACTTTGTAACCCGATGCACGGTCTTCCAGTTTCACCCATTGGCAAAGGCGCTTGCGGCCGGGATCAGTGGACACCCATCCCGGATATGGCGAGCTGGGGACATCCGGCGTTGATGACAGATAGAAACAGCCTTTACCCAGTTCAACGAATTTTGCCGTATTCCATGCGAGGCAAGGCTCCTCCGGCGTTTCGAAGAAGGTGTATTCCGGAAGATTGGCTTTCAGATATGTCCTCTGGGCCGGACGGCTCTCCTGGAAACCGACAACCTCGAATCCATAGTCCTTGATGAGCTGCACTACACCCGTACGCCGGGAAGTCCAGCTTCGCTCTTCGGTATCCTTATCGGTTTCAAAGCGGATATTGAAAGTCGCGGCGCGGATCTTGGGACTTGAAGGAACGACAGGCGTTTCTGTATTACCCAGATAGAGTTCCCGGATTTGGCCCAGTCCCTGATCGGTAATATACAATACCGTCCCTGTACTGTTCAGAAGGAGACCGCCCAACTGGCGGAACGTGGCACTGGTTCCTACGCCATCGGTACCGGGAGTACTGGCAGCACACTGGGAGCCGCCCGCCACAGTTGTCACGACAGCATCGGCATAGCCGGAGGCTCCTTTCCGGATACGACGGATTTTGTACGAATCGGCCACATAGATATCACCGTTGGGTGCAATGGCAAGATCGGCCAGGTTGGCAGAGAATTTAGCGGTTAGCGGAGATCCTGCCGTTCCGTCATCAAAGGCTTTTGCATTCAGAATACCGGCGACAGCCTCAAAAGAACCCGTAGTAGGATTCACTTTGATTAACTGGCAACCATTTGTAACTACCATCAGATTGCCGTCGGCATCGAAGGCCATGGCATTGGGCCATTTCCCCAGGTTTACCGTAAGTGAAGGAGAAGCCGTAAAATCGCCTCCGGAATACTTGTAAATCGTATTCAAGTCACGGACGGCCACCCAGCCATTTCCTTCGCCGTCAAAAGCCACATCCATCACACTCTTTCCGCTCCAACCCGTCTGGGCAGCAATCTGTGTGATTGCCTTGGTATCCGGATTAAAGGTATAAACCTTTGCCTTGGCTTTCTCTGCGAACCATACCAGCCCGTCTTTTGCGACGCCCAGCCAGGGGACATGACTGGCATCACCGTATGTATACGGATCGGACAGTGTCCCGGTCTCCACATCCCAGATTCGGACGGTCTGCGCCTGCTCCAGCACGAAGGCCTTTTTATCCGGAACAATCCATCCCAATCCACGGACGGCACCCAGGACGGCATCGGCTTTATCCCCGCCCTTTTTGCTGCCAACCGCGTTGGTAACCGTACCGTTTCCAAATAGGGTAGTCACCTGCCCCGGTGTCTTCAGCTCCGGATAATCCAACTCATGCATGGGCTTGATGGTCGCCCGTTCAATCCTGATATCCGTTGCCTCAACCATGGTCCCCGAAATGAGATTTCCGGAACCGTCCACCAGATAAGCCTTAATCTTCGGATAGACATGCCCGTTGCCGGGGCCTACCGGAAGCGGAACATAGAAGACCTTGGCCGATGAAGAGCCGGGTGTAAAGGACAGGCCGATGCAACCGTCCTCCCCCGCCACTGCCTGGACGAAAGGTTTTTCCAGGACGAAACGTCCTTCCCATCCCTGGACTGGCAGGTTTTCCGTAATCGCATAACCGGGGGTACATACAATCAGACGGGCCGCTGCAGAAGGGATGTTGGTCAAAGACACTTTGAGTACTCCACCCAGGTGCGAGAAGGCCAACTTCTGTCCGGTCAGGACAGGCGCCATCATGGGAGCCTCCACATTTCCGTCGGACCAATAATACTGGTCTTTCAAGGTCAAGGTGAGCGTACTTCCTATCTGATGGATATTCCCAGCGGCCAAAGAAGGATACAAGGCATAACCCGCTTCACCGAATACAATGGAGGAAGAAGGAGATTCCGTCTGTGAGAAGACAGCCGCTCCGCTTG
The DNA here is from genome assembly GCA_900318445.1 of uncultured Bacteroidales bacterium. Lineage (GTDB taxonomy): Bacteria > Bacteroidota > Bacteroidia > Bacteroidales > UBA932 > Cryptobacteroides. The sequence goes on from ONKO01000002.1 coordinate 3,388, forward strand.
TGTTTGCTCCACCGTATCGCATGTCCAGCGTCGATCCATCCTGCAGTGCCACACGGATACGGTCACCAGTGCGCCACTGGAACACCGCACCGTCAAAACCGGTTTTCGTAACAGCTTCTGAGAATACGGCCGTCAGCTCCACTTTTGAATCCTGTACAAGCGGTTCGCCGTGACATGACGCCAGCAGCAATATGGGAAGCAGATAGAAAAAACGTTTCATAATCAGAATTCAAAGTCCACTATGATAGGCATATGGTCGGAGGGGTGGCAGAAGCCCCTGATATTGGCATCGCGAACCGGCTTTGTGTACCCGTCACCCACAATCCGTGCATCCGTTATCGTGGGGAACAAATCCGGCGTGCAGAAAACGTAATCGTAACGGGTATTGTCGACGGTAGAGATTATCACATCCTCCGGATTCCAGCGTTTGATGATATCCCAGTACGGAGTATGGTCATGCATGTAATCCTGCGCCTGGAATTTCGGATCATCGGCAGGAAGACCGTAAAGAGCATTGTCTGTACGGGAAAGGGAATTGAAATCTCCCATCATGAGCCAGTTTCCTTCCGTCGCATTTCCAATCGTGTGCTTGCAAACGTACTCCACTTCCATCTTGCGATAGGCATCTCCGCCATGGGCAGCCGTGGAGGCTTCCTGGTCCTCTGCACCGAAAGCGTAGGGATGAGGCCAGGTATGCAGAGCAACGATATTGAGCACGCGTTTTCCGGCCTGGACCTGGGCCCAGAGAGCGCCGTGCGAGACCACGCTGTCAGGTTCGGCACCGACCATCTGTGCCATTCCATGTATAGGGGTCCTGGAAGTGACCACCTGCGGATAATTATCCCGCATGCCGCCCACATACACGTATTTGTGGCCATAGCGGGCTGCCAGTTCCGGCCAGTGGTCCACCAGATACTTCTGCTCCACAGGCATTTTGTCACGTGTCCCGTCATAATAGATGGTTCGCGCTTCGCACCAGACACAGACATCCGGATTCTGGGCTTTTACCCAATCCACAAAACTGTTGTAATTCTCTCCCTGCCCCGACCACATTCCATTCTGGATATTCCAGAAGAGAAGACGGAAAGGTTCCCCGGCCTTCTGCCGGGGACCTATCTGACTGCATGCCGCAAGCATCAGGGTCGCGGCCAAAACAAGGACTCTTTTCATCGGATGCTCACTTTACGGATCAGGCAGTTCTGGGAATCGCAGATGTAGAGGGTACTCTCATCGTACACCAGGATGCCGTCCACTTCGTTGAACTTGGCATTGAGGCCTTTTCCATCGGCATATCCCTTGGTGCCGCCCAAAATGGTTTCAACCGTACCCTTGGAGTAGTCGCCATTCTCGTCCGGAGTAAGTTTCCGCACACAATGATATGCAGCATCGCCCACATAGATGGTGCCGTCGGGAGCGATGTCGAATCCCTGGCAGGAGCGTACCGTAGCCTTTAGTGGATCGCCGTCTCCGTCGTCCTTCTCGTCTTTTTTCTCGCCCGTACCCATAATCACAGTCTGAGTACCGTCGGGAGCTACAGAAACCAGTTTATAACCATTCCAGAGAGCTGCAATCAGATTCCCCTTGGGATCGAAGCCGATGAAAGAAGGACCGCCCGTTTCAAATGTGGCGTATTCACTCTTTTCCATGGTCCCGGCGGCAAACTTGTACACTTTCTGTGCATTGCGGCAAGGAACATAGATATTTCCGGAAGCATCGATGGCCACGTTCATCGGGTTATTCAGACCGGAAGCCATCACTTCGTTTTTCTTCGTGCCCGGATTGAAGCGATACAGTTTGCCTTTCGCCTTATCGTTGTACCAATAATTACCCTGGGCATCGAATGCGCCCTGCCATATGGCAGCGCCGCTTTCGTCAACAGATGCTTCACTGGTCACAGTCATATCGGGAGCGATGTGACGGATCTTGTTCTCGCCACGGTCCGTGAACCAAAGCGTTCCATCGGCAGCCTTGTTAATGCCTGTGGGCATATAAGTGGCAGCTCCGGTACCCACGCCATCGATGCACTTGCGTACGCCCTGCTGGCCCACGATCGTAGAAACCAGGTACTCGTGGTCGGGAATCTTCAGGTAATTGAACTGGACACCCTCGGCCTTGCCGGCAGGGGCTTCCACCGAGAACTCGTATTGGCCGGGCTCATGGTCGGGAAGGATGACCAGCAAACGGTTGGAATAGGCTTCCAATACCCTGGCACGTTCTCCGCCCAGCATCACGATGTTCTTTTCGGGATCGGTGGAGAAATTGTTGCCCAAAAGGGTGACCAAATCTCCCGGATATCCATTCTTGGGATCTACCGATACCAAGCGGACGTCCGTAACGCGAGCCACGTAAGAATTCTTATGGCAGGCTGTCATCAAAAGCAGCGGAAGCAGAAAATATAGGATCTTTTTCATGGCTTATTCAATAACGATTTCACGAATGAGGAAAGCATTGTATTCTGTTACAATAAGGCGTTTTCCGCTGGGATCCATGCGGATTTCACCCGGAGAGTTGAACCGGGCTTCGGCGCCCTTGCCGTCTACCTTGCCGCTCTGACCTGAAGTGCCCGCCACGGTGCTGATAACAGCATCTTCGTAGCCTTTCTCGCCACGGGCTATGAGCTTGATGACCTTGAAGGAGTCATCGGCCAGATAGATATTGCCATCCTTATCCAAAGTGAGGCCGAAGAGGTTGGCTCCGAACTTGGCTGTCAGCGGTTTTCCGGGTTCGCCGGGATCATCGGCCTTGCCACTGCGGATACCGGCAATCACGAACTTGGTGCCGTCGGGTTTCACGCCGATAATCTGGCAGCCATTGGTACTGACAATCAGGTTTCCTTCGGGATCGAATTCCATGGCAAGAGGACCGTCGTCGAAAGTAACGAAGGACTGCAAGGTGGAAAGGTCATCACCGGTAGCTTTGAAGATAGCCTTGGAGCCGTCGCGGACCAGCACATAGGCATTGCCTGCAGCATCGAACGCAACATCCATGGGGGATGTACCTGTAAACGACGCAGCGACCACCTCGGCGACATCGGTCTTATAATTATAGCGGATGATCTTGTTGTTACCCTTGCTGGCATAGTAGAACCAGTCTCCCTTCATTGCTCCGCGCCAACCGGCGTTGGAAATGGAAGTTGTTTTCTTACTCGAAGTAACATCCCATGTGTTCAGATCCATGAAACGCATGGCATTGTTGCCATTATCCAAAATGGCCAGACGGCCGTCGGACAGGAATGCGACGCCACGGGGCTGACGGAACTTGGCAACGGTAGGGCCGCCGTCCACGATAGTTACGGCATCGGCGGCGCGGCCGGCGGTGCCGGACATGGTCTTTACCGTGTATGTATAGGTCTTGGCCACATACATGAAGACAGGGCCCTCAACGGTCTTTTCACCCACCGTGACGACAATGGGATAAGAACCCTTGGGATTCGAAGGAATCTTCACGCTGAGTTTGGTGGTGGTGGCCGACAGGACTTCGGCCGGCACGCCGTTGAAACTTACCTGGTTTTCGGCAGGAATCTCACTGAAGCAGATGCCCGCCACTTCCACGATATCACCCTCAGAGCCGGAATTGGGTGTGATGCTGAATACCGTCAGTTCCGGTTTCTTGTCATAAGTGAAATTAGGGCCGCTGACCGTTTCTCCATCAACGGAAACCACGAAAGGATACTGACCTTCCGGATTGTCGGGAAGAACGACCACCAAACGGGTATCGTTGGCAGAAACTATCTCGCACGGAAGATCGTTGATCTTTACGGTATTCCTCTCCTTCTTGTTGGAGAAAAGCTGTCCGCTGATGGTGATCTGGTCACCCTCGATACCGGACGCAGGAGTATAGGAGAAGATAGCCAGTTTTTCTTCCTCCACAGGTTCTGCATAGCGGAAGGTGAGGCCGGTGAGCGTTTCGCCGCCGGTAGTCACGCTGACGGCCACATTGCCCAGCTCATGTTCCGGCATCTTGAAATATATCCTGTCGATGGTGACAGAAGTCACACTGGCCTGGACGCCGTCTACGGAAACGGTGGCGGGTTCAGTGAAGCCATAGCCGGAAATCACAGCCGAAGTGCCGGGATAGCCTGCCTTGGGAAGGAGGGACAGCACCTTGGGCTTTACCACTTCGGGAGCCACAGGGTCGTGTTGGCAGGAAGCGGAGACCATTGCAGCCGCAACTGCCAATAATATGTATTTCAGACTCTTTTTCATAATTACGGTTCATTGACGGTTACCATCCAGGTGTTGACGACAGGGCGCTGGGCACCGTCGGAAGCACGGTTGCGGAGTTGATAGATATTGGCCGATGGATGACGGATCACCAATTGTGCGCTGCCGCCGCCGTCCAGGTTGGAAGCCCAGCTGCAGCCCAGGCTCTTCATTATTTCACCCATCTCCCAATAAAGCATGCCGTCTGACCAGAGCGCCTGGCGGCCGTCTACGATCATAAAGAACAGGGTATTCCCGTCCTCGGTATATCCTACGACATTACGGGGATGACGGTTGGTGGAATAACCGGAGAAGTCGCCCGGGACCTCACCGTTGCTCAGGACAATTACGCCGCTGCCTGTCACATCCCTGAGATCCGATGCCATTTGACGGTAGGTGACGGTATCGCGGATAACCGGCTTCCCGTCGAAATCCAGGCCGAAGAAACTGATGGCCTGATCGGTCAGGGTGGGAGAATACACAAAGGTATTCTTGAGGACACGACCGTTTCTGTGGATGGGGCCGCGGATCTTTCCGTTGGACGTATCCCAGAAGTCGGCGTTTACCACGGCGACCACGCGACGTCCGGGCTTGTCCACATATTCAATCATGTCGGAAGGGGTCTGGCGGCTGCCGATTACATAGGAATCCAAATCATACGGCATTCCCACCTTCATTTTCACGCCAGGCGTATTCAGTTTGATGCGCAGGATGAAAACGTGCTCCACTTTTGCCAGTGAAGTCTGCAGATGGATATCCGTTTCGTCCACGCCGGCAGCGATCATGAAAGTCGTGTCGGCATAGACATGACCTACCGAGGCGGCCAGTGCCACCTGTTTTCCCAATTCCGTCCTGGGGACATAGGAGGTATCCGGAATATCTTCCGGTCCGGCAGGCAGTTTCTTGCAGGCCAGGACTGACGGCAGCAGCAAGAGAGTCAGCAGTATATATGTTTTCTTCTTCATAAGGCTATTCCTCCTCATTGTTATTGGGTGTTGCAACCCAGAGTGGGTTCTGTTTCAGCAGTTTGTTCAGGGTGAGTTCACGGGAAGGGATGGGCTGTACACTATACTTGTGGTCTACGCCCACTACCTTCTCGTACTTCCCGGTACGAACCAGATCGAACCAACGGAATCCCTCACCAAACAGTTCCAGACGGCGCTCATTCAGGACAGCGTCCAGGAAAGCATCCTCATTGGCCGGTGACACATCGGGCAGGCCGCGGAAGCGTCTGAGTTCATTCAGACGGTCGATTCCCAGGGCAAGCCCCTTTCCTTCGGCACTGATCAGATACATCTCGGCGAGACGGGTGATATAGATAGGATCGTGACCGGCATCGCCCATGCAGTATTTGTTTACTACATTGTTGCTGCCCTGGATATCTACAGACACCGTACGGCGCTTGTCAATGTGCTGGAACATGTCCATGGCCTCCTGCGTGGGGCAGAAAGTATAGCTGCCGCCCACCGGGGATTCCTTCGTATAATAATACGAGCCGATATTGTAGCTTCCCTCCTCCAGAAGGTTGGAGAAAGTGAAAATCTCTTCCTTGTTGGCCACACCGCGGAAGATATCCGTGAAATCGGCCAGTGCGAAACGGCCGCAGGTAATCAGTTCTTCGGCCAGTTCCGCGGCTTCGGCTTTCTTGCCCATGGCCAAATAGGTTCGGGCCAGAAGAGCCTTTGCAGCATCCTTGGACACGTAATTCTTGTTGGTGAAATCGGGAGCCAGCTTCACGGCCTGCTGGAATTCAGATTCGACGAATTTCCAGGCATCGGCCTCCGGAGTCTGGGCAATATCCTCGGTGATAATCTTGTCCACGATGGGAACGTCTCTCCAGCGGGCCACGATATTGTAGTAGTACAGGCCCCTGAAGAAATGGCCCACGCCCAGCATCTCGTTTTTCTTAACCGATTCCGGCAGTTTCTCGATGGAACGGATGAAGTTGTTGATCTGATACATGCCGGCATAGTAACCATTCCAAGGTCCGCCAACCATAGAGTTGTCAGGGCCGATGGCACCTTGAATCACCAGAGCCGGTGTATTGGTAGATGTAGCACCCGGGCGGATGAGGTCACCGCCGATGATGTCAAACATGGCCCAGCCGTTGAATGTAGGTTTATACTGGGCAATGTTGTATACGCCAGCCATCAGCATTTCGGCATCGTCTTCCGTAAGATTGTCACTGGAGACGGCATTATGCGGATACTGGTCCAGAAACTTGCCACAAGAAATCAGGGCCAGTGCTGCTACAATAATATAGATATACTTTTTCATGACGCTCAGAATTTAAGATTGACGCCGAAGGTAAAAGAGCGGGGCTGGGGAATCCACATGCAGTCCAGGCCCATCTTGGTAGCATCCAGCGAGGTGTTCACCTCCGGATCCAGGAAACGGAATGGAGCCAGCAGCCACACATTGTCACCCTGGACATAGACACGCAGTTTTTCAACACCAATCCGCTTGGTCAGGTTTGCAGGAAGGGTATAACCCACGGAGACCGTACGCAGACGCAGATAGGAAGCGTCGTGAAGGAAGCGCGTGTTTTTGAACATGGTGGAGTTCCAGGTGTATCCATAAATGGCACGGGGCGTGGTATTGGTAGTTCCGGGACCGGTCCAGCGGGCCAGGGCTTCGGATTCCTGGGCAGGCCAGTTACCGTTACCCAGACGAAGGCCACCCGTCCAGTACTCATACAGTTTGGCACCGTACGAGAAAGTGAAGAAAATATTGAAATCGAAACCCTTATAGGTAAAGGAGTTATTCAGACCACCCGTGAATTTAGGGTTGGCCGATCCGACGAACTGGCTGTCATAGGCGCTGCTGATATCGCCGTCGGGCTCGCCATTGGGGCCGGAAACATCTTCATAGATGCAGTCACCGGCACGGACGCCGTAATTGTCGCGCAGATAAGTGGGGACCTCATCATCGCTTTGATAGATGCCGGTCATCTTGATCATATAGAAGCTTCCCACTTCCTCACCCACTTTCAAGGCGTGATAGTCATCCGTCCTCAGAATCTCATCCTCTCCGATAAGTCCAGTGAGACGGTTGCGGACGAAGGAAATGTTGAAATCACCTTTCCAGTGGAAGTCGTGCTTGCCAAGGTTTCCGCCGATGGCGAATTCGAGACCCTTATTGCGCATGGAGCCAATATTGCAGGTATAATTGGTAAAACCAGTGGTAGCTGCAGTAGGCTTGGAGTATAGCAGATTGCGGGTATCTTTCAAGAATGCATCGGCCGTAATGGTAAGGGCGCCGGAGAAGAATGAAAGATCTGTGCCGATATCATACTGGTCAGCCTTTTCCCATTCGAGGTCGCGGTTGCCCTGCGTCATCACAGCCAGACCGTTCTTGTTCATGTAATTGTAACCGCCGTTTGCCAGCGACTGGTAGGCATAGCTGCCGATACCGCCCTGGTTACCGGTGGCGCCGTAACTCACGCGGAGCTTGGCATTGGTTCCGGTGAATGTCCAGAAAGGTTCTTCGGAAATGTTCCAACCCAGTGAAACGGACGGGAAGAAACCGTAACGATGTTCCGGGGCGAACTTAGACGAACCATCATATCGGGCGTTCACAGTTGCCAGATAACGATTCTTCCAGTTAACGGTAGTGCGGAACATAAAGGACTGCAGACCCCAGGAGGAAAGGCCAGAGGTAACTTCCGGGAATTCTGCTGCAACGGAGTTCACGTCAAAGGACTTGGAGGGGAAACCCTGGCCCTTCTGGCGGGCAGTGGAATTATTATCCAACTGGAAGGAATGGCCCAGCATGACGTCCAACGAGAGGCCATCGAATGCATGGCTGTAGTCGAGGATGTTGTCTACGACGAAGGACGTGAAGTTTTTGCGGGAATCGATGAGCACGCCTACAGAGTTGCCGTACATGTGCTCGGCAGAATACTGCACATGGTCTTCGGCTGCCATAAAGTCGCCACCGAAACTTGTCTTGAAATGCAGATCCTTGGAGAAATTCAGGCGGACAAAAGCGTTCCCGTACATACGGTAGCTTTTGTTGTATACATTCTGTTCATTGATAGCCTGGACAAGGTTGTAGTGAAGGAGCTCGGCATTGATGATGGTATAAGAGCCGTCCGGTTTGAAGGGAGTATCCCAAGGGCGGTGCTCAAGGCCATGCGTCAACATGGATGTGCCGATATTGCCATCGGGCACACGGTTGGCGTTGGTATAACTGAAATTCAATGAAGCACCCACGGAAAGCCAGGGACGTACATCGCTGTTGACATTGGCTTTAATGCCGTATTTCTGGTACAGGCTCCCCATGCCCACACCTTCATTCTGTTTGGCGTTGGCAGAAATATAATAATTGCTGTTTTCGGAACCTCCGGAAACCGAAATATTGGTACTCCAGCTCTTGGCTACACGGAACACCATGTCCAGCCAGCTGAATTGCGGTTTGCCGGGATACGGATTCTCCAGACGGGCGATAGAACTGCCGGTCTGCATATTGTAATTGTCGATGGCCTCATTCTGCACTTCCAGGTACAGGTCGGCGTCTGCCACCTTCAGCTTGGAAAGGTTGGGCAGGTAACTCAGGCCGAAAGTTGCATCGGCCGACAGCTTGGGAGCGCCTTTCGCACCTTTCTTGGTGGTGATAATAATGACGCCGTTGGTACCGCGGGAACCATAGATGGCCGCCGATGCGGCATCCTTCAGCACCTGCACCGATTCGATATCGGCAGGATTGATATCGGAAAGGCCGGTAAGGGATTCACCTCCCCATGCGCCGGTATCACCCGAGGTATTGCTCATGGGAACACCGTCAATCACATAGAGGGGTTCGTTTCCGGCAGTCAGGGAGCCGATACCACGGATACTCACACGGCTTTTTCCACCCGGGGTGCCGGAGGCCGCCGTCACATTTACACCGGGCACACGGCCCTGCAGCATGGCATCGGGACTCAGCACCTGACGCTCGCCTTCCTCGGCCGGCTTATATGTTGCGATGGCCGATGTGATATCCCGGCGCTGCATGCTGCCGTAACCCACAACAACGGATTCTTCCAGCAGCGTGATATCATCCGACAGCATGATAATGAAGCCATCTGTCCGGGAGCCCAATGGAAAACGGACTTCCTTGTATCCCAGCATGCTCACAAGAAGGACATCGCCTTTCTGAGCCTGAATGGAAAAGGAGCCGTCGTTGTCGGACATGGCGACAGCCGACATACCTTCCACCTGAATAACGGCGCCGATGACAGGGCCATCTTTATCCTGGACCTTTCCCGAATAAACCTTCACTGCGCCCTTCTCTTTCTTGACAATCAGAATAATCTTGTCTTTGATACGGGCTTCACAATTGGTTCCTTCCAGAAGGGAGGCCAGGACCTGCGAGAGTCTCTTTCCGCTGGGAGCTGTTACTACTTTTTTCAGATCCAGCAGATTCTCATTGTATGCGATGGAATAGCCGCTTTGCTGTTCAACTGCCGACAACGCTCCGGAAAGGGTCAGGCGACTTTTGGAAAAGTTGATGACCGGTTCCTCCTGCGCTTGGAGCAGGTTAGGGATGAGCAGGCCTATCAGCAGCATACAACATGTAAGCATAATAGTCTTTCTCATAGAAACGAGGATTGGTAATTAGATAATGATAAATGATTAACGGATGTAAATGGCATCATCAGTGCGGCTGTACCGCATGGACGGGACTACCGAACATATGGCGTCCAGCAATTCGTCCACGGTTTCTCCGTGGATAAAGCGTGCGCTGATCCTGGCCTTGTCATATTTGGAGGTGGTCAGGTAAACCTGGACGCCATAGTGGCGCTGGATAATCCTGATAATCTCATGGATAGACTCCGAATGGAAACAAAGATTGCCCCCTTCCCAGGACATGGATTCAGAGGAATTGGCACGCCCATGGACAAGGGCGCCGGTGGAACGCTCCAGAGCGCAGTACTGTTCCGGCTCCAGTTCCACCACCCTTTCAGGCGCGTTCTTCGGCCAGGCCGCGATGGCGCCCCTGTTCAGGGTTGCGGTAACCATGGGATCGTCGAAATAGGCTTTCACATCAAAGCGGGTCCCATGCACCTTCACCACCAGGTCGGAGGTCTGCACATAAAAAGCATCCTCCTCAGAAGCAGTCACATCGAAAATAGCCTCCCCGGAAAGGAACACCGTGCGTTCCGATTGGAAAGTCTCCGGATAAATGAGTACCGACTGTGCATTCAACAGGACACGGGAATGGTCGGGAAGAATAACCTCGGCGGTTTCTCCGCAAGATGTGGAACGCTGGATATAATTGACGGCTGCGACCTGGTTCTGCGGCGCAGTACGGCGTGCATAGCGGACAGAAAAGACCGGTACCAGAATCAGGGCACAGACAGCCGCAACCGAGAAGATGACTCGGAGGTACTTTGTCCTGCGGATGCTCCGTTCCCTGGCAAGATAGGCTTCCAACGTCCGGGAGCGCTTCATCACCTCTTCAAAAGCGGCGTCCAGTTCCTCCGAAGACATGGAAAACGGTTCAATCTGATCCCACCCCGGGAAATGATCGAAAGGTGTCATAGTTTTAGCGTTTACGTAATAAAGACGAAAAAAGGGGCGTCAGCCCCTAAGAGATTATAGAAAAAAAGCGATGCATGAAGTGATTTTACGCAATTCCTTCAGTGCAGCATTGATGTGATTCTCCACGGTTTTCTTGGAAATCCCCAGCTCTGCAGAGATCTCATCGTTGCTTTTCCCCTGTTTTCTGGACATGAGAAAGACCTGTTTCCGCTTCTGAGGCATCCGTTCCACCATACGGTCTATCTGATACTGGCGTTCGCGCGCAAAGTATTCTTCATCCAAATCATAGGATTGGGAGTCGTCGGTATGCTCTTCCAACGGAATCTTGACTTTATGGGTGCGGCCATAATCGATGGCGGCATTCCGGCACATCCGATAGAGATAGGCGCCAAGAGAACGGATCTTGCCCAAAGATGAGCGGATGAGCCAGATTTTTACAAACAGATTCTGCGCAAGGTCCTTCGCCTCGTTTTCATCCTGAATAAGCGCAAGGAGAAATGATACGGCTTTGGGATAATAGTATTCGAACAGTTTCCGGAAGGATTCTTCATCCCCCTGGGAGAGCCGTTCAATTATCTTTCCCTCATCCGTAAGCATGTAACAAAATTAACAATACTTTAATAATAACGAACAAAACGGCCTGGACACCCAAGCCGTTTTGCTGACGAATTGAATTATTTTCGGGATGAGCTGCCTGAATTACTGCTCATCGGGACCTTCGGGCTGAGGGCCGTTGGGCTGAGGACCGCCCTGGAACGGGCCCTGGGGACCGCCCTGGGCACCGGCCTGCTGGCCGGCCTGGTACATCTTCTCGAATGCCTTGTTGAGGGCCTCGGAGTACTTGTCAATATCGGCCATGTTCTGGGCCTTCACAGCTTCCTTCAGGGCATTGCAGTTAGTCTCCACCTCATTCTTGACATCGGCGGGAACCTTGTCTCCGTTCTCCTTCAGGAATTTCTCGGCCTGGAAGGTAAGGGCATCGGCGTTGTTGATCTTCTCGATGCGCTCTTTCTCGGCCTTGTCGGCGGCCTCGTTGGCCTTGGCCTCATCTCTCATGCGCTGGATTTCGGCGTCGGACAGGCCGCTGGAAGCCTCGATACGGATGTGCTGCTCCTTGCCGGTAGCCTTATCCACGGCGCTCACGTTCAGGATACCGTTGGCATCGATATCGAAGGTAACCTCGATCTGAGGTACGCCACGGGGTGCGGGAGCAATGCCGTCCAGGTGGAAGATACCAATCTGCTTGTTATCCTTGGCCATGGGGCGCTCGCCCTGGAGCACGCGGATCTCAACACCGGGCTGGTTATCGGCAGCCGTGGAGAACACCTGGCTCTTCTTGGCCGGGATGGTGGTGTTGGACTCGATAAGCTTGGTCATGACACCGCCGAGGGTCTCGATACCCAGGGACAGCGGAGTGACATCCAGCAGAAGCACGTCCTTCACATCACCTGCGAGCACGCCGCCCTGGATGGATGCGCCGATGGCGACAACCTCGTCGGGGTTCACACTCTTGTTGGGTTCCTTGCCGAAGAAGTTCTTCACCAGTTCCTGCACGTAAGGGATACGGGTAGAGCCGCCAACCAGGAGAACCTCGTCAATGTCGGAGGGGTTCAGGTGAGCATCGGCAAGCGCCTGACGGCAAGGAGCGATGCTGCGCTGGAACAGGGCGTCGGAGAGCTGCTCGAACTTGGCACGGGTAAGGGTCTTGGCCAGGTGCTTGGGAACACCGTCTACCGGCATGATGTACGGCAGATTGATTTCCGTGGAAGTCTGGCTGGAAAGTTCGATCTTGGCTTTCTCTGCGGCTTCCTTCAGACGCTGCAGGGCCATAGGATCCTTCTTGAGGTCGATACCGCCGTTCTCGGCAGCGAACTCGCTGGCCAGCCAGTCGATGATAACCTGGTCGAAGTCATCACCGCCAAGGTGGGTGTCACCGTTGGTGGAGAGAACCTCGAACACGCCGTCACCCAGCTGGAGGATAGAGATATCGAAGGTACCGCCACCGAGGTCGTACACAGCCACCTTCATGTCCTTGTCCTTCTTGTCAAGGCCGTATGCCAGAGCGGCAGCCGTGGGCTCGTTGATGATACGCTTCACATCCAGACCTGCAATGCGGCCGGCCTCCTTGGTGGCCTGACGCTGAGAGTCGGAGAAGTAAGCCGGAACCGTGATAACGGCCTCCGTCACTTCCTGACGCAGGTACTCCTCGGCGGTCTTCTTCATCTTCTGAAGAATCATGGCCGAGATTTCCTGCGGCGTATAGAGCTTGCCGTTGATGTCTACACGGGGCGTATTGTTCTCACCGCGGACCACCTTGTAGGGCACGCGGGCCACTTCTGCATTCACCTGATCATAGGTTTCACCCATGAAACGCTTGATGGAGAACACAGTGTTGTTAGGATTGGTGATAGCCTGACGTTTTGCAGGCGAGCCGATCTTACGCTCACCGCCGTCGGTGAAAGCTACCACAGAGGGAGTGGTGCGCTGTCCCTCGTTATTGATGATGACGGTAGGCTGATTGCCTTCCATCACAGCGACGCAGGAATTGGTTGTTCCCAGGTCGATACCAATGATTTTTCCCATAATATAATTACTTTTTACTTGTTTCCTGACAAAAAAACTGGCGCCACCCTTTTTTTGGGTGACGCCAAAGATTTAATCGAACTTCGTGCCAAGGGACGCGCTCTGCCAAAATGGCAGAAAACGGGCGGCTAGAACCGCATGCCCAGCGTAAGAATGGCATCAAAACGCCTGTATGTGGCACAGATTTCCGGCAGGGCATAAGGTGCGTCGGTCACCACATATTTGTTGGTATAGTCCGTTCCGCTGTAGTCATAATACTCATAAGGAGTAAAATACTGCGTGGGCATGGAACGATAGCGGAAGGTGATGTCGGTGAAGAAGGCGCCGTGGGTAAAGCCCAGGCCCGCCGACACCGTGTGCTTGACAAGGGCGGCACGTTCTGCTGCGCTGAGTTCATATACCATCAGGTGCTCCTTGTCATCCTGGGGATTGTATTCCCACTGCAGGTAATTGTGCTGTGCACCGGTAGTCATGCTGTAACCGGCCCTGAGGGCCATGCCCGGCAGCAGGTTCACTTCCACACCGGCCCGGAGCGAATGGCTGAAGCCCAGTACGTCCCGGATGTCGGCATTGGCATTCTCGAAGTACGAGCTGGAATAGTAGATGTTGCTCTCCGTGCGGGAGCGGAACCGGTTGCGACCATAGTTCACCACCTCATAGTCTACGCTGAGGAGGGCCGCTTTCCCGAAGGTATAGGCCACACCGGCGTTGAAGCGCGCCGGACTCACAAGCGTATAGGCGTCATCCCATTCCGGAGACTGGGCCGACGGCAGGCTCACGCCGGTGACATCGGCTTTTCCGTACCAGGCCGACCGGGTATCCAGATTGAGAATGGTAGGCGTCTGGAAGGCGGCACCCAGGCGCAGGCCGGTGCCGGCGGGACGCCACAGCGCACCCACCTTCAGATAAACGCCCCGTCCCTTGGCATCGAAGATGCGCTTCATCTCCAGCGACTGGAAACGGGCATTGGGATTGGAGTCGAAAGGAATGGCCGGGAATTCATTGACATTCGCCGGAGCCTCGGACCAGTATTCCGCCTGGCCGTAACCGAGGATGGTAATGCCCAGGTTCACGCCCCAGTAGAATTCGTCGGAGAGGTTGAAGCCCACGTTGAAGAGCATATCGTTCTTGTAGCCCTTGGTCTGCATGCCGTACTTCTGGAAGAGAGGCGCCAGCACGCCGCTGTTCTTCCCGTCCTTATCCCAGTCGGTAAGGCCCAGGTAGCGGCTGTTCACCGTGCCGAAGATGCCGCTGCGGTAGGCCACCATATCTCTCCAGGACAGCCCGTAGCTTTCGCTGAAGTCGTCCAGGTTCCACCAGCCGTACTTGGAGTCCGAGCCGGACAGCGCGCCCTCGGGATAGCCCTCGGCAGACGAAGCCAGTGCCCCACTGAAGGAGTTGGTGGCATTGATGCCGGTAGCATACATGCGGCCGGTGTAATCTGCGGTGGAATTGTACAGGAAGCCGAAAGAAACGCGCTTGATCCCGTGACGGCGCCCGGTATTGATATTGGCGACCATGCCCAGGTTAGGCAGTTTCATGCGGGTATAGAGCGTACTGACGCGGTCTCCGTAAGCAAGTTCGGGATTGTCGCTCGTGGCCTGTGCCACCGAGAAGGACAGCGCCGGGCTCACGGTAATCTGGGAGTAACCCGCCACGGCCGAGCCAGCCGGATTGATACCCAGGGAGCCCAGGTCTCCCCCCACGGCAGTGAGGGCATTGCCCAGGGCAATGCTGCGGGCCGTACCGCCATATTCATTTTCGCTGTAAAGCAGGGCATCCTGCCAGGACTGGGCCGACGCCGTTACAGCCAGCGCCGATGCCAGAGTAAAGAGTATAATCTTTTTCATGATAGTCTTCAAAGGTTAACGACGTCCGCCGGAGCGGCTGGAGCCGCCGGAAGAGCGGGAACTGCTGCCGCCGCCGGAGTAGGAGCGGGAACTGCCGCCACCGGAGTACGACCGGCTGCTGCCGCTGCTGCTGCGGGAAGAACTGGAGCCACCGGAATAGGAGCGGGAGCTGGAAGAAGAACTTCTTGAGCTGGAGCTTCCGGAGGAACGGTAGCTGCTTCCGGAGGAGCTGCTGCGGGAACTGCCGGAGGAGCGGTAGTTGCTGCTGCGGCTGGACGATGAACTGCTGCGGCTGGAGGAAGCGCTGGAGCGGGTTGAGCTGGAGCGCGAAGAGCTGGCGCTGCTGCGACTGGCCGATGAACTGCTGCGGCTGGAAGAAGCCCGGCTGGACGACGTGCGGCTGGAAGTAGCCACGCTGCGGCTGGAGCGTCCTGTCGAAGAGGTACGGCTCACGGACGAACGGATCGAGGACGAGCGACTCACCGACGAGCGGGAAGCGCCGCCTCCACGGCTTACGCTGCTGGAGCGGGTGGCACCGCCGAAGGCCGATGCGCTGGTACTTTTTCTGGCTACGCTCTGCCGGCCGTTGTTCTCGGGGCCGTACAGATGGCGGTTCACGTGATAGAAGCCGGGACGGCCATACCAGTGGCTGTATCCATGGTAGCCATAGCCGTAGTACCCATAATAGTGATGCCTGAAATGCCAGGAATCATAGTACCAGGGGTCATAATACCAGGGGTCCCAGGCCCAGCGGGGGCCGTAGTACCAGGGACTCCAGCTCCAGTGGTAACCGTAATAATGCCAGGGGCGGAGGTGCCAGGGCCGATAGTACCAGGAATCGTAATACCAGGGATCCCAGGCCCAGCGGGGACCATAGTACCAGGAATAATCCCACGTCCAGGAAGGCAGCGTGGTATCCACGATGGCCAGTACGGCGCTGTTGTTACGGAACCGTACCTCGGAGCCGGCGGGAACGACGAGGGTGTCACCTTCACTGAGAATATACGCGGGAGACTGTTTGCTCATTGCAAGGAGATTGTCCACTTCTTCGCCGGGCACGGGCACTGCCTCCGCCGGGGCGGCTGCCACCGCAGGACGCGTGTACAGGCCGTCGTCATAGACCTGCGTCTGAAGACTGGCCATGGAAGAACAGGAAAGGGCGGCAAATGCTGCAAAGGCATATGAGAGAATGTGCTTTTTCATATACGACCTCCTTTAATCCAATAAATTTAAGTATCTTTGTGGCCGGAAAACCGGATTTTTACCCTAAAGATGCAAGAAATGTACCTTTCGTTCGGCTTTTCCAGTACAATATTACGCATTTAACGGAAAAAAAGCAATAAAAACTATGGCAAAAGAGGTAACCAACCGGCAGGAAAACTACTCTCAGTGGTACAATGACCTTGTGGTCAAGGCAGACCTGGCCGAACAAAGCGCCGTGCGCGGATGCATGGTCATCAAACCCTACGGATACGCCATCTGGGAGAAGATGCAGCGCATTCTGGACGACATGTTCAAGGAAACCGGCGTAAAGAACGCTTACTTCCCGCTGTTCATCCCCAAGAGCTTCTTCAGCCGTGAGGCAGAGCACGTGGCAGGCTTCGCCAAGGAGTGCGCCGTGGTCACCCACCACCGCCTCATGAACGACCCGAACGGGAACGGTATCGTGGTAGACCCCGACGCCAAACTGGAAGAAGAGCTCATCGTGCGCCCTACCTCCGAGACCATCATCTGGAACACCTACAAGAACTGGATCCACAGCTGGAGAGACCTCCCCATCCTGTGCAACCAGTGGTGCAACGTGGTACGCTGGGAAATGAGAACCCGCCTGTTCCTGAGAACGGCCGAGTTCCTGTGGCAGGAAGGCCACACCGCCCACGCCACCGCCGCCGAGGCCGAGGCCCGCAAGGAGCAGATGGTGAACGTATACGCCAAATTTGCCCGTGAAATCATGGCCCTTCCCGTGGTCGTTGGCCACAAGAGCCCCGGCGAGCGTTTTGCCGGCGCCCTGGACACCATGACCATCGAGGCCCTCATGCAGGACGGCAAGGCCCTGCAGGCCGGCACGTCCCACTTCCTGGGCCAGAACTTCGCCAAGAGCTTCGATGTCACCTTCACCAACAACGAAGGCAAGCAGGACTACGTCTGGGCCACTTCCTGGGGCGTGAGCACCCGTCTGATGGGCGCCCTCATCATGGCCCACGGAGACGATAACGGCCTGGTACTGCCTCCGGCCCTGGCCCCTATCCAGGTAGTGATGGTTCCCATCTACAAGAGTGAAGAGGAGCACAGCGCCGTGCTGGACAAGATGCATGAGGTCAAGAAGGCCCTCGAGGCCAAGGGTCACAGCGTGGAAATCGACGACCGTGACACGCTCCGTCCCGGCTTCAAGTTTGCCGAGTGGGAGCTCAAGGGCGTTCCCGTGCGCCTGGCCATGGGTCCCCGTGACCTTCAGAACGGCACCGTGGAGGTAGCCCGCCGCGACACCCTCGAGAAAATCTCCGAGCCCATCGAAGGCCTGGAGGACCGCATCATCGGCCTTCTCGATGACATCCAGAAGAATATCTACAACCGCGCCCTCGCCTTCCGCGACGCCTCCATCCGCAAGGTAGACACCTGGGAGGAGTTCAAGGAAGAGATTGAGAAGGGCGGCTTCCTCCTGTGCCACTGGGACGGCACCGCCGAGACCGAGGCCAAGATCCAGGAAGAGACCAAGGCGACCATCCGCTGCATCCCCGTGGACAGTGCCGTGTGCATGGAAGAAGGCAAGTGCATCTATACCGGCAAGCCCTCTCACCAGAGAGTCCTGTTTGCCAGAAGCTACTAGTATCATGAAACGCATCGTCACCCTTATGGCGCTCCTTGCCACGGTCGTGGCATCGGCCCAGAACACCCAGACGGCGGCCGCCGAAGCCGCCGCAGCCCTCAGCGCGGCCGAGGACGTCCCCGAGAAGGTGGAGAAACCCCGCTACTGGACCAATAAGCTGGTGACCAACATCAGCTTCGGCCAGACATTCCTGAGCCAGTGGGCCGCCGGCGGTTACAACAACGTGTCGCTCTCCGGCACCATCGACGGCAGCGCCAATTACGCCAAGGGCAAACTCGTGGGCACCAATCACCTGGTGATGGACTACGGCTTCCTCTACAGCGCCGACAAACCCATTCTCCAGAAGAACAAGGACCGCATCCTGTTCGAGTCCAAATGGGGCTACGAGACGCCGGTGAAGCACCTGGCCTACTCGGCCAGCTTTGACTTCAGGACGCAGTTCAACAACAACTACGACTACAAGACACCGGCCACCACCCAGGACGCCGAAGGCAACGTGATCGAGCCTTCCGTCGCAGACTGGCTGGATGCCCGCAAACTCAAATCCGGCTTCTTCTCCCCGGCCTACCTCAACGTCGGTATCGGTGCCCTCTGGACACCCGCACCCTGGTTCTCGCTGAACGTAGCCCCTCTTTCCGGCGGTGCCGTGATCGTGAGCATCGAGGAGCTGAGAAAGACCTACGGTATGGCCCTTGTGGACGGCAGCACCACCGAGTACCGCAGTGCCCGTATGGAGTTTGGTACGCAGCTCAAGCTGGACATGGGATGGGTAATCAATGAGAATTTCTCCTACAACACCCAGTTCACCCTGTTCTACAACTACCTCACTCCCAAGGTAGAACCCCGTATTACCTGGGACAACAAGATTTCCTGGAAGGTGGCCCGGTTCTTCGCCATCAACCTGAGCACCTACATGATTTACGATCCGCTGGTACAGGTGAACCCTCGCCGGACAGACGGCAAGGGTCTCCAGTTCAAGGAATTCCTGGAGCTGGGCTTCACCTACTCCATCGCTACCAAAAAGAATTAACGCACCGGAGAATGCTGCTTGTCGCCGTCAGCGGAGGCATCGATTCCATGTGCCTGGCCCGGAAGGTCCGTCTCGAAGGCGGGCCTTTTGCCATTGCACACTGCAACTTCGGGCTGCGCGGGGAAGAGAGCGACGCCGATGAAGCTTTCGTGCGCAGCTGGGCCGGGGAAAACGGCATTCCCATCCACGTAAAGCGCTTTGACACAAAGGCATATGCATCGGCCCAGGGTATCTCCGTAGAGATGGCCGCCCGGCGCCTGCGGTACCGCTGGTTCGGGGAGCTCTGCCGCGAGCACGGCTACGAGGCCGTCGCCGTGGCGCACAACGCCAACGACAACGCCGAGACCCTCCTCCTCAACCTTCTGAGGGGCACGGGCCTCCGCGGCATCACCGGCATGCGGCCCGAGGGCTTCATCCCGGACCCCGAGTTTGCCGATATTCCCCTCCTGAGGCCGCTGCTGGGAATGACCCGGGCCGATATCGAAGCCTTCGCCGCCGAGCAGGACCTTCAGTGGCGGGAAGACCGCACCAATGCGGAGAACGACTACAAGCGCAACAAGATCCGAAACCTCGTCTTTCCCGTCTTCAAGGAGATCAACCCTTCCTTCATCCAGACGCTGAACCGGGATATGGAACGGTTTTGGTCTGAATGGTCGGAGGCCGGGAAGGCACTCTCCCCTGAACCTGTGGCCACCCTCGGCCGCATTAGAGGGAGGGGCCCGCTGCCCGAAGGGCAGTGGGAGGGACGAAGGGGCGAAGCCCCGGAGGGTTCAGGGGAGAGTGCCTTCCCGGCCTCCGACCAAAACCATGACTTCATTATAACCGAAGAGCCTTGGGACAATACATTGGAGCTTAAGCAACCCCTGGGTATGCTCATTTTAGACAAGGACAAGGCTGGGGAATTTATAGAGGGCCGATGGGAAACCGGTGACTGGATTAAGCCGCTGGGCGCTCCGGGAAAGAAGAAGATGCAGGACTGGTTCACGGACCATCACATCCCGGCCGACGAAAAGCCCTTCATTCCGCTCATCAAGAGCGCCCGGGACCCGCACCACGTACTGGCCGTCGTGGGGTACGCCATTGACCACTCGGTGCGCGTGACAAATTCCACCCGGCTAATCCTTCGGATTTCCATAAAAAATGCGTAACTTTGCAGACTGCCTATATGTAGACAGTCTGTTTTTGGTTATAATTAGAAAGATATATGAACCGTAAAGTTTTACTGATGATTCTGGATGGTTGGGGCGAAGGCCGCCACGACTATTCCAACGCTATTTGGACCCAGGGCACCCCGAACATTGATGCCCTCCGTGAGAAATACCCTTCCAGCCACCTGCAGGCCTGCGGCGAGTACGTCGGCCTACCCGACGGCCAGATGGGCAACTCCGAAGTGGGTCACATGAACCTGGGCGCCGGACGTGTAGTGTACCAGGACCTCGTCAAGATCAACATCGCCTGCCGCGAGCACAAGCTCCTCGAAAACCCGGAGATCAAGGCAGCCTACGAATATGTCAAAAAAAGCGGCAAGAAGCTGCACCTGATGGGCCTCACCTCCCACGGCGGCGTACACAGCTCCCTGGACCACGTGTACGAATTCCTGCGCGTTGCGAAGGAAGAAGGTCTGGACAAAGTCTACGTCCACGCCTTCATGGACGGCCGTGACACAGACCCCCGCAGCGGTCTGGGCTTCGTGAAGGAGCTGGAAGAGAAGATGGCCGAGACCACCGGCAAGGTAGCCTCCGTCTGCGGCCGCTTCTACGCCATGGACCGCGACAAGCGCTGGAACCGCGTGAAGGAAGCCTACGACCTCCTGGTGGAGGGTAAGGGTGCCGCCTTCGAGAGCGCCCAGGCCGGCATCCAGGCCAGCTACGACGCCGACGTCACCGACGAATTCATCAAACCCATCGTCGTCACCGAGAACGGCAAGCCCGTGGCCACCATCGAGGAAGGAGATGCCATCATCTTCTACAACTTCCGCAACGACCGCGCCCGTGAACTCACCTCCGTCCTCACCCAGCAGGACATGCCCGAGGAAGGCATGCACACCCTGCCCCTCTACTACTGCTGCCTCACTCCCTACGACGCTTCCTTCAAGGGCGTGCACATCCTCTTTGACAAGGAACTGGTGCAGGACACCCTGGGAGAGACCGTCTCCAAGGCCGGCAAGCACCAGCTGCGCATTGCCGAGACCGAGAAATATGCCCACGTCACCTTCTTCTTCAACGGCGGCCGTGAGACCGTGTTCGAGAACGAGGACCGCATCCTCGTGAACAGCCCCAAGGTTCCCACCTACGACCTCCTTCCCCAGATGAGCGCCCCCGAGGTAGCCGAAAAGCTCATCGCCGAAATCCGCGGCGGCAAGCAGGACATGATCATCCTCAACTTCGCCAACGGAGACATGGTGGGCCACACCGGCATCTACACCTCCATCACCCAGGCCGTCACCTGCGTGGACCGGCTGGTAGGTGAAGTGGTGAAAGAAGCCATCGCGAAAGATTACGTGGTGCTCCTGACCGCCGACCACGGCAACGCAGACTTCGCCGTGAACGCCGACGGCACCCCCAACACCGCCCACTCCCTCAACACCGTACAGTTTGTCGTGATCAACGCCGGAGATGAGGTGAAGACCGTCAAGGACGGCGCCCTCTGCAATGTGGCTCCCACCATCCTCAAGCTGATGGGCATCCCGCAGCCTGCCGCCATGACCGCCGAGCCCTTAATCTAAGACTATGGAACTTACTGCCAAATTCCTTGCACAGCTGCTGAAGGGCACCGTAGAAGGCGATGAAAACGCCGTGGCAACCCAGTTTGCCAAGATTGAACATGGCAAGCCCGGAACCCTCAGCTTCTTCGCCAACCCCAAATACGAAGAGTACGTATACACCAGCGAGGCATCCATCCTCATCGTGGACAAGACTTTTGAGCCCAAGAAGCCCGTAAAGGCCACCCTGGTGCGGGTAGACAACGCCTATTCCTCCATTGCAGACCTTCTCAAATATGTAGGAGACCAGAAGAAGACCAAGAAGTGCCACCGCAGCCTTCGGGCCAGGTATTTCTGGAGCACGAAGTTCGGGAAGAAGGTCTACGTGGGAGACTTTGCCTATGTGGGCCGGCACACCACCGTGGGAGACGGCACCGTCATCCGCGAGCACGTGTATATCGGCGACAACTGCAAGATTGGCAGGAACTGCACCTTCTATCCCGGCGTGCGCATCTACCCCGGCATGGTCATCGGCGACAATGTCATCCTGCACAGCGGGGTGGTGATCGGGGCCGATGGCTTTGGCAACGCCCCGCGCGAGGACGGCTCCTGGGAAAAGATCGAGCACCTCGGGAACGTGATCATCGGCAACGACGTCGAGATTGGCGCCAATACTACCGTGGACCGCGCCCAGATGGAGTCTACCATCATCGGCAACGGCGTGCGCATTGACAACCTCTGCATGATTGCGCACAACGTCGTCATCGGAGACCATACCGCCATGGCTGCCCAGACGGGCATTGCCGGTTCTACCGAAGTAGGAAAATACTGCATCTTCGCGGGCCAGGTGGGCATCGCCGGTCACCTCAAGATTGCCGACCACACCACCATCCTGGCGCAGGGCGGCGTCATCGGCAACATTCGCAAGGGCGGGCAGGTGCTCCTGGGCTCCCCCGTCATCGATGCCAAACTGTATATGAAGGCCTACGCCCTGTTCAAGCGGGCGGCCGAAGAATAATTTTCCGAATGGCGAAAAACCAACATACTTTAAAGAAAATCTACTCTTTCGAGGGCAAAGGATTGCATACGGGCACCTTCTCGCACATGAAGGTGATGCCCGCTGCGGCCGGCACCGGCATCCGGTTCCGCCGCACGGACCTCCCGGGCAGCCCGGAGATCGAAGCCCTCGCAGAGAACGTCACCACCACCACCCGCAGCACCACCATCGCCTGCGGTGAGGCTACGGCCGTCACCATCGAGCACATCATGAGCGTGCTCACCGGCCTGGGGGTGGACAACGCCATCATCGAGCTGGACAATCAGGAAGTTCCCATCCTGGACGGAAGCGCCCGCCTTTATCTGGAAGCCTTCCTTCCCGACGGGCTTGAGGACCAGGGCGTGGAGCGGAAGTATATCACGCTCCCTTACACGCTGGAGGTCCGCGACGAGAAAACGGGCTCCTGGGTGCGGATGGAGCCGGCCGATGCACCATCGGCCCAAAGTACGGTGGACTTTAACTCCCCCGTCCTGGGAGTACAGACCGCAGACTGGGATGAGAGCGTGGACTACGCCCGCGAGATCGGGCCCTGCCGCACCTTCTGCTTCTACCGGGAAATCGAGCCCATGCTGGAGAAGGGCCTCATCAAGGGAGGAGACCTCTCCAACGCCCTTGTGGTCACCGACACCGGCTACATGGGAGACCCCGTGCTGCACCACACCGACGAATGCGGCCGGCACAAGATGCTGGACCTCCTCGGAGACATGCGTCTTGCGGGAGGTTACGTCAATGCCCGCATCACGGCCTTCAAGCCCGGACATACCATTAATACGAAAGCTGCCAAGGCCCTGCGGGCTTTGCTAAAATAAGACAGACACTATGATTAAGATTCATCCTATGGCGATTGTAGATCCCGCCGCCAAGCTGGGAGACAACGTGGAAGTGGGACCTTTCGCCGTTATCGAAGGAGACGTAGAAATTGGAGAAGGCACCATAATTCTCAATGGCGCCACCATATTCAGCCATGTCAAGATTGGCAAGGACTGCACCGTATTCCCCGGCGCCGTTGTGGGCGCCATTCCTCAGGACCTCAAGTTCGAGGGAGAGGAGTCGTGGGTAGAGATCGGAGACCGCGTGAACATCCGCGAGTGCGCCACCATCAACCGCGGCACCAGGGCCAGCGGCAAGGCCGTTACCAAGGTGGGCAGCGACACCCTGGTCATGTCCTACGCCCACATTGCACACGACTGCTGCGTGGGAAACCATTGCATTGTGGTGAGCTACGTGGGCTTTGCCGGTGAAACCGACATCGAAGACTGGGCCATCGTGGGCGGAAAAACCGCCTCGCACCAGTTCTCCAAGGTGGGCACGCACGCTTTCGTAGCCGCCTGCGCCAAGATTACCAAGGACGTCCCGCCTTACGTGCTGGCCGGCCGTGAGCCCATCTGCTTCGAGGGCATCAACCGCGTGGGCCTGCTGCGCCGCGGCTTCACCGAGGAAACCGTCAACGAGATCAAGGCCATTTACGATGCCATCTACTTCCAGGGCATGAACGTAAGCCAGGCGCTCGAATACATTGAGGCCAACTTCCCGGCCTCCGAGCACAGGGACAACATCCTGCGCTTTATCCGCGGCTCCAAGCGCGGCATCATTTCCAAACCTCGCGCTCCCCGCAAATAGTGCTCCTCTCGAGTGCATATTTTCCGCCGCTGAGCTGGCTTGCCCTTGTGGCACGCGACATGACCCTGTCCCCGGACAGGGTTTTGCCGTCTCATGTGCTCTTGGAAGCCTGCGAAAATTACCAGAAGCAAAGCTACCGAAACCGCTGCTACATCCTGGCCGCCGACGGCGTGCAGATGCTGCAGGTGCCGGTGGTACACGGGGATTCCTGGGGCATTACGGACGTGCAGGTGGATTATTCCACGCCCTGGGTGGTGCGGACGCAACGGGCGCTGGACACGGCCTATGAGACGGCGGCTTATTATGAGTATTACCGGGACGATGTGTTTGCGCTGTTGGATGCCAGGCCTTCCACACTGTGGGAGCTGAATCTGAGCACCATCCGCTTCCTTCTCAATAATATAGGTATCGCGTGTGAGCTGGAACCCACCCGGGACTTCGCCGCTCCTGACAGCGTGGCCGATGATTTCCGCTATGCCATCCACCCCAAACGGCCCGACGACGTTTTAGCTACTCTGGGACTGGAGCGTCCCTACTACCAGGTCTTCCGCGACCGCATGGGCGGGTTCACGCCCCGCCTCAGCGCCCTGGACCTGTTGTTCAATGAAGGGCCGGACAGCATTCTATGGCTGAGCCATTCTTAAAACTGCGAACTTTGTATCCTAACTATTATTATATGAAATATGGTTTACGGATACATCAGGGTCTCTACTGACCGGCAGAACGTCGCCAATCAGCGCTTCGTCATCAATTCTTTTTGTAAAACCGAGAATCTGTCCATAGATGGATGGATCGAAGAAACCATTTCCGGAGTCAGGGCTACCGACAAAAGACGGCTGGGCGAGCTCTTGCAAATAATCAAAAAAAACGATCTCATCATTTGCGTCGAGCTCTCCAGGCTTGGCCGAAGTCTTTTTATGATCATGGATATTCTGAACACCTGCATGGAAAAAGAGTGCCGGGTGTGGACGATCAAGGAGAAATACCGCTTGGGAGAAGACATCCAGAGTAAGGTCCTGGCTTTTGCATTTGGGCTTTCTGCAGAAATTGAAAGGCAGCTGATTTCAGAAAGGACTAAGGAAGCGCTGGCCAGAAAGAAGGCTGAGGGAATGACACTTGGACGCAAAAAAGGAACCCGCAACAGACATTATAAACTGGACAATAAAGCGGAGACAATATACAATTTGATCAATAAAGGGGTTTCCAGGCAAAAAATGGCCGACACACTTGGCGTCTCCAAAGGCACCATCATAAAATGGTTAAAGTCACACCCGAATGCAGATTACAAATTGTAAGCAGAAACGCCTGTAAAAATGGTACAATTATAATGGACGTTTTTATTGTTCACAAATATAATATTATTTTCTCCCCAATCAAAAAAAAAGTAAAAAAATATAAGCCTGATTCACGGGTGAGCCTGATTCACACCGTTCATTTGCGCAATAAAGGAAGCCCAAAAACTTCGTTTGTTAAAACATTGTGGTTCAGTTTTAACGTCCCACGAAATTGAACCACGCAGACAATGTGTTCGTTTTTGCGCAATGTTTTAGCGCTATAAAGTTTTTATAACGACCGTTGTCCACTAAAACTTTAGCTATGATTCGATGTGACAATTGTGGCTGGTACAACAATGACGGTCTTACCACTTGCGAAAAGTGCGGAGAACCGTTGAATTCAAGTGCGCCCGTTTCTCAACCTGCTGCACCCGCTCCCCAGCCTGCAGCACCCGTTTCTGAACCAAAAGCGAAATTATCCAAGACCGTCCGTTTAGGTGAGCCCGTTCATGTACCCGAACCTCAACCCGAGGTCGAGTCTAAACCGGTCAAGGCCAATCTGCGTGCTACTGTAATGGATGCAGGGGCCGCCATTAAAGCCGCACAGGAAGAGATTCCCGACAAATGCCCGAAATGCCATTATCCTCTTTCCGGAGAAAACGAAACCTGCCCCAACTGCGGGGCACCCCTTCGCGGGCGCACCCGAAAGGATGCCGTCTCTTCATCGAAGGAGTATATGCCGGCCAACGACAACGCCAAAAGATTCAAGGCCACGGTGCGTGATTTCAGCGGGGTAGTTCCCGTCAGCGAAACGCCCGGGGAGACTTACCGGCTTGTTCCCATCGACGGTTCCTCGCGGGCGATTCAGCTGCAGCTGAATGGCATCGTCCTGATCGGGGGCGTTCAATATCGCTTTACCAAGTGAGCGTAAACCCTTATACGGCAACGCATATTCCCGAGAGGTACGATTGTAAAGTCGGCGACATCATCGGGGGAAAGTATTGCGTCAAATCGGTCCTCGGCGAAGGATCGTTCGGTTACGTGTATAAGGTAAGCGACTTAAGCGGAAGGGTATGGGCCCTCAAATTACTGAGACTCTGGGAAGTGCCCGCCACCATCCGTCAGCCGCTCATCGAGCGCTTCGACATGGAGTATCGCACCGGGCGCATCAGCAGCCGTAATCTGGTCCATTCCGCCGATTCGGGCTTCCTCAAGGGAAATCCCTATATCGTGATGGAGTTCTGCGACGGCGGAGACCTCTCCAAATTCATCGGCAAAGCCGACGCTCCCCTTCCCCGCCTGGCCCTGGAAATTCTGAACGGCCTGAACGATTTGCACAAGAACGGGAAGGTACACCGCGACCTCAAGCCGGAAAACGTGCTGCTCAAACACGACGGTACAGCCGTACTGACAGACTTCGGAATCAGCGGAGACCGCAACAAGCGCATGACCGAGCGGAATATCTTCGGAAAGCCCTACCAGATTTTCGGCACCTATGCCTATATGCCGCCCGAGCAAGTGAACCGGGCACGCGGAATCAGCACCGTTCTCCCCACTACGGACATCTTCTCATTCGGCGTGATGATTTATCAGCTCCTCACGGGCGAACTTCCCTTTGGCCCGCTGAACGATGAGAACGACCTGGTCCGATACCAGAAACGTGGAAAGACCGGAGAATGGAGCCACAGCCTGTTGCTGGGAGTCCCGCATGGGAGAGACTGGGAACGTCTGATCGTGGGCTGTCTGCAACCGGACCTGAAAAACCGCATCCAGACCTGCACCGAGGCCATGAGCCTTGTTCCCCGGTATGGGCAGATGGAATTGCCCCGCCAGCATGCAGCTCCCGCCGCACAGCCCGTCCAGCCTGCACCCGCACCCGCGCCCGCGCCCCAGAAAACCGGCACCTACCTGCGTATCATGCAGGGCCTGGACCATGGCGTCGTTTACGACCTCCCTTCCCTGCTCGAAGGAGGCGCACGCAGGATTCTCACGTTCGGCCGCGATGGCAGCAATTCCGTTCCGCTCAGAGACTACGAGGAGTCCCACCTGTCACGTTTTCATTTCACCCTGGAAAGGAAGACAGACGGGACATGGCTGGTAAGAGACGGGCAGTGGCACTCCGAAGAAGGAGAGTGGGTCAATTCCACCAACGGAACCTGGATCAATTCCACAGAAGTCGATCAGGCAGGAAAAATACTCTCCAATGGTGACATCTTGACCGTTGGAGACATCAAACTCAGGTTCGATACTATTTAACCAATTCATTAATCACACTATTTATGGAGACCAATTACAAAAGAACCGTTGCAGGCTCGGTAGGAGCCGGAATGGCATCTGTCTTCAATGCATCAGGACGTCAGTATTACATCCTGGAGCACAAGACGGAATCGCTCTATCACCATGCAGGCGAATCCCAGAAGATTATCGTGGACCAGATTGAACTGGGACGCGATTCCGCCTGCCAGGTACGCTTTGACGAGTCCTTCGAGACCGTAAGCCGCCGTCACGCCGCCATTGTCAAGGATGGCGATGGCTGGAAGATCATCTCCCTGTCCCAGACGAACCCGACCTTCGTGAACGGAGTTCCCATCCAGGGTGAGTGGAAACTCTCCTCCGGTGACGAGATCCGCCTTTCCTCCAGAGGTCCGCTCATGGGCTTCATCGTCCCTCAGGGCAAGCAGAGCATGGTCAGCAGCATCGGCATGACCGAACGCCTGAGCCTCTTCCGCCAGCAGGCCCTCCGTCCTTACAAGACCGCGCTGTGGGTCATGGCCATCGTCCTTATCCTCGCCGTCGGCGGTCTCATCGCCTGGAACATCTACCAGAGCAAGCAGACCGAAAAGGTCCTGCAGGAGAAGCAGGCCCAGATCGAAGCTGTCAAGGAAGACCTCAACACCAGCGAACAGCTCATCCTCAACCTGAACCAGGAACTGATCGACTCCCAGCAGAAGTCTGCCGCCGAGCAGGCTGCCGTCAAGGCCGCCCTCAGCAAGGCCAAGGCCGACCGCGACCGTCTCATCAAGCATGCCAATCAGCTGAACGAGGACATCCAGTACGCCCTTGAGAACGCCGATATCGCCATCGAAAGCGCCGACAAGGCCAAGGCCGATGCCGCCGAACTCCAGAAGAAACTGGAAGAAATCAATGCTCAGAAGGAAGCAGAGAAAGAGTCTGAGGGCCTCTTCCAGAAGAAAGAGGATAAATCCGAAGGCCTGTTCGGTAAGAAAAAGTAATCAACACAACTATTAATATTAATCTATCGCATTATGAAAAAAGTATTCGCTATTCTGGTAGCGGCCATCGCAATTATTGCCTGTGGCACCACCAACAACACCACGGTCAACTACGTGAATGTTCCTGTTACTTGGGATAATATCAGTACCTCAGACTCTGCTTTTGAGTCTTTCAAGATGTCCAACGCCGGCGACCAGCTTGACGTTCTCCGCAGCCTGCTTTCCGAGGCCGAGAATCGCATCTATGATGTGAAGGACCAGGACCAGCTCCAGGCCTTTAAATCCAAAGTGCTGAACATCAAGCGTTACTACAGCGTAGCTAAGAAGCAGTCTTTAGCTATCGAAAACAGAATCCGCGATCTGGAAGTACGTATTTCCAAGGTCGAAGAATAAGACTGTGTTAAACTTGGCAAGGTGTCACCTGAATGTGACACCTTGCCATAAATTTATACTCAGATGTCTCAGATCACATTCAAACTGACGGCCACGTCCAACGTTGGACTGATCCGAACCAACAACGAAGACAACTACATCGTCAATCCGGACCTCACCAAGGATAAGTGGGAATGTCCAGAGGATGCCGATTCCGCCCTCACCCTTGGCGAGAACGGCTGCCTGCTCGTCGTGGCCGACGGAATGGGTGGACTGAATGCCGGAGAAGTGGCATCGGAGCTGGCCGTCACCAGCATCCGGAAGGCATTTGAAGCCGTCGGAGATTTCTCCAAAATCACCGACACCGGCGCGCACATTGAAAACTTCCTCAAGAAGATCATCGTGAACGCCGACAGCGACATTAAGAAAAGGGTGAAAGACGACCCTTCCACCGCCGGGATGGGCACGACGATCGTGCTTGCCTGGGTGTTGGAAAACGTGGCGCACATCGCCTGGTGCGGCGACTCGCGCGCGTACCTCTTTAATAAGAACTCCGGTCTCAGCCGGCTTAGTCACGACCACTCCTATGTACAGGAACTGGTCGATGCCGGCAAACTGGACCCCGAGCTTGCCTTTGACCATCCCAACAGCAATATCATCACCCGCAGCCTGGGAGATTTCCCCACGGCGGCAAGGCCCGACTACATCAGTAAGGGCATCAGCACCGGGGACTATATCCTGCTGTGCACCGACGGTCTCTGCGGGCTCATCCGCGACGAAGAAATCCTGGATGTCATGTTAACCGAAAGGGACAGCCTTGCAGATTATCAAAACGCGCTCATCGACGCCGCGCTCGAAGCCGGCGGCCACGACAACGTAACCATCGCCCTGATGGAAAACTGCGATGTGCCCGAAAACGATCTTGCCAGGACCCTGACATCTACAGTTAAGAATAAAAAACACGGAAGCCTATGGATTCTCTGGGTCATCCTGGCGCTTCTGCTTCTTGTCGGGCTTTGCGTATTAGCCAGTCATCTGGGCTGGATCAGCCTGGACACGAAAGCCCCTTTTATCCATTTCAATAAACTAGTTGAACAGACAAGTTATGCAGTACTCGGAAGGTTATTTGCTTGATAAGCGCTACCGGCTGGAGCGATACGTCGGCGGCGGCAGCTTTGGCGAAGTATGGGTAGTCATGGACCAGGAGACAGACCTGGAGCTGGCCGTCAAGATATATAGCGCCATGGACGAAAAAGGGCTGGAAGACTTCAAGAAGGAATTCCAGTTGTCCTTTGAACTGAACCATACCAACCTGCTGCACGCCAATTACCTGGGAGTGAACGAAGAGGATCGCCGCCCCTATCTTGTCATGCCATTCTGCCCGGACGGATCGGTCAGCAAGGACGCCGGAGAAATGGACGAGACCCGGCTGTGGCGCTTCCTCCGCGATACCAGTGCGGGCCTGGCCTATCTGCATGCCCAGAATCCCCCCATCATCCACCAGGATATCAAACCCGACAACATCCTCATCGCCAAAAGCGGTGATTATGTCATTACGGACTTCGGCATCAGCAAGCAGCTTCGCCAGTCCCTGCGGAAGAGCGCCCTGTCCCTGAACTCGGCCGGCGCCATTTCCTATATGGGTCCCGAACGCTTCAGCAAAAACTTCCAGGCCGTGAAGGCCAGCGACATCTGGTCCCTGGGCGCGTCCCTGTATGAACTGGCCGTGGGAGACCTCCCCTTCTGCGGCATGGGCGGCAGCCTCCAGAAACAAGGCGCCGACCTTCCCGAACTTCCCACCGACTTCTCGGACAAGCTGAACATGGTGTGCCTGTCCTGCATGGCCAAGGAGCCCTGGAACCGTCCTACCGCCGCCCAGTTGCGGGATTACGCAGCCCAGGTGCTGGATAATAAGGAAACCGTCATTACATGGAGTCTTTCCGACGAAGTGGCGGCAGCGATGAAGAAAAGGGAAGAAGAACGCGGGCAGGCTTCGGAGGAGCAGCCCGTCGCAGCGCCCGAAGCCATCGTCGAAGAACCCGAAGCTACCACCGACAATCTGGTTGCATCGGATGATTCCGGATTCCTGGACCCCAATGCCCCCAAGGAGGAAAAATCCTCGCCCTGGGGACTGGTGGGCTCCATCTTGGCAGGCCTGGCTGCCGGTTGCATTGTAGGTTTACTCTTCTTAGACCTTTAGACCGATGAAAAGATTCAGTTCCTTCTGCCTTGCCCTGCTAGTAGGGCTTTGCGCTTTTGCACAGAAGCCGGAAATAAACCAGAAATGGCTCATGAACGAGCGTCTGCTGGACCTGTTGAACAACTATGAGAACTATGTCAACTTCAACAAGAAGTCCGACTCCTACGCTTTCATGGTCCTGTTCGACAATTCCGACGCGCCCGTATTCTGCGATTACCTGGCCAGCAAGAACTACGGCAAAACTGTAAGCGCCCGCGAATATGCCAATTATTCCCAGGGTCTGGAAGACCGCACCGTCCTGATTTCAAATCTGCGCAAAACGGCCCTCAAAGAGGAAGACGGTGTTTGGAAAGCCAGCCTGGAGTTTGACAAGCGAATCGATTATGAGGACTCGCTGGGCTTTGTATTCAGCACGATGGCTCCCATGAGCGGCGGAGACTTCCACCTGACCATGGAGTGCGTGTGGGACCCCGCCAGCAGTTCCTTCCTGATTCAGTCCATCAAGGGAAAAGAGAATTCACAATCGTCCTTCCCCAAGGGTGATTTCCATATCGTGCAGAAGAAAAACGAAATTGACAGCCGCATGCTCTACAACGGTAAGCCGCTGCAATTCAACGAGTACGGATTCGCCATCCTGCCCGCCGGCGGTAATTTTGCCGTAGATGACGACGATTTCTCCCTTACCGTACACCATTCACCCGGAGCCGGTCGTTACGAGGTGAACAGTTTCTCCGTGGTGCCCAAACGCTTCCGCGCCCGGGCTCACGTATCCTTCTCGCCCATCGGCGCATACAACGTGACGGCCACCACCGACGGTTCCATCGCTTCCAAGTCCTGGAACGTTGAAGTGGGCGGCGACATCGGCTATGCCTTTACCCTTGGCAAATCCACCAAACTGGCCCTCTATACCGGTCTGGGCTATGCGATCAGTTCCCTCTCCCTGAGCGCCAGCGACATCCGCTACAATCTGGACATTGCCGACAGCAATCGCGAACTGATCACCCGCAGCTATAACCTGCAGGAGGTTACGGAAGGCCTGTCCCTCATGGACATCGCCATCCCCGCCTTCCTGTCCCTGGAACAGAATCTTTCGCCCAAGCTGACCCTGGTCATGGACCTGGGCGTCAAAGCATACCTCAGCACATCGGCCAAACCCAAACCCTACCATATCAAAGGTACGGTAAACGGACAGTCCCTTGACAAGGACTACGAGCAGTTCGTATCGCCCAACCAGAACAGCATGAACCAGTTCTCCGTCTCCCTCATGGGGAAGGCCGGCCTGGACTTCGCCGTCAGTTCCGGCAAGTACATCTTCCTGCATGTGGGCTACGAAATGGGTCTCACCGATTCCTATGCCCCGGTTACCCCCGTCCAATGGTACAGCTCCAGCGGCATTTACCCCCTGGTGTACACCGGCTCGGCCGATGTAGCCGTCCATTCCTTCCTGGGCAGTATTTCCTATAAGCGCAGCGGTCTGGTATTCGAACTGGGCGCCCGTTTCAAATTCGGTAAAAAAGAGTAGTCATGAAAAATAAAGCCCTTGTGTACATCTTTTCCGCCCTGGTTTCCTTTGCCGTGGGCCTGGGCGGAGTATATCTGGTGAAAAAATACCTGGCACCCCAGACGCAGCAAACCACTGTCGCCAAACCTGTCGCCCAAGACAAGCCCCAGCAGACAGTAGCGGAAAAGCCGAAGCTGCCGCCCGTGGACGAACCGGAGCAGAATCCCGTCGATGTCCCTGTCCCCGAACAGCCCGCGACGGAACCGGAAGAAGAGACCGTAGCGGCGCCGGTGCTGGCCTTAGCCCGCGCTACCGTAACGCAAACCCCCGAGGAGACCTTCAACGTAGAGGGTCTGTCCACCAAGCTCCCTCCTGTGGGCCAGCTGGAATACAAGCTCTTCGACAAGGAAGAGCATGTCTATACCAGTACCGACGGCCGTTTTGAAAATGTGGCACCCAATGCCGCCGGGTCGTACACCCTCATCGTCACCGATACCGGCACCGGCAAGCAGTCCGGCGCACGTGTCCTGAAAGGCTTCGTCGTCAAGAAAGCTGTAGAGCGCCTCACGGAAGAGCAGGTCGCCGCCATTCTGAACACCGGAAACGCCGGCGCCCTGAATGCATACCGGGACCATTTCGTCGATAAACCCAAGGTAAACTGCAACCAATCCGAGGTTTCCAACCTCTCCGGTGTGTTCCAGGGAGTCTCCATGGATGGCTACACGGCCACCGTCAGCGACCTGGAATACGATTCCCTGGGCCGTATCGTTTCCCTTACCGTAACCCTGAACTAGACGCCGCCATGAAAAGAAAAGCCTTATTGCTTGCCCTGCTGCTTCTGGTTCCGGTACTTGTCCGGGCCCAGAAATCACTGGAGTTGTATTACATCGCGCACGATCACTACGAGAACCAGATCACGGACATTCTGAACGTGGTGCGCCAGAACGCCCGGTACAGCTCGTTCAAGACCGTCGTTTTCTACCTGTCCAACATAGACAAGCCCCAGTACGTGGTCATTTCCCCCAAGGATGACAAAGAGTATCAGGATTTTATCGCCGAGCTTAACAGCCAGAGCACCCATAACGTGTATCCGGAAATCGACCGCATGAAGCTCCTGCAGATCCTCTCCGACAAAGCACTCACCGACGGGTACGAACTGAAAGACTGCGAAGGCCTGGTGTTCAACTTTTACATCAATCCCACCTTCGCCATGATGGGGTACTGCGACGCTGTCATCGGCCGGCTTTACTGGGATCTGGACCTGAATTCCGTGTCCCGGGACAAACTGGAGGTAAATATCTTCCACCACAGCGACGACGGATACAAATACGATGAAAACCAACTGTTCGGAAGAAAAAACCTCCTGAACGGTTTCCCTGTATTAGTGGATTCTTTTTAGCAAACAGCCATGAGAAGATTGATATTACTAGCTATCGGTTTGACGGCGACCCTCTCCCTTGCATACGGTCAGCCGCAACTTAAAGGATTTGTGACCGTGTCCAAGCCCGTGGTATTGGACCGCGATATCCTGAAAGAATCAGAATCGGCCACCGTGCTGCAGAAGCCTTACGGCCAGGACAACCGCAAAACCGGTCTGACTTACTGGACCGTGTTCAGCGACCGCGCCGACAATCCGGTATATATGGCCCCGGACGGGAAGGTCGAGTGCGGCAAACTCGCTTATGGTGAGAAAGTGCGCATCGCCGAAATCAAGGACGGCTATGCCCTGGTATTCTATGACGCCAAGAACGACTTCCCCAAGATTTCGGCCAACGCCGTATCCAAGGGATGGATTCCCATGACCCGCCTGCTGCTGTGGGACAAAGTACTGTCCGACAACATCGGCATTTCGCAAAAGGCCGTCATCTGCGCCGACCTGGACCAGAAGGGTAACCTGAAAGAGAATAAGGGGCACGTGCGCTACAACTCGCCCACCTCATCGGCCAAAGGCGCAGCCTTCCAGGCCGACATGCACTTCTACTATGTACTCAAGCGCGAAGGTTCCCGCGTGCTGCTGGGGCACAACGCCATCGTCCACAGCGTAGCCGACCTCTTCGGCTGGGTGGAGAAATCGTCCTATGTTCCCTGGAACTACCGTACCTGTCTGGAACCCACCTGGGACATTGACGACGTAGAATACTTTACCAAGAACAAAACCATCTGGAAGGTGTTCCCCGACCGCAACAACATGAAGGGAACGGCCCCAGCCCAGGAAGTATTCAAGACCGTACACCGCAAAAAGATTGAAAACACCCCCATCTACACGGAGGAATACAAGTACAGGACCATGCCCATCGCCTACCTGCGCTACCCGATTCTGGACGGCGGTGACAAGGAGACCTACTTCTGCACCACCTTCGGTGTGCTGGACGAAAACCGGCGCAAGCAGGAAGAGGCCAAGAGCACGATCGACGAAGACCGCCAGACGGCCATGAACCGCCTGGCCGAACGCAAGACGGTGAACATCGCCATCGTGATTGACGGCACGTCCTCCATGCAGCCCTACTTCAATTCGGTGAAGAAGGCCCTGAACGAGGTGGACAAATACTTCGAGGACCAGAAGGTGAACGTGGGCGTGATGATCTACCGCGACAAGGAAGACAAGGCCTTCGTGACCGAGTGCTTCCCGGCCACCGGCGGCTTCACCGAGCCCAAGAACCAGAACCTGCGCAAATGGCTTGACAGCGGCGGCAAGTATGGCGTGCGCAGCGTGGCACCCGGTAACACGGAATCCGTGTTCTACGGCATGGAACAGGCCATCGACCAGTTCTTCCCCGCCGCCAAGGACATGAGCCTCCAGAGCAACATCATGATTGTCATCGGCGACTGCGGCGATAACGGCAAGTTCGGCATCGCCCGCGAAACCATCATTGAC
Organism: uncultured Bacteroidales bacterium; assembly: GCA_900318445.1. Taxonomy (GTDB): domain Bacteria; phylum Bacteroidota; class Bacteroidia; order Bacteroidales; family UBA932; genus Cryptobacteroides. Next base: position 39,237 of record ONKO01000002.1, read on the forward strand.
AAACTGGCGGCCCAGAACATTTCGCTCATGGGTTTCCAGGTAACCAACAAGGACCTGGAAGACTATACAAGCTTTAACGAGCAGCTTACCTACATCATGCGTTCCAGCGTGCAGAAGCGCTACGACAAGATGTCCACCAAGCCCCAGAAGATCCGTCCCAAGCGCCTGGAGAACGGCCGCGGCTATGACATGAACAACACCGAAGGCCTGAACCTGTTCCTGGGCATGCACCGGTACAACCCGGTGAAGAACATTCCCATGCCCACCGACGACCTTACCGCCGGCATCGAGGAGATTCTGAGCATCTGGAACCGTTCCGTGGAATACATGACCACCTGGGCCCTTACCATCGTGGACCAGGGCGAACAGGAGACCCTGGCCGAAGACGACGCCGTGGGTAACCAGCTCACCATGGACGCCATCGTACAAATGCTGGGCGGCGATAAGGCGCTGGTCGAACGTTTGAAGAAGCAGAATTCCCTGATTTCGTTCCGCGGCTACGCCCTCAAGCAGCAGGATATGCGCGACATCTTCAAGATTGTGGTGTTCTTCCCCGCCGGCGAGCTCAAGAACCTGGTGCGCGACCTGGAAAAGGTATATCAGGCCTCCAAGAACGAGACTGCCGACCGCCGTCCTTACTATGATGCCATGATGAACCTGGCGAAGACGGCCGTGGCCCAGAACCAGATCAGTTCCACATCCTACTATGCCATCCTGGCCAAGGTCTTCGGTCTGGCCAGCTACGAACCCAAACACGGCTATACCCTGGACGACATCGTTGATCCCAACGTGGTACCTTATAAGGAATACCGGAAGATCGTGAAAGACATGCAGCGAAGCATCGAAACCCTCAAGAACGTGACGGCCACCGACTATCCGTTCCTGCTCACCTATTCCGGCAACAACGACAAATACTACTGGCTGCCCAGTGAATACCTCCCCCTGTAACCATGAGTGAACCCCTGTTCAAAATAGCGAACCTGCGCTGTTCGTACGACAAGAACTACCGGGAAGGCCTGTCCAAGGTGGTGCTGGAAATCCGTGACCTTCTGCTGCCCCGCGGCAAGAAGATCTTCATGGTAGGCGAATCCGGTATCGGAAAAAGCACCATCCTGGAAGTGCTGGGCCTGATGAACAACACCCTGGTCCAGAGTCCGGAATCCAGTTTTGTATTCTATGACCGGGACGGGAAAGAGACCGACCTGCTGGAACTCTGGAGAAAAAATGACGACACGGAGCTGTCGGCTTTCCGCCGCGAGCACTTCAACTTCATTTTCCAGAGCACCAACCTGATGCGCAACTTTACGGCCTACGAGAACATCTCCATCACCCGCATGCTGCAGGGCTACTCCCAGGAGGAGTCGTTCCAGAAAGCGGCCGAGGTCCTTCGCGACCTGGGGCTGGAGCACGTGGACCGCGAGCGCATGGCGCAGGAGCTTTCGGGCGGCCAGCAGCAGCGCCTGGCTTTTGCGCGCGCCATCATCCCGGACTTCACCGTCCTTTTCGGCGACGAACCCACCGGTAACCTGGACGCCGAGAACGCCGTGCGCGCCATGGAGCTGCTCAGCGCCAAGCTGAACGCGGCTGCCGGCAGCAGCGCCATCATCGTTTCCCACGACATGCACCTGGCGGTCACCTTCGCCGACATCATTGTAAAAATCCGGAAAGAAAGCATTACCGGCGCCGACGAAACCAGTTTCCGCGGCGTCATCGATTCCTCCTGCATCTTCGTCCCCTCCCAGGACAAGAAAGAGTGGAGCAACGGCACCGAGCGCTATGAGGCGTCCGCATTTGAGCAATACCTACGACACAAACAATGAAGCTGAACATACCCGACTATCTGCGGCTGTTTATCCGCCGTGAAGGAAAAATCGTCCTGGGCAGACATTACTCCAACGTGTGGCTGCTCACGGCCGTTCTGGTATCGACTTTCCTGGCCATCGCTTTTGCCAACGGAAGTCTCAACTACCTGAATTTCAAGATGAACGACCCTTTTATCAAATGGGTTGACATCAAGAACGAGAACAACGGCGCCGCCTTTGAAAGGCTGGAGCAGGCCCTGGGCGATTCTACCAAGGCCCTGCAGTATCATTACCGCAGCTACTCGTATGATTACGAGTACAGCTACTATTTCTTCGGGGCGGCCGACTCTGTGCAGGTGTACCTGAAGTGCCGCTTCTTTGACGTGGAGAACAAAGACCTCATCGAGGCCATCCTGGACGCAGAGAACCGAGTCGTGGGTCTGGAGCCGGAGGAAGTCCCTAACATCAGCGACAACAGCCTGGGTGTGTTCCTGACGGAAAAGACCCTGGGCCGCATGGGTTACAAGCAGGCTCCTGCCTATATCGACCTGTATCAGTTCTCCCCTGGCGCCGAAGAACTGGGCTTTACGGAAGTGAACCGCCGCGTTCGCGTGCCCGTGCCCGTCCTGGGCGTGGTGCGCCGCCTTCCCGGCAGCGTGGACCTGGTCGCCTTTACCAACCTGTACCGCCAGAAGTTTGACGAGGCCAAAGCCCTGAACATGAACAACGAGGCCTATGCCTCCTCCCTGTGCTATTTCATCCCCGAAGAAGTGGACGCTGTCGAGTTCGACGGGCGCCTGCAGGAACTGCTGGAAGCGCGCACCGAAGCGTCCTTCCTCATTGACGACCAAAGTTTCGATCCCAAGGAGCTCTATTCCTATAAGAACCGGGTTACCGAGGTTGACGAGGACGGTTATACCTACCACTACCTGGGCTTCCGCCAGGTGTTCGTCACCGACACCCTGAGCCTTACGCCGGCCGTCTGCGCCGAGGTGAACAGGCTCATCATGGACGAATTCGGCGCCAAGGGCGTGCGGCGCATCTTCCGCTACGACTATTCCACTTCGGGCCTGCCCACCGGCGACTACCTATCCATTCATTTCGACGACCTCAAGATGATCAAGCCTTTCGCCGAAGAAGTGGTGAACGCCTGCGAACTGGAGATAGAGATGTCCCAGATCAACGCCAAGGAGAATTTCCACTCCGTGAGCGTCATGGCCATCACCCTCTCGGTGGTGATGGTCATCTTTGCCGTCATCTGCATCCTGCTATTCATCACCAACCTGCTGCAGTCCTATTTCCAGAAGGTCAAGCGCAACATCGGCACCTTCAAGGCCTTCGGTATCTCCAATCAGGAACTGCGCCGCGTATATATGACCATCATGTTAAGCCTGGTGGGCATCTCGGTAGCCATCTCGCTCGTCTTCGTGGGCCTGGTGCAGGCCCTGCTGCCCGTCTTCAACTTTGTCAAGGGTGAAGGCTTCGGCTACCTTTCCCTCTGGCGCTGCGATGTCATCCACGCCTTCCCTTCGCTGATCTGCGTGGCGGCGGTGGTCATCGTGCTGGTATCGGCTGCCGTTACCGTGCGCATCGTGATGAACAATCTGCTCTCGGCTACGCCCGGAGACCTGATTTATGACAGATAATACAAGAAGAGTTATGCATAAGAATTTTGCCCTCGCACTGGCCCTTTCCGGCGCCGTCCTTCTCCTTTTCTCCTGCAGCAAGGACAGCCTGGTCCAGAAACCCCTGAAAGAAGACATCCGGGGAATCTCGTCCCTGGACAAGGTGGTCATGCATCATTGCGAAAGCAACACCAAGCTGGCTTTCACCGCAGACGTGAACTGGAAGATTGAGAACTGCCCGACATGGCTCAGCATTTCCGGCATCAGCAACATGCAAGGCAAGTTGGGAACTACCGTGCTCACGTTCTCGGCACCGCCCAACCTCACCAAGCAAAAGCGCTCGGCCGACATCCAGTTTGTGGAGGTCGGCGGCGACGGCAAGAAACTGGCCACGCTCAACGTGAGCCAGGACGCCGTGGTGTTTGAGCTGGATGTGAAGGACAAAACCCTGAATTATAACTGGTACGACCATAAGGTGAGCAGTTCTCAGCTGCAGGGCGACCAGACCATCAAGGTCAACAGCAACATCTTCTGGAAAATTGAAGAAAAGAACCTGCGCAACGTAAGCACCAAGCTGTTTACCTATTCCGATCCCGAAGGAGAGAACTCCAAGGACATCAAGGTGGTTCCCGCCGCCCCCAACTTCACCCAGGACACCACGGTAGTGGCGACGCTGATCCCCATGATGAAGGTGAACGGCAACCAGGGAAGCCTGAAACAGATTGAGGGGCTGGCCCCCATCAACTTCCGCATGTCGCAGAACCATCTGCTCTTCCTGGCCGGATGGAAGGAGAATACCGTCCTGGATCCGGATCAGGCCGATGCCGCCTTCTTCAGCGAGCTGGGTCCCAAAGCCACCTCCTACCAGTCTGTCACCTCGTCCCAGACAAAGGCCGTCTTGCAGGTGAATTCGCGCGAGCCCTGGGTGGTGAGCGAATGCCCCGACTGGCTGCAACTGAGTGCCAACGGAAAGACCCTGCAGGTGCTGGATAAGAACAATCCCGTTCCCGCCGGAGAGGTTCAGCTGGAAGTCTCGGTCCTGGGCGCCAATCCCGAGCTGAACACCCGCCGCAGCGGCAGCTTTAAACTGGCTCCCCATCACAAGGACGCCATTGACGCCAACGGGAATTACATCGTAACAAAACCCGTCAGCGTGTCACAGGCCCCCTTCATCTTCGAGGTGACCACCGAGGATAGCCAGGGCGGCTTCGCCTTTAAGAACGACGCGCCCGGTGATGCGTATGCCAGCGCCGATTACGCCGACGATCAAAGCTACACCTTCCATGTAAAGACATCCGGTGTCATTGACAACTGCGAAATCTATAACCTGCCTTCCTGGCTCAAACACACAGACCCTGTGCAGGAACAGAGCGGAAGCAATTGGAACCAGTATAAATATGTAGTAAGCCTGAAAGAGCAGAATCTGGAATTCAGCAAGGTTTCTACCAGCGTATCGCCCGTTTACGTACAGCAGAAAGCCAGCCTGAACCAATTCGGAACAGCAGCCGCGGCGCTTCGCACGCTCCTCAGCTTCAGCCAGGAGGCCTTCGCCTTCGACTTCACGCTCAACAACACCCAGACAGTGGGTAATGTGCAGTATCAGGTGAACAACCTCCCGCCGGCACTCACCGCCAGCAAACTCATATCCCGCGCCAATAACCTGTTCCAGGCATCGGCCAATGCCCTTTCCGGGGAATGGGAACTGGGGCCCGGCACCAGCTCATGGCTGCGGGTCTATCTGCAGGAACAGATGAACAACTGGACCGGTGAAGGCATCACCGAGGGCAAGAAAGGACAGGGCATAACCCTGTACTTCGCCCCGTGGGACGCCAACCAGCTAAGCGATGAAAAGCCCCGCGAGGGGAAACTGCAGGTGGTAAGTAAGCGCCACCTGGCCAAATACGGCAGCTACAGCCAGGTTCCCAGCCAGGCCAAGCATGAATGGACCGTCATCCAACGCAAGTTCACTTATACGGTCATGCCCCATACGGGTTATGGCCCGCAAAGCGACAAGGCCACTTTCAACAACGCGCCGGCCTATACCAGCACCTTTGACACCGACCGGATCATCCTGGACGTCAAGTGCGACGGCCGCTGGGAAATCAAAAAGAGCGAATTGCCGGCCTTCCTGATTCCGGAAAATGACGCCCAGCTTTCGGGTGACGGAGAAACAAACAACGGCAGCTTTACCGTGTCGTTCCGCATGACCGTCAATCCCAATCCGACGACCAAGTCCGGCAGCATTGCCGTGTACTGCCTGGACCGCAACAACGAGAAGAAGGCCTGCGCCATTACCCAGGACGCCTTCTTATATTCCTTTACCAGCACTAGCGTTGAAAACATTCCCGCCTACGTGCAACCCGGAACCCATTATTCCATTCCCTTAAAACTCACCCAGGGCGCTAAGATACAGGTTACCGACAACAGCACCGGCAGTTGGATCAAACTCTCCGGCGAAAGCTTGCCGCAAGGCAAGGGCAACACGCCCATCAACATCGACTTCCATCCCGACGCCAATCTGAACACCGCCACGAATGGAAACCGAAGCGGCACGGTCACCGTTACCGTAATCGAACCCGAGGGTGTTCCCAGCGTAAACCTGAGCTTCCAACAGAACCGCTATCTGTTCAGCATCAGCAAGAGCGATGACATCCAGTTCTCCGAGCTCAACGACCGCACCAACACCACTTACACCTTCACCAGTTCCGGCCCTTGGACGCTTACGCCCAATAAAACCTGGATCCATGTGAATCCCAGTTCCGGCAACGGTTCCGAAACTCCGGTCTCCGTAACGGTTTCGGCCGACGAAAACACAGACTTTGCCGAGCGCAACGACGGTCTCATCGACTTCACCGCCACTCTGCTTCCTTCGGCCAATACCCTGTCCCTCCCGGTGAAACAGAAGGCCTACCAGTGGGGCGTGACCAACCTGACAGACGCCGGTCAGTTCGAATACACCTTCGAGCCGCTCGAGCAGAAGACCATCACGCTGGCGGTGAAGAGTTCCGGTGCATGGAGCATCTCCAACATCCCCGAATGGATTATCGTTTCGCCTAAAAACGGCAACGGCAATGAAGATGGCTCTGTCCAGAACGTCACCATTACCTCTACCAAGAACCTGGAGACCGATGCCGCCAAACGGGCGCTCAAGACGCTGGTCATCGCCGGCACCAGCCAGCGGGTGCAGAAGAATCCGGCCATCCAGAAGAGCGTGAGCGTCACCCAGAACCCCTTCATCTGGAACATTACCGGTGCCGACAACACCCTGTCCTGGGCCTCGGCCCTCAACACCGATACCAAGAACCTGAGCGTTCAGAGTAGCGGTGCATGGTATGTCAGAAGCGCCAGCAAAACCCATGACAGCGGTACCGGCTTCGAGGAGAGCCACTGGACCTGGATCTGGAACAGCGGAGCGCTCTCCGGCAATGGAACGGTGCAGCCCGTCACCATTACACCGGCGCTGAACAATAGCTTTGACGCATCCGATATCCTCTTCTATATCGAGAGTAAGGAACACAAAGATGCCGGGAAGTCCCTGGTAAAGACCGTACGCTGCCAGCACGCCGCCTATGTCCTGGAAGCGGGACAGGCCAAACTGAGCTATGCTCCCTGGAATACGGCAAATGAAGCGGCTAACCAGCAGCAGAGTCTGAGTGTCACCAGCAGTACCGGCAACTGGTCTGCAAATGCCGACAAGGCCTGGATCAGCCCTGCCAAGTCGGGCGCCAGCACCATGAACGTGACCGTGGACAACTACAACGGTGCCGAGGCCCGCGCTGGTGTTATCACGCTGCGAAGCACCGACGCCGGCTTTGAAAACCTGTTCCGTACGGTTGCTGTCGATCAGAGCGGCTTTGTATTCAAGACCACGACGACAGGTGATGACGCACAGACCATCGCTACGGCGGGTGTCACCAACAAGCAGATCAATATTACCAGCTCGGCCCAGTTCACGGTGAAGAGCAAGCCTGCTTTTGTAAGCGCAGCCAGCGTCAGCGGCAACAAGCTTAGCTTCAGTGTCGGCAAGAATACCACACAGGATCCTCTAAGCGGAAATCTGGTCCTCGAAAGCCATGGTGTAGAATTGCCCATTACCTTGAACCAGTATCCTTATCTCTTTGATGTGATTGGCAGCAGCGACCCCAGCGTTTTCTCTCCCAAAGCCAGCGCCAAAACGCTTAGCCTGACCGTCAGGAGTAACGTAAAATGGAGCATGACCCAACCGGGATGGATCACCGTTTCCGGCCCTTCCAGCGGCTCTACCGCCAGCGACGGAAAGGCCATTGAATACACCGTGCAGATAAGGCCGGCCAGCGACAACCAGACCAAGGATGTTCAGTCGGGCAGCATCTCTTTCAGCAACGAGATCGTCGCCAGCCCGTTCAGCTTCCAGGTTAAGCAGGACGGTTTTGAGGCCGGTACACTTACCTTGGATCCTGTTGATGCGTATAACAGCGCAACGATGTCCCGTACCACCTCCTTTGCCTCCTCCTCGGCCTGGAGCGTAAGCGACAAACCCGACTGGGTAACGCTCAACAGCACAAGCGGCGCAGGCGGTGAGAATGTTTCCCTCACCATTACGGCCCAGAACTATACCGGCAGTGCGGAACGGAGTGGCAACATTGTCATCAAGCCTACCGCCTATCCCGAAGTATCCCGCACCATTACGGTAAAACAGAAGGCCTTCACCTGGACGGTTTCCCCCACCAGCCTCACCTTTGAAGCGCAAAGCGGCCAAAAGAGCTTCACGGTTGACAGCCCCGCCGGATCGACCATCAGCGTCAGCGGCGCATGGCTAAGCGTGGACAAGACGTCCGTCGGAGCTGGAAGCAACGTCATTACTGTTACAGCCCAAAACAATTCCGCGACGACAAGCAGAACCGCCACCATTACCGTTACGACGGCGGGAAGTCTTTCCAAGACCATCAGTGTCACCCAGAAAGCCTTGGCCCAGTAAGGGAATTGCCTGACTCTCTTTTCGCAGAGCCTGCGTCATGGTTTCGACGCAGGCTCTGCTTTTTTAAACAATGGTATGTTTTTTTAGCGGGAACTATAATTATTTCGTACCTTTGAGCTTACGAATAAAAGGACAAACGGTTTGACACTCGAACTTCAGATTCAGGAAGACATCAAGGCCGCCATGAAGGCCAAGGATACCGTGGCCATGAACGCCACGCGCGCTATCAAGGGAGAAATCCTGCTTTTCAAAACCAGCGAAGGCGGGTCCAAGGAAGTGACCGACGGAGACATCCTCAAGATGATCCAGAAATTGGTGAAACAGCGCAAGGAAGCCGCCGAGCAGTTTGTGGCCGCCGGCCGGCAGATGCTGCAGGTGCCGGTGGTGCACGGGGCATCGTGGAGGATGGCCGATGTCCGCGTGGACTACTCAACCCCGTGGGTGGTACGGACGCAGCGCGCGCTGGATACGGCGTACGAGACGGCGGCTTACTATGAATACTACCGGGACGAAGTTTTCGCCCTCCTGGACGCACGGCCTGAGACGCTGTGGGAGCTCAACCTTTCCACGGCGCGGTTCCTTCTGGACAAGATGGGGGTTGCCGCGGAGCTCGTACCATCGGCCCGCTTTGCCATCCCCGGCAGCGTGGCCGACGACTACCGCTATGGGGTGCACCCCAAGCACCCGGACTCCATCCTGGAGGACCTGGGCCTGGCGCTGCCCTACTACCAGGTGTTCCGAGACCGCATGGGCGGCTTTACCCCGCGCCTCAGCGGCCTGGACCTCCTCTTCAACGAGGGACCGGACAGCATTGGCTGGATTAAACGACTTCATTAACAATATATTATGAACATTCTTCTTGCTGTAGATCTTCAGAAAGATTTCATTGACGGAACGCTCACCGTTCCCGGAGCAGCCGGCGTTCTCCCCGCTATCAACGCCGTGAAAAACCAGTTCGACCGCGTGTACTTCACGCTGGACTGGCATCCCGTGAACCACTGCTCTTTCAAGGCCCAGGGCGGTCCCTGGCCGGTTCACTGCGTACATCACACCGCCGGGGCCTCCATCCCGGACCACATGCTGGAAGGCCTCGCCGAGGACCGCATGCGCTTTATCCTGAAGGGCCGCCTCCCCGAGCGTGAGGAATACGGTGCTTTCGTGGGCCTCACCGAGGCCGAGGAAGACGCGCTCTTCGCTCCCGGCGACGTTGTGACCGTCTGCGGTATCGCCGCCGAGTACTGCGTGCTGGAAACCCTCAAGAACCTGTACAAGATTAGCCTTCGCCGCGGCTTCCAGGTGAACGTCTACCTGGACGGCACCGCCCGCTTCGACAGCCTTGACACCGTTCTTGCCTTCATGCAGGAGAACAACATCCCCGCCTGGACAGCCCGGTAGTCGAATCTTTATAAACAACTATCTATCAAGTGCTTAGCTTTTTCTCTTTAGGCGCGGTGGCCTAAAGAGAAAAAGCTAAACCTTTGATTGGTAACACCTTACAGCATGTTCGAAATATCCTCTCGTGCAGGTTGTTTTGTCAAAAGTTGTACAAATCTCCGGCAAAAATGAAAAATGCTATTGCTTTCATCCAAAATTGTACATAACTTCGGTCCGCAATTTCAACGATACATGATTCGTAACCGAAAAACTTACCCGCTTTCTCCCTGCCAGAACTGCTTGTTGTGCTGGTGATTATGGAGGCCGATGAGAAAGGGTTCAAGGCCCGCGCTACGGCGGTCGTCGACTTTGGGTGGGGTATCCTTCCCTCGTTGCTCAGGCCGATGGAGAATATGTGCACAACACCTACACTGCCGGGGGGGGGCAGCGCCTCGAGTCTCGTCGCACTGATGCGCAGGGCACTGTAACGACGATGTCATATGAAGGAAACGAGATCTTTGAAAACGGAAAACTTCGCATGCTGCTGTTTGACGGCGGCTATGTGGATTTCAATGGATATATGCCTTATGGCGAGGAGATGGCTACTCTTTCCATCCCAGATGAAGTGGTTCCGGAGGGATCTGAAGAGGCTGGCTCTTCCATAAATCCAGGTTTTACACTCCCCAACGTGAATTATTCGGCTTCGTCACCCGGCAACTGGCAACCCTTCAAGTTTAGCTGCAAGGAAAGTCTTACGCGCGTTGGCCTGGACCTCTACGACTTCGGCGCCCGCATGTACTCCCCCTCCGCCATGCGCTGGATGACCATGGATCCCCTCTGCGAGAAGTTCTATGATATCAGTCCCTATGTCTACTGCAATGGTAATCCGATCCGCTTTGTTGATCCGGATGGAAGGACCCCTATTTATGCTCCAGTTGGGCATGCAATTTATGAAGCGGCTAAGTGGGCGCTTTTAGGTATTGCTGCTTATTTCTCTGCTGAGACTGTTGTGGAGTATGCTAGTAATAAAGATTATAAATCTGGGAAGAGATGGCAAGATCAGCTAGAAGATAAAGCACGGGATGATTATAATAGGAGGAGGATTAATATACAGAATTCTATAAATGAAAATTTCCCGAATAACACAGATCCCAACCAGGAACCACATATGAATAATACAAACCCTAAACTCAAGGCTCTTCTTATTATTCTCAGGCTTGCTCATGATGTCAAAGCTTATTTTAATAAATTAGATGAGAAGAGCGCATCACGGGACGAAAAGAGTGATAAGAAAGAATTCGAGTGGAAGGACTCTTCAAGTCCAAGCGATACCAGCAACGCGAAGAACGCTAACAACACGGGTAGCACAAATAGCGATGGTACGTTCCCCGTATTACACCCGGATGAAAAGCCAAACAATACAAATCAAGGAGAAACAAAAAATACTAGGTAAGGTAGAATATGAAAACAGGAAACAATACAATTCATAACCTTATACAGCGGTTAGGCGCATTTTTTTGGATGGATGTAACACTGCTATTATGGGCGTTAACGTCTATTGCACTTTCCTTTTATGTGGGAGATCTCGATATGACGATCCTCATACAAAAAGTGGATATTGTTTTTACAGTGTTGTTAAGCATCCCGACATTGTTTGTAAATAAAACTGATACGAACAAGTGTCCGAGGCCCGAAATACTAGGGAATGCATGGAAGGTGTCCCAGCTAATGCTGTTTTTGTTCGGACTAATAAACATTTTTAGGTTTGAAATCCAATCCGCTTTCGGTTTTGATTCCGAATTCCCTTTAAGAGCCTCTCTATTATTCGTTTTGTCGGTACTTGTATATTTCTCTATTCAGGTATACTTCCTAGTAAAGAAAAAATGGTAGTTATCATTGATTTAGTCAATAATCTATTATCAAAACTATGCACAAAACGATTATACTCCTTCTAACTCTTCTCCTCCCATGGACATTGGCTGCCCAAGAGGAAATCCGCACAGCGGCCGGCGACACAGTCATGCGGAAAGTTCGCAAAATAGAACGCCGGGGCTTTTTCAATGCCCGTCCCCAGCTCTATCTGGAAAACAGCGGCATCGAAGCCCTGCCCACAAAAGTTCCATTCAACTACCTGAGAAGCATTCGCTTCGAAGACGGCTGCGAAGTATTCTTCGATAGCGGCGGCCTTGTGTTTGAACGCACTCGTAATCCCCGCAAACTTACAGCCCAAAACGCTACACTATATCTCGAAGGCGTTTACCCCATGGATAAAACAGAAATGCAGCTGCTCCTGGGTCCGGAGGTCTATAAGAATCAGATTCAGCCCTACCGCACGCTCTACAATGTCGGAGAAATTGCATCCTATGGAGGCGCCGTTCTTTGCCTTCCCTGGCTTGCAACGAAAGTATTGGAATGGGCTACCCCTGCAGACAAAAGGCCTACGTCACCGTCGGGCCGTATCAAGACAACGGCCGTCAACGCCCTTGCCATTGCCGGTGTAGCCTGCATGGCAACGGGTATCACGCTCTGCATCGTCGGGAGTAGCGGCTGCCGACGCTTTGCCGTTTCCTTTACAGGAGAAGGTGTTAACCTGAGCCATCAGTTCTAAGTGCTCAATGGCTAATCCTAGAATTCACAAGCCCCGTCGCATATGCGGCGGAGCTTGTGCGTACTAATGCGTAAGGGCTTCAACCTCTTTTTTTGACAGGCCAGTGCAAGACATGACCATTTCTACGGGAAGGCCATTCTTTAGCATGGCTTTAGCTACTTCGGCCTTACCTTCAGCCTTGCCTCTGGCTTCTCCTCTAGCTTCTCCTCTGGCTTCTCCTTGCCTGACGGCGTAGTCCGTTTGTGCGATGATGTCTAACTCGGTTCTCATATTATGGTCGTAAAATTCTCTTGTCTCTATGGGCATGGTGGCTAGTTCAGTTGCGCGGTAGAGGTCTTTAAAGATGGGCTCAGTAAAGCTATCCGGTCCAGTTACTCTCCGTCCCGGATGCAGGCGAGACGGCGGCCCATCTGCTCCCGGATGGGGTAGGTGGCATACGACAGAACACGGTCCTGAAAGCTATCCTGCGCCGCGTTCTGCACCTCTACCAGGAACTCTTCGCCGGTGTCTTCATCTTTACACAACATGTCAAAGTTAACCACTTTTTCAGAAATCACCAAACCGTGTTTCTCTTTATCCGTGAATGTGATACCGGAGATGTGCTTCCCGGGAAGGAGCAGTTCAAGAATCTGGATGAGGAGCTTCTCATTCTCCGGGTTAAAGATGACCACCTTCATGGTGGAGTCGAACAGCAGGAATGCATAGCGCCCTTTCCCGCCAATGCCTAATGACTTTGTCATAGCTTTAATGGTTAAAAATTAGTCCGGCTCTCCACCGTGGAGAACCGGACTACAATAGTATGTCTATTTTTCCGATACTATCGGTCAAAACATAAAAATCTGCATGCGTTTTTTAGCTGGACTGGCTAAAACAGAAAAAATCGACAAATTTTTTAGCCACTTTGGAGATTGAGGCCATGTGCGGGGCTTTGTCCTGCCTGGAACGTATAACGCGTTTTTCCCAGGAAAGTGCGTTATAGGTCCTGGTCGTGATGGACGTATAACGCGAAAAGGCAGGGAAAACGCGTTATTGCTCCGTCAAAGGACTACAAATCTGACAATTAAAGAGGTGCCGCTATAGGAAAAGTCGCCGAATGTATGTATTTTTGGTTCATGGCCAATTTGGACCACATGTACAGAAAGAGACATCCGCATACTTCTTTTTGGCGAAGCCTCCCCGGCTCCGCAGGAGGGATTGGTTGTACTATGGCGCCATCGGCCGTCAGCCTATACTCTTATGAGAAGGTGCTTGTGGACGGCGGCTTCATCACCGCGGCGGACATGCGTTACCACTTCTTTGTGACGGACCATCTGGGCAATGTGCGCGTTGTGGTGAATGACGCAAGTGTGGTGGAGCAAGTGAACCAGTTCTACCCGTATGGCGAGTCCATCGAACTGGACCCGGCCAGCGCGAATCCCGGCTTGGAAACCATCACCGAGAACCCTTACAAGTGGAGTGGCAAGGAATGGGATGAGGAGCAGGGCGCCTACGACTTCGGCGCACGCATGTACTCCGCCTCCGACGCCCTCTGGACCACCATGGACCCCCTCTGCGAGAAGTACTACTCCATCAGCCCCTACGCCTACTGCGCCGGTAATCCGGTATGTTTTGTTGATGTTGATGGCCGTGTTCCTCGAGTTTATGTCGAAACAAATGGTTTAGGGCACACCTTCGTCACCGTTGGAGAAGGCGTAAATACTGTTGTATATACGTATGGTCGGTACGGAGCTTTGGGCAGTTCTGGGAGTATCTTGCATTCATGGACTCCAACAGGGGAAGGTGTCCTCAAGAAACTGACTGGAGAGAGTGCTTTGGAGTATATCGGGAAGGAAATAGGGAAGGGGGATCTTTCAATTTATGAAATTACTCAAGCTGAAGACAACACCGTTTCAGATTATTTCGACGATCAATGGGAGTCTGGTACTAATCGCTCCGATCCTGAGGAAAAAGTGGTTGATACATATGGTATTCTAACGAACAATTGCACAACAAAGTCAATAGAGGGAATAAATAGTGGATCGAATAAAGATCTTGTACCGACTACAACGACTACGACTCAAGTGGCAGCATCAAGCCCGGCTGTTCTAAGTACGACCGTTCCTATTGTTTCGCCCAAGCAGTTTAAGCCCGTGCTTGATGCTGCTTCTAAAGCACATCCCCAAGATATAATAAAGGTCGCTGATCCACAAGAATTCTTTCGAACGTTAATGGCACAGTTTGGTTATAATCAGTAGTAAGATGAAAAGGAAGATTTTGAAGATAACGTTATTAGTCCTTCTCCTAATTAATTATGTTTTACTATCAGTGCGTTGGATATGGTGGATGCTTGATGATAAATATGGTATAGGAGAAAGATTGAGGACAGCATATGCCCTAGTAAGGGACTCAAATGTTAATGATGAGTTGAGCCAGATGTATGAGGAGATTCAATTCGATCTTCTTTATTTTGCGGTTTTTACTTTGGTTATATATCTTATTTTTGCTGCAATTCTCAATACATATAAGAAAAAAGACGATGATTAGTTTTGCCCGCTTGGCCGGTATCATTAATCAGCGGGCCTGCTATCCCAACGGCATGCACATGCATGGAAATGTAGTGCCAGCAAGAAGAAAGGGATAAAATGCTTTTCAACCTCTCAATGATAATCCCGCTGGCCGTGATGATGGTATCGGACTGGAAAACCAGAACGGTGAACATCGCGTGGCCGGCGGTATTATTCGTTTTGGCGGCGGTGGGCTCCGTTTTGGAGAACGGGGCATTGATGGTCCTGGTCTTTACTTTTGCGGCATCCCCCTGATATTCATTTGGATTATGTACTTCAATCCGTGCGTTTTGCCCGTTCCTTCACGGAAGGCGGTATGCACTTCACCGGCAGCGGCCTCGCGTACCGCTTCTAAACATTCTGTCGTATTCTCCCTATGGATTATTCTGGGAAAGTGACCGCAGTTCCGGCGAGCACGCTGCCGGAACTGCTTGTAACGATGATTGTCGGGGGTATCCTGCTCCTGGCCGTCTTTGATGGTGTGGACATCATTCGTAAGAGCATAGGCCCGGTGCCGGGATGATCACTAATGCCGCCAGGGCATCTGGCAAAGATCGTTCTGGCAATGGCTGCCGGCGTTTTGCCGTTTCCTCCACAAGAGACGGTGTTAACCTGAGCCATCAGTTCTAGCACCTTCCACCTGGAACCTATAACGCGTTTTTCCAGGAAAAGTGCGTTGTACGTTCCCATCGTGAAGGACGTATAACGCGGAAAACCAGGGAAAACGCGTTATTGCTTTGTCAAAAGATTACAAATACGACGATTAAAGAGGATTCGGTATAGGATAAGTCGCTAAATCTATGTATTTTTGGTTCATGGCCAATTTGGACCACATGTACAGAAAGAGACTCCCGCATACTTCTTTTTGGCGAAGCCTCCCCGGCTCCGCCGGAGGGATTGGTTGCCCTCTGGCGTCATCGGCCATCGGCCCATGCTCTTATGAGAAAGTGCTTGTGGACGGCGGCTTCATCACCGCGGCGGACATGCGTTACCACTTCTTTGTGACGGACCATCTGGGCAATGTGCGCGTTGTGGTGAATGACGCAGGTGTGGTGGAGCAAGTGAACCAGTTCTACACGTATGGTGAGGCTACTACTGACATGGGGCAGGCGTTGCCGACTTCTGTCGACAACCCCTACAAGTGGTGCCGCAAGGAGCGGGACGAAGACCAGGGCGCGTATAACTTTGGTGCGCGCATGTACTCCGCCGCCGATGCCCGTTGGACCACAATGGACCCCCTCTGCGAAAAGTACTACTCCATCAGTCCCTACGCCTACTGCGCCGGCAATCCGGTGAATTTGGTGGATCCGGATGGGAGAGATGTTTGGGAGGTGGACAAGAATGGCGTGATTACTTGGAAGGAAGAGAGTGATGAACATACTCTTTATTATGTTGACGCCGACGGGAATAAGAATAGTATAGCAATTAAGAATCGCAAGATTTTGGATGTGCTATCTTCTGAGTATTATGAGATTGATAAGAAAGGTAAAAGAAATAAAGGAACCGGTGGTAGAGATCAATTGAGATCGTTAATCCTTCAATGGAAGAAGGTCTCATCAAGTTATACATCGTCATCTGATGATGAGGATCTTTGTTCACTTTTTATTTTTTTAGCGGATAATACTTCTGTTGAGTGGGTGCTTCATATGGATGATGAATCTGGTATTACTTTGGGAACTCGCCATAATAAAGATACAGCTGGTAATGAATCCGATTATGGATTGAAATCAAATGCCGAACAAAGCATTCACTCTCATCCGGATCAGAGAAAAGAGGAGGAATGGTCTTCTATGAGAAACGATATTTACAACGTAAGAAGTGGATATCGTGCTCCTATATCTTATGTCTATTTCCCAGTATCAGGAGCTGTGTGGCAACTTGCAGAAGAAAGAAGAGATGGTAAACCAAACGCAGTAAAGCGAACCTTAATTGAAATGATAAAAGCTCATAATCGGCATTAATGTGAAGCACGATGAAAAGATTACTTTATTTTATGATTTTTGTTACTGTCGTTATCACCTCCTGTTTGAGAACGGCAGATGAACAATCAGATTTATTCATTATTCCAGAGATGAATGAAAAGCTCCGAGGATTTGTCAGGGCTTCTGAAAGCAATTCTCCGGAGCACCAATACCAGATAATCATCGGCGGAAACAGATTAGGGGCAAAGGTCAGTTTGATTGAGGGGGTAAACGGACCGTTACTTGGATGTCTTTATTGGTGGGATTATCAGGAGCCAGAGTATTTGGGATACTATATTTTGGGCTGTGATTCTATTAGCGTGTATGCGTCTCCCCGTGATATTGCCCGCAATTATATTTATGAGTCAGCTCTAAAACAACAGACACTAAAGACCGTCGATAGTGAGGTTGACAATAATAGAATCAGAGGTAAATATTATCAAATAACTGATGGCGTCGTGAAGGAATTGTTCCAGAATACAATGGACATGAAACGAACACTCTTTCATTATGTCGATTCAAATCAAGAAAAGACATCACATCTGCTAATACTCGCGAGTGAACCGCCTTATTATGAAATGATTTCCTCCAGCATTGTTGTATTTGGCACGTGGGATTATTCATCCAAGCATTCCATCTGTTTAAAACCTTTTAAGATTTTCCAATACTCCGAGGCTAGGAATGATTTGGCTGAAATTTCTCTAGAATGGGAGAAGAATCTTACGTGGGATAGCTTTGGAGAGTGTCTAGGCGTCTCGCTGTACCAGGTGGAGGACGAGCGCCTGATCCCGGTGGACGCTCCTACAGAAGCCACGTTTTATTGGGCTTTGGAAAAATGGTGAATACTAGCGTTTGGGAAATAGTGAATCAGACCCTCTGGTGGATTTCATTCGACTCCACAGGAGGGGACGGTTATAAGTGATAGCAACGGTCCATTCACATCCCGGCGAATTATATAAAGATGATATAGAAGCAGTAGACTCTATGGGGTATGGACTGGGCGGTGGCTTTGTGTGGGGAGATTACGGGAACGTAACCACCGATATTACTGCGAATCACAAAATCACAAGACACATTTATGTTTATTTTCCTGCAACCCATAAGTTATATTACGTTAGCCCTTATAATCATACTTATATAAGGAGGATTAGCACTTCTAAAAGTTTATTATATAATCATTTGCGATGAGATTGTTATTTACTATTGTTTTATGCCTTTTGTTATCATCCTGTAATAATAGGATTGTGGATAAGAAGGAGGCGTTTCTTCTACTCAGCCGTGATACCAGTATATTACCTGCAATCGAACACTTTTCAGTGCTTGTCAATCCGGATAGTCTTCAGGATAATCGTGATTTACCAGTTATTATCCACGCTCTTGTTTCAAATGGTAATGGCCTTCGGTATTGTATACTATCGGCAACTCGTTTGAACGAACAGTATAAAGGTGCAAAGGTTATAGGCGAAACAGAGTGTAATGGCTACAAGGTTGTATTTCATACGCGTGACACATCACTATCAAACATTTTATTGCAGAACACGCCTCTTAACGATTCAGATTACAGAGCAATAGACGATGAAGATAGGGATTATTATTTCGATGTATATGACAAAGATCGCTATTCTGTCTGGTTTGATATTACGGAGAATGCCTCTCTGCAATATAGATTTATTTTTGCAAGAAGTCCGGAGGAGATGCTGGAGTGGGGAATTGATATTCGAGAAAGGGTGAAGAAAATTAAATAAACAATGGTCGGCGACGAGGGAAATCGTCTGTCGTAATGTATTGATTGGAATGATGCCTAAGTATTTCATAGCAAGCCAGCCCTCCCTGCGAAGCCTCCCCGACTCCGCAGGAGCGGCTGGCCACCCTCTGGCACCATCGGCCATCGGCCCTAACCTTCATGCCGTGCTATGCCAATCAGCAAGCGCATTATACAGCGGCGGCTTAAGAGCTGGCAACTACAGTACTTCCTGCGCATATGATGCCAACAGCAACCTGACCAGCATTACCCGTATGGCAATCGAGGGCCTCCACGAAGGCGGAGCATTTGGAATAGATGGGGAGAACGCTGCCGCAAAAGGAATAATGGATGCATCTAAACCTCAGAAGGAACCTCTATTCCTAAGATTTGAACAAGGGCAAATTGTAAGGAACGATCCACCTTACCAGTATTATTTCAATCCTGCACGTTGAGTATTATGAAAGACAAATCATTATTGGGATCCACAATTGCCATATTATTGTTTCTGGGCTCTCTTGCAGTTGGCATTGCGGTTGACTCTTACCTTGATTACCACGCTAAGATGCACTGTGCATATACATGGGGTATTGTAACTGATACGCATGCGTACAGTGGAAAACATCACAGTTCCATTATTCAATATAAGCTTGCAGACAAAACTTATGAATGTTTCATGAATCCTATAAGTTCTCGTTATTTAGGAGACTCTGTTATTGTTGCTTATGATGCTACTCGTTACAAACGAAGTTTTGTACCCACGAGGAATCCTCGTGACGCTGAGACCGCCTTTTTTAAGTCTGAGCAAAGGTATCTGGGCATGAAATGGCATAGCAACCTCGAGAAGTATACACGAAACCTTGCGGCCCGTCAAGAAGCCCACCGCCGCAGAGAGCATTTCTATGACTATTTCTGCCGGGATGATCATTAATGCCGCCAGGGCATCTGGCAAAGATCGTTCTGGCAATGGTTGCAAGCGTTTTGCCGTTTCCTTTACAGGAGAAGGTGTTAACCTGAGCCGTCAGTTCTAGCACCTTCCACCTGGGACGTATAACGCGTTTTTCCTGGGAAAGTGCGTTATAGGTCCCGGTCGGGGAGGACGTATAACGCGAAAAAGGGCCAAAAGTGCGTTACTGCTCTGGCAAGAGATTACCAATACCTGCCCATGTTCAAGATGGGGATGAGTACCCAATGGGGATAATCACCCGATATTTGGTAATTCCGGAAAAATTGCGTATATTTGCATTGTGAACGAGATAGAGGACGACGGTCCCCTATCTTTTTTTAATAATTATGACGAAAGAACAGATCATCGAGGCCACGCAAGAGGCCATTGCGGAAAGGGGTTGCTTCCTGGTGGAAGTAACCGTTTCCAAGGATAATGACATTGAGGTAGTGATCGAGAAGGAAGAAGGGATTGTGGACTGGGAAGACTGCGCCGCCATTGACAAGGTGGTGCACGAGGCCTTCGACCAGGACGTGGAGGATTACGCCCTCACGGTGTCGTCGGCCGGTCTGGACAGGCCCTTCAAGGTACTGAAGCAGTATGAGAAGGCCCTGGGCACGCTGGTAGAAGTGAAGTTCAAGGGCGGCCGCAAGCTCCTGGCCACCCTCACCGGGGCCACGGAAGACACCATCGGCCTCAAGTACACCGCGCTGGAAGCCGTGGAAGGCAAGAAGAAGAAAGAGAAGGTGGAGCACAACGAGACCTGTCCCCTTTCGGAGATCAACAGCGTAGTGCCTTACATTGATTTTAAGTAATAATAACACATAAAATGGCAAAAGAAAAAGAGAAAGAAATCACCTTGATTGATGCATTCAAGGATTTCAAGGAAGAGAAGAGCATTGACCGTCCGGTGATGCTGGGTGTCCTCAAGGACGTATTCCTCACCCAGCTGGCCAAGACCTACGGCAGCGCCGACAACTTCGACGTCATCATCAACGTGGACAAGGGAGACTGCGAAATCTACCAGAACTTCGAAGTGGTAGAAGAAGTGGAGGATCCCGTCACCCAGATCACCGTAGAAGAAATCAAGGCCGAGACCGGTGACGACGACTACGAGATTGGCGACACCTTCGCCCGCAAGCTCTCCCTGGCATCCTTCGGCCGCCGCGGTATCCTGAACATCCGCCAGAACCTGCAGGGCCGCATCATGGATATCGAGAAGGCCAACGTCTTCAAGAAATACTCCGAGCGCGTGGGTGAAATCTTCACCGGCGAAGTGTATCAGACCTGGAAGAACGAGGTGCTCATCCTGGACGAGGACGGCAACGAACTCCGCATGCCGAGGAGCGAGCAAATTCCCGGCGAGCACTTCAAGAAGAGCGACTCCGTCCGCGCCATTATCAAGAGCGTGGAAATGAAGAACAACACCACGCCCTACATCGTCCTTTCCCGTACCACCGACAGCTTCCTCGAGAAACTCTTCGAGATGGAGGTTCCCGAAATCTACGACGGTCTCATCACCGTGAAGAAGGTGGTCCGCATCCCCGGCGAGCGCGCCAAGGTGGCCGTTGAATCCTACGACGACCGCATCGATCCCATCGGCGCATGTATCGGCGTCAAGGGTTCCCGCATCATGGGCATCGTACGTGAGCTGCGCAACGAGAACATCGACGTCATCCAGTGGAGCTCCAACCCGCAGCTGATGATCCAGCGCGCCCTGAACCCGGCCCGCATCTCCCGTATCGACCTGGGCACCAGCCCTGAGGAGAAGATCAAGGTATATATGCAGGCCGATGAAGTGAAGAAGGGCATCGGCAAGGGCGGCGTGAACATCAAGCTGGCCGGCATGCTGGTGGGCCGCGAGATTGAGGTATGGCGTGAAATCCCCCAGAACGAAGAGGAGGAAGACGACGTCCTCTTGAGCGAGTTCACCGACGTCATCGACCCTTGGGTGATTGAGCGTCTGCAGTCCATCGGCTGCGACACCGCCCGCAGCGTCATGGCCCTCGATCCCGCCGAGATTGCAACCCGCGCAGACCTCGAGGACGAGACCGTGGAAGACGTGCTCAAGATCCTGCACGCAGAATTCGAAGAATAATAAAAATAAAAGGGGTTATATATGGCAGAAATCAGACTATCGAAACTTATTAAACAATTCAATATCGGACTGGACACCCTGGTGGAATTCCTCAATTCCAAGGGTGCCGGCATCGAAGACGCCAACCCGAACCTGAAGGTATCGGACGAGTTCCTGCCGGATCTCCACAAGAAGTTCGGCAAGGACCTCGAGCTCAAGGAAGCCGCAGAAAAGGTGGACGTAAAGCTCACCGAAATCCTGGACAAGGCCGGCAAGAAGCCCGAGGAAGAGGACGACGAATTTGAGCCCGAGCGCGTCACCGTGATTAAGAGCAACAACCTCTCCCGCGAGCCGGAGCCTGTGGCAGAACCCGAACCCGAACCGGTGGCGGAGCCCGAACCCGAGCCCGTGGCAGAGCCCGAACCGGAACCCGAACCGGAGCCGGAACCTGAACCGGAACCCGTGGCAGAGCCCGAGCCCGTCGCAGAGCCCGAACCCGAGCCCGTACCAGAGGTAGCAGTAGAAGAAGAACCTGCCGTAGAAGAGAAGCCCGCAGAGGAGCCTGTCGCAGAACCCACCCCCGCCCCGACCCCGACGGAGGCACCTGCAGCAGCCGAAGAGTCCAAGGCTCCCTTCAAGGTAATTGGCAAGATTGACCTCACCCAGTTCGATCCCAAGAAGACCAAGAAGCGCGAGCGCATCAAGAGCGGCGGCACCCAGAAGGTAGACGTTACCAAGGTGCAGGCCGAAAAGGCGCCCAAGAAGAAGGGAGACGGCAATGCAGCCGCACAGGGCGGCGGCAAAGGCCGTAACAAGAAGGGAGACCGCTTCAAGCCCGCCATGACCGAGGCCGAGCAGGAAGAACTGCAGAAGGAAATCCAGAAGCAGGTGAAGGAAACCTACGCCAAGATGAACGAGAGCACCCGCAACAACTTCGGTGCAAAGCACCGCAAGGAAAAGCGCGAAATTGCGGCCATCCGCTCCCAGGAGGAGATGGAAGCCGCAGCAGCGGAAAACAAGGTGCTCAAGGTCACCGAGTTCGTTACGGTCAACGACCTCGCTACCCTCATGAACAACACCCCCGTGGTGAAGGTCATCGGCGCCTGCATGTCGCTGGGAATGATGGTGTCCATCAACCAGCGACTGGATGCCGAAACCCTGGTGCTCGTAGCGGAAGAGTTCGGTTACAAGGTGGAATTCGTGACGGCCGAGCTCTCTGAGGAAATCGAGCAACAGGAGCCCGACCGCGAGGAAGACCTGGTGGAGCGTCCTCCGGTGATTACCGTGATGGGCCACGTAGACCACGGTAAGACGTCCCTCCTCGACAACATCCGCAAATCCAACGTGATTGCCGGTGAAGCCGGCGGTATTACCCAGCACATCGGCGCATACAACGTGACGCTCCCCTCCGGACGCCACATCACCTTCCTGGATACCCCTGGTCACGAGGCTTTCACGGCCATGCGTGCCCGCGGTGCCCAGATGACAGACCTTGCCATCATCATTATAGCGGCCGATGACGCCGTAATGCCCCAGACCAAAGAAGCCATCGCCCATGCACAGGCCGCCGGCGTTCCCATGGTCTTTGCCATCAACAAGATTGACAAGCCCGGTGCCAACCCCGACACCATCCGCCGCCAGCTGTCCGAGATGAACATCCTGGTGGAAGACTGGGGCGGCAAGTACCAGTGCCAGGAAATATCGGCCAAGAAGGGCCTCAATGTGGACAAGCTCCTCGAGAAGGTGCTCTTTGAAACCGACCTCCTGGAACTGAAAGCCAACCCCAACAAGATGGGTAGCGGCGCCGTCATCGAGAGTTCCCTCGATAAAGGCCGCGGTTACCTGGCCACCGTGCTGGTACAGGACGGTACCGTAAACGTGGGAGACGTGATTATCTCCGGATGCTACTACGGCCGCGTCAAGGCCATGTACAACGAGCGCGGCCAGAAAGTGGAGAGCGCCGGTCCTTCCACGCCGGTGTCCCTCCTGGGCCTGAACGGCGCTCCCGCCGCCGGTGAGAAGTTCAACATCATGGCCGATGAAAAAGAGGCCAAGTCCATCGCCCAGCGCCGCGAACAGCTCATCCGCATCCAGGGTATCAAGACGCAGAAGCACCTCACCCTGGAGGAAATCGGCCGCCGTATCGCGATTGGCAACTTCAAGGAGCTCAACGTCATTGTGAAAGGTGACGTGGACGGTTCCGTGGAAGCCCTCTCCGACTCCCTCATCAAGCTGTCCACCGAGGAAGTACGCGTGAACGTCATCCACAAGGCTGTGGGTGCCATCAGCGAGTCCGATGTTCTGCTGGCCGAGGCCTCCGACGCCGTGATCATCGGCTTCCAGGTGCGTCCGAGCGCCGAAGCCCGCCGCGCCGCCGAGAAGGAGGGCATCGAAATCCGCCTCTACTCCGTGATCTACGACTGTATCAACGAGGTGAAGGAAGGTATCGAAGGTATGCTGGAGCCCGAGAAAAAGGAAGAGGTTACCGCTACCGCCGAGGTCAAGCAGACCTTCAAAATCTCCAAGGTGGGTACCATCGCCGGTTGCCTGGTGAAGGAAGGAAAACTCACCCAGAAAGCGCAGGTCCGCCTCATCCGCGACGGCATCGTGGTCTACACCGGAGAACTTGCCTCCCTGCAGCGCGGCAAGGACAACGCCAAGGAGGTGCCCGCCGGAATGGAATGCGGCTGTGGCCTCGATCGTTATAATGACATTCACCCCGGTGATATCATCGAAGCTTTCCAGATAGTTGAAATCAAGAGAAGCCTGTAGCGACATGAAAAAGAGTATTCTTCATGCCGCTATGGGCATGATATTTAGCTTAATCGTTTTAGCCGGATGTTCCAGGGAGACCATTCTTCCCGATGAAAACGGTGGTCAGGAAATCATCACAGACCCGACGGCCCCCCAGGTGACGGCCCTCGCCATTACCCCGGAGGAAGTCACCCTGAAGCCCAACGAGACTCTCCAGCTCAAGGTCACCGTTACGCCCGAAGAAGCCAGCGGAACCGCATTGGAATGGAAGTCGCTGGGAACGATGTATGCCATCGTAAGCGAAACCGGTCTGGTCAAGGCCCTGAAAGAGGGAGAAGTGCGCATCCGCGTATCCACCCCGGACAAGAAGGTGAGCGCCACCTGCAACATCATCATTTCCAAGGGGGAGACGCCGGGGCCGGATCCCGATCCTGATCCGGATCCCGACCCCGATCCCGACCCCGATCCCAACCCCGACCCGGTTCCCGGCTCTTACCGCACCTGGGAGGATACGGGTGCCGATTTGCCGGACTACCCTTCATACAATCCGGTATCGGCCCTTGCCGATTTCCCCCGCATTGACATTACCTGGACAACGCCCACGCAGCGTCTCGCCGAGGGTGAGTACACCTGGGTGGACGGCACTGTCCGCTTCCGGGATCCCAAGGGCATGTACAAGGACAAGGACGACTACGAGACCGACTCCAAGGTGCTCAAGATGAAGATCCGCGGCCGCGGCAACACCACCTGGGATGCCGAGGGCGGCATCAAGCATCCCTACAAGATCAAGCTGGAGGAGCACCGCAAGGTATTTGGCATGAAGGGAGACAAGGACTGGATTCTCCTGGCCGATGTCCAGGACCCCACCCTGCTCCGCAACGCAGTGGCGCTCCGTATCGCCCGCATGGTTTCCATGCCCTGGACACCCAAGTACCGTGCGGCCGAGGTCTATTTTAACGGAGAGTACGGCGGCTGCTACCTGCTGGTGGAAGACAAGGAAGTGGACCGCGAGAACAAGATTCCCATCACGGTGGTGGAGCCGGGCCAGACCGACGGCGGATACCTCCTGGAGATTGACAACAAGAGCGACTACGACCGCTACTTCCGCACGTCCACCTTCGAGAAAAAGATCAAGTTCAAGGAGCCGGACTTCGGGGACCGCTACACGCCGGACAATTCGGCCGATGCCCAGGCGCAGATGAAGTACATCACGGACTACGTGAACGAGGTGGAGCGCCTCCTCAAGGCCCGTTCCTTTGATCCCGAAACCGGTTACCAGTCCATGGTGGACCTCTATACCTTCATCGGCAACTATATTGTCCAGGAACTCACCATGAACGTGGACGGCGGCATGCGCCTTTCCACCTACTTTGCCAAGGACAAGGATACCAAGCTGTTTATGCCCCTGGTCTGGGATTTTGACCTGGCCCTTGGTAACTGCAGCTACCTGCAGAACGACTTTAACCTGCCTGCCGGAGAGGCCGGTCCCGCCGGATGGTTCATCAAGATCCGGGGCGGTTCCTTTGAAAACGGAGACTGGGACGGTTCCCGCAAGAGCTACTACCAGTACATGTTCGAGGACCCGCTGTTTGTAGCCGCCCTCAAGGAACGCTGGAACCTGGTGAAGCCCCGCCTGGACAAGATTCCCGGCTTCATTGACAAGATGACGGAGTACAACAAGCTGGCCTACGACCACAACGTGAGCGGCGGCAAGAACCCCCGCGCCAAACGCGGCTACTACTCCCCGCCGGACAACTTCCGCAACTGGTCCGAGGCCGTCTCGTACATGAAGACCTTCTACACCCAGCGTCTCGAGTGGCTGGACGGCGCCATCAACGGGCTATAATAATGCGTGGAGTTTTGCCGTTTGGACGGCGGCGGCTACGTCGTGGGAACGGAGCCAGGTGGCGCCTTTCTCCAAAGCGGCGAACTGAATGACTTCTGTTGCGGGCATCGCTTCTTCGGGAGTGATGCCCAGCGCTTTATAGATCATGCTCTTGCGGGAAACGCCCACAAGGACTTCCTGCGGGAACGCTTCCACGATTTCATCCAGCCGTGCGAGCACTTCGTAGTTCTGCTCCAGCGTCTTGCCAAAACCAAAGCCGGGATCCAGGATCCATTCGCGGATGCCGTTCTCATCGGCCTTCGTGGAAAAATCCCGGAACCATGCCAGGATGTCCTCGGTGGTGGCGCAGGAGGGGCACATTGCCACGTACGGGAGCCCCAGCCGGCCCACCGTCCGGAGCATGTCGGGGTCCAGTTCACCGCCGCCGATGTCGTTGACGATATACGGGCCGATGACATCGTACGTTCTTCGAACAATCTCTGCCCGGTATGTGTCCACGGAAAGGGCCGGAACACCTTCATGGGCCAATGCCTTCAGGGTGGGTTCCAATCGGCCCCATTCCTCTTCCATCGATGGGCGAGGCGCGCCGGGGCGGGTGCTGCAGGCGCCGAGGTCAACGACATCGGCCCCCTCCTCAAACATCTGGTGAATGCGGGGAATGGCGTTTTGAACCTCCGGTACGCGGCTTCCGGAGTAGAAGGAATCGGGCGTGAGGTTCACGATTCCCATGATGTGTACAGAACCAATCATAACTCAAATTTACGACAAATTTTCGTATCTTTGTAGGATATCATCGATATATTATGCTCATCGTACTTGAAGGACTGGACGGGGCGGGAAAATCCACCCAGGTCGCACTGCTGAAAGAATATCTGCTGCAACGCTGCGGCAGTCTGGAATACATTCATTTTCCCCGTTATCAGGCTCCGGTCTACGGAGACCTCATTTCCCGTTTCCTTCGCGGAGACTTCGGGGCCAACGAAGCAGTGCATCCGCAGCTGGTCGCCCTCCTTTTTGCCGAAGACCGCCATGGCGCGGGCCCGGGCATCAAGAAGGCCCTTGCCGAAGGCAAAACGGTTCTGCTGGACCGCTATGTATACTCCAACATCGCCTACCAATGCTCCAAACTGCCCGAAGGTCCCGGGCGAGATGCCCTCAGGGACTGGATCTTCCATACCGAATACGGCAACTTCGAGCTCCCGAAGCCGGATCTCAACATTTTCCTGGACGTGCCCATCGACTTTGTACAGGAAAGCCTCTCCATGCACCGCGAGGGCAATGACCGCGATTATCTCGCCGGAGCCCAGGACATTCACGAGGCTTCCATCGAGTTCCAGAAGAGCGTCCGCAGCCTGTATGTAAAGGAGACCGAACGAGATGCACAGTTCCAGCGCATCGACTGTGCCAATGAAAGCGGCCACATGCTGCCGCCCGATGCCATCTTTGCCAAGATTAAGGCAACCGTAGATCCGTTTCTGAAATGAAAAGAGGGTATCTTCGTCTGAGGCGCCGCGCTGCGGGCCTTCTGGGTATTGTGTTCCTGATTTCGGGTATCCTTAAGCTGTGGGACCCGGTTGGGACCATGCTCATCGTGACAGAGTACCTCAAGTTTCTGCACATGCCCTGGCTCATTCCGGCAGCCAAGGGCCTTGGCATTGCCCTGTGCACGACGGAGTGCGCCGTGGGCATCGGCCTTATTACCGGCGTGCTGCGGAAGGTATCGGCCATTGTGGCCTGCGTGATGCTGGGCGGCTTTTCGCTGCTTACCCTGGCGCTGTGGATTTTTGATGCGCCCATGGACTGCGGCTGTTTTGGTGAGGCAATCCACTTGACGCATGCGCAAAGTTTCCTCAAGAATGTCGCACTCCTGCTTGTGGCGGTACTGGCTTTTGTCCCTTTCCGTGAATTTGGGCACGCCCGGGGCAGCAAGGCGGTATCGGCCAGTGTAGCCATGCTGGCCATTGTCGCTGCTGTTGTCTATAGCAATACGCACCTTCCCATAGTGGATTTCACGCCCTTCAACTGGGGTTCCCGCCTGTTTGCTTCGCTGGACGACGAGGCCGAGGAAGAAGAGTTCCGGAAGGCTCCCATCCTGAGTTTCCATAATGCCGACGGAGAGTATCTGGACGACATGGCCGCAACCGGAAAGGTGGTTATTTTTTCGGTCTACGACCCTTCGAACGCAGACTGGGCCCTGCTGGAAGAGCACTACCGCACAGCGTCTCTCTCGGATGCGCTGCCCATGGTACTGGTAGCCGGTCGCGCAGAAGAAGTGCAACTTCCCATGGACATTGAACCATACTTCGCCGACTATAAAACCCTCATTACCCTCAACCGTTCCAATGGAGGCGGCTCCTATTTCTACGACGGCGAACTCATGCACAAGTGGGGTGCCCGACAGTGTCCCGACACCCTGGTGGAAGACCTGAACGGAGACCCCGACGCCCTGTCCACACGGCATGTCACAAGACGAAGAGTGACCGCTCAGGGCTTCTGTGTTGCCCTGGCGGCCATTCTCATGCTACTTTAATACACGCAAAATCGGACATTTTTGGCTAAAATGTCCGATTTCAGGTAAGCAGTTACGGGAAATCGGACAAAAAAGGCAAAAATGTCCGATTTTAGGTAAGTCTGCGGAGCACCGTGACGGCGTGCCGTGACAAAACCGCTACTCTACAATATACACGTCGTCTCCCGGAGCCGCAAAATAATACGTTTCGCGGGCAAAACTCTCCAGGGAATCGCGGTTGGTGCGAAGGTTCTCGATTTCGCGGTCCATTTCGTCAATCTCTGCCTGGAGACGGGCCATCTCGGCCTCCTGGCTCTTTTCCTCAACAGAGGCCTTAATCCAGTTGATTACGCTGTTGTGCGCAAAGAAAAGCAGCCAGAGAGCCACTACCGCCGTTACCACAATCACGAACGGCAGCAGGTAGTTATGGTCTTTCCGTTTGAGCCAGGCCCACTTGTCTCCCATATCAGTCTACTTTGAGTTCTACGGTGTCAATGTTGCCGCGCTCCTGTTCCAGCGGGATGCGCTTGAAAGCCCAGAGGCAGGCGGCAAGGACGCAAACGGCGACTACAGAAACAATCCCGTAGGTGACGGGGGCCATGGTCTCGTAAAAGTAGGTGCTCTCTTCCACCGAGGTCAGCTGAGCCACCACCACGGAAGTTCCGTTGTTCACAAAGTGAATGAGCATGGTAAGCCACAGGGAGCCCGTCTTGTAGTAGATGTAGCCCATCACAAGGCCCATGAGGAAGGCATTGAGCGCCTGCCAGGGGTTCATGTGGATAACGGCGAAGAAAAGAGCCGATATCACGATGGCCCATGTCGGTTTCATCTTGGAAAGCAGCCCGCGAAGCACCATGCCGCGGCACAGCCACTCCTCGAAGATGGGAGCGAAGATGGCCGTCACCAGGAAGGAGCTCCAGAAAGGACCGGCCATAAGCTGTTCCATTGCCTTCATAAGAACGTCATAGAACTGCTTCATGATGGGCGACGACGTGGTTACCTTAAAATTGAGGTAGTTCACGTAGTCGGTTCCGAACATGAAACTGTAGGTGAGAACCACAGTGATGAGGGCCACCTGCCATCCCTTGAACGGGCCAAAGTGGTTGCTGTTAAGCTTATAACCGGTTTCGAAGAGGCTGTTTCGCTGGCTCTTCGAAGCCGCATAGATCATGGCCGGCAGGAAGGACAGCGGATAAACCACCACCATCTCATATTTCACCACAATCTCCTGGGGCACAAAAAGCAGGAGGATACTGGTTACGAGAGCACCCAGGAGATTACCCAGGAGGAACCAGCCAAAGAGGCCGAACATGCCTTTCACGCCCGGAGCATACCAGGCGTGATTGGCATAGAGGTCATAGTTGTTAACTTTGCGGGCGAACAGTTGCATACGGCTAATAAAGGGGGCTGGGATAAACGCCGTCTTTTACCAGCTGGGCAAACTTGGCCACCACGCCGGGACGGTCTTCCTTGAAGGTGACGCCGAACCAGTGGGACGGGGTGGAAAGCACCTCGCAGCTGCCGTTGCCGCCCTTCACGATAACGTCTACGGCGTAAGGGATGTAGAACTCCTTCTTGGGTTCCATGATGTTCTTTTTGAGGAAGTCCTCGAAGATGGAAGCGCTCTTTACGAAGTAGTCGGGGGTGAAGCCCCACATGTTCATGGAGCAGAGGGCCTTGGCGGCCAGTTCCACATGGTTCTCACCGGTGACGGAGTTGTTTCCGTACACCTTGCCATCGGCCTCCTTGCCAATCTCCAGGTGCTCGGCGATGCCGGTGAGGATGTTCTTGTCGTCGTACGAGCAGATGCCGCGGGACACGGTTCCGTTCTCGGAGAGGGTGTTTTCGAGCTCGAAGCCTACGATGCAGTACTCACCTTCTGTCTTTTCGTGGGCGCGGCACCAATCGGCCAGAATCCGGAAGGATTCCTTTCCGTAGAAGTCGTCGCCGTTGATGACGGCGAAGGGCTCGTGGATGACATCGGCCGCCATGAGCATGGCGTGGGCGGTGCCCCAGGGCTTGACGCGGGTCTCGGGCACGGTGAATCCGGCGGGAATCTTGTTAAGTTCCTGGGTGACGAACACAAACTGGAGGGGCTCGCCGTCCACGGTCTTCACATGGGCATAACGTTCCTTCACGTGGGCTTCCATATCGGCCTTGAAGGACTCACGGACAATATAAACCACTTTGCCGAAGCCGGCTTCCACGGCGTCGTGAATGGAGTAGTCAATGATGGTTTCCCCGTTGGGGCCCAGGCCGTCCATCTGTTTGAGACCGCCATAACGGCTGCCCATGCCGGCAGCGAGTACAAGGAGTGTAGGTTTCATAGCAAGCGTTAATTATTTGTTACGTTTTCTTCTTTCACGGATGCGCATGGCGCTTTCTACCATGAGCTGGTCCTGGAAACAGCCGCGGGCCGCCAGGAAGCAGAATACGGCAATGCCCAGCGGCAGGATGACGGTGAGGCTGAACACGGGGTCTTCGAAGGTGAAGTACATGTAAGCAAGCCACACCTGCATGCCCAGGGCGATGATGCCTGAGAGGCTGGAAAGGCGCATCTGCAGGATGAGGGACTTGAAAGTGACAAGGGCCAGCAGTACCCCGAAAGCCAGAATGCCCAGCAGAATGCCGAAGTAGGGCGCCTGGAGCTGCCAGTAGCTCACTTCCAGGAGGCCGTCGGGACTGGCTACCGTGTAGGCATTGTTAAAAGCGAGCACAGCCACCATGATGGCGGCGATGAGGAGGTAAAGGGTCTGTTGTCTTTGCCACATAGTCTTATTTTTTAAGGTAGGCTTCTACGGCGGCACGCACCTGTCCATATTCCAGGAGCATGGCCTTGGCCTTTTCGTAGTCTTCGATTCCGGTCTTCTCCATGATCATGCGAGTGCCGCGGTCTACCAGCTTTTTATTGGTGAGCTGCATGTCCACCATCTTGTTGCCCTGCACGTGGCCCAGACGGATCATGACGGCCGTGGAGATCATGTTAAGGATGAGCTTGGCCGATGTGCCGGATTTCATGCGCGTGGAACCGGTGACGAATTCCGGGCCGACGGTAGCGACCATCGGAACCTCTGCGGCCTCGGTGGAAAGGCTCTCGGCGTTGTTGGTGATGACACCGGTGAGCAGACCCATCTCGCGGGCCTTCCGGATGGCACCCACCACATAGGGGGCTCCGCCGCTGGCGGTAATGCCGATGACCGTGTCTTCCTTGGTGGGGTGGAAAGGCTGAAGGTCCAGCCATCCCTGCTCCCAGTCGTCCTCGGCCCCTTCCACGGCGTTGCGGATGGCCCCGTCACCACCGGCCATGATGCCGATGAAAAGGTCCTTCACGCCATAGGTGGGCGGGATTTCGGAGGCGTCTACGATGCCCAGGCGGCCCGACGTTCCGGCGCCCAGATAAAAAATGCGCCCTCCCTTGGGAACGCGCTCCACGATACCGTCAACGATGGTTTCGATGGCGGGAATAGTTTCGGACACAGCCACGGCTACGCCTCTGTCTTCGGCGTTGATGCCCTGGAGGATTTCCAGGGTGGACATGGCGTCCAGGTGGTCGTAATGAGAAGATTGTTCAGTTGTTCGCATAATTAGGTTATCACTGCATTTTAAATGCATCTACAAAGATAGCAAAAAACAATGAATCCCAGCGCCCGCGGGGGCTACTTTGTAAAATTGCGTGAAAATCATTACCTTTGTAAGTTATATGAAAACAGCGATTACCGAAATACTGGGCATTGAGAAGCCGATTTTCCAGGGAGGCATGGCATGGATTGCCGATGCGCGCCTGGCCGCCGCCGTATCCAACGCCGGAGGCCTGGGGCTCATCTCGTCCATCAATGCCGGGGCCGAGGCCGTTCGTGCCGAGATCCGCAAAGCCCGCGAGCTCACGGACAAACCCTTCGGCGTCAACATCATGCTGGCAGCCCCCAACGCCGCAGAAATCGCAGACCTGGTGGTGGAAGAAGGCGTGACCATCCTTACAACGGGCGCAGGCTCCCCCGCCCCGTACATGGAGAAATGGCTGGAGGCCGGTATCCGCGTCATCCCGGTGGTAGCCTCTGTGGCCTATGCCATCAAGATGGAAGAGCTGGGTGCCACGGCGGTCATTGCCGAGGGTGCCGAGAGCGGAGGACACGTGGGAGACATCCACACCATGGCCCTGGTGCCGCAGGTGGTGGATGCCGTGCACATCCCGGTCCTTGCCGCCGGCGGAATCTTCGACGGCCGCGGCGCAGCGGCAGCCTTCATGTTGGGTGCCTGCGGTGTCCAGGTGGGCACGCGTTTTCTGGTGGCCGATGAATGCCGCGTGCACGATGTTTACAAAGAGCGCCTCATCAAGGCCTCCGACGTAAGCACCATGGTTACCGGCAAGTCCCTCGGAGACGCCGTCCGCGCGCTCAAGACCCCCTTCACCAAGCAGTTCGCCAAGATGGAGGCAGACCCTTCGGTATCGGCCGATGAAATCCGCGCCTTCGGAACGGGTTCCCTTCGCAAAGCCGTCTTTGACGGAGACCTTGCCGGGGGCAGTTTCCTCGCCGGAGAAGTGGCCGGCATGATCAAACGGCGGGAAAGCGCCGCCGATATTGTCAACGATATTATTAAAGGAGCAGAAAAACTGATATATGGAACCTAAGAGAGTGGTAATTACCGGCATGGGCGTCATTTCGTCCGTGGGACAGGATGTCAAAACCTTCTGGAACAATCTGTGCAGCGGCTACTGCGGCATCGATTACGTGGAGGAATTCAAGGATATGCCCGTCACCTTCGCCGGCAAAGTGAAAAACTTCAACGCCGAAGACTTTGGCATGGAGAAACCCTTCATCCGCAAGCAGGACAACTTTACCCTGTACGCCATGGCCGCCGCCTGGCAGGCTATGCAGCAGAGCGGACTTCTCACCGAAGGGGAATCGGCCAATATCGACCCCTTCCGCCTGGGCGTATACGTGGGTTCCGGTATCGGCGGTTTTGACGTGCAGTTCCGCGAAACCCAGAAGATGATCGAGGACCCCACCGGCAAGTGGATTTCCCCGCTGTTCATCGCCACCATGATCTCCAACATCGCGGCCGGCCACATTGCCATCAAGCATCAGGCCAAGGGCCCGTGCCTGGACATTGTGACGGCCTGCGCGACGTCTTCCCACTGCATTGGCGAGGCCTTCCGCGCCATCCGTCACGGATATGCCGATGCCATCATCGCAGGCGGCTCCGAGCATGCCACCATTCCGCTGGGCGTAGCCGGCTTCTACAATGCCAAGGCCCTTACCCGCGCCACGGACCCCAAGTACTCTTCCCTGCCCTTCAACCTCAACCGTCAGGGCTTCGTGATGGGTGACGGTGCCGCTGTCATCATCCTGGAGGAGCTGGAGCACGCCAAAAAGCGCGGCGCCACCATCTTCGGAGAGATGGTGGGCTACGGCAATACCTGCGACGCCTATCACGCCACGGCACCCCGCCCGGATGCCAGCACGCAGGCCCGTTCCATCCAGGACGCCCTGGGTGAGGCGCATTTTGACGCATCCAAAGACAACCTTTATATCAACGCACACGGTACGGGTACGCACCTCAACGACATAGCCGAGACCCTGGCTTGCAAGACGGCCCTCGGAGATTTCGCCTACAAGGCCCACATCTCCTCCACTAAGTCCATGACCGGCCACATGTTCGGCGCCGCCGGTGCCACCGAGGCCATCGCCACCATCCTGGCCCTGAGAGACGGCATTATCCCGCCCACCATCAACCTGGACACCCCGGACCCTGAATGCGACCTGGATTACACGCCCAATGTAGCCGTTAAGTCCCAGCTCACCCTGGGCCTTTCCAACTCCTTCGGCTTTGGCGG
Source organism: uncultured Bacteroidales bacterium (assembly GCA_900318445.1). Taxonomy (GTDB): domain Bacteria; phylum Bacteroidota; class Bacteroidia; order Bacteroidales; family UBA932; genus Cryptobacteroides. The sequence goes on from ONKO01000002.1 coordinate 73,816, forward strand.
TCACAATGCCTGTGTTGCCTTCCGGCCTTATAACAATGAATAAGGAAGAGATTCAGAAGTTCCTCCCCCACCGGGATCCCATGCTGCTCGTAGACTCCATGGAAGTGGACGGAAGCGGCGTGTGCCATGCCCTTTACCGTGTTCCGGAGCATCCGTTCTACTGTGAGGGGCATTTCCCCGGAAACCCCATCGTGCCCGGCGTCATCCTCTGCGAGATGATGGCCCAGGCCAGCAGCGGCCTCTATCCCGAGGCTTTTGACGGCAACCTTCTGGTATATCGCGGCATGGATCAGGTAAAGTTCCGCCACGAGGTGCATCCCGGAGACCTGTGCGAAACCCGCGCAACGCTTGTAGAGCACAAAGGCAGCCTCTTTGTCTGCGAAACCTCATTATCCGTCGGCGGCGTGCGGTGCTGCCAGGCGTGCATCACCCTGGCGGCGGTGCCGAAGGGCTAGTTTTTGCCGCGGAACACCGCGCTACATTACAAAAAATCTCCCCGGTCGAAACGGCACCCGTCTCCCACCGGCAACACCCTGGCCGCGTTGACAGGAAAATGCCATTCTGTGCGTTCTGCGTGTCGACGCGGCAAGCATTTTGGCGAAAACGGCGCAAAACCCGGCCGCGTTGACAGGAAAATGCCATTCTGTGCGTTCTGCGTGTCAACGCGGCAATCGCTCTCGTGGTCTCTAGTGTGATTTGTGTGCTGGCTTCAGCAGCGGTACTGCGGAGGAAGGAGACCCTCCCGGGGGACTCCGGTCGCATGGGAGGCCAGGTCGCTTCGCGCCCATCGCACCCATTGCTCCCTCCGGCCCCTCCCACCGTATCCGGCGTCCCTTGCTTCGCGCGGGACTTGTCTCCGGCGGGCCCCTCCCCCTCCCCCTAACGCGGGGGTGCGCAAGCCCCCGGGAGGGTCTCCCTCCTCCGCAGTACCGCTGAAGCTGCCTTATTTTTGATTTCAGTGTGGCTATTCCCTATTTGCCGTTACAGGTGGAAAGACGAAACGTAGCAGGTGGAGCAACGTTTTGTGCTTCCCACCGGCAACACCTTGGCCGCGTTGACAGGAAAATGCCATTCTGTGCATTCTACGTGTCGACGCGGCAAGCATTTTGGCGAAAACGGCGCAAAACCCGGCCGCGTTGACAGGAAAATGCCATTCTGTGCGTTCTGCGTGTCAACGCGGCAATGGCTCAGTGTGGCTATTCCCTATTTGCCGCTGCAGGTGGAAAGACGAAACGTAGCAGGTGGAAGCACAAACCTTATCACGGCGATTACATCTGTACCGGTGACAGATTCTCAGTACCTCCCATTGAAAGTCTCCGCGAGCTGTGTGAGGCATGCCATCCATTGGCCTTCCAGTCCCCGTAATTCGGAAATAAATGATTATCAATACATTACAAAAAATCTCCCCAGTCGAAACGCCGGGGAGAATTTTTGTTTCTTATTGTCTTTCAATTAGTTACACATCACGGAGAAATGTGACTAGAAAGCCGCTTATTCGTGCTTGGCCAAACGTTCCCAGGCCAGCTGTTCCCACTTGGTGCCCGGGCGGCCGTAATTGGCGTAGGGGTAGATGGAGATACCTCCGCGGGGGGTGAACAGACCTGTGACTTCAATGTATTTGGGATCCATGAGCTTCACAAGGTCCTTCATGATGGTGTTTACGCAGTCCTCATGGAAGTCTCCGTGACTGCGGAAGCTGAACAGATACAGCTTAAGGGATTTGGATTCCACCATTTTCACGTCCGGAACGTAGGAGATACGAATCTCGGCAAAGTCCGGCTGGCCCGTGATGGGGCACAGGGTGGTGAATTCCGGGCAGTTGAAGCGCACCCAGTAGTCGTTTTCCTGGTGCTGGTTCACGAAGGTCTCCAGTACCTCGGGGGCGTAGTTCTGGCTGTATTCGGTGTGATGGCCAAGGGCCTTCAGTTCTTCGGGATTGCGTGCCATACGATTATTCCTCCCCTGCCTCTTTGAGACGCTCTGCGTTTTCTGCAATCTGGAGCTGGTCGATGCACTCCTGGATGTCTCCGTCCATGAACACGGGCAGGTTGTACATGCTCCAGCCAATGCGGTGGTCGGTCACACGGCCCTGCGGGTAGTTGTAGGTGCGGATTTTGGCGCTGCGGTCTCCGGTAGAAACCATGGTTTTGCGCTTGGCGGCAATGCCGTCCAGGTACTTCTGGTGTTCCATGTTGTACAGACGGGTACGGAGTTCCTCCATGGCGCGGTCCAGGTTCTTGAGCTGGGAACGCTCCTCCTGGCACTGCACCACAATGCCGGAAGGGATGTGGGTAAGGCGCACGGCAGAGTACGTAGTGTTCACGCCCTGCCCGCCGGGACCCGATGCGCAGAAGAGATCCTTGCGGATATCGGCAGGGTTGAGTTCGATGTCGAACTCGCCGGCCTCGGGGAACACGGCCACAGAGGCGGCCGATGTCTGGATGCGGCCCTGCGTCTCTGTCTGGGGCACGCGCTGCACGCGGTGCACGCCGGACTCGTACTTCATGATGCCGTACACGCCGTCGGTGTTCGAAGAGAGCTTGAACACAATTTGCTTGTAGCCGCCGGCCGTACCGGGAGCCTGGTCGGAGATTTCCAGCTTCCAGCCCCTTCTTTCGGCGAAGTGCTGGTACATGCGGAAGAGGTCTCCGGCAAAGATGGCGGCCTCGTCACCGCCGGTGCCGCCACGGATTTCCACCATGGCGTTTTTGCTGTCGTCGGGGTCTGCGGGAATGAGGAGGAGCTTGATCTGCTGCTCCATCTCCGGAAGCTTGGGCTCAATCTCTGCAATCTCGTCCTTGGCCATTTCCTTGAGGTCCTCATCCTTTTCGTTCATGAGGATGTCCTTGGCCTGCGCAAGTTCCTCCACCAGTCTCTTGTACTCAAGACCGGCAGCAATGATGGGTTGCAGCTCCTTATAATCCTTATTGAGCTGGACGAACTTCTTCATGTCCCCGATTACCTCAGGGTCGGCCAGTTGTTCTTCCAGTTTCTTGTATTTGTCCTGCAAGCTGAGGACTTTCTCCAGCAACGTATTCTCTGCCATAATGCAATTTGTGTTTAAGCTTGCAAAGATACGAAAAAATTCTATCTTCTCCCAAACCGCTCAAACGCTGCCCGCTCCAGGGCCTCACGGTCTTCGGGGTGTGCAATGCTTGTAAGAAGCCGTGCGCGCTCCTGCAGGGACTTTCCGTACAGGTTCACGGCGCCGTACTCCGTAACCACCCACTGGACATCGGCCCGGGGGGTGACGACGCCCGCGCCGGGACGCAGGGTGGGAACAATCTTGGCGACTCCGTGCGAAGTGCGGGAGGCCATGGCGATAATGGCCTTTCCGCCGCAGGAAAGCTTGGCGCCCCGGACAAAGTCCAGCTGGCCGCCGGTTCCGGAGTAGATGCGCGTGCCGATGGAATCGGCGCAGACCTGGCCCGTAAGGTCTATCTCGGTGGCCGAGTTGATGGACACCACCTGCGGATTGCAGGAGATGATGCGGGGGTCGTTGGTGTAGGCGATGTCCCGCATGAGGACGTCGGGATTGTGGTCGATGAAGCGGTAGACCTCGTCCGAACCCAGCAGGAACGAAGCCACCACCTTGCCCCGGTCGATGGCCTTGAGGGAACCGTCGATGACACCCGAGCGGATGAGCTCCAGGGCACCATCGGCAAACATCTCCGTGTGAAGGCCCAGGTGCCGGTGCCCTTTCAGCGAGGCACATACGGCGTTGGGCAGCGAGCCGATGCCCATCTGCAGGCAGGCTCCGTCCGGGACCAGCTCTGCGCAGTGCCGGCCGATGGTGAGGTCTGTCTCTGAGGGCTGGACATATTCCTTGGTGATGAGCAGACGGTCGTCCTTTACGAGGGCCGTGAACCGTTCCAGCGGGATGAGGTCTCCGTAGGCGAAAGGCACGTTGGGATTGACTACGGCAATTCGCTCGCGGGCTACTTCCAGGGCCGCCACCGAACAGTCTACGGAGGTTCCCAGCGAAACCATGCCGTCTATGGGTTCCGACACCTGCACCATGGCTACATGGCAGGGAAGGACACCGCTCCTGTACAGGGCCTGTGACTCGAAGAGATGGGCCGGGAGATAATCGGCCACTCCGCTCTGTACGCTGCCGCGCAGGTTGGGGCCTACGAAAAAGCCCTGGTCAAAGAAGGCGTAGGCATACTCGGCGCTGCCGTAAGGGGCCGGACCTTCGGTATGGAAATGATGGAAATGGACGTCATGGAGTTCGCCTGCACGCTGGCAAAGCGCCTCGATGAGGATATGGGGAACGCTGGCAATGCTGGAAAGATGGATGTGGTCTCCGCTCCGTACGGATGAGACAGCTTTGTCAGCAGATATAAAGGCAAGTTTTGGCATATCATACAAATATAGCGTTTTTTATTGTATCTTTGTGCTCCAATCTCAATTTCTATGCACACACGTGAAGAAAAACTGGAAGCCTTCGGCCGGCTTCTCGACATTATGGACGCGCTCCGGGAGCACTGCCCGTGGAATGCAGAGCAGACGTTCGACTCCATCCGCCGTCTCACCGAGGAAGAAGTCTACGAGCTCAGCGACTCCATCCTGGAGGGAGACCGCCAGGCTACGGCCAAGGAAATCGGAGACCTTCTCTATCACATGGTCTTCTATGCCCGCATGGGCCAGGAGGAAGGTGCTTTTGATATTGCCGACTCCATCAACAAGGTGTGTGACAAGATGGTGTTCCGTCACCCGCACGTGTTCGGTCCCCATGCCGGCGAAGCCACTACGGCCAAGGAAATTGCCGACAACTGGGAACTCGTAAAGGCAAAGGAAAAAGGCGGCAACAAGCGCATCATGGCAGGCATTCCCAAGGCCATGCCTGCGCTCTTGAAGGCCCTTTCCATGCAGGAAAAAGCCCGCGGCTGCGGCTTTGACTGGGCAAAGAAAGAGGATGTCTGGGACAAGGTGCAGGAGGAGGTGGGAGAAGTCACCGAGGCATCCAGAGAGGCCGATGAAACCCATCTGGAAATGGAGTTCGGAGACCTTCTGTTTTCTGTCATCAACGCCGCCCGCCTCTACGGCGTGGACCCCGAAGCCGCCCTCAACCGCTCCTCCGAGAAGTTCCGCCGGCGCTTCACATACCTCGAGGAACATACTCTCCGGAAGGGCGTCCCGTTCAAGGACCTGACCCTGGAGCAGATGGATGCCATCTGGGAAGAGGCCAAGCAGAAGGGTTTGTAGCGCTAATCTATTTCACCAAATTCCCCAGAATACTCCGCGTAAGCTCTCGCGTGAGCGTAGTGGTAGCGCTCTTGGTAGCGCGTTTGACCATCTTCTCGCCCGTAGTGGTGCGGGAAGCGGTTTTCTTGCCGGTTATCTTGGAGGAAACGGCATCGGCGGCCGCTGCGGCGGCAACGCCTGTTACGGCAGTCAGCACGCTCCGGAGCACTTTGGAGGCGAGGCCTGGCTTCTTTTTAGCCTTGGCTGCCTCCTTCTGGGCCCGGGCCGCTTCCTTCTCCGCCTCAGCGGCAGCTTCCAGCTCGGCCTTCTGCCGTTCGGCCTCCTCGGTGGCCTTCGTTATGAGTTCGTAGGCACTCTCGCGGTCAATGGGATGGTCGTATCGGCCAAAAAGGCGGCTGCGGCGAATGATATCGGCCCGCTCCTCCGGGGTGATGGCCCCAATCTGCGACAGCGGGAACAGGATCTTGGCGCGTTCCACCATGGCGGGCGTGCCTTTTTCGTCCAGGAAGGAGACCAGCGCCTCGCCGGTGCCCAGTTCCAGGAGCGTCTCGTACGTCTTGAAGGCGGGGTTGGGGCGGAAGGTATCGGCCGCCACCTTCACGGCCTTCTGGTCCTGCGGAGTATAGGCCCGGAGCGCATGCTGCACGCGGTTTCCCAGCTGGCCCAGGATGTTCACGGGGATATCGGCCGGGCTCTGGGTGATGAAGTAGATGCCCACACCCTTGGAACGGATGAGGCGGATCACCTGTTCTATCTTGTCGATAAGGGCCTTGGAGGTACCTTCAAACAGCATGTGGGCCTCGTCAAAGAAGAACACAAGCTTGGGAAGGTCCATCTCCCCCACCTCGGGCAGCGTCGCATAGAGCTCTGAGAGCAGCCACAGCAGGAAGGTGGAATAAAGTTTGGGCTGGAGCATAAGTTTATCGGCCGCCAGCACGTTCATGATGCCCTTTCCGGCCTCGCACTGGAGGAGGTCGTAGATGTCGAAGTCCGGTTCACCGAAGAATTTTTCGGCTCCCTGGCTCTCCAGGGCGAGGAGTGCCCGCTGGATGGCCCCGATGCTGGCCTGCGTTACGTTGCCGTACTGCGTGGTGTATTCCGCGGCGTTCTGCCCCACGAAGTTAAGCATCGCGCGAAGGTCCTTGAGGTCGATGAGGAGGAGGCCGTTGTCATCGGCAATCCTGAAAACGATGTTGAGAACGCCGGTCTGGGTCTCGTTGAGGTCCATGAGGCGGCCCAGCATCTCGGGACCCATGCGGGAGATGGTGCTGCGAAGAGGGTGCCCCTGCTCCCCGAAAACGTCGAAAAAGCGCACCGGGCAGCTCTGGAACTGCGGATTCTCTATACCGAACTCCGGCAGGCGCTTCTCGATGAACCCGGACAGCCGTCCCGCCTTGGAAATGCCGCTGAGGTCTCCCTTCATATCGGCCATAAAGCAGGGTACGCCGGCCTGGCAGAAGGTCTCGGCCAGCACCTGCAGCGTAACCGTTTTACCGGTACCGGTGGCGCCGGCGATAAGTCCGTGACGGCAGGCCATCCTGCCCGTGATGGAAATGGGGCCGCTGGGGCTATGGGCTACGTACAGCCCTCTCTCTTTGTCTAACATCGCTAGTGGTCTAATTAATTGGTTATCAATGTTATAAGTTTTTCTCTTTAGGCAGAGCAGCCTAAAGAGAAAAAGAAAAACTACTCAGAATCAATGCGTTGCGAAGGAGCGACGCGGCGGCGCCAGAGCACGAACAGTGCGAGGGCGATGGCAAAGGTGGCAAGGCCGATCCAGGGAGCCCAGGTCTGGGGCAGCCGGAAGCCCGTCTTGTCAATGAGGATGAAGGTGACGCAGACGGACGTCATGAGGAGCGCAGGCAGGAGCGTCATGAGATAGTGGGCCGATGACCGCCGCCGGCACAGGTACACCGTTGCCGTCCAGAGCATGAAGGCTGCGAGGGTCTGGTTGCTCCAGCCGAAGTACCGCCAGATGGTGTTGAAGCCGTTTGCATCGGCAATGTTGTACCACAGGAGGAGGGCCGATCCGGCAAAGAGCGGGATAGCCACCGCAAGACGCTTGCCGATGACCCGCTGCTCCAGGTGCAGGAAGTCGGCGATGATGAGGCGCGCACTGCGGAATGCCGTATCACCGGAAGTGATGGGAGCTGCCACCACGCCCAGGATGGCAAGGATGCCGCCCAGAAGTCCCAGCCAGTTCTCGGAGACCTTGGTCACCACCGTGGGGGCCGCGGCCGAAAGGTCCGAGCCCACGGCAGCCGCGCCACCGTCGAAGAAGAACCAGGAGCTCACCGCCGCCCAGATAAGAGCCACCAGGCCCTCGGTGATCATGGAGCCGTAAAATACCGGACGCCCCATTTTCTCACTGCGGATGCACCGGGCCATGAGCGGGCTCTGCGTGGCGTGGAAGCCGGAAATGGCGCCGCACGCAATGGTAATGAAAAGGCACGGGAAGATGGGCTGTCCCTTGAGGCCGGCCTGCTCCGACCAGCCGCCCAGGCCGTCCCAGAGCTCCGGCAGCGAGGGCCACTTCACAAACAGGCACACCATGAGGGCGACCGCCATAAAGAGAAGGGCCACCGCGAAGAGCGGATACACCCGGCCGATGAGTTTGTCGATGGGCAGCAGTGTAGCCACCACATAATAGATAAAGATAATGCCCACCCACAGCATGATGGAGCCGCGGGAGCCATCCCCCGCAATGTCTCCGAGGATGAGGGCCGGACTGTAGACGAACACCGTTCCCACCAGGAGCAGCAGGATGATACTGAACACCAGCATCACCTTCTTCGTGCGCTGGCCCAGGTAATCACCCACCAGTTCCGGGAAGCCGGCGCCCCCGTGCCGGACAGAGAGCATGCCGCACATGTAGTCGTGCACGGCACCGGCAAAGATGCATCCGAGCACAATCCAGAGGTAGCTGGCCGGGCCGAACTTGGCACCCATGATGGCACCGAAGATAGGGCCCGTTCCCGCAATGTTGAGGAACTGGATCATGTACACCTTCCAGCTGGGAAGTGCAATGTAGTCCACGCCGTCGGCCTTGGAGATGGCCGGGGTGGGCCGATGGGGATCGGGGCCGAAGACGCGGTCTACGAAGGCTCCGTAAACGAAATAGCCCAGGACAAGGGCCACGATGCTGATAAGAAACGAAAGCATTATTCAAAAAAACTGAAATGTACCCTTCCGTAGCTTCTCTCCTTCACAAAACGGGGATGTTCCCTGAACGAATGCTCATCCCCATGCTCCAGGATAAAATAGCAGCCGGGATGCAGGAGGTCCAGGGAAAAGATGAGATCCGGGATGCCGGCAAGACCCTCGAGGGCATAGGGCGGATCGGCAAAGACAATATCGAACTTTTCGCGGCAGATGGGCAGGAAATCGAAGACGTTGTCCCGCACCATGGTCACGTTGGAAAGGCCCAGACGGGCCGCTTCTGTCTTTATGAACGAGGCATTCTCCCGGGCCATTTCCACACAGTAGACACGGGAAGCGCCCCGGGAGGCAAACTCAAAGGCAATGGAACCGGTGCCGCCGAATAGGTCCAGGACCTTGAGGTCCTCGAACTCGTATTCGTTGTCCAGGATATTGAAGAGGCCCTCCTTGGCAAAGTCCGTGGTGGGACGGGCCTTGTATCCGGCCGGGGGCATAAAGCTTTTGCCCTTCAGTTTTCCTCCGATAATTCTCATAGCTGCACCACGGATTTGAAGTAACGGTACAGCGACATTTCCTGCTCCAGGTCCAGCGGAGTGCGGAAGTGCGCGGTGGATACCTCCGGATTCAGCTGCAGCCGCTTGAGCCCCAGGAAGAGGAAGTACTCGGCCGTGGTGAAATCCGGGGCCAGATACACATTGGCAAGGCACAGGCTCTTGCCCTGCGCAATCACAAGGTGCAGATATCCCCCGTACCAGGAGGCGACAATCTTGTTGTAGTCCGGGAGCGAATCCAGCGCCCGGAGCAGGTAGTACATCTCCGGAAGCACGCGTGCCTGTTCCCCGGCCGTAGTGAGGACCGTCTGGGACAGCACCCTGGAAAGGGATTCGTCCAGCGAATTGGAATACACCAGCGTGGCGCCGAGAGACGGGACCGGGATGGTCTCCACAAGGTCCGTGTCCCGGAGGGAAACAACCTCGGCGAGGGCCTGACGGGCACCGGAAGGATTCAGGAAGGCATCCGGCACCAGCGCCACCTTGGGCGTAAGGAGGGAAATCTCCACCTTGTCATAACGGCGCTGGAGTTCCGGCATGGTAAAGACGCGCTCGGCGGGATACCAGGGCGAGCCATTAAAAGAAAATCCACTCAAGGAGACTTGAATGGATATTTCTTTATTAGATATATTGGACTGGTCCATACGGACTATTCCCAGTTACCGGCGTTGTTGTTGGGGGCGGTGATGCTGCCCACCTGCAGACCTTCGTACTTGTTCTGGTCCTTGCGCTCGGCATCCAGGTTGATACGGAGCTGGTTGTCCAGGCCCTTGCAGAGAGCCCTGTAGGGCATGCGGGCCTCAAACAGAGGAACCTGAACACCGGAAACAGTCTTGACGGTTGCTTCCATCTCTGTCTTCTGACCACCGGAGAACGGGATGAAGGCGAGAGAGTCCACGCAGAAGTCCCTGCGGCTGGCAAACAGGGTGTCGCGTACGGGAACCTCGGTGACAGTAGAGAACACAACCTTCTGGCCGGCGGCATAGGCGGCAGCCAGCTTGGCGGTCATCTCGGCGGGTTTGAGCTTCTTGTTGGCCTTCTTGATGGCCTCGGTGTTGGCCACGGCGAGGGAGTCATCCAGGGAGCCGATCTGCATCACGATATCCATCTTGCCGTTCTCATAGAACAGCTTGAGGGAGTCCACAGTTGAAGAGAAACGACCGTTCACGCTCTTGTAAGCCTCCTGAAGGGTACGGATATCCTTGAGGCGCTGGATAGCCACCTGGGAACGGGCAGCAACCTCCTTGTTGAACTGTACGGGTTTCTGGACACTCTTCACAGTGAGCCAGACGAGCAGGACAATCAGGGCTCCGAGAACAACCTCGCAAGCGATTTTGACAGATTTGTTCATTATTCTAGTGTTTTATAATTTCCAAATGTTCCGACAAAGTTAACAAAATCATTTCTCAAAAGCAATAATCTTTTGTAAATTTGCCTCCGGAAACAGCAGTGTCATGGATTTCATCCATCAAGAAGATATCGTCACCCTGAAAAGGTGGCTGGCCAGCGCCAGCTATCCGATCATCGTGGCCCATACGCACCCGGACGGAGACGCCCTGGGCGCCGCTTCGGGCCTGGCACTGTACCTCCGCGGCATGGGGAAAGACGTCGCCGTCATCCTCCCCGACACCCCGCCGGACAACCTCCGCTTCATCCTTCCGAAAGGAATCCCCTTCTTCTTCCACGACGAAGACCCCGCCGGGGCAGAGGCCCGCATCGCCAGGGCCGACCTCATCATCCTGGCCGATGCCAATGCCTTCACCCGCACTAGCACGCTGGAGCCTTTCCTGAAAGCCTCCGCCGCCCGTAAAGTCCTCATGGACCACCACCTGAACCCCGACACCCAGAGCTTCGGCCTTGTCTTCTCCACCCCCGACATCTCCTCCGCCTCGGAGGTCGTCTACTGGCTCCTCAAAGCCCTGACAGAGAATGAGATTGAGATAGAGAAGGAGACAGAGAAGGAAACAGAGAAGGAAACAGAGAAGGAAACAGAGAAGGAAACAGAGAAGGAGACAGAGAAGGAAACAGAGAAGGAGACAGAGAAGGAGACAGAGGGAATGTGCGCCGGAGAGCCGAAGGCCCCTGTAACTCCGGGGGCATCGGCCTATTTTTTAGCCCCCGGAGTTACAGGGCCTTCGGCGATGCGCGAAGGACCTTTGGCAATGTGCAAAGGGTCTTCGGAGATGTGGGCAGGGCCTTCGGCAATGTGCAAAGGGTCTTCGGAGATGTGGGCAAAGGGTATCGGCGCAGCGCTGATGACCGGCATGACCACGGATACCAACAACTTTGCGAATTCGGTGTTTCCGTCCACGTTCCAGATGGCGTCGGAGCTCATTGCGGCCGGGGTGGACCGGGATGCGCTCATCGGCAAGATTTATCAGAGCTACCGCGAGAACCGCGTGCGGCTCATGGGCTACATGCAGAGCGAGGAGCTTCACATTCTTGACAACGGCACAGCCTACATGGTCCTCACAAGGGACATCCAGGAGCGCTTTGACATGCGCGACGGAGAATCGGAAGGCCTTGTCAACGTGCCGCTCACCATTGAGAAAGTGCGCCTTAGCGTGCTCCTCAAGGAGGACGACGGCCACTTCCGCGTGAGCGTCCGTTCCAAGAAAGGCACCAGCGCGCAGCAGCTGGCGCAGCGCTTCTTCCACGGCGGCGGGCACGAGAACGCGGCAGGCGGGAAGATGCTCATCGGCGAGGATATTCCATCGGCCGATGCGGCCCCTGCCTGCCTGGAACAAGTCCTTAAAGACTACCTGAAATGAGAAACCGTACCATCATACCGGCTCTCCTCGCACTCCTTGTCAGCGCCGGCTGCGCCAAGCAGGAGCAGGCCACCTACGACAAGCAGTCGGGCTATATCGAGAATTTCATAAGCACCCAGATGGGCAAGGACGCCACCGCTACCCTTACGCGGAACGGCGGAGCCTATCGGCTCACCCTGCACGACACCCTGGATCCCACGCGGGACTCCCTGGCCTGGGGACAGCGGGTGTCGCTCTACTACGGCTGCTTCACGCTGACATCGGCCAGCCTCTCCACTTCCAACCTCGTCGCCACCAACTTCAAGGAACTGGCTGCGCAGGCCAAGTGGGACACCTCCGACGAAAGCCGCTTCCAGCTGGACACCATCACGCTGGACGCATCGCTCGTTCCGGGCCTTGCCGACGGCCTTGCGGGCGTACAGCCCCAGGACGAGGGCTATATCCTCTTTACCGGAAAATATGGCTACGGGAAAAACGAGAAGGGCACGATTCCTGCATTAAGCGCCCTGGTCTATTACATTTTGATTGATGAAATTTTACCCAATGAATAGAAAACTGATTCTGATGACGGCTGCCGCCTGCCTCCTTGCAGGCGCCTGCGCCAAAAACCAGGCATCCACCACGGGACAGGATGCCCAGAAATACCTGCAGCTGTGGATGGAGAAGTATCATCCCGGCATCGCCCCCACGGAAGACGGCCTGTACCTGCTGGCCGAGACACCCGGAACAGGCCTGGAATGGACCAGCGAGGCGCCCTATGTCCTGGTGAGAAGCACCATCCGCACCCTCGGGGGGACGGTTTCCGCCACCACCGACGAAGAGCTCTCCAAACAGCTGGGCACCTACGTGAAGGGCAACTACTACGGTCCCAAGTATCAGCTGCTCGGAGAAAACTACAGCTACGCCGGCCTGGACGCCCTGGTAAGCGGCATGCGCATCGGCGGAACCCGCAAGGCCGTCATTCCCTCCTGGATGCTCACTTCCAGCCGGTATAATACCCAGAAGGAATATCTGGACGCATGCACCAGCAGCACGCACCTTATCTATGAGATTACCCTGGAGAGTTTCACACCGGACCCGGAGGAGACCGCAAAGACCCAGCTGAGCACGTTCATCCACAACAACTTCAGCGATGCGGACAATGTGTCCTACGTCCAGGACCAGGAGCCCGACGGCACGTTCTGGTTCTCCAGCGACGTTTCCTCATTCAAGGAGGAAGACGCACTGCAGACCGGCGCCACCATCAAGATCAATTACACCGGACGTCTCCTGGACGGAACCGTGTTTGACACCACCCTCGAGAAAGTGGCCAAGGATGCCGGCATCTACAGCGCCAGCCGCACCTACGAGCCCCAGAGCGTAAGCCTTGCCAGCACCTACAGCGACATCACCATGGGCGGCAGTTCTTCCCTTATCAACGGTTTCAAGGGTGCCCTCTACCTCATGCACTGGAAGGGCCAGAAGGCAAATGCCCTGTTCACGTCCTCGCACGGTTACTCTTCCTCCGGCAGCGGCAGCTCCATTCCCGGCTATGCCTCGCTGTGGTTCGAACTGGAAATCGTCGAGTAAATGAGCCATACTTCCGTTCCCACAGAACTGGGCACCAAGCCCATCGGCGCACTCATCCGGCAATACGCCGTCCCTGGCATCATCGCCATGACGGCGTCTTCGCTGTATAATATGGTAGACAGCATTTACATCGGCCATATTCCCGACGTAGGTTCCCTGTCCATCGCCGGCCTCGCCATCACTTTCCCGCTCATGAACATCTCCACCGCATTCGGTACGCTGGTGGGCGTGGGCGCCGCCACCATGATTTCCGTGCTCCTGGGCCAGAAAAACTACAAGGTAGCCGGGAAGGTGCTCTCCAACGAGGTTACCCTCAACATCCTCACGGGCCTTGCCTTCACGCTGGTGACGCTCCTGTGGATGGATCCCATCCTCCGCTTTTTCGGGGCGTCGGACGCCACCCTTCCCTTTGCCCGGGACTACATGGTCATCATCGCCCTGGGCAACATGGTCACGCACCTGTACTTCGGCCTCAATTCCGTGGTGCGATCGTCCGGCAATCCCAAGCTAGCCATGGGACTTACGCTGTTCACCGTAATTTCCAACGCCATCCTGGACCCCATCTTCATCTTCGTGCTGGACATGGGTATCAAGGGAGCCGCCCTGGCCACCGTCCTGTGCCAGCTCATGTCGCTTGCGTACACGCTGCGGTACTTCTTCAACCAGGAGCGTTTCCTGCATCTGCCCCTGTCCCTGAAGCTGTTCCACGTAGACTGGAAGATCGCAAAGGATTCCCTTGCCATCGGCATGGGACCTTTCCTGATGAATCTCGCCAGCTGCATCGTGGTGCTGTTCATCAACCAGCAGCTGGTCAAGTGGGGCGGAGACCTGGCCATCGGCGCATACGGCATCGTGAACCGCCTGACGTTCCTGTTCGTCATGATTGTGATGGGCTTCAACCAGGGCATGCAGCCCATTGCCGGCTATAACTTCGGCGCCCGGCAATATGCCCGCGTACGCGAGGTGTATATCAAGACAGCCCTGTGGGCAACCCTGGTCACTACCCTGGGCTGGGTGGTGTCCGAGTTCCTGGCCGTGCCCGCCGCGAACATTTTCACCGAAGACCCCGTTCTCATGGAAAAGGCCGCCAGAGGCCTCCAGAAACTCAATATCGTGTTCCCCATCGTGGGTTTCCAGATGGTGACCACCAACCTCTTCCAATGCCTGGGCATGGTCCGGAAGTCGGTCTTCCTGTCCCTGTCCCGGCAACTCCTGTTCCTCCTCCCCTGCATTTACCTGCTTCCGGCTTTCCTGGAATCCGAGGACGGCGTATGGTACAGCTTTCCTATCGCCGACATCACATCGGCCATCATCACGGGCATCATGGCCTGGGGACTCCTTGTAAAGCTGGGCAAATTGAAGGACGGGGACGATCCTGCCATTTTGGGAAGTCAGATCTAAACGCTTATGAATACACTTATCAATATCGGCCGTTCGTTCGGCAGTGGCGGCGGCTACGTGGGCCAGGCCATCGGCCAGAAACTGGGTATTCCCTTCTACGACAACGCCCTCATCTCCAAGGTGGCGGAAGAGAGCGGCTACTCCAAGAGCCTGTTCGCCGGCGAGGAGAAGCGCAGCCTGTTCTCCGTGAGCAGCTTCTTCGCCTCCAACCGCCTCAACAGCTACATGGACAGCGGGATTGTGAACGACGACGTCATGTTCAACATCCAGAGCGAGGTCATCCGCGGCATCGCCGACAAAGGAGACGCCGTCATCATCGGCCGGTGCGCAGACTACATCCTGCGCGAGCGCAAGTGCCTCAACGTATTCGTGTGTGCGCCCGAGGAATACCGCATCCAGCGCCTCATGAAGGAGGAAAAACTCACCGAGGACGAGGCCGAGAAACTCATGCGCAAGAAAGACCGCACCCGCGAGACGTACTACAACTACTACACGTTCGGCGCCTGGGGGCAGGCCGCCAACTACCATCTGTGCATAGACAGCTCGGTGCTGGGCATTGACGGCACCGCCGAGTACATCATCGACTTCGGCCGACGGGCCGGCCTCATCAAGTGAGGCACGGTAAACTCATACTCGCTGCAGCCGCCTTTCTCCTGACGGCTGCTTTTCTCACGCGCGGAAAACAGCTTCCAGATCTGTCATCGGCCCCGGAAGAGGCGCCCATTCCCTGGAAGGAAGACCTCAGCGGCAGCCTTTCCAACGAGCTCTCCGAGCTTCCCCTCATGGACCACGCCATTGACAGTTTCCTCAATTTCTGGGGGCTGCACGGCGCGTCGCTTGCCATCGTGCGCAACGACTCCCTCCTCTACGCGAGGGGGTATGGATGGGCCGATGCTTCCACGCGGATGCATCCCGACGTGCGCCTCCGTCTGGCCTCCGTCTCCAAACTGCTCACGGCCGTAGGGATCATGCGGCTGCAGGAAGAAGGCAAGGTGTTCCTGGAAACGCCGGTCTTCGGGCCTTACGGCATCCTCGGAGAATACGACAAATACATTCGGGACGACCGCTTCTACGAAATCACCGTGGAGCACCTGCTTCGCCACCAGGGCGGGTTTTCTTCGCGCGGCGGAGACGTCATGTTCAATACGGCGCGGTTCATGCAGCAACACGGGCTCTCGGAGCCGCCGTCCACGGATTTTCTGGTACGGAAGGAAGTTGCCCGGCGCCTGGCCTTCGAGCCCGGCAGCTATCAGGAGTATTCCAACTTCGGGTACCTTCTGCTGTCGCTGGTGATTGAAAAGGCTTCGGGCATGCCCTATGAGGAGTTCATGCAGAAAGAAGTCTTTGGTCCGGCCGGCTGCAGGCACTTTTCGCTGGGCGGAGACTACCTCAAGGACCGCCTTCCTGGCGAGACGCGCTACTACATGCACCCCGACGCCGAGCCAGGGCCCTCCTTCGACCACCAGTTCGCCTCCGTGGAAAAGTGCTATGGCGGGAATTTCATCTCCGGCCTGTACGGTGCCGGCGGCTGGATTGGCTCCGTTCCCGAACTGGCGCGCCTTGTCTGTTCCATCGACGGCCATGGCCCCGTGCCGGATATTCTGGAGCCCTTTTCCATCGGCCAGATGACGCACTATTTTGATGACAGCACCTACGGTCTGGGCTGGGTAGACTGCAAGCCGGATGGTGAATGGACGCGCACCGGCTCGTTCTCGGGGACATCGGCCCTTATCAAAGTGTACCCCGACGGCGAATGCTGGATCATGGTCACCAACACCAGCGCCTGGCGCGGCTCCCGCTTCACCCGCAACACCGCCGCCCTGTTCAAGAACCTCCGCGGCCGCTTTTCCTCGCAGCTCCCCTCCCGCGACCTGTTCCGCGAATAATGTTAAATTGCGCGTGGGCGTTGCGATGGCCGAAGGAATTTGGTTTTTCGCAAAGCCTTGCGAAAAATAAATTCCTTCGGCCGTTGGCCCATACGAACAAAAGCAGGATTCACGGCAAATCCTGCTTAAGATCGTCAGCACTGACGAACAAAAGCGTAATTCGCCGCAAATCCTGCTTAAGATCGTCTTGAGATGCGTTTGCGGCATCGGGATAATTGTCGTACCTTTGCGGCAAATTACAGAATTATATGGCCGACGAAAAGATTATCTTCTCGATGAACGGGGTGGGTAAGGTGCTCCCCCACAATAACAAAGTCATTCTCAAAGACATATACCTGAGCTTCTTCTATGGTGCCAAGATTGGCATCATCGGTCTCAACGGTTCCGGTAAGTCCACGCTCATGAAGATCATTGCCGGTGTGGAAAAATCCTACAAGGGCGAAGTGGTCTGGGCTCCGGGCTACTCTGTGGGTTACCTGGAGCAGGAACCGCAGATGGACCCCGAAAAGACCGTGCTGGAAGTAGTACAGGAGGGCGTCCAGGAGGTGATGGACATCCTTAAAGAATACAATGAAATCTCCGAAAAATTCATGGAACCCATGGATGACGACGAGATGAACCGCCTCATCGAGCGCCAGGGAGAACTCACGGAAAAGATCGAGGCCGTGAACGGCTGGGAAATCGATTCCAAGCTGGAGCGCGCCATGGATGCGCTGCAGTGCCCGCCTTCGGAGCAGAAAGTGAAGGAGCTTTCCGGTGGTGAGCGCCGCCGCGTGGCCCTGTGCCGCCTGCTGCTGCAGGAGCCGGACGTGCTGCTTCTGGACGAGCCCACCAACCACCTGGACACCGAATCCATCCAGTGGCTGGAGGCCCATCTGCAGCAGTACAAGGGTACGGTCATTGCCGTCACCCACGACCGTTACTTCCTGGACAACGTAGCCGGCTGGATCCTGGAACTGGACCGCGGCGAGGGCATTCCCTGGAAGGGCAACTACTCCTCCTGGCTGGAACAGAAGACCAAGCGACTTGCCCAGGAAGAGAAGGCCGAGAGCAAGCGCCGCAAGACCCTGGAGCGGGAACTCGAATGGGTGCGCATGGCGCCCAAGGCCCGTCAGGCCAAGCAGAAGGCCCGTCTGGGTGCTTACGAGAAGATGGCATCGGCCGACACCAAGCAGAAAGAAGCCAACCTCGAAATCTATATCCCCAACGGACCGCACCTCGGCAACAAGGTCATCCGTTTCAACGACGTTACCAAGTCGTACGGTGACAAGGTTCTCTTCGAGCACCTGAGCTTCGAGTTGCCGCCGGCAGGCATCGTAGGTGTCATCGGTCCCAACGGTGCGGGTAAAACCACCCTCTTCCGCCTCATCATGGGCATTGAGAAGCCGGATGCCGGTACCATTGAAATTGGCGAGACCGTGAAGATTTCCTATGTAGACCAGCAGCACCGTTCCATCGATCCGGAAAAGACTGTGTATGAGACCATTGCCGGCAACTCCGAGTGGGTGCGCATGGGCGGCAAGGACGTGAACGCCCGCGCCTGGGTGTCCCGCTTCAACTTCTCCGGAGCAGATCAGGAAAAAAAGTGCGGTGTTCTCTCGGGCGGTGAACGTAACCGTCTGCACCTGGCCCTTACCCTGAAGGACGAAGGCAACGTGCTCCTCCTGGATGAACCTACCAACGATGTGGATGTGAACACCATCCGCGCCCTGGAAGAAGGTCTGGACGGTTTTGCCGGCTGCGCCGTGGTGGTGTCCCACGACCGCTGGTTCCTGGACCGTATTGCTACGCACATCCTGGCCTACGAAGGTGAAGGAAAGGTGGTGTTCTTCGAAGGCAACTACCAGGAGTACGAAGAGAACAGAAAAATGCGCCTGGGTGATACGGAACCCAAGCGCTTCAAGTACAAGAAACTGATGGAGTAATCCTTAGACGAGCGCCGCCAGCCATTCCAGCCAGGCGGCGTCCGTGTTATCGAAGGTGGCGTACTGGTTGTCGTCAATGTCAAGGACAGCCGTTACGTCGCCTTTTTTGTCGAACACCGGTACTACAATCTCCGACTTGGACTCACTGCTGCAGGCAATGTGTCCGGGGAACTCCTCCACGTCGGGCACCACAATGGTCTTCTTCTGTTTCCAGGCCGTGCCGCACACGCCCTTTCCGTAGCCAATGCGGAAGCAGGCCGATGTCCCCTGGAACGGGCCCAGAACCAGTTCCCCGTCAATGACGCGGTAGAAACCGGTCCAGAAGAAGTGCATCTTTTGGTTGATGAGGGCGCAGAGGTTGGCCATGCGGGCCACGGTGTCGGTCTCATCACCCAGATACAGTTTGGCATCCTGGTACAGACGCAGGTAGGCGAAGGTCTTCAGGGACAGGTGGCAGTAGCCTTCGGGGTTCTTGTCCAGGTAGTTCTGGTGATACTCCTCGGCCGGATAGAAGCTTCTCAGCGGCTCCAGCTGGGTAACCAGCGGAACACCCAGTTTGGCCGACACCTCCTGGAACACGGTCTCAATCACGGGGCGGTCCTCCTCATTCACATAGAACACGCCGCTGCGGTATCGGGTGCCTTCGTCGTGTCCCTGGCGGTTGAGCGTAAGGGGGTCGGTCACTGTAAAGAACATGCGCGTGAGGAAATCCAGGCTAACACGCTCCGGATTGTAACGCACCCGCACGGTCTCGGCATAGCCGGTGGTATCTGTATACACTTCCTTATAAGTGGGATTCTCGGTATTGCCGTTGGCATAACCGGGCATGGCCTCGGCCACACCGTCCACTCCCTTGAAAAAATGCTCGACGCCCCAGAAGCAGCCGCCGGCAAAATAGATTTCTTTCATAACTTAACTAACCTTGAGTCGCAAAGATACTCAATTTGCCCGAAACTGCAACAGACGCCGCTGACGATCTAAAGCAGGATTTGCCGGGAATTACGCTTTTGTTCGTCAGTGGTGACGATCTTAAGCAGGATTTGCCGTGAATCCTGCTTTTGTTCGTAAGGGCCAACGGCCGAAGAAATTTATTTTTCGCAAGGCTTTGCGAAAAACCAAATTCCTTCGGCCATCGCAACGCCCACGCGCAGTGATTATTCCCGGAACAAGTCGCGGGAGGGAAGCTGCGCGGAGAAGAGTCCGGGAAAAGGGCGAAGGCGTGGAATTGAGAAATATTTCGTAACTTTGAAGGCTATGGATAAACTATTCCTCATAGACGGGCATGCGCTGGTATTCAAGATGTACTACGCATTCCTCCGAAGGCCGATGATCAATTCCAAGGGGGCGGACATGTCCATCCTCTTCGGATTCACGAAATACCTCATGGAACTCATTGAGCGGGAGAAGCCTACGCATATTGCGGTGGCGTTCGACCCGCCGGGCGGCACGTTCCGCAATGAGATGTATCCCGCCTACAAGGGCACGCGCCCCCCTACCCCGCAGCTTGTCATCGATGCGCTGGAGCCCCTCACGGAGCTGGTGGAGGCTATGGACATTCCTGTCATGATGGTTCCCGGCTTCGAGGCCGACGACGTCCTGGGAAGTGCCGCCACGCAACTGGCCTCGGACAGCCTCGACGTCTACATGGTCACCCCCGACAAAGACTACGGACAGCTCATCGGAAAGCACGTTTTCCAGCTCAAGCCCGGCAAGGGCGGCTCGGACAACGAGCTGGTAGACACCGCCGCCCTCTGTGAAAAATGGGGCATTGCGGAGCCGTCGCAGGTTATCGACATGCTGGCCATCTGCGGAGACACCGCCGACAACGTTCCCGGTGTCAAAGGCGTGGGAGAAGTAGGCGCCGCCAAACTCATTGCCAAGTACGGCACCCTGGAGAACATCTACGCCCACATCGCGGAGCTCACCCCCAAGCAGCAGGCCATGTTCACCGAGGCGCAGCCGCACATGGCCCTTTCCAAGGCCCTTGTCACCATCAAGACAGACATGCAGCTTCCCGCCACCCTGGAAGACATGCGCTACACCGGAAAGTTTTCCCCGCGCCTCGCCGAGCTGTTCCGGAAATATGAATTCACTTCTTTGAAGAAGTATTTACCCGCAGAGGCCAGTACTGCAGAAGATACAAAAATGAAGGCCGATGCCCCGAAGGCAATACCAGTCTCCCCGGCAGAAGTCCTTGCTGCGGCAAAAAACAGTGGGAAAGTGGGGCTGGTGATGACCGGTTCCCAGCTCATTCTGGCTTCCGGAGAAAAAGTGGCCACTGTCATCCTGAGCGAAGCGAAGGATCTGCTGGAGGATGCCGCTGTCGCAAAATACGGCGTCGACCTCAAGAAAATGGCGCGGCAGCTGGCGGCCGATGGCATCGGCCTTCAGGGACAGTGGAACGACATCGAGCTCATGCACTATGTCATCAATCCCGAGCGCAGCCACGAACTCGCCGCCCTGGCGCAGACATACCTGGGCGTATCGCTGGAGGAAGCATCGGCCCCGGCCACTACCGGCTCCCTCTTTGACGACGTCCCCGAGGAGGACGATTCCCCGCGCCTGAAGGAATCGGCCATCCTCATCCCCCTCGGGGAAAAGCTCCGGGAGCAGCTTCCCGCCTTCTACGACCGCATGGAGGAGCCCCTGGCCAAGGTGCTGGCCCAGATGGAGCTAGACGGCGTGAAGGTGGACATGGCCCAGCTCAGGGTATTTGCCGACGGCCTCCGCAAGGAGCTCGCCGAGCGCGAAGCCCGCATCCGCGAGATGGCCGATGACCCGCAGCTCAACGTTTCCTCCCCCCGGCAGGTGGGCGAGGTGCTTTTTGACAAGCTTCAGCTGGACCCGAAGGCCAAAAAGACCGGCAGCAAGACGCAGTACTCCACCGACGAAGCCACGCTCATAGCCATTGCCGACCGCCATCCCATCGTGGATGAGATCCTCGAGTTCCGGGCGGTCAAGAAGCTCCTCTCCACCTACATCGAGCCTTTCCCCAGCTATATTTCTCCGGCAGACGGACGCGTACATACTACTTTCAATCAGGCACTTACAGCCACCGGACGGCTTTCCAGCTCCAATCCCAACCTGCAGAACATCCCCGTTCGCACCGAGCGCGGCAAGGAAATCCGAAAGGCTTTTGTGCCGGGAACGCCGGAGGGCGTCATCGTGTCGGCCGACTACTCCCAGATCGAGCTCCGCATCATGGCGCACCTCAGCTGCGACGCGCACCTCATCCAGGCCTTCCGGGACGGGGTGGACGTGCATGCCGCCACGGCCGCCAAGATCTTCGGCATTCCCGTTTCTGAAGTTACGCGGGAACAACGTTCCATGGCCAAGACGGCCAACTTCGGCATCATGTACGGCATCTCTTCCTTCGGCCTGGCGCAGCGGCTGCACCTTTCACGAACGGCCGCGAAGGAGCTCATCGACGGGTACTTCGCCTCTTTCCCGGCCATCCGCTCGTTCATCGACGACAGCATTTCCTTCGCGCGGGAGAACGGCTATGTGGAGACGCTCTTCGGCCGGCGGAGGTATCTGCCCGACATCGAAGCGCACAACGCCAACGTCCGCGCGCTGGCCGAGCGAAACGCGGTGAACGCCCCCATCCAGGGGACATCGGCCGATATCATCAAACTGGCGATGATTGGCGTGGCGGACCGCCTGAGAGAGGAAGGCCTTCGCAGCCGGATGGTGCTGCAGATTCACGACGAACTGGTGTTCGACGCCCTTCCGGAGGAAGTGCCGGCCCTCAAGGCGCTGGTGAAGGACGTAATGGAAAATGTTATCAAACTCTCGGTCCCGCTCACGGTGGAATGCAGCGCCGGGGCCAACTGGTTGGAGGCACATTAGAAGTGGACAGTAAAGAAACAGAAATCATCGAGCGCGCCGTCGCGGGAGACCAGACGGCCTACCGCATGCTGTACCAGGTGTACGAGAAAGCGGTGCGCGGACGCGTGAGCGGCTATTTCAAATGGAAGGCCGATATCGACGACGTTGTGCTGGAGAGTTTCCAGAAGGCGTTTGCCGCCCTGCCGGGGTTTGACACCACGCGGGAATTCCGGCCGTGGCTCCTGACCATCGCCACCCGCACGGCGCTGGACCACCTGAGCAGCATCCAGCGGGAAGACCAGAAAAAGGAGGGCATCCTGAACAAGGCCTCCACCGAATCGCCGGACGGCCAGCCCCAGCTCACGGACTATACGCCGGAAGACGAGATTATCAACGACGAGGTACATGCCCGCCTGATGGGCTACATAGAAGAGCTGCCTTCCCTCTATAAAGACGTGATGATCAAATACATGATTGAAGAACTGGAATACGAGGAGATTGCACGGGAACTGGACCTGGAGCTCAATACGGTGCGTACGCGCATCCGCCGGGGCAAGCAGCATCTCTCACAAATGATGTTAAGGGGAGAAGTGGAATGAACTGTAACGAATTTTTAGCTTTTATTCGGGAAGATTTCCCGCTTACGCCTGCGCAGGAAGCCGCTTTTGAGGCACTGGATGCGTTATACCGCGAGTGGAACGCCCAAATCAACGTCATTTCCCGGAAGGATATTGACAACCTCTATGAACACCATGTGCTGCACTCGCTGGCCATCGCCCGGTACCTCCAGACCGTTCCAGGATTGTATGAAGAATTCTCAGCGGCGTCTGTGCTGGACCTTGGCACCGGCGGCGGTTTCCCCGGCATTCCGCTGGCCATCCTGTTTCCGTCGGCCCGGTTTGTCCTGTGCGACTCCGTGGGCAAGAAAACCATCGTGGCGCAGGCGGTATCATCGGCCCTCGGCCTTGAAAACGTGCAGGTGGTGAACGCCCGCGCGGAATCCCTGCCCCAGACCTTCGACTTTGTGGTTTCCCGCGCGGTGGCGTCCCTCACGGACTTCTACCCCTGGGTCAAAGGCAAATTCTCGCGCGGAATCCTCTACCTCAAGGGCGGCGATGTGGTCCCCGAAATTGCAGAAGTGATGGCCCGTCACCGGATGGCGCGGGGCTCGGTCCACACCTGGCCGGTATCTTCCTGGCTCGCGGGCCCCTACTATGACGGGAAACTCGTTATCCATATCGAAAAATAATTTTGCCATTTCGACGGAAATTACTACCTTTGCAGTCCATTACGCGAAAAATATAAAAAAGATATATCATGAAAAGAACATTTCAACCTTCCCGCCGCAAGCGTGTGAACAAGCACGGCTTCCGCGCAAGAATGGCTTCTGCCAATGGCCGCCGCGTTCTCAACGCCCGTCGCCGTCATGCCCGTAAGAAACTCACCGTATCCAGCGAGGATCGTTGGTAATCTTAGTGGGGTTTGCAACCTAGCCCGCGAGTGACCGCTCTGTCGCTCGCGGGTTTTTTGTATATTTGGGATATGAAACGTTTGGGAATAGCCATACTCAATTACCTCGTGGACCGGACGCACGCGCTGGAGGAGCCGGGCGCGCTGTACGGAATAAGCTGGGAGGAGCAGGAGACACGGGAGCTGGCGTGCTTCATCCGGGAGGCCACCCGCGAGCTGGAGCGCAGGCGGGCCGATGGTACATGGGCATCGGCTCCCTCCACGACGGTACGCATCACGCAGGGGCTGCGGGTATTCATCGGGGAGGAGGAACTGCGGCTGAGGCCGATGGCAAAGACCGTGCTGCTTCTCTTCCTGCGGCATCCGGAGGGCATCCCCCTCAAGCGCATAGCCGATTACCGGGAGGAACTGTCGGCCTACTACCGGAAACTGAGCCGAAGCCTGGAGCCCGGCGCCATCGACCGCAGCATTGAGCGCATCCTGGACTGTTTTTCCAACGATCTCAACGTGAACATCTCGCGGGTGAACGCTGCCGTAAGGACGCTGGTCGCAGATGCATCGGCCTACCAGATTGCCGGAGCGCACGGCGCATCCAAGCGCATTCCGCTGGACCGTACCCTCGTCCTGTGGGAATAGCCCCCCGCCGCGAACCCGCGCTAAACTGCTGATTATCTGCGCTTTATCCTTTTCTCTTTAGGCTGCTCTGCCTAAAGAGAATTTGCTATATACTTCATAGTCAAAGAGTTAAGTCGAGTGCGATATGGAGGTACTTTTTCACTTGGACAGGGCGGGCCGATGTCCGGCTCAGCAGATAGTAGTACAGCTGCTGCTTTTGCTCCAGGGGGAGGGAGGGGATGGCCGATAGCTGCCGCGCCGAGAGGCCTTTGGCCTGGAGAACGTGGGTGCAGTCGGCATAGACGGTGTCTGTGTAATTGTCGTGGTCTTCCCGGATTTCGTACTCGCTGCCGGTGTTGTCGTGGAAGGCGCGCAGCATGGTGTCGTAACTGCCATAGTAGCTGATGGCCTGCTCATAGTCGATGACGTTCCACAGGCCGATGATGTAGTCGGCAAGCTGCTGCCACTCTGTCGCCGATAAATGGCTTTCCCAGCGTTCCAGCATGGAATAGGTGATGTACTGCCCGTCATCGTGGCACTGCTTTATCTCTTTTAAGGCCATTCTCATATAGGATTTCGCATGCGACTCGTTGAGGGGAAGAGAGAAGGGATTCCTGTTATTATAGTAAGCGAGGAAGGTCCACCGATAATCTTCGGCACGTTCAACCAGTTTCCGCTCCACCGGGTTGTTGTTGCTGTAGGCCAGGACGGTCCTAACTTGTTTGTTACCCAGCTTGGCTGCACTTCCGAAGGGATGGCTGAACAAAAACCCTTTCTTCTTCCGCTTTTTGTTCCATTCATAGGCAAACAGGTGGGAGTAGGTTTGGACAAAGGTTGCCATCTGATTTTTGCTCGCCGCCACAATGACCTGGTGCGTATGATCCGGCATAGGGCACAGGGACAGGACGCTCACGCCCCTTTGCCGGGCCTGGCTGCAGTAGATGGTGAAATAGACCAGGTAATCGTGAATGGAATAGAAGATAACACCTTTGTTACGGGTTCTCTGGAACACATGATGCGCTTCCCCGGAGTACACTTTTCTTTTTTTCATGCCTTTTTTGTTTGGCAAGATAAAAGATAAACTCTACAAAAAAGAAATTTTTGTATCGAAAGTGTGGTTTTAGCCACTTTTATGTGCTGTTTTAGCCGATTTTATCATTTTTTGACCGAATTCCACCCTCCCCACCCCGCACTCGACCTAAGCTGCTGATTACTAAGTATATAAAAATTTCTCTTTAGGCAGAGCAGCCTAAAGAGAAAAACGTAGAACGCTGATAGTCAGCAACTTAACGCACTTGCGCTACTTCTTAATAGGATAGAGGCGAAGCAGCAGCAGGATGAGGAGCGCGATGGCGGCCGGGAAGAGCGAGAACAGGGCCCAGATCATGGTCTGGACCGAGGACTCGTTGGTGATGGTGATGACGGTCTCCTGCGTGACAGGGTCTGTGTTGGAAATGAAGCCCGCAAGGCCGAGGAGCGTTGCCACCAAGGCGCCGGAGATGGCCGATCCGAACTTCTGGGCCATGGTGCCGGAAGAGAAGATGAGGCCGGTGGAGGAAGTACCGTTTTTCTCGGTGGCGTAGTCTGCCACGTCGGCATACATGGACCAGATGAGCGGAGAATAAAAGCCGATGCCGATGGACGTGACAATCACATTGAGAATCATGACCCACATCCAGGCGGGATCCATGGGGATGAAGAAGAACAGGATGGAGGAAACGGCGCAGATGATGGCCGACCAGGCAAACGCCTTGTTCTTGGAGCCCACCTTCTTGGTGAACCAGGGGCACAGGCCGCCGAAAATCATGCACACCGCCTCTCCGAACATCATGAACACCGTATAGTTGATGACAAGGCCATAGACGGTGACATCCCCGTGCAGGCAGTATTCCATGAGGTATGCGGCCACGGCATAACGGAACCCGTTGAAGAAGTTGGTGCAGATGCCGATGAGCGTAAGGTAAATCCAGGGCTTGTTGCGGAAAAGGTCGGCAAAGGGCTTGAGGGAGAATTTCTCGGCCCGCACCGGCTTCAGGCGCTCCTTGGTGAGGAGGCCGCAGGCCAGCGTACCCAGAGCCGCCACACCGCCCAGCACGGCACCCAGCACTGCATACTGGTGCTGCGGAGTGCCGCCCACCATCTTCTGCAGATACGGGAACGTGAACAGGGTCACAAAGCCCATGGCGTAGGCCCCCACCATGCGGTAGGAGGAGAACTGGTTCTTCTCGTTGTCATCCTCGGTCATTACACCAAGAAGCGATCCGTACGGCACATTCACGGCCGTATAGACCACCATCATAAGAAGGTACAGTGCATACGCATAGATGCGCTTGCCGGCAGGGCCCAGGTCGGGCGTATACAGCAGCAGTGCGAAAACCAGCCCCAGCGGAATGGCGCCGAAGATGAGCCAGGGCCTATATGTGCCCCAGCGGGACTGCGTACGGTCTGCGATGGCACCCATGAGCGGGTCTGTCACCACGTCGAACAGGCGCGCCACCAGCATGAGAGCAGCGGCATCGGCCACGGTAAGGCCAAAGACATTGGTAAAGAAGAAGGGAAAAGCGATAGACATGACCTTCCAGGTAATACCGCCTGCAGCGGCGTCCCCGAGGCCATAACCTATTTTCTCGGAAAGTTTAGCCATTGGTTATTGGGATTGATCATACAAAGATAATCAAATAATCGACAAAACCTGCAGGCACATGCGTGTATTGTGGTACGGGCACTTCCAGAAACCCGCCTTGGGCTGCGAGAGGTCCCGCGATCCGTTGGGCAGGATGGCCCACCACCATTCTCCGGAAATGGTATCTACCAAATGTTCCCGGATATACGCCCAGGCAGCGAATGCACGCTCAAGTGCCTCTGCATCGGCATGATACTTCCACAGCCAGAGGTTGCCCACAACGGACTCTGCCTGCACCCACCACTGGCGGGAGTCGTCGTACTGCCCGTCCGGGAGCTTTTCATACCGCATGGAGCCGTCGGGAAGAAGGCCCTCATTGCCGGCCGCGCCTACGCGACGGGCCCAGGGCCGCACCCGGTTCACCACATCGGCGTCGTGCAGGGCAAACGCAGCCTCCAACGCCAGCCAGGACGTTTCAATGTCATGGCCATAGGAAACTGCACCCGGCAGCACCGTCCAATCCCGCTTAAAGTACAACTGCAAGTGGCCGTCCGCACCCATCACGCGCTCGCCGGTCAAAGACAGCAGGGCCTCAACGCGCGTTTTCAGGGTTTCGTCGGGCCACACCTGATACAGGTTGGAATAGGCTTCCAGGACATGCAGGTGGCTGTTCATGGTTTTGTCGGCATTGATATCGTGGGCCGACAAGGACATATCCTCAAGCGGCGAGAAGTCCCGGGAG
This sequence comes from uncultured Bacteroidales bacterium, assembly GCA_900318445.1. Classification (GTDB taxonomy): domain Bacteria; phylum Bacteroidota; class Bacteroidia; order Bacteroidales; family UBA932; genus Cryptobacteroides. Next base: position 101,564 of record ONKO01000002.1, read on the forward strand.
AGCGCCTCGATATAACCGCCGTTAACCGTATCGGCAAAATGGCTTTCCACCACCTTGTACAGGTTGACGGCATTCTTGAGGGCTTCGTCGTCGCCGGTGACCTTATACAGCTCCGACAGGGCATAGATGGCAAAGCCCTGTGCATACAGCTGCTTCTTGGTATCCAGCCGCTCCCCTTCCGCCGTGACGCTCCAGTACACGCCGCCGTATTTGTGGTCGCAGAAATGGTCCAGGAACCAGTCACGGGCATGCACGGCCGCCACGAGATACTGCGTATCCTTCAGGGCCGCATAAGCCGCCGCGAAACTCCAGATGAGCCGTGCGTTAAGAATAACCCCGCGCGGCTCATCGTAAAACACAGTGCCCTCGGCCGATACTTCTCCATAAAAACCGCCCTTGGGGTCCTTTAGCTTAAGCCAATAGGGCAAAATACAGGAGGTAAGGTTCTCCCTCACCTCCTGCAAAAAAATGTCAGTCCTTGTTTCCATATTATCTGTTAGGGGTATCCCAGACCTTGGTTTCTGTGCAACGGACCATGACTCCGAGGCCGCCGCAGGAAATGCGGAAGTCTCCCGCTTCCAGGCGCCAGCGGCCGTCAGCGCCCACAAAGGCGAGGGCCGATGCCGGCAGCTCGAAGCGCACGCACTTTGTTTCCCCGGGCTCCAGGGCCACCTTGTCGAAGCCGCGCAGCCGCTTGACGTCGGGAATGAGGGAAGCTACAAGGTCGGAGCTGTAGAGAAGGACAGCCTCCTTGCCGGCGCGCTTGCCGGTGTTGGTCACGTCCACGGAGACCTCGAGGACATCGCCCTCCTTGAACTCGGAGGCCGATACCTGCAGGTTGGAATAGGCAAAAGTGGTGTAGCTGAGGCCAAAGCCGAAAGGCCACTGCACATCCATCACGGCGTCGTAGTTGTAGGAGCCTTCCATGGTCTCACGGTGCTCGGACACCTTGTAGTCGTAGGTATGCAGGGCGTTGATGTGCTTGGAATAGGTGAAGGGCAGCTTGCCGGAGAAATTCTCGTCACCGGAGAGGAGGGCGGCCAGTGCATCGGCGCCATAGTTGGAGGGCAGCATCACGTCCACCACGGCGGCGGCCAGCGGCTCGATGTCTCCGATGAGGCGGGGACGGCCCTCATTGAGCACCAGCACGATGGGCTTCCCGAGAGCGGACAGTTCACGGACCAGCTTCTTCTGGCCGGCCGACAGGTTAAGGTCGTCCATATTGCCGGGCGTCTCGCAGTAGGAATTCTCTCCCACGCAAGCCACGATGACATCGGCCCCGCGGGCGGCAGCAACCGCCTTCGCAATGCCGGTAGCGTCTTCCTTCTCCCAGGCCATGGGTGCCTCGTCATACACCACGCCGGGCTCATAGGTCACATACGGGAAACGAGCCTTCAAGGCCTCCACAATAGTATTGTACTGCGGGACATATTCGTCGGCGGCACCCTGCCAGCGATAGCTCCAGCCGCCGTTGAGGGCGCGCAGGCTGTTGGCATTGGGGCCCGTCACAAAAATCTTCTTATGCTCCGGCAGGGGCAGGATGCCGTTATTCTTCAGGAGCACCTCGCTCTCCAGGGCCGCCTCGTAAGACTCGCGGGCATACTCGGGAGCGGCAAAACGGGGATACGCATGCTCTTCCCAGAGCGGATGGTCAAACAGGCCCAGACGAACCTTCAGGCGAAGGACACGGCGGACGGCGTCGTCAAGACGCTCCTCGGAGATGCGGCCTTCCTTCACCAGCTCGATAATGGCCGTGCAGCACTCGGGATCGTAAGGATCCATGATCATGTCAATGCCGGCGTTGATGCCCATGGCAACGGCTTCCTTCTTGTCGGCGGCCACGTGGTCACGCACGTAGAGGTTGTCAATATCGGCCCAGTCGGTCACCAGCATGCCGTCCCAGCCAAGCTGCTCCTTCACCCAGCCGGTGAGCAGCAGTGCATTGGCGTGCGTGGGGATGCCGTTGATGGAGGCCGAGTTCACCATAGCGGTAAGGGCACCGGCGCGGAAGCACTCCAGGAAAGGAGCGAAGAACTTCTCGCGGAGGTCGTTCTCGGCAATGTAGGCCGGTGTGCGGTCTTTACCCGAAGCAGGGACGCCATAGCCCATGAAGTGCTTGATGGAAACGGCCACGTGCTCCAGGTCAATGTGGTTGGGATCGGAGCCCTGCAGGGCCAGGGTTTCCTCGCGGGCCATCTCGGCCTGCAGATAGGGATCTTCGCCGAAGCTCTCCCAGATACGGGGCCAGCGGGGATCGCGCCCGAGGTCCATCACCGGGGAGAACACCCACGGCACCTGCGCGGCGCGGGTTTCGTAGGCCATGGCCGCACCCATCTGCCGGGCGAACCTACGGTTGAAGGTTGCGCCCAGGTTGATCTCCTGCGGGTACAGGGAACCTTCGTTGATATAGGACGCACCGTGAATCATATCCAGGCCATAGATACAGGGAATGCCGATAGCTTCCATGGACTTTTCCTGGATCTGGCGCACCATGGCGGCCGTATGTTCGCGGGAGTGGGCGGCGTCGTGCATCACATTGAGGATGGAGCCCACCTTGTACTCTCCGATGATTTTGTCCAGCTTGGCGGGATCGATGGCCTCGTGGGTTTCGTCTTCCAGGGTGGATATATTGAGCTGGACCAGCTGGCCAGCCTTTTCTTCCAGCGTCATTTTGGAAAGCACACTCTCCACCTTGGCCTCAACGGCTTTGTCGGCGGGAATGGCTGGCGAAGTTTTAGGTGAGTTACAAGATAACACAGTAGCGGTAAGCATCGCAAGTGGGATTAGGTTTTTGTTCATATGGTATGCTTGATTATAATCCAACGGAGTCTTCCTGTCCATCATACAGGATGCTCAAGGCGCTCTCGCCGTCGGGGTCGTATCCGTGCGGATGCTCCGGATCTACCACGCAAACGCGGAACGTGCGGCTGCCCAGCATATTGGGGAAAACGCCCTTGCGCGCGCCTATGAACAAGCGGCGGGCGGTGTCGTCCCAGAAAAAGTCGATGGTGCTGTACTCACCCTTCTCGTAGCCATAGGTGAGTCCGTCGTCCTCGTAGAGCGTAAAGCGGGCATCGGCCCCGGCATAAACCACGATAAGGATGTCGTCGGCCGGCTTCTCGCCGGTATATTCAACGGACGGGCCGAAGGGGATGATGCTGCCTGCACGTACATATAGCGGCATTCTCTCATAAGGAGCATCCACGGTAAGCCGCTGTCCGCCGGGAATGTAAGCACCCGTGTAGAAGTCGTACCAGCCGCCCTCCGGGAAGTACACGCTACGGCTGCGGGCCTTGTACTCATACACCGGGCAGGGCATGAGAGCCGGGCCCAGGAGCCACTGGTCCGAGAGATCGCGAACCTCCGGATCTTCGGGAAAGTCCATAGGCAGGCCGCGCATGAGGGTCGCATCTTCAAAATGGACCGCACCGGTAAGGGAATAGAGGTAAGGCATGAGCCTGTAGCGGAGCCGCATATACCAAAGGATGCTCTCGTAGGCCGATGACCCTTTGCCGGTAATGTTCCAAAGCTCGCGGCGGGGCCACTGACCGTGCGTGCGGAACAGCGGTACAAAGGCGCCAAACTGGTGCCAGCGCGTCTGAAGCTCCTGCCATTCCTCGTTAAAGGCCGGGCTTTGGAACTTGGACATGACGGAGAAGCCGCCGATGTCCATGCCCCAGAACGGGATACCGCTCATGGAGTAGTTAAGGCCGGCCGCCATCTGCATGCGCATGTCGGTCCAGGAGGTGCCGATGTCGCCGCTCCAGGAAGCGGTGCTGTAACGCTGCAGGCCGCCAAAACCGTTACGGGTAAGGAGGAACACCCGCTTGTCGGGGTCTACGCTGCGCTGGCCTTCATAGATGGCCTGGGCATTTACCAGCGCATAGGCATTGAGGTATTCGGTAGAAGAGCCCAGCGCATTGGGGCCGAGGAGCCACTTCATATAGTCCAGCGGGAGGCAGTCCCGGAGGTTGGGCTCGCTGGCATCCATCCACCACGCGTCAATCTTCTTTCCGTACTTGCTGTAGAGACTCTCGTCCATCTGGCGCCAGAACATCTTGCGGCCACCGGCGGCGTAGGCGTCATAGAAACTCTGCTTGTGGCCCAGCCAGTCCACCAGGCTGTCTTCCTCGGCATGGGTATAGGCATAACCCGCCTTCTTGAGCTCTTTATAATGCTCCGTGTTGGCGTAGAACTTGGGCCAAACGGAAATCATGAAGCGGGCATGCATCTGGTGCACGTCGTCCAGCATTTTCTCCGGGTCCGGATAACGCGCCGGGTCAAACGCATGGCTTCCCCACTCATCCGGCAGCCAGTACTGCCAGTCCTGCACAATGTTGTCCAGCGGGATATGGCGGCGGCGGAACTCCTTCACGGTCTCCACCAGTTCCTTCTGCGTGGAATAACGCTCACGGCTCTGCCAGAAACCCAGGGCCCACTGCGGCATCACGGGTGCCTTGCCGGTGAGCTGACGATAGTCTTTGATAACACCGTCGTAGTTATCACCTGCCATGAAATAATAGTCGGCCTCGGGTTCGAACTCGCTCCAGAACGTGAGGCGGGATTCCTGCTCCGGCGTTTCCAGGGGCGCGACACGAAGGCCGATGTACGACACGCCTCCGTCGGGTTCCCAGTCAATGTGGAGGGGCGTAGGAACGCCTTTCTCCAGGTGCACGGTGAATTTGTAGCTATTCGGATTCCAGGCCGGACGCCAGCGGCGGCTCATCACTTCCTTTGAGCCGATGAAAGTGCGCTGGAAGCCGGCATAGTACTGGATAAAGTGATAGTCTCCGGTTTCGCGGGCGGTGATGGTACCGTCATAAGCGACCTTGGCGCCCTGCAGCGGCACATCGGGCAAATTCCTGATAGCCCACTCATTCTCGTAGAAGAGGCTGTCTTCCGGCTGCACCAGCGGCTGCCCTTCGGCCGGAGTATACGTGCCGGTGAGCTGGAGGTCGAAGACTTCTCCCAGCTGGGCATAGGGCCGGGCACTTCCCCATCGGCTCAAAGAATAGGCGTCGAAGAGGAAGCCGTAGCCCTTGTTGGAGACCACCACCGGCACGCTGATCTTGGTGTTGTACTGGTACAGTTCCTCGCGGAGTCCCTTGTGGTTGAACTCTCCGGCCTGGTGCTGTCCCAGGCCATAGAAGGCTTCGTCTTCCGCCGATGCATAGCTCACCGTGGTGCTCCAGGCCTTTTTGCCATCGGCCTGGGCGGGCGCAAAGGAGGCATGGCCGTCCACCGCGAGCGGGGTACCATCGGCCCGGAAAAAGGCGGTACCGCCGTCCTCTCGGCTCACCTTCACCACGAGCGACGACGTGGAGAGGACCACGCTGTCCTCCCCTTCCTCCAGGTGGAAGGCTTCACAGCCCTCTTGGGGAAGCACCATGAGGCTCTGGCGGTCAGAGAAGCGGCCGCTGGGCGAAATGCTTACCCGGACAATATCGGGGCTCACCACCTGGAGGCGGACCGCGCCGCCGTCGGCCGTCCGTACCAGTACCTGGTTACGAGGAGCGGTGCAGGCAACGGCCAGCGTCAGGCCCATCGCGAGAAAGACATTTTTCATTACAGATTCTTGTCTATGAGCTTGTTCAACGTTTCTACGGAAAGACCGGTCCTGAGGCCGTCCTCCGGCGTATTCATGCAGTAATCTACCAGACGGTCTATCGTGGAGGTGGCTACATGCATACGGGTGTCGGAAGAAGCATAATAGATGAACACCTTGCCGTCTTCGTCGGCAATCCAGCCGTTGGAAAAGAGCACGTTCATCACATCTCCGATGTATTCGGGGCCTTCCGGGGCCATGAAAAAGCCGCCGGGGCAGGCAATGACGCGGGTGGGATCCTCCAGCGACGTCATGTACATATAGAGGACATACCGGAGGCCGCTGGCACAGCCGCGAACGCCGTGGGCCAGGTGAAGCCAGCCCTTCGGGGTCTTGATGGGATGCGGGCCTTCGCCGTTTTTCACCTCCATGATGGTGTGATAGTGGCGGGCATTAATGATCTTTTCCTCGCCGATGACCGCGTTCTCCATGCTGTCCACAAGGGCCCAGCCGATGCCTCCACCGTTGCCGGCGTCAATGAAGCCGTCCTGCGGACGCGTGTACAAGGCGTATTTGCCATTCACGAACTCGGGGTGTAGCACTACGTTTCGCTGCTGGCTTTGCGACTGGATGTCGGGCAGGCGTTCCCAGTTCACAAGGTCTTTGGTGCGGGCCACACCGGCGGCAGCCGTCGCGGCAGAGAGGTCTCCCTCCAGCGAATGGTCCTTGCGCTCTACGCAGAAGATGCCGTAAATCCAGCCGTCTTCATGGGCGGTAAGGCGCATGTCGTAAATGTTGGTGGCGGGTTCTCCCCATTCGGGCATGGTGATGGGACGGGGCCAGAAGGTGAAGTTGTCCACCCCGTTCGGGCTCTCGGCCACGGCAAAGAAACTCTTGCGGTCGTTTTCCTCCACACGCACCACCAGCACGTATTTTCCGTTCCACTTGATGGCGCCGCTGTTCATGGTGGCATGCACGCCCAGGCGCTCCATGAGGTAGGGGTTTCGCTCCTTGTTAAAATCATAGCGCCACTCCAGCGGGGCATGACCGGCCGTTATCACCGGATTCTCATAGCGCTCGTACACGCCGTTCCCCTCGATGGGGAAATTCTTTTTCTCAATCAGCTGACGGTGGCAGTGCTTGAGCCAAGTCAGACGTTCTTCGTAGTTCATGGTTAATCAATGAGTACAATATCTTCTTTAGCGGCAAAAGCCTTGAAATCATCTTCTCCGGCATAGCCTTTCCAGGGGCCGTAGAAATGGCCGGGCTTGTCCCAGGCGTTGCGCCAGGTAAGAACGTAGGAAATGGGGAAGCCCTGGATGGCCGGGTACAGGGACTCGCACCACCAGTTGGCGTCCGGAATGCCTTCCAGACCGGTTTCACTGAGGCAGATGAGCTTGTTATGCTCCGTTCCGAGAGCGACCAGCGTAGAGAGCATATCCTTTACCTCGGCGGCAAAGCGGGCGCCGGAAGCCTCCACAGGCTCTCCGGGAGCCACAAATTCATAAATGTCGGTGCCCAGGATGTCCACAAATTCATCTCCGGGATAGCGGGACATATAGTCCTCGGGCGAGATAGGCCCGTTGGGCGAATAGCACCACAAAATGTTGGTGAGGCCGCGCTCTTTGGTAAAATAGAGCCAGGTCATGCGATACAGCTCCTGGTATTCCTCCGGGGTGCAGAGTTTTCCGCCCCACCAGAACCAGCTGGCGAGGTTCTCGTGCCAGGGCCGGAAGATGACGGCAACGTCCCCGAGACTCTCGAAAAAGTCGGCCGCACGCTGAAGCCATACGCGGAACTCAGCGTTTTTCTCCCCGCCGGGGAGGATGGATTTCACGACGCTGGCCGATGACACGTCCCAGGCGTCTCCCCCGGTAACGAGGTTGTCCGGGTGCCAGGAGAAGGTAACCATGCCGCCGCGCGCGATGTGCTGGAGGGCGGCTTTGCGCATGAGGCCGAAGGGCACGCCGTCGAGGTTTTTATCTACGCCATGCTCAATGTCTCCGAGGTCAAAACCCACCATGGCGGGATACTGGCCGCAGACGTCCTTTACGTCCGAGCGGTCCAGCGGATCGTTTTCGTAGTCCTCCACGCACCAGGTGTGACCATAGGCGTAAGTGTCCTGGTGGGCGTAGGCAATCTGGCCTTTTGAAGAGAGGTCTTTCAGGCGCTGGGCCAGTTCTTCCTTGGGAGTTTTCATAGAAGGTGTGCAAGCCATTAAGATGGAGGCTGCAAAGATAAAACTAATCTTTTTCATCAGAAAACGGGGGCTTTATCGTAAACAGACTGAAGGGTATAGGTTTCGCTGGTGGTGCTCCAGGCCTTGACCATGGCTTTGACGGGAGCTTCGCCGGTAGTGGTATAAGAGCCGTCGCCGTGGTCCACATAGCCATGACGCTCCTTCCCGTAGCCGCTAGCACCGTTGTCCCAGAGGAAACCGGAGATACCAAAGGTGCGGGCACACTTGACAAAGTATTCCAGATAGTAAAGGTAATAGGCCCAGGCCTTGGCGTCGGATTTGTCACGCATGGAACAGCCGAACTCGCCCATATAGATGGGGATATCCTTGGCTACATAGTTGGTATACAGCTTGTTGAACAGTTCCTTGATCTCTTCTTCTCCCTTGGGATAGGCTTTTCCGGTATGGCCCCAGTCGGCGAGCTGTTTGTCGCCAATGGTGTAATCATACGGGTCGTAGCAGTGGAAGGCCAGCATCACCTTGCCGGCGGGATCCTTAGGAACGGTGAGGTAGCTCAGGAAGTTGGGACTTGCGGCGTAGCCGGGCACGCCCAGCCAGCGGGTAGCGTTGTTGCCGCCGGTTTTGCGTACAGCGTCCACAAACACCTGGTTCCACTCGTTGATGACATTGCACTTTTTCTCCACGTTCGTGGTGGCATGCCACTCACTGCCATAGATGAGCTCGTTGAAGGACTCCAGCATGAGGAAGTCTCCCTTGTCCTTGAACTTGCCAGCAATCTGGGTCCAGACAGCCGCGATTTCTTCTTTCACCTGCTTGTTCACCTCCTCGTTGTCCACGGCGCCTTTGAGATTCTGCCAATGATTGCCGTCAGACTCGCCGTGGTCTTCGTCGTGATGGGTGTTGAGGATGACCTTAAGACCGGCGTTCTCAGCAAAGCCCACCACCTTGTAGACACGGTTCAGCCACTCTTCGTCCAGTTTGTACTCCGGAGCCTCGCCAATGTGTCCCATCCACGTAACGGGGATGCGGACGCTGGTGAAGCCCTTGGCCTTTACACCGTTGAAAGTGGCCTGGGTGGCCGATTTCCCCTGCCAGGCGGTCTCAGAAGCTACGCCATTTGCATAGGCATCAAAGTGGTTGCCCATGTTCCAGCCAAGGCCCAGCTCCAGGGTGCGGGCGACAGCGGTGTTACTGGGCAGCACGGGATCCTTGATCACTTTTTTTCCTTCCTGAGACACGGAAATTTTCACGGACGTACAGCCTTTGGCCGACACAGTAACTTCGGCGCTACGAGGCTCGTAGGTTTCGTTGGCCGCAAGCTTGAGTTTGACGGTCATCCTGTACTTACTGAAAACGCCGTCCTCATAGCTGAGCCAGCTCTTGGCATCGGAAGGGATTTCCACTCTGGGGCGCTCCGGAGAAGAAATAGCTATCTCCTGCGTTTTGGCTTCGGGCGTAGCCTCAACCGAGGCGGGGTTGACGCTCAGAGCCGACGGGGCCTCCGGCTCAGTGGAGCCGCCACCGGCTTCTGCCCCTTTACTGCAGCAGCAAGCCGCAGATATCATGCAAAGAATGAAAAACTGAGTAAAATATCTCATAGCTACGTTTATTTAAGTGAAGGCATCGATTCGCGGGTAACGACCAGCGGCGACGACATCAACTGTTTCCAATAATCTTCTGTGTTATAAGGAAAAGATTCCGTGTTAAGGTCCCAGGCCAGAAACCAGCTCCAGGATTCGTCTGCGGCAAGGCACTTGATGGGAGCGGGAATATTGCCGCATTCGCTGATGGTCACCAGTTTGTGGCCACCGGTTAACTCCACAGCAGCCTTGTACTGCCGGGCCTTTGCGTTGATATTGTCCTCATAGACATCCACGCCCACAATGTCCACGAGGTCGTTACCGGGATACCACGAGGCATAGTCTTTCTCTGCGCCGGGAGTGGCATCCAGGGTCCATACCCAGATGAGGTTGTTGAGACCATACTCCCCTTCCAGCTTGTCCCGGAGGAGTTTCCAAAGCTTTTTGCAGGCTTCAGCTCCGCCCCGGCCCCACCAGAACCAGGCGTTATTCGTTATGCCGTATAGGTTGTAGTTGCCGGCGGCCTCGTGAAGCGGGCGCCACAGGACGGGAATACCCTCATTCTGGAGCAGTTTCAGATAGCCGGCCACCTTTTCGATGTCAGCGAGGATAAACGCGTTTTCCCACGTTCCTTCCTTCAGTGCATTCACAATGCTGAAAGACGTTTTTTCACTATAGAAAGCATAACCGTCAAAATTGCCGGCCTTGCCCTTCTCCCAGGCCTCTTTCGAGGTGGGCACGTTCCAGTGCCACATGAAGGACACCAGGCCGCCATTTTCCCACTGCTCTTTAGCGGCAGAGATATCCCCGTAGTTCACCACCCAGTCCCAGTTCTGCGGCGTGGGAGAATACTGGAGGAAGATGTAGTCGTAGCCGGCCACGGCGGGATGCTTGCCGGTAATGCGATAGATTTCGTTTACCCGGTCATTGTTGTTGGCCGTGCCGCCGGACTGGATGCCGCTGAGCATTTTGGAGCCGGCTTTCTCCCTTAAAAAGCTGTACACCTTCCGGGCACTGGCCGATGCCTGTGCATTTGTGAGCGCAGCATCTATTCCGGTATTCTGCGATGCGGGGCCCTCCGGTTCCGTGGACGGGGTATCCTTACCACAAGACCAGAGAGTCAGTGCCGACAGTATGAGAACTAGAAGTCTTTTCATAATCATGGAACCCGGAGGGAGGGTCAGCCCCCTCCGGATTAAAAACTACAGCAGGGTTATCTCATTGATAATCCAATCGGATCCCTGGAGAACGAATGCCACTCTGCCGTCTCCCTGATACTGGGTATTGAGGCCGAAGTAGTCGCCGGCATGGGTCTTCAGGTGTTCAAGAAGCGTTTCAGTGATGGTCAGGACAATCCGGGTCACATCCTTGCCACCGGCATTATCGGTAGTAAGATAAGCGCCACCGAGTTCAGGGAAGGAGACGTCACCGTTCCCCCAACTGCCATCGTTGATCTGAACCTGACCCCAATTTTCGGTCTGTTCGCAGTAGATGATGAGCTTAGCACCGGGACCGGCATCTTCAAAATACTTGAGAGCCAGACCGAAACGGCCGTCATCACCCCAGGTCATCATAGTGGGGCCCTTGTAAATGGTCACTTCCTGAGGGATCTCACCCACAATCTCCACCTTGGTAAAGGTAAGGCCGCTTCCCTGAATGATGATACCCAAGTTGGACACACCTTCGGACGAGCCCTTCTTCGCCTCAATATTATCCAGGATTTCCTTGGTCAGTTCCACTTCGGTGCAACGGTCCAGGATTCCATCCGTAAACCAGCCGTAAAGATCTGTAGGAACAAGGGTTCCGTTAAGCTGGGCTCCAGACGCACCATTGAAATTGATGGTGGTCCAGTCTCCATAATTAAGCTGAGCCTGATCCCACTGATTCTCCACCTGCGTATAGTAGAAGCGGAGTTTTGAACCGGGCCGCACACCTTCAAACTTGGAGGCAGGAATCATGACCCGGCCGCCATCATTCCAGGTAATCTGGAGATTGCCTTCCCAGACTGTAGTGAATTCCTGTTCCAGGAGAACGCCGATGGGTGAAGGGCAGGTTTCCACATCACCGTTCAGGAGAGCGAACTTCATTTCATACGTTCCCACCTTGTTCCAGGGCATGAAGAACTGGATCTGGGTATCGGAACGCATGGCATACTTCGTTACCTTCTCCTCGCCGATGAAGATATTCTCAATCAGCATGAAGTTTTCACCAACCAGGTTGACAATTCCGCCGATGTGTTCTTCCTGCGGCATGGAGGAGATAATAATCAGGGAATCATAATGCAGGTCAATCTGATCATCGGCCGTAATGGTTTCACCGTTAGCCAGCGTCAGTACCACCTTTCCGGGGACAGAACTGGGAGCCGTGGTAACCACGATATTCTTACTGGCATCGAGTTCGAACTCGACGGGCTTTCCGCCCAGGGTGATTGCGGTAATGAGATCCAGGTCGGTACCCGAAACCGTAAATGTTTCACCAGCCGTAAGGGTAAGAGGAGTAATACCGGTAACGGTGGGATGGACCAAAGTGTAGGCAACGGAAACTTCATCGCCATTGGCCATCACGAGAGTGGCATCTCCTTCCTGAGCTACGGCAGGAACCGTAAGTGTAATCTCTTCTTCGCTATAGGAGAATTCCACCTCGGCGGCATTTTCCAGATTGATCTTGGAGACCAGATCCAGATCCTTTCCGGTAATGGTGAGTTTCTCACCGGCCTTGACAGGCTGGGGAGCGGCCACAACCTTCGTGGGCTTCACAACCTCGTACTCACCGGCATCGAAGGCCTCGCCTTCGTAGGAAACCAGGGAGATGTTGCCAGGAGTTGCAGTGGCAGGGAAGACAAAATCGATAGCCTCCGTGGAACCGTTTGCCACGGTATAAGTGAAGGCCACAGCCTCTGCTCCGGGCAGGTTCACGGTCTTGATCATGTCCAGATGAGAACCGGTGACAGTAATCTTGTCACCCACCTTATAGGTTGCCTTGGCAGCCTTTTTCACCGTGGGCTGGCCCAACACCAGCTCCTGGGAGCTGTACACATGGTTGGGGATGGTGGACTGGTCGACAAGTTCATTTACATCGCTGAGGATGATGGGGCCATCCACGGCCGATGCCGGAACTTTTACCTTGAGCTCGTGGCGGGACTGGCTTTCAAATTCCGTTACAACAGCATTCTCGCCGGAGAAGATCACTTCTTTCACCACATTCAGATACTCACCGGTAATGGTAATGACATCGCGGGAAACCACAGCCAGGGGCGAGATCTTTTCAATTCCGATAGGCTCGGTAAAAGACAGGTCGGTCATGGAAACCAGGCTGCGACCGTCGGCGGTCACGATGGAAACCTTACCGACTTCGGGACCTTCCAGCGGGACAAGCACCTGGAGGGTATCCAGTTTGGTGCCCTTGGACAGTTTCACGAACTCACTCACGGAGATGTTCTCACCGGCAAAGTGGACTTCTGCCACCTGGTCCAGGCCACGTCCGTAAATATTGAGGGCTCCGCCGCGCATCACCGGGTTGGGGGCAATACCGGCGAGGGAGAAAGCTTCTTTCAGCGGATCGGTAGCCAGCTCTTTCTTCTGGCAGCCAGTCAGCGAGACCATTGCAGCGCAGAGCGATACAACAAGGGAATATTTCAATATCTTTTTCATTGCGCTTCAGATTATTTGATAGGGACCACACGGATGTTGTCAATGTAGATCTTCGGGGCGGAAGGAGAGCCTTCGTTTTCCTTACCGGCGGCCACAAAGATTTCCATACCGGTGAAAGAGTTGGCGTCCAGAGTCCCCTTGGCAACGGAGCCATCCCAATAATAGATGAAATCTGTCGAAATGGGGAAAGTAGCGGTGAGCCACTTACCGCCGGTATCGTAGGAGCCAGTAGCCAACCAAGGCTTCCACATGGCACGAGGCAGAGAAACTGCATCGTCGTGGAAATAGGTGTTACCGGCTTTCTGAAGGGTGATCAGGTCGTGACCGGCAAACCAAATCTGCATGGGGGTACCCTTCCAGGGATCGGAGGCAGGAATCATGTATTCGAACTTGAGGGCCATGTTGGAGAAGCCGCTGAAGTCTACGTTCCGCGTCAGGTCATCGGCACCGTCGTCCTCATAGGTTTCGGGAGTATTCCAGTTGCCCGGCCAGTACTCGAAGTGATAACCTGCGTCGGGCCAGTCGGTACCGTCGGACTTGAGGCCGCCGGCATCGTAGAGCAGCAGATAGTTGCCGTCCAGGGCTACGTCACTGGTCTCAATCTTGGCGGCATGCCAGTAGTTGCCGGCGCGGCCGCGCTGGTCGTCGAAGCTGAACAGGATATTGCGGTTGTCCCTGTACATGAACGTGGACTGACCGGTACCGGAAGCAGTCGTCACTTTCACCTTACCGGGCAGTGCGCCGGCAGGAATTTTTACGTCAAAAGAACTGGTTCCATCAGCAGACGTAATCTCGACAGGATCTGCACCGGCGAACTCCACGGTGAAAGGAGTGGTGAAGTAAGAACCGGTGATGGTTACCACATCGCCAGGCTTAGCCCACTCGAAGGACATGGTCTCCACCTTGGGTACCGGAGGCAGCACCTTGAAGTCGAACAGGACTACAGAACTGTCACGCGTTACCAGGTGAATCTTATCGTCCTGCTTCTTGGGCAGGTTCTTGGGAACGCTCACGACCAACGTGTTGGCAGTCATATAACTGGTATTCAGAATGGCTGGCTGATCGTTGAAGTAAAGGTCATGAACGCTGGTGAGATTCTCACCGACAAGGCACACGACCTCTTCCATAAAGCCCTGGGTAATGACAATGTCTCTGTCGGCATAGCGAACGTAGTGCACGGTAGGTACACCGGCGGTTTCCCGGAAGCGGTCCGGGTAGTCAACAGTTTCGCAGGAAGCCACAGCCATTGCAAGACCCATGAGAATACTGGTATATTTAAGGATTGCTTTCATGGATTCAGGAATTAAAAGTCATAGTGATAGGTTTCACGGACGTCCACGGAGACAGACTCGGCAGTAGAAGCCACATGAGGGTTCATGACTACGTCCTCGGTCGGGAACGGAAGGGTGAACATGGAAGGTTTCACGTCGGTGAGCTCTTCATCGGGCTTGTAGATAATCTTGGAATTATCCCAGGGATTGGCACCGGGGCCCTTGTACTCTCCATCGGCCACCACGTATTTCTTGTAGGCATCGTCAAGACCATCCCAGTGGGAACGGCGCTGGGCCTTGAGCTCGGCAATCACTTCGTCCACCTGATAGTAGGAACGACGGACCAGGTCGTACCAGTAGTCGCCCTCCATGGCCAGTTCCAGACGGCGTTCTTTCCAGATATCCTGGATGGTAACGGTAGGAAGCTGAGGAGCATGGGCACGCTCGCGCACCTTATTTACATAAATGCGGGCATTCGTAGGATCGTTCGTAAGCATGCAGGCCTCTGCATACACCAGGTAGATGTCGGAAAGGCGAAGGATATGCGTGGGCAGCTGGTTGCACATGCGGTCGGCGCTGACGCCCAGGGCGGCCAGATGGTCGGAGCCGCAGCCGAACAGATGCTTCACGTAGTTGGCGCCGGAGGCGCATCCCCACTTCTTGTTGGAGTTGTTCTTCTCCGTCCCGGGGCAGTAATACGTGGGATCATAATAGAAACGGTAGAAATCGAATCCGCCGGCCTCTACCCAGAAGTAAGGGTACTGATCGCCGAACATCATGATGGTCGCAGCGCGACGGTCATCCTTGTCGGCAGCCTTGCGGACTTCCGGATCGGTATCGGCAGAAACACCGAATGCATCCTGCAGGTCCACGCTGGGGCCTTTCCAAGCTCCCCAGAGGTCACCGAACTCACTGAATCCTTCACCGGCCACGTCGCACTGGATGGAATTCTGGGCCGTCCAGATACCGCTGGTCGAGGTCCACAGCCAGGAAATGAGGTTCTCACCGGTCTGCTGGTACACGGAGGGGCTCAGGCGGAAAACGTCGGAGTACTTGGGCGTAAGGCTGCGGCCGGAATGCTCGATCACGTCCAGGGCATAATCGCGGGCCTTTTTCAGGTCTTCCTGGTCCAGGCTACCGGTAACGCCGGCCTTGGCCAGATATACCTTGGCGAGGAGGCCTTCGGCGGCATAGTAATCGATACGATTGTACTTGCCGATGTTGGCATCCTTCGGAAGAAGCTCCAGAGCCTTTTCCAGCGTTATCACGATATACTCGTACACATCGGCCTTCTTCACCTTGTACTGCTCGTTATAGGTGGCGTCCTTGATGACCTCCGTGTTGTTGTGGATGATGGGAACGTCACCGAAGGTACGGACCAGAAGGAAGTATGCCACGGCCTTCCAGGTGAGCGCTTCACCGATGGCCTTGTTCTTGGCAGCCTCGCTGGCCTGCGTCTTGGCGTTGCGGATATTGTTGATGACGGTATTGCACTGAGCGTTCACGGCCCACAGGGAGTAGGACATGTTCTTGAGGTCTGCGTCGGTACCGTTGACGGTAAGCGTCGCATAGGCCGAATTGCTCTGGTAGACGTTTCCGGCCATGGTCTCGGAACCGTAAATATAGAAACGGATTACATCGTACCACGGAGAGTTGTAGAGGTAGTTCACGGACTGCTCTACCTGGACGTCGTTCAGATAATAGTTGGCAGTGGTATAGCTGTCTTCGGCCGGACGGTCCAGGAACTTGGAGCAGGAAGCGGTCGCAAGCACAGCAGCTGCAGCGATAACAATATATTTAACTGTGTTTTTCATCTTGCTGTCCTCCATTAGAATGTAATGTTGACACCGAAGGAGCAGGTCATCGGGGAAGGATAACGGCCGTTATCCACGCCGAAGGTAAGACCGGAAGAATCCTGCGTAGAAGCACCCACCTCGGGATCGTAACCTCTGTACTTCGTGAAGGTGTATAGGTTCTGGATATTGCAGTATACGCGGACATTCTCAATCTTGGCTTTCTCCAGGAGTTTCTTGGGGAAGGTGTAGCCCAGCGTAATGTTCTTGATGCGGACGTAGGAGCCGTCCTCCACATAACGGTCGCTGATACGGTCGTTGTCGTTCGGGTCCTTTATGGTAGGACGAGGGGTGCGGGTATCGGCATTCGACACCTGAACGTTGTTAATGTCTGTCTGCCAGCTGCCGTCGGTATAAACCTTTTCAGCGTCGATGGGAACGAGACGGGCACGGTCGGCGATGCAGTTATGCTGGTTCACCCAGACACTGTTCATATGCGTCAGACCACTCCAGTCCTGGCCCATGAGGTTATAGTTGAGAACCTTGTTACCAACAGACCCGTTAAGGAAGATGCTCAGGTCTACGTTCTTGTAGCGGAAAGTATTGGTCCAGCCGAAGGTGAACTTCGGGAGCGGGGAGCCAATGTTGGTACGGTCCAGTTCATTGATGACGTTATCTCCGTTGACATCGGCAAATTTGAGGTCGCCGGGCCATACGGTAGAATTACGGTCGAATACACCGTCCTCGGGGAATTTTTCGGCTTTGGGAGAATTCATGATATCCTCCAGATCCTTGTAAACACCCACGACCTTGTAACCGTAGAAGTTGTACAGGGATTCTCCGATTTCGGTAACGGAGACAATATCGTTCCACTGGCCATAACCCACGAGCTGGGCATTGGCACTGCCGTCAAGGGCAACGAGTTTATTCTGGTTGAAGGAAATCTGGAAATTGCTGTCCCAGCCAAAGTTCTTGCCATCAATGGGATGCGTATCCAGCGTAATCTCGATACCGCGGTTGCGGATGGTACCGAAGTTACCCTTAGGGGCGGCAAGGGCAGAAGAAGCATTGCCCTGGGTGCCCATGTAGGAAGGAAGAGCCATGGACATGAGCATGTCGGAAGAGGTCTTCTGATACAGGTCCACGGTAAGGTTGAGACGGTTCTTGAAGAAGTTGAGGTCGAAGCCGATGTTGGTCTGGACCTGTTTCTCCCAATGGATACCGGTGTTGGAGATGTTGGCAGGGCGCTGGCTGTCACCAAGGGCACTGGGCATCTTGCTCATGCCGGACTCCCAGGCACCGGCGCCGATGTTGGCGTTACCAGTCTGGCCCCAGCCGATACGGATTTTACCGTCATTCAGAACGTTCTTGTTAGTAAAGAACTTCTCGTTGGTGAAGCGCCAGCTTCCGGCTACGGAATGGAAACCAGCCCAACGGTTATCGGGACCGAAGTTGGACGATCCGTCATAACGGAAGGTGTAGGTAAGGAGGTAACGGTTGTCGTAGTTGTAGGTCTCACGGGTGAAGAAGGAAGCCATGGCACTGCTGCCGAATCCGGAACTGGCCTTGGGCGTACCCGTTGCCAGGCGCAGGTTGTGGATTTCGTCGGAAGGAAGGCCCGTGTTGCTGGCCTGCATGTAATTCCAGCGTGATTCCCAAGCTTCCTGACCCACCATGGCAGTGAGGCTGTGCTTTCCAAAAGTATTGGAATACGTCAGGTAGTTCTTGATGGACCAGTAGGTGCTGGCATTACGCTGCTGGCTGATGGAGTTGGACTCCTGGCCCAGGAAGCTCACCTTGGGCTTGTAGGTATCGGCCTTGGAGGCGCTGATATCAAAGCCCAGTTCGCTGCGGAATACAAAGTGCTTGATGGGAGTAAGCTCGGCATAGATGTTGCCCGTGAGTTTCTGGCGCTGGAGCAGATTCTCATTGTACATGGCCATAGCTACCGGGTTCTTGGTCGTATAACCTTCGCGGACCACAGTGGCATAATTGCCATCCAGGTCATAGACGGGGATGTCGGGCAGGGAAGTCAGGGAATAGTAAATCACACCTTCCTGACCATCGGCCAGTTTCAGATTATCATTTGTGACGGCATAGGTGGCATTCACACCCAGCTTGAACCATTCCTTGAGCTGGGCGTCCAGGTTGGTACGCACGCTGAAACGGTTGAAGTTGGAGCCGATGATGGTACCCTGCTGGTCCATGTAGGAACCGGACACATAGTACTGAACCTTCTCGGAACCGCCCTGGGCGCTTACCTGATGTTGGTGCTGGATGGCGGTGCGGAACACCTCATCCTGCCAGTTGGTACCCTTACCCAGAATGGAGGGATCGGCATAGAGGGGATTCGATTCTGTCACTTCACCCAAAGCTACCATATCGTTGTAGTACTCAGCGAACTGGCGCAGGTTCATCATGTCAAGACGGCGGGTCTGCCGGGAAACGGCAAACATGCCATCATAAGAGAACTTGGCGTCACCGGCCTTACCGTGCTTGGTGGTGATGAGGACGACACCGTTAGCACCCTGGGCACCGTAGATAGCGGTAGCGGAAGCATCCTTGAGGATTTCCATGCTCACGATATCGGCCGGGTTGATGGTAGAGAGAGGAGAGATGGTGGAGACACGGCCGTTACCGAGAGCGTCACCCAGACCAAAATCTGCACCGGAGTTGCCGCCGCCCTGCACGATGACACCGTCAATGACGTACAGAGGCTCGGCATTGGCGTTCACGGTAGCTTGACCGCGGACGCGGATGGAAGAGGAAGAGCCCGGAGCACCGGACGTTTGCACGGCAGACACGCCGGCAGCACGACCCTGCAGAGACTGGTCCAGGCTGGTGATGATGGAGCCCTTCAGGTCTTCCTCCTTCATGGAGACGGAAGCACCGGAGAGGTCGCTCCTTTTCATGGTACCGTAACCCACGACGACAACCTCGTCGAGGAACTCGGTATCCTCTTTCAGGACCACGTTGATGACAGACTGGCTGCCAACAGCGATTTCCTGAGTTGCATAGCCGATGGAAGAGAACACGAGCGTAGCGCCGGGCTTCACCGTGATCACGTAGTTTCCATCGAGGTCTGTGGTGACACCGTTCTGGGTGCCTTTCTCCATTACGGACACGCCGATCGCCGGTCCCTGGGCATCAGAGACAGTACCACGGACGGTCTTGTTCTGTGCGAACAGAGCCGCGGTGGCGAGGAGTGCCAGCATGAAGGTCACAAATTTTTGTTTCATGCTACTTGTGAGTTTGGTTAATGGTTAGTTATTAAGATTAATCGTGTGTTCCCTGATAATGGAGACGGTGGAATCCGTCACATACACGCCATTGAGGCCCTGCGCCTCCTGGGCGGGGTCTCCGGTGTAGGGGTCTCCGCTCTCCCACTGCTCGTGAAGCGGATTGGCAAAGCCGCTCCAGCCCCAGAAGTTGGCGCCCTGGAGTTCTTTTCCCACGCGGGAGAAAACATAGGTATAATAGGTATCGCGCGCACGCGTGGAAGCAGCCTTGTCGGCCTTGAATCCGTCGCGCGGGAAGCCGAATTCCTCGCACACGACGGGAAGGCCCAGGCGGGCGGCCACTTCGGCATGCTCCTTCAGGTACGCGCCGGTCTTTTCGATGGCGGCCGGGAGCGTACCCTCAAGGTCTTCGGCGCTGGCCCAGCTCCAGTTGTAAGGCCAGATGTGAATGGTCATGTAGTCCACGCCGGGGATGGTGTTCACCTGTTCCAGCAGAACGGAATCGTTCTCACAGCCCATGAGGCCTTCGTTACCGGTGGAGAGAAGGTGGTTGGGGTCCAGTTCCTTGATGATGCGGGCCGTTTCTGCCATCCAGCCGATGAAACCGGCGCGGATCTCGGGGTCGTCGGAGAAACAGCGGGGCTCGTTGCCGATTTGCCAGGAGAAGATGGCGGGATCTTCCCGGTAGGGTTTGCCGCTAATGCTGTTGGTGCGGCCGACGATCTTGCGCACGTGGCTATAGAATAGTTCCTGGCTTTCCTTAGAAGTCTGGAATTTGCGCATCTGCTGCATGAAGGGCCAGTAGCCGTCCACAAGGGGAATGAGGGCTTTTTCACCGGTAGCCCACTCCATGTACTGACCGTAGCCGCCGCTCCACTCCCAGGAGTTATTAAGGTAGAGGACAGCCTGCATATCCCGCTTGCCCAGTTCTATGAGGAAGCGGTCCAGGCCCACCAGGAGAGTATCATTGTACACACCGGGAGCGGTTTCGAGGGTGGGTTCCACGCGGGAGAAGACGCCGCTTTCCCCTTGTGCGCCCACGAGCACGCGGAGGTTCTTAAGACCCAGGGCGCTGAGGGTGTCCAGCTCTTTTGTAAGCCTGTCAAAGTCTCCCCCACGGCCTTCGGAGGCCAGGATGGGGCCATACCAGAAGTTGGTGCCGATATACGTGTAAGGCTTTCCGTTACGGATAAACTGACCGTCTTTGACGGTGACAAAGGAAGAAGAGGTGCAGCTGGCGAACGTAAGGCTAAGGAGTGCGCCGAGAGCAAGTTTTAGTGAATAATTCATTATGCTGGCCGACATAAATATTGTGTATTGCAAAGATACACGATACGCAGCAGCATGAAAAGAACATTTTTAGCTAATTCTAATACTTTTTAAACATAGACGCGGCTCTTGTTGAACAGCGTCCGGAAATCGCGCGGAGTGGTACCGCGCCGCGCCTTGAAAATGCGGTTGAAATTGGAGAGGTTATTGAAGCCGCAGGCATAGCTGATTTCGTTGATGCTGCGGGTGGTATCCACCAGCATGCGGGCCGCATTTCCGAGACGGATATCGATGATGTAGTCCGACAGCGTACGGGTGGTATGCTGCTTGAAAAACCGGCTGAAGGCGCTGGGGGTCATTCCTACCATGGCAGCAAGGTCCTCCAGGCGCAGTTCCTCGGCAAAATGCACTGATATATACTCTTTTACCTTGGCGACGCGGCGGCTCTCGCGGCCGGTTTCCTTATGCGCAAAAGAGCTGGAAGCAAGCGTGCGGGCGCCCTGGTCCAGCGAGAGCTCATTGAGGATCCTGAGCATGGACAGAAACTGCTCGAAACTCTCCTGCTGCTGGGCCAGTTTATCGAGAAGTCCATACACTTTCATAATGGCATCCATGGAGAAAGCAACGCCCAGACGGGCCCTTTCAAACATCTTTTGTACGCTGGAAAACTGATTGCGACCAAGAAGCCTTTCGTCGAGGAGCGTAGAGGAAAACTGGATGGTGATTTCCCGAACATCCGGCGAGGAGCAGTTCCCCTGCTGCCAGGCATGTTCCAAACCATCTCCGGTTACCAGAACCAGGTCATAGTCAGCCACTTCCTCAATGCTATCCCCCACGACCCGGTGCACACCGCGGCAGTGCTCAACAAAGTTAAGCTCATACTCCTCATGGGAGTGGATGGGATAATTGAACTCGCTTTTGTGCCTCTCAACTATGTAGAAGCAGTCTTTGTCGGTGATGGGCGGAATTTCCCGGAGTACGTTGGACATAATAGTATCAGTGTTAGTGATACAAATATAGAAATCTTTTGATACTATTTCAACATTTTTAGCAGCGAACGGGCTGCGGGGGGCGTGACTAATACGCGGTCTGGCGGGAAATATTCAGCTGCTGGATCTTGTAGGTGTCACCGGCGTTAGCGGTGGCGTAGATGGTAACCTGAAAGAGTTCTCCACCGGCATTGAGAAGGCCGATGAGGTATTTCTTGTTGGATTCCGACGCCTTGTGGGTTACCTGGAAGGAGCGGGGCGTGTTGGCCTCGAAGAAAGAGCGGAGAATCTCCTGGGCCTGCTTGCGGGAGCAGTTGCGGGTGCTGGAGATGACCGTAACGTCCAGGTTGTCGGCGAACCAGCTGGAGAGCGACGCGGCGTCTCCCAGCGTAAGGTACTTGGTAATGGAGGAAAAGACAGAGAACTCACCGCCCGGGCTCTGGGACAGGATGCGGTTACTGGTCTCAATTCTGGTCTGGGCCCCTGCCGACAGCCCGATACAGAGCGCGGCGGCCAGGAAGACGGTATGAAGTTGCATTCTCATTCCGCGTCTCATTCTTGCAAATTCCGAGCCGAATCGTTACATTTGTGAGGAAATGAATATCGTTCTCCTGACAGTCGGGAAGACCGACGTAAAGTGGGTTAAAGAGGGCCTGGACCTGTATGCGTCCCGGCTCAAGCACTATGTTCCCTTTACCGTCATAGAGATTCCGGAACTCAAGAAAGTAGCCAGTTTCACCCGGCAGCAAATCAAGGACAAGGAAGGGGAACTCATCCTCAAGCAGGTGGGCCCGCAGGACACCTTAATATTACTAGATGAGCACGGCCGCGAGTTCCGCTCGCTGGAATTTGCCGAATACATGGAAAAGCAGCTGGGAACGGGTGCCAAGAACCTTGTTTTCGCCGTGGGAGGGGCCTACGGCTTCTCTGAGCCCGTTTACCAGCGGGCGGGCGGGAAGATTTCCCTTTCCAAAATGACCTTCTCGCACCAGATGGTGCGCACCATCTTTGCAGAGCAGCTGTACCGGGCTTTCACCATCCTGAAGGGAGAGCCATACCATCATGAATAAGCGCATGAACATACGCCGATGGTTCTCGATGGCGCTCATGGCAGCCGCCATCGTGGTCCTCGCCGTCTCCCTCCTCTCCGGCAACCGCCACAGCAACTTGGAATCGGCCGCCGAGGAACTGGGTGAGAAGATGGACCGCCGTATGGCCCTTCTGGACAAGTACATCAGCCAGGCGCTGCACACTCCCACGGACGAGTGGCTCAACCTCAAGGGGCTTCCCGAAGACATGGTGGTGTACCGCTACGTGGAAGACACCCTCCAGAGCTGGGCACACCAGTTCCCCATCCGTAACGACGACATCCGTCCCCGCACGCTGGTCCAGCGGCTCGGAGATTCCCGCGACAACCTTTCCTCTCCCCTCAGTGACGTTCCCGAGCGTCTCATCTACGCCAACCACGGCCCCAAATGGTACCTGGAAAAGGCCGTCCAGGGAGACGGGTGCAAGGTAATCGCCGGCCTGGAAGTGGTGAACGAGCTCCAGGCGGGTTCGCTCAGCGGCATCAACCGGCACTTCCGCCAGGATGCCCGCTTCTCCATCCGGCCCATATCGGCCTCGGTGGGTGCTCCCGTCAAGGTGGACGGCATTCCCCTCATGAAGCTCACCAGCGAGTCCATGGCCGAGCCTTCCCAGCGCAACTCGAGCCTCACGTGGCTGGCGGTAGCGTTGCTCATCACCGCCTCGCTGCTCCTGCTATCGACGCATCCGTCGGCCCTCTGGCTGGTGCTGGTGATGGCGCTGCAGCTGTCGGCCCTCACCTGGCTGTACGTCTACGGGCGCGGGCTCTCGCAGGTGTCACAGCTCTTTACGCCTCTCCTCTATGCCGACGGCCACTTTCTGTACTCGCTGGGCGCGGTGGTCCTCGTGAACCTGGCCATCACGCTGGCCGTCCTGGACCTGTACCTGGTACGCTGGACCCTTCTGAAGGCCCTCCGCCGCCGTGGCCGCCGCTGGATGCAGTGGATTCTCATCGTAATCCTAGGCATCCTCGTCATTACCATCTGCACCTATATCCACGCAACGTTCAAGAGCATCCAGTACAACTCCAACATTACGCTGGAGCTGTTCAAGGTAGACCTGCTGTCCCGTCACACGGCACAGGTCTATATCAGCTTCCTGGCCCTTACCCTCACCATCCCGCTGCTGCTGCAGATGGGCTCTCCCCTGTTCCGCGGCCTATGCGGCATCCGCTACGACGCATTCTCGGCCGGCGGCCGCATCCTGTACGCCCTTGCCGTGGGAGCCTACTTCGTGGTGGCATCCACCACCATGGGCTTCCGCAAGGAGCAGCAGAGGGTGGACGTCTGGGCCAACCGGCTGGCCATGGACCGGGACATCGGCCTGGAAATCCAGCTGCGCTCGGTGGAAGGATCCATATCGGCCGACCCTGTCATCGGCGCCCTGTCCATCCTGGAAGAGGGAAATGACATCATCCGCAGCCGCCTGGTGAGCAGCTACATGGGACGCATCTCGCAGGACTACGACATTTCCGTGATCCAGCCCCGGGCAGATGCATCGGCCGCAGGCATCTTCCAGGACCGCATCCGCGGCGGCACGCAGTTGGGAGACAACTCGCACTTCTTCTACAGTTCGCTGGGCAGCGGGCGCGTCTCGTACACCGGCCTCTTTACCTATTATGTAAAGGACTATGGCTCCAGCACCATCCTGGTGACGGTGGAGTCCAAGCACAACAGAGAGGACCGCGGCTACCTGAGCCTCCTTGGCATCGCAGACCCCGGACGCGTTTCCCTGCCGCCGGTCTACTCCTGGGCCAAGTATGCCGATGCGCGCATGGTGCAGTACAAGGGCTCCTTCGCCTATCCCACCGTACTGGAGGGGCCGCTTGAAAGGAGCACCGGCCACGTGGACACAGAGGGCTGGACCCACTTCGTGCACGATGTGTCGGAAGACGAGGTGGTAATCATTTCCCGCCCGTCCACCGAGAAACTCTATTATGTGGTGGAGGGATTCCTCTTTGCCATCCTTGCGTTCCTGCTCATATCGGCCCTCACCTGGCGCCGGGGACACACCGGCGGGCGCCGCTACTACCAGGCCCGCATTTCCCTGGTGGTGTATGTCTCGCTCATCGTGACGCTGGTTGCCATGGCGGTGTTCAGCGTATGGTTCGTGTACAAGCGCAACAACGCCGACATGCAGAGCATCATGACCTCGCGCATCAACACGCTGCAGTCCATGCTGCAGGAGTACCTGCGCACGCTGGAGGGGCCGGCCGATGCGTCGTCGGCACAGGCCCTGCAGTCGGTGGAAACGGTGGGCAACAACCTCAAGTGCGACATTACGCTGTTTGACGTGGAGGGGCGCGTTCTCATGAGCACTACGCCGGAGGTGTACGACCGCATGATCCTGGGCCATCGGCTGGACGACGACGCCTACTACCATATCCTCTATGGGCACGAGCGCTTCTACATGCAGGCGGAGAAAGCGGGACGCCGGCGCTACTATGCGCTGTACGCCCCCGTCATGAACAGCAGCGGCCGCATGGTGGCCATCGCATCTTCGCCTTTTACGGACCTTACCCACAACCTCCAGACGGAGGCTATCCTGCACGTCACTACCATCATCGTCATCTTCCTCCTGCTCCTCATGATCTCCCGCTTTGTCACCTTCGAGGTGGTGAGCCGCATGTTCGAGCCCATCAAACAGCTGCGCCGCAAGATGACGGTCACGGATGTGGATCACCTGGAGCCCCTGGAATACAACCAGGACGATGAAATTACCCCGCTGGTACAGGCCTACAACCGCATGGTGCAGGACCTCGGCGAGAGTTCCCGCCGCCTGGCGCAGGTAGAACGCGACAAGGCCTGGACCGACATGGCCCGCCGCGTGGCCCACGACCTCAAGAACCCGCTCACGCCCATCAAGCTGCAGCTCCAAATGCTCATGCGCATGAAATCTTCCGGCAACCCGGCGTGGGAAGACCGCTTTGACGAGGTAGCCAATACCGTCCTGTACCATGTAGACCTCCTGGCCGACTCCGCCGACCAGTTCTCCACCTTTGCCAAGATGTACGACCAAAAACCGGAGAGGCTGGACCTGGACGCCCTGGTCCGGCAGGAGGTAGACCTCTTCGACTCCCGCGAAGATATTACGGTAGACTACTTCGGCCTGCCGGAAGCCTGGGTCATGGCACCGCGCCCGCAGCTCACGCGCGTAGTGGTGAACCTCATCACCAATGCCATCCAGGCCGTGGACGAAGTCTCCGGAGAAAAACGCCTTCTTGTATCCCTTCGCAATGGCGTGGAAGACGGTTTCTATGAAATTGTGGTGGAAGACAACGGGCCGGGCGTATCCGAGAGCAACCAGGACCGCATCTTCACCCCGGACTTCACCACCAAGACCAGCGGCAGCGGCCTGGGCCTTGCCATTTGCAAACGTATTGCCGAGCACTGCGGCGGCACCATCGCCTACTCCCGTTCCTTCACCCTGGGAGGAGCGTGCTTCACGGTCAAATATCCCAAGGCCTGAATACAAATAAAAAAAGAGCCTCACCCACTGAGGCTCCTTTTTATCTTTTCCGGATGTCTTACTTCACGCGCTGGCCGTAGGAGCGGTCGGTGGTGTTGACGGTGATGATTTCGCCGGTTTCGATGAACAGGGGAACCATGATCTTGGCACCGGTCTCCAGGGTAACTTCCTTGAGGGCAGAGGTGGAAGCGGTATTGCCCTTCACGGCAGGCTCGCTGTAGGTGACCTCGAGGGTTACGTAGGTAGGGAGCTCGCAGGTGAGGCAGCGCTCTTCGGGTTCGGTCATGAACATCATTTCCACGTGCTGGCCTTCCTTCATGAGGTCGGAGTTCTCAACAACGTCGTGGGGAAGGGTGATCTGCTCGTAGGTTTCCTCGTGCATGAAGTTGAAGGCCTCGCCGTCGTCATAGAGGAACTGGTAGGGGCGACGCTCCACGCTGATGGTGTCCAGCTTGACACCGGCGGTGAAGGTGTTCTCCAGGATGCGGCCGTTCTCGAGGTTGCGGAGCTTGGTCTTGACAAAGGCAGGACCTTTGCCGGGTTTCACGTGCTGGAAGTACACAACGGCGCAGGGTTTGCCGTTGAACATGATGTACATTCCGTTCTTCAGATCAGCAGTTGTTGCCATAAAAAGGTATTTTTAGTTAATTGTTAATTCCAAAAATCCCACAAAATTAACAATTTGCCATTTTTCTTGCAAATTTTATTCGTAACTTTGTCGTCTATGGCGAAGATTTGGAGCGACATCCTGGTACCCCTGGCCATCGTGGGAGCGGTGGCGGCACAGACTGTAGGTGTGGAAGTTAACCGCGCCGCACGTCTCCGTACATGGTTTCCCCAGCGGGACACCGTGGTCACCACTTCCCTGCCGGACAGTACCCTCAGAAGCCCGCTGGACTCCATCGCAGAGGAAGAAGAATTCGACCTTTTTGCCGAGCCCCAGGAAGACACCACGCCCAAGGTCTATGCCCGCGACACCATGAAGGTGCCCGACAGCCTCAAACTCGTAGACCCGTTCCTGTACCAGTGGTATGTAGCCGTAAAAGACAGCTACACGCACCGCGTGGTGGTAGACTCCCTCAAGGACGCCGGAGACACGCTCACCTGGCCCCTCATCGACTCGCTGTTCCTGGCCGATTCCACCGCCGCCGCCAAAGCCGCCTGGGAAATCAAGTTCGCCGCCATGAGCAAGGCCGAGCAAAAGCGCTGGATCTACGAGCACGAAACCCTTCCGAGGCTCCTGCACCGGCAGGACTCCATCCTGCGCCGCAAGGACAGCCTGCAGCACATCAAGGACAGTATCCGCCAGAACACGCCCCGTATCCTGGAAACGGCCTTCCTTCCGGATTCCCTGTACTACAAGCGCATGGTAACCTGGAAGCACAACCGGCTCTACAACAGCATCGAGACCTTTGAGTGGGACACCACCGCCAACTACCATTTCTACGACTACCCCTTCATGAGAAAGGACGTAGGGGCCACTTGGCTGGGCATGCCGGGCAGCGCCGTCCAGGAATACAACTTCTTCCAGCGGGGCCGGGAGAACTCCACCAGCTACTACGCTCCGCTGGAGAGCTGGACCTACACCCCCGAAAACCTGCCGCAATTCAATACCAAGACGCCCTATACGGAGCTGGAATACTACGGTAACATCTTCTCCAACAGCAGCCTCAGCGCAGACAACTTCCGGGTGTTCACCACCCAGAACATCCTGCCCCAGCTCAACGTGGCGCTGGAGATGAAGCGCTACGGCGGCGCGGGTGTCCTCCGCAACGAGGAAACCAAGAACAACACCTACTTCGTAGCCGGCAACTTCCTGGGCAAGAAATACCTGGCCCACGGCGGCTTCATCTTCAACCGGCTCATCCGCCAGGAAAGCGGCGGCGTCCAGGACAACACCTGGGTGCGGGATACCACCGTAGACGTACGTGAAATCGAAGTAAACCTGGCAGCGGCAACCAACCGCTTTAAAAAGATAACGGTGTTCTACGACCAGAGCCTCCGCATTCCCTTCGAATTCCTGGAAAGGCTCAAACACCGCAAGGACACCAGCTGGACCCCTTCCGACACCCTGAACAAGGACATTACCACGGGCTTCATCGGCACGTCCACGGAATATACCGTCTACAGCAAGAAGTACGTGGACAACACTTCCGCACAGCTGTCCAAGTTCTACGACAACGCGCTGTATATCAATCCCAACAAGAGTGCCGACAGCCTCCGGACGTCCCGCCTGGAGAACCGCATCTTCCTGCGCCTGCAGCCCTGGAAGGAAGACGCCATCGTCTCCAAGATCGAGGGCGGCGTGGGAAACCGCATCCAGAATTTCTACCTGCAGAGCCCCGACGAAGTACTCTACCGGGGCGGAAATCACCGCTGGATCAGTTTCTATGCCTATGCCGGAGCCGAGGGTAAGCTGAGCAAGTACTTCAGCTGGGATGCCACGGGGCTGCTGCATTTTGCCGGGCAGGAGGCCGGAGACTTCTCCGTCAAGGCCAATGCCAAGGTGAGCCTGTTCCCCTTCCGCCGGGAACCGGGAAGCCCCATTTCCCTCGGAGCCCACTTCGAGACATTCCTCAAGGAACCGGACTTTTACACGCAGCATTTCTTCTCCAACCACTTCAAGTGGGAGAATGGTTTCTCAAAGACATCCACCACGCGTATCCAGGGTACGCTGGACATTCCCCGCTGGCGCCTGAAGGCAGAGGTGGGCTATGCCCTTCTCACGGGCTACAACTACTACGACGCCAAGGGCATCGCGCGGCAGCACACGGATGCCGTGAGCGTCCTCACGGCCGGCCTGTTCTATCACCTGCCGCTGGGCCCCCTCCATCTGGAGAATTCGGCTCTGTTCCAGGTGTCATCGGCCCAGGACGTACTGCCCCTTCCCATGCTGGCCCTGAACCTGAGGTACTACGTGCAGTTCAACATTGTAGACCCCAAGACGCTGCAGCTGCAGATTGGCCTCAACACGCGCTATACCACCCGCTGGAAGCTTCCTTCCTACAACCCGGTGGCCGGTGTGTTCACCCTGCAGGATGAAGAGTTGTACGGCAACGTTCCCGTCACGGACATCTTCATCAATGCCCAGTGGAAACAGTGCTGCATATTCCTTAAATACGAGAATGCCGGCCGCGGATGGCCGGCCCAGAAACACGACTTCTTCACCGCGCACCATTATATCCAGACCGCGCCCATGATCAAGCTGGGCATCTCATGGCCGTTCCGTCCTCACCTGGG
Source organism: uncultured Bacteroidales bacterium (assembly GCA_900318445.1). Lineage (GTDB taxonomy): Bacteria > Bacteroidota > Bacteroidia > Bacteroidales > UBA932 > Cryptobacteroides. The sequence continues at coordinate 130,894 of ONKO01000002.1, forward strand.
TACCATGAAGACGCTGTCTTCCCGTGCAAGCGGCGGCAGCTTCGGCGGCGGCAGCAGCGGAGGAGGAGGATCGTCGGGGGCATCCGGCGGGCGCTCCGGTAACAGATAATGAGTAAACGAGAGGCCATATACGCAGCCGTTCTGTCGGCCATACTGCTCCTGATTCCCATGAGGAGTTACAAGCGTAACGCGCCTCCGCCTGCCGAAGATCACTATTCCTGCATGGTTCCGAGGGAAGACGAGGTCTTCATGCGCAACCTGGTGGAAAAGTACGCCGAAGACATTAACGTGGAGATGCGCATCATCCCGGGAGACTGGCCGCTGGACTCGCTCGCAAGCGGTGCCGTAGACCTGATGATCGTCCCCGAGGAAGTCTCCGACATTCCCGACAACGTCGTTTTCTCGCGTCCTTTTGCCGATGGTACCGTATGGGCCGTCCGGGCCTCTGAAACCGAGGCGCTCCGCCACATCAACCGCTGGATTACGGAGCTCACCGCATCGGAGCGGTTCAACCGCATGCAGCGGCGATACCTGTCCGGCAAACCCGTGAACCTGACGTCCATTTCCCAGTACGACAACCTGATCCGGGCAGCGGCCGACAGCATCGGCTGGGACTGGCGGCTCTTGGCAGCCGTGGTGTACCACGAGTCCCGCTTCCACAACGGTGCCACCTCGCACAAGGGTGCCCGCGGCCTCATGCAAATCCGTTCCAGCCGCTACACGGCGGAGGAACTGGCCAATCCGGCCCGGAACCTCTCCGTAGGCTCCCGCTATCTGCACCGCCTGGAGGGCATGTTCCCGGGCGCCACGCCCATGGAATCGGTAAAGTTTGCCCTGGCCGCTTACAACTACGGAGAGGGCAATGTCAGCCGCCTCATCACCCAAGCCGACACCCTGGGACTGGATTCCTCCCGTTGGAACAATGTAGCCCGGCTCCTTCCCCAGGGCCACCACACCGTATCCTACGTCAATAACGTACTGGACACGTACCAGTACTATTCAAGGGTGTATCCCAAGTAGTCAGTCGGCCTTGACGGTCCTGGCGGGGTCGATGGTGGAGATGACCAGCGAGGGGAGCCACAGAAGGGCGAGGATGCCGAGGAAGGCGGCGGCATCGGCCGCAAGAATCCACGGAAGGTTCACGTGGACGGGAACATAGGAGACAAAGTAGTTGGCGGGGTCCAGCGGAATGAGGTGCCACTTGCCCTGGACAAAGCAGAAAAGAAGGGCCAGGGCGTTGCCGATGAGCATGCCGCGCAGCACGGCACGGGCGCCGATGCGAACGAACAGCCCGCCGATGGCGCCGTTCCCCATGCCCAGCGTCTTGAGCGTGCCGATGGTGGGCACATTGCGAAGGAGCATGATAAGAAGCCCGCTCACCATGTTGAAGCCGGCGACCAGCGTCATGAGGACAAGAATCACCAGCACATTGAAATCCAGCAGCTTGAGCCAGTCGAAGATCTGGGGATACGCATCCTCGGAGGAGCTCACGTACAGCGCTTCTTCCTCCGGATGGCCGCTGCTGAGGAGAATATGGCCGATGGCCCCCGCCACCTCCTCCCGCGACGCACCTTCGCTGAGGGATACGTCGAGGCACGAGACCGCACCATCGGCCCAGCCGTTCAGACGCTGCATGTCGGAGAGGCTGGCGTAGACGAGGAGGTTGTCGTCCACCTCCACGAGGTCCCGGTGAATGGCGGTGATGTGGAATTTGCGCACGCGGACCTTCTCGCCGACGAAGTACGTGAGGAGGTCGTCGCCTACGTCGAGGCCGGTGATTTCTTTAAGCCGATGGGGAATGGAGACAGCAAGGCCGCCTTCGTTCCCGGGAATTCCCTTTACCACCACGCCATGGATGATGTCGCCGTTTTTGACAATGCCGGCGCGGACGGCGACGGGCGTTATGTCCACCACGCCGGGAAGGGCCCGGATCTCTTCCAGGGACGGAAGATCGGCGGGCATGGAAACGGGATCGGAGCCCGTTCCGGAGGTATAGGGTTCTATCCTCACATCGCCGGTCATGGCCGCCACGCCGCTCCGGATGGCATTCCGGAAACCGGCACTGACGGCCACAGCCACGATGATAATAAAGAAACTGACGGCGATTGCCACCGCCGCCACGTTTCCCTGAAATCTAAGCTTTCGCGATATGAAAGCCTGTGCTACCAAATGTGTACGCGTTCCTCCTCGGGACGGAACATGGCATCTCCCTCGTGGATGTCAAAGGCATCGAAGAAGGTCTGGAAGTTGCGCACGCTCACGTTCACGCGGTTCTCGGCCAGGGAGTGTACGTCCAGGTTGGTGAGGCGGGCTTTCTCCTGGTCGGTGATGTTCTGGGCCCAGATGGCGCCGTAGCTCAGGTAGAAGCGCTGGGCACGGGTGAAGCCGTCAATCATGGGATCCTTCTTGCCGGCAACGGCGTTCTCCATGGCGGTGAAAGCGATGGACAGGCCGCCGTGGTCTCCGATGTTCTCACCCAGGGTGTAACGGCCGTTGGCCTTCACGCCGGGCAGGATTTCAACAGCGTCGAACTGGGCAACCAGTTTGTCTCCCAGGGCGTCGAACTTGGCCTTGTCCTCTGCGGTCCACCAGTTCACCATGTTGCCGCTGGCGTCGAACATGGAGCCCTGGTCGTCAAAGCCGTGGCTCATTTCGTGGCCGATAACGACGCCGATGCCACCGTAGTTCACGGGGTCGTCGGCCTCAGGGTCGAAGAAGGGCTTCTGGAGAATAGCGGCCGGGAAGCAGATCTCGTTGGTGGTGGGGTTGTAGTAGGCGTTCACGGTCTGGGGAGTCATGCCCCACTCGGTCTTGTCCGTGGGTTTGCCCAGCTTGGACAGGTTGTCCTGCACGTACCAGGCGCTGGCGTTACGCAGGTTCTCGTAGTAGGTGTTGGCAGGATTGATCTCCAGGGTGCTGTAGTCTTTCCACTTGTCGGGATAGCCAATCTTCACGGTGAAGGCAGCGAGTTTCTCCTGGGCTTTGACCTTGGTGCTGTCACCCATCCACTCCAGCGTCTCTATGTGCTGGCTAAGGGCGGTGCGAAGGTTCTCCACGAGGGTTACCATCTTCTTCTTGGAGCTCTCGGGGAAGTAGCGGGAGACATACATTTCACCCACGGCCTCTCCCAGCAGGCTGTTGGGAACGCTCATGGCGCGCTTCCAGCGGGGCTGCTGCTCCTGGGCGCCGGACATCTGGTGGGAGAAGAACTCCCAGCTTGCGGTGTAGAATTCGTCGTCCAGGGCGCCGCACTGGCCGGAGACGAACTGGGCCAGGAGGTAGGACTTGAGGGTTTCGAGGGAGGTCTTCTCCATGAGCTTGGACAGGCCCTCGAAGAAGGAAGGCTGCTGCACGATCACTTTCTCCTGGGGAGCGATGCCGGCGGCCTCGCACACTTTGTCAAAGCGGATGCCAGGATAGGCCTCCACAATTTCCTTAGTGGACATGGGGTTGTAGATAGCCTGCATGTTGCGGTTCTCCTCGCGGGTCCAGGAGAACTGGGCCAGGGCATTTTCCACTTCCAGGTCCTGGGCGGCCACTTTCTCGGGGCTTTCGATGCCGGCAAGGCCCAGCACTTTCTCTAGGAAGGCCTTGTAGCCGTCGTAGAGGGCCTTGTTCTCGGCCTTGAGGTAGTAGTCGCGGTCTCCCATACCCAGGCCGCTCTGGCCCAGATACAGAACCTGCATGTCGCTGTTGGTGAGGTCTGCCTCCACGCCGGCTCCGAAGAAGCCGCCTTCTCCGTAGAGGTTGAGCTTGCCAAGAAGGGAAGCGAGCTCATCCTTGGAGCTCACGGCCTGAATCTCGGCGATATAGGGCTGGATGGGCTGGGCGCCCAGGCTGTTACGGGTGGTAGAATCCAGGGCCATCTTGTAGAGGTCGGAGATCTTCTGGTCCACGGTGCCGGGCTTGGCCTCCAGGGTGGTCATGCTCTCGAAGAGGGCATTGAGGTTTTCCTGGGTGCGCTCACGGATGGCATCGAAACTGCCATAACGGGAGAACTCCGGACGGAGCGGATTGTTTTTCTGCCAGCCGCCGGTGGAGTACTGGTAAAAATCTTCCTTGGGGCTCACGGACGTGTCCAGACTGGCCATGTCCAGGGCCGGGGCGCCGCTTTTGGGCGCACATGCTGCGAAAGCGAGCATTGACATCATCATTACGAATCCTTTTTTCATATTCTTAAGGTTTTTGCTTTCAATCTCTGAAGTTTGCAAAATTACACAATATTGCGGATATTTGCATGGTCAAAAGGAACTTTATGAACCTAAAGAATATTAGTATACGCTATGGAATTTCTACCCTCGGCCTCATTTTGGTGGCACTGGGAGTGGGAATCTCCATTAAATCCAATTTGGGCATTGCTCCGCCGTCGTGTCCGCCCACCATCTTCAATCTCAAGTGGAGCGCCATTTCCGTAGGGACGTTCACGTGGATGATGCACCTTATCTTCATCGGCTCGCAGGCCCTCATCCTTCGCCGGAACTTCCGCTGGCAGTACCTCATGCAGATTCCCGCGGCCTTTGTCTTCGGATACATGTGCGACGCCTCCATCTGGCTCTTTGACGCCTTCACCCCCGCCGGCAGCTACCTGTGGCAAATCCTGCTGAGCCTTGCGGCCGTGGTCCTTACCGCCGTCGGCATCAAACTGGAGGTCCTCGGAGACGGCTGGATTCTCGCCGGCGACAAGACGGTGGCCGTCCTGGCCGATGTCTTCCGCCTTCCCTTCGGCACCATGAAGGTGTGGTTCGACGTTGCGCTGGTCGTTATCACCGCCGCATTCTCCTGGTGGGCCTTCGGCATGTTCACCGGCAACGGCACCACCGTCGTCATCCGGGAAGGGACGCTCATCCTTGCCCTCCTCACCGGGCTTTGCATGCATTTTACGGACCCGCTCGTGGACAGGGTCATCGGCCCGCTTGTTCCCGTCAGAAATGAATAAGGCGGTCCAGATCATGAAGGACTGGATGCTGCCCGGGGCCATTGTCCTGGGCACGTCGCTGTACCTTCTCTATCACGTTACGCCGGCGCTGCACGCGTACGGCCACTGGCTGCACATTGCCGCGAGCGAAGGGCAGCGGCTGGTGATTGCGACGCTCCTCTTTTTCCAGTTCGTGAAGATTTCCCCGCACGACCTCCATGTGAGCCGATGGCACCTGGGGGCGCTCCTGGTGCAGGTGCTCAGCTTCCTTGCGCTGGCGGGCGTCGTGGTGCTTACGGACGGGGCCGCCCGGATGCTGGCCGAGTGCGCCATGCTGTGCATGATTTGCCCTACGGCATCGGCCGCCGGCGTCATCACGGACAAACTGGGCGGGAACCTTGCCGCAACGGTGACATACCTTGTCATCATCAATGTATCGGCTACTTTCCTTATTCCGCTGGTGATTCCGCTGGTGAATCCATCCGCCACGCTGGGGTTCTGGGCCTATGTGGGGCACATTGCCTGGAAAGTATTCCCGGTGCTTATCCTGCCGGGACTCCTGGCCTGGATCATCCGTTATACTACGCACCGGCTGCAGCGCGTGCTCATGCGCTGGGCTTCCAACTCGTTCTATGTGTGGGGCATCGGCCTCACGCTGGCCATGGTGCTCTCCACACGGGCGCTGCTGCTGAGCGGCCTTGGCATCTGGGCGTTCGCCGGCATCGTGCTGGTATCGGCCGGCACCTGCTTCGTGCAGTTCTGGCTGGGCCGCCGCATGGGACGGGCGCGGGCGGCCCGCGCGGGGCTATCGGCCCATGAGAGCCTCACCGACAGCATCACCGCCGGCCAGACCCTGGGCCAGAAGAACACCGGCTTCCTCATCTGGCTGGGCTACAACTACATGACGCCCGTCACCTCCGTCGCCGGCGGCCTCTACGCCATCTGGCAAAACCTCTTCAACTCCTGGGAACTCTACCAGAAGGAGCACCCGAGCCGCTAGTTCTCGCGCCCGAGCCAATCCACTGATTATTAAGCACTTGATTTTTTCTCTTTAGGCCGAGCAGTCTAAAGAGAATTGTCCACGACGCTGATATTCAACGCGTTACGCCGATTCGAGAATCAGATCCTGGCCTCGCGGAAAACCTCCTGGATGGAGGGATAGGTGTTTTTGAGGAAGGGGGGCAGGGAGCTTTTGGCTACCCAGGCGGCTTTGGTGATGTCTTCTTCGCGCTGGGGGGTGAGGTTGGTGGGGTCTGTGTAGAGCATGTCGTACCACCAGGTGTGCTTGAGGTGCCACTGCTCATTACGGAAATACACGTGGTCCGTAATGCAGATAAGCCGGCGCAGGTCCAGCTGGTCCACACCGGTTTCTTCCTGAACCTCGCGCATGGCGCAGACCTCAATGTCCTCTCCGGGCTCCTGATGACCCTTTGGCAGATCCCAGAGGCCGTTACGGGAAATGAGCAGGAAGTCTCCGCGGCGGTTGCTCACCAGCCCGCCGGCGGCATTCACTTCCTTGAACTCCGAGCAGATGCGCCGGTAGGTCTTCTCGATATCGGTCGTGGGAATATAGATGCGCGAGAGGGTATCCTGCACTTCGAACATTCTTACCAGTGCGCCGATGTCAATGATTTCCCCCACATGGAACTCCACAGAGTTAGGGTCGGCCAAGGCTTCTTCGTCCGGGGAACAAATAATGATACAGCGCTTCTCGAAATATATTTTGTGCATGATTTTTGTTAACTTTGCAAGATGCAAAGATAATCAATTATGACCAATATCGAAAGTAAGCACGGAACCGTGTCCCGCCAGCCCTACGAGCTGTATATGTCCTTTACAGACCTTTCCAACTTTGTAAAGATGCTCCCCGAAGACAAGCGGGAAATGATCACCGCCGACATGGACACCCTCTCTGCCACAGTGCAGGGATTCAACATTGGCGTAAAAGTGCACCAGAGAGTGCCTTACAGCCGCATAGAGCTGGTAGACTATGGTGCCCCCTTCGCCTTCCACATTGTCATTCACTTTGAGCCCGCCGCAGAGAACGCCTACCACACAGACTTCTGGGTAAGCGTGGAAGCAGACCTCAACCTCATGATGAAGATGATGCTTTCCGGCAAGATCAAAGAAGCCCTGGACCAGATGGTAGACAGCCTGGTAGATGCCTCCAACGGCAAGATGCCGGAAGGGTTCGATATGGAAAAGTGGGCCGGTAAATAGTGTTCCCGGAGGGTTTCATAGAACTGCTGCAGGCTTCCACCGGGAAGGCCGATACCGTTGCGGCGGCGCTTTCGGAGGCGCCGTCGGTTTCTATCCGCCTGAACCCCGCCAAGCTGCAGGAATGCCCCTTCCCGGACGCCGAAAAAGTGCCCTGGAGCCCGTACGGCTATCTTCTGAAAGAGCGCCCGGTCTTTACGCTGGACCCGCTCTTCCATGCCGGCTGCTACTATGTGCAGGATACATCGGCCATGTTCGTGGGCCATGTGTTCCGTGAAGTGACGCAGCATCTGCAGCCCGGCTGCCGCGTGCTGGACCTCTGCGCCGCCCCCGGCGGAAAGACCACCGACCTTGCCGCATCGCTAAGGGAACGCTTCGGAGACCGCTATTCCCTCATTGCCAACGAGGTCATGAAAAACCGCTTCGCCGTCCTCCGCTCCAACGTGGAAACCTGGGGAGACCCGCAGGTGCAAACCGTGTCCCGCGACCCTTCGGACTTCGGCGACGAGCCCGCCTTCGACGCCATCGTGGCCGATGTCCCCTGCTCCGGCGAAGGCATGTTCCGAAAAGACGAAGAGGCCATCGCCGACTGGAGCCTCCGGACCGTGGATTTCTGCGCTGCCCGCAGCCGCCGCATTCTGGCCGATATCTGGCCCACCCTCACCCCCGGCGGCATCCTCATCTACTCCACCTGCACCTTCAACCACTTCGAGAACGACGACACCGTGGCGTGGATTGCGGAGGAATTGGGGGCCGATGTCATCCCGCTCCCGCCTTTCCCTCCGGCCGTCAACACCCAATACGGCTACGTCCTCCTCCCGGGCCTTGTCCCCGGCGAGGGCCAGTACGTCGCCGCCCTCAGAAAGCACGACTCCGAGAATATCAGTGTCCTTTCCGGAAGGGCGAACGGCACTTTCCCCGTTGCATCGGCCTCTTTTTCAGCAACGGGGAAAGTGCTTTCGCCATCCGGCAGTGATACGACTGCCCCCCTTGTCAATGTCGACCGCCTCACCGCCCTGCACTACCTTCACGGAGACGCCATCGTACTTCCGGAAGGGGCGCCCATCGGCCCGGTGACCATCGGCTATGAAGGGCATGCGCTGGGGCCGGGGAAAAACCTCGGAAAGCGCTGCAACAACCTCTATCCCAAGAACAAACGCATACGAATGGATATCCGATGAAACGAACGCTGACCCTCCTCCTTATGGTCCTGGCCCTGCCCATGATGGCATCGGCCCAGGAACCCCTTTCTCAGAACGAGTTCCTGCGCCGATACACCAACCTGGCAGAGCGCGTGGGCCCCGCCGGCCTGGGCGTGGAAACCCTTCTTAACAAATGGGAGGCTGCCTGGCCCGAAGACCCTCAGCTGTACCTGGCCCGGTTCAACTTCTGCTATACCCGCTGCCGCACCTCGCATATCGAGGACATGAGCGTGGACAAATACCTGGGACAGGCTCCGCTCCTTCCCATGACCGACTCCCTGGGCAACAAGCACAACTACTTCGAAGTCTTCGAATACGACGACGACCTCTTTGCCCAGGCGAATAGCGCCATCGGCCAGGCCATTACCCTCAAGCCCTGGCACCTGGACTACCGCATGGCCCGGATTGACGCCCTCCTTGCCTACGAGAAGGACCAGCCCGAGATGACCCTCCAGGAGCTTAAAGCACTGGCCGACAAGCACTACAGGGAACATCCAGTATGGGAATACGATGGCATGGACGGCATTACCGAGGAGCAGTTCCGCGCGTTCATGCAGGACTACTGCGTCGCCATTTTCCGGCTGGGCTCAGAGACATCGGCCCAGGCCTTCAAGTCCCTCAGCGAGCACATGCTCACCTACTGCAAGGACGAGCCCCTCTTCCTGGACAACCTCGGCAGCTACCATCTCGTTCGCAAGGAGTACAAGCAGGCCCGCAAGTACTACGACCAGGTACTCAAGAAACACCCCTCCGACATGACGGCCCTGAAGAACAGCATCCTCATGGCCCGTACCATGAAGGATATAAAGCTGGAAAAGAAGTATCTGGCCCTCATGGCCAAAAACGGCGAAACCGAAGTGGACCGCCAGAGCGCCCAGGCCCGCCTGGACGCCTACAATCGAAAGTAATTCTCGAATCGGCGTAACACGTTGAATATCAGCGTCGTGTGTAATTCTCTTTAGGCTGCTCGGCCGAAAGAGAAAAAGCTAAACGGCAGCTAATCAGCGGGTTAGGGCGGGTGCGCGATGTGACCCCCATCGGCTCAACTCCCATCGGCCCTGCACATATCGTCCCCTCGAATCGGTGTAACGCGCTGACTACCAGCGCTATAAAAATTTCTCTTTAGGCTGCTCGGCCTAAAGAGAAAAACTCAAGCTCCTGAAAACCAGCGCGTTATCACACGAGCGCGCTAGCGCATGGAGGTGTAGGGAATCTTGTCCATGTCGCCGTAGTCCAGGTTTTCACCGGCCATGCCCCAGATGAACATGTAGTTGGAGGTGCCGGCGGCGGCGTGGATGCTCCACTCGGGACTCATGACGGCCTGCTCGTTGGCGAGCCAGAGGATACGCTCCTGCTGCGGTTCACCCATGAAGTGGCAGATCATGTTGCCTTCGCTCACATTGAAATAGAAGTAGGCCTCGATGCGGCGGGCATGGGTGTGGGCCGGCATGGTGTTCCACACGGAACCGGGCTTGAGCTCGGTGAGGCCCATCTGCAGCTGGCAGGGTCCCTCTTCCAGCACATTATTGACGATGAGCTGGTTGATGACACGGTCGTTGGAATCTTCCATCTTGCCGGCGGCAAAGGAGTTCGCCTTGAGGGAGCCCTTACGGCCATCGATGGTGATGAGCTGCGTCTTATAGGCCTTGTGAGCCGTAGCGGAATTGAGGTAGAAGTGTGCCGGGCAGGCAGCATCTTTACTCTTGAAGATCACTTCCTTGGCTCCCCTGCCCACATACAGGGCCTCCTTGAACTTAAGCACATATTCTTTTCCGTCCACGGAGACAATGCCTTCACCGCCCACGTTGATGACGCCCAGTTCGCGGCGCTCCAAAAAGTAGGAAGCTTTGAGCGGATCGATGGTCTCCAGAACCAGCGGCTTGGTAGCCGGAACGGCGCCGCCGAAGATGAAACGGTCATAGAGGGAATAGGTAAGACGAATCTCGTCATTCACCATCACCTCGGGCATCATGAAACGGGACCGGAGGGTCTCCGTGTCGTAGTGCTTCACATCGGAAGGATGGCATGCAGTCTGGATAGTGTACTTGGTCTGTGCGCTCATGGCAAGGGTGCTAAGCAGCAGAGCTGCGGTCAATATTTTTTTCATAGGATGCTTTGATAATTCTTCTGCGGTTAAAAATGGCCATCACGGTAGTGCCAACAACAAGGATGCCTGCGCCAATCCACTTGAAATCATGAATCAGGTGGAAGATGACCCAGGAGAAAATGCTGGATGCAAAGTCCAGTGCGCCGCCCTGGAAGCCTTCGGGAATGGCCACAGCGGCATCACCGGTGCGGGCATACACGTCCTGCGCCGCCAGGGTGAACCAGGGAGCCAGGTCCGTCACAAAATACAGGCCGATGGTGAGAGCCACCAGGCCGATGACAAAAGTCTTCACCACATTGCCCTTCGTGACAGGCAGCACGGCCGGAAACACATAGAACATGCCGGCCAGCGATGCCAGCGGCAGGAACTCGTTGCCGGGCAGGATCACGGCCAGCAGCAGCATCACGGGGATGAGCAGCAGCGAAACCACCAGAGTGGTAGGATGGCCGATGACCAGCGCCGGACTCATGCCGATGTTGATGCCTGCGCTGTTCTTGAACTTGCGGGACACCATGTCCTTGGTAGCTTCGGCAATGGGCTTGAGGCCTTCGATGAAAAGGCCGGTGATGCGGGGAATCAGCTCCATCACGGCGCCCATCTTGATGCCCAGGCCCAGGATGGCGGGGATATGGTTCGCAATCTCGGACCAGGAAGGATAACTGAGGCAGCCGATGGCAATACCCACAATCACACCCAGGAAAAGCGGTTCACCCAGCAGGCCGAACTTCTTCTTCATGCCCTCGGCGTCAATGTCAAGCTTGTTGAATCCCGGAATGCGGTCCATGCACCAGTTGAGGCCCTCGGCAAAAGGCACGAAGCCCTGGCAGAAAGGCTGCGGGATGGAGATGCCGTCCAGGTCCTTGTAGTAGCTCTGGAACTTTCGGGTGGTGAGGTCGGCCATGAACAGCGTAATCACAAAGCACACGATGGCGGCGAAAAAGCCCCACCAGATGCTGTCACAGGCAAAATACACCACGGCGCCGATGAAAGCGTAGTGCCAGTAGTTCCACAGGTCTATATTAATGGTGTTGGTGGCCTTCACCAGCAGCAGGACAACATTGATGGCCAGGCACACCGGGATGATGAACGCACCCACGGTGGTGTTGTAGGCGACCGACGCAGCGGCCGGCCAGCCCATGTCGAAGATGCCCAGTTGCAGGCCGTAAATCTCCGTCACCTGCTTCAAAGGACCGCCCAGCGACGAAGTGAGCAGCGCCGTCACTACGGACAGGCCCACGAAACCCACGCCCACGAGGAGGCCGCTCTTGAGCGCCTTCCCGGGTTTGATGCCAATGCAGATGCCCAGGATAAAGAACAGAATGGGCATCATCACCGCGGCACCCAGGCCGATAATATAACTGAAAACGGCTTCCATTACTTAGGCTGTTTACCAATGTAGGCCAGGATACCGCCGTCCACGTAGAGGATATGGCCGTTCACGGCGTCAGAGGCCTTGGAGGCCAGGAAGATGGCGGGACCGGCGAGTTCGTCGGGCTCCAGCCACCGGCCGGCGGGCGTCTTGGCGCAGATGAAAGAGTCGAAGGGATGGCGGGAGCCATCGGCCTGCCGCTCACGCAGCGGCGCGGTCTGGGGCGTCGCGATATAGCCCGGGCCGATGGCATTGCACTGGATGTTGTACTCGCCGTACTCGCTGCAGATGTTGCGGGTGAGCATCTTGAGGCCTCCCTTGGCGGCAGCATAGGCCGATACGGTCTCACGGCCCAGTTCGCTCATCATGGAGCAGATGTTGATGATCTTGCCCTCACGGCGTTCCATCATTTCGGGCACCACGGCGGCGGCGCAGATGTACGGGCCCACCAGGTCTACATCAATGACCCGCTGGAAATCCGCGCGGGACATCTCATGCATGGGAATGCGCTTGATAATACCGGCATTGTTCACCAGAATATCAATCTGGCCCACCTCTTTGTGGATTTTGGCCACCAGTTCCTTGACGGCCACCTCATCGGTGACATCGCACACATAGCCGTGCACATTGGTGATGCCGGCTTCCTTGTACGCTTCCAGGCCCTTGAGCATGGAGGCCTCATTGGAGGTGTTGAAGATGATGTTCTCTACACCCGCATCTACAAAAGCCTTGGCAATGGCAAAGCCAATTCCATAGGCGGCGCCGGTTACCCAGGCGTTTTTACCTTTCAGTGAGAAAATATTCGTCATAGTTCTATTATTTTACCATCCCAGAACAGCCTGCCGGGAGCTAAACGGCTCTGCCTCGGCGGCTGTAAGCGTTTTACCATATGCGTTACGGGAAGCCGTGGAGACGCCCGTGGTACCATACTCCTTCCAACCGGCTGTAGCGGTAGGAGTGGAAGGATTGGGCACGGGACTCCCGAGCCAGCCCACCGGTGCAATCACCGGAGACATGGTGCAATTCACATAGGTTACATTGTCATAGCAGTCGGCCTGTCCGGCGCTGCGGGCCAGGTACATTTTGCCATCGGCCACATCGCTCTCTGCCGTGAGGCGGCAATTCAGGAACACGAAGCCCTTGTTGGCCACATTCTGCACGCGAGCCTGCACAATGTAACCGGCCGCGCGGGAGCGGATTTCGCAGTCTTCAAAGAGACAAGCTTTGGGGTAGCCCCAGATGTAGTCGCAGTGGCCGGCGATGAGGGACTTGTGCACATACACCTCTCCCTTGCAAAGGAACGTATCCTGCCAGGAGATGAGGGCACAGTCCTCGATGGTGAGCCGGCCATTGTCGGCTGCGTTGAAGTAGACAGCCTCGGCCTGGCCTTTGTGATCGGAAGCATAGTACGTATTCTCCACCGTCAGTTTTTCCAGCGTGAGTCCGGTGCAGCTTTTGGCCAGGAACAGACAGCGGTTGTCGGAGCCCGTCACATAGTTTTCACTGTTGGGGTAGGCAATCACGCTCTTTTCCCGGGACGCGCCCTGGATGGTCACGTTGTTCTTGCCTTGCAGGAAAAGAAGTTCGGGATAGGTTCCCTCCCCTACCTCAATGGTCACAGGCGTATCTTTCCCCAGCGTAGCGGCATAGGTAAGAGCACCCTGCACGGTGCAGAAGTCTCCGCTGCCGTCCGGCTTCACGGAAAGCGTAGTACCAGAAGGAGCCGCCTTGGTGGTAAACGTAAACTCCCCCTTGCCGATGGCTTTCCCCGCCACCGACTCGTCCATGGTGAGGTAATAGCTGCCGCCAAAACCCAGCACATTGTTGTGCAAACTCACGTACAGCTTGCCCCCCTTCAGACGCAGGGGCGTGTAGTGCACTACCCGCTTGGAAGACCCGCTGTAGAGCTCATTCATGAAAGAATGGGAAGCCGTTACGGTCTCCAGCTTCTGCGCCGGAACCAGGGTACCGTCTTCCAGCACCTGCACTTTGGCCATATCGGCCAGATCGATGACATCCACAGCATCCTTCACACCCTCTTTATACACCAGAATCTTACCGGAAGTACCCAGGCTGGCCGATGTCCCCACCTCAATCACCAGCGGTGCATCTACGCAGTTCACTCCGGGGGTGGGTCTGACGCCGGCGGTTTTCGCCGTCACAGGAGTACTCCAGGCCGATGCCTGCGCCCCCGCCTTAGCCCTTACCGAGAACTGATAGCCGGTACCGGGCACAAGGCCAGAAACGGTCACATTGCGGCTGGCAACGTTACCGGCAAGGTCTGCCTCTCCCTCGGTGGAGAGCTTCCAGTCATAACCCGTAGCGCCTTCCACCGCGTTCCACTGGAACGTAAGGCTTGTTTCGGCAGCCGTACCATGCAGTTTAACGCCTTCCGGCACCGCCAGGTTCTCGGCAGGCTCCTCAGGGGCACCTTTCCCGCAGGCTACGGCCATAAGGAGAGCCGCCACCCCAGCGAGCGCGATTTGTAATCTACTCATTTCCTGTTACTTATGAAATTTCCTCCCAGCATTTTTTCCAGGTTACGCCTCAACGGGCTCATACTTAGGCACCAGCACCTTCATGATAATCCAGCCGGTAAGGTAGGCCAGTCCGCAGAAGCAGAACATGATGAAGTAGCCGGCCGGTTTGCCTTCAAATCCCATGAAATGGAAGGCAGCACCCTGACCCTCTGCATAGGTGAACAGGTTACCCGCCACCTTCTGGATAATCATGGAGCCGATACCGCCCGCCATGGCACCGATACCGGTGATGGAAGCGATGGTGCTCTTGGGGAACATGTCACCCACGGTAGAGAAGATATTGGCGCTCCAGGCCTGATGACCTGCACCGGCAATGCCGATGAGGATGGCCGGCCACCAGGGGCTGTAGGCACCCAGCGGCTGGGCGGCCAGGGCCACCAGCGGGAAGAAGGCGAAGATGAGCATGGCCAGCATGCGGCCGTTGTAGGGATGCATGCCCTTTTTCTCCACAAAGAGCTTGGGAAGGTAGCCGCCAAAGAGCGAGACCACCGTCACAATGGCATACAGGGTAAAGATAAGGCCCTGTCCCAGCGGAGAAGAAGCCGGCGCATTGAACTGGTCCTGGAAGTAGGCCGGAGCCCAGAACAGGAAGAACCACCAAACGCCGTCGGTAAGGAACTTGCCCACAATGAAACTCCACGTCTGCTTGAAAGTAAAGCAGCGCATGAAGGGAATGGACTTTTCGTCCGTGTCAACAGACGCGGTTGCCACCTCGGCGTCGTCCTGGTGAATATATTCCAGTTCGGCCTCATTCACGTGGGAAGACTTCTCGGGCTTGTCATACATGAACTGCCACAGGAACATCCAGAGGAAGCCCAGGCCGCCAATGATGATGAAGGCCCATTCCCAGCCCAGATGCTTGGCAAGCGGCGGGATCAGGAGCGGAGCAGCCAGAGCGCCCACGGAAGCACCGGCATTGAAGATGGACGTAGCAAAGGCGCGGTCCTTCTTGGGGAAGTATTCGGCCGTGGTCTTGATGGCAGCCGGGAAGTTACCCGACTCACCCAGGGCCAGAATACCGCGGCAAAGGAGGAACAGATACACGCTCACCGTAGAAATGGCCAGGGCTACATTGGAGCCCGCCTCCACGGCGCGGAGCGCCTCAACGGAATCAATTCCGTCTACAAACCAGGTGGTGGCTACTCCACAGCCGGCGTGCATCACGGCACCGAGGCTCCACACACCGATCGCAATGAGATACCCCTTCTTGGTTCCCATCCAGTCTACGAACTTACCCGCAAACAGGCAGGCAATGGCGTAGAAGATGGAGAACAGCGAAGTAATGGTACCGTAGTCGGCGTCGGTCCAGTGGAACTCCGGAGCAATGAACTCCTTATAGGTAAGTGAAAGTACCTGGCGGTCCAGGTAATTCACCGTGGTGGCAATGAAAAGCAGCGAGCAAATCCACCACCGCCAATTGGTCATCAGTTTTTTCTGTGTGCTCATACGCTAGATAATGGACTTAACGGCTTCTCTCATACCCTTGGCCTGGATGAGGGCAAGGTCGGCAGCGAGGAGGTCGGTGAGACCGGGGATCTTGTTCAGGTCCTCTTCCCAGATGAACTCGTCGGCAAGGACACCCTCGGCCACCTTGCGCACGTCGCCGGTTGCCCAGAGTTCCTTCAGGAGGCCGATGATCTTCTCGTCATCCCGGGGAACGATTTCGTCCTCACCGCGTTTACCGCCCTTGTAGTAGGTGCAGATACCGGCAAGACCCAGCACGAGGCCCTTCGGGAGTTCTCCCTTGCGCTCCAGATAAGTCTTGAGACCGGGGAGGTCGCGGGTCTTGAACTTGGGGAAGGAGTTGAGCATGATGGACGTCACGAAGTGCTTCACGAACGGGTTGCGGAAGCGTTCCACCACGTCACCGGCAAACTGCAGGAGCTCTTCCTTGGGCAGGTTGAGCGTAGGAAGGAGTTCATCGTACATGACCTTCTTCACGAACGCGCCAATCTCGGGATCTTCGCAGCACTCCTTCACGGTATTGAGGCCACTGAGGTAGCCAACCGGCGAAAGAACCGTATGGGGGCCGTTCAGGAGGGTCACCTTTCTCTCATGGTAAGGGGCCTCGGAAGGAACGAACAGCACGTGCAGGCCTGCCTTGTCGGCCGGAAACTCGGCTGCCACTTCCTTCGGAGCCTCAATCACCCACAGGTGGAAAATCTCCGCCTTGTCCAGGAGGTGGTCGTCATAGCCGGCGCGCTCGCACAGCTCGGCGGCATTGTCGCGGGGATAACCGGGGACGATACGGTCTACCAGTGTGGAATACACGCCACAGGCGCCCTCGAACCAGGCGCTGAACTCGGCACCCAGGTTCCACAGCTTGATATACTGGCGGATGCACTCCTTGAGGTGCTTGCCGTTCTCGAAGATGAGCTCGCAGGGGAAGATGATAAGGCCCTTGGACTTGTCGCCCTTGAAGAACTGGAAGCGGTGATACAGGAGCTGGGTGAGCTTGCCGGGATAGGAACTGGCGGGCTTGTCATCCAGCTTGCAGGCAGGATCGAAGGCGATGCCGGCCTCTGTGGTGTTGGAAATCACAAAGCGAATCTCCGGCTGCTCGGCCAGCTTGAGGTAAGCGTCAAAGTCCTCATAGGGATTGAGGCCGCGGGAGATGACGTCAATCATGTCCAGGCTGTTCACGGGCTCCCCGTTCTGCAGGCCCTGGAGGTTCAGGTGATACAGGCCGTCCTGCTCGTTGAGCCAGGAAACCATGCCCTTCTCGATGGGCTGGACAACCACTACAGAGCCGTTGAAATCTGTCTTCTGGTTGGTTTTCCAGATAATCCACTCGATGAATGCGCGGAGGAAGTTACCTTCGCCAAACTGGATCACTTTCTCGGTGTACTGTTTTGCCTGCGGTGCAGACTTGCGGTTTAGTCTTTCCATAGTATCGTATTTTATAATGTTACTCCTTGTTTAAAGATGGCAATCTCACGGATGCCGTGTTTTTCGTTGTTGACGCTCTCGCCGCTGGCGACGGCGAGCACATAGTCGATAAAGCGCGGTGCCACGCTGTCCATGGGCTCGTCCTGGGCCAGCACGCCGGCATTGAAGTCAATCCAGGTGGGCTTGGCCTCGTAGAGCGGCGTATTGGTGGAAATCTTCATGGTGGGCACGAAACTGCCGAACGGCGTGCCGCGGCCGGTAGTAAAGAGGACCAGCTGGCAGCCGCTGGCGCCGAGGGCCGTGGAGGCCACGAGGTCGTTGCCCGGGGCCGACAGGAGATTGAGTCCCTTCACGGAGAGACGCTCGGCATATTTGAGAACGCCCCTCACGATGGAGCCGCCGCACTTCTGCGTGCAGCCCAGGGACTTCTCCTCCAGCGTAGAGATACCGCCCGCCTTGTTACCCGGCGAAGGGTTCTCGTACACCGGCATGCCCTGCTTCATGAAATACTCCTTGAAGTCGTTGATGAGGGACACCGTCTTGTCAAAGGTAGCCTCGTCCTGGCAGCGGTTCATGAGGATGGTCTCCGCGCCGAACATTTCCGGCACCTCCGTCAGGATGGTGGTGCCGCCCTGTGCGACCAGCCAGTCGCTGAATACGCCGAGGAGCGGATTGGCCGTAATGCCGCTGAGACCGTCGGAGCCGCCGCACTTGAGGCCTACGCGAAGCTCACTCACCGGAACATCCACCCGCACGTCGCGGGACGCCACGGCATAAATCTCCTTCAGGCACTGCACGCCATACTCCACCTCATCCTTCACCTTCTGGCAGGCAAACATCTTCACCCGGCTTTCATCCACCGGCCCCACCAGCTCACGGAACGCATCCAGCTGATTGTTCTCACAGCCCAGGCTCACCACCAGCACGCCTCCGGCGTTGGGATGGTGCACCATGTCGGAGAGCACCTTCCGGGTATTCTCATGGTCGTCCCCCAGCTGCGAGCACCCGTAGTTGTGCGGGAAATGCACAATCGCATCCACCCCCGTCACATCCGGCACCTCCGCCCTGAACCGGGCAATAATCTGCTCACAGATTCCATTCACACACCCCACCGTGGGAATCACCCAGATCTGGTTTCTCACCCCCACCTGCCCATCGGCCCGACGGTATCCCTTGAAAGTATATGGCGTGTTCTGGAGGGGAGAAGTGTTTTTCGCTCCCCCTTGTGGGGTAGAAAAACACTTACTCCCCTCCTTCCTCCCATTCATATCATTTATAACGTAATCTAAGGGCTCATACTTATACTCCAGCAGCCCCTCCAGATTCGTCTTAATGCAGGAATGGTCCACCATAGTGCCGGCAGCGGCATCACGGGTGACATGGCCGATGGGAAAACCGTACTTGATCACATTGTCCCCGGCCTTGAGGGCCGAAAGAACAATCTTGTGACCCCGCGGAATGTCCATGGAAAGGACAACGCCTTCCACAACATCACCTTTCGAGAGGTCCTGCAGGGCGACGGCAACGTTGTCGGCCGGGTTTATCTTAATATACTTCATGACTAGAAGTTAAAATAGTTCTTGGCATTGTTGTAGCAGATATCCTCGATCATCTGGCCGATGAATGCCATCTCGGAAGCAGGCAGCTTGCCCTGCTCCACATCCTTTCCGAAGACATCGCACAGGATGCGGCGGAAGTACTCGTGACGGGGATAGGAGATGAAGCTGCGGCTGTCGGTGAGCATACCCACGAAGCGGGAGATGAGACCCAGGTTACTCAGGGAATCCATCTGGCGGCGCATGCCCACTTCCTGGTCCAGGAACCACCAGCCAGAGCCAAACTGCATCTTTCCGGGAACGGTACCGTCGTTAAACGTGTAGGCCATGGTCATCATGACCGCATTGTCCTTGGGATTGAGGCAGTACAGGATGGTCTTGGTGAGCTTATCCTCACGGGTAAGACGGTCAAAGAACCGGTGACCGGCCGTCGCGATGTCCAGGTCGTGGATAGCGTCGTAACCGGTATCGGCACCCACCTTGGCAAACATCTTGGTGTTGTTGTTGCGGATGGCGCCGATGTGGAACTGCTGGGCCCAGCCGGCCTCGGCATCCATGACCGCCTGGTCGTGCAGGAAGGCGCTGCGGAACTTGTCCACCTCCTCGGGGGAAAGAACCATCCCGAGAAGCGCCTTCTTGAAGATGAGCTCGATCTCCGCGTCGGTGTAGTCGGCGCTGTAGAAATTCTCCAGACCATGGTCCGAGAGCTTGCACCCGTTGGCGGCAAAATAGTCGTGGCGCTTCTGGAGGGCATCCTGCAGGTGGGCATAGGAGTCAATCTCCATGTCGGCGGCCTCTCCGAGGCGCTTCAGATAGTTCCGGAAGAATTCCGGACGCTCGATGGCCATGGCACTGTCCGGACGCCAGGCAGGGATAACCTTCACGCCGAAGGGATGCTCGGCAATCATCTTGTGATAACGAAGGTCGTCGGCGGGGTCGTCGGTGGTGCACACCACCTGCACGTTGAACCGCTTGATGAGCGCCTGTCCGCGGAACTCCGGCGTAGCCAGCTTGGCGTTGCACTCCTCGAAGATTTCACGGGCCGTGGCGGGAGACAGGAGCTTGTCTATGCCGAACACGCGGCTCAGCTCCAGGTGCGTCCAGTGGTAGAGCGGGTTACGCATGGTGTACGGAACAGTCTCGGCCCACTTCTCAAAGGTCTCCCAGGCCGTGTGCTTGCCGCCGGTGAGGTAATCCTCGCTCACGCCGTTGGCACGCATGGCACGCCACTTATAGTGGTCTCCGTAGTGACCGTCCACCAGCCACAGCTGGGTAATGTCACGGAACTGGATGTTTTCCGCAATCTGCTGCGGCACCAGGTGGCAGTGATAGTCGATGATGGGCATGTTCTCGGCATGCTCGTGGTATAGCCTGCGTGCAGTCTCTGTCTGCAGCATGAAATCAGCGTTAATGAAGCTCATAGCACTTTTATATTAAATTTGTTTCTGGAAGAGAGTCGGGGTATCACCCCCGGCTCCCTTTATTAACGATTACCAGCGGGTGTCACCGTAGCCCTTGTAAGCGGCTTTCACGGTAAACTTGCCAGTAGCGGGATCGGCCTCGAAAGGAGTCTCCGCAAGCACCTGACCGGCGGCCTCGATATCCTCGGCGACCATGGTGTTCCACCAGCTGTAAGGCTCGGCGGTATCAATGTCGAAGAAGAGGTTGTCGGTGATGTAAGGATGCTTGATCTTCTCGGAAGCGCTGGAAACCAACTTCGGGAAGCCGTTAGCCTGAGAAGGCGTCTCTGCAGCCTTGTGCATGGCGGTGAAAATGTTCTTCCGCACCAGCACGCGGCGGGCCGCATTGCCCAGTGCAGCGGGAGCCACGCCAGAAGTGGAGCGAACGTGCATGATACCGTTGTTGTCCTTGTTGTCCACGGCGCAGAGGTTGTAGAACGTGTTGTTCTCAACAAGCACGCCGCCGTTATTTACAGCCGCATCCACGCGGAGGAAGGTACGGATACCGTTCCAGAACGTATTGTTCTGAATGTTCACGTGACCCAGCGAACCCTTGCGGAAGTCGATGAAGTCACCGCTGGTGCCAAAGTCGTGCACCAGGTTGCCGGCTACTACCAGCTCGTCCACGGAGGACTCGCCGGATCCGCTCACCAGACGGTTGGCATATCCGTAGATTTCGGAGTTGCGCAGGCCGATGGTGCCGATGACGGCGGCAGCGTCGATATCGATCATGTTGCCCACCTTGGCCTCGGCGCCGGCATTGTCGTACACACCATTCAGGCGGACATTCTCCAGGATGAAGTCACCCTCTGTCATGGCCAGCTTGAAGCCGCCCAGCACCTCGGGCTTCTTGCCATTGTAGGCAACGCCCTTCAGGGTAAGGCCTTGGCTGAGGGTAATGACACCGGCCGATGCCGTCGGAAGGGCCGTGAGGTCGTAGGTGGCGCCCGTGAGGGCAATCACCTTCTTGCCGGCCTCGATAGCGGTAGCGAGCTCATCGGCATCGGCCACCTTGAAGGCTTCGCCGGCTGCGGGAGCGCTCTTGATCCAGCGGGGGTCACCCACCTTCTCACTGGCCACCAGGCCGTGCACCACGGTGAAGTCACCGTTAGCGGCATCCTTGAATACCGGAGCCGTGAGGACTACACCGTAACCGGCGGTAGCAATCTCCTGAGAAGAGTTGGCCCACCAGCTGTATTCGGCGGCGTTATTGTTCTCGGTGGTAAGTACCTCGGCAAAGTAGTTGTGGCTGAAGTTAGGCATGCCAAGAGCGGAAGAACCACTGGAGACCAACTTCGGGAAGCCCTGTGCCTGGGAAGGAGTCTCTTTAGCGCGCTGCATATGAACGAAGAGGTTGTTCTTCACGTCAATGGCGTTGGCGGCAAGGGCCGAAGTGCTGCGCACATGGAAGATACCGTTGTTGTCCTTGCTGTCCACGAAGCAGTTGTTGTAGAACGTATTGTTCTCTACCAGGATGGAAGCGCAGACCGTTGCGGCATCAACGCGGGCGAAGGTACGGATGGCATTGGCGAAGGTACTGTTTTTCACCTTGAGGGCCGTCATGGTGCCCTTGCGGACATCGATGAAGTCACCGGAGGTGAAGTCACCACCCTCAACGCCCGTCACCAGCACGTTCTCGAGCTCGACGGAGTTCACGGAACCTTCCACGTTCATGTAGAACAGGCGGTTCTTCACACCGGTGAAGGAACTGTTCTTCACGGAGAAGGAGTTCATCACCACAGCAGCATCGGCAATTTCAAACACATTGTCCACAGTCTTGGCGCCGTCAACGGCAACATTCTTCATGCTGAAGGAAGTAACGCCTTCCTTGAAGATGAAGCCGCCCTTGAATACCGTTCCTTCCTTACCGATGAGGTTCAGAGGAGTGGTGAGCGTGAGCTTACCCGCAGACACCTCAGGTACTTCCGTCACGGCGGTGAGGTCATACACACCGGCATCCAGGGTGATGGTCTTCTTACCGGCGCTGATAGCCGTGAGGAAACCGTCCACATCGGCCACCGTAATATCGGAAGAAGGCGTGCTGCCTGCCATTGCGTTCCAGCGGGGATCACCCACGCCGGCGTTCATCATGACACCATTGGTGAGGGTGAAGTCCAGGTTGGCTGCATCCTTGCAAGGATCGGCCGGGAGGATGGCGCCACCTTCGCGGGTAGCCTCTTCCTTGGCGAGATTCTTCCAGAAGGAGTAATCGGCCAGGGCCTCTTCGCAGTTGTAGAAGTAGTTGTTGCGGATGACGGAAGGCGTGATACCGCTTGCGCTTCTGAGCTTGGGGAAGCCATTGGCATGGGACGGCAGGTTGGCCGGATCGATGAGGATGGAGTAGAAGAAGTTGTTCACCAGCTCGTAGCTGTAGAGACCGGAACCGGCGGCGCTGCGGATGTGCAGGATACCGTTGTTGTCCTTGCTGGAGCTGTTGGTGGCAACCTTGTAGAACGTATTGTTCTTAATGAGGGCGGTGTTCATCTCGTGGCCGGCATCGGTACGGAAAACGGTACGGCAGCTGTTGGCGACGGTGTTGTTCTCAAACACGAAGTTGTGGTGAGCGCCGGCGCGCAGGTCAATGTAGTCGGCACCGGCCGAGCTGTCGGTGATGATGTTGCCCTTGAAGATGACGTTCTGCACATTGGACACGGCCTTGCCGGAGTTGTCGTACAGGGCCTTGGTGCCATGCAGGTTGCTGTCATAGACGGCGACGGTATCGAGAACGGGAGCATTGTCGGTGCTCTTGTCATCAATGAGGAAGGAAGTAGCCGTTCCGGCACTGCTGCTGGTGATGTCGAGGTTACTAAAGACCACGCTGCCGCCGATGGCACCGCTCAGGGTGAAGCTGGCGTTGATGGCGGTCTTCTTGCCGTCGCTCTCCTGGCCCTTGAGGTGCAGGGGTGCTACCAGCGTGAGGGCGCCGATCTCGTAAGGAGTATCGCTGTACTTGAGGGTAATGAAGTCCTTGCCGGCATCAATGGCGGCCAGAAGGTCCTCCACACTAGCCACGATGAACTCGGAAGATTCACCGCTGCCGCCCGCAGGCAGCACGGCGAAGGTAGCCACGCCAGCCTCGGACTGGGTGTTGTAGATGTCTTCCTTGCCGGGGTTGGCGAACACCTTCACGGCATAACTGCCGGGATCGAGCATACCGGTAGTCTTGCCCTCGATGGTGTAGGACAGTCCGTCGGCGGCGTAGGTCTTGCCGCTGAACACGACGGAGTAACTGCCAGCGTTCTCAACGGGCTCCCAGCTGATAGTAACGTCGGTGGCTTCACCGGCGGTGAAGGAAGCGGGAGCAGCCTTGGGATCCGGGGCCGGAAGGGCCGTGTTTACCGCAGACATATCCTTGCTCCAGGCCAGCTGGGCCAGGGATACAGGACCGGAAGGATAAATGTATACCCAGCTCTCGGCGGTGATGTCGCTGATGAGAATCTTCTGGGCGGCAGGGGCATCGGCCACTGGAGAGACACCACCCTTGATGATGAGGTCTCCGCCCTCCACAGGCTGCACAGCCACAATGATGTGGGCGGTTCCTTCGCCGGCGGCGCGGGCCACCACGGAACCGGGTTCATTCACCTTGAAGGCCACATAACCGGTGGTGGGAACACCCTGACGGTTGGTGATGGCGGCGCCATCAAAGCGGAGGACACCGTCGGCCGCCACGATGGGAGCCTGCTCGGAGCCGGAGAGAAGGATACCGTCACGCACCATTTCTTTCTTGATGGTGCCGGAGAAGTACTTGGCGTTGGAAAGGTCCCAGGTGTGGGCACCGTCCAGTGCCGGCTGGGTAAGGTCTTCGGGTTCCTCCACATAAGGAGTCCACCACTTGGAAGCGCCCACCTTCTTGTCGGCGATGACGGAGTCGGGGTTCAGATTGAAAAGACCTGCGGCAGCATTGTAGCAGGGATCCTCTTCCAGCGCGCTGAAACCGGTGGCAGCAGCGGCCCAGGTATCGGTGAAGTAGGTTGCCACCACATCAAAGTACCAGTTGTTGGAAGCGGCCAGGGAAATGTCGGCGGGCGTCTTGTACTTGGCGTTGGCCGATCCCAGGGTAGCCTTTTCCACCATGTGGAGGACGAGGTTGTTTTTGAAGGAGGCAGCTCCGGGGACAATCTGCAGGCCGAAGATACCGGCGTTGTTGGTGTTGTCCACGAAGTTCAGGTTCATGATGGTATTGTTCTCCACCACCAGGTTGTCAATGGAACCGGCATCGATACGGATGAAGGTACGCATGCCCTGGAAGATGGTGTTGTTGACAAAGGCGAGCTTGGTCATGCTGGTAGCGCCGCGGATGTCGAAGACATCGCCACCGCCGGTACCATCGGCGTTGATATTGGAGATTTCGCAGCTGTCGTACACCACGTCACGGAGCACCATAGCCTTGCCCCACTCATACATGAGACCCTTGCTGTAGCCGGTGATGACGCAGTTCTTGTAGGTGATGTTGCCAATGGCCTTGCCGTCTACGGTGCCGCCATTCTTGTTCTGGATGGCGAAGCCAAAGCCGGAAGGACTTGTAGCGGTAGGGCCGCCGTTGAACTCGACACCCTCGAAATAGACGTTGGTGCCGGCCCAGGTATCGGCGAACTGGATTTCACCCTGCAGGACGGGCTTGGAACCATCGGCGGCTTCCTCACCCACCAGGGTGAAGCCGGCCTCGATTTCCATGGCCTCGACATCGTACGGGGAGCCTTCCATCTTCAGGAGAATCCGGGCGCCCTGCGTCTTCACGGCGTTCTTGAGGGCATCCACGGTGGAAACCTCGGTGAAGCCTTCGGTGGAAGGAGCAGTCCAGGCATTCACCTGGCCGCGGCTGGCGCTGAGGAAGTAGAGGGTAAACACATACTCCTTGCCGGCTTCCAGGCCGTCGACGGTAGCTGCAGCGGCCACAATTTCATCGGTGGTGAGGGTGTGGGTTACCACTACCTCGTCGGAACCGGGAAGGGTGACCTCAATGCGGTCTACTTCCTCGAAATCGGTCACGTCCTTGCTCCAGGAGAAGCTTACGCTGGCAGCCTTACGGTCGGCCACCTTCATGTAAAGATTATCCTTGACGGCGAAGGTCTTGAAGGTCTTGCCGTATTCGGCCACCTTGGAGGCCTCCCTGCTTTCGGAAGTAGCCTGCACGGAGAAAGTGTAGGTTTTGTCGGCATCCAGTTTCTTCTGGTAAGGGACGGCCGAGGGGGCCACCGGTTCCGTCAGATAGACATCACCGTCGGAGTAGATGGTGAGGGCATAGGAGTCGGCGTCCTTGGTTACATCCCAGGAGAAGGTAACCACATCGCCGAGCGAAGCGCTCACGCGGGCGTTCAGGTTCATGGGCTGCAGACAGCGCTTGAGCACCAGCGTCTCATTGGGGCTGAACTCCTCGGCTGTGCAAGCTCCTACGACCAGGGCGACCAGGGCGAGAGCAGCATATTTGATTTTATTCATTGCTTTCATAATTCGGGGGAACTATTAAAGGTTGTCGTAGCCGTAATCGTTCTTGATATAGCCCTGACTGTTGGTCATGGTATCGTTGAAGATGGGCCAGAACATGTGCTGGACGGGATCCTGGGCATAAATGCCTTCAATCTTTTCCGCATAGAAACCGGTCTTCTTGGCATCGTCATACTTGTTCACGTAACCGGCAGAGAGTTCGTATCCGGAAGGGGCCTTTTCGCCGGGAGCGAGGAACTGGATATCGAGAGACTGACCGTCCTCGGAGAGGACATAGGCGATGTCACCGCTGAGGCCGGCGAAGTCACCGGCGAGGTCGCGGAGGTCGTTCATCTGGGCCTTTGCGGCATCCAGGCTTTCCTTGAGACGGTTCCAGCGGATAAGGTCGGCCTTGCGCAGGAACTCGCCGCAGAACTCCAGGGCGCGTTCCTTCACCACAGCCTCGAAGAAGTCTTCCTTGGTGGAAAGGGCGGCCACATAAGCGGCAGCGGCGTCTTCACCGCAGGCGCGGGCGCGCACCTCTTCCAGATACTTCTTGGCACCGGCGGGGCCATTGAGCTCGTTCTCGATCTCGGCGGCCATCAGGAGGATGTCGGAGTAGCGCATGACCACAGGCTTGATACCGTCGTCGTTGCCGCCCGTATAAGGCTGGGCATGCATCCACTCAAAACGATACTTGCCAAAGTACCACTTGCCGATACCGGCAGGCTCAATAATATCTCCCTTGTTCCACTGGTAGTTCACGCAGGTAACGTCACGGCGCTGGTCTCCCTCATCGTACATGAAGTACACGGTAGGAAGCGGTCCCACGTCGCCGCCGCGGGAAGTGTTGGCGGTAATGCTGGCACCCTCGGACTTGATGGCATAGGTGTAGTTCCAGCGGCCACGGCCTTCACCGAACGGGATCACATACAGCGTCTCGCTGCCAGGGCCGGCGGTGAGGTTGTCCATGTTGCTCTGCTTGTACCAGTAGTACTCGTAGTCGCTTTCGAGGGCAGCCTTTCCGTAAGCAGCCTTGAGGTAATTCAGGGCCTTGGGATAGAGGACTTCCTTCTGGAGCTCGGGATCGGAGCTCAGGCGAACGGTTCCGAGGTCTCCGGTACCCACGGCGCCGTCCTCGGGGCGGAGGGCATAGCCGGAAGCCAGGAGGGCGATACGGGCATACAGGCCCTCGGCAAACACCTTGTTCACGCGGTCGGTGCGGGAAGTGGCGGCCGTCTCACCGGGATTCGGGATATAAGGGATAGCCTCTTCGAGGTCGGAGAGAATCTGCTTGAAAATCACATCGCGGCTTTCCTTGGGAGCATAGATGGTCTCGGAAGTAAGCGGAGTGAAACGGGCAGGAACATCTCCCCAGGCCTTGATGAGGTCGTAGTAGATCATGGCGCGCAGCGTGAGGGCCTCACCCAGAAGATAGGCCATCTCGGGACGCTCGGAAGGATTGCCGTATTCGCGGATCCCTTCAATCACCAGGTTGGCGCGTTCGATGCCCATGTACATGAGCGGGAACGGACCGTTGGAGAGGTTGAGCTGGGAGTTGTTGGGCAGGCAGTCATAGGCGGAGATATCCGACTTGCCGTCTCCCTTCTTGTACGTGTTGTACCACTCGATATCGGTGTTGTGTCCATACCAGGGCAGGAAACGGCCGCGGTAGGAGTTCACCTCACAGAAAGACTCGGTGATACCGAAGATGGTGCCTTCCGTGAGTGAATAGTTGCCGTAGACGGTTGCCGAATCAAAGGCAGACGGAGAGTTGCTGTCCAGGATCTTCTCGCAGGAAGAAGCGGCAAGGACGACGACGGCCACGGAAAGAACAGAGTATAGAATCTTTTTCATATTCTTTTCGGATTAGAAGGTGAGGTTGAGACCAGCCACGAAGCCAATGCTCTTGGGGTAGGCCGAGTAGTCTACGCCAGGAGTAAGCGGAGTGGCACGACGGGTATCCACTTCCGG
This sequence comes from uncultured Bacteroidales bacterium, assembly GCA_900318445.1. Lineage (GTDB taxonomy): Bacteria > Bacteroidota > Bacteroidia > Bacteroidales > UBA932 > Cryptobacteroides. The sequence continues at coordinate 158,547 of ONKO01000002.1, forward strand.
ATCATAGCCGGAGTACTTGGTGAGGCAGAAGAGGTTGGTGCCGGTCACATAGACGCGGACGCGGCGCAGGTAAATCTTCTGCGTGAGGGACTCGGGCAGGGTGTAGCCGAGAGTAATGCTCTGCAGGCGCAGGAAGGAAGCGTCCTCCACGGCCCAGTCGCTGAAAATGGCATTGCCCACGAACGGAGCCCACATGGTCTTGCCCTTGTTCACGGCCTTGAGCTGGTCGGGGTCGGAGATCATTTCGCCGGTAGCCCAGTCAATGTTGGTCCAGCGCTTGTCCACATCCATGATGTTCTGGAGGTTGCGGTTGGAGAACTTGCGGGAGCTGGTGAATTCCACCTTGTTGGCGTTGTACACCTCATTGCCGATCATGAAGTTGAAGTTGGCGCTGAAGTCGAAGCCGTGCACGAAACCGGACAGGTTGAAGCCGCCGGTGAAGTCCGGGCTGGCGTTGCCGATGATGGTGCGGTCGGCCACGGTGACCTTGCCGTCACCGGTGATGTCCTTGTACTTGGGAGCACCCGGGAGCATGTAGCTGGCGCCCACGATGGCGGAAGCATCCACGACGCCCTCATTGAGCACCCACTTGGAACCGTTCCAGGTGAAGTCGTCGGGGCTGTACATGCCGTCGCTCTTGAAGCCGTACATGTTACCCATAGGCTGTCCCACTTCCACCACATAGTCGTCGCCGATTTCGGTGGAAGCCCAGTAGGACTGGGCGGTGATGCGCTGGAGACCGCCAAGGTCGGTGACCCGGTTGCGGTTGTAGGCAATGTTTCCGCCGATATTCAGGGAGAAGTCCTTCTTGGAGACGATGGGGGCGTTCAGCGTGAGCTCGACACCGCGGTTGCGGGTGCTGCCAAGGTTTCTGTACTGGCTGTCATAACCCGATCCCGTGATGGGGAAGTTGATAAGGAGGTTCTTGGTATCGTTCTGATACAGCTCGATGCTACCGCTCAGGCGGCTCTGGAAGAAGGAGAAGTCCAGACCGATGTTGTGGGTGTAGGTGGTTTCCCAGGTAAGGTCGGGGTTGTTCATGATCTTACCGGCCATCCAGTAGTTGCCGCTCTGGCTGATCCAGGCCGTAACGGTGGAGCTGTACTGCTTCACCAGCTGGCCGGAAGGAATGTTGTTGTTACCGGCGGTACCAAAGCTGTAACGGAGCTTGAGCTGGTCCAGCCAGCCATGGCTGGCATCCATCCATGGCTCGTTGGAGATGGTCCAGGAGGCAGCGGCCGAGGGGAACAGGCCCCAGCGGTTGCCGCGGGAGAACTTGGAAGAACCATCGGCACGCAGCGTGGCGCCAATCGAGTAACGGTGCTTGTAGTCGTAGTTCACACGTCCGAAGAAAGACAGAAGCTTGTCGTCGGGATCGTAGTAGTTGTTGGTCGAGGCCGGCTTGCCGGAAGAGAGGAAGCTCCAGGCCATGGGAGCATCGTAGGATGCATTGAGGCCGTCCACCATGAGTGTAACGAGGTTGCTCTGGGTGATGGTGAGTTCCTGACCCGCAAGGATGCTGAGGTTATGGTCCTCGCCAAGGATGTTGGCGAAGTCATAGTTGAGCGTATTGGTATTGCGGTACTTGGTACGGAAAGCTTCCTTGTGCTGGTTGGAAACGCCCGTCTTGTCGGTGGAGTTGTTGGCCACATAGTAAGTGGTCATTCCGTAGAAGCGGTCGTCGGTCTGGGTGTATTTCTCCAGGCCGCCCTCAATCTTGAGACGGAGGTTGTCAACGATTTCCCAGTTGAAGGCTGCGTTGGCGTTGAAGGTAACGCGGATGCGGCGGGAATCGTTGTCGGCTACCGACAGGAGCGGCGGAGCGTTGTCGCCGTAGTCCTGCTCCTCGTCCACGCCCTGGATAGTGGAGGCGATGGGAATGGGAGTATAGGAAACGGCGTGCTTGAGACGGCCGTTACCGGCGGTGGAGCCGGTATCCTTGATGCCGTTGGCGCCGCCACCGCGCACGTTGGTGCGGGAATAGCGGACGTTGGCGTCGATGGAGGTATGGGCCGATGTCTTAAAGTTGCCCTTGAAGGAGAGGTTGTCACGGCTGTAAGTGGAGCCGGCCATGATGGCCTTGTCGCCCATGTGGGCATAGCCGATGGTCCAGTTCACGCTCTCGCTGCTGCCGCTCACGGAAAGGTCGGCGGAGAAGGTGGAACCGGTCTTTCCGAAGACGGCCTTGATCCAGTCGTTGGTGGCCATGCCCTTGTACAGGTCGATATCCTCGAAGTTGCCGAAGTACGGGTTGTAGTAGGAGGAGAGGTTGTCACGGATGACGCCCAGCTCATACTGGAACTTCACGTAGTTGTCGGCGTCCATAGCCTGGATGGCGCCCTTGTTAGCCATGGTCTTGAGACCCCAGTAAGTATTGAACTTGACAGAAATCTTCTGGCCTTTCTCGGCGCTCTTGGTGGTGACAATCACAACGCCGTTGGCACCACGGGAACCGTAGATGGCGGTGGAGAAAGCATCCTTGAGGACGTCAATGGACTGGATCTCGGAGGAAGGAATGTCGTTGATGGACTCCACCGGGAAGCCGTCCACGATGTAGAGGGGGCTGCTGTCCTGGGTAATGGAGCCGCCGCCGCGGACGCGGATCTTGATATCGGCGTCCGGATCACCTTCCGTAGTCACGACGGACACACCGGCCATCTTACCGGAGAGAGCCTGCGACACGGTGGTCACGGGCTGCTCGGCCAGTTTGTCAGAGCCGACGGAGGAGACGGATCCCAGGAGGTCGCGGCGCTTGACGGTGGCATAACCCACCACAACCACCTCGTCCAGGAAGGTTTGGTCGGCCTTCAGGACCACGTTGATTTCGCTCTGGCCGTTAATGGCCACGGTCTGGTCTGCCAGTCCGATAAAGGAGAAGACCAGGTTCACAGCATCTGCCGGGACGGAAAGGACGTAGTCGCCGTCGATACCCGTGATGGTGCCGATGGTGGTTCCTTCCACCATGACGCCGGCTCCAATCAGGGGTTCTCCGTTTTCGTCGGTCACAATACCCTTGATGGTATTCTGGGCCGATGCGACGAAGCCCGCTCCGATGCAAAGTGCTAGCGAAAGAAGAAGTTTCTTTGTCAAACTTTTCATTGGATTTGGATTTTGGTTAGTAATTATAGTTTATTATATGTAGCGTTTTGGTTCTGGGCGCTCACAACCTCGCGAACCAGATAGTGCAGGTACATTTCCAGGTTGGTGTACCGGCCGTTTTTGTCCAGGGACTTGGCAGTGCCGTCCTGTGCGTTATTCTTGTCAAGGCCCCAGGCCGTTTCAATGGCGTCCGGAATGCCGTCGCCGTCGGCATCGGCCACAGCGGCCTTCTCCGCGTCGGTAGCGGTGAGGGCGGGCCAGGCGCTGCCGTACTCGGCCTTAATATCGTCTATATCGTTGATGATACGGCCCGTTCCGCTTTTCACGCCGGTGACGATGCGCTTGTCCACGGCGTCACGCCTGAGGGACGCGCCCGCGTAGGAGCAGACGGCCGAGTAAGCGCCCGAAGCGGTGTGGGTACTCACATAGGCATCGGCCCCGTCCTTCCCGTGGATAGGGAGGGCCGCGGAGAGCACGTGCCCGTCATAGGAGAGGCTGTAGGCGTCGTAGGCCTTTTTCCAGTACACGCCGTCGGGGTATTTGTCGCTGCTGCCGTCCGAGTTATAATTGCCGGAGAGGTAGAGGTGCGCCCAGTCGTAGGCGTACTGGGTGCCGCCGGTAACGTAACCGCCGTCGGCCTCGATGAAATACTTCTTGCCGGTATTCTTGTAGTAATTGTTTACCATGTTGAAGTTACCGCCTTCGCCGCCATAGCAGCCATTCCCCTGCCCGTTGTAGTTGATGCAGTTGCGGTAATCCACATTGCCGCGGTAGGTGGCCGTGGACTGCCCGTTGCCCTCATAGAGGTAGGTGTGGTCAAAACGGGGGGTGCGGTTGGAGTGATGGGCCAGGAGGTTGTGGTGGAAGGAAGCGTCCTTGCCGCCCCAGATGCCGCCGTAGCCGTGGTCTCCCTTGCTGTGGAGCCGGCACTTTTTCATGGACTCTGCAATAATGCTCCACTGCAGGGTCATGTTGGCGTTGGCATAGAAGGAGGCGGTTTCGTCAATACTCCAGCTCATGGAGCAGTGATCCAGGATGATATCCTTGTGGTAACGGCCCCAAATGCAGTCTTCGCCGTCGGCCTTGTGATTATTGATATCGGCCTCGCTCCAGTTGCCTTCATCTCCCAGGCGGAAGCGCACAAAGCGGATAATCACATTGTCGGCGTTGATGTTGGTCGCGTAGTTCTTGATGCAGATGCCGTCTCCGGGGGCCGTCTGGCCGGCGATGGTGACATCTCCCTTGGTAATCTTGAGATCCGAGGCCAGTTCAATGGTCCCAGCCACGTCAAAGACGATGGTGCGGGCGCCGCTGGTCTCGAGGGCTGCGCGGAGGGAACCGGTTCCCTTGTCATTGAGGTTGGTCACATGGATGACCTTTCCGCCACGGCCGCCGGTGGTGTACATGCCGCCGCCCTCGGCGCCGGGGAAGGCACGGGCCACGCCGTCTTCCTCCGCCGCGGGAATGGCGAAGTCCTCATACTCGATACCCGTCGGGACAGGGCCGGGACCGGGCGTCGCCTCCCCTGCCGTGCGGGCATCCAGGAAGGTATAGGCCGATTCGCCTCCGGCGTTCACGGCCTTCACGCCAAACCGGTAGTCAGTAGCCTTGGTAAGCCCTTCCACCTTGACATTGCGGCCTTTCACCGTTCCACTCTTTACCTCGGCACCGGCCTGGGAAAGCGTCCATGAATAGCTGTCAGCACCGCTCACGGCCGTCCACTGGAAGGTGAGAGAGGTTTCGTCAAAACTGTGAAGGCTCAGGGCAGCAGGGGCTCCGGGAGCCTGGGGAAGCGTCTCTCCGCCTTCGGAGGGATTGTCCTTGGCTCCGCAGGAAAGGACGGCGAGGGCCGTCAGGGAAAAGGCGATGGTACTCAGAAGTTTATTCATAGTCTTTCATATTCCAGCGCCGCCCAGATGAGGGGGCCGATGCCCTTGGGATCATTCGAGCGGACGGGTTCGTTAATATAATAGTCATAGTCTCCGCGGCGGTTGTTCTTTCCGCCCAGGCCGGCTACCTCACAGCACTGGTCCAGGTTCACAAGGCCGTCTTCATCCACGCGCACAAAGGTTTTGAGGAGGGAATCGAAGGCCTGGACGGCACCTTCACGGTTGCCGATGATGCCCAGCCGGCAACCCTTGAGCCAGGAGTAGACAATCATGGCGCTGGCGGTAGCCTCCAGGTAGTTTCCCTCGGCATACGGGCGGTCCAGCACCTGATACCACATGCCGGTTTCCCTGTCGGCAAACAGCGGAAGCGCCTGGAAGCAGCTGCCGAAGATGCGCACCAGCGCATCCTGCTCTTCCCCCGCGGGAAGGAGCTCGATCACGTCCACGAGGGCCATGAGGTACCAGCCCATGGCACGGCCCCAGGCGTGGGCGCTCTGGCCCGTCTCCGGATGGCACCAGAACATGCTGTGGGAAGAATCCCAGGCATGGCGCAGGAGGCCGGTCACCGGGTCATAGGTATAGTCGTACACGGTCTGGAACTGATGGACGATGTCCTTGAAATTGGCGTCCCGCTCCAGGCTGTCGGAGACAAAGCGCGCAGTATATTCTGCATAGAAGGGCTGGGCCATATACAGGCCGTCCAGCCACATCTGCTGAGGATACACGGCCTTGTGCCAGAAACCGCCTTCCGGTGTGCGCGGCTGGTCCAGAAGCTGGCTGTACAGGGTGTCCATGGCGGCCCTGTACTTTTCCTTGCCCGTGAGGTCGTACAGCTTAAAGAGCGTACGGCCGGGGCAGATGTGGTCGGTGGAGAAATTGGATTTCTTGTATTTATAGATGGTACCGGTACTGTCGATGATGGCATCGTACCAGGCGTCTACATAGTCAAGGGCCTCCCGGGGAGCGGCATCCAGCATGGCCTTGAGTTCCAGGCCGGTGGTGTAGTTCCACTTGAGTTTACCTTCCTGACCGTCAATGAAAGTGGCTTCGGGACAGCGTACCATCTCCGAACGCACCACTTCCACGGACAGCGGAGCCTTGACCGTACATGCGGTCAAGGCAAACACACACATTATGAAATGAATGATTCGCATCATTTATTTATTATTGTAAGGGTCCCAGACAATACCGTCCTGGGACTGGTACATCACTTTTTCAAAGGAATACTCCCGAAGGTCTTTCTCCCGCAGGCTGTGGGCCCACTTCACGCGCGGCCCCCGGGCACCGGGCCCGAAGTTGCCGTACTCGGCGTAATAGGAATTCTTTTTGGTGTCGGGCTTTCCTTCCTTCTCCCAGTCGTGCCAGCCCTCGGGCAGGATGTGGGAGCCCAGCTCGCAGTGGATAAACACCGTCTTGGCATAGGCGCCCCAGGGACGGCCCAGGTAGCACTTGTCAATGCCTTCATCGGCGGTGAGGCGGCAGTCCACGAACACATAGCCGTATTTCTGGCCCGCAAGGGTGGAGGCGGCCGTCACATAACTGTTCTTCTTGGAGTGGATGTGGCAGTTTTCGAAGTAGGCGATGGACGTTCCGAAGATAAAGTCCGTGGTACCCTCAATGTAGCAATCCTTGAAATAGTTGCGCTTGATGCCGCCGAACTTGCCAAAGCGGCCGTAGGTGTACAGGGTATCCTGGTTTCCGAGGAAACGGCAGCGGTTGAAGAAGAGGAAGTCTCCGTCGGTGAACACGGCCACGGCCTGGCCGATCTCCTTGCCCTCGCCGGCGCTGTTCTCGAACGCGATGTCCTCGAAAGTGATATAGCTGGCGTGGATGTAGATGGAGGCGCTGCCGCTGGTTCCTACCGCAATGTCACGGCCGGGCCAGAGGGCCTTGGCGTATTTGTCATAGGTGATGAGGGTATTGTCGGCGCCCTCACCCTTGATATAAAGGCGGAACTTGGTGTGCGGGATGCTTACCATTTCCTTGTAGGTTCCCTTGCGGATAAGGATGCGGGTAATCTCCTGGTGGCTGTAGTCGGGGCAGGCGTCAATGCCTTCCTGCACCGTCCGGTAGTCTCCGTGGCCGTCGGCCGATACCACAATGTGATAGTACTGCAGGCTTTTTGCCAGTTCGGGAATTTGCTCTTTGATGAGACCGCACACGATTTCCGTCACCTTGCGGGCACCGGCAGGCACCAGGTGCGTGTTGTCGTTTTTGCCGGTGGAGATCATGAAGTACGCCTTGGAAGCCTCGTCTCCCAGCCCCTCGATCCAGTCCAGGGTGGGGGTGGTGACATCCAGGAGCGTTACGTTTTTCTCGGAAGCCACGGCCTTCATGGCCGCAGGATAATCCGTATGGCAGTTCCGGTCCAGACCGCCTTCCTTGAACCAGCGACGGGCAACCGGCGTAAGGAGTACGGGAGTACCGCCTTTTTCGCGCACGCCGTCAACGAAGAGGCGCAGGTTGTCCTGGTAGGCACCGAAGGCGGCGGCATAGCGGGCCGGATCATCGGCCTTGGCGTCGTTGTGCCCGAACTGGATGAACACGTAGTCTCCGGGCTGGATGGCGGCATAGACCTTGTCCCACAGGCCCAGGTCTATGAAGCTCTTGGTGCTGCGGCCATTCTGGGCATAATTGATCACCTTTACTTCTTCCGGGTTCAGGAAGTTCTGCAGCATCATGCCCCAGCCGCGCTCCTCCCCTGCCTTCGGGAGGTCTTTCTCCGCCATGGTGCTGTCCCCCATCAGGTGGACGGTGGTAAAGGAACTGGCCGCGAGCCAGACAAGCGCGAGGTACAGAAACTTTCTCATAACTCTTCTCCGTTAACAACCACATTGTGGCAGATGATATTCTCTGCGTTATGCATTTCGGCACCTTTGCGGGCCGTGAAGGTGCAATCCTTGAAATCTACGTTCCTGAGCGGAAGCTCCGGCAGGCCGTTGATGTAGATGGCCTGCTTGGCGCCGGCGCAGACGATGCCCTCGAAGTGCATGTCGCGGAACTCCGGGGTGGTCTCGTCCACGGGAGGGAGGAGGGCCGATGCTTCCTCCGAAGAACCTCTTTCCGTGGAGGCGACGCCGGCATAGTACAGATTGAAGGTGACGGCCTCGGCCACGATGTCCTTCATGTAGATGTTCCGGCACCAGATGTCCTTCACCAGACCGCCGCGGCCGCGGGTGCTCTTGAAGCGGAGGCCTACGTCGGTTCCCAGGAACTTGCAGTCGCGCACCAGGATATTCTCCGCGCCGCCGCTCATCTCGGAGCCGATCACGAAGCCGCCGTGGCCGTGATAGACGGTGCAGTCCTCGATGATGAGGTTGCGGCAGGCCTTGCCATGGCGGCGGCCGTCCTCGTCCTTTCCGCTCTTGATGCAGATGGCGTCGTCTCCCACGTCAAAGCTGGAGCCGTAGACGACCACGTTTTCGCAGGCCTCGATGTCAATGCCGTCTCCGTTGGTGGAGTAGTGGGGGTTCCGGACCACGATGTCGCGGACGGTAACGTCCCTGCACCACAGCGGATGAAGGTTCCAGGCCGGGGAATTCTGGAAGGTGACGTCTTCCAGGAGTACGCGCTCGCAGTTTCTCAGGGAAACGAGAACCGGGCGCAGGAAGGTCTTGATTTCCTGGAGGTCCAGGTAATCGGCCTGCCTGTTGAGGCTGCCGGCGGTGAGGCGGGCCTTGCGGTAGCCTTCGTCGGGATACCACACGCTGCCGTCGTCGGAGAGCACGCCGCCGCTTTTCACGGTGGGGTTCCAGATGTCGTCCCCCACCTTGCGGCGTTTGAGTTCACGCCAGGGGGCGCCGTTGCCGTCTATGATACCCTTACCTGTTATGGCAATGTCCGTGGCGCCCTCGGCATGAATGGGAGAGAGGCAGCGTTTCATGTCCAGCCCCTCGAAAGAAGTTTCAATGATGGGATAGAAGTCCTGATTCGCCGAGAAGAAGATGATGGCGTTGTCGCTCAGGTGGAGTTCCGTGTGGCTGCGGAGGCCGATGGGACCGGTGAACCAGACGCCGTCCGGCACCTTGAGACGCCCGCCGCCATGTGCTTCCAGGGCGGCGAAGGCCTTCTCGAAAGCCTCCGTGCAGAGGGTTACGCCATCCCCCACCGCGCCAAAGTCCGTGAGGACTACTTCATAGGAGGGGATGGAGGGTTCCTGAACCACCGGCATGGTGAACGGAACATCCTGATATAGGTTATGCAAACGTTTGTCCTGCATCCCACAAGAAAAAGTAGATGCAACTAACGTACTCAAAATGAATGCTTTAAAGAAATTTGTGGCCATTAGTTTCTTTCTTACGCTGGCAAAGATAAGAAAAATAATCCAAACGTTTGCACAATTGCGTAACTTTTTTTCTCTCCGGCAATTATTAAAGATTTTTATCAGCAAAATCCAGGAACTGGAGCCAGTCGTAAAGAAGAATCTGATGCTTTCCTTCGCGGATGTGATACCCGCTGGGGCCCCGGGAAACCGGCTGCTCCACGGCGGGTTCCTCTTCCTCCGTCAGAATGTCCAGGCCGTAGAGACGGTAAACCGGCGCGGCGCCGCAGAGGCCCAGGAATTCTCCGTGAGGGTCGCTCCAGCGGTCTTCACTGGCACTCTCCAGATAAAGGGGCCGGGGAGCGATGAGGGCCAGCGCCTCATGCTGGTCAAAGGGCAGAAGATCCTCGTTGCCGGAATAGAAATGAAAGCGCCCCGTAAACCAGTGCGGGAAATGCGTGTTGATGCGCCGGAGCGTTTCCCCATAGCGCCGGCGGGAGATGGCGGCGCCCCCGCAGCCGGAAGCGTCGGAGATGTACATGGCGAAGCGCCTGTCCTTAGCGGCGGCCCAGAGCGCGGCCTTTCCCATGCGGGAATGTCCGAAAACGGCTACGGGGCCCACCTCCGGACAGGTTTCCAGATAGTCCATGGCCCGGGAAAGGCCCCAGGCCCAGGCCGCCAGAGTGCCCCAGGTATACCCGGGATACAGGCGTTTGACGCGCTTGTCGCATTCCCACTCGCTGTCGGGCGAGATGTCCTCGCAGCAGAAGGTGGCGACGGCATACCCGCGGGAAAGGATGGTATCCAGCGGCCAGCGATGCGCCTGCGATCCGCGTGCGTCCAGGGTAAAACTGCTGCGATACCGGAGGGTGTCGGGCAGGCCGATGCCGGGGTCCTCGCAGATGGTATGATTGCCAAAGAAGTTAACGCCCAGAAAGGTTTTCAAGGGCTTTTTTGAGCCGACGGGCTCATACATGAGGAGCGTCAGGTATTCTCCGCCGCCCAGGTGCACTTTCACCTCCCGCCGGAGGGCTTTTCCGCCCAGGGCAGTCGCATCTTCCGAGACCACTTCGAAGCGCTCGTCCGCCGGCCTTTCCGGCGCCGTCCCGTACATCTCCTCCTCAAAGAGGGACAGGAGTTCCTTCCGGCGCTTTTCCCACTGCTTCACGGTCTTTACCTTGCGGCCGTTTTCGAAAGTAAGCGCATCCGGAAGCGTGTACGAAGGGACATCGGCCTCATCGTACACGAAGCCCTCCAGCGGCGCATACTCCGGCTTCACCCGAAGGTCTGTCACATCCAGCCACCCTGAATCGTTCTTCCGGGCATACCGGTTACAGAAAAAGCCGAACTTGGCCCCGATCCACATCTCCGGCCTGGCCGTAAACGTCTGCGGCACCTTCTCCCAGCGCTTTCCGTCCCGGCTCCAGCAGAACCGGCAGACGGCATCCGGGACCGGCGTATCCGTAGCCCGCGGCCGCACTTCCAGCTTTACCCAGAACGTCCCGGAAGAAAGCGCCTCCAGCGGCATCACCTGCTCTTCCCCGCCCTTTCCGGCCTTTTCGCACACGCGATACGTCAGCATGAGGCCATCGGCCCTGTCCTCCACGAACAGCCCCGCATAATCGTCTCCCGTCACCACGAACCCTGCCGTCTCTCCCCGCTCCCTAAGCTGCGGATTGGGATGGAACTGCAGTTTCGCCTGAACCGTGAACCGCTCGGCCGGGAACTTCCTCTGCACCACGTTCCTGCACTCCCACAGGCTCCTCGATTCCTGCTCCACGCTGTACAACCTCAATCCTCCGTCCGGAAGCTCCATCTGCCACTTCGCCTCCGGCACTGCAGGGTACTGCCACCCGCTCCGGGCGGAAGCCCTTTCGTCCGGAGGGCTAAAAAACAGGCCGATGCCCTCCGGAGAAAGGGCATTCCGCCCGTTCCCAGCGCAAAGGTCACTTTGTATTTCAGCGACACCCCTATCCCCGCGAGGGTATCGGCCTTTTTTATTACCTTCGCGGGGAGAGGGGGGGCGCGGAATATTTATAATGTAATCAGATACCGGTTGGCCGATGCCGTCACCGTCGGGGTCTTCGCCGATGAGGGGCCAGTCGTCGGAGCGCCAGGAGAGGGGCTGGAGGTGGACGATACGGCCGTAAGCACCCTTGTCCTGGAAGTGGAGAAACCACTCGGAGCCGTCGGGCGCGTCTACCCAGGCGCCCTGATGGGGCCCGTTGATGGTCCCGGGGGCCGACGCCATGACCACCTTCTCCTCGAAGGGTCCGAAGGGACTGCGGGATCTCAGGACGGTCTGCCAGCCGGTGGAGACGCCGCCGGCGGGGGCGAAGATATAATAGTAGCCATTCCGCTTGTAGAACTTGGTACCTTCGATGGTGGGCTGGGTGAGGTGGCCGTCATAGACAATGCGGGAGGGGCCGGTGAGCGAAGTGCCATCGGCCTGCATGGGCGCGACGAGGACGACGCTCTTGAGGCCCGCACGGGAGCCGGCCAGCGCATGGGAAAGGTACGCGCGGCCGTCCTCGTCCCAGAGGGGGCAGGGGTCGATGAACCCTCGCGCACGGACCACCCAAACGGGCGGCTCCCATCGGCCCGAAGGATCCTGCGTCCTGACCATGAAGATGCCGCGGTCCGGGTCACCTACATATATATAGTACCAACCGTCGTGGTAACGGATGGAGGGAGCCCACACGCCGTTTCCGTGCTGGACAGAGGTATGGAAGGCCTCGTCGTAATCCGTGAGGGCGGCGCCTACTTCCTCCCAGTGCACGAGGTCCTTCGAGTGCAGGATGGGAAGGCCCGGGAAACAGTTGAAGGAAGACGCCGTCATGTAGAAGTCTTCCCCAACCCGGCAAACATCGGGGTCTGAATAGTCCAGATGAAGGACGGGATTGGCATAGGTTACCGGCAGGGACGCTTCGGGTCCCTTGCAGGCTGCGGCGAGCGTACATGCTCCCAGTAAGGTTATCAGCAGGTTGCGTTTCATATCGGCAACAAAAGTAAAAATATTTTGCGATTTGTGCAAACGTTTGTATCTTTGCAGCGATATGGTTACCATCACCGACATAGCAACCGCGCTGGGCATCACCCCGTCCACCGTTTCCCGCGCACTCGCCGGAAACCCGCGCGTAAAGGAAGACACCCGCCGCGCAGTGGAGGAAAAAGCCAGGGAGATGGGCTACGAGCCCAACGTCGTGGCATCCAACCTGCGCAAAGGGCAGTCCCGCATCGTGGGAATCGTGGTTCCCCGAATTCACCGTGAGTTTTTCTCCAACGTCATCGGAGGAGCTGAGAACGTCCTCAACCAGGCCGGGTACAACGTGCTCATCTGCCAGACGCTGGAAAGTGCAGAGGCCGAAGTAAAGGCGCTGCGCACCCTCAAGAACTACCGGGTGGCCGGCGTCCTCCTCTCCCATGCCATCAATTCACTGAGCGGTAACCACGTCCGTGAAATCCTGGGCACCACTCCCCTGGTGCAGTTCGACCGCGTGTTCCCGGATCTTCCGGGTGCCAAGATCGTGGGCGCCAACTGCGAAGGAGCCTTCCAGGCCACCATGCACCTGATCAGTGAAAGGTATCGGCGCATCGGCACCATTGCCGGCTACATGAGCTCGCAGGCCTACGTAGAGCGGCTGGCCGGCTACAGGCTGGCCCTCGAGAGCGCCGGCATCCCCTACGACCCTTCCATCGTCTATGAGAACGCCATCGTACGGGAAACCGGCTACGAAGCAGGCCTGAAGGCCATCGAAGCCGGTTGCGACGCCCTTTACAGCGCCGGTGCCTTCAGCGCACTCGGAGCCATTGACGCCCTTAAGGAAAAAGGCATCCGCGTGCCGGAAGATTTTGGCGTTGTGGGAACCTCCAACGAAGGTTTCACCTCCCTCATGACCCCGTCCCTGAGCACGCTGGGACAGCATCCCTTCGAGATGGGAGAAGCGGCTGCACGCGCTTTCCTCGCCGGTAGTTCCGGCACCGAGGTCATTCCCATGGAACTTATCGTAAGACAATCATCCAAACGTAGTAATAATGGCTAAAGTAGTAACCTTCGGCGAAGTCATGCTTCGCCTTTCCACTCCGGGCTATCTGCGCTTTTCGCAGGCCCATCAGTTTGACGCCACCTTTGGCGGCGGCGAGGCCAATGTCGCCGTATCGCTGGCCAACTATGGCGTAGACGCACACTTTGTGACGCGCCTTCCAGAGAACGATATTGCCGCCATGTGCACCGCCGAGCTCAAGGGCTTCGGTGTCAACACCGACGGGATTGTTTACGGCGGAGACCGCGTGGGCATCTACTACCTGGAAACCGGTGCCGTAGCCCGTGGTTCCAAGGTGGTCTACGACCGTGCCCACAGCGCCATCTCGGAAATCAAGCCCGGCATGGTCAATTGGAGAGAAGTACTGAAGGGAGCCGACTGGTTCCACTGGACCGGCATCACCCCCGCCCTCTCGCAGGGTGCCGCCGATGCCTGCCTGGAAGCCATCCAGGTAGCAAATGAAATGGGCGTGAAGGTCTCCTGCGACCTCAACTACCGCAAGAAACTCTGGAAATACGGAAAGACCGCAGCAGAGGTTATGCCCGCCCTGGTGGAGGGCTGCGACCTCATCCTGGGCAATGAAGAAGACGCCGAGATGGAGTTCGGCATCAAGCCCGAAGGCTTTGACGCAGAGAAGACCGGCGGCGAGATTGACCAGAACATCTTCATCAGCGTAGGACAGCAGCTCATGGCCAAATTTCCCCGCTGCAAGAAGGTGGCCGTCACCCTCCGCGGTTCCATCAACGCCAACCACAATACCTGGGGCGGTGTGCTCTACGACGGCAAGACCCTCTGGCAGAGCCGCCGCTACGACATCACCCACATCGTAGACCGCGTAGGCGGCGGAGACTCCTTCATGGGCGGCCTCCTGTACGGCCTGCTGGCTTACGAAACCGACCAGGAAGCCATCGAGTTTGCTGCAGCCGCTTCCTGCCTCAAGCACACCATCCTCGGAGACTACAACCGTGTCACCGTGGCAGAAGTCGAAGGTCTCATCAAAGGCGGCGGGTCTGGCCGTGTATCCCGTTAAGATTATGAGCAAATTCAATAAAATCGATACCATCGGTATCATCCGTTCTACCGGTATTGTCCCGGTGTTCTACAACAAGGACGCAGAACTCACCAAGAAAGTGGTGAAGGCCTGCTATGACGGCGGCATCCGCGCCTTCGAGTTCACCAACCGCGGCGACGGCGCCCACAAGGTGTTTGAAGAAGTGATGGCTTTTGTGCGGGCCGAATGCCCGGAAATGGCCCTCGGTGCCGGCACCATGCTGGATGCCCCCACCGCTGCCCTGTACCTGCAGATGGGTGCCGACTTTCTCGTAAGCCCCTGCATGGTGGAAGAGATTGTTCCGCTGGCCAACCGCCGCGGCGTCCCCTACAGCCCCGGCTGTGGCAGCGTCTCCGAGATGGTGCGCGGCATGGAACTGGGTTGCGACCTGGTAAAGGTATTCCCCGCCGGCAACGTGGGCGGTCCCTCTTTCGTAAAGAATGTGCTGGGGCCCCTGCCCTGGGCCATGGTCATGGCTACAGGTGCCGTTGAGCCCACGGAGGAAAACCTTTCTGCCTGGGCCAAGAGCGGCGTCACCGCCGTGGGCATGGGTTCCAAGCTCTTCCCCAAAGAAGTAATTGCTGCCGGTGACTGGAGCGCTATCTCTGCGCTTTGCGCCAAGTGCCTTGCCTGGTTCAAAAAATAGGACGTGGAAGTAACACCCTATTTTACAGTATATTAATCAAAAACGCCTACCCGAATTCGGGTAGGCGTTTTCCTTTATTAACCAAATATCAATGAGTTAGCCCCACGCCACTATTTGGCAGCAACGGGAGCCAGCACATTGTGTACGGGCCAGTTCTGAGCCTTCTTGAGGGTGAAGGGAACGGTGCAACGGATGTCGGCTACGGAAGCGCCGAAGTGTACGCTGTACTTGCCGGCGGCAGCTTCCCAGGCGCTGGCGGCCTCGTTGAAGGAAGCCAGCTCGTAGGCGCTCACCTTGAGGGTAAGGGTCTGGCTTTCGCCGGGCTGCAGTTCCTTCGTCTTGCCAAAGGCCTTGAGTTCGCAGGCGGGTTTCTCCAGACCGCCTTCGGGAGCGCTCACGTAGAGTTCCACCACTTCCTTGCCGGCCACCTTACCGGTGTTGGTAACGGTGATGCTGGCGGTGAAACCGTCCTTGTCGGCCTTCACCACGGGTTTGCTGTAGGCGAAGGTGGTGTAGCTGAGGCCATAGCCGAAGGGATAGGAAACCTCAACGTCACGGGTGACGAAGTGGCGGTAGCCCACCCAGATGCCTTCTTCGTACTGGGTGTAGTCCACATTCTTCTGCGGCTGGCGGGGGCCCCAGGAGAAGCCGCGGGAAGCGCTCTGCTGGTAGTTGTACGGGAAGTTGGCGCTGGAGGGGTGATCCATGAAGTTCACGGGGAAGGTCATGGGCAGTTTTCCGGAGGGATTCACCTTGCCGGTGAGGACATCGGCCACGGCGTTGGCGCCTTCCTGGCCGGGGCTCCAGGGAAGGACAATGGCGTCTACCATATTCTTCCAGGAGGTGGTCTCGATGACACCGCCCACGTTCAGGACCACGATGACCTTCTTGCCGGCGGCGTGGTAGGCCGTGCTCACGTCACGGAGGAGTTCGCGCTCCACGGCGGTGAGCTCGAAGTCGTCAATCTGCTTGCGGTCTGCGCCTTCACCGGCGTTGCGGCCCAGCACCACTACGGCTACGTCGTTGGCCTTGGACTCGGCGCTGATGGCATCGGCGGGAATGGAAATCTCGGAGAGCTTGCGGCTGAAGAACCAGGAGAAGCCCGTGTTCGTGAGGCCCTTCTGGGCTTTGTCGTAGGCAACGTATGCCTTGTAATAGTCGGAGAGGCCCTTGTCCAGGGTGAAGCCAGCTTTAGTCATGGCTTCTTCCATGTTCACGACATAAGCCTTGTTCACGTCACCGGAACCGGTGCCGCCGGCTACGAAGTCCAGGGCGGAGATACCGTAGAGGGCCACTTTTTCCGTTCCCTTGAGGGGAAGGGCGCCCTCGTTGCGAAGGAGCACAATGGACTCACCGGCGGCCTTGCGGGCTACCTCGGCGTGCGCCTTCAGATCCGGCTTGTTGGAGAACTTGTAACCCTTGAAGCGGGGTGTACGCACAATATAGGTGAGCATGTTGCGCACGTTGCGGTCCAGTTCTTCCTGGGAGATAGTGCCATCCTGGACGCCGGCGATGATGCGGTCAATCTCGTTCTGGTTGCCGGGTTCCATGAGGTCGTTGCCGGCCTTGGCGCTCTTGACGGTACCGGCCTTATTGCCCCAGTCGGTCATCACAATGCCCTTGAAGCCCCACTCGTCGCGGAGGACGGTGGTGAGGAGGCCTTCGCTCTGCTGGGTATAATCTCCGTTGAGCTTGTTGTAGGAGCTCATGACGGTCCAGGGCTGGGATTCCTTCACGGCAATCTCGAAGTTCTTGAGGTAGATCTCACGCAGGGCGCGCTGGGAGATGATGGCGTCGTCCTCGTTGCGGTTGGTCTCCTGGTTGTTGGCGGCGTAGTGCTTGATGGACGTACCCACGCCATTGCTCTGGATACCTCTTACATAAGCGGCAGCCATTTTACCGGAGAGGAGGGGGTCTTCGGAGAAGTATTCGAAGTTACGGCCGCAAAGCGGGTTGCGGTGGATGTTCATGCCGGGAGCCAGCAGGACATCTACGCCGTACTCCAGCACCTCGTTACCCATGGCCTTAGTCACTTCCTCCACCAGGGAGAGATCCCAGGAGCTGGCCAGGAGGGTTCCCACCGGGAAACCGGTGCAGTAATAGGTGTTGGCGTCGCCGGGGCGGGTGGGCTGGATGCGGAGGCCGGCAGGGCCATCGGCCAGCACCGTCACGGGGATGCCCAGGCGCTCGATGGGACGGGTGTTGCCGGCGGCGCCGGGCACATTGGCCGATACGCCGGAAGTGACGCCGTTCACCATGGCGGCACGGGCACCGCCCACGAGAAGGGTCGCTTTCTCCTGGAGGGTCATGGCCTTCAGGACTTCTTCAATGTTGTCTTCACGCAGCTGAGGCTGGGCTACGGCCGCAAAGGCCATCGTCAGCGCTGCCAAAGTCAAAAGGATTTTTTTCATATCTGTGTGTTATTGATGGTTGATCGTCATTCGGATTGCAAATATATGTAATCCCGTGTTCAAAAATTATCATTTATGTACAAATCACTTTTTTGGATTCCTTTTTCAGCTATCTTTGCGACCACGACACAAAAACGTATAACTCTGATATCATGAAAAAACTCATCCTCCTTTCCGCTGCAGTGATGGCGCTTGCCGGCTGCGAGAGCGGAGAACCCCAGTTGGCCACATCTTCCGTGAAGAAGGTTCTCAAAGCCATGACACTGGAAGAAAAAGTGCACATGGTCATCGGCATGGGCATGGCCGGAAGTGACGGCAACAGCGCCGTCGTAGGCGCTACCCAGGATATCGTTCCGGGTGCTGCCGGCACCACCTACCCCATCCCCCGCCTGGGCATTCCCAGCATCGTGCTGGCCGATGGTCCCGCCGGTCTTCGCATCAACCCCACGCGTCCGGGAGATGACAACACCTACTACTGCACGCACTTCCCCATCGGCACCCTTCTGTCCAGCACCTGGAACCAGGAACTGGTAGAGAGCGTGGGCACCGCCATGGGTGAGGAAGTCCATGAGTACGGGGCCGATGTGTACCTCGCACCCGCCCTCAACATTCACCGTCACCCGCTCAACGGCCGCAACTTCGAATACTACTCCGAAGACCCCGTGGTAGCCGGCAAGACAGCCGCTGCCTACGTGCGCGGTGTCCAGAAAAACGACGTAGGCACCTCCATCAAGCACTTCGCCTACAACAACCAGGAAACCAACCGCACGGCCAACAACGCCATCATCAGCCCCCGTGCCCAGCGCGAGATCTACCTCAAGGGCTTCGAGATTGCCGTGAAGGAGGCCGATCCCTGGACCGTCATGAGCTCCTATAATAAGATTAACGGTACTTACACTTCCCAGAGCAGGGACCTCATCACCACCGTCCTTCGTGACGAATGGGGCTTCAAGGGCCTCGTGATGACCGACTGGTTCGGCGGTGACAACGGCGCCGCCCAGATGGCTGCCGGCAACGACATGCTGCAGCCCGGCACTCCCCTGCAGTACGAGCAGATCATGAATGCCATCAAGGACGGTTCCCTCTCGGAGGCAGAACTGGACGTATGCGTCACCCGCTGCCTGGAGCTTGTCAAGCGCAGCCCCAAGGTGAAGGGCTATGCCTACTCCAACAAGCCGGACCTCAAGGCCCACGCTGCTGTTACCCGCCAGAGCGCCCTGGAAGGCATGGTCCTTCTGGAAAACAACGGTGTGCTGCCGCTGAAGGACGTAAAGAAAGTGGCCGTATTCGGCTGCACCTCCTATGACTTCATCGCCGGCGGCACCGGATCCGGCAACGTGAACCGCGCCTACACCGTTTCCCTCCTGGACGGCCTCAAGAACGCCGGTTTTGAGGTGGATGAGAGCAAGAAGGACGTCTATCTGAAGCATATCGCCCAGGAAGAGGCCGCTTTCAAGGCTACCCTCACGGACCAGCTGTCGGCCTTCTATCCCATGCCCCGTCCCACCGAACTGGTGCCTTCCGCTTCGGAACTGGCCGCATCGGCCAAGGGGAACGATATCGCCATCATCACCTTCGGCCGCAACAGCGGTGAGTTCTTTGACCGTACCAGCGCAGACTTCGAGCTGTCGGCCCGAGAGAAAGAACTCCTGAACAAGGTAACCGCCGCTTTCCACGCTCAGGGCAAGAAGGTGGTTGTGGTCCTGAACATTGGCGGTGTCATCGAGACCGCTTCCTGGAAGAGTATCCCCGACGCCGTGCTGCTGGCCTGGCAGGCCGGTCAGGAAGGCGGCAACTCCGTAACCGACATCCTCACCGGTGTGGAGAGCCCCTCCGGCAAGCTGCCCATGACCTTCCCCGTGAACCTGATGGATGCAGCCTCTTCCCGCAACTTCCCCATCGACGCAGCGAACGAAGTGTACTTCATGAACCGCCGCGAGGACGTGGGCCTCAAGGATGTGGACGTAACCCGCTACGAGGAAGGCATCTACGTAGGCTACCGCTGGTTTGACAAGCAGGATCTGGCCGTTTCCTATCCGTTCGGCTATGGTCTCAGCTACACCAGCTTCGAGTACAGCGAGCCCACGGTGGTCAACGACGGCAAAACCGTTACCGCTACCGTGTGCGTAAAGAACACCGGTTCCGTAGCCGGCAAGGAGGTAGTGGAACTGTATGTCAGCGCCCCGGCCGGTTCCCTGGACAAGCCCGTAAAGGAACTCAAGGCCTATGCCAAGACAGCTAAGCTCGCTCCCGGCGAGTCGGCCCAGGTCACCCTCGCCTTCCCCACCTCCGAGCTCGCTTCCTTCGACGAGGCTGCCAGCGCCTGGGTAGTGGATGCCGGCACCTACACCTTCCTCTTCGGCGCCTCTTCCCGCGATATCCGCTGCGAGGCCAGGGCCGATGCCGCCGCCTCCTCCGTTCCGGCTCACCGCGTGCTGCTCATGCAGTAGGGCCTTTCCCTATCTTTACATAAAATGGCGCAGGTTCCAAAATGTTGTCGGAACCTGCGCCATATTTTTGCCTCCTGCGCGTTCCAGTGGCGCAGGTTCCGGGCCTAAAACGAAACCTGCGCCGTATAGATCAACTTTTTTGTCTGAGGGTCCCGGCGAAACTGCCGGAAGAAATCCCACATGATCCGGGCCGTGGGCTGGAAGTTCCAGTGGCCATAGTCCATCACGGCTACCAGCTTGATCATGGGAACGTCCCCTTTATAAAGCACCCCGGTTTCTACGGTAATGCCGTCACCTTTTGCCGTCTGAATGCTTTCACGGTCTTTCAGTACCTGGCCGAAGACCGGGTCCACGGAGAAATCCATCTCGGAGGCCACTTCCATGCCGTTCATCTGCTCGTAGGTATTCCAGGCATTGAGGTAGTTGTTGCCTTTCCAGTTGTCGGGGCTCATGTAGGGAACCACATTGTCTTTGGTGCCGAAGACCGAGCAGTAGGGCACCTCCACGGCGCCGCGCTTCTGGGTAGCCTCGGCCCAGAGGGCGTCCAGGGTGCTGTAGCCCATGAAGGAGCCGCCGAAGATGCCGCCGGAGTGGCCGCCCACCGCTGCAAACAGGTGGGACTTCTTGATTCCCAGTGCCGTAGCGGTGATGGAGCCGGCGCTGAGGCCCTCGGCATACACACGCGAAGGGTCCAGCTGGGGGTACTTTTCAAAAAGCTGGAAGAGGACTGTCTCCACGCCGTCATGGCCCATGGCCTGGTAGTTGGGCGTTCCCTGCCATTCCATTTCCACCACGAAGAAGCGGTCCTCGGCCGCCACCTGGATAAAGCCGGAGGTCTCGGCCTGGGTACGGGGATCGTTCTGGTTGCCGTGCAGGAGCACCATGACGGGGACGGAGCGCGCCGGGGTGCTCTCGGAAAGCAGTTCTTCCGGCCAGTACTCGTACCAGAGCAGCTGGGGTTTATCGGCCCGGGGGCCGCGGGAATAGCCGGCGGGCTGTTCCACCACGATGCGCCTTATGCCCAGGGCCTCGCAGTCCAGGTAGGGTTCCAGCTCGTAGGAGCCGTATTCTCCCAGTCTGGCGCCCTCGTAGTGGGTGTGGTTATAATTGTTGAAGCGGTAGTTGCAGCCCAGGACTCGCGTCCAGGCATCGGCGAAAATCTCTCTGAGGGAGGCGTTTGCGTCCCCGCCTACGACTACCTTGAGAAGGGGGTCATCGGCCTTTATCGCTGCCTGATAGGGTTTGGCTGCCCTGGCGGCGTTCTTCCCGGCCACATAGGCGGGGACGGCCCTGGCTTCCCTGCCGGGCTTGCCGCCTACCGTGAGGATGTCGGCAATCTGGTTACCCGCCCGCGGGGCGATGACCTGGTTCACGAACGTGGCACCGGCGCCAAAGCCCACGACCTTGAGGTTGCCGGGGCCGCGATGCTGGTTGAAAAGTGTTTCGAAAACGCCGAAGTCGGTTTCCGGGTCATACGTGCTGCCGGTGGGGTTCACCACGAGCGCCGTGCCGTAGTGAGCGTCCAGAAGCGGCTGGATCCCGAGCTCTTCCAGCAGCCGGGCGGCTCCGGAGGGGTCCAGTTTCTCCGCGGGGAAGATGAAAAACGTGGGCGTAAAGTTGTAGGAGCGTCCCTCGGCCCGGGTGGGACCGCCGTACTGGATGGTGACGGCCGGACGGGCGGTGGCAACGACATTGGGAACAGGTTCCCGGGAGGGCTGCGCAGCGGCCTCCAGGGCGAGCACCGCTACGGTGACTGCAAGGAAAAAGCGTTTCATTCAGCGTGTGTTTTATCTTCTCAAAGATAGTAATAATCTGTATTTTAAACAAAAAGCCAGTACCTGTGAAACTTTTTTAATATATATACCGTATTATAATAGTATCGAATTATACACGAATAATGAAATTATCCCAGTTCAACTTTGACCTCCCCGCAGACCGCATCGCCAAGGAGCCTACCCGCTGGAGAGACGAGGCCCGTCTGATGGTCCTGCACAAGGATACCGGTGAAATCGAACACCGCCTCTTTAAAGATATCATCGACTATTTCGGCAAAGGAGACATCTTTGTCCTGAACGACACCAAGGTGTTTCCCGCCCGCCTGTACGGCAAGAAGGAAAAGACCGGGGCCGATATCATGGTCCTGCTCCTGCGCGAGCTCAACCGCGAGCAGCGCCTGTGGGATGTCATCGTAGACCCCGCCCGCAAGATCCGCATCGGCAACAAACTCTACTTCGGCGAGGATGAGAGCCTGGTGGCCGAGGTCATCGACAACACCACTTCCCGCGGCCGCACCCTGCGTTTCCTCTTCGACGGTCCCTATGAGGACTTCAAGGAGGCCCTCTTCAGCCTGGGTGAGCCCTACGTTCCGGAATGGGTGAAGGAAAAGACCACACCGGAAGACGTGGAGAACTACCAGACCATCTTTGCCGCCCACGAGGGTGCCGTCAGCGCCCCCGCGGCCAGCCTGCACTTCAGCCGGGAGCTGTTCAACCGCATGATACTCAAGGATATCGAGAAAACGTTCATCACCGTGCACATGGGCATCGGCCACTTCCGCACGGTAGATGTGGAAGACCTTTCCAAGCACCGCATGGACTCCGAACGCCTCATCATCTCCGAGGAAGCCGCAGCCGCCATCAACAAGGCCAAACGCAGCGGCAAGAAGGTCGTGGCCATCGGCGCTACCGTCATGCGCGGCCTGGAAACCTACGTAACCACCACGCACGAGGTTAACCCCTACGACGGCTGGACCAACAAGTTCATCTTCCCGCCCTACCAGTACTCGGTTCCGGATGCCTGCGTGTCCAACTTCCACCTGCCGCAGAGCACCATGCTCATGAGCGTAGCCGCCTTCGGGGGTTACAAGGGAGTGATGGCCGCCTACGAGGAAGCCCTCAAGGAAGGTTACCGCTTTGGTCCCTACGGAGACGCCCTGCTCATCGTATAAGGTGTCGCCAGAACTATGAAACAGCCCTGCCGGTCCACGGCGGGGCTTTTTTGTGGCCGGGGCGCAGCGGCGGGCGCGGGGCGGCAGCGGCGGGCGGCCATCGGCCCATCGGCGAACATCGCATAACAAGCTGATTAGCAACATATTAGTTTTTTCTCTTTGTTCTGGCCGGTCGAAAGAGAAAAAGTTAATACGCTAATAGCCAATCTGTTAGACCACATTCGCGAAAAAACGGGTCAAAAGGTTTGTTTATCTTTGGCCCATGAACTATACTGACGAACATGTGGCGCTGTGCGCCCTGAACAAAATTTTTGGTTATCACCCCGAGCTGGCCATTGCGCTCATGGAGCAGGCCGGCAGTGCTCTTTCCCTGTTTGACGGCTCCTGGGCTGCCCTTACAGATGTTTTTGCTCACGCGGAGGCGCTCCGGCCCCTTCTTCCCAAACTAATTCCGTCGGAACTGAACTGGGCTACAAGGGAGCTGGAACGCGTCCGGGCGCTGGGGTTCCGGTTTATCGGCCTGAGCGATGACGACTACCCGCAGGTGCTGCGTGAGATTCCGGCACCGCCCATCGGCCTGTATCTCAGCGCATGCTCCTCCCCCACGGAAGTTTTCGGGCTCAGGCCGATGATTGCCGTCGTGGGGACGCGGGACATCAGCCCCTACGGACGGGAGTGGTGCCGCAAGCTGGTGGAGGCGCTTTCATCGGCCGACGTCCAGCCCTCCGTCGTGAGCGGGATGGCATACGGGGCCGATGGCATCGCGCACAGCACGGCGCTGCAGCTGGGGCTCGGGACCATCGGCGTCATGCCGACGGGCATCGACAAGGTATACCCCTGGCAGCACAGGGAACTGGCGGCAGAGATTGTCAATCGGCCCGGATGCGCCCTCATCACCGACTATCCGCTGGGGACGTCCCCCGTCGCGCTCAATTTCCTTCGGCGCAACCGCATCATAGCGGCGCTTTCATCGGCTGTCCTGGTGGTGGAATCCAAGACGAAAGGCGGCTCACTGATGACCGCTAAGTATGCCAACGAGTACTCGCGCGAGGTCTTTGCCATCCCGGGACGCATGGACGACATCCGCTCGGCCGGGTGCAACTCGCTCATCGGCTGCAACATGGCCCGCATCATTACCTCGCCGGAAGAGCTGATCGGGCAGCTGGGGCTCGGAAGCCGTGTCCGCGGGGCCGGCGGATCGTGGCACACCGGCTGGACCGAAGCCCGCTTCCGGCAGCACCTCGAAAACCGCTTCGGGGCCGATGCGCCCGCCGTCACCGTGGGCATGGCCATCCGCACGAACCGCGGTGCCACGGCCGACGACCTCACCGCCCTCACCGGCCTTGCCATTGGCCAGGTCCTGGAGAGCATCGGTCTCCTGGAAGCGGAAGGCATCATCACCACCGACCTTCTGCGCCGCTGTGCCCTGGCTGCAACGTATGTGTAAGGAGTGAGGGGGCGGTTTGACGGAGGGGAGGGGGTGGGGCTGGGACGAGGTCCGGCGCCGGGTGGGGGCGGGGTGGACCTGGTCCAGCAACGTTTTGGACGAGGTCCCATTTTACCCCATGGACCAGGTCCAACACATCGGCCCTACAGCCCCCTGGAAGGCACAACCGCTGGACCTGGTCCACCACTTAAAATGGGACCTCGTCCAAAAGGGGGGGGTGGACCTCGTCCAAGAAGGGGGCAGACCTCGTCCAAAGACAAAGGCCCTCCATTCAATAGGCCAAATATTCATTTTAACCCTATAAAGCTAATTACCATGAAACGGATTGTTCAAAGAAAACTCCCCTCTGGGGAAATCAAAAGTGTCCAGCCCTTCCACGTAAGCATGAAGGGATTGGAAAAAGCTATCCTTTGCCGGGACGACGAAGACTACGGCATGATGGTCAAATACATTGCCATCTGCGCCCGGCGCAAAAACGTAATCGTCATCATCTACGATGTTGTCTCCAACCATTGCCACGTTGCCATACTGGCGGCAGATTACAAGGCTGCCAATGATTATGGCGATGAACTAAAGCGCATGTATGCCCAGTGGTTCCAAACCAAATACCTCGAAAAGCAAATCCTCAAAGGAACCGACGTCCAGGCCCTTGTTTTGGACAATGACTGGTATGTCAGGATGGCACTCGCCTACATTCCCCGCAACACACTGGATAACGGCGCTCCTATAGATAAATACAAATGGAGCGGCTACAGTGCCATGTTCAGAGATAAATCGAAAGTCCCGAACGGATTGCGCGTAAACAAGTTCACACGAAGGGAGCAGGACAGTATCATGCACACACGTGAGAATCTGAAAGATGTGCCTTGGCAAGTAGACGCGGATGGTGACCTGATACCCGAAACCTTCTGTGATGTCGACTACCTGGAACAGGTATATAACAACGATCCGGCATTCTGGCTCAAGACCATCGGGTCGCTTAATCCTGCCGAAATGGAAGAAAAACTGGTTGACGCCCCACGCATGATGCTTCCGGACTCTGAATTCTACAAGGTGGTTGCCGACATCGCCCAACGATGGTTTGCACTGGATCTGGCTCAGCTCCCCGTAGAAAAGAAGTATCGGCTGCTGCCCTACCTGTGGCGCAGTCGGAAAACCACCATCAATCAACTGGCCCGGGTGCTGGGGCTGGAACGCGAAACCATCCGGAAAGCCATGAAGGTTAAGGATAAGGAGGGCCGCTGACGTCTTGGACCAGGTCTGTCCCCTTTTTGGACGAGGTCCGGTGAAGGTTTGGACGAGGTCCCATTTTGCCCCCTGGACCAGGTCCACCACATCGGCCCTACAGCCCCCTGGAAGGCACAACCGCTGGACCTGGTCCACCACTTAAAATTCGACCTCGTCCAAAAAGGGGGTGGACCTCGTCTAAGAAGTCCCAGTGGCAAGTCCAGCAGCAAGGGCCAGTGGCAGGGCCGAACGCGGGGTCGGAACGCGGGGCCGGAACGCGGGGCCGGGACGCGAGGTCCGGCGCCGGGTTTTCGTGTTCAACGGGAAGAAAGATTTGGAAAAGTCGAAGGGATGGGCGAAATTTGCTAGATTAAACAACAAGAAGTTCCATGCTGATAGACACCCATACCCATTTCTATGACGAGTGGCTGCTGCCCGATGCAGAAGCCGCCGTCCAGCGGGCTTTGGATGCCGGCGTAGGGAAAATGATCCAGGCCGATATCGACAGCACGGAAAGGCCCGCCATGTGGGAGATAGGTCGCCGCCACCCTGGCGTCCTGTTCCAGATGGCAGGGTTCTACCCCGGGTCCGTCACAGCCGATAACTGGAAGGACGAGCTGGACCAGGTCCACAGCATTTTTGGACCAGGTCCAATTTCATGGGCTGGACCTGGTCCAGACAATCTGGAACGGAATAGCGCAGAAGGCACAATAGCTGGACCTGGTCCAAGAAACGGGACTGGTCCAAGGAACGGAGCTGGTCCAAGGAACGGACCTGTCCCGGGTCCAGGAGACGGGGAGCGAATCGTGGCCATCGGCGAGATAGGCCTGGACTACCATGAGGGAACGGATTTCGTCGGGGAGCAGAAGGAGGTGCTGCGCATCCAGCTGGAACTGGCGGCGAGACTGGGGCTGCCGGTGAACATCCACCTCCGGGATGCATGGGAGGACTTTCTGGCCATCCTCAAAGACTGCGCCCATCTTGGCTTGAGGGGCAACCTGCACTGCTTTACGGCCAGCTATGAAATCTACGAGCAGGCCAACCGCTACGGAGACTTTTCGGTGGGCATCGGCGGGGTTGTCACATTCAAGAACGCCGGCATCGCCAAAACACTGGAGCGCATTCCGCTCCGGCACATCCTCCTGGAGACTGACGCCCCCTACCTGGCGCCGGTTCCGCACCGGGGGCAGCGCAACGAAAGCGCCTTCCTCCCCCTTATAGCCGCCAAAGTAGCGGAAATCAAAGGCATCAGCCCCGCCGAGGCCGAGTCCATCACAACCCAAAATGCAGAAAAACTGTTCGGAATATGAAGTCTGTCCTAATCATTTACACCGGAGGCACCATCGGCATGAAGGAAGATCCGGCCGACGGAACCCTGAAGCCCTTTGACTTCAGCCAGATAAAGGAAGAAGTGCCGGAACTGAACAAGTTCGACGTCCGCATCGACTCCTACACCTTCGATCCGCTCATCGACTCCTCGGACGTGGAACCGTCCCTGTGGGCAGACCTGGCCCAGCTCATCAGCGACAAATATGAAGAATACGACGGCTTTGTCATCCTGCACGGAACCGATACCATGGCCTACAGCGCCTCAACCCTCAGTTTCATGCTGGAAGGCCTCACCAAGCCCGTCGTCTTCACGGGAAGCCAGCTTCCCATCGGCGTACCCCGCACCGACGGCAAGGAAAACCTGATATCGGCCGTGGAGATTGCCGCCGCCAAGGACCCCGAAGGCCATGCCTACGTCCCGGAAGTAGCCATCTGCTTTGACTCCCTGCTCCTCCGCGGCAACCGTTCCACCAAGTACAGCGCCGAGGCCTTCAACGCCTTCGCCTCCCCCAACTGCCCGCCCCTCGCCGAGGCCGGCATCAACATCCGCTACAACACCGACATCATCCGCAAGCCCGTCTACTGGGACGCCCAGCTTCGCGTACAGACCCACCTCGATACGCGCGTTTCCATCCTCAAAATCCATCCGGGAATTACGCCGATGGTCGCCCGCCACTTCCTCTGCGCTCCCGAAATCAGAGCCTGCATCATCGAGACCTACGGCTCCGGAAACGCTCTCTCCAAAGAGTGGTTCCTCCAGATTCTCAAGGAGGCCGATGCCCAGGGCAAGATCCTCCTGAACGTCACCCAGTGCAAGTCGGGAACCGTGAACATGAACCTCTACGCAACCGGTGCTTCGCTCAAGCATGCCGGCGTCCTGTCGGGAGCCGACATCACCACCGAAGCAGCCCTCGGTAAGTTGTTCTGTCTCATGGGAAGAAGCGACAATAACCAGTGGGTAAAAACCATGCTGGAAAAGAACCTGTGCGGTGAAATAAGCAAATAATCTTTGGCTATTCCGATTTTTATTACTAAATTGCACGACAAAATTTATAAGGATATTTTATCAACTAAAATTCATTAATAACTAACAACACAAAAACGATTATGAAAAAGTTTTTCATGTTTTTGGCAGTCGTCGGTCTTCTGACCTTCACTGCAAACATCGCTTCCGCTCAGGAAGAGGACGCAGCTCCCGCCGCCACGGAGCAGGTCGAAGAGGCCGAAGAGGTCGTTGACCTGTTTGCCGGTTCCGGTGAAGAAGTTCCCCTTCACCAGGCCCTCAAGACCAAGTTCATCGAGGGTGGCGCAGGCTTCATGTCCCTGATCATCATCTGCCTGATCCTCGGTATGGCCCTCGCTATCGAGCGCATCCTGTACCTTGCCTTCTCCAAGACCAACACCACCAAGCTCCTCGAGGCTGTGGAAGCGGCTCTTGCCAAGGGCGGTATCGAAGAAGCCAAGAAAGTATGCCGTGAAACCCGTGGCCCCGTGGCCAGCATCTTCTATCAGGGCCTGCTCCGCGCCGACCAGGGTGTTGATGTCATCGAGAAGACCATCGTCTCCTACGGCGGTGTTCAGATGAGCCTCATGGAGAACGGCCTCAGCTGGATTGGTCTGTTCATCTCCATCGCCCCGTCCCTCGGATTCCTTGGTACCGTTATCGGTATGATCCAGGCCTTCGACGCTATCCAGGCTGCCGGTGATATCTCCCCGAACGTTGTGGCTGGCGGTATGAAGGTTGCCCTTATCACCACCGTGGGCGGTCTTATCGTCGCCATGATCCTTCAGATCTTCTACAACTACATCATCGCTAAGATCGACTCCCTGTCCATCGATATGGAAGACTCTTCCATTCGCTTCGTGGACATCATGGTTAAGAACAACAAGTAAAAACCCCTTTAATTCCCTATTATAATGGAAAACCAGAAATACGCTAAAATCTTCAAGCTTTGCCTGGTGGCACTCTTGGTTGTGAGCGTTGTCATCCTGGTCTGGGGTTTCTTCAAGGGATTCGAGGCCAATGACGGCGCAGCAACGGACGTGCTCCTCTACTGGGCATACGCCGTGCTGGGCTTAGCTCTTGCTTGTGTGATTTGCCTGGGCCTGTACGTAACGGCCACGACCAATCCCAAGGGCCTCGTTAAAATCGGAATCGCCGTTGTAGCCGCTGCCGCTCTGTTCGGTGTCTGCTACCTCCTGGCCTCCGGCGCTCCGGCTGTCGGATATTCCGGCGCCACGCTTCCCACTGCAACCGAGCTCAAGATGACGGATACCATCCTCAACATGGCCTACATCGTAGGCGGTGCTGCCATCCTGTCCATCATCTGCGGCGAAGTACTCATGACCATCCGCAAAAAGTAAAGTAAACCATGGCAAGAAGAACTTTTAATGCAATCGGTTCCACGGCGGACATCGCGTTCCTGCTGCTGTGCTACTTCCTCATGACTACAACCATGGGGGACCAGTCCGGTCTGCAGCGCCGCCTTCCTCCCATCCCGGACGCAAAAACCGCCCAGGACCAGAAGGTGAACCGCCGTAACATCATCATCGTCAGAATCAACTCTGCCGATAAGCTGTTTGCCGGTAGCGAAGCCATGGACATCTCTCTCTTGAAAGACAAGATCAAGGAGTTCCTCACCAACCCCACCAACGACCCCAACCTTCCCGAAAAGGAAGAGAAGGAAATCGAAGGAAAGATTTACAAGGTCTCCAAGGGCGTTATCTCCCTGCAGAACGACCGTGGTACCAGCTACCAGGCCTACATCGCAGTCCAGAACGAACTTGTGAAGGCCGTGAACGAACTCCGCGACGAATTCTCCCGTGCCAACTTCGGCAAGAAGTTTTCCCGACTCACCGAAGAACAGCAGGATATTGTGAAGAAGGCCGTACCTCAGAACATCTCCGAGGCAGAGCCTAAGGATACCGGTAAAAAATAATAGGAGGTAAAGATTATGTCAAAATTTGGAGGTTCCAGTAACAAGAAGGAAGTCCCGCAGGCATCGTCCAACTCCCTTTCCGATATCGTGTTCATGCTCCTGTTCTTCTTCATGGTTACCACGCAGATGCGTGAAACCGAGAACAAGGTGAAAGTGGTCATGCCCCAGGCATCCGAAGTAGCTAAGCTCGAGAGAAAAGACCTGAGCGCAAATATCAACATCGGCTCCCCTACCCTGCAGTATCAGGCCATGTACGGTACCGATGCACGTATCCAGCTCAACGACTCTTTCAAGACTGTAGCCGACATCCGTGACTTCATCGCCGCCGAGCGCGACGCCATGTCCGAGGCAGAGCGGTCCCTGATGACCGTCAACCTCCGCGTGGACCAGGATGTCCGTATGGGTATTGTATCCGACGTAAAGCAGGAGCTGCGCCGCTGCTCAGCTCTCAAGATTATGTACGCCGCACGCAAACCCGCGAAGGACTAAGCTTTAATCTTATACGAAAAACGGCCTCTCGTTAACGCGAGAGGCCGTTTTTTTAATTTTGACACGATGAAAAATGCCTAAATAATTCATTATCAAATAAATAACATATAAGATATTATTCTGCAAATATTTTTTCAAGTTAACTAGTGTTGATTACTTTTGCGCGCCCAACCACAAAACCCTATTAAAAAGAACTAAAATGCCAAAAATCAACAAAATCCAGATTCGTGAACCACAACAGCTAGTCAAAGCATCTTTCCATATCCTGGGCAAATATATCCAGGACAGAATCAACGCCCAGGAAAGGCGCTATCACAACGAGAAGGAGTTGCTCGAAACCATACGCCAGATAGACGATGACTATCTGGGTACGCTCGAGAAAGACGGAGAGTTACAGAAGGAGATGAACCAGAAACACCGGAACATCCTTGTAGATCTCAAAGCAGATTATCCCCGCTTTACAAAAAAAAGGATACTGGTATTCAGTCTCACCGCGGCAGGAATCCCCAACGAACTCATCCGACAGCGGGCACATCTTCCTTACAAAGGGTCAGTTTACACCATGAGATGTCTGATGAAACAGCAAATCAAGGCTAAAAACTGCCCGCGCAGGAACGAATATCTTACCTTGCTAGGCCGCTAAACTTTGCCGAATTGGCTAAGATTTGCTATATTTGCAGGATAAGAAGTAATTAACTTTATGGAAACTTTGAAAAGAACCAAAATCAAGGCTCTGCTTGCCTCGGAGCCGGGCGCTGAAGTGCTGGCAAAGGGTTGGGTACGCACTAAGAGAGGCAATAAACAAGTAAAATTCATCGCCCTCAATGACGGTTCTACCATCAACAATATACAAATCGTAGCCAATACTGAGCTTTTTAGCGAAGAACTCATTAAACGCATTACCACAGGAGCCTCGCTGGCCGTAAAAGGCCAGCTGGTGGCTTCCGTGGGTAGTGGACAGGCCGTGGAAATCCAGGCTAAGGAAATCGAAGTCCTGGGAGACTGCGACCCCATGCGTTTCCCTCTCCAGAAAAAGGACACTACCCTTGAGTATCTTCGCAGCGTAGCCCACATGCGCCTGAGGACCAACACCTTCGGCGCTGTGCTCCGCATCCGTAACGCCATGGCCTACGCCATCCACACCTTCTTCAACCAGAAGGGCTTCGTGTACCTGCACACTCCCCTCATCACCGAATCCGATGCAGAGGGCGCAGGAGACATGTTCCAGGTAACCACCCTGGACCTCAAGAACATCCCGCTGGACAAGAAAGGCAACGTAGACTTCGGCAAGGATTTCTTCGGCAAAAAGACCTCCCTCACCGTTTCCGGTCAGCTGGAAGGCGAGCTGGGTGCCACCGCCGTCGGCGAAATCTACACCTTCGGCCCCACCTTCCGCGCAGAGAATTCCAACACGCCCCGTCACCTGGCCGAGTTCTGGATGATTGAGCCCGAAATGGCCTTCTACGACCTTCAGGACAACATGGAACTGGCCGAGGAATTTGTGAAATATCTGGTCCAGTATGCCCTGGACAACTGCATGGAAGACCTCAAGTTCCTCAATGATAAATACGACGACGGCCTTATTGAGCGCATGAAGAGCGTTCTGGGCATCGCATTCCAGCGAGTCACCTACACCGAGGCCGTAGACATCCTGGAAAAAGCCGTCGCAAACGGTGTCAAGTTCGAGTACCCCGTTCACTGGGGCACCGACTTCCAGAGCGAGCACGAACGCTACCTCGTAGAAAAGCACTTCCAGAAGCCCGTCATCCTCATCGACTTCCCCAAGGACATCAAGGCCTTCTACATGAAGCAGAACGAGGACGGCCGCACCGTCCGCGGCATGGACGTGCTATTCCCGAAGATTGGCGAAATCATCGGCGGCTCCGAGCGTGAAGCATCCCTCGAAAAACTGGAAGCCCGTATCGACGAGCTGGGCATGTCCCGCAACAACCTGGAGTGGTATATCGATACCCGCCGTTACGGAAGCGTTCCGCACAGCGGCTTCGGCCTGGGCTTCGAGCGCCTGCTCCTGTTTGTCACCGGCATGGCCAACATCCGTGACGTCATTCCGTTCCCGAGAACCCCGAAAAACGCAGAATTCTAATGTTAGTCATCGGTATCGCCGGCGGTTCAGGATCCGGCAAAACGACAGTGGTAAGAGCCATCACCGAGCAGCTGCAGGGCCGCGTGGTGGTGATCCCTCAGGACTCCTACTACAAAGATTCCAGCCACGTCCCCGCGGAGGAGAGAAAGAACATCAACTTCGACCACCCCGACGCCATTGACTGGAAGCTCATGTGCCAGCAAATCCGTGAACTCAAGAGCGGAAAGACCATCGAGCAGCCCGTTTACTCCTATCTCACCTGTTCCCGTTCCACCACCGAGACCATCACCGTAGAACCGGCCGATGTCATCATCGTAGAAGGCATCCTCATCTTCACCTGCAAGGAGCTGAGGGACCAGATGAACATCAAGGTATTCGTAGACGCCGATGACGACGACCGCGTGCTGCGCATCATCGTCCGCGATATCGCCGAGCGCGGCCGCACCATCGAAACCGCCATCGAGCACTACTGCGAGACCGTGAAGCCCATGCACCTTCAGTTCATCGAGCCCTCCAAGCGCTACGCCGATGTCATCGTGCCCCAGGGCGGTCACAACAAAGTAGCTATTGACATCATTACCAATACCGTAGAAAAAGCCCTGCAGAAGAAAAAACGCCGCAAATGAAATTAACCCCGGACCAGCAGGCAGGATTATATATCACCGTGAGCATCCATCTCGCGGTGATTATCGTTTTGCTGGCCGTCCGTATCGGCTTTGAAGTGCAGCAGGAAAACAGCTTTGTGATGGACTTCACCGCCCAGGAAGAGGTGGAGCGCCTCCAGCAGCGCATCCGCATGCAGGAAAGGGTGGAAGCCCAGCTGGAGCAGATGCTCTCGGACCAGGGCGTCCCCGTCCGCAATGTCACCGTGGACCAGAGCACCCTCAAGGACGACCGCGGCACCAACGCCGAGGAGCTGTACAAGGAGGCCGAGCGTCTGGCAAAGGAATTGCAGGAAGGGCAGCACAAGGCCGATGACACCCCGGACAGCTTTGCCGCAGTCCAGGAAGAGAAGAAGGAGAAAAAGAAGGAAGAGGCCAAGCCCTACAGCGGCCCTTCGGTGCTCTCCTGGAGCCTGGACGGCCGCCGGGCTTCCCGCCTTCCCATCCCCGCCTACCGCTGCTACGGCGCCGGTGAAATCACCGTCATCATCACCGTGAACAACCGGGGAGACGTCGTTAACGCCAAGGTAGACGACAGCACAACATCTTCGCAAGACGGGTGCCTTCGCACCTTTGCCATAAGAGCCGCCCGCCTGTCCAAGTTCTCGGCCTCGCCGGAAGCCCCCGCCCGTCAGATGGGGACCATAACCTACGCATTTATCGCACAATGAGAAAGATAAGCTGTATCCTCCTGTCCCTAGTCCTGAGCCTGCCCCTGTGGGCCCAGGGACAGGTTTCTACCCGCAAGCACAAACTCGCAGACTTTACCGACAAAGTAACGCAGGTGGTTCTCACCGGCAACGAAATGCTCTCCAGCGCCCTTCGCGAAGAGGTGGTGTCCGGCTGGACGGCATCGGCCTTTGAATTCTCGACGCTGGAGCGTTTCGACAAGATTAAATCGGAGGACAAGTATTACTTCCTCATGGTGGCCGAGTCTGGCGGCATCAGCTTCCTCACGCTCCTGAAAGGAGACCCTGAAGCAAAAGAGAAAGGCATCAGCGCCATGCATGAAGTGATTTCCCTGCCCCTTGTTGCCGCCATGGGTGGCAGCGGGCGCGAGCTCACCTACCTGGGCGGCCTCATCAAGACCGTGCAGGAATACACCCTGGAAGCCATGGAAAGCGAAAAAGTCGCCTATGGCATGGAAGCCTGGGTGAACAAGAACTACGACAAATGGGGCCACACCAAGCAAATCCGCATCGCCAGCGAGGACCTCTCCGAGAACGTGACGGAGAAAGAGCTCAAGAAGTACCTGGACGAGGATTTCCAGGTGGTGGACACCGCCGATGCCGACCAGGCCTATCTGGACGCCCAGTATAACACGCTGGTAAGCTACGTGGTCGCGCCCCTCGTCCCGGAAAAGGGAGACGTCTGCTACAAGATGCTTTTCGAGGCCGATACCCACACCCTCTACTACCTTTCCAAACACAGGATCGATGCCCGCAGGGGTGCCGGCTTCCTGCCGGAAGACCTCAAGCGCCTGGCCCGGAAGAGATGACGACAGGAACCACCCCTCAGGGACTGAGATACGCCGTGCGCCGCAGTGGCCGCGCGGTGGCTTTCTGCGCGCTCACCATCGGCTGTGGAACGCGCGACGAGAAAGGCTATCCGGCCGGCATCGCGCACTTTGTGGAGCATACGATGTTCCGCGGAACACGCCGCAAGAGTGCGAATGTCATCAACGGCTACCTGGACAAGCTGGGCGGCGAACTCAATGCCTACACCACCAAGGAAGAGATTGTGCTGCACGCCACCGTCCTCAAGGAGGACTGGAAGAAAGCGGCGGGCCTGCTGTTCGAGCTGGCCACCGAGGCCACCTTCCCCGAGGACGAGATCGAGACCGAGCGCGGCGTGGTGCTGGACGAAATCATCTCCTACAAGGACAACCCCGCCGAGGACGTCTACGACCGCTTCGAGACGCTCCTCTTCGAGGGCTCCCCGCTGGAGACGCCCATCCTGGGGACATCGGCCAGCGTCAAAAAGATCAAGGCCGATATGCTCCGCCGCTTCGTGAAGGAAAACTTTGTCCCGGAGAAGATGGTCTTTTCCGTGGTGGCCGATATCGATGAACGCACCCTGGAGAAGCAGGTGCTTAAACTGACCCTTCCCGGCAGGGAGGGCGCGCCTTGCGCTTCGCAAAACAAAGGCCAATGCTACGCGCAAGGCGCATCCCTCCCTGCCGGAGAACCTTTTCATGTAACCCTTGATAAGCACCACCATGAGGTGAATGCCATCATGGGCTGCAAGGCGCCGTCGCTGTACGACATGCCGGAGCGGCTGGTATGCGCCATGCTGTCCAACATCCTGGGAGGACCAGCATCCAATTCATTACTAAACAAAGAGCTCAGAGAAAAACGAGGCTGGGTGTACGGCATCGAGTGTTCCTATACGCAGTATGCCGATACGGGCATTCTGGCCATCAGTTTTGGCTGCGACCGTTCCAATCTGGATGACTGTGAGAAGGCCATTGACAAAATTCTGACGCGGGTGCGGGAGGTGCCGTTTACCGATGCGCAGGTCAAAGCCTACCGAAAGCAGCTCCTGGGCCAGCTGGCCATTTCCTCCGATGCCGGCGAGGCGCAGTGCCTTTCCATGGGTAAAAGCATGCTTTCCTGGGGCCGTATCATGACCCCGGAAGAAACCCGTACGGCCATTGCAGCCATCACCCCCGCTCAGCTGCAGGAGATGGCCCAAAAGCTCTTTGCGCCGGGGAATCTCTCCAGTTTGATCTATCTTTAGGCTGCGGTGGGACGTATAACGCGTTTTTGCCGGAAAAGTGCGTTACTCGTCCGTAGCCATATATTCCATATTTTTGCGAAAACCGCTAACCATGAGACACTTTGGCGCTATTCGATCCTGTGAGTGGATCGCGCATATATCCTGCTTGAGTGCGTTTCTTTCCTTGTTTTTTTTCATCAGCTGCCAGAAGAATAACAACAAGGATACTTACGAATCAGTGTACGAGATGAGGATAGCCTCTTTCATGTATCACTACGAAACAATGACAATGGTGAATCAGTATAATCTTTATCAAGTACGTACATGGAGTACGAACTCGTGGGGAAACAAATGGCTGATGGGCACCATGGTTCAAGACGGCCGTTTTGAATATGAGGAAGGATATGAGTATGTGTTTAAGGTAACAACCGTTTGGGAGAATCACCCGGATATCAACAAAGCAGATGGCGGGCCGATAACTCAACCGAAGTATGAACTCCTGTCTAAAACCAAAGTAAATACAGATGTCCGGGACGAGGACATTTGGAAGGAGGTGCCCAGTGAAACCTACTACTGGTAAGATGCTAAATAACGCGTTTTTGCCTTCTCACCGACGACCGCAGGTATGGTAAGCGTCGCCTGGGAAGGCGGAATGCTTCTTCCTGGCTCAGGCGCTGACAAAATTAGATGATCGCGGCATAAGAGGTTTCTCAATTGTACATAGTCACCCGAATAATCATATTCCTTCAGGCTTCTCTAATGAAACTTTACTTCGAAGTGACAAGATCGCAGCTGGAGCATTCCCGAGTTCACAGGGTTTTAATACTCCCATAGATGGTAAATGTATACGTTACGATAGCAAAAAATTATATGAAAAAGTAAAACTATGGTAATAAGTAAGACTATTATATTAGGGATATTGCTAATACAATCCCTAATACAGCAACCTATCAAAAACGAGCTGATAAGAGATCTTTTGTGTCTGTTTATAAAAGATGTTCATCAGGTGTCTGAAACTGGGATTATTAGCTACAAGAGTACGTCAGAAGGTAAAAATACTATCTTAGATATCTGTGTTAAGCCTTTTTCTAGTTCATATAAACAAGAAGTAGCTGTTGATAGCTCAATATCATATGGCATTTTGGATGAAGAAATCACACTAGATGACTCTTTCTCAGTGGCTGGGGATGATTATCCTTCTTGGCAAATTGTATTTACGGACGGTGCATTCAATCCTTTTCTATCGCATAAATATGACGGAAGCATGGATAGCATCTCTGACATTGAACACGTTGTAAAGAGCCATGACATTAAAACAATTGATGACGCCTGGCTGGATAGTTATTGCTTTACGGAATTGGATACTTATCCAATTTATGTAGAAGGTGATGAAAACACAGTCTTATCCAGAATTGTACAGAGTGTATTTAACGAAGAGGACCGAAAGTATTTAGAGATGGAATTGATACCTTTCATAGCTGTTATTATTATTGACAAGGAAGGTATAGCACACTTTGAATCTTTTTCAATGGAGTTAGATAATGATTCGCTGAAGCATAAAGCAAAAGAAGTGATTGATCAGTTCTGCGAAAAACGTTTTATTCCGGGCCGCTTAAGAGGGAAAAATGTTAATTGCAAGATAGGCTTCCCCGTAGGAACGAATAGACAGTTTTTGCCCTCAAAATAGTTATGAGAACCTTTTTCGACTACTGTTACTATCGGATATCGAAGGCATATAGATCCTTGAGCGAGAAATCCTTTTGCGATTGGGGCTTTGGGGTATTGGCAACAACACTGGGTTTTTACGCGTTGATGATTACAACATTTATTCTACATTTATTCAGTTGTAAACTTAATCGAGAAATCATTATCATTGTGTTAGTGCCTTTTATCCTGATAGATGGGATATTCAGTTTTTTTTATGATAATAAGAAAAAAATAGACAAGTATGAAAAACTAGAGAAACGGTATTCTAATGATTGTAATAGAATAATTAAGGGCCTAATCGTTTTCTTATTTGTTATCGGCTCTTTGTTATCGTACATAGCAGC
This sequence comes from uncultured Bacteroidales bacterium, assembly GCA_900318445.1. GTDB lineage: Bacteria > Bacteroidota > Bacteroidia > Bacteroidales > UBA932 > Cryptobacteroides. The sequence goes on from ONKO01000002.1 coordinate 196,310, forward strand.
ACTGTTGATTTGTGGATATTGGGTAAAGATATAGACTTTTTGACGGACCATCTGGGCAATGTGCGAGTGGTGGTGAATGACGCAGGTTGGTGGAGCAGGTGAACCAGTTCTACCCGTATGGTGAGGCTACTGACATGGGGCAGGCGCTGCCGGCTTCTGTCGACAACCCCTACAAGTGGGGCGGCAAGGAGTGGGATGAGGACCAGGGCGCGCATATGGCGCAAAGGCTCTTTGCGCCGGGGAATCTCTCCAGTTTGATCTATCTTTAGGCTGCGGTGGGACGTATAACGCGTTTTTGCCGGAAAAGTGCGTTACTCGTCCGTAGCTCGCAGAGGAACTTGATGCGGACCAGGCGGATTTCTGATTCCTCGTAGTCTCCACCCAGGGCGGCAAGGGCCTCGGACAGGGAGTCGGAGGTGGCTTCTTCCTTGAACCAGTCGTAGATTTCCTCCACCACCTCGGGATCCAGTTCTTTCTCAATATAATAATTGATATTGACGCGGGTACCGGTAGATATGATACCCTCGATTTCCGTGAGAAGTTCGTTCATGTCCAGCCCCTTGGCGGCGGCAATGTCCTTAAGGTCCAGTTTGCGGTCTATGGACTGGATGATATACACTTTGTTACCCGACTTGGGAGCCACGGACTTGACCACAAAGTCGTCGGGCCTTTCAATCTCATTCTCCTCCACATAGCGGGCAATGAGGTCCACAAAAGGCTGGCCAAACTTACGGGCCTTGCCTTCTCCTACGCCCTGGCACTTTTCCTGGAGTTCCTTGAGCGTAAGCGGATACACAATGGTCATATCCTCCAGCGCCGGGTCTCCGAACACAATCCAGGGTTGCAGGTGCATCTTGCGGGCAACGTCCTTTCGAAGGTCCTTTAGCATGGACAGGAGCACAGGGTCTCCCCCGCCGCCACCGGAAGCCGCAGGTACATCGTCCTCTTCGTCGTCCTCACCCTCGGAGAACGTGCGGTCCTCCACCAGCATGACCTGATGCGGGTGCTCCATAAACTGAAGGCCTTGCTCTGTAACCGAGATAAGTCCGTAATTCTCAATATCCTTCTCCAGATAATGCAGGAGAAGTCCCTGGTGGAAGACGGCGCACCAGAAACGGATGTCATGATCCTTGCCGGCCCCGAAAAAAGGCAGTTCGTCGTGCTTGTAGGACTTGACCATGGCATTGGTAACGCCCGAAAGGATGGCGGCCAGGTGCTCCAGCTTGAAGTGTTCCGGCAGCGACTGGATGAGCTCGATGACAAGGGCCATGTCCTCCCTTCCGTCATAGCGCTTCTTGGGATGCAGGCAGTTGTCGCACGCCCCGCAGTTGTCCTCGGGATAATCCTCTCCGAAATAGTTGAGCAGCATCTTGCGCCGGCACTGGCTGGACTCTGCATACGCCACAGTCTCCTGCAGGAGCTGCTTGCCGATTTCCTGCTCGGCCACCGGCTTCCCCTGCATGAACTTCTCCAGCTTCTGGATATCCTTGTAGCTGTAATAGGTGATGCACTGGCCTTCCTGGCCGTCACGGCCGGCACGGCCCGTCTCCTGATAATAGCCTTCGATGCTCTTGGGAATGTCGTAGTGGATGACAAAGCGAACGTCCGGCTTGTCAATGCCCATGCCAAAAGCGATGGTGGCCACGATGACGTCAATCTCTTCCGTGAGGAACAGGTCCTGGTTCTCGGCCCGGGTCTTTGCGTCCAGGCCGGCATGATACGGACGCGCCTTGATGCCGTTGATGGAGAGCATCTGGGCCAGTTCCTCCACCTTGCGGCGGCTGAGGCAGTAGATGATGCCGCTCTTGCCGGGATTCTGGCGGATGAAGCGGATGATATCCTTCTCGGGTTCCACCTTGTCCCGTACCTCATAATAGAGGTTGGGCCGATTGAAGGAGGACTTGAATACCTCGGCGTCCTGGATGCGCAGGTTCTTGAGAATGTCGCTCTGGACCTTGGGCGTAGCGGTAGCCGTGAGGGCAATCACCGGCGCCGGCTGAATCTGGTCTATGATGTAGCGGATCTTGCGGTATTCCGGGCGGAAGTCATGGCCCCACTCGGAAATACAGTGGGCTTCATCCACCGCATAGAAGGAGATTTTGACCGATTTTAAAAGGGCAATGTTCTCCTCCTTGGTAAGGGACTCCGGCGCCACGTACAGCAGTTTGGTAACGCCCCTGAGGAGGTCTTCCTGAACCTCCTGGATCTGCATGCGGCTGAGCGAGGAATTGAGGAAGTGCGCAATGCCGTCTTCCCCTACCTCGAAACCGCGGATGGCGTCTACCTGGTTCTTCATGAGGGCAATGAGCGGAGAGATGACAATGGCGGTGCCTTCCATGACAAGGGCCGGCAGCTGGTAGCACAGCGACTTGCCGCCCCCGGTGGGCATGAGCACAAACGCATCCTTGCCGGAAATCAGGTGACGGATAATACGTTCCTGGTCTCCCTTAAAAGCATCGTAACCGAAGAAAGTCTTCAGCTTTGCATGCAAGGTGGAGCTGTCAACCATAATGCCCTGTTTTGTTCTACTGCGTAACGATACCCAAATTTACTGTTTTTTCCATAAAAAATCAATCGTTTGTACTAACTTTTTTATCTCCACACCCGTAGATTATGCTTTATCCGGAAATATTGCTATCTTTGCAGATTGTACGACAGACAAAAACTTTAAATTATTTTAATAACATGAAACTCGTAAAACTCTTCGCCATCGCTTCCGCCACCGTGCTGGTGATGGCTTGCGGCACCTCCAAGGTAGAGGGCTCCAAGGAAGTTCAGAACCTGCTCCCCTCCAAGGGACAGGTAGACACCACTTCTTATCTTCTGGGCGTCAACTTCGGTCTCGTTATCACCCAGAACGGCTTCGGAGACCTCAACATGGCTCAGCTGGAGAAAGGTATGAAGGATGCCCTGAACGCCAAGGAAGGCCAGCCCATGGACTCCGCCTTCGTGAAGCAGTTCAAGATTGACCCTTCCGAGATGAACATGATCATCAACGAGTACCTCCAGAAGCGCACCGCTTACGAAGGCGCCCTCAACAAGGAGAAAGGTGACAAGTTCCGCAAGGAGTTCTTCGTGAAGAACAGCGCCGACTCCACCGCCACCGGTATCGTTTACCTCATCCAGGATTCCGGCAGCGAGAAGCACGCCGTGAGCGACCGTGACACCGTGAAGGTGAACTACCGCGGCACCCTCATCGACGGCAAGGAGTTTGACAAGAACGACGGTATCGAGTTCCCTCTCAACCGCGTCATCAAGGGTTGGACCGAGGGCATGAAGCTGGTGGGCGAAGGTGGCAAGATCACCCTCGTAATCCCCGCCGAGCTTGCTTACGGCGAGCGTGGTCCCCGCGAGATCGGTGCCAACAGCACCCTTATCTTCGACGTAGACCTGCTGGAGGTGAAGCCCTACGTAGAACCCGCCACCAAGTAAGTCTATGGCACTGGAACTGGAAGGAACGCTTCGGCAGAAGCTGGGTGTGCAGCAGGGAACGTCGGCCCGCGGACAGTGGGCCAAACAGGAGTTCATCCTGGACTACCCCGACGGCAATTACACTTCACAGGCTGTCTTCACCGCCTTCGGGCAGGACAAGGTAGCAGAGCTGGACAAGTACCAGGTAGGAAACCATATCAAGGTTTCCTTCAACATCAAGAGCCGTGAGTATAACGGCCGGTGGTACACGGACCTTCAGGTCTGGCGCATCGCCCCTGCGGGCCAGGCGCAGCCAGCCGCATCGGCCCAGCCGGTGGCATCGGCCCAGCCGGCACCATCGGCCCAGCCTGTTCCGCCGGCCCCGGCCTTCGAGGCACCGGCCCCCACGCTGGACGACATGCCGGGGGACTTGCAGGACTCCGACGACCTTCCGTTCTAATCGCACTAAAACCTTCGGTAAATGCCGAAGGTTTTTTGTATCTTTGCAGACTATGATAAGTTTTGCATATAACAACCGGACCATCCGGCTCATAAAAGACATCCTGTTTGTAGCGCTGGGCATGTGGCTCGCCAGCCGTGCCAGTTTCCTGGCCGTTCTGGTGGGTATCCTGGCCATCTTCTGGTATGGACGCGACGCCTATTACCAGGCAAAAGTATTGTGGCAGGAGAAACACTATAAGGAGCCCGAAAGCAAGGCTCCGAAAGACAACGGGAAAATCAGCCTGGGCTCCGACGCCAAGGAAGTGAATTTCGAGAAGGAGTAAATGATTCCGAAGGAGACAGTAGACCTCATCCTGGACACCGCCCGCGTAGAGGAGGTGATCGGAGACTTCGTGACGCTCAAGCGCCGCGGGTCCAGCTATGTAGCCTGCTGCCCCTTCCACAACGAGAAGACGCCGTCTTTCCACGTAACACCCTCCAAGGGCATCTACAAGTGCTTCGGCTGCGGAAAGGCTGGCAGCGCCGTAGGTTTTGTGATGGAATACGAGCACATGACCTACCCGGAGGCCCTTCGTTACCTGGCGAAGAAATACAACATTGAGGTGCAGGAGGAGGAAGAGAGTGCCGAGCAAATTGCCGCACGCCAGCGAAGCGAGAGCCTCCTGGCCGTGAGCGAGTTTGCCCGCAAGTTCTTCTCGGACCAGCTCCAGGGTGGAGAAGGACGCGCCGTGGGCTATCAGTACTACCGGAAGCGCAACATCCTGGACACCACCATCGAGAAGTGGAGCCTGGGATGGGCCCCCAGCGGGAAAACCACGCTGGTGGACGCCGCCCGCGCCGCCGGTTACAAGGACGAGTTCCTGGTGGCGGCGGGTCTTGCCATCCAAACGGAGGACGGTTCGCTCATTGACAAGTTCCGCGAGCGGGTCATGTTCCCCATCCACTCCGTGAGCGGACGCGTCATCGCCTACAGCGGACGCACCCTCAAGGCCGACAACCCCGCCAAGTACGTCAACTCCCCCGAAACGGAGATTTACATCAAGAGCCGCAACCTGATGGGCATCTGGTTCGCCAAGAGCGAGATTGCCCGGCAGGACCGCTGCATCCTGGTGGAAGGCAACGTGGACGTGGTGATGATGCACCAGATGGGCATCACCAACGTGGTGGCCTCCTGCGGCACCTCCCTCACCGAGGAGCAGGTACGTCTCATCGGCAAGTTCACGCAGAACGTCACCATCATGTACGACGGTGACAAGGCCGGCCTGCACGCCGCCGTGCGCGCCATCAGCCTCATCCTCAAGGAGGGCATGAACCCGAAGGTAGTCTTCCTCCCCGACGGAGACGACCCCGACTCCTACTCCCAGAAGCACACGCAGGAGGAGATTCGCTCGTTCATCGAGGAGCACGAGGAAGACGGCATCGCCTTCAAGACGCGCCTCCTTCTGGAGGAGGCCGGCGACGACCCCCTCAAGAAGGCCAACTCCATCAACGAGATAGCCGATACCGTGGCCGATATTCCCGACGCGATCAAGCGCCAGGTGTACATCGGCACTGTGGCCAAGCAATTCGGCATCGAGGAGGATATCATCCAGGACCGCGTGCGCAAGACCCGCGAGCACAATGCGCAGAACGCAGCGAAGGAACGTGCCCACTCTGCGTCGGCGAATGATGCATTTTCGCTCGCAAAAAATAGGGCCGATGCTCCCGAAAATGCATCATTTGCCGACGCCCCCGCAACTGCTGCAACTGCACCGGAATTACTTTCCAACGAAGAACGGATTCTGGGCCCGTCGGAACGGGAGCTGCTGGGATTCATCCTGCGGTATGGACGCAACGAGCTGAAGTTCGAGACCGATTCCGAATTCTATGACGGAGAGACGCCGCAGACGGTGGCCGAGTTCATCGACGCAGCCCTGGCGGCCGACGACGTCCACTTCGTCAACGCGCCCTTTGAAGCCACGTACCAGGCCTACTTCGGCCTGTATGACGAAGGAAAAGCCCAGGACGACATTATCCGGGCCCTCCTCAACGGAGAAGACCGCACGGTGGCGGAGGTGGCGGCCCAGCTATCCACCGAGCGCTACGAGCTCACCGTCCACAACTTCTCCGACGCCCTCACCACCACGGATTCGTGGCTGGTGACCTATGTACCCCGCGCCATCCTGGTATTCCACGACAAGCGCATTACCGCCAGGCAGAACGAACTCACCCGCAAACTGAGGGAGCCCAACTCCCCCGAGGATGTGATCAAGTTCATGCAGGAGCTTGGCAGACTGACAGAAATCAAGAAAAACATCAATAGAAAACTAGGGAGACTGAAGAAATGAGTTATAAGAGAACCCTTGTGACCTGCGCATTGCCCTATGCCAACGGTCCTGTCCATATCGGCCACCTGGCCGGCGCTTACATTCCCGGAGACATCTATGTCCGCTACCTGCGCATGCGCGGGGAGGACGTGGTGTTCATCTGCGGCTCCGACGAGCACGGCGTGCCCATCACCATCAAGGCCCGCGAGCAGGGCGTTACCCCGCAGGACATCGTGGACAAGTATCATAAGGTAATGAAAGACGCCTTCACGGGCCTCGGCATCAACTATGACATCTACTCCCGTACGTCGTCGGCCGTGCATGAGAAGAATGCGGCCGAGTTCTTCCGCAAGCTCTACGACCAGAACGACTTCGTGACCCAGGAGAGCGAGCAGCTCTATGACGAGGAGGCCAAGATGTTCCTCACCGACCGCCTCATCGAAGGCACCTGCCCCAAATGCGGCAACCCGCACGCCTACGGAGACCAGTGCGAGAAGTGCGGCTGCACCCTGAGCCCCGAGGAACTGCTGGACCCCAAATCCAAGCTGTCGGGCTCCACGCCCGTGAAGAAGAAGACCAAGCACTGGTATCTGCCCCTGGACAAGTACGAGCCCTGGCTGCGTGACTGGATCCTGGAGCAGCACAAGGAGTGGAAGACCAACGTGTACGGCCAGTGCAAGAGCTGGCTGGACGGCGGCCTGCAGCCCCGCGCCGTCACCCGTGACCTGGACTGGGGCGTTCCCGTTCCGGTAGAGGGTGCCGAGGGCAAGGTGCTCTACGTGTGGTTTGACGCCCCCATCGGCTATATCTCCAACACCAAGGAACTTCTTCCCCAGAGCTGGGAGAAGTGGTGGAAAGACCCCGAGACCCGGCTGGTGCACTTCATCGGCAAGGACAACATCGTGTTCCACTGCATTGTGTTCCCGTCCATGCTCAAGGCCTACGGAGACTATGTGCTGCCGGACAATGTGCCTTCCAACGAGTTCCTCAACCTGGAGGGAGACAAGATTTCCACGTCCCGCAACTGGGCCGTGTGGGTGCACGAATATGAGGAGCAGTTCCCCGGACAGGAGGATGTGCTGCGATACGTCCTTACCGCCAACGCCCCCGAGACCAAGGACAACGACTTTACCTGGAAAGACTTCCAGGGGCGCAACAACAGCGAACTGGTGGCCATCTTCGGCAACTTCGTGAACCGCGCCGTGGTGCTCACCCAGAAGTACTTTGGCGGGAAGGTTCCCCAGAACCTGAAGCCCCAGGCCATTGACGCCGAAACCCTTGCTTCCGTGAAGCCCTGCCGCGAGGCCCTGGAGAAATACATCGAGACCTTCCACTTCCGCGAGGCCCTCAAGGAAGCCATGAATATCGCACGCATCGGCAACAAATACATTTCCGACATGGAGCCCTGGAAGGTGGCCAAGGAAGACATGGATCGTACGGCTTCCATCCTCTACACCTGCCTGCAGCTGTGCTCCGACTGCGCCATCGCCTTTGAGCCGTTCCTTCCCTTCAGCGCCGAGAAACTGCGCGGCATCCTGCGCGTAGGCATCGACGCCGGCTGGGACCACCGCGCCGGTGAAGGCACTCCTACCGTGAACTTCTACAAGGAGGGTGAGGGCAAGGCCGTGCACACCCGTCCGGCATCGGCCCCCATCCCTGCCGGAGAGATTGTTCTGAACTGGGAGATGCTGGGCGCCAATGAGCTGCTGCCTTCCGGTCACGAGCTGGGAGAAGCAGTTCTGCTGTTCCAGAAGATTGAGGACAGCGTAGTGGAGGCCCAGATGGCCCGTCTGGAAGCCATCAAGAAGGCCCGCGAAGAGGCCGAGGCCGCCAAGGCGGCTGCAGAAGCCGCTGCCAAGGTGGAGCCCCAGAAGCCGGAGGTTACCTTTGACGACTTTGGCGCCATGGATATCCGTACTGCAACGGTACTGGCCGCAGAGCGTGTCCCCAAGACAGACAAGCTCCTCAAGCTCACCATTGACACGGGCATTGATGAGCGCACCATTGTCTCCGGCATTGCCGAGTACTACAGCCCCGAAGACATGCTTGGAAAGCAGATCTGCATCCTCGCCAACCTGGCACCGCGCGTGATCCGCGGCATCGAGTCCCGCGGCATGATCCTCATGGCCAAGCAGGGTGACGGCAAGATGCGCTTCATCACGCCTGAGGAGGCGCTTACGAACGGCGCCCAGATTGGGTAACGGGTGGCTCGCAGCTTGTGCCAGGCATCGGCCAAAATGCTAATTGGCCAATAATCAACGACTTACAAAATCACCTTCTGCCCGAGGTTCTCATTTTGGAGGACCTCGGGCAGAAGGCTTTTTATAATCGGCTCATATTCAATACATTATAAAACAACCCACGCCCGAAGTAGTGCCGAGCGGGGTTCTACAGCGTCCAAAACTATTTTCTTATACGACTGTATCTCCCGCCATGCTGCAGCGGCCTGTTTGGAATTTCTTTCTTATACGCTATGGGAATATCGGACATAACTTTCTACCTTCAGGATAAAAAAGATGAATCCCAGAGCGTTTACAGACCCGTTCCACGGAGGTTGCGGCCGTTTTCAGTTTTCGATGAATCACCTGGAAAAGGCGCTCCTCTTCCGCAGTCCCGAAGATTATGTCTTTGGTGTCAATTCCATTGCTATCGGGAGTCATGTGTATGATGTGTCCGTCCTCTCCTATGCGCTAATGGACACGCATTTTCATCTGCTTGTAAAGGGGTCATATGACCGCTGCGAAGCCTTCTGCCGCTGGTTTATCCGGCGGCTGAGAAGGATGCTCAGCCAGCGATACGGCGTCATCGGCCTCCTGGATGAAGATGCCTTTGATGTATCGGCCATCCTGGACGATGAAATGTTTCGGAACGAAGTCGCCTACATCGTACGCAATCCTTACAAGGCCCGCATGGCATCTCCGCTTTCCTACTCGTGGAGTTCGGCCGATGTGTATTTCAATCCCCAGCGGGACCTGATACAGGGAACTCCGCTATCGGCCATGAAACAAGAGATGATCAAAGCCGTTTTTCACACGCATGACCGTCTCCCGCCGGAGTGGGAACATGTCAACGGACGCATCCTGAACAGATGCTTCGTGGACTATGCTGCCGTGGAACAACTGTTTGGCAGCAGCGTAACCTACTTTGACCGCATCAGGAAGTATGACCTGGAGTCGGTAGTGCAGATGAATCATGGACTTGCAGAGAGTATCCGGTTCACAGACCAGGAGATGCAGGAAAAGATACTGTCACTGTGCCAAAACGAATACCATGTGGCATCCCACAACCAGCTCGATGCCAAGACCCTCCTCATCCTGGCCCGTGCACTGGCCCGCCGATTCTCCTGTCCCAAGACGCAGATCGGCCGCCTCCTGGGGCTTTCCGGAGACGTGCTGGACAGACTGCTGTAAGAGTCCGGGCAGAGGCTGTTTTGTAGCCTGCACCATTGCCCGGCACAAGCCGCAGAGGGGGCACTGCATTTTTTTTGCAATAGAAACGTAAAAAAGTAGTATCTTTGGCCTGCGAAAAACAGAACCTATGGTATTTCAATTAAGGGTGACCCTTACGGGCATCAAAGGATTCTACAGAGTATATAAAGTGAACGGCGCCACTACGCTGTACACCCTTCATAAGCAGATCCGGGCAGACCTCGAATTCCCCCAGGACCAGCTCATCATGTTCAAGGCCCTGGACGTTACCGGTGCCGTTGTGGGCCGGTACGGTCTCTTTGACCTGGGCTGGGGCACCGCAGACCAGATGCCCCTGGAGAAGGCAGTGAAGGCCGGAGCCGACAGTTTCGTCTACTTCTACGACGTCACCAACAAAAAGAGCGTGAACATCACCGTAGAAGGTGAGCTGACCGGAGCCACGGTAAACCCGGACTTCCCGGTACTGGCCGAGTCCAAAGGTCCCAACCCCATCGAGTTCGAGAACGGATACGTAGCCTTCGAGGACCTGCCGGAGCGTCAGCGCCATCTGCCCGGAGAGGAAGATGACGAAGACCTGGACGATGAAGACTTCTCTGACGAAGACGAAGACGAGGAAGAGGAAGACGAGGACGGCAAGGAAATCTTTGACGAAAGCGAGGAATAGCCGCCGTGCCCCGAAGGCTGGAGATCATACTGGGACCTACCGCCGTCGGCAAAACCGGCTATGCCATTCGTCGCGCCCTGGAAGTAGGGTCTCCCGTCATCTCCTGCGATTCCCGGCAAATCTTTCAAGAACTTAAAATAGGTACTGCAGCCCCTTCCGACGAGGAAATGGCTGCAGTGCAGCATTTTTTTATCCGTTCCATACCCATTACCCGTAACTACACGGCGGGCATCTACGAGGTGGAAGCCCTAGAGCTGGTGAACCGCCTGTTCTCCGAAGGCCATGAGACCCTTGTCATGTGCGGCGGCTCCATGATGTACATTGACGCCTTCTGCTACGGGCTGGACGACTTTCCGGAAGTTCCGGTTCAACTGCGGGAGCACCTCATGGAATGTCTGAGGGACGAGGGCGTGGAGGTGCTGGCCCAGCAGCTGAAGGAACTGGACCCCGTCTCCTACGAAGAGTTGGACCTCTCCAACGGCCAGCGCGTAATCCGTGCACTGGAAGTGAGCCTGTATACCGGTAAACCTTTCTCCTCCTACAAGACGCGAACGTTCAAGGAACGGGACTTCGAGATTGTGAAAGTGGGCCTGGAACGTCCCCGGGAAGAACTTTACGAGCGCATCAACGAGCGCGTACTGCGCATGATGGACGAGGGCCTGGAGGCCGAAGCCCGCAGCATGCTCCCCTACCGGGACCTGCCCGCCCTGCAAACGGTGGGCTACCGCGAAATGTTCGAATACTTTGACGGGAAGTATGACCTGGACACCACCGTCCAACACATCCAGGCCAGCACCCGCCACTACGCCAAACGCCAGCTCACCTGGTGGCGCCGTGACGCCTCCATCCTGTGGCAGCCTGCATAGGAGCGATTGCGACAGGCGCACAAAAAAGGGCTGGACTTAGTCCAACCCTCTATGCGAACAGGTTATTTACTTAGATTGATAAACGGCAATGCACTGGAGCCGTTGTAGGTGGGCAGCTTGCCGTCCCACTTTTCAATGGCATACTGCTGCACCAGGAGAGAATTGAGCGAGGCGGCCACTACGCGGTTATAATAGGCTTCGCCGTCACCCTGGATCTTCTGGGCTTCGGCTTCGCCTTTGGCTTTGGCAATGGCGATCTTTGCTTCGGCTTCTGCTTCTTTTACCTTATTTTCTGCCTTGAGGGCGTTCTGGACGGCTTCGTTCTTGGCATTGATGGCGGCGGTAAGGGATGCGGGAGGATCGATCTTGGTCGTGAACTCGCGCACGATGAAGCCTTCCCGGTTCATGGATTCGTCCAGGCGGGCGCGGACCTCGTTCTCGAACTTGGCTCTGTTGGCCATGAGTTCGTCGGACGTGTAGTTGTTGGCGCAGGTGCGGTAGGCCTCGAAGATACATGTATTGATGTAGCCCATTTCCAGTTCCCGAACGGGTTTGCGGTATTTTACGAAAATATCCACGGCCTTAGTCTCATCAATCTGATAGGCCAGGGTGGGAGTCATGGAGAAGATGGCGGCATCCTTGGGGTTCACGGTGAAGGGCTCGTAGGTGACACGCTGGATGTACGTAGGGTACTCGAAGATACTCTCGGTAATGGGGTTGTACCATACCCAGCCGCGGCAGGTGCCTTCGACACCGCCTTTCAGGGCCGCATTGGAACTCCATTTCTTGAATTTGATACCCACCGAGGCGGAGTCGATGGTGGTGCAGCAGGACGCCATGACAAAAATGACGAGTGCGGTTACGGTAAGGGCAATCCAGGAGGATTTGGCAAGGGGACTCATTTTGCTCATAGTTCTTTTAATATTTTTGTAAAGATAAGAAATTTTTGGTTAGAACCCTCGGGCAGAATGAATTTTATAATTCTTTGATTTACACCCATTTGCAAAAATAGAACTGCCCGAGGTCGGCCAAAATGCAGAGTTCGGGCATGCGGCTATTTCGCAAACCGTTGACTATAAACCGATTAGAGCTTTGGCCGATGCCTGGCACAAGCGCGGCCCGCAGTGGAGCGCGGTGCGGTGGGCGACGGGCCGATGGCAAAAACAGCGGGATGACAGTGCAGTATACTGCTTTTTCCGGAAAAAACACTAAATTTGTAGACTGTGAATGCATTCGACGCATACCAGTCCATCGGGGCTCCTTCCCAGGGTCTTTTCAAGGACAACGGGTCGCGCTTCATCGCCTTCGCCTTTCCGGTAGAGACGGAAGAGGAGGTGAAGGAGCATGTGGCGGCCCTGAAGAAGGAATACCACGACGCCCGGCACCACTGCTTTGCCTACCGGCTGGGTTACAAGGGAGACGTATGGCGCGCGGCCGATGACGGTGAGCCCTCGGGCAGCGCCGGCCGTCCCATCCTGGGGCAGATAGACTCCATGGGCCTGAGCGACATCCTGGTGGTGGTGGTCCGCTACTTCGGCGGCATCAAGCTGGGAATCCCCGGCCTCATCCGTGCCTATAAGACTTCTACCGCCGACGCCCTGGGGCAGGCCAGCGTCGTTCCCAAAGTGGCCGGGAAGATGTGGACCGTGGAGTTTGACTATCTTTCCATGAACGACGTCATGAAGGTTCTCAAGGAAATGAACCTTTCCCCCAGCGCACAGAACTTCGGAGAAAATTGTTCCCTCACGGTGAGGGTTCGTCTTTCAGAAGAAGAAAGTTTTAAGAAAAAACTGGATAGTTTTGCAAAATTAAAAGAAATATAATACCTTTAGCTTAAAATCTTAAACCATTTCGATCATGTCCAAAAAAGTTCATGTTTTCAATGCCGGCCCCTGCCTGCTCCCCCAGGTAGCCATCGATAACGCCATTGCAGCCCTGAAGGACTTCAGCGGCACCGGCATCTCCGTTCTTTCCATCTCCCACCGTACCAAGGAGTGGGACGCCGTCATGGACGAATGCCGTGCCCTGTGGAAGGAGCTCCTCAACATCCCGGACACCCACGAGGTTGTATTCCTGGGCGGCGGCGCCTCCCTGCAGTTCCTCTATGTGGCCATGAACTATCTGGAGAAGAAAGCTGCCTACCTGGATACCGGCGTATGGGCCCACAAGGCTCTCGTGGAGGCCCAGGGCATCGGCGATGCCTACGCCATCGCCTGCTCCAAGGACAAGAACTACAGCTACATTCCCAAGGGCTTTGAGATTCCCGCAGACCTCGATTACCTGCACATCACCACCAACAATACCATCTATGGTACGGAGATCAAGGAGGACATGGACTGCCCCTGCCCCCTCATCGCCGACATGTCTTCCGACATCATGTCCCGTCCCGTTGACGTGAGCAAGTACGCCCTCATCTACGGCGGCGCCCAGAAGAACGTGGGCCCTGCCGGCGTCATCTTCGCCATCATCCGCAAGGACGCACTGGGAAAGGTTACCCGCCACATTCCCACCATGCTGAACTATCAGACCCACATTGACAAGCTCTCCATGTTCAACACGCCTCCCGTGTTCAACATCTTCGTCATGAACGAAACCCTCAAGTGGATCAAGAGCATGGGCGGCGTAGAGGCCATCCAAAAGATCAACCAGAAAAAAGCCGAACTTCTTTATGGCGAGATTGACCGCAACTCCCTGTTCGTCGGCACCGCCGCCAAGGAAGACCGTTCCCTGATGAACGTGTGCTTTGTGATGGCTCCCGGCAAGGAAGACCTGCAGGACGAGTTCCTGGCCTATGCCAAAGAGCAGGGCATGGTGGGCATCAAGGGCCACCGCTCCGTGGGCGGCTTCCGCGCCTCCCTGTACAACGCCTGCACCGTAGAAGATGTCCAGGCCCTCGTAGACTGCATGCAAGAATTCGAAAAGCTCAAGAAATAATGAAAGTTTTACTCGCCACCCAGAAGCCCTTCGCCGCCAAGGCCGTCGAAGGCATCGTGAACATCCTTACCGAAGGCGGTCACGAAGTAGTGAAGCTTGAAAAATATGCCGATCAGCCAGACCTCGTAAAGGCCGTGGCCGACGTAGAAGCCATGATCATCCGCTCCGACAAAGTGACGGAGGAAGTCATGGCCGCCGCCCCGAAGCTCAAGATTGTGGTACGCGCGGGTGCCGGCTACGACAACGTAGACCTTGCAGCGGCATCGGCCCGCGGCATCGTGGTCATGAACACCCCCGGCCAGAACTCCAACGCCGTGGCCGAACTCGCCCTGGGCCTGATGATTTTCATGGCCCGCACGCAGTTCACGCCGGCTACCGGCAGCGAGCTCGGCGGCAAACGCCTGGGCGTCCAGGCCTACGGCAACGTGGGCCGACTTGTCGGCCAGAAGGCGAAGGCCCTGGGCATGGAGGTATCGGCCCTCGACCCCTTCCTCTCCGACGAGCAGATCATCGCCGGAGGCGCAGACCCCGTGCACAGCCTCGAGGAGCTCTACTCCTCCTCCGACTACCTCTCCATCCACATCCCCGCCCTGCCGTCCACCATCAAGTCCATCGGCTACGACCTCATCTCAAAGATGCCCAAGGGTGCTACGCTGGTGAACACCGCCCGCAAGGAAGTGATGGACGAAGAAGGCCTCATGAAGGCCCTCGAAGAGCGTCCGGACCTCAAGTATGTGGCCGATGTCATGCCCGACAACTACGCCGCCCTCCAGGAGAAGTTCGGCGCCCGCGTGTTCGCAACGCCCAAGAAGATGGGTGCCCAGACCGCCGAGGCCAACGTGAACGCAGGCCTTGCCGCCGCCCGTCAGATTGTGGATTTCTTCGCCACCGGAAACTGCAAGTTCCAAGTAAACAAATAACAGTATGGTACGCGTCAAACCCTTTGCGGCCATTCGCCCGCCCAAGAATCTGGTAACGGAAGTCGCCGCCCCCCCGTACGATGTCCTCAACAGCGAGGAAGCCCTGGCCATGGCCGGTGAAAAGAGCCTCCTGCACATTACCAAGCCGGAGATAGACTTCAAGCCCATCGCCGGAGAGCACGAGGAGCGCACCTATGCCAAAGCCGTAGAGAACTTCAAGGCCTGGAAAGAGAAAGGCTGGCTGGTGCAGGACGACAAGGAAAAGTATTACGTCTATGCCCAGACCATGGGCAGCCGCACTCAGTACGGCCTGGTGCTCTGCGCCCACACCGACGACTACGCGGAAGGCATCATCAAAAAGCATGAGCTCACCCGCAAGGACAAGGAGGACGACCGCATGGTGCACGTGAGAATCCAGAACGCCAACATCGAGCCCGTTTTCTTCGCCTACAAGGACAACGACGAGCTCAATGACATTGTAGCCAAGGCTGCAGCCGGAGAACCCGAGTACAAGTTCGTGGACGAGAACAACTTCACGCACACCTTCTGGGTGATTGATGACGACGCCACCATCGCCCGCATCACGGACATCTTCACAAAGGACATCGACGCCTTCTATGTAGCCGACGGCCACCACCGCACGGCCGCCGCCGCACGTGTGGGCGCCGAGAAAAAAGCGCAGAACCCCCACCACACCGGCAAAGAGGAGTACAACTACTTCATGGCCGTGTGCTTCCCGGAAAGCCACCTCGCCATCATCGACTACAACCGTGTGGTGAAGGACCTGAACGGGCTTTCCGGCGAAGAGTTCCTCAAGGCCCTGGAGAACGATTTCACGGTAGAGGCCAAGGGCAGCGAGATTTACCATCCCGCCGGGCTCCACAACTTCTCCATGTACATCGGAGGAACCTGGTACAGCCTCACTGCCAAGGCAGGCCGATACAATGACGAAGACCCCATCGGCGTACTGGACGTCACCATCCTTTCCAACCTGGTGCTGGACAAGATCCTGGGCATCAAGGACCTGCGCACGGACAAGCGCATCGACTTCGTGGGCGGCATCCGCGGCCTCGGAGAGCTGTCCCGCCGTGTAGATTCCGGCGAGATGAAGGTGGCTTTCGCCCTGTACCCCGTGTCCATGGAGCAGCTCATCAATATTGCCGATACCGGCAACATCATGCCGCCCAAGACCACCTGGTTCGAGCCCAAGCTGCGCAGCGGCCTGGCCATCCACAGCCTGGACTAGTTTCCGTCCTTTGCGGCGTGATGCAGAAATAGCTAATTACTAGTACTTTACAGAATTTCTCCCCGGTCGAAACGACGGGGAGAAATTTTATATCTGGCTATTAGTCAATAAATTACACATCACGGCCGCTATTTGGAAAATAATCCGTACATTTGCGGTTCCAATTGATCATGCCATGTTTTCACTCCGTGAACTCTATAAAATAGGAAAAGGGCCTTCTTCCTCGCATACCATGGGCCCGTACCGCGCGGCGCAGCTGTTTGCGGCACGTCACGCCGATGCGGCCCGTTTTGAGGTAACGCTTTATGGTTCCCTGGCCGCTACCGGGAAAGGCCACATGACCGATGTCGCCATCACGCAGGCGCTGGAGCCCATTGCACCGGTCAACATCCTGTGGCAGCCGTTCCACTTCCTGGAGTACCATCCCAACGGCATGCTTTTCAAGGCCATCGAGGCCGATGACACTGTCTCCGAGGAGTGGACCGTCTATTCCATCGGCGGCGGCGCACTGTCTGAGGGCACCGACAAGGAGATGAGCGTCTCCGGAGACGTGTACAAGATGAATACGCTCTCGGAGATCATCGAGTGGTGCGACACCAACGGCCGGCAGCTGTGGGAGTACGTAGATCTCTGCGAAGGTCCCGGCATCTGGGACTATCTGCAGGAAATCTGGGAGGCCATGAAGGCTTCCGTAGAGCGGGGGCTCAATGCCGAAGGCCGGCTGCCAGGCCCGCTGAACCTCTCCCGCAAGGCGGCGGTCTACTACGTTAAGGCCCTGGGATACCAGCCCAACCTGCGCTCCCGGGGCCTGGTATTCGCCTATGCCCTGGCCGTGAGCGAGGAAAATGCATCGGGCGGCATCATTGTGACGGCGCCCACCTGCGGCTCATCGGGCGTCATTCCCGGCGTGCTCTACCACCTGGCCAAGGGCCATGCCTTCTCCGACACCAAGATCCTGCATGCCCTGGCTACAGCCGGTCTCATCGGCAACGTGGTCAAGCAAAACGCCTCCATTTCCGGAGCCGAGGTAGGCTGCCAGGGAGAAGTGGGCGTCGCCTGCGCCATGGCGGCGGCTGCCGCGTGCCAGCTCTTCGGTGGCAGCGTGTATCAGATTGAATATGCGGCCGAAATGGGCCTGGAGCACCACCTGGGCATGACCTGCGACCCCGTGTGCGGCCTGGTCCAGATTCCATGCATCGAGCGCAATGCCTTTGCGGCTTGCCGAGCCCTGGACTCCAACGTCTATTCCTCCTTCTCCGACGGCCGCCACCGCATCTCCTTCGACCACGTGGTGGAAGTGATGAAACAGACCGGAAAAGACCTCCCGTCCCTGTACAAGGAAACATCGGCCGGCGGTCTTGCCCTCAACTACAAGCAGAAGTAGATGAAGGACCGAAAACTTCTCAATATCGAACTGGGCCGCATTTCGGCCGATGAATATGTGCACGGCCGCCCCGAAAGCGGCGTGGTGCTGGTGCTGGACAATATCCGCAGCGCCCACAACGTGGGAAGTGCCTTCCGCACCGCCGACGCCTTTGGCGTAGACAAGATCTACCTTGGCGGCATCTGCCCCGTCCCCCCGTCGCCGGAGCTTCGCAAAGTAGCCCTCGGCGCCGAGGAAGTCGTGCCTTTCGAGCACGTGGACGACGTCGTCGCCCTGGTAAAGCGCCTCCAGGCCGATGGGTACACCGTTGTAGCCGTGGAGCAGACCGTCCACTCCGTGAAACTGGATGAGTGGGGGAAGGCCGAAGGGAATGCGCATGCAGCGGCGCATCGGCCTTTTTTAAGCGCCGCTGCATGCGCGTCCCTTCGGCCAGAACGCTATGCCCTGGTATTCGGAAATGAAGTGGCCGGCGTGCAGCAGGAAGTGGTGGATGCGTGCGACTTGTCGCTGGAGATTCCGCAGCAGGGCACCAAGCACTCGCTCAACGTTTCGGTCTCCATCGGCGTAGTCCTGTGGGGCATCCGGCATTAGGCATTTCCGCAAAAAAGAGTTATCTTTGTAGACTGTAAAAACTATTCAGATATTTATGAAAAAAGACATTCAGGTTTTTGACCTTATCAAGAAAGAACAGGAACGCCAGAGCACCGGACTGGAGCTGATCGCATCCGAGAACTACGTGTCGGACCAGGTACTGGAGGCCATGGGCTCCGTGTGTACCAACAAGTACGCCGAGGGTTATCCCGGGAAGCGCTACTACGGTGGCTGCGAGGTAGTGGACCAGATCGAGCAGCTGGCCATCGACCGCCTCTGCGCCCTGTTCGACGCCGAATATGCCAACGTGCAGCCGCACTCCGGCGCCCAGGCCAACATGGCCGTCACCATGGCCATCCTGAAACCCGGCGACACCTTCATGGGTCTGGACCTGTCCATGGGCGGTCACCTCACCCACGGTTCACCCGTGAACGCCAGCGGTATCCTTTATCACCCCGTCGCTTACGGCCTGGACCCCAAGACCGGCCGCGTAGATTACGACGAGATGGAGCGCAAGGCCCTCGAGTGCAAGCCCAAGCTCATCATCGGCGGCGCATCGGCCTACTCCCGCGAGTGGGACTACGAGCGCATGAGAAAGATCGCCGACAAAGTGGGCGCCATCCTCTGGATTGACATGGCCCACACCGCCGGCCTCATTGCCGCCGGTCTCCTGAAGAACCCCGTCAAATACGCGCACATCGTCACTTCCACCACCCACAAGACGCTCCGCGGTCCCCGCGGCGGCATCATCCTCATGGGCAAGGACTTCGACAACCCCTGGGGTCTCACCACTCCCAAGGGAGAGATCAAGAAGATGAGCGCTCTCCTCAATTCCAGCGTCTTCCCCGGCGTACAGGGCGGCCCGCTGGAGCACGTAATCGCCGCCAAGGCCGTAGCCTTCTACGAGGCAGCCCAGCCCGAATACAAACAGTACCAGAAGCAGGTGATGGCCAACGCCAAGGCCATGTGCATGGAATTCATTGACAAGGGCTACAAGATTATCTCCGACGGTACCGACAACCACCTCATGCTCATCGACCTGCGCGCCAAATTCCCGGATCTCACCGGCCGCCTCGCAGAGAAGGAGCTGGTGAAGGCCGATATCACCGTGAACAAGAACATGGTTCCCTTCGACACCCGCAGCGCCTTCGCCACCAGCGGTCTTCGTGTAGGCACTCCCGCCATCACTTCCCGCGGCTTCGAGGAGAAGGACATGGTACAGATTGTGGAACTCATTGACAGCGTGCTCTCATCGGCCAACGCCAACGCGGAGGCCCTTGGCGCCAAAGAACCCACGGCCGAGCAGAAAGCCCAGATTGCCGCTCACCAGGAGGTCCTGGAAGAGGTGAAGCGCAAAGTTCACATGATGACCGCCGGCCGTCCCCTTAACCGTTACTAATATGAAAAAGAGTTTCCTGCTGGCCATTGCAGCCGTTTTTGTCCTCGCCTGTTCCTCCGGAAGCAAGGCAGACCCTGACATCCCCTTTATCAAACCGGGCAGCCAGGGAGGCCAAGGCAGCGGCCAGGGCCAGCAGGAGACCACTACACCCAAGGTAGCCACAGGCCAGGCCGCAGACATAACGTCGGTGGGAGCCCTCATCGAGAGCAGCTACAGCGGCGCATCCCAAGGCGCCTACGACCGCGGCGTTTACTATGGAACGAAGGCCGACGCCCTGGACAGGAGCATCGCGCTCAGTAGTTCCAAGGCCAAAGAGGGCAGTTTCCGCACACAGCTGAGTAGCCTGGAACCCGAAACCCAGTACTACTACAAGGCCTACATCACCGTCTGGGATGAGCCCGGAAAAAAGTACGTGGATGTGTATGGAGAAGTGAAAAGCTTCACCACGAAGGAAGCCGGGAACGGTGGTGGCCAGGGAGGCGGTGGTAGCACCACCGTCACGGGTCTTCAGTACCTCGGCGGCTATGAAATTCCCGCCATTGCCCTGCAAAACACACAGTCCTGCAGCGGCAGCGGCAACGAGACCTACGGCAACACCAAGTGGTACAACTATACCACCACCAACAGCAACCAGATGGTGGTCACGCATACCTACGCCTACAACAGCAAGCAGTACCGCAACTATACCTGCCTGGTAGACAAGACCAAAAAGGCCCCGCTGTGGAGCGCCTTCGTGATGCACAAGGGCGCCTACCCGGACAACAACATGGGCCGTACGGGCAGCTGGACGGTGGATCCCGGCATCCCGGCCTCCTGGCAGCAGGAGTCCAGCGGCAGCGGGTACAGCCGCGGCCACTTCGTGGCCTCCAACTACCGCCAGGCCAATTCGGACGCCAACAAGCAGACCTTCTACAACACCAACCAGGCGCTGCAGGAGCAGAACGGCTTCAACGGAACCCTCTGGGCCAAACTGGAACAGGATGTGGTATCCCACGCCCCCACCGGACGCGACACGCTCTATGTTGTAGTGGGTATCCTCTACGAAAACAGCAAGACCATCGGCGGTGTTCCCTGCCCCAGCCACTTCTACAAGTGTCTGATGAAGTGCAGCTTCAATGAGTCCGGCGCCATGACGGCCGCCAGGGGCTGCGCCTACCTTTTCACCAACGAAGCCCACAGCGGCAGCTACTCCCAGGGCCTCACCTCCATCGACGCCATCGAGCAGCGCTCCGGCTGGGACTTCTTTGTCAATGTACCGTCGGCCCTGCAAGACACGGCCGAAGCGCAGAGCTCCGAAATCTGGTAGTCTCTGTGCCAACCTAAACCTCTTTCGCTATGAAAATCCTTTTTGTCATCAACAACTTCTATATCCCGGGAAACGGGATATCGGCATCGGCACGCCGTACAGTGGCCGCCCTCAAAGCCATCGGGGAGGATGTCCGCATCCTCGCCGGACCCAACCCGGACCCAAACGGTCCCCAGCCCGAATTCCCCCTCAAGGAATTCAAGTTTCCCATCTTCCAGCCCATCATCGAATCCAGCGGCTTCTCCTATGCCGACGGAGACATGAAGATGATTGAGAAGGCCGTCCGCTGGGCCGATGTCGTGCACCTGGAAGAGACCTTCGTGCTGCAGTGGAAAGCCATCAAGGTGGCTAAAAAGCTGGGGAAACCCCTTACGGCCACTTTCCATATGTTCCCCGAGAACCTCATTTACTCGCTGGGCATCGGGCCGCTCCGCAACTGGAAGTGGATTAACCGTACGCTCCTCAAGGCCTGGAGAAAGCACATCTACAACGAGTGCGCCTTTGTTCAGTGCCCCACCGAGGCCGTACTGGACCGCCTGCGCCGCTATCACTTCAAATCCAAGCTGGGTATTATTTCCAACGGAATCATCCCGGACGAGTGCCGCCGGCCGCAGACCCCCCCGGAGGATTATCTGGCCCAGGACCGCATCTTCAACATCCTCTACATCGGCCGCCTTTCCCACGAGAAAGACCAGCCTACACTAATGGAAGCCATGCGCTACAGCAAATACGCCAATCGTATCCAGCTTCATTTCGCCGGCAACGGCCCTCAGGCCAAACGCTATAAGAATAAAGCCAGGAAGATGTTCAAGGAAGGCATTTTGGCGTACGAGCCCATTTTCAGCTTCAACACCCGGGACGAGCTTCGCGAGCTGGCCGCCAAGGCCGATTTGTGTCCGCACTGCGCCCCCATTGAAGTGGAAGGCCTCTCCATCATGGAAGCCATGCAGCAGGGTGCCTGCCCCATCATTGCCGTAAGCCCGTACAGCGGCACATCCCAGTTTGCCCTGGACCACATGTGCAAGTTCCCCGCCCAGAACCCCGAGGCCCTGGCCCAAAGAATCGACTACTGGCTGGATCACCCCCAGGAGCGCTGGGAAATGGGACTGAAACATTCCAAGTCCATGGAAGAGTACGACATTAAAAAGTCGGCCATCGCCTTCCGCGACGCCCTGGCCGCCACTCTCTAATAATCTACTTTGTTCAGGAACAAGGCGTGGCCGGGAACGGACTCGCCTGCATCGCCGCGCGTACCGTTCGCGATGAGCTGCGCCACCCATTCGGGCCGATGTTTGCCGCGTCCCACTTCGATGAGGGTGCCCACCGTGGCGCGGACCATGTTGCGAAGGAAACGGTCGGCGGCGATGCGGAAGTACCAGTAGCCGCCGGAAGGACCCTCCTGTCCCATGACCTGGACATGCGATGGAACGTAAGGTTCCCAGTGCGCTTCGAAGACCGTGCAGATGGATGTCTTGTTGTCACCGCCGGTCTTTTCGAAGCAGGAAAAATCGTGCGTTCCCAGAAGGTGCTGGCAGGCCTCGTTCATGGCATCAAAATCCAGCGAAGGATAGCCGCAAAGCCAGGAATATTCCCGGACGAAAGGGTCTTTTTTCCTGTGAATGAAGTAGGTATATTCGCGGCGCCGCGCACTGAAGCGGGCATGCAAATCTTCGGGCACCGGAGAGACCGAGGAAATGGCCACTCCACGGGGCAACATGGCATTTAATTTGTAGATAAAATCTGATGCCTCAAAGGGCAAAACCCCGTCTGTATCGAAGTGAGCCACGTAATTGACGGCATGCACTCCGGTGTCGGTACGGCCCGCTCCAGTAACCGCGACAGGGCGGTTCAGTAACCGGGAAAGGGTGCTCTCCAGGCAGGCCTGGACCGACGGCGAGGAGGGCTGGATTTGCCAGCCGCAAAAAGCAGAACCGTCGTAAGAGAGACAGAGAAAATATCGCATATGCAAATTTAGTAATTTATATGGAATCTGTTAACATTCGTGAGCTCAACGAAAGAATCCAGAAAGAGAGCCAGTTCGTAGACCTCCTTACCCTGGAAATGGGCAAGGTCATCGTAGGCCAGAAGCACCTGGTGGAGAACCTCCTCATTGGCCTTCTCAGCGGCGGCCACATCCTCCTGGAAGGTGTGCCCGGCCTTGCTAAGACCCTGGCTATCAATACGCTGTCGCAGGCCGTAGACGCCAAATTCAGCCGCATCCAGTTCACCCCGGACCTCCTCCCCGCCGACGTCGTGGGTACCCTCATCTACTCCCAGAAGAAGGAAAGCTTCGAGGTGCACAAGGGCCCCATCTTCGCCAACTTCGTGCTGGCCGATGAAATCAACCGTTCCCCGGCCAAGGTCCAGAGCGCCCTGCTCGAAGCCATGCAGGAGCACCAGGTCACCATCGGCGATAACACCTTCAAACTGCCGGAGCCGTTCCTTGTGATGGCTACGCAGAACCCCATCGAGCAGGAAGGCACCTATCCCCTCCCGGAGGCCCAGGTAGACCGTTTCATGCTCAAGGTGGTCGTCTCCTACCCCAAGAAGGAGGAGGAACGCCAGATTATCCGCATGAACAACAGCGGCGAGTTCCCGAAGGCCCAGGCCGTCATCAAGCCCGAAGACATCATCCGCGCCCGCGAGGTGGTGAAGGATGTGTACATGGACGAAAAGATTGAGCGCTACATCGTAGACATCGTGTACGCCACCCGCACCCCGGCCGAGTACGGCCTCAAGGAGCTGGAAGGCTTCATCTCCTACGGCGCCTCGCCCCGTGCCAGCATCTCCCTGGCCATGGCCTCCAAGGCCTACGCCTTCATCAAGCGCCGCGGCTACGTAATCCCCGAGGACGTGCGCGCCGTGTGCAACGAGGTCCTGCGCCACCGTATCGGCCTCACCTATGAGGCAGAGGCGGAGAACGTCACGCCCGAAGAAATTATCGAGAAAATCATCAACGCGGTAATCGTACCGTAATGACACCCGAAGAGCTCATAAAGAAGGTTCGCAAGATCGAAATCCGGACCAAGGCGCTGAGTCACCAGATCTTCGCCGGAGAATACCACTCCGCGTTCAAGGGACGCGGCATGGCCTTCAGCGAAGTGCGTGAGTATCAGTACGGAGACGACGTGCGCAACATGGACTGGAACGTAACCGCCCGCATGAGCGCCCCTTACGTGAAGGTCTTCGAGGAAGAGCGGGAACTCACCGTGGTCCTTCTGGTGGACATTTCCCGCAGCGGCCTGTTTGGCACGCAGGGAAAAACCAAGCGCGAACAGATTGCAGAGATTGCCGCCACACTGGCCTTCAGCGCCATCCTCAACAACGACAAGGTGGGCTGCATCCTGTTCAGCGACCGCGTGGAGAAGTTCATCTCTCCCGGCAAGGGCCGCACCCATTTCCTGCACATTATCCGGGAAATCCTGGAGTGGGAGCCCCGCCACGACGGAACGGACATCGGCGAAGCCCTCCGCTTCCTCACTGGCGCCATCAAGAAAAAATGCACGGCCTTCGTGCTCTCCGACATGCTGGACGTGAAGGCCGATGGTACCCCGCGCTACGAAGATGCGCTCAAGGTGGCCGTGGGCCGGCACGACGTGTCGGTAATAAGGGTAAGCGACCCCCGCGAGAAAACCCTCCCGGACGTTGGCCTCGTGCATGCGAAAGATGCCGAGACCGGCGCCTCCCGCTGGATCAACACCAGTTCCCGCTCCGTGCGGGAAGCCTACGGCCAGTGGTTCCAGAGCGTTTCCTCCCAGGCGGAGCGTCTGTTCCTCAGGTACCAGGTAGACCACGTGGACATTGGCACCGACGAAGACTATGTGCGCGGCCTCATGGCCTTATTCCATAGAAGATGAGAGTAAAACTACTTACCATAGCAGCCCTGCTCGCGAGCACGGCCCTTTTCGCTGAGGAAGAGGGCGGGCGCCGCATCATGGCCGGTCCTTCCTTCCTGGAGCCCCTTGAGAAAAGGGATTCCGTGCTGGTATGGGACCAGTTTCATTACGGAGTGGAGCTCAAGGACATTGCCGAGGGCACACCGATAGCCCTGCCGGTGCTGGACGCAGCCACGCGCGAGCGCACGGCCCGCGAAGGGCATCTGGCCATCCTGAAGAACTGGCAGCTGGATTCCGTGAAAGTGTCGGGACGCAAAGACACGCTGGCCCGCTACGACATCCGGGCCTACTTAACCCTGGCACCCGAAATCCCCGGAGACTACGAGCTCTTTGAACTGCAGTGCCTGGTGGGCCGCGATACCCTGGTGTTCAACCGTCAGATGATGCAGGTGACAGAGCCCTCCATAGACCTCGAAACCTTCCAGCCCCACGACATCCATCCGCAGCAGAAGTTCCCCTACACCCTGGCGGAACTGTTCCCCTGGATCTACGGAATTGGCATGGGAGGAATGATTGTGGCCGCCCTCATTCTCTGGCTCGTAACCCGGAAGAGGAAGGAGGAGGAAAAGAAAAACGCCGAACCCGCCCACATCCGTGCCCTCCGTGAACTGGAGAAATTCCGCGGCAACAAGCACTGGAAGCCAGACCAGCAGAAGGCCTTCTACTCCGGCGTCACCGATATCCTCAGGGCCTACATCGCATCCCGCTACGAGGTAGGTGCCATGGAAATGACCACCGCAGAGATTTTCGAGGGTCTGAAGGGCACCGACATCCCGGAGGAACTCTACCGGGAGATGAAAGACCTTTTCGAGCGGGCCGATTTCGTGAAGTTCGCCAAATACACCGCCAGCGACGAAGACAATGCACAGGTGATTCCGCAGGCCGTCCGCTTTGTCACCACAACGTACCAGGCGCAGCTGGAAGAAGAGATTCCCGGTGAGGCCGGGAATGACAAAAAGGAGGAGTAGCCATGTATTTTGAATATCCCAAACTGCTTTTCCTTCTTCTTATCCCCGCCCTGCTTGTGGGACGGTACCTCTGGATCGAGCTCAAGGACCGCCGCGCGCACATGCGGGTATCGGCCCTGGAGGCCTGGAAAGCCGGAGGAAGAAGCATCTTCGAGATTATCAGGCACCTGCCGTTTGTGCTGCGCACATCGGCCCTCTGCCTCATTATCATCGCCATCGCCCGGCCGCGGTCCTCTTCCCAGGTGGAGAAGGTGGATACCGAGGGCATTGACATCATGTTCGCGATGGACGTGTCCACGTCCATGCTGGCCCGGGACTTTGAGCCCGACCGCCTGAGCGCCGCCAAGGACATTGCCATCGAGTTCATCGCGCAGCGGCCCTCCGACCGCATGGGCATCGTGGTGTTTGCCGGCGAGAGCTACACCCAGTGCCCCCTCACCACCGACCGCGCCACCCTCATCAACCTCATGAAGGATGTCCAGACAGACCTCATCGAGGACGGTACGGCTATCGGCAACGGCCTGGCCACCGCCGTGGCCCGCATGAAGGACTCTGACGCCAAGAGCCGGGTGGTGATTCTCCTGACGGACGGCGTCAACAACATGGGAGAGATAGACCCTGCCATGGCGGCGGAAATTGCCAAGACATACGGCATCCGCGTGTACACCATCGGCGTGGGTGCCAATGGGCAGGCTCCCTACCCCGTCCAGACGCCCTGGGGCATCGAGATGCGGAACGTCCCCGTGGAGATTGACGAGCCCCTTTTGAAGAATATTGCCGATGGCACCGGCGGCCGTTACTTCCGCGCCACCGACAACACCAAGCTCAGCGAGATTTACGCTGAGATCGGCCAGATGGAGAAGACCCGCACCAGCGTGGACTCCTTCCCCGTATACAAGGACCTGTTTGGCGGATACGCGCTGGCCGCACTCATCTGCCTTCTTCTGGAGGTGCTTGTGGCCTTTATTTTAAGGAGGATGCCGGTATGCTGATGTTTGCCGATTACAAGTATCTGTATCTGCTCATTCTGGTGCCCGTTTTCCTCATGGGATACGGCATCATGCGATATATGCGCGCCCGCCGCGTGAAAACCTTCGGAGACCCGGCGCTGGTAGAGGCCCTCATGCCCTCCCGCTCCCGGTCCAAGGGCTGGGTGAAGGCCGTGCTGTTCTCCCTGGCTTTCGCCTTCTTTGCCATTGGCCTGGCCCGGCCCCGCACCGGTGCCAAGCTGGCCGAGAGAAACACCAAGGGAGCCGAAATCATCGTGGCCCTGGACGTTTCCAATTCCATGCTGGCGCAGGACTACTCCCCCAACCGCCTGGAGCGTGCCAAGCTCTCCATCGCACGCCTCACGGAGCGCCTGCAGGAAGACCGCATCGGCCTTGTCATCTTTGCCGGTACGTCCTTCGTGCAGCTGCCCGTCACCACCGACTACGTGAGCGCCAAGATGTTCCTGAACAGTATTGACACCGGGTCCATCCCCGTGCAGGGAACAGCTATCGGAGATGCCATTCGTCTGAGCATCAAGAGCTTCAGCGCGCAGAGCGAAAAGAGCCGCGTCATCGTGGTTATCTCCGACGGTGAAAACCATGAAGACGACGCCGTGGGTGCCGCCAAGCAGGCCGCAGAGCTGGGCATCAAGGTATATACGATTGGCGTAGGCTCTGCCGAAGGCCAGCCCATCCCCATGGACGGAGGACTCCTCAAAGACAAGGACGGCAACATCGTCGTCACCAAACTTAACGAAGAAATGCTGCGCGACATCGCCCGTGCGGGCGGCGGCGCATACATCCACGCCGGAGGGGAAGAGTTCGGCCTCAACCCCATTATCCAGGACATCCGCCGCATGGAGGATGAAGAGTTTGGCAGCGTGGTGTTCGAGGAATATGACGAGCAGTACATGTATTTCTTTGGCATTGCCCTGCTGCTGTTTATCCTGGAAATGCTCATTGGCGAGCGCAAGCCCCGCCGCAAACTGTTTGAGGTATGATGAGAAAAACTGTCATAGGAATTCTTGCACTGATATGCCTTTCCACGGCCACTTTCGCCCAGAAGGCAGACTTCAGAAGAGGCAACCGTGCGTTCCGGAAAGAGAATTACGGGCAGGCCGATATCGACTACCGCAAGGGGCTTCTCAAAGACTCCACGCAGGTGAAAGGCCGATACAACCTGGCTAACAACCTGTACCGGCAGGGCAGTTTTGACGAGGCCGCAAAGCTCATGGAAGCCATTCCCGTGGACTCGCTGAACGTGGGCGCATTCGAGTCGGACGTGCTGTTCAACAAGGGTGACATCGCCATAGCCCGGCAGGACTGGCAGACGGCTGTAAACTGCTTCATCCAGTACCTCATGGTTCATCCGGACGATATCGCCGCCAAGGAGAACTACACCTATGCAAGGTATCACCTGCAGAACCAGGACCAGAACCAGAACCAGAATCAGGACCAGAATCAGGACCAGAATCAGGACCAGAATCAGGATCAGAACCAGGATCAGCAGGACCAGCAGAACCAGGACCAGGATAAGGACCAGCAGAACCAGGACCAGCGTCAGCAGCCGCAACCGCAACCGGAGCAGCTGAGTCCCCAGCAGGCCCAGCAGCTGCTGCAGGCCATCCAGGACAAGGAAAAACAGACACAGGAAAAAGTGGACGAGAAAAAGGCTGCCGTCCTGAAGTCCCGTCAGAAGGAAAAGAATTGGTAGAAGTATGAAAAGACTGTTTGTGAGTATCGTCGCCGCGCTTGCCGGTCTCGCCGCCATGGCCCAGACTTCCATCGGCGTGGAGGTACATAATATTGTAGAGGTGGGTGAACGCTTCAATCTGGTGTTCGTGGTAGAAGGAGAGCAGGAGCCCTCGGACTTTACCTGGGAAGCCGGAGAAGACTTCACCGTGGTATGGGGCCCCCAGAAAGGCACATCCCGTAGTGTTCAGATCATCAACGGGAAAACCACCCGTTCCTCACAGACTTCGTACACCTATATCCTGCAGGCCCGGCAGGCCGGTAACTTCACCATCCAGCCGGCATCGGCCAAGGTTAAGGGAAATGCCATCCACTCCAAGGCCGTCACCATCCAGGTGGTGAGCGGAGCGCAGCAGAGCCAGCAGCAGCCCGGCCAGGGATCTCAGGCCCAGAGCCAGGATTCCGGCGCAAGTGCGGCCCAGCAGGACATTTTCATGCGGCTGACACTGAGCCGCAGCTCCGTTGTGGTAGGAGAGCCTGTCACCGCTGTTTTGAAGATTTATCAGCGGGCCAACCTGGTGGGCTTCGAAAACGCCCGCTTCCCTTCTTTCAAGGGCTTCTGGAGCCAGGAAGTGGACACGCCTTCCAACATCGAGTTCCAGCGGGAACAGCTGAACGGAACCATGTACGACAGCGCCGTTCTTCGCAAGTGGGTGCTCATTCCCCAGAAGGCGGGAGACCAGACCATCGAGCCGGCCGAGATTGTGTGCTTGGTGAACGTCCAGCGCCGCCGCAGCGGAACCGGCTCCATCTTCGATGACTTCTTCGGCAGCGACTACACAACCGTACGCCAGCGCGTGAGCACCAAACCGGCCACGCTCCATGTATCGGCCCTGCCGGCCGGCGCACCCGCATCCTTCGGCGGAGGTGTAGGCGAATTCTCCATCCAGGCACGTCTGAGCAAGGATTCCCTGAAGACGCACGACGCCGCCTCCCTCGTCATCACCCTCTCCGGAAAGGGCAACATTGCCCTGCTCGAAGCTCCCAAGGTAAGCTTTCCGCCGGACTTCGAGGTATATGACGTCAAAACGTCGGTGAATACCGACAAGAGCGGCACGTCCGGCTCCAAGACCTTCGAATATCCGTTTATTCCCCGCAGCGCCGGAGAATTCTCCCTGGGCCCGGTGGAATATGGTTATTATGATGTAGCCAAACGCCGTTACTCCGTGGCTACCGCCGCCGCCCTGCCCATCAAGGTAGCACGCAGTGCATCGGCCACCACCAGCGTCCCCGAAAGCGGTTCCACGCTGGTCGTAGACAGAAAAGGTGTGAAGAACCTCGGGGAGGACATACGCTTTATCCGTACCAAAACCACTCTTGGAACCGACAAAGGCTTCCTGGTATATTCCCGCCTATGGTGGGGTGCCATTGCCTTCCTTCTGCTGGCCGGCCTGGGCTTCTGGCTGGGCTTCCGGAAGGCGGCCGCCCGGCGGGCCGATGTCGTGGGAACCCGTGGCCGCAAGGCCACACGTCAGGCGCTCAAACGGCTGGCACAGGCCAAGGATTTCCTCCAAAAGAACCTGTACACGGCCTTCTACGAGGAGCTGCATCGTTCTCTCCTGGGCTTTGTGGGAGACAAGCTGGCCATGGATATGGCAGACCTTACCAAGGATAATATCGAGGCTGCGCTGGTGTCCCGCGGGGTTCCGGAGACCGTTGCCACCGATTTCACCGCGCTCCTGGATGCCTGCGAAGAGGCCCGTTACGCACCCGACGCCGGCCACGAGGCCATGAACGAACATTATGAAAAAGCGGTTGCCACCATCACCGCCATTGACGCTTCCATGAAAAAGACTTCTTCCCCTGTGGGCGCAGCAATGCTGGCCCTTCTCCTGATGCTTCCCCTGGGAGCACAGGCACAGCCGCTCTCTTACCCCGACTCCCTGTTCAAGGCGGGCGTGGAAGCTTATACGCAGGGAGATTTTGACCAGGCCCTCAAGGACTGGAAGGACGTGGAGGCCACTGGTCTCATGTCCAAGGAACTCTATTACAACCTGGGCAATGCGTATTTCAAGAGCGGAGAGATCGCTCCGGCCATTCTCTGGTACGAACGTGCCCTGCGCCTGGACCCCTCCGACGCCGACATCCGGTACAATCTGGATTTTGCACGAGCCCTTACCCAGGACAAGATTGAAGAGGTGCCTGAGATTTTCTTCGTACAGTGGAGACACGCCCTGTGCTACCTGCTGCCGTCCAACACCTGGGCTGCGCTGTGCCTGGTGTTCCTGGCCCTCGCCGTAGCCTGCGCCCTGCTCTTTTTGCTGGGCAGCACGTCGGGCCGGCGCCGTCTGGGCTTTTTCGTCGGCATTGCCTGCCTCATCCTTGCCTTCCTGGGCTGGGACTTCGCCCAGTGGCAGCGGCAGGAGGCCCTCGCACAGGACCGCGCCATTGTAATGCGCCCGGTCTCCAGCGTCAAGAGCTCCCCCTCCGATGGCAGCGCCAAAGACCTTTTCATCCTGCACGAAGGCACCCGCGTGCGCATCCTTGACAACGTGGGCGGCTACTCCCAGATCGAGATCGCCGATGGCCGCCAGGGCTGGATCCCGAGCGGCGAGATTGAGGTGATTTAGGCTTTTTACGATCTTAAGCATAATTCCCGGCAAATCCTGCTTAAGATCGTAAGTGATGACGAACAAAAGCGTAATTTACGGCAAATCCTGCTTAAGATCGTAAGTACAGAAATACAATTATACATGGCACAAACGTCTTACCCCTGCGAGAACTGCAAGTTACGCGCAGCTTATGAAAAGAATCCCAAATCACTGAAGGGCCGGTTCTGGCGCTGGCACATCAACTTCTGCCCCGGCTTCAAGGCCTACTTCACCCATCAGGACGAAGAGACCAAGCTGGATCTTAGAAAGAAGTATAATTTCCAGAAGTACCAGTAAGCCGGACGGATCTTTTAGAAGTACTTGTAGAACAGGGAAATAGACCGCATTCCAGCCCATAGCTGGCGAAGGAGGTAGCTCTCGTTCGGCGAATGGATGGTATCTCTCTCCAGGCCGAATCCCATCAGGAGCGGGTCGGTTCCCAGGATGGTCTGCATGTCTGCAAGGATGGCGATGGAGCCGCCTCCGCGGGATGGCACCGGCTCTATTCCGTAGACCTCCTCCATGGCGCGTGAGGCCGCTTTGTATGCCGGAGAAGTGATGGGAATGAGGAAGCCGTCACCGCCTTCGAAGGGAGTGACTTCCACCTTCACGCCCTTCGGGGCGATGGACTTGAAGTGCGCCTCAAAGAGCTTGCTAATTTCCCCGGACCGCTGGTTGGGGACCAGCCTCATGGAGATTTTCGCGTGCGCAGTGGAAGGGAGTACGGTCTTCGCGCCCGTACCGGTATAGCCGCCCCAGATGCCGCATACGTCAAGGCAGGGGCGGATACCCGTGCGTTCCATGGTGGTATATCCCTCTTCTCCACGGACATCATCTATATCCAGGAATGCCTTGTACTCTTCCATGTCGAAGGGAGCCCGGGAGAGCATGGCCCTGTCCTCCCCCGAAAGTTCCACGACGCTGTCGTAGAAGCCGGGAATGGCCACACGGCCTTTTTCATCGTGCAAGGAGGCAATCATCTCGCAGAGGACATTGATGGGATTCGCGACGGCTCCCCCGTAATGACCGGAGTGAAGGTCCTTGTTGGGGCCTGTCACCTTGACTTCCAGGTAAGCGAGACCTCTCATGCCGCAGTTGATGGAAGGCACCTTGTCGGAGATCATCGTCGTGTCCGAGACCAGAATGACATCGGAGCGCAGCAGTTCCTTGTGGGCTTCCACCCATGCAGGAAGGGACGGACTTCCGATTTCTTCCTCCCCTTCGAAGATGAATTTCACGTTATGGTGAAGGAGCCCCGCCCTCACCTCGTGCTCAAAAGCCTTGAGGTGCATGAACAACTGCCCCTTGTCGTCATTGGCTCCGCGGGCGTAAACAGCCTCCTCCCCGGTAGCCGGATCGTTGGCGATAACGGGTTCAAAAGGGTCTGTACGCCATTTTTCAAGCGGCTCCGGCGGCTGCACGTCATAGTGCCCGTAAACCAGGATGGTCTTGGGGGCGCCGATGTCCTTGCAGCCGAAGACAACGGGATGGCCGGCCGTTTCATAAACATCGGCCTTGTCTGCGCCCGCCTGCATCAAAAGTTCCACGAGGCGTTCCGCGCAGCGGCGCATATCGGCCTTGTGCTCGGGCTTGGCGCTGACGGAAGGGATCCTCAGCAGCGAAAAAAGCTCTTCGAAAAAACGTTCCTTGTTCTCCTGGATGTACTGTTGCATGCTGTGTTCGGTTATAGTTAGCAATAACAAATATAGCGACTTGCCGGCTCATTTACAAGGAACGAAAGCCGCTGGCTTGTGCCGGGCATTGGAACAAACCGTAAAAAGACCCATATGGGGGCAAGGAGACAGGGTCAAAAAAGCAACTATTGCATTTTGTACACAAAATTGGTATTTTTGTCGTTTGAAGCATAAAAACGACAAAAATGGTTTTTATCAGTTACGGCAGTTGTGACAGACAGATAGCCGGAATGGCCTCAGTGGTCTTTGACGACAACGGAAAACCGGTGGTCCTGGACACACTCACCAACGTGGACCAAATGCAGTAACGATGCTCTACCAGAAACTCATCTCCTCCCACAGCACCTGGGCAAAGGTAACGGGTGCCGTCCTCAAAAAAGGATGGCTCCTCATTCCGCTTGCTGCCAGTGTAGCCCTGACGGCCCTGAACATTCCCGAAGGATGGCAAAGAGTGTGGGGATTTGTCTCCCTCAGCCTTTTTGCCGCCATCATGATATCGGCCTGCAACACGCTCACCGACATCTTTACCCTCCTCCGACGGGAAAGCCACATCACCCGCTGCCAGATCTGGATCCTCATTGCCATCGGCATCTGGCTGGTAGGCGCCATCGTCATCCTGGACATCCAGAAAGACAGCAAGTACGGCCTGGTCTTCGGCCTCGTGGGCAGCGTCCTCGCCTGGATTTTCCAGGACAAGATCAAGGGAGCCGCCGCCTTCCTGCACATCCGCAGCCACAAGCTCATCAAGATTGGGGACTGGATCCAGCTTCCCGGCAAAGGCGTGGACGGAGAGGTAAAGAAAGTCACCCTCACCACCGTCACCCTCTGCAACTGGGACACCACCACCTCCACCATTCCCATCAGCGCCCTGCAGCAGGACCACTTCATCAACCTGCAGAACATGGCCGAAGGTAAGACTTACGGCCGCCAGATGGTCAAAAACTTCATCCTGGACACCAGCTGTGTGAGGCCCCTCACCGAGGAAGAAGCCGCGCGGCTTCGCGCCGGAGAGGCGGGCCGATACATCCCCGCCAGCCAGATTCAGGCCGGGGTCCTCAACGCCCGCCTGTTCCGGGAGTTCGTGCACCACTACCTCATGAACAATGACCACATCTCGCACCTTCCGTTCCTCCTCGTCCGCTGGCTGGACCAGAAGGACAGCGGCATGGTGCTCCAGGTGCACACCTACCTTGTGGACGCCAACCTGGAGGCCTTCGAGTGGCAGCAGTCCCGCATCACCGAGCACATTGTCTCTTCCCTCGAAGCCTTCGGCCTTCGCATGTACCAGATTCCTTCTTCCCACGACGTAAAAAACAGAGGCCATGAGTAGAAAAGAAATCATCCGCGAGCGGCCTTTCGAATACCTCACCGCCTCCGCCGAAAACTGGTACATCGCCCGCGCCTATGTCCTGGACAAGCTCCGGGACGTTGCCTTCACACCCGGCTCCGACGGGCATCTGCACGTCATCGTCGCGGGAGACAGTCCCCTCCTTCTTTCCACGGCCCGCCAGACAGCACTATCGGCCCACTACCTCAACTTTGAGGAGGAAAATGCGCTCGGAGAAAGGGTTTCCCGCAACCGGACGGTCATCACCCTCGTCACCGGGAAGAAGGCCGATGACATCCTCCGGGAGCTTTCCCGCGAGGAGTACCTCGGGCAGCTGCTCAGCGTGTGCCGCTACTCCCTCTTCGGGGAGCTTCATAACCCCGATTCCTACCTGGACATCGAAGTAGACCTGGTGAAAAAGGCCCCGGAAGATCCCGGCGCCATCACCTTCACCGAAGAGGACGTAAAAGCCTTCCTCGCGTCGGCAGACCCGGAGGAAGTGTTTTCCATCGACACCCGGAAAGCCGTGTTTGCCAACCGGGTCTACTCCCTCGGGTCCGTCATCGACAACATTCCCTACGAAGACATCAACGGGGCAGGCCGATACAGCCGCGCCCTGGGCACGTTCCAGTACCGGGTACTGGGAAACGCAGCGGGCGCCCGTCTTGTCAGTGACCGCTGGAAGAACCGCTCCACCGCCCGAAACGGGCTCTCCAACGTCATCTGCTCAGACTGCTTCGAGTCCCGCGAACTGGCCATCCGGCGCCAGTGCTCCAACTACGACAAACTGAGCCGCGAGTCCCGTGCCGCCCTTTGGGAAAAAAACAGCCATGCCCTTTCGGTGAGCGAGCACTGCCGCTGGACCACCGAGAAGCTCATCCTGGGATTCCGGGCCTTCGGCCTGGATGAGAGATGCCGCTACGAGAGCTTCTTCGGAAGCGCACGGGCCAGTTTTTGCCGACAGGCCAAGAACGCGGCAGAATCCCCGTCCCACGTGGACATCTGCTCCTACCGGCGCCTGCGCCTCACAGACCCTGCCAGCCTCAAGTACGACACGTTCCTCATGCTGGCCATCCCCCTCATCCTGGAAAAGCTGAAGTAAAGGTCCCTTTGAAAAAAGGGACTTTTTTCGTATCTTTGTAAGTTGGTTTTTAGTAGAACGAAAAACAGAAAAAAGATATGATCCTTCCTCTTCTTCAGACAGACTCGCTCAGCGAGGCCGCTCAGGCCATCGCCACTCCCGTGCAGCAGCCCACCCAGATGAGCGAGAGCCTCTGGTCCATGTTCAACATGGGCGGTCCCCTCATGTGGGTCCTCCTGGCCCTCAGTTTCCTGGCCATCTATCTTATCGGCCGCAAATGGTGGATGCTCAAGCACGCCTCGGAGATTGACCCCCACTTCATGCAGGACATCCGCGACTACATGAACGAAGGAAAGATCAAGAGCGCCCTCACCCTGTGCCAGAAGTACGACAACCCGGTGGCCCGCATGATCGAGACGGGTATCCACCGCATGGGACGTCCCATGGCCGACATCCAGAGCGCCATCGAGAACATCGGCAACGTGGAAGTCGCCCGCCTGGAAAAGGGCCTTCCCATCCTTGCCACCATCGCCGGCGGCGCCCCCATGATCGGTTTCCTGGGCACCGTGACGGGTATGGTAAAGGCCTTCTTCAACATGTCCAAGGCCGGCAACAACATTGACATCACCCTTCTCAGCGACGGTATCTACACCGCCATGCTCACCACCGTGGGCGGTCTGGTGGTAGGTATCATCGCCTACTTCGGCTATAACTGGCTCACCTCCAAAGTGAGCGACCTTGTTTACAAGATGGAGAGCTCCACCCTGGAGTTCATCGACATTGTGCTTCACGAACCCGGAGAAGACCAGTAAGCCATGGCACTGAAGAGAAATACCAAGGTAGACGCCCAGTTCTCGGTATCCAGCATGACGGATATCGTGTTCCTTCTCCTTATCTTCTTCCTTGTCACCTCTACGCTCATCAACCCCAACGCGCTCAAGCTCCTTCTGCCCAAATCCACGGGCCAGGTAAACGCCAAGGCCACCGTGAGCGTAAGTATCAAGGACTGGGGAAATGACACGTACACCTACCACGTGAACGGCTCCAAGGACCCTGTTCCCTACGAGGTAGTGGAAGAGGAACTCATCGAGCTCCTCTCGCAGGAAGAAGACCCCACCTTCTCCATCTACAGCGACCAGACGGTCCCCGTGGGAGAAGTCGTGGGCATGATGAACATTGCCAAACGCAATCACTACAAGGTGATTCTGGCCACACAACCCGAATAGCGCGCGAAGATGCAACCGTACCAGCGAACCAGGGAAAAGCGGGAAAAGGCCGCAGGCATTACCGGCGTAGCAGCTACGCTGGTGCTTCATGCCCTGGCACTGGTGGTGCTCCTCACGAGCGGCCTCACCTACCTGGACCCCCCGCCGCCGGAGAGAAGCTCACTCCTCATTGAATTCGAAGAGGAAGAGCTGCAGCCGGTAAAGCCCCTGCAGAGCCAGGTGGGCCGCCAGCCCCAGGCCGAGGAAACAGACCTGGAAAGAGATGTGGAACTGGTCCAGAAAGCCGAGTCTCCCCACGTGAACGACCGGCCCAACGTAACCCCCAAGGCCCAGCCGGACCCGCACGGGGATGTGGAGACACCCGCTCCGCCGGCCGAGCCCGAAATTGACAAGCGCGGACTCTTTCCGGGCATGAGCAAAAAAGACAATAACGCCACCGCCCCGCACGCTGCCAAAGAAGCCGCCGAGGGCTTCAAGGCCGGGCAGGCCGATGGCAACACGCACGAAGGAAAGACAGAAGGCAGCGCCAACGCACACGTAAAAGGGCGCAACGTCGTAGGCTCCATACCCAAACCGGTTTACGGCACCCAGGCCGAAGGAATTGTGGTGGTTCAGGTAAAAGTGGACCAGTACGGAAACGTCAAGGAGGCTGTTCCGGGTGCAGAAGGCACCACGGTCACCGACAAAACCCTCTGGAACGCCGCCCGCAATGCCGCCATGAAAACGACGTTCAATATGGACGCAAACGCACCTGCCATGCAGGCAGGAACCATTACATATATTTTCAAACTTAAGTAACGACGTGAGTCGTAAAGAACCATTATGGAAGACAACAAAAGAGGTACGAGAAAACGTATCGTTCGCAGACCCGCCGAGGGTCATGCAGAAAAAGTAGATTACAGCACCAGCCGCAGCTTCGACTCCGAGGAGCGCCGCCCGGCCCACCGCTACAGCCCCCGTCCCGACGGAGAGCGCCGCAGCTACGGTGACCGCCCCCGCACGTTATCGAGCGACCGTCCCCGCCGTGATGGCGAGGAGCATCGCAGCTATGGTGACCGTCCCCGCACTTATTCGAGCGACCGTCCCCGCCGCGATGGCGAGGAGCGCCCGAGCTACGGAGACCGTCCCCGCAAGAGCGGTTACGGCAAGCCTTCGTTCGGCGGTTCCAAACCCGGTTTCAAGAGCAGCGGCAGGCCCGGCGCCAAACCCGGTGCCCGCAAGCCCTTTGTAAAGCGCAGCGAGGCCGATGCCGGCATGAGCGCCATGCTCTCCCGAAAGCCTCAGGTGAACGGCCGCTACAGCGACGACGACACCGCCCCTACCGAGATCAAGGAGGTAGTGCGCCTGAACAAGTTCATCGCCAATTCCGGCGTATGCTCCCGCCGCGAAGCCGACACCCTCATCCAGAGCGGTGTAGTGACCGTGAACGGAGAAGTCGTCACCGAACTGGGCGTCAAAGTGAACATCCTCCAGGACGACATCCGCTTCAACGGACAGCGCCTCAAGGGCGAGGAAAAAGTGTACATCGTGATGAACAAGCCCAAGGGCTATGTGACCACCGCCAGCGACCCCCACGCAGAAAAGACCGTGATGGACCTCCTCAAGGGATGCCCCACCCGCGTATTCCCCGTAGGCCGTCTGGACAAGAACACCACCGGCGTGCTCATGTTCACCAACGACGGCGAGATGGCCGAGCGCCTCACGCATCCCTCCTACAACAAGAAGAAAATCTACCAGGTTGTGCTGGACGCTCCCCTCAAGGAAGAAGACCAGCAGAAGATCCTCGCCGGCATCGAGCTCTCCGACGGCGTAGTGGCTGCCGATGAACTCGAGTACATCGACGCCCACGACCACCGTCAGCTGGGCATCGAGATCCACAGCGGCAAAAACCGCGTGGTGCGCCGCATCTTCGAATCCCTGGGCTATGACGTAAAGGCGCTGGACCGCGTGTACTTCGCCGGCCTCACCAAGAAAGGCCTCAAGAAGAGCGACTGGCGTTACCTCACCGAGGGTGAAGTGAACATCCTCAAGATGGGAGCATACGTATAATGGCACACAGAGCAGGTTTTGTCAATATCATCGGCAATCCGAACGTCGGTAAATCCACGCTCATGAATGCCCTGGTGGGAGAGAAGCTCTCCATCGTGACCGCGAAGGCCCAGACCACGCGGCACCGCATCATGGGCATCGTGAGCGGGGAAGATTACCAGATCGTGTACTCGGATACGCCCGGTATCCTGAAGCCCAACTACCGGCTTCAGGAAAACATGCTCGCCTTCGTGGACACCGCCATCGGAGATGCCGACATCATCCTCTACGTGACCGACACCGTGGAAAAAGGGGACAAGAACGAGGCCTACATCGAGAAACTCCGGAAGGTAGACTGCCCCGTTGTCCTTGTCATCAACAAGATTGACATTTCCTCGCAGGAAAAGGTGGTGGAACTCATGGGCTGGTGGAAGGAGCAGCTCCCGAAGGCGGAGATCATCCCCGTATCGGCCCAGGAGAAATTCAACCTGGAAAGCATCCTGGAGGCCGTGTCGTCCCGCCTGCCGGAAGCACCCGCCTGGTTTGACAAAGACCAGTTCACGGACAAGAACCTCCGTTTCTTCGCCTCCGAGATCATTCGGGAGAAGATTTTCCTCAACTACTCCGAGGAAATCCCCTACTCCTGCCAGGTAGAGATTGAGGCTTTCCACGAGGGAGAGGACCGCTATGAGATATCGGCGGTCATCTACGTGATGCGGGAGTCCCAGAAGGGCATCATCATCGGCAAGCGCGGTGCCATGCTCAAGAAAGTGGGCACCGAGGCACGCCTGGACATGGAAGATTTCTTCCAGAAGAAAGTATTTTTAAGCACATTTGTTAAAGTTGACCCGGATTGGAGAGAGAACCGCAAGGAACTCCGCCGGTTTGGATATGAATTCTAGTTACGTTTATGGCAGAAGACTGGGAAGACATCGAAGGACAGGAACAGGAAGAAGAGCTGAGCGAGGACGCTGCTGCTTCGGGAAAATTTGACAAACTCCTGGGCAGCGACGCCGGCAAGTACAAGCTCTCCGGCATGTTCAAGGAATGGTATCTGGACTATGCGTCCTACACCATCCTGGACCGCGCCGTTCCCCATATCGTAGACGGTTTCAAGCCCGTTCAGCGCCGCGTGCTGCACACGATGGCCACTATGGACGACGGCCGCTACACCAAGGTGGCCAACATTGTGGGTCAGGCCATGCAGTACCACCCGCACGGTGACGCATCCATCCTGGGTGCGCTGGTCACGCTGGGCCAGAAGGGGCTTCTCATCGACTGTCAGGGTAACTGGGGTAACATCCTCACCGGAGACTCCAACGCAGCGCCCCGTTACATCGAGGCACGCCTTTCCAAGTTTGCCAAGGAGGTAGTGTTCGACCCCAAGGTTACGCCCTGGATGACATCCTACGACGGCCGCAACCAGGAGCCCACGGAGCTTCCCGTGCGCTTCCCGCTGCTCCTTGCCCAGGGTACGGAGGGCATTGCCGCCGGTCTGTCGTCCAAGATTCTGCCGCACAACTTCAACGAGCTCATCGACGCGTCCATCGCCATTCTGAAGGGTGAGCCCTTCGAGCTCCTGCCCGACTTCCCCACGGGAGGCATCGCAGACTGCTCCAAGTACAACAAGGGCAAACGCGGCGGCATGGTCAAGGTGCGCGCCCGCATCAACAAGGTGGACAAGAGCACCATCACCATTACCGAAATCCCGTACGGCAAAACGTCCCAGGCCATCATTGACAGCATCATCAAGGCCAAGGACAAGAAGAAGATCAATATCAAGAAGATCGATGACATGACCACCGACAAGGTGGAGATCATCATCCATCTTCCGGCCGATGTCTCCCCGGACAAGACCATCGACGCACTGTATGCGTTCACCGAGTGCGAAACCAAGATTGCGCCCAACGCCTGCGTCATCCGTGACA
Source organism: uncultured Bacteroidales bacterium (assembly GCA_900318445.1). Classification (GTDB taxonomy): domain Bacteria; phylum Bacteroidota; class Bacteroidia; order Bacteroidales; family UBA932; genus Cryptobacteroides. The sequence continues at coordinate 236,707 of ONKO01000002.1, forward strand.
ACAAGCCGGTGTTCCTCACCGTGGACGAGATCCTGGAATACGACACGTTCCATACACGGGACATCCTGAAGGCCCAGCTGGAAGTGAAGCTCTCCGAACTGGAGAACGACTGGCACTACAGCTCGCTGGAGCGCATCTTCTTCGAAAACCGCATTTACAAGGTGCTGGAGCAGAACCAGAAGAGCTGGGAAGAACAGCTGCAGGACATCTTCAATCAGATGTGCCAGTATCAGGAGCTGCTGCACCGGCCCATCCTCATGGAGGACATCCTCAAGCTGGTGGAAAAGCCCGTGCGCAAGATTTCCAAGTTTGACACCAAGGCCCTGGACGAGAAAATCTACGCCCTGGAGGACCAGATGAAGGAGGTGAAGGACCACCTGGAGCACATCACCGAATTCACCATCGACTGGTTCCGCAGCCTCAAGAAGAAATACGGAAAAGACTGGCCGCGCCTCACCGAAATCTCCTCCCTGGAGAATATCACCGTCACCAAGGTGGTGTCTAACAACGCAAAGCTCTACGCCAACCTGGAAGAGGGCTTCGTGGGCATCGGCCTCAAGAAGGACGACGGCGGCGAGTTCATCGGCGAGTGCTCGGACCTCTCCGAGATCATCGTCATCGGCAAGGACGGCAAGTATCGTGTGACCAAGGTCTCCGACAAGGCCTTCTTCGGGAAGGATCTCCTGTATGCCGGCGTGTTCAACCGCTCCGACGAGCGTACCATCTACAACGTGATTTACCGCGAGGGCAAGGGCCCGGCCCATTATGCCAAGCGCTTCAACATTACCTCGGTCACCCGCGACAAGGAATATGACATCACTACCGGTGCCCCGGATTCCAAGATCCTGTGGTTCACCGTGAACCATAACGGAGAGGCCGAGACCGTGAGGATTGCGCTCAGGCCCAGGAAGGGGCTCAAGAAGCTGCTGCTGGAGTGGGATTTCTCCACCCTGGCCATCAAGGGACGTTCCTCGCGCGGCAATCTGGTCACCAAGAACATGATAGCCCGGATCCAGCTCAAGTCAAAGGGTGTCACCACCCTGGAGGGCAAGGATATCTGGTACGACCCCGACATCCAGCGCCTCAATGATGAAGGCCGCGGGCAGCACCTTGGCAAGTTCGCCGGGCAGGACCGCGTGCTGGCCATCTTTGCCGACGGCAGCTACTACACCACCACCTACGACCTTGTGAACAAGTATCAGGGAGAAGTGGTGCGTATCGAGAAGCTGGACCCGAACCGCATCTATACGGTCCTGTACTGGGACAACGCCGCCAAGGCCTACTATATCAAGCGCTTCAGTTTCACCGAGAGCAACAACTCTCCCGTGCTGTTCATCTCCGATGCCCGCGGTTCCCGCATGGTGGACATTTCCCCGGACCTGCATCCGCAGGTGATTCTCACCTTCGGGGGCAAGTACGAGCACAGGGAGTCCGAGATTGTGGACGCGGAGGAGTTCATCGCCAAGAAAGGTATCACCGCCAAAGGCAAGAAGTGTTCTCCCTACGACCTCAAGAGCGTCGCGTTCGGGGAGCCGCTGCATAAGCCCGAGGACGACATCGAGAGAGAAGAGCCCACTGTGGCCGAGGGACTGGAAGAGGCCATGGAGGTAGATGTGGACGCCGATGCCATCGGCACCACCATCGAGCAAACCGGGCAGGCCTCGGATCTTCTGGCCGATGCCCGCGCCACCTCCCCCGACGAGCCGGGAGACGACGCCGTTGACATGGAAGGCTGGGAGCCCACACTGTTCTAGCGCATGAATCATCTTGGGGAAGCGATTTCGCTGATTGTCGCCGTCTCATGGACGGTGACGGCTCTTTTTGCCGATAAAGCCAGCCACAGGCTGGGTTCCATGACGGCCAACGTGCTGCGCCTGTGCCTGGCGTTTGTGTTCCTGGGGGCGTTGCTGTGGGTGACCATCGGCCATCCTTATCCTGTTTACGCAACGCCCGAGGCGTGGCTCTGGCTGGCCCTGTCGGCCATCGTGGGTTATGTCTTCGGGGACTGGTGCCTGTTTAACTGCTACCTTTCCATCGGCGCACGGTTTGGCCAGCTTTTCATGACGCTGGCGCCGCCCATGGCCGCCATTGCAGGATGGGTCATCCTGGGCGAATCCCTCACGTGGAAGTCCTGGGTGGCTATGGCCGTGACCCTCAGTGGTATAGCCATCTCCATCCTGAGCCGGGAAGAAGGCCATACCGTCAAGCTCACGCTGCCCTTCAAGGGCGTTCTGCTGGGCCTGGGTGCCGGCCTGGGACAGGGTGTGGGCCTTGTGCTGAGCAAGATGGGCATGCAGTACTATGAGAACGCCGTTCCCGCCGATGCCCCGCAGCTCATGAGCACCATGCTGCCTTTTGCCTCCACCATGATCCGGGCCCTCGTCGGAGCGGCGGGATTCCTGGTCCTCATGACCCTGCAAAAGGGGCTTCCGCAGCTGCGTGCGGCCGTGCATGACCGTGTGGGCATGAAATACGCCCTTATCATGACGCTCTTCGGTCCCGTGCTGGGCGTGTCCCTCTCCCTGATGGCCGTGCAATACACATCGGCCGGCATTGCCTCTACCCTCATGGCCCTCACGCCGGTTCTCATCCTCATCCCCTACGCCTTCATCTACAAGCAGCGCATCAAAGCCCGCGAAGTCCTCGGCGTCTTCGTAAGCATGCTGGGCGTAGCGCTGTTCTTTTTGCTGTAGGGCGGCGGCGCTGGTGGCGGGCCGCGGCCGGTACCTGCGTCGCGGCCGGGACGTGTAACGCACTTTTGGCCCTTTTTCGCGTTATTGCCCACCCATGGGGAGGACGTGTAACGCACTTTCCCGCCAAAAACGCGTTATTGCCCTTATCCGAAACGGGAGAAGTCTTGCGTTTTCGCCGATTTATGCCGTAATTCGCGTTCATGAAAGTCATCATTGCACCCGATTCGTTCAAGGAATGCCTGTCATCACCTCAAGTGGCGGCGGCAATGGCCGATGGTGCCAGAGCCCGCTGGCCTGAGGCAGAGGTGGTGGAGCTTCCTCTGGCCGATGGTGGCGAGGGCACGCTGGAGGTTCTGTCATCGGCCCTTGGTGCCCGTCCCATGAAGGCCGATGTCCATGACCCACTGGGCCGATGCATAGAGGCACGCTATGCCTGCACGGGGAGCACTGCTATCATTGAAGTGGCTCAGGCTGTGGGGCTTTCGCTTCTGAGCCCCTCCGAGCGGAATCCTCTGAAGGCATCCAGTCTGGGCCTTGGGGAGCTGCTGGTTGCGGCATATGACGAGGGCTGCACGCGGTTTGTGGTGGGCCTCGGCGGAACGGCCACCTGTGACGGAGGTGCCGGCATGCTGCGGGCTCCGGGAATAGAGCGGCTTCGGGGCACCCACATTGAACTGCTATGCGATGTAGAGGCCCCGTTTGTGGGCCCCCATGGCGCCGCCAGGGTGTTTGCGCCGCAAAAGGGTGCGTCCCCGGAGGATGTCGAGGTGCTGGAAAAACGTATGCTCGCGCAGGCCTATGCCCTTCAGGTGCGAACGGGCGTGGATGTATCGGCCCTGCCCGGTGCCGGTGCCGCCGGCGGTCTGGCCGGAGCCCTCCTGGCCTGCTTCGGGGCCACCATACACCCCGGCATCGACCGTGTGCTGGACCTGGTCCACTTCGATGACGCCCTCCTCGGCGCCAGCCTCATCCTCACCGGCGAAGGCAAGTCCGACGCACAGACACTCATGGGAAAAGTGCCGATGGGAGTGCTCAGGCGTGCAGGCGCAAGGGCTGGTGACGTTCCGGTTGCACTGCTATCCGGCCGCATCGAGGACCGCCCCGCTCTGGAGCACGCCGGCTTTCACCCAGTAGTGGAAGTCACGCCTCGTCTGCTCCCCCTGCAAGAGGCTTTGGATCCCCGTACCGCTGTCCAAAACCTCCATCAGGCCGTCCTCAAGATGCCTTTCCTCCCCAACTCATAGGCTCTTGGACCTGGTCTAAACTCTGTGGACCTGGTCCACGCCTTTTTTGGACGAGGTCCCATTTCACGCCCTGGACCTGGTCCAGCACTTGTGCCTTCCAGGCCCTTGTAGCCCATACTCGGTGGACCAGGTCCAGCACCTATTTTGGAACCTGCGCCATCTATGCCAGAACCTGCGCCATCTATGCCAGAACCTGCGCCGCGGCCGGGACGTGTAACGCACTTTTGGCCCTTTTTCGCGTTATTGCCCACCCATGGGGAGGACGTGTAACGCACTTTTCCGCCAAAAACGCGTTACACGTCCCACCGCTGGCCCTTCACGGCATCAAACTTTTTTGTATCTTTGTGCAAATACATGGAAATGAAACGCATTACCCTTATCCTGGCACTGCTTCTCACGGCCATGGCAGCATCGGCCCAGCAGTATCTTACTCTCACGGACATTCCGTATAGCAAAGACACCGACGCCTACGCGCAGGAGCGCTGCAAGCTGGACGTGTATTATCCCACAGACCTCAAGGACTGCCCGGTGGTGGTATGGTTCCATGGCGGAGGCCTTACGGGTGGCAACAAGTTTATTCCGGAGGAACTCAAAAACAGCGGACTCGTTGTGGTGGCAGTGAATTATCGGCTCATGCCCAAGGCAGCCATCGACAACTGCATTGACGACGCCGCGGCGGCAGTGGCCTGGACTTTCGGCAACATCGGCCTGTATAATGGCTCTCCCGAGAAAATCTTCGTAGCGGGCCATTCGGCCGGCGGGTACCTCACGGATATGATCGGCCTGGACAAGCACTGGCTGGCCAAATATGGTGTGGATGCCGACAAAATCAAGGGCCTTGTCCCCTACAGCGGTCAGGTGATCACGCATTTCGCCCTTCGCGAGCGGCGGGGCATGCAGCCCACGCAGCCGCTCATCGACGAGTATGCGCCGCTCTATCACATCCGTCCCGACGCCCCGCCCATCGTCATCATCTCCGCCGACCGTGAAGAGGAACTTTATGGCCGATACGAAGAAACCGCCTACTTCTGGCGCATGCTCAAACTCGTCGGCCATAAGGACGTAACGCTTTATGAATTGGACGGTTACAACCATGGAGACATGGCCACTCCCGCTCATGCCATCCTCAAAAAGAATATCAAACGCCTATGCTCATCGCGCTAACCGGCTACATGGGCAGTGGCAAAAGCACCGTAGGCGCGCTGGTCGCCGATGCCCTGGGCTGCCCCTTCATCGACCTTGATGAGGTCATCGTGAAAAAGGCCGGCCGAAGCATCCCCGAGATTTTTGCGGCCGATGGCGAACGCGGCTTCCGGCGCCTGGAGAAACAGGCACTGGAAAAAACCGTGGCAAAGTACGCGGAAAACACCGCCGTTCTGTCGCTCGGCGGCGGCACCGTGACCATCCCCGGCGCCGTTCAGCTGCTTCAGGGCAGCACCCTCTGCATTTACCTCGAGGCCTCCCCCGAAACACTGCTGACGCGCCTGGAAGGGCAGGCCGATGATCGCCCGCTGGCCGATGATCACTTCGCGGAAAGGCTCTCGCAGCGCGAGCCGCTGTACCGCGCGGCAGCCCATATCACCATCGAAACCGAAGGCCTCAGCCCCGAGGAAATCACCGACGAGATTATCATCTCCTGTTTGTAAATCTGCCGCAGATTCCCTATCTTTGTAAAGATATGGGCAACAGTGCAGAGAAACAGTGGATCATCAAGACTCCGGCCGATACCGAAAAATCTTCCCGGCTGGCGGCAGAACTGGGCATAGACCGGGTTCTGGCAGACCTTCTGGTCCAGCGCGGCGTGGAAACCTTTGAAGACGCCCGCAAATTCTTCCGCCCCTCCCTGGAAGACCTGCACGATCCCTTCCTCATGAAAGACATGGACAAGGCCGTGGAGCGTCTGCGTGAGGCCATTGCGGGTGCCCAGAAAATCCTGGTATATGGAGACTACGACGTAGACGGTACCACCGCCGTCGCCCAGATGTACTCCTTCCTCAAGAACTTTACCCAGAAGCTTTCCTTCTATATCCCGGACCGCTACGACGAAGGCTACGGCCTCTCGTACAAGGCCCTGGACTGGGCCGCCGACAACGGCGTCAACCTCGTCATCACCCTGGACTGCGGCATCAAGGCCATCGAGAAAGTAGAGTATGCCCGTTCCAAGGGCATCGACATCATCATCTGTGACCACCACCTTCCGGAAGACGAGCTGCCCAAGGCCGTGGCCGTACTGGATCCCAAACGGGAAGACTGCCACTATCCCTTCGACGACCTCTGTGGTTGCGGAGTGGGCTTCAAACTGGCCCAGGGCTATGTGCAGCACTATGGACTGGACCCCGCCCTGCTGGAACCCCTGCTGGATTTGCAGGTAGTCTCCATCGCCTCGGACCTGGTGTCCATGACCGGAGAAAACCGCATCCTGGCCCACTACGGCCTCAAGCGCCTCAACGAGAACCCGCGTCAGGGCCTGCGGGCCATGATCAGCCTTTCCCAGCTGGAGCCCGGCCACATCGGCATTGACGACATCGTCTTCAAGATTGGCCCCCGTATCAATGCGGCGGGCCGAATGGAAAGCGGCCGGCTGGCGGTGGAGCTCCTTACGGCCACCGATGAACGGTCGGCCCGGAAAATCGGCGAGAAAATCAACGACAACAACAACGAGCGCAAGTCCATCGACCGCGAAATCACGCAGGAAGCCCTGGAGATGGTTTCGAGCGGCCGCGCCCTGGCCACGAAGAACGCCACCATCGTATACAACCCCACCTGGAACAAAGGTGTGGTGGGTATTGTGGCGTCCCGCCTGGTAGAAGCCTACTACAAGCCCACGGTGGTCCTCACCAAGAGTAACGGCTTTGTTACCGGCAGCGCCCGCAGCGTGCAGGGCTTCGACCTTTACGCTTCCATCGAAAGTTGTGCAGACCTTCTGGAGAACTTCGGCGGGCACATGTATGCCGCCGGCCTCACCATGAAGGAAGAGAACGTGGAAGAGTTCTGCCGCCGTATGGACGAGTTCGTGGGCAAGAACATCACCCGCGAGGAACTCACTCCCGTGGTGGAAATCGATGCCCAGCTGGATCTCTCCCAGATTACGCCCAAGTTTACGCGTATCCTCCGGCAGTTCCAGCCCTTCGGCCCCGGCAACAGCAATCCCGTATTCCTCACGGAAAAGCTCTACGACTTTGGCAACGGCCGCAAAGTGGGTGCCGCCGGCGTACACCTCAAACTGGACCTGGTCCAGGAAAACATGACCTACCCCCAGATGGCCGCCATCGGCTTCAACATGGCCAGCCACTACGACCACATCAAAGAGGGCAAACCCATTGATGTGTGCTATTCCATTGTGGAAAATTTCTACCGGGGTTCCTCTACCATTCAACTCCGCCTGAAAGACATCCGAGAGCGCCACGAGCTCATTTAAACGTTCGGGGTTCATCTTGCAGACAGGGCAATAACGCGTTTTTGACGGGAAAGTGCGTTATACGTCCACTCCATGGGTGGGCAATAACGCGAAAAAGGGCCGAAAACGCGTTATACGTGCCGGCGCGGCGCAGGTTCCGGCACAGAAAGGCTTGGACCAGGTCCACTACCCCATAATCCACGTACCCACGCGGGGGATGCGGCGGATGAGGACAGCGATGAGGCCCACCGCGGGGAAGGAGATGAGGGCGGTGGCCAGAATCTCAACAGGGGTGGTCCAGACGGGGCCCAGAAGGCCGTCAGGGCCGATGCCAAGCGTGGAGCGGATCCAGGCCGATACCGGGCCCAGCACCAGCATGTGCATGAGATACATGCCATAGCCGGCGGTAGAAAGCGGCAGGATAATGTGTCGGTAAAAAGCGGAAGAGCCCTCCCCGGAACCGCTTCTGTACACCAGCGTAAGGCCCAGGGCCGTAAGGGCGACGGGGAGGCCGCAGAAGGAGATGGCGGCTTCCCAGGCTACGGCCACCTCTACAGAGCCTTCGACCGGGAAGGAGCCGCTGGCCATGATACGCTGCATAAAGCCAAAGCACACGAGGATGAAGCCCAGGAGAAACAGCGTCCAACCCACGGCGCGTACCAGGCGACCCGTAGGAACAAATCGCTTCACAAACACGCCCAGAAGGAGATACCCCACAAAACCGCTCACGTAATAGAACAGGCCAAACGGGTTCCAGGAGGCCTCACCCCAGAGCGGGAACAGGGCCGGAGCGGGAAGGCCATCGGCCGCATAAATCATGGGAGCCATTCCGCCGGCGGCTTCTCTCACGAAGGGAATGCAGAGCGTCAGCACCCAGAGACCCAGATAGAGGGCCAGTTCCTTTCGGGAAACCTTCTCCAGCCAGGGAGACAGCACGGGCATGATAAGGTACAGTCCCAGCAGCATGTACACAAACCACAGATGCCCGGCGGCGTAGTTGAAGTTCAGGAGCAAGCCCTTGAGATTGGAGACCGGCGAACCGTAGGCAAATGCATAAACCAGCGTCCACAGCGCCATGGGCACCACCACCCGCACAAAACGGCGGCGGAAGAACTCTCCGGCAGGATACTTCAGCGGCAGCTGCAAGTACCCGGAGGCAATCACAAACAGCGGCACGCAGCAGCGGGCCAGGCCCTCGAAGACCGACACCCAGAAGGCATCGGCACCGCTGAGAACGAGCGTTCCATCTCCTCCCAGATAAAAAGGCTCGGTGGCATGCACCGTCATTACCAGAAAACAGGCGGTTACCCGCAAAAAATCCAGCCAGGCTTCTCTTGTCATAGGATGTAACTTACTTCTTTAAAATGGTAATAGCGGCACTTCCCCGCCGCGTCTATAATACAGAGGCGTCCGTCCGGCTCTACTCCCCGGATAACCCCGTCAAATTCTTCTTCCCTTAAAATATCATAGTAGCGGGCACTCACTCCTTTCCGGAAAAGCTGGGAAGAGTAGGCATCAAAAAGCCCAGTGCCGTCTTCAAACACCTTCGGAAGCAGCTCCTCAAAAATGCCAAGAAACCGCTGCAGACACTCCTCCACAGCATACTCCTTAGAAGTACAAAGGGACAGCGAAGTGGCGTTGGCCAGCTGCAGGAATTCCTTCTGGTTGATGTTAATCCCAATCCCGATCACCGCCGAGGCCAGCCCCCCGCCCCCCAGCTGATTCTCGATGAGGATGCCGCAAATCTTGCGCTTCCCCACATACACGTCGTTGGGCCATTTGATCTCACAGGACACATCGAAGGAGCGCAGGAACTGCGCCACGGCAAGCGACGAAAGGTAGTTGAGCCATACGGCACGGGAGACCGGAAAAACACCTTCAAACTTCAGGACAATGGAGAACGTGAGGTTCTGCCCCGGCTGGGTGAACCACGTGTTGCCCCGCTGGCCCCGGCCGGCCGTCTGCTCACGCGCGGCGATAACGGTGCCCGAAGGGACATCGGCCAGCCTTCTCAGAGCCTCCGAATTCGTGGAATCGATGGAGTCCAGCCAGATGACGTTCATTCTCCCCGGATGGCTATGCCTTCCTCGGGGAAGTCCGCATCGGGCTCGTTGAACGGCTGCAGGAACGGATTGTACATCCCCTCCCGGGCGATGGTCGTGGGCTGTCCGTGCCCCGGAATCACGTCGGTCTCTCCGGGCAAGTTCAGCAGTTTCTCCCGGATGGAGGCCATGAGCATATCATAGTCCCCTCCCCTCAGGTCTGTCCGGCCGATGCTGCCGGCAAAGAGCGTATCCCCGCTGAGAAGAAGGTTGTTCCCGGCCGAATAGTAGCACACGCAGCCCGGCGTATGTCCCGGGGTGTGCAGTACCTTCCAGGAGGTGCCGGCCGATGTAACCGTCTCACCATCGGCCACATCCACGGTGGGGAAGCTGTGCTGGAAGACCTTGAGTCCCTGCATGCCGCGGAAGGCCGATGACCCGTCGGCGAGGATGTCGGCATCGGCGGGATGCATGTACACCGGAACGGGGAACTGCGGGAGCAGGCGCTCCACGCCCCACACATGGTCGAAGTGCCCGTGCGTGAGGAAGATGGCGTCGGGGGTGAGGTGCTCCCGGCTCAGGAATTCCATAAGTTCGGAGACTCCCTCGTCGGAGCTCATGCCGGGGTCTACGAGCGTGCAGGAAGAGTTTCCATCGGCCCAGATTACGATGCAATTGGTACCCAGAGGGTTGAACTGAAATATGCGGGTATGGAGCATAACGGCTAGTCTAAAGTGATTGCAAATTTACGAAACTTTTGCCAACTTTGTAGAATAAAGACCTTGCCTAGAACATGCATATCGGAATAGCCGGAAATATAGGAAGCGGGAAAACGACGCTCACTACGCTCCTAGCCCGCCACTACGGCTGGACGCCCAAGTTTGAGTCCGTCACCTATAATCCTTATCTGGCCGATTACTACAAGGACATCAAGCGCTGGTCTTTCGCCCTGGAAATGTACTTCCTGCAGCAGCGCCTGCACGACGTTCTAGAGATCGCCAAATCCAAGGAGGTTATCATCCAGGACCGCACCCTGTTCGAGGGCGTGCACATTTTCGTAGCCAACAATTACGCCCAGGGCAATCTGTCGGAAAGGGACTACAACACCTACATGGACACCTACAACGTCATGATGGAAGTGGTGAAGCAGCCAGACCTCATGATTTACCTCCGCTCGGGCCTGGAGCACCTGGTATCCCAGATCCAGAAGCGCGGCCGTGACTACGAGCAGTCCATTTCCATCGAATATCTGGACGGCCTCAACCAGCGCTACGAGCAGTGGATTGCCGGTTACACGGGCCGCCTCATTGAGATAGACACCGACAACCTGGACTTCCTGAACCGCCCGGAAGACTTTGCCGCCATCACGGACAGGATAGACGCGGAACTTTACGGATTATTTTAAAAACGCAATACAACTATGCATATCGCTATCGCCGGTAACATCGGAAGTGGAAAGACCACCCTCACCAAGATGCTCGCAGCGCACTACGGCTGGACGCCCAAGTTCGAGTCCGTAGACTTCAACCCCTACCTCGCAGACTTCTACGAGGACATGGAACGCTGGTCGTTCAACCTCCAGATCTATTTCCTGAACAAACGCTTCCAGGACGTAGTGGAGATTTCCAAGAAAAAGGAAGTGATCATCCAGGACCGTACCATCTATGAGGATGCCCGCATCTTTGCGCCCAACCTCCACGCCATGGGCCTCATGTCCACCCGCGACTTTGAGAACTACAGCGACCTGTTCGACCTCATGATGAGCCTGGTGAACCCGCCGGACCTGCTCATTTACCTGCGCAGCTCCATTCCCAACCTCATCTCCCAGATCCAGAAGCGCGGCCGCGAGTATGAGCGCTCCATCCGCATCGACTACATCACCGGCCTCAACCAGCGCTATGAAGACTGGATCAAGGACTACAAGGCCCGCCTCCTCATCATCGATGTAGACAACATCAAGTTCGAGAACCGTCCCGAGGACTTCCAGTTCATCACGGACAAGATTGACGCCGAACTCTTCGGCCTGTTCCCCACCGAATAATTTTTCCGAGCCATGGCAGCAGCAAGACCCACCATCATCGACTTTGTCGAGAAGTATTCCCACCAGTATGAGAACGAAGTCTACCTCCGCGAGAAGGTAGACGGAAAGTGGAAAGAGATTACCCAGGGCCAGACCCGCGAGGAGGCCTACCGCATTGGCGCCGGCCTCATGTCGCTGGGCGTGAAGAAGGGAGATAAGATTGCCCTTCTTTCCGAGAGCCGCGCCATGTGGATTCTCGCCGAGCTGGGTGCCATGTATGCAGGCGCCACCGATGTTCCCCTGTCCGTCAACCTCGGAGAGGGCAAGGATCTGGTGTTCCGCATCAACCACTCCGAGTCCAGATGGATTCTGGTTTCGGGCAACCACCTGCCCAAGATCCGCGCCATCCTGCCGGAGTGCCCGGCGGTGGAGAAGGTGATTGTCTTTGACGATGTCGCCTTTGACTACGATAAACTGGAGCCCCGGGAAATCCGCATGAGCGAAATCCAGAAGATGGGAGACGAGTTCCTCAACGCCCATCGGCCCGAATTCGAGGCCCGGTTCCGCTCCATCGGCCCGGACGATTATGCCAATATCTCCTACACGTCCGGTACCACCGCAGACCCCAAGGGCATCCTCCTCACGCACCGCAACTACACGGCCAACGTGGAGCAGGGCAACTCCGTCATCTCCGTGGACTACGGCGCCACCATGCTCATCATCCTGCCGTTGGACCACTGCTTCGCGCACGTGGCCGGCATGTATACCATGATGATTTATGGCGGGTCCATTGCCTTTGTTCCTATTGGCAAGAATGCCATGGCCACCCTTCGCAACATCCCTACGGCCATTATGGAAACCCGGCCGCACGTGATGCTGTCGGTTCCGGCCCTGGCCCGCAATTTCAAGAAAAACATCGAGACCGGCATCAAGAAAAAGGGCGGCTTCACCGAGAAGCTTTTCTATTTCGCCCTCCGGAATGCCATCAAATACAACAAGGAATACTACAACCGCGGAACGGGCGGCACGTTCTGGAGAAAACCGCTGGTAAACCTCTTTGACAAACTGGTCTTCTCCAAGGTCCGTGAAAGCTTTGGCGGCCGCATGCAGTTCTTCGTGGGCGGCGGCGCCCTTCTGGACATTGAGCTCCAGCGCTTCTTCTGCGCCGTGGGCATGCCCATGTTCCAGGGCTACGGCCTTACGGAGGCTACGCCCATCATCTGCGCCAACTCGGCCGGCCATGCCCGCTTCGGCTCTTCCGGACGCATCGTGAAGCCCATGGACTGCGTCATCCTGGACGCCGAGGGCAAGGAAGTTCCCCACGGCACCCGCGGTGAGATTGTGATTCGCGGAGAGAACGTGATGGCCGGTTACTGGAAGAACCCCAAGGCTACGGCCGATACCATCGTGGACGGCTGGCTCCACACCGGAGACATGGGCTACATTTGCCCCGAGGACCCCACGTTCCTCTATGTAGTAGGCCGGTTCAAGAGCCTCCTCATCTCCTCCGACGGTGAGAAGTACTCCCCCGAAGGCTTCGAGGACAACCTCACCGAAACCTCCAAGTGGGTGAACGCCTGCGTGCTGCACAACGACCAGAAGCCCTTCTGCGTGGCGCTCGTCGTGCCGGACAAGGCTGCGCTGGCCGATGCATGTTCGGCCCACGGCCTGGCCCCGGAATCCGAGGAAGGCAAGCGCTACATGCTGGGGCTCATCCAGGCCGATGTGGACAGCTACAAGAAAGGCGGCAGGCATGAGGGCATGTTCCCCGAGCGTTGGCTCCCCTCCGCCATCGGCATCTGCGATGAGGAATTCACCATCGCCAACAAGATGATGAACTCCACCATGAAGATTGTCCGCGGCAAGGTGGAAGAGCACTACGCTTCCCTGCTGGATTATTTATACACCGCCGAGGCTAAGGACATCTGCAACCCCCGGAACATGGAGGCCATGTAAATGAATGTCGGAATCATCGGCGCCGGGCATATCGCCGAGAAAGCGGCTACGACGCTGGCGGCCATGGGGGACATGAAGTGTCTTGCCATCGGCTCAAGATCTCTGGAAAAGGCGCAGGCCTTTGCCGCACGGTTTGGCATTGAGCGCGCTTATGGGTCCTACGAGGAACTCCTGAAGGACCCGGACATCGGCCTTGTGTATATTGCTACGCCGCATTCCTGTCACTTTGCGCATGCACGGGACGCTATCCTTGCCGGCAAGCCGTGCCTGGTGGAGAAGAGCTTCATGCTCAATGCCACCGAGGCGGCGGCCATCCTGGCCCTGGCCCGGGAGAAGGGTGTCTTTGTGGCAGAGGCCATCTGGCCGCGGTACATGCCTTCCTGCAAAATCGGGCGGGAACTGATTGCGTCCGGGGTCATCGGCGAGCCCAAAATGGTGAGCGCTACGCTGGCTTATAACGTGTCCGACAAGGAGCGCATACTCAGACCCGAACTGGGCGGAGGTGCCCTGCTGGACCTGGGCGTGTACCTTCTCACCTTCGTGCGCATGTACTTCGACGCGCCCATCGAGCGGCTCAACACCACCTGCATCAAGGCGCCTTCCGGGGTCGATGCCACCGAGGATATCACCATGATTCTGGCCGATGGTACCCTGGCTTCCCTGCAGGCATCGGCCTGGTGCCAGGGCGGCAACGAGGCGGTCATCGCCGGGACCACGGGCTATCTGGTGTTTGACGACCTCATCCATCCCACCCGCATCTCGATATGCCGCAAACGCCATGTGGTGGAGCGGGTGGTGGAAATGCCTCCGCAGATTACCGGCTTCGAATACCAGTTCCGTGCCTGCCGCGACGCCATTGCCGCCGGTGCCCTGGAGCCTTCCCAGATGCCCCACGGCGAAATCCTGTACGTGATGCACCTGATGGACCGCCTCCGCGCCGAGTGGGGGGCGTAGGTTCCCCGGCTTTTCCAGGCACGTGTAACGCGTTTTTCGGCCTTTTTCGCGTTATTGCCCCTACCCAAGGGGCACGTGTAACGCACTTTTCCGCCTTTTTCGCGTTATTGTCCCTACTTCTGTAACCGCTGATACGCCAGACGCTCGGCGCCCGAAGCAATGTGAATGATGCCGCAATAGGTGAAACCGTATTTGGCCAGGTTGTGCTGCATGATGTGGTTGTCTTTGTGGGTGTCCATACGGATGTTGTCTGTGACCCCTTCCATGTATGCCATCATGGTCTTGAACACGCCATGGACATCCGGATAGCTGGCAATGCGGTGAATGACGTAATAAGGCGTTTCATCTTCCAGCCAGGCGCCTCCCTCAATCACTGCATACGTAGGGTCCGGCGAAGGAATGCAGGCAAAATACCCCGCCACTTCTCCATTCTCCTCCAGCACTTTTCCATAACCCGGGCCGATGTCCCCAAGGACCATCTCCCCGGTGGGGTACCCTTTTGCCCACTGGTTGGGGTTACCGGAAGAAATCATAATCTGTCGGGCGGCTTCCAGCACCTTCATGATGGCGGGAAGATCGGTTTTGAGGGCGGTTCTGACTGTCAGCATATGGCACAAAAATACAAAAATCGGCTAAAACATATCATAAAATCGGCTAAAACCACACATTCGATCAGTTTTTTATGGCGCTTTGAATGAAAAGTCGTATGTTGGGAGCTCAAAACGAATCGATTATGAAGTCAGAAAACTACAAAAACCTCCCCAACGGGTGCTACCATCTTTCCACCGACGGCCGGTGGAGCGGTACTATTTTTCACAATGCGGCCCTGTTTGCCTACGGAATGATTCTAATGGGACTCCTCACGCTCAGGTTTGCCATTAACATCTACAGTTTCATCCTCATGCAGAACCATATCCATATTGTTCTGAGTGGCACCGGGAAAGAAATAACAGAAATGTTCCACTATATGGTACGCAAACTCAACTATCGGCTAAGAGCCCTGGGCTTTCCGGAACTGCCGGAGGGCTATGGGTTCAAGCTGGTCCCCATCGAGAACCGGGAGCAGCTGAAGTCGGAGCTTATTTATTTGGACAGAAACACCCTTGAGAAGCACCTGTGCATTCCGGGCGGCTACCCGTGGGGAACCACACTCATTCATCACAACACGTTCCTTTCCCTTTTTGAATGGACAAAAGCCAAGAATCTGTCCAAGCGGGAGCTGGAGCGGCTCACGGGTTCCCGCTTGGATATTCCTGAAAACTGGGAGTTCAATCCAGTGCTGGGCCTGAATCCGAAATGTTTTGTCAAAGGGGCTAAGTTTTATGAACTCTTTCCTACGCCCAAGAGCTATCTGAGCCGGCTGGCCAAAGACTATGAGGCTTATGTTCAGGTCGCAGAGCGCCTCGGAGAGGACATTGCGTTCTCGGACGAAGAGGTAGAGGGTATCTTCAATAACCTTTCCCGCAAGCACTTCTCGGGCCGGAAGGTCATTCACCTGGATAACAACGAGAAGGCAAAACTGGCCCTGATCCTGGCAAGGGATTACCACCTGCCCATACCTCAGATTGCCCAGTTCCTTAAGATCCAGGAGTTCCTGGTGCGGCAGATCCTAAACGCCAAGGAGTATAGGCAATAACGCGAAAAAGGCCGAAAAGTGCGTTACACGTGCCCTTTGGGTAAGGGCAATAACGCGAAAAAGGCCGAAAAACGCGTTACACGTGCCGGGGAGCCGGAACCTGCGCCAGGGGAGGCAAAACCTGCGCCACCCCTACAGCACTTCCTTCAGGAACGGTCCCGTAACGGAGGCCGGATCGGAAGCCAACTCTTCCGGCGTGCCTTGAGCCACGATGCGGCCACCCTTGCGGCCACCGGCAGGGCCCATGTCAAAGAGATAATCCACGCTCTTGAGCACATCCAGGTTGTGCTCAATCACAATCACGGTGTTACCCGCATCCACCAGGCGCTGCAGTACGCCCATGAGCACCTTGATATCCTCAAAGTGCAGCCCCGTAGTGGGTTCATCCAGAATGTACAGCGTCTTACCCGTAGAAGGGCGGGACAGTTCTGCAGCCAGTTTCATGCGCTGGCTCTCACCACCGCTCAGCGTAACAGCGCTCTGTCCCAGGTGGATATACCCAAGACCCACATCTACCAGCGCCTTCAGCTTGGAAGCGATGCGCGGTACGGGCTTAAAGAACTCATAAGCCTCGGAGATGGGCATTTCCAGCACATCATTGATACTTTTCCCCTTGTACTTTACAGCCAGGGTATCTTCCTTGTACCGCTTACCTCCGCAAACCTCGCACGCCACATGCACGGAGGGCAGGAAATTCATCTCGATCACCTTGATGCCCGCGCCCTTGCACTCTTCGCATCGGCCGCCCGGAACGTTGAAGGAGAATCGGCCTGCCTTATAGCCGCGGACCTTGGCGTCGGGCGTTTCCTCGAACAGCGTGCGGATGTCGTTGAACACCGCCGTAAACGTAGCCGGATTGGAACGCGGCGTACGTCCAATGGGACTCTGGTCTATCTCGATGAGCTTGTCCAGGTACTCCACACCCTCGATACGTTCGTAGGGCAGCGGTTTTTCCTTGGACCGGTAGAACTTCTGCTTGAGGATGGGCATGAGCGTCTCGTTCACCAGCGTGCTCTTGCCGGAGCCGGAGAGACCAGCAACACCCACCAGGCAGCCCAGCGGGAACTGCACGTCCACGCTCTTGAGGTTATTGCCCGTAGCACCGTACAGGGACAGGAATTTACCATTCCCGGGACGGCGGGCCGATGGTACCTCGATGGCGCGGACACCCCGCAGATAGTCCAGCGTGAGGGAATCCCCGCTTTTCAGGAGCTCCTCCAGCGGACCGTTGGCACAGATGCGGCCGCCGTTCTCGCCGGCACCGGGCCCCACGTCCACCAGCCAGTCGGCGCTGAGCATGGTCTCGGCGTCGTGCTCCACCACCATCACCGAATTACCCTCGTCCCGAAGGGCCTTCAGGGACGCAATGAGCTTGCGGTTATCCTTCTGATGCAGGCCGATGGAAGGCTCGTCCAGAATGTACAGCACATTCACCAGCTTGGAGCCAATTTGCGTAGCCAGGCGGATACGCTGGCTTTCGCCGCCCGACAGGGACCCCGTAGGCCGGTCCAGCGACAGATAATCCAGCCCCACGTCCAGCATGAACTGCACACGCTCCCGAAGCTCCTTGAGGATGTCCCGGGAAACATTCTGCTCCCGCTGGTTGAACCCGGACGGAATGGCATCCAGCCACGCCCGGAGCTCCGTCATTTCCATGGCAGCCACCTCGGAAATGGTTTTTCCGTCTATCCGGAAGCAGAGCGCGTCCTGATTGAGGCGCGTACCGCCGCAAACCGGGCACACCACGGTATTCTCGATGTTTTCAATGACACCGCCCCAGCTCTCCATCTCGGAGAGGTTACCCTCTCCCACGCGGAAAAGATCCTCCGAGCCATACACGAGAAGGCTCACCACCTCGTCGGGCAGCGCGTCAATGGGGTCGTAAAGCGAGAAATTATACTTTCGCGCGATGGCGCGGACAATATCGAACTTGCGGCTCTCGCGGACTTTCCCCAGCGGGACGATGGCACCATCGGCCACACTCTTCGTGCGGTCGGGGATGATGCTGTCGATGTTCACGTCCACAATGGTCCCGAGGCCCTTGCAGTGCGGGCAGTAGCCCTGCGGCGAATTGAAGGAGAAACTGTGCGGCTGCGGCTCCTGGAGGGAGAGTCCGCTCTCCGGGTCAACGAGGTGCTTGGAAAAGTGACGGAGAGAACCGTCCTCGGCGTCCAGCACCGCGACAGACCCTTTGCCGATGCCGATAGCCCGCCCCACCGACTCCCGGATGCGGCGGTCTTCCCCCGCCTCCGGCTTGAGCCGGTCCACAACCAGCTCGATGAAATGCGGCTTATAGCGGTCCAGGGCCTGCACCTCCTGCAGTTCCAGGATTTCCCCGTCAATGCGCACCTGCGTGTAGCCGCGCTTTCGAAGCTGCTCGAAAAGCTCCCGGTAGTGGCCTTTTCGGCCCCGCACCAGCGGCGAGAGCAGGTAGCACTTGCGGCCGGCGTACTGCGTGAGAATAAGGTCTACAATCTGCTCATCCGTATAACGCACCATCTCCCGCCCGGTCTCCGGGGAATAGGCCCGGGAACCCTTGGCATACAGCAGGCGCAGAAAGTCGTAGATTTCCGTAATGGTACCCACCGTGGAACGGGGGTTGTTGCCGGTCGTCTTCTGCTCGATGGCGATGATGGGACTGAGGCCGGTGATTTCCTCTACCTCCGGCTTTTCCAGGATTCCCATGAAGTGTTTCGCATAAGTGGACAGCGTGTCCATGTACCGGCGCTGGCCCTCGGCATAGATGGTGTCGAAGGCCAGCGAACTCTTTCCGCTGCCGGAAAGTCCCGTTACTACTACAAATTTCCCTCTGGGAATATCTACATTGACGTTCTGCAGGTTGTTCGCCCGCGCTCCACGTATCTGGATGTACTCCATTTTTGCCATAGAGTACAAAGATACGAATTTTTTACTTGCGCTTCGCGACAAATTGGCCGATACCCCAGCACAGGGCGGCCACTGCCATGCCGTTGATGGAGGCAAAGCCCCAGTGCAGAAGGTTCGCTACTACGGCGCCTGCTACGACACCGGTTACGGCACCCCAGTCAACCACCTTTTCTTTCACATCCTTGCCCCTGTTCAGGAAATAGTGCAGGATGAGGATGATTCCAACGGGCGGCAGGGTGCAGTTGAGCACGTTGAGCCAGCCGCAGAAGTTCCAGTAGAGCCATACGGCAGCCACCGTGCCGATGACGCCGGACACCAGCACCATCGTCTTCTTGGAAAGGCCGAAGATGTTGGAAAGGCCCAGGCCGGCGGTATACAGCGCATTGTCGTTGGTGGTCCAGATATTGAGGCCCAGCACCAGAACGGCCAGGTAGAAGAGATTCAGGTTGAGCATAACCTCGAAGATGTCGTTGCCGCCGACATAGATGCTGGACACGGCGCCGAACAGGAACATGAGGCTGTTGCCGATGAAGAATGCCGCCACCGTGGTCCAGAGGCCTACCTTGGCGTTCTTGGCAAAGCGGGTGAAGTTGGGCGTCGCCGTACCGCCGGAGACGAAGCTGCCCACCACCAGGCCGGCGCCAGCGATGACGCCCAGGTCCTTGGAGCCCTTGGCGAACTGCTCCACCAGGCCGGCGTCTCCGTTATGGATGGCCATCAGCATGGCAACGGTACCGAGGATAGCCACGGCCGGAACGGCGATGTAGCTGATGACGGTAAGGCTCTTGATACCAAAGTAGGCACTGGCCGTCATGAGGACACCTGCCACGGCTACCAGCACATAACCCTGCCAGGGCATGGAGTCGGGCGTCACTTCCAGACCCATCATCTCCTTGGCTACGGGAATGGCGAACATCGCAAGACCCACGCCGAACCAGCCGGTCTGGGTAAAGCTGATCATGGCGCTGGGAAGCCAGCTGCCCTTGGTGCCGAAGCTGCGGCGGGACAGCATGTCCAGGGAGAGGCCGCTCTCGGCGCCAATCCAGCCCAGGGCACCGGTATAGGCCGCCAGGATGAGGCCGCCCAGGATGAGAGCCCATAAGAAGCCGCTCCAGTCCAGGCCGGCGGCCAGTTGCTGGCCCACCCACATGCTGGCGCTGAAGAAAGTGAATCCGAGCATGATCATGAACATGCTCAAGTTGCTTTTACGACCACTTTTGTCCACCGCCGAGGTGGTGTAGTCGATGTCCGTTTTTTTGTTACTCATATTGTTTTAGGATAGAATTGATAGCTTGGATGCGCTGCGTGGCTATGTTTTCCAGGGAAAGGGCGCCGGCTTTTTCGAGAAGCTCGGTTTCATCGGCCCACAATTTCTTGAGCGTCTCGTCCATCAGGTCCTGGAAGCGCGTCACTTTGAGCCACTCTGCGTAGCTCAGCGGGCGGTCGTAGCCCAGCTTCTCCCCTACCAGTTTGACGGGATCGATGCGGTCGGCCCGGCCCCAGATGCCTTCCCAGTACTCCAGGGCCTCGTGGAAGTGCACGGGGATTTCGTAGCGGCGGGCGCCGCCGTCGTAGATGATGCACTTTTCCAGGATGGAATAGGGATGTTCCATCACATAGCGGCGGAAATCCGGAGACACAATGCCTCCCTTCCAGCCAAAGTCGATGTCGGGGACGTTGATGCCCGTAGCGCCGGCATTCTCGTACACGCTGAAGATGCCTTCGTAGAAGAAGCACTCGAAGCCTTCGAATTCGGGGAAGACAGCACGGATCTCGGCTGTTTTCTGTTCCATGAGGTCGATGGCGCGCGTTCCGCCGATGGTGAAGAAGATGATTTTCCGGATGCTGCCGCCACGCCGGCGGAAGCGGTCGATGACCTGGTCCAGGCACAGGCGCAGCGTGTCGCCGGTGGCGATGATGTCGCCGATGACAAGGGTGCAGTCCTTCTTGACTCTCAGTTTCTCGTATTTGATTTCGAGACCGGTGATGACGTGGTCTTCGATGATGCGTTCGCAGGAGACGAAGTGGATGTCCCGGACGCGGATGCCGTTACGGTGGCAGGCTTCTTCCAGGGGGTAATTGAGACCGCCGCGGAGGATGGTGAGAATATCAACATCGCCGCCCTGGCCTTGTGGAAACAAATGGCGAAGGGCGGCGACGGTAGGAGGGAGCATCGACAGATAGGAGTCATAGCCGACGACTTCCGGAAAGGCCATCAGGCGGCGCGTGCCTGCATGGCTGATAATGAAATAACGATTGCTGAACTGTCCGGAGAGCAGTTCGTACACACTTGTATCTTCCTGCAGGCCTACAAACTGAAGGCTTGCATCTATCATATGTTTGGACATAAAAAATCCCGATTAAGAGCTAACCGGGACACAAAATTAGAGAGAATCCGGGGAATTTGCAAAAATTTTTCGCGCCATCACGAGCAGGACGTATAACGCACTTTTCCCGGGAAAACGCGTTATCGCCTCAAATACTTTGCCTTCATCTGTTCCTGCTCTTCGGCGGTAAAGCCCAAGGCCTTCTCCAAGTAGGCCGGCAGGGAACCATACTGCGACTCAATCAGGTCCAGCGTGCGCTCGAAATTCTCCACGTTCACACCTACCATCGCACGGATGAACGCCAGTTCCGGCTCGCCGCCGCCCTTTTCGATGACGCGGGCCGATATGGCTTCAATGGCTTTTTCGTACGAGACATTGGACAGTGCAAAATCTTCCACGATGGTCTCACGGCTGGCACCGAGAGAAGCCAGGACAAAAGCCGAGCCCCATCCGCAACGGTCTTTTCCTTGGGAGCAGTGCCAGAGGACGCCGCCATCGGCCTCCAATACACCGCGGAGGAATTCCCCGTAGCGACGCTGGGATGTAGTATCGGACACGATAGCCGGATACAGTTTGCCGGCCATTTCCTGAGCCTGGGGCCGGAAGGCATACGACACCAGCGCATCCATAAGGCTGGCCGATTGAACCGTGGTGCTATCGGCCCGGCCGCTAGCGAATGCCTTGAGGAAAGCCTGCGGAAGGGTGGACAGCCAGGTATTCTTCACGCCCTCGATTTCCCGGTCCGGTTTGCGGCTGCGTTCCATCTCGAAGCGGAAATCAAAGACATCGGTGAGGCCAAAACGCTCTTTGAGGACAGACACATCGCTGTCCGATGCCTCAGAAAGTTCTCCGGAACGGACCAGCATTCCGCAGCGAATGGTACGACCATCCTGCATCACAAGTCCGCCCAGTTCGCGGGCGTTTTCAATTCCGTCAAAAGTAAGGGTTCTGTCCTTGGGCGCGGTTGAACAGGCGCACAAAGCCAGGACAGGAATCATGATTCGAGCTAATTTTTTCATAGTTTGGCAAATATCGACAATTTTTTTCAATAACAAGCAAATTCTTATGGAAGAACCTCACCGGCAGACCAGGCGTCATCGGCACTTATAAGAGCAGCTTGACGCGAAATCCCCTAGCGGTGGGTTCCTCGACGATTCCCTTCACCTTTTCCTTTATTCCGTCAAGTGCATCCCCGCCCGGAAGCGGAGACTCCGTAAGGCCCTCGGCCATGAAATCCAAGGCCGTCTCTCCAGACAGTTCGGCATGGGTAAGCCTCAGGGTGAGAGGCCTCAGGCTTTTCAGATGCCCGAAAAGCATTTCCTGTATGATGTCGTACGCAAGCGCCGCCTTGTCCGCAAGATTGTATTTGACGCAGAACTGGTTGACACCGGTATGAATCTCAAGGAAATCAAAGTTGTCGGAATCAATCTCGTAGGTCAGTTTCTGGATACGGTTCACAAAAGCCTTGGTGGCGCTGTGGACAGGATGCCCGAAGATTTGCTCCGGCGTGCCGTCTTCGTAGATGACGCCCTCGTTCATAAAGAAAATACGGGTGCTCACATCCCGCGCAAAGCGCATTTCGTGGGTGACGATGAGCATGGTCATTCCCTCCTTCGCCAGACGGCGTATTACACTGAGGACCTCCCCTACCATCGTGGGGTCGAGGGCCGATGTAGGTTCGTCAAAGAGTATGACTTCCGGGTGCATGGCAAGCGAACGCGCAATGGCAACCCTTTGCTTCTGACCGCCGGAAAGGGAGGACGGGTAAACGTCGGCCTTCTGGGCCATGCCCACTTTTCCGAGCAGTTCCATGGCCTCCTGCTCAGCGTCTTTCCGGGAGAGCTTCAGTAGTTCCATGGGGGCATAGATGACATTCTCCAGCACGGTCTTGTGCTCAAAGAGATTGAAACTCTGGAACACCATGCCCATCTTCATCCGGAGTTTGTCGAGCGGATACTTGCCTGCCGTAACATCCTTCCCGTCCACGATGATTTGGCCCGAGGTGGGCGGCTCGAGCATGTTAAGAGCTCGCAGAAGAGTACTTTTCCCGGTACCGGAAGGGCCGATGATGCTTATGACTTCTCCCTTTTCTATCTCACAGCATACGTCTTTAAGGGGGCTGATGGTACCTCCGTCAGGATTGATGAAGGTTTTGCTTAAATGTCTGATGGAAATCATATTATTTCTTTGAAAGGAAGAGGTTTAACAAAAGGCGCAACAGCCAGGCCAGCACAAAGTAGGCGACAGTGACGATCAAGAGCGGGATAAAGGCGTCGAAGGTGCGGCTGCGGATAAGGTCGCTGGCCCTCGTCAGGTCCATGATGGCGATGTATCCCACAATGGAAGTGCTCTTGAGGAGTGCCACGCACTCACCGGCATACAGCGGCAGTCCGTTTTTCAGAGCTTGCGGGAATACAATGCCGGTGAAGGTTCTCAGCGGGGTAAAGCCAAGGCTCAGGCCGGCTTCGGTCTGGCCTGCCGGAACAGAGGATATGGCGCTGTCGAAGATGCTGCCCGACGACCAGGCAAAGCACAGGGCAAAGGTAACAATGGCGACAAACGTCCCGCTAAGGCCGGCATTGGCAAACACCACATAGAACATAATCAGCAAAAGGACCAGCGTAGGAATACCCTGGATAAAGGCTCCGTATATGCCTGCGGCCTTCCTGACCCAGCCTCGGCGGCTGCGGAGCATGGCGCAAACGCCCATACCCAGCAGGGTTCCCAGCAGGATGGACAGGAGGGTGATCTTCAGGGTTTCCCAAAGGCCGCCCACGATGAGTTTCCAACGGCCCTCGGTCACGAGATTCATCCTCAGCCGTTCCCCGATGCTCATCCCGGGAGAATTCCCGCGGTCCAGGACGAAGTATCCGGGACGGCACTTATAGTAGGGAATGGTGAAATCCACCGATTTGAGGCGTTCTTCCGTAATATACAGGCATGCGCTCACGACATCGCACTGCCCCGTATTCATGGCGATGATGGCCGATCCCAGGTCCTGGAAGTTCATCTGGAAACGCCGGCCGCTCCAAGCAGCAAAACGCCTGAGGATATCGGCATCCATGCCCATCCATTCCCCGCCTTCCCCCAGGAAGCAGACGGGTTCCATGTTTATGGCAGTAACACACCTCAAGGGGTCCTGGTTCGTGTTTTCCGTCGGAGCAGGCATTGCAGGAGCAGGCGTCCCGTTCAGCCAGTGGGAAATGACGGCGTCCAGCGATCCGTCGGCCCTGGAGGCCTCGATGAAGCGGTTCATCTGCTCGACCAGCTCCTTGTTGCCCTTCCGGGCCGCGAAGGCGACGTCGAAGTGTTCCTCTCCCCTGAAGGCCAGCTTGATGCCCAGCCGCTCGCGGGCACTTTGTGAAAAAGCCACCTCGTCCGTCACGTGGACATCGGCTATGCCCTGGCGCACGGCCTGGATACCGTCGGCCTCTGAATTTACCAGAAACAGGGAAATGTCTTTCCGGCCGGAATACTTGGTGTCAAAATAGTTGCCTGCCGATGTACTTACGGTAAGGCCCGGGAGGTCTTCCTCCGATTTAAGGTCCACCGTTCCCGCGTCTTTGGGAGCACATCCGGCAATACCTGATACCATGACCACTCCGGCAAGCACGTGCAGCAAGCGTTGTTTTACAATGTGCATATCGATCCTATTTTCCATAAAGATAACAAAAATCAAATGGTTTTACCGTTACGCTTCCACCCCTACAGCGTCTGGCCCCCGATGAATTCCCTTAAGATGGAAGTGGGCGGAATGGCGTCAATCTCCGAGGGCTGCAGCGGCACCACGTAGGAGAGGAACTTGAGAAGGCGCACGGCCTCGCCGTAGGCCGGGGAATTGGGCAGAATCCGCCTCAGGAGCGGCTCGGCGTAATAGCGCAGCATGGGCAGTTCATACAGCAGGGCGCTGTTGAACTGGGCATCGGCATTCTCCTGGAAGGGGAAAATGTACTTGTTCTCGCCACGGCGCACCGACGGCCAGCGAAGGATGGTGTCCTCCGGCGTAATGCCCCTCACGCGGTTATCCCGCACCATGCGGCGCAGAAGGCGGTTGTCGGTAGTGGAAATGCAGCAGTTCTCATCCAGCTTGAGGGACGTGAGGGCCGATGCATAAATGCGGTAAATCCGGCTCTGGTCCACCGACGGAACCATGGCAGGATCCAGGGCGTGGATACCTTCCATCACAAGGATGTCATTCTCCTCCAGGTGCATCTTCTTCCCCTCAAAGACAGGCTGTCCCTGTTTGAAGTCATAGCGGGGCAGCTCAATCTCCTCCCCGGAGAGCAGGGCATTGAGGTGCTTTCCCAGAAGTTCCAGGTCCATGGCCTCCAGGGCCTCGAAGTCGTAGTTTCCGAACTCGTCCTTCGGCGTTCTTTCCCGCGTCAAAAAATAATTGTCCAGCTCAATCACCTTGGGATTCATTCCCAGCACCTTGAGCTGCTGCGCCACGCGGAGCGACGACGACGTCTTTCCGCTGGAAGACGGGCCCGCCAGGAACACAATCTTCACGCGGTCCCGGGCCGCATAGATTTTATCGGCCAGCTCTGCATAGCTCCTCTCCTGACGGGCCTCGCACAGGTTGATGAGCTCCACGGCCTTCCCGTCCATGAGGCGGCCATTGAGGGCGCCCACACCCACCACGCCGGTGGTCTTGCACCAGTAGCCGTACTCCTTGAGGGTAGTGGTGAGCTTGATCTGCTTCTGGCGCGCGATGGGCCGGGTAATGTCTTCGTCGGAAGGGTACTGCAGGCAAAAACCGTGATGGAAAGGCATGAGGTCGAAGACCTTGAGGTAGCCCGTGGACGGCACCAGCGGGCCGTAGAAGTTATCGGCCACGCCGTCCAGGTAGTAAACTGTACAGAAGTAGGTGCCCAGCGAGCGCTGCAACCCCGCCTTCAGGCGCTGGTTCTGCGCCTCGAAAAGGGCCTCGGCTTCCGATGAGAGAATGGTCTTGTGCGTAAACGGAAGGTCCTCCTTCACCAGGCGGCGCATCTCTTCCTTCATGAGCTTGATGTTCTCATCGGCTATTTTCTCGGCCCGGAACTTACAGTACAGGCCGCTGGGAAGGCTGTGGTTGATCTTGAAGACCTTCTCCGGAAACAGCGAACGGGCAGCACGTTGAGCCAGGAAACTGAGCGAACGGATGTACGTGCGCCGTCCCTCCGGATGATTATAGCCGATGAACTCTACCCGGTGCGGATAAAAGACCGGAAAGTCCAGGGACCGCAGCTGATGGTCTACCAGCGCGGCCAGGACGGGATACTCCTTCCCGGAAAGCGCGTCGGTAACGGTCCTCGGGGCAACCACGGAAATGGGCTGCCCCTGCTTTATCTGATATTCCTTTGAATCGTTAACGCAAAAAAGAGTGATGGTTTCCATTTAATATTGTTACAGTATTTCTCTCAGTGACATGCCAAAACCGCCGCAGCGGGCCATCCTGACATTGATGACGTCGGTGCTCACGGTTTCGCTGTGAATAATCTTGTAGGCCTGTGGATTGGTGTCGTAGTCGGCGGTGGGGGCATCCATGTACAGGGCCATCTCGTACTTGACGCCGGGCCTCAGGAACGTGAGCGGGATATGCACCTCGCGGGCGTTCTCGCCGGTGATGCCTCCCACATACCACACATCGTGCGGTTTGCCGTCCTTGTACACAAAGTCATAGGCTCCGGAAGTGCCTTTGAGGCGGCCGGCGTTAAGCGTACTCATCTTGGGATGACGAGCCGTCACAATGTAGTCTCCGGGATCGGCGCCCAGATACAGGGTCTGGTCCCAATCCACAGCCACATCTTTGATGAACTGGAAGGCGTCCATGAAGCGGGCGTAGTTCTCGGGGAGGTCGGCCGCCATCTGCAGCGGACTGTAGAGAGTAACGTACAGGCCCAGCTGATTGCCAATGGTATGGCGCATCTTGCCGGTCTCGCCGGGTGCCGTGACGGACATATCCTGCTCGAAAATACCGGGCGTATAGTCCATGGGACCGCCCTGGAGACGGGTGAAGGGCAGGATGCAGGTATGGCCGGGGTTGATATTGGCCCGGAACTCGGTACCCATGGCGCTCTCGTTGCCAATCATGTTGGGCCAGGTACGGCAAAGGCCGGTAGGGCGCACCGCCTCGTGGGCATTCACCATAATGTGGTGCTTTGCAGCCTCAACCACAGCGTAATGATAATGGTTGATGATGGGTTGGCTGTAATGGTGCTCGCCGTAAGGGATGATATTGCCCACGTAGCCGCTCTTGACGGCGTCGTAGCCGTACTGGTTCATGAGCTCGTAGGCCTTCTCCATGTGACGCTCATAGTTCACGGTGGACGAAGAGGTCTCGTGGTGCATCACAAGGCGGATGCCCTTGGAATGGGCATAGGCGTTGAGGGCGGGCAGGTCGAAGTCCGGGTAGGGAGTCACGAAGTCAAACACGTAATCCTTCTGGGCTCCGAACCAGTCTTCCCAGCCCTCGTTCCAGCCTTCGATGAGAAGGGCGTCGAAGCCGTTCTCGGCAGCAAAGTCAATGTAGCGGCGCACGTTCTCGTTGTTGGCGCCGTGACGGCCATGGGGCTTAGCCTTGGAATAATCGGTCACGCCCAGCTGCACGGAAGGGAACTCGTCGGTGTAGGACCAGGCCGATTTTCCCGTAATCATCTCCCACCATACGCCCATGTACTTCACGGGATGGATCCAGGAAACATCCTCCAGGGCACAGGGTTCGTTGAGATTGAGGATAAGGCGCGAAGCCAGCACGTCCGTAGCTCTCTGACACACCTGGATGGTGCGCCAGGGGCTGTGGCAGGGAGCCTGCAGGCGGCCTTTCACGCCCTCGGCGTCGGGGGTGAGAATGGTGGTAAAGGTCCTGCACCTCTCATCCAGCACCAGGTTCAAGGTAGGATAATCCAGCACCGCGGCTTCATGGATATTGATGTAGAGGCCGTCGGACGTTTTCATCTGCAGGGCAGTCTGCACCGACCTGTCGGAAGCCGATGCCTGCGAGACATTGTACGAACGGGCACCGGCATTAATGGCCGGAATCTCCGAGAGCAGGGACCGGGTGTAGTTGTACTCCTGCGTGTCATAGTCTCCGGGAATCCACCAGGCGGTGTGGTCTCCGGTCATGGCAAACTCCGTGAGTTCATCGGCCACCTTGAAATAGGTGAGCTTGTTTTCCTGCGGGAACTCGTAGCGGAAGGCCAGGCCGTCGTTGTACATGCGTACGCGGATGTTCATGTTGACACCGTCCTCACGGGAGAGCTTCATGAGCATTTCCTTGTAGCAGTTACGAATCTGCGCTTCTTCTCCCCAGACGGGCGTCCATACCTCATCCAGACTGTCACGTTCGGCAGCTGCCAGGGTAAAGTCCCGGTCCAGAAGGGTTCCGTCCATGAGCTTGTATCCCAGACGGGACTCTTTCACCACCGTCTTTCCGGCATATTTGAGCCGATACGAAGGGGAACCATTGGTAAGGGAAAACACGGCCTCCAGCCGGCCGTCGGGGCTGGTAAGGGCCTCATACTCCACCACTACGGTCTCGGGGGCGGCACAGGCACCAAGAAGGGCAGCCAGGCCAAGAATGCTGATCAGTCGTTTCATATCGCTTAAGTTTAGTTTCTTTCAAATTCTACAATGAGGGCTTCTTTGGGGCCGATGGTAAGGCCGTCCTGCAGGGTGACCTTCTCCCCGCTCACAACGTCGCGGCCCGTGACGGGACCGTCTACGAACTCCCGGTAATGGCTCCAGTCCAGCGTACGCGGCTCGTTGCAGTTGTTGATGTACACGAACACGGCCTCTTCCGGAAGATAGCGGAAGAAAGAGTAGGTGTTGTCCGTGATGTTGCGGGCGCCCTCGTTGTGGCGGGACAGGAAATGGAGCGTCTTCCCTTCCTGTACGGCCTTGCAGCCCTTGCGCCAGCGGAAGAGGGTGCGGGCATAGTCGTGCAGCTCGGCCGCCTGCGCATACTGCGCGGGAGCATGGGCCCGGCCGATGGCAGTGAAAAGGTCAGTCTCATCCCCTTCCCAGCCGCCGGGAAAGTCGATACGCTTGGCGCCGTCATGACTGGGGCAGTCCTTTCTCTCCAGGAACATCATCTCGTCTCCGTAGTAGAGCTGCGGAATGCCGCGGACGGTTGAGAGAAGGGCCAGGGCCAGTTTCATCTTGCGGGGATCCTGCCCGAAGGTGTCTCCGGTGCGGGCGTGATCGTGGTTGGCGAAGAACGTGAGCATGTGGCTCAGGTCCTTGTACACGAAGTCCTGGGCCAGGACGCTGTAGATGCGCGTCATGCCCTCGTCCCAGTTCACTTTCTCCTCATTGAGGGCCTGGTGGATGGCGTGCTCCAGCGGAAAGTCCATGATGGAAGGAAGGTTGGAGTTGAAGCCGTCCTTGTTGGGATTGTCTTTCTGCCAGTAGGCCAGCTGCGGGATATTGTAATCCCAGCACTCGCCCACGATGTTCATATTGGGATATTCGTCCGTAACGGCCTTGCACCACCGGCTCATGGGGCCCGGCTCGTTGTAGGGATAGGTGTCTACCCGGAGTCCGTCCAGGCCGGCATACTCGATCCACCACACGGCCCACTGCTGGAAATAGCGAAGGACGTACGGGTTGTCCAGGTTCATGTCCGGCATGGAGGGCACGAACCAGCCGCTTTCCTGACGGTCACGGTCCACCTTGGCGGCGTTCGGATCCATATACACGGAGAACAGGGCGTTCATCTGCATATAGGGCTCGTTCACATGGTACCAGTCCTTGAACGGAGGGTTGTCCATCCACCAGTGAGCTGTGCCGCAGTGGTTGGTGACAATGTCCATGATTACCTTGATGCCTTTCTCATGCGCTTTCTCCACGAACAGCTTATAGTGCTCGTTATCGCCGAAGCGGGGGTCTATGTGGTAGTAGTCGGCGCAGGCATAGCCGTGGTAGCTCTCGGCCGGCTGGTTGTCGAGGAGAAGCGGCGTGCACCAGATGGCCGTGGCGCCCAGGTCGGCCACGTAATCCAGGTGGTTGATCATTCCCTGGATGTCTCCGCCGTGGCGTGCCACCGGATCCATACGGTCCACTTTATCCGGCGTTGCGGGCACGCTCCAGGGGCGGGCGCTTCCGTCCATGTACTCCCCTCCCTGCCAGGCGCTGTCGTTATCCTGGAAGGCCGACGAGAAACGGTCCGGCATAATGAGGTAAATCATATCGGCCTGCGTGAAGCTCTCGCGCGCGGCACTCCCCTTCTCCCGTTCACGGACGATGTACGGGTACTTAAAGGACTGCCCGCCTCTGGAAAAGACAAGGTAGTACGTGCCGGGGGCCGATACTTCGACGTCCACGAAGAGGTAGTCGGGACTGTCGGCCCGGTGTACCTCCTTCACCTTGAGCCCCTTTCCGGGGATTGACACCTCATAGGACGAGATGCCGGGGCCCTGCACCATGAGCTGGAGGGGCGTTTTCATGCCCGTCCACCAGCTGAGGGGTTCCACGCGTGAAACTTGCGAAACGGCATCTTCCACCGAAGAAGCGTCAAAGGCTCCGGTGCCGCAGGAGGCAGCCAGAGCCAGGGAAGTCGTTAAAGCCAAAATGGTTTTATTCATAGTTTATCGGGTAAATACTATATACTGTCCGGGAGCCAGGTTGAGCTCGCAGGGCTGGTCCACGGCCTCACCGGTAAATGCGTCGGTGAAGGTTCCGGGGTAGTTGAATACGGGGGTGTAGGGCTCTTTGCCAAAGTTGGCAATCACGATGACCTCGTTATTGCCGGCCTTTCGGGAGAAAGCCACTACGCTCTCCGGGACAGGCACTTCCCACCAGTCGATGGAGCCGGTGCGCTCGCCTGCGGCGAGGGCGGGATTGGATTTTTTAAGGCCGATGAGCTTTTTCCAGAACTTGGTGCTGGCATTGGCGCTCCAGTCGGTGATGGGGTCTTTCTCGAAGAAAGCCAGACGGCGGTCCAGGCCGATTTCCTGGCCGGTATATACGAGGAGCTGGGTGGCGGGAAGGGTGGCGCAGAGCACCGCACAGGCATCGGCATAAATTCCCTCACGCTCGAACTCGGTTCCGGCCCATGAATTTTCGTCGTGGTTGGAGGTGAAGGCCAGGCGGAAGGCTTCCTTGGGGAAACGGCGGGCGTCTCCGGCTACGTAATCCTTAAGGTCCTTTACGGTCTTTTTGCCTTGGGAGAGGTCGTTCAGAAGGTGATGGAGCTCCCAGGCGTAGTTGGCGTCGAAAGTCTCCTGAGGGTCGGAGAGATTTTCCCTTTCGGCCTCGGCCAGCAGATAAATCTCGGGGTAGTCCTTGTTCAGCTGCGGGAGGATGCCCTTCCAGAAATCGGCCGGCATTTCCCCGGCGGCGTCGCAGCGGAAGCCGTCCACCCCTTTTTCCAGCCAGAAGCGCATGGCCTCGTCCTGGGCTTTCCACACCTCCTTGTTGTCGTAATTGAGGCTGCGGGTGTCGGTCCAGTCATATTCCCAGATGGCGTTGCCCTCGGCGTCGCGCTCATAGAAATCGGCCGGTTTTTCGCTCATCCAGACGTGGTCCGGAGCGGTCTGGTTGGCCACCCAGTCCAGGATAACCTTGAATCCGGCGGCATGGGCGGCATCCAAAAGATCCTGGAAATCCTGCATGGTACCAAATTCCGGATTCACCTTGTTGTAATCGGAGATGGCATAGTAGGAGCCCAGGGTTCCCTTTCTTCCTTCCACGCCGATCTCATACATAGGCATGAGCCAGAGAACGTCCACGCCCAGGTCCTTGAGGCGTGGCAGCTGGGCTTCTACGCCCTTGAACGTCCCTTCCGGGGAGAACTGGCGGATATTCACTTCATAGATGACGGAGCTGTACGTCCAGTCCGGGTGATACTGTACCTTGCCCGGAGCGCAGGCCCAAAGGCCGGCGAGAACAGCGATGGAGGCGATTAGTGTATTTTTCATATGCGGCAAACAGATTAAGTACAATAATACACATTTTGCCACAAAATTGCAATATTGCGATACAATATGCCGATGAATGGGAAAACACAAGTACCGAATGGAAAAAAATTACTATATTTGCCAACCTTTTTTAACACTATCTACACGTTCTATGAAAAAGACTTACCGCATTCTTCTCGCAGGCTTCGCTGCCCTTGCAGTTTTCTCCTGCAACAAAGATGTAAAACCGGCAGCCCCCATGAGCTGCGAAGAGGTTCAGAAAAAGCTTTCCGACGTGGCTGTCGCCACCATCAAGGAGGTAGACCCCGACAACTACAAAGAGTGGGGACAGAGTGCCATCAAGCTCTACACCGACTACAAGACCATCGGGGCACAAAGTGAAGAACTCGATCTTGATGAAATGATGGTCAAGACCACCGAAGAAAAGTCCGAAGGAAAAGAAATCATCACCAATATCATCCGTCTGTCCCTTCTCAAGGGCGATGTTACCGTTGTGGATAACAAGTTCGTCTATAAGGAGAGCGAGAATCCTTTCAACATGACCATTCCTTCCGACGGAAAGACCTATAAGATCCAGATGGAATGCGCCGGTGAAAACGGAGACGGCATCATCCTTAACGAAAGTACCCGCACCATCGACGAGGTAACCTACATCCGCCGCACCGGCATCGTCGTTCCTCAGAAGGCTGCCGCTCACATTACCCAGGACGGAAAGCAGTTCATGGATATCGAAATCTACCCCGTCATTGAAGACAACAACAAAAGCGGTATGCTGGACGAAGATGATGTCATCAAAGGACATGCTACCATCGTAATCCCGGGCTACAGCCTTACCCTGAACGACTTCAACGCCACCAACGATGGCATCACCGCAGCCCTCGCTCTCATGCATGGAAACACCAGCGTCCTTTCCATCAATGGAGAGGTAGAGCTGAAAACCATTGTATACGATCTCAAGTCCCTCACCAAGGCTGAGTTCGAGACCATTCCCGGCGACATCAAAGGCAATATCTCCCTCATGGGCGGCCAGGCCATCGTCAAGGCCAGCATCGATGGAGAAGACCTCTGGGCTGTCCCCATGAACTACTCCAGCGAGGCCGAAGCCAAAAAGGCAGCCCAGCTTTTCAACAAGAGCGCCAAGGCAGACCTCTACTTCGACAACAACCCCACCATCCAGGCCAGCCTGTGCTTCATGGTGGAGAAAACCAGCTCCGAAGAGGAAGGAGACAGCTGGAATGTCATTCCCGGCTTCCACTTCTATGACGGCGTGTCCGGCGACATGACCTACAAGGAGTTCCTCACTTCCTTCTCTTCCAACCAGGAGGCCTTCGGCCCTGTGATGGAAGCAGCCGGCGGCTTCATGGCCAAGTTCGCCGCTTACTTCCCGGAGCTCATGCCCAAGAAATAGTAATTGAAAGACCCAAAGTGGTATCAGACCCGGCCTTCACGTAAAGGCCGGGTTTTTTCGTGATTTTTTCGTAACTTTGCAATTCTTTGAGAAATATCGATAGAATTATGGCATATTACGAGTTGAACGAGCAGGAGCTCGGACGTAGAGAATCCCTTGGAAAGCTGCGCGAACTGGGTATCAACCCCTACCCCGCGCCGCTGTATCCGGTAAACGCCACCACCGTGGAAATCGCAGCCGGCTACAAGGCAGAGGAAAACAATTTCCAGGACGTGTGCATCGCCGGCCGCATCATGAGCCGGCGCATCATGGGTGCCGCCTCCTTCATGGAGCTGCAGGACAGCGAAGGCCGCATCCAGGTATATGTGAAAAGAGACGAGATTTGCCCCGGAGAGGACAAGACGCTCTATAACACCGTGTTCAAGAAACTGCTGGACATCGGCGACATCGTGGGCATCAAGGGCTTTGCCTTCTACACCCAGACGGGCCAGCTCTCCGTCCATGCCAAGGAACTTACCGTCCTTTCCAAGTCCCTCCGCGTGCTTCCCATCGTGAAGACCGACGCCGACGGCACCGTGCACGACAGCTTTGAGGACCCCGAACTCCGCTATCGCCAGCGCTATGTAGACCTGGTGGTGAACCCTTCGGTGAAGGAGACCTTCATCAAGCGGGCCCTCATCATCAACACCATGCGCCAGTGCTTCAACGAGGCCGGCTGCCTGGAGGTGGAAACACCCATCCTGCAGCCCATTCCGGGCGGTGCCACAGCCCGTCCGTTCATCACGCACCACAATGCCCTGGATGTGGACATGTACATGCGAATTGCCAATGAGCTGTACCTCAAGCGCCTTATCGTGGGCGGCTTTGCCGGTGTGTACGAGTTCGCCAAGAACTTCCGCAACGAAGGCATGGACAAGACCCACAACCCGGAGTTCACCTGCGTGGAGATGTACATTGCCTACAAGGACTACATCTGGATGATGGACTTCACCGAGAAGATGCTCCAGAAGGTGGCCGAGGCTACCGGTGGTGTGAAGAAGGTCATCGGCGGCAACGAAATTTCCTTCGAGGGACCGTTCCGCCGCCTGCCCATCCTGGACGCCATCAAGGAGTATGCGGGCGTGGACGTGAAGGGCATGGGTGAAGACGAGCTCCGCGCCACCTGCAAGAAGCTGAACGTGGAGGTTTCACCCGAAATGGGAGTTGGCAAGCTCATCGACGCTATCGTGGGAGAATACGTGGAGAAGAACCTGGTACAGCCCACCTTCCTCATCGACTATCCCGTGGAGATGTCTCCGCTCACCAAGCGCTGCCGCTATGACGACACCCTTACCGAGCGCTTCGAGCTCTTCGTGAACGGCAAGGAACTGGCCAACGCCTATTCCGAGCTCAATGATCCCGTGGATCAGCTGGAGCGCTTCGAGGAGCAGGCCGCCCTCAAGAGCAAGGGAGACGACGAAGCCATGTACATTGACTACGACTTTGTCCGCGCCCTGGAGTACGGTATGCCTCCTACCTCCGGTATCGGCATCGGCATCGACCGCCTCACCATGTTCATGACGGGTGCAGAGACCATCCAGGATGTTCTCTTCTTCCCCACCATGAGACCGGAGAAATTCTAACGAATTTGTCCGGTCAAAAGACCCTCTGAGGGGGCTCTGCCCCCTTAAAAACCCCAGAGGCCTCCGGCCTGCAAATCTGATGATTTGCTTTGTCCCTTGAAAAACGGAAATGCGAAAAGAGACCGTCACATCGGCCCAGAACCCGAAGATCAAGAATCTGCTCCTTCTGCAGGAAAAATCCAAAGCGCGGCGGGAGCAGGGTCTTTTTGTGGTGGAAGGCCGGCGTGAGCTGGAGCACTGCCTGGAGGGCGGCTTCCCGGTCAAAACGCTGTTCTACTGCCCGGAAATCATAGATTCTTCGTCAGTCTTCGAACTCTGTCATTCTGAGCGCGGCGAAGAATCTCTTCTCATCGAGATCCCCTTGGACCTTTACAAGAAGGTAGCTTACCGGGAAAGCACGGAGGGCATTATCGCCGAAGTAGCTTATAAGTCACTGACGCTGGAAGACCTCCGTCTTCCG
This sequence comes from uncultured Bacteroidales bacterium, assembly GCA_900318445.1. GTDB lineage: Bacteria > Bacteroidota > Bacteroidia > Bacteroidales > UBA932 > Cryptobacteroides. The sequence continues at coordinate 272,253 of ONKO01000002.1, forward strand.
GAGAACCCCCTCATCGTGGTGCTGGAGAGCGTGGAAAAGCCCGGCAACCTGGGGGCGGTGCTGCGCAGCGCCGATGCTGCCGGAGCCGATGCCGTCCTCATCGGAGACCCTCTCACGGACCTTTATAACCCCAATCTCATCCGGGCGTCCATCGGCGCGGTGTTCACCGTACCTGTGGTCGCGGCACCATCGGCCCGGATCATTTCCTTCCTCCGGGAGCGGAACATCCAAATCCTGACAGCGCAGCTGCAGGATTCCTCCCTTTATTACGATGTGGACATGCGCCGCGGCACCGCAATTGTGATGGGTACCGAGAGCACCGGCCTCACGGACATCTGGCGCAAGGCCGCCACCGCCCACATCCGCATTCCCATGCTGGGGCGCCTGGACAGCCTCAACGTTTCCGTATCGGCCGCTATCCTGCTGTTCGAAGCCGTCCGGCAGCGCGTGGAGATAACACACTGACTTACAACACAATACACAAAAACGCCTGGTGAAAATTTTCCAGGCGTTTTTACGGGTATAATTATGCCAACTTCGGGCAGGGCTTATTTTCGAACCGCTCATGCCCGAACCCTATTAATATGCCGACTTCGCGCAGGACATCTCTCCTTACTCATGCCCGAACCCTATTAAAACGTCCCCTCGGCAAGGCCTCTTTCCTAATTATAGTGTTGTGGCGGTACTGTCGCCGCGGTACAGCGTGGCGCTTAAATAGTTGAATATTAAAGGATTAGCACAACTGACGGGTATTCGTTTCATACCCGTCAGTTGTGCTAACATGCTGATTATCAGCGACATAAGCGCCACGGCTACCGTTGTACGTACATCGAAACCGTGCTGAAATGCTGTTTTTTTGTACGTACATCGGAAGAAGTGCCTTCCACTGGCTGAAGGTGCGGATGTACGTACATCAGCTGGGGAGTTGCGAAAAAGCCCACTAGCACCCCGATGGCGCAGGTTCAGCCATAAATGGCGCCGGTTCAGCCGTAAATGGCGCCGGTCCAGCCGTAAATGGCGCCGGTTCAGCCGTAAATGGCGCCGGTTCCATTTTAGGGCCGAAACCTGCGCCACCGGAGCAACACAGAAGGCCGATTCGCGGTGCAGGTTCAGCCACTGTTTTGGAACCTGCGCCGCCTGTCCGTGAACTTGCGCCGTCTGTCCGTGAACCTGCACCGCCTGCTCCTGAACCTGTACCGCCCGTCCGTAAACCTGCACCGTTGACACCCGGAACCTGCGCCGTTGACACCCGGAACCTGCGCCGTTGACACCCGGAACTTGCGCCGCCTGTCCGTGAACCGTAGAATGCTATATAACAACTAGTTACACCCACGGCCAAGAACGGCCGCGCAACCGTAAGCAACCCCGCGCAACCCCGCGCGGCCGCTATTTCACCAGGGAGATGGCGCCGAAGACGCCGAGGGAAAGGACAACCATGATGGCGCCGGCAAGGAGGATGCCAAGGAGAACGTAGAGGACGCTCTTGCGGAAGTCCATGTCGAGGATGCTGGCGGCGAGGGTTCCGGTCCAGGCACCGGTGCCGGGGACGGGAATGCCCACGAACAGCAGCAGGGCCCAGTAGAGGCCCTTACCGGCTTTGGCTTCCAGCTGACGTCCGCCTTTTTCACCTTTTTCCAGGCACCAGCGGCAGATACCGCCGATGTAGCGCCGGTCACGGCCCCACTCCAGGAAACGGCGGGCAAACAGGAAGATAAACGGAACAGGAACCATGTTTCCGAGGACCGAAACCACAATGGAGGGAATCACGGGAAGCCCCATGCCCACAGCCACGGGAATGGCGCCGCGCAGTTCAATAAGCGGTACCATGGAAATAAAAAAGATGATCAGGAATTTCTTCATTAGGCAGAGGGTGTATTGGCGGCAATGAGCGCCTTGATCTCTTCCTTGGCCGTGCGCCAGCGGGGAATATCAATCTTGGTGCCGATGACCTCCACCACCTTGGCGGCGATGATGGAACCCACTTCTCCACAGACGCGCAGCGGCATGCCCAGGGAGTGGGCATAGAGGAAACCGGCCGCGTAGGTATCTCCCGCACCGGTGGCATCCACAGGCGTAGCCGGCCAGGGCTCGATGAAGTGGTACTCGTCTCCGGAACGCACCATGGAACCGGCCTTGCCCACCTTCACCACGGCAATCTTGCAATACTTGGAGAGTTCCACGATGGCCTCCTGAGGCTCCAGTTTGGTAAAGGCCTTGGCCTCGCTCTCGTTGGCAAAGACAATGTCCACGTAGTTTTCTACCAGGTTGTGGAAGAAGGCATCGTTGGATTCCACCACATTGTAGGAAGCCATGTCGATGGAAATGATGCAGCCGGCCTCTTTGGCCAGCTTGGCGGCCCGGGAGATAAGCTCCTGGTTCTGCACCAGGTAGCCCTCAATGTGGAAGTAGTCGTATCCTTCAAAGAAGTGGGGATTGAGGTCTTCGGGACCCAGTTCCAGCGTAGCGCCCATGTAGTCGGCAAAGGTGCGCTCCGCGTTGGCGCCTGTGATGAAGACCATGCAACGGCCGCTGGACTTTTTGCTGTAGAGCATCTGAGCCTTGACGCCGTACTGCTCCATGGTGCTCTTGAAAAGGTTGCCCAGGTCGTCGTTGCCTATCTTTCCGAGGAAGGCCGACGGCATTCCGAAAATGGCCGTGCACGTGATGGTATTGGCCGCACTGCCACCCGGAACATACTTGACGCCATATTGCTTGAGTTCCTCCCAGATACGGTCTCCGGTTTCCATGTCCACATGCTGCATGCTGCCCAGCGGAAGATGGAATTTACGAAGGAGGGCGTCGTCCGGAAGGACGGCCAGGATGTCGGTAAGCGCGTTGCCGATGCCAAGGATAGATTTCATAGCGCAAAGATACCCAATATTTGCGGATTTTCCATTACCTTTGCAGAGTATGGACAAGAAAACGAAAAATATCCTCAGCTACGCTTTCTGGACGCTGGTGGCCGGTCTCCTCATCTGGTTCTGCCTCCGGGCCGTGGACTGGACGCAGTTCTCGGAGGCCCTGATGGTCTGCCGGTGGGAGTACATCCTCCTGTCCATGCTCCTCGGCGTCGCCGTCTTCTACATCCGCGGCATCCGATGGAAAATGCTGCTGGAGCCGTTCGATCCTTCCACATCGGCCATCACCACCTTTAACGCCTACAACATCTGCATGGCAGTGAACCTGGTGCTGCCGCGTGCCGGAGAGGTGGCCAAGCTGGGCTACGTAGTCCGCCACTCGGCCGTGGGAGAGGACGGCAAACGGCTTCTCACCTTTGACAAGGCGCTGGGAACCCTCCTCGTGGAGCGCGTGTGGGACGCCCTCGTCACCCTGGGGATGGGCGCGGTGCTCCTCCTTGTGAAGTGGGCCGATTTTGGCCCGTACCTTCAGGAGACCCTCGCGGGCATGGGCATCGGCCAGGGACTGTGGTGGGGCATGGGCCTCGCGGCAGCCACCTTTATCGCCCTCGTCGTCCTTGCCTGGAAACTGCGTGAGAAAGGAGGCATCTGGGGAAAAGTATGGGGCTTTCTCACGGGCATCGGCCGCGGGCTCCTGTCTTTCCGGCACATGAAGCGCGCCTGGCTGTTTTTCCTCCATACGGCCGTTATCTGGGTCATCTACTGGATCATGAGCGCCAGCATCATCTGGGCCCTCCAGGATGTCCCCGCATTCACCGGCCTTACCCTCACCGACGCCTTCTTCCTCATGATTGCCGGCAGCATCAGTTCGGTGGTTCCCGTCCCCGGCGGCTTCGGCGCCTACCACGGCGTAGTGGCCGGAGCCCTGCACAGCATCTGGAAACTGCCGGTGTCGACGGGCATGATCTACGCCACGCTCAACCATGAGTCACAGGTGCTTACGCAGGCCCTTGCCGGCCTTGCCTCCTATATCCACGAGAGCTTTATCCGCCGCTCAGAATGAAATTCGCCCTCATCGGACATCCCGTTGCAGGCTCGCTGAGTCCGCGCCTCGTAGCCGCCGCCTATGACGGCCGGCATACGTACGACCTCCTGGACTTCGAGCATTTCGAAGATGCCTGGAAGGCTTTTACAGAGGGCTATGACGGCATCAACGTCACCGCGCCCTTCAAGCAGGATGCCTTTGCCCGGGTGGACGTCCTGTCGCCCCAGGCCCGGGCAACCGGCGCCGTAAACCTGGTCACCCGCAGCCCCCGCGGCTTCGTGGGCTACAACACCGACGTAGACGGCGTCCTCATGGCCCTTCGTGAGACCGGCCTCTCCTTTGCCGATGCCCTTGTAGTGGGAACGGGCGGTGCTGCAAGGGCTGCCGTGCATGCGGCGCAGCTCATGGGCTGCCATGTTACGGTAACGGGGCGGTCGGTGGAAAAAGCCGCTGCGCTGGGATGCCCCGCGGTGCCGCTCCCGGAGGCCGGAACCCTTCGGCCAGACGTCATCCTCTACACCCTTCCCGGCAGTGCGCCCGTCCCGGAGGGCCTTCCGCTGGAAGACGCCGTCGTGCTGGAGGCCGAATACCGCATCCCGCAGCTTGCCGATATTCCCTGCCGGCAGTACGTGAGCGGCCGCCGATGGATGCTGGGCCAGGCCTATGCCGGCTACAGCCTTTTCACCGGTGAAGAGCCGTCACTTGAAAAAATGTCAAAAGTTTTGTAACTTGGCTTGGCGTTTACAGGACGTCAGAATTTAACATTTATCTATTATGTCTCTTAACAAAGTCATGCTGATCGGTAACGTTGGAAACGACCCCGAAGTACGTTACCTTGAATCCAATCCCCAGAACCCTGCCGCCAACGCCAAGGTGGCATCCCTGCGCCTGGCCACCACCGAGCGCTACCGGGACCGCAACGGTGAACTCCGCGAGAATACCGAATGGCACAGCGTCACGCTCTGGCGCAACAATGCCGACGTCGTGGAAAAGTATGTCCACAAGGGCTCCCAGGTCTACATCGAAGGCCGGCTGCGCACCCGCCAGTGGACAGACCAGAGCGGAAACAACCGCTACACCACGGAAGTAGTGGCCGATACCATCCAGCTCCTGGGCAAGCGCCCGGATAACGCCGGCGGCGCACCGCAGGGCGGCTATTCGCAGGCCCAGCCCGCCGCTCCGGCCTATCAGCCTGCGGCACCTGCCTATCAGCCTGCCGCATCGGCCTACAGCCAGCCCGCCGCTCCGGCTTATCAGCCGGCCGCACCCGTAGCCCCAGCCGCTCCCGCTGCCCCCGCCGCTCCCGTAGCTCCCGCTGCACCCGCTGCTCCGGCTTCACCCGTAGCACCCGCTGCAGGACCTATGCCTGCCGCCGAGCCCACGGACGACCTGCCGTTCTAACCGCCATCTTTGCCGTGGAGGCATCTGGCTAAAAATCAGAACATTAACGAAAAACGCCTGGTAAATTTTCACCAGGCGTTTTTCGTTATCATATTGCGAATCAGCGTGTTAGCCCCACGCAAGGCATGTGCCTACAAAAGTGCCTCCAACTGCGTAACTTGCTCTGCAGTAGTGGCCCAGCTGGTGGCAAAGCGCGTAACGGCACGGCCATCGGAGAGCGTATCCCACACTTCATAGGCCACCTTGCCTTCCAGGCGCTGCATAGCCTCGGGCGTAAGCAGAACAAACTGCTGATTGGTGGGAGAATCCATAAACAGCTCATAGCCCTTGGCTACAAAAGAGGCCTTGAGCCGCATGGCCAGGTCAATAGCGCCGCGGGCAATCTTGAAATACAGCCCGTCCGTAAACAGCACATCAAACTGGATACCCAGCAGACGGCCTTTGGCCAGGAGCGCGCCGTGCTGCTTCACCATGGTGAAGAAGTGCTCCGGAGCGCCGTGCGGGAACACGACGGCCTCTCCGCAGAGCGCACCCACCTTGGTTCCGCCAATGGTAAACACGTCACAAAGCGCAGCCAGATCCTGCAGCGTCACGTCGCAGGCAGGGCTCATGAGGCCGTAGCCCAGACGGGCGCCGTCCACAAACAGCGGCAGCTTGTACTCGTCGCACACGCTGCGAAGCGCGCGAAGTTCTTCCAGTGAATACAGCGTCCCGTATTCCGTTGGGAACGAGATGTACACCAGTCCCGGAAACACCATGTGGTCGTAGGAGCCGTCGGCATAGTAGTGCGCAAGGTAGGCGCGAAGGTCATCGGCCCGCATCTTGCCCTCGTGGGAGGGAAGGGTGAGCACCTTGTGTCCGGTGTATTCCACGGCGCCGGCCTCGTGCACGGCGATGTGGCCGGTCTCGGCGGCAATGGCGCCCTGGTAGTCCCGGAGCATGGTGGCAATGACGGTGGAGTTGGTCTGCGTGCCGCCGGTGAGGAGGAAAACCTCTGCGGAGGGGCAGGCGCAGGCTTCGCGGATACGTGCCTTGGCCGATGCCGTAAAAGCGTCGTGCCCATACCCGGGCTCCTGCTGTAAATTGGTCTCGAGAAGGCGCTGTAAAATAAGGGGATGCGCGCCCTCATTGTAGTCACAGGTAAAAGAAATCATAAGTTCGCCACAAGCTGAACCGGACAGTGGTCCGATCCAAAAATTTCATTGTGAATCTCGGTAGAGACGATGGCGTCCTTGAGGGATTCGGACACCACGAAGTAGTCGATGCGCCATCCGGCATTGCGTGCACGGGCGTTCATGCGGTAGCTCCACCAGGAGTATTTCACCTCCGTGGGATGCTGAAAACGCCAGCTGTCCACAAAGCCCGCCTTCAGGAGCTCGGAGAACTTACCCCGTTCCTCGTCGGAGAAACCGGCATTGAAGTGGTTGGTGGAAGGGTTCTTGAGGTCGATTTCCTCGTGCGCCACATTGAGGTCTCCGCAGTAGATGACCGGTTTAGGGAGGGCCAATAAATACCCGCGCAGGTCGTCTTCCCAGCGCATGCGGTAATCCAGCCGCCGGAGCCCGTCCTGCGAATTGGGGACGTAGGCGCACACCAGGAAGAATTTCTCGTACTCCAGCGTGATGAGCCGCCCTTCATGGTCGTGCTCGTCCACACCCATCCCGTAGCGCACGGAAAGCGGCGTGTGACGCGTGTAAATGGCCGTTCCGGAGTAGCCCTTTTTCTCTGCATAGTTCCAGTAGGACTGGTACCCGGGGAACTCCAGGTCCAGCTGTCCTTCCTGTATCTTGGTTTCCTGCAGGCACACAAAATCGGCATCCAGCTCTACGAAAATATCCGCAAAGCCCTTGCCGGCCACAGCCCGGAGGCCGTTCACATTCCAGGAGATAAATTTCATACTATTCCAGGGTCCAGGTAGCACCGTCCTTGGTATCCTTCACGGCAATGCCGAAGGAAGCGAGGGTGTCGCGGATGCGGTCGCTCTCGGCCCAGTTCTTTTCCTCGCGGGCCTTCCTGCGGGCATCCAGCACCAGCTGCATCACACCGTCCAGCGCCTTCTCGGCCTTTCCGGAAGCGCCGGCCTCTTCGTCCCTGAGGCCCAGCACGCCGCCCACCACCTCGTCGAAGAGGACTTTGAGGGCCGATGCATCCGCCGCCGTCAGGTTTCCGCCGTTAATGAGCTTCACGGCTTCGAACAGGTGCGCAATGGCTACTGGAGTGTTCATGTCGTCGCAAAGGGCGTCCATCACCGCTTCATAGATGGCCGATACCGCCGGAGAGGCAGCAATGTCACCTTCCGCAGCGCCAGAAACGGCTCTCCACGCCGCCATCAGGCGCTTGTAGCCCTTCTCTGCGGCCTGCAGCGCCTCGTTGGAGAAGTCCAGCGTGCCTCTGTAGTGAGCCTGCAGAATGAAGAAACGGATGGTCATGGGGGTGTAGGCCTGGGAGAGCTTCTCATGCTCGCCGGCAAACAGCTGCGGCAGCGTAATGAAGTTCCCGAGGGACTTGCCCATCTTCTGGCCATTGATGGTAATCATGTTGTTATGCACCCAGTAGTGCACGCCCTGCGTACCGCGGGATGCCACGTTCTGGGCAATCTCACACTCATGGTGCGGAAACATGAGGTCCATGCCGCCGCCATGAATGTCGAACTCGGCACCCAGGTACTTCTCCCCCATCACGGAGCACTCCAGATGCCAGCCGGGGAAGCCGTCTCCCCAGGGGCTGGGCCACCGCATGATGTGCTCAGGCTCCGCCTTCTTCCAGATGGCGAAGTCGTAGGGAGCGCGCTTGTCCCCCTGGCCATCCAGCGTGCGGGTACCTTCCAGCGTAGCCTCCAGCGTACGGCCGCTGAGCACGCCATAGTTATGGTCCCGGTTGTACTTCTGGACATCGAAATACACGCTGCCGTTGCTCTCGTAGGCATAACCGGCCGCGAGGATCTTCTTCACGGTCTCAATCTGCTCGATGATATGGCCGCTGGCACGGGGCTCGATGGAAGGCGACTGCACGTTGAGAAGCCGCATGGCCTCATGGTAGCGCTCAGTGTAGTACTGCACCACCTCCATAGGCTCCAGCTGCTCCAGCCGGGCCTTCTTGGCAATCTTGTCCTCCCCTTCGTCGGCGTCGTGCTCCAGGTGCCCCACGTCAGTGATGTTGCGCACATAACGCACCTTGTAGCCCAGATACTTCAGGAGACGGAAGAGTACGTCATAGGTCACACCCGGACGGGCATGACCCAGATGAGCGTCTCCATACACCGTAGGGCCGCACACGTACATGCCTACGTGACCTTCGTGAATGGGTTTGAAAAGTTCCTTATTGCGGGTAAGGGTATTGGTAAGATATAAAGGTCTCATCTTGTACAATTTCTCAATCGTACAAAGATACGCATTTTTGGCGGCACTCGCAAAGTCAGAACTTCACCTTTACCACCAGCGGCAGATGGTCGGACAAATCGGCCGTGCCTTCGGTGATAACCTGGGTGCTCACCAATTCAACCGGTGCGGCATCCTTGAGGGCAAAGACATAGTCAATGCAGCGGTTGGGATTCCGGGACGGGAACGTGAGGGCTGTTCCGGAAAGGAGCGTCCAAAACTCCTGGGCCAGGGCAATCACCTCGCTGTCCGGGAACACATTGAAGTCTCCCACCAGGAACACGGGCTTGGCCGATCCCGCATAATGCGCCGTGAACCACTCGTTCACCTCCTGCATCTGGGCCAGTGCGGCGCTTTCGCTGCGATGGTCCAGGTGCGTGGTGGCAAACACGCACTCCTCGGTCTCCACCACGCAAATAGCACGGGCCTCAGCACCTTCTCCCTGCGAAAGCGGAACACGCATCTTTTTCAAAGCAGGCTGTGCACACACAACACCGTCACCGTAGGCACCACCACGGTAGGCGATGGCACGGGCAAAGGCATAATCCCATTCCAGCATTTCTCCCAGATCTTTCACCTGGAAGGCGTTGTTTCGCGTATTGCAGCTGTCCAGTTCGCTCATCCCCACATAGGAGGCACCGGTTTCCCGGATGAGCTGAGCCACACCGGGCATGCTGTTGTCCTGGTATTTGGAAAACACACCCACATTGTAGGACATCAGGGTAACCACCTTGGAAGTCCTTTTGCTTTCGCAGGCAAGAAGGGTAGAGAGGGCGAGGCCCAAAAGTAGTATTTTTTTCATAGCGCTATTTCTTATCTACAAACAAATTGACACGAGAAACGAGGTAGGCACGCACATCGGCCCACTTGTAATAAGGCCCGTCAAAAGCAGGCAGCGAGCCCAGCCGCACCTCCTCGCCGTTGTGCAGCACCTTCACCAGCACATCGCCGGCCTTGCCACCCTTCGGGGTGTAGAACACCAGCTGCAGGTTGGTAGCCATGGGCGAACGGTAGGTCTGAAACACCTGCGCCAGGTTGTCGGGATTGGACGGATACTTGTTGAAGTCGTCGATATCCAGGATCATCATGAGGGCCATCATGATGTGGTCGTGGCCATAGCGGAGGTCGGCGCCGCTCTCACGGGAAGCGAGGCGTGCATCGGCCTTCTCTATCATGTCATCCACAATGGACGAGCACGACGTGCGGTAGTAAATGTACTCGTTAAAGCGCTCGTAATTGTCCGTTTCCCAGAGGGTCGCGTACTCCTCAGGCGTAAAGAAGTCCTTCACATCAAGGCGGATATCCTCGGGCACGCTGTTCATACCCGCTACAAACATGTAGAGGTTAAAGAACACGTCATAGGCGCTGCGACCACCCAGGCAGGCCGATGCATCCTTGAACAGCCGTCCCAGCACCTCGGGGTACTGCGGGAATCGGCGCAGGAAGAACTGCTCCGACGTCTCGAAGTACGGAAACACGGTATCCGGGCCCTTGTACACGAACGGGTTGCGGGCCTCGTTGGGACGCGTAGCCTGGATGTCTTCCTTGCCCTGATGGGCATAGACCGTTGCCTTCGGAGCCAGGCGGGAGAGGGCCGATACGCAGGAAGTCATGGACATGATGGAACGTATGGAGGCCGATGACGTGGCGTCAATCCGGCTCCCCTTTCCAAAGGCCTTGGGGAAGCTCTTCACCATAGTCTCCGCAATCTGGACATGCTGTGCCCAGCCCAGCGGAGTAAGGTCTCCCACGCGGTACTCCACCTTCTTCCAGAAGGGCTCCAGCGCATCCAGCATCTTACGGCCATAAGGGGTAAGATTGTCGGCGGCCGCACCTTCCCGGAGCATTTCCAGGAGATCCGTATAGGCCCTGGCGGTATAGGCATAGCGGGAGCCGTGGCGGCCATAGTGACTGATGTAGGTAGCCTCATAGCCCTTCGGAGCCGGCGTAGCCGCCTTGGGGCCCCAGTCCAGCACGCGGTCCAGACCGGAGGACTTGTTCCAGTCGGCCATCACTTCCTCCCGCACGTTCACGACGGGAGCCTTGGGAGCCTCCACCAGGCAGAAGAAGGAAACCAGCTTGCGCTCTTTCTTGATCTCGGAGGGCTTGTTGCTGCTGGGCGTATTCACCAGATGCGTTCCGGGATCTCCGAATCCGCGCACACACATGGAAGTGGAACCGCCGCCGTCCATGTTCAAGGCATAGCGGGGATGGAAGTTGCGCTCGATGAAACGGGTAAGTTCACGGGCGTTCATGCCCTCGCTGTCGCCGGGCCTGCGTCCGTCCACAATAATCATGAGGAAGTGCCCGTCCTCCGTCAGTGCCACGGCCGTACGGGGATGCCGCACACCCTGGTGACGGACGGGGTCCTCATAATTGTATTCCAAAATCTGTGCAGCGGTGAGCGTGCTGTCCACGAAGGAAGCACCCACCGGAGCGTAGTCGTCGATGAGCATGGGAGAGCTGGTAAAGATGTTTTCCCAGGCCGATGTTCCGTAGAACTCGCGCTGCTCAGCAATGGATTTTCCCTTTCCGTCGGAGGCGATGCGGATAATCTGCCCCGATGCATCGGTGTAGATGGCGCCGTCATTCTTCCAGTTGGGAACGGGCGTTGTCATCACCGTGTCTTTGGGCATGCAGGTATGATAGGTGCCGCCCGTCTTGACCACGATGGACTCCGGCTCGTAGGCCGCATTCACCGCAGCCACTGCATTCTCCCGGCGGAAGACACTGGAAGTGGGGCACTTGACGTCGGACCAGACCAGACGGAGGGCATAGCCCTTGTTAGCCATGTCCCAGTCAATCACGTTGATTTTCTGGGGGGCTCCCGTCACCGGCTCCACGCCGCTGAAGTGGTAGTAGGACACACCGTCGGCAACGACATTCGATGTCCAGCCTTCACCGGAAGGTGCCTGGGCAAAAGCCAGGAATGAACTCAAAAACAGGGCGACCATCGCCGCCAGGAAGGAAAATCTTTTCATATCAGACAATCACTAATCAATCACTTGCTGTTTACGCTTCCAGTTCAGGACCGGAAGCAGGAAGGAAACCACGGCTGCACCCAGCCAGAACCAGCTCACGTAGGTAAAGTCGTGCACCCCGTCCACCATGTGGTTATCCAGGAGCACGCCGGTAATCACGTTCTGCAGTCCGGCTGCGGCATAGGAGGCCAGGCCCACGATACCGAGGGCTGCGCCAGTTGCCTGACGGGGAACCAGGTCAATGGCCATGAGGCCGCCAATAAAGCTGATGAGAACGCCGATGGCAATACCGAACAGAATCATGGACAGGTACACCATCCACTTCTGCCCACCGCCAAACAGGAACAGGGCCAGAGCAATGGCTTCCAGGATACCGGCAGCAAAGGCCGGATACTTGCGGTCTCCCTTGAACACTTTGTCGGAGAGCCAGCCGGAGAAAACAGTACCCAGTACGCCGAAGATGGGGTTCACGCCCACGATGGCTCCGGCTTCGGTGATGCTGTAGCCACGGGCTTCCTGGAGGAAGATGATGCCCCATTCGTTGATGGCGTAGCGGCTCATGTACATGAAGGCACTGGAAAGGGCCAGGATCCACACGCCGGGGTTCTTCACCACGGCAGCCTGCATGCGACGCGTCTGGGCCCGTTTTTCCTCGGCCGATACGGCCTTGGGCTGAGGCTCGCCCGCCAGTTTCTCAATGGAAGGAAGTCCCTTGCTCTCCGTGCTGTTGTGCAGGAAGAAAACAATGATGAGGACGCCGAAAACGCCGGCCAGGGCAGCGCCGAAGAAACCCCACTTCCAGCCGAAGGCGGCCACCAGCGCGCTCACAAAGACGAAGGAGAGGCCTTCGCCAATGTTGTGGGAGGAGCTGAAGAGGCCATAAAATGTTCCTCTAATGCGCAGGGGAAACCAGCGCGAGAGGGAGATGATGGCCGGCGGAGCACCCATGGACTGTGCGCAGCCGTTGATGGCCCAGCACACCGCGAAGGCGATGAACAGGCCGGTATTGGCCAGGTTCCCGTTCATGGCTTCCACGCCAAGGACGCCCATGGTGAAGTTCATTGCCACGGACACGCAGAGGCCTGTGGCCATGAAGCGCTTGATATTGGCGCTGTCGGCCAGGAAACCGCTCACCAGCTTGGCGATGGCGTAGGACCAGTACATGCACGCGCCGATGATACCCAGCTGCGTGGCGTTAAGGAGTCCCGCGTCAATGAGCGGCTGCTTCATTACGCCGAAGGAGAGGCGGCAGACGTAGTAGATGGCATAGCCGAAGGTCGCGGCCAGGAAGGTCTGGATGCGAAGGCGCTTGTACGTCGAGTCTACCTTTTCGGGAGCAACCGGGGCGTCAACCGCCCCGGATTCCATCTTGAAGAAATCGAGAAACTTCATTTAATTATTATTTCAGAGTCGGATAATCCGTTGAGAAGTCCCAGATGGCGGAGTCCCAGCCGAGGTCCTGTGCGACATCAGAAACCGTCTTGCCGGCAGAAGCGGCCTTGCCATGGTAAGGCCAGTTATAATTTGCTCCGGTCACGGCCACCACCTCCAGAGGAGTAGTAGGATTACTGTTGTCCTGGTCATAGAGAGAGAAGACGTCCGAATAGTCAAAGAAGACCGACGTATTGTAAACGGCGTCCGGTCTCCGGACACAATCCGTCAAATAGTTCTTCAGGGAAGTATAGCCTACCACCATACCGTTGGAGTAGTGCGTCACGTCACCTGAGACGAAACTGCCGCTTCTTACCTCACTGTTCCAGGCGATACATTTCTCAAAATAGTTGTCGGGATTGGAGGCTGCCAGCGCCCCAGCATTATTGTCCAGGTTGTAGAGGCCACCGATACCGCCGACGGCATAAGCGCCGTGGACAGAGGCAAGGCTGTAGCAGTTGATGGTCTTGACACCGGTGCCGCTCTTATCAGTACCGCCGCCGATTCCGCCTACGCGCTGGTTGCCGGTAATAGAGCCGGCCGTCCAGCAGTTACGCACTACGCAGTTGGTTTTCGCGAAGCCATAGATGCCGCCGACGAAGTTCTTGCCGGAAGTCACGGTAACATCGGCCGAGCAGGCATCGATCGTAGCATTGCCCAGCGTTCCGAACAGGCCGCCGATACCCGTTTTGTTCCCCTCAAAGGTGACCGTTCCTTGGACGTGGATACGGGAGGCATCGGCATGGATTGCTCCACTTCCGGCATAACCGCCGACAATGGCGCATGCCGACGCGAAATTGCTCGAAATCGATGCGTCCGTAAAGTTCACGTCATGGCAGGAGCCGTTCAGCACACCGAAGAAACTTGCATAAGTTTTATTGGTGCAGTTGAGATGGGAAATGGTGTGATCTGCGCCGTCGAAATCGACACCCTTTGTAAAGCTGCCAGAGGCGTTCAGCGGGGTCCAGTCGATGTCAGTCATATCCACATCCTCCACCATCTTGAAGTACTTCTTTGCATTGTCGGCCATTACACTGTGCATGGCCTTCATCTGGTACTGATCGGCAATCAGATACGGATTGGCGGCAGTGCCGTTGTCGCCGGCACCGGCCGAGGTCTCGATAGCGGAGCAGTTGAGGTTGATGGTATTCACCTTGCCGGCCTCGATGGTCATGGCGGGCAGCACGCGGTAAGCCGTGTGCTTGAGGTAGGCCTTGGTCTCGTCCATCATGAAGCTCACATAGAGCTCGGTCCCGGCTGCAATCGCCATCTCGCCAGGCAGCGAAGCATACACGGTAAACACATTGGTTTCACCGGCATCGGCCGAGTCGGTAATATCCACCTTGACAAAGGCAGTACCGGCCTTGATGACAACGGACTTGACATTGCCGTAGAAGCCGGCAGGAATCTTGGTCCTCAGGCGCAGCACGGCCGAGGAAGCGGCAGCCGTAAACGTAAAGCTGGAATAATCCGTAACGCCCGTAAGCGTAGCCTCATACTTGAGGTGGCCGGTGTCGCCATCGGCAGCCTGCGTCTGAATGGCATAGGACGGATTTCCGTTATAAATAATCTTATAGGACGCAGCGGCGGCAGGTGCTGTGCCGCTGAAGGTAGCAGACTTTGTTCCCACGCCGGAAACAATGTCGAAGGTCTGCGTATTCGAAGGATCGGCCTCATCGGTGATGGTAATCTGGTCACCGGCCTGCCAAATCAGGTTGAGCTTGCCATTGTAGCCATCTTCCACAAAGCCCACCTTGGTGAGGCCTTCCTCCGGGAAAGAGGCCGTGATGGTAATCTTTTCTGTCTCGGGAACAAGCACCTCCTTCTCCTTGGAGCAGGAAACACTCAGCGAAAGGGCGGCGACGGAGGCCAGCGCAAAAATGAAATATTTTCTCATGATACGGTCCTCCTAGATAATGCCTGTGAATGATTCGTCGAACAGAATATTATTCTCGAACCCATTTAACGTTCCCAGTCCCGACTGGGCAATGCACTGCTCCAGTTCTATTTGCACGGGCACCGTCTCGGGCGCCACGTAGTTTGTCTTATATTCCTTTTTCATTGGAGATTCGTTTTTCAGTGTGTGGTTATTTCAGCAGTTTATCGATGATGGGCTTGATGATGTCCTCCATCAGATAATAGGCATCCGGGCAGGGATGCAGACGGTCATAGAGGCAGTATTCCTCCTTGAGGGCCAGGCCGTCTCCGGCGACGAGGGCGGGGAAATAGTCGCAGTAGGCAAAGCCCTTGGATGCAGCATACTCCTTGATCATGGTGTTCAGCGTCTTGATATGCGTACCCTTCCCCTTGGGAGAGAGCCGGGAATACTCCATGTTGCAGGGCGTCACGGAGCAAAGGACCACCTTCATGTTTTTCGCAGCAGCCTGCTCGGCCATGGACTTGATGTTGGACAAGATCACATCCTTGGCATACCCCTGGGCCAGGTCGTTGGTCCCGCCCATGATCACCACGCAGTGAGGATCCTGGTCCAGGACATCGGTCTTGAAGCGAGCCAGCATTTCGTCGGTCCGCTGTGCGCTCACGCCCTTGTTCACATACCCGTTTGCCGTGAAGAACGCGGGATGCCAGGTAACATGGTAGGCCGCTCCCTTGTCTTCCATGTAGGACGGCAGCGGGCTTGGCAGCGTGATGGAGGCATCGAACTTGCTCTTGTCGATATCCCGGGACTGCGTCCACTGCCAGGTAATGCTGTCGCCGATGAAGACGGCCCTGGGGCCTTTGTGAGTGGTTTCGGTCCCTTCGGGCTCACCACCGGGGCCGATATTGTTATCATACGTGTTTTTACCGCCGCAGGAGACTGCCACAAAGGCAGCCCCCACGGCAGCAACTAACATGAGAAGGATACGTCTCATAGCTTACTTTTTGACAACCATCAGGAAAACGTCACGGGAACGCTCTCCGGTGTGGTCGTAGTTGGTGTTTTCACTGCAGGGATAGTTCACGACATGAGAATAGGAGTCGCCCTCCCCTTTCACGCACATGGTGGTAGAACCGCCGCCGTCCAGGTTGAGGGCGTACTGCGGATTGAACCACTTCACGAGGAAGCGCGTTAGCTGGCGAGCGCTCATGCCCTTGCTCTTGATGCGGCCGTCCACCACGAAAAAGATCAGGTGATTCTTCTCGGTGAGGGCCACGGCCGTACGCGGATGCAGCGTGCGCTGGTGCTTGTCGGGGTCTTCGCTGCTCAGGCTGCTGGGGAGAGTCTTGTTGTAATCGGCAAAACTCTCGCCCACCTTGACAAAGTTGTCAATGAGCATGGGAGCGCTTGTCATGAAGCTGGGATACTCCGTCACGGAAAGGCTCTTGTAGTAGTCCCTCTGCTGAGGAACCGTCACTTCGCCCTTCTTCTGGGAGCCGGCCCAGAGGAACTTCACGCTGCGGTCTCCGGTAATGGCAAAGGCAGCCTCGCTCTTCCAGTTGGGAATGCCGGTGTCGCCGATGGTGGTGTTGGGAAGGCCATAGATTTCTGCCCCGTTCAGGCGGAAATAGATGGAGCCTATCTCATAATTGGCGTTGATGGCGGCAATGGCCTTGGGGTCGGAGCGGAAAGCGCTCGATGTGGTCACGCGGGGGTTCTTGTAGACGTACTTGATCTGGTAATTGGGGTTACTCAGGTCAATGTCCACGGCAAAGGCCTCCTGGTGTTTGCCGGTAATTTCGTCGGTACCGTTGAAGGCATAGTAAATGATGCCTTCTTCGATCTGCTTGGCTGTCCATCCTTCGCCGAGAGGAGTGACTTCCTTGCCGGAGCCACCCTCCTCCGTTCCGCCACCGGACGGGGGATCCACCTCCTCGGGGCTTACGGGCGGGGGAAGTTCAGGAACGGGTTCCTTGCCCCCGCAACCACCAAGGAGCAGGGGCATGAGAACCGCCAGTAAAATGAATCGATTCAGTTTCATTCTTTACTTGAGTTTAGGGGTGTCACCGCTGAAGTCCCAGATGTCTGTGCTCCAGCCGATGCGCTGAGCCACCTGGGACAGGGTCTCGGTAGCGCCGGCAGCCTTGCCGTGGTAACCGCAACTGTAGGTTCCGGTTCCCCAGACCAGCGGATTGTCGGGATTGGCATCATCCTGGTCAACAGGGGCATAACCACCCGCGGCTGCATTACCAGCACAATCATTGAACACCAAGGCGGCCTTGCGCCAGCAGTTTTTCAGCGTGTTCTTCTGGCCTGTAGAGCCAATGATGGCGCCATTGCTGTAATGCTCGTTGGCATCGGTGCAATTGGTGGTGAGCTCATTATTCCAGGCAATACAGTCGGCAATGGTCGCTCTTATGGTCGAGTTGGCGTTATTGGCTTTCTGACCCTTTATACCACTGCCATTTGCTTTGCCGACAATACCGCCAAAATAGAACTGCGTCTTCAGGGTCATGGTTGAGAAGCAGTTGGTAACAGAGCTGTTTACCACAAGCAGTTCACCACAGATACCACCTACGACGGAAGCAGTGGAAGTAATGGAACCGGAGGTCCAGCAGTTGCTGATAGTAACACCCGTACCGGCATCTACTCCGATAATACCGCCGTTCTGCTGTCCAACGCAGTTGATCACCACATTGGCAGAGCTGTTCGAGATGGTTGCTTCGCGGCCCGTACCAAACATACCGCCGACACAGTTGCCTGCCGTACTGGTAATGGTTCCCTCGACATGGACATTGTTGACTTCACAAGGCTTTCCGCCGGTGCCGCCATAGCCACCCAGAATACCGCAACCCTTAGAGGCAGCCTGAATGGTGGCATTCTGGAACTTCACGTCGTAGCACTTGCCGTACAGCACGCCAAAGAAGCTGGGATAGCTGGCAGCCGAGCAGCTGAAGTTGGCGATAGTGTGATTGTCACCGTCAAAGTCAATCTGCTTGTCGTAAGGGCCGGCAGCATTCAGCGGTTTCCACTCGATACCGGTCATGTCGATATCGGCCCCCAGCTTGAAGTAGCGGCACTCGCCCGCCACCAGGTCTTCGGCCATGTAGAGCATCTGCTCGGGAGTCACGATGACCCAGGGCTTTTCGGCCGTACCCTTACCGGAAGCATAGCGGTTGGTAAGGATGGACCAGCCCGTGGCGTCGATGACAAAGTTGTTCACCTTCCCGCCCATCAGGACAGCTTCCTCGGTGAAGGTAATGTCCTTCTCGATGGTTTCGCCCTTGGTCTTCACGCTCACGGTGAGGGTGGTGCCGGCAGGGACGGTCACATCATTCCAGGAGGTGGTAAGCCATGCGGTAAAGCTGTGGTCGGGAGCGGGAACGCCACCAGTTACAGCCAGTTCCAGCTTTTTCACCTTGTCGTCTCCATTGCCCTTGAAGAAGATGGCTTCTTCGGCGGCGATGGAAACGTTGTTCACCGCAGTCACGGTGTCGGGAAGCGCGATGACCATCTTCATCACGCCCGTCTGCTTGATGGTACCGTTATGCTCAGCGGCCCATTCGGGCTTGAAAGCAAAGCTCAGGTACTCGTCCACGTCGGAGAGCTGGGCGGCATATTTCAGGTGGGCATAGGAATCATTGCCCGCCTGGGTCTGGCCAGTCCAATCGGCCGTGGCGGCGTTGTCGGGGAAGGAGATGGTGAAACTGTCGCCCTTCACAGGACGGCCCACGAACTCGGCATACTTGGGCGTAAAGCCTTCCTTGATTTTATAAATCTGGGTGTCCTCGGCACCAGTGACGGCAATCTTGTCGCCCTCGCCCCAGTACCAGGAGAAGCCCACATGGGCGCCTGCCTTGGTGAGAACATCCTCAGGCAGTCCGGCCTTGATGGTAATCAGTCCATCGGCCTCGGGAGCCGGCAAATCCTTACCCGCTTCCTTTACGCAGGAGAGAGCGGCCACGCCGGCAAGCATTGCTACAATATATTTGATCGTTTTCATACCTCAGCGTGTTTATTTGTTGTAGAAGTCATGTTCATCGAAATCGGGAAGCTGGCCGCCGGCATTGTCGTCAACGATAATGACGGGAGCGTCACCGCCCTTGAAGAAAGGAAGGGCGCCGGAAAGGTCCCAGATGCTCTCATCCCAGCCCAGCTTCTTGGCCACCTGGGAAGCGGTTTCGCCAGCAGCGGCAGCCTTGCCGTGGTAAGGGAAGTTGTAGTTGGTTGCACCCGAAGATACCGCCACCTCAACCAGCGGATTGTCCGGGGAGGAATTGGCCTGGTCTACCAGCACGTTGGAAGCGTTGCCGGGGCACTCGCGGAAGTCCAGGTCGGCGCGGCGGTAGCAGTCTACATGGTAGTTCTTGAGGGCGGTGAAGCCCACGACGGCACCGGCACTGTAGTGGACGGCGTCATCGGCCACGTCTGAATACACGGCCTGGTTCCAGGCAAGGCACTTCTCAATATGGTTGTTGATAGTAGCGGTGGCATTGCCCGACTTGTCGCCCTTGATGGCATTGCCCACGATGCCGCCATACTGGAACTGCGCGTGCACCGCAGCGGTGGAATAGCAGCAGGAGATGACGCACTCGTTTTCCTTGTAGGAAAGCATGCCGGCAATGCCGCCCACCATACGGTTACCCGTAATGTCACCGCTGGTCCAGCAGTTGGTCACCACGCTCTTCTTTCCGGCAGGAGAGTTGTCGTAGCCATAGATACCGCCGGAATCGTACTTATTGGAAACGATGACGATATCGGCCGAGCAGGCATTGATGGTGGTCTCGGAGATGATACCGAACATACCGCCGGTGCCGTGTGACTGGGTATTGGTGATCTTACCCTGCACGTGCACGTGATCGACGGTCAGGGGATTGCCCTCTTCGCCGCCGTAGGAAGCCAGGATGCCAATGGGGCCGGAAGCGTTTTCAATGACGACACCCGTCACATTGAGATTGGAGATCTTGCCGGCCACGCAGCCAAAGAGGCTGGTCGTGCCCTTGAAGTTGGAGATGGTGTGGCCTGCACCGTCCAGGACGAAGGGCTTGTAGGGAGAAGCCGTGCACACAGGCGTCCATTCGGTCACGCCGGCCATATCGATGTCGGCATCCAGTTTAAAGTAAACTTTGGAGCCTTCCACCAGCTTGGCGCCCATGCCCTTGAGATCGTCCACAGAGGCGATGGGATAAGGGTTGTTCTCGGTGCCGGGGCCATTGGGATCGTAGTCGCTCATCTTGAACAGGACGTAGGCGGCCAGGGTATCGGCCACAGCCCAGTTCTCCGTCTGGACAGCCTTGTCCAGGGTAACGGGGAGGATGTAGGTAACGTCCTTCTCCAGACCGGATGCGCTCACCTTCACGCGGGCCGATGTAGAGGCCTTGGCGTAACGGGGAAGCATCACCTCGTTGGTCACGAATTCGAAGGCCGATCCGGGAGCCATCTCATAGGAGGTTCCGTTGGCAGCGTTGTAGGCAGCTACAGCCTCAGGATTGGTCTTGAAGCTGAAGTTCATGGTAATGTTAGTCACGTTGTCCTGGAAGGCACAGGCCTTCAGCGTATAGGACTTGCTGGCGCCGGGAGCAATCTCCGTCACGGCCTTTTCGCCGGGAATATCGGCATAGAAGACTCCCTTCATGGTGGGCTCGGCCTTCCCTGTCTCACTGCCCTTCTTCTGGCAGGACAGCGCGAGCACCGCGAGGGCCGTCATGAGCATATAGGATATTGTCTTTTTCATACCTTTTTGCATCTTAGTGGGTTACTTATTATCCCAGCCGGGATTCTGCTTGAGAGCACCTCCGGTGAGCTTGAGCTCGTCGGTGGGGATGGGATACAGGTAGTCGCGATCCTCGTTCCAGGTGCAGTGAATACCCTTGTAGTTATTCACGTTGCCGGAAGCGCCGTCGCTGAGGATGAAGTCATTGCTGCCGATCTTGTACTTGGCGGCAACGGCGGTGGCGGGTTCTGCGTCGGTGTACAGCACAATGTCAATGACACCGTCGTTATTCAGGTCATACTCGCCGGCACCGGGGAAATACATGCCGTAGAACTGCTTTTCAAAGATCTTTCCCTCTTTCCAGCGGATGATGTCGTAGTAGCGGAAGCCCTCCTGGGCCAGCTCGACGGCACGCTCACGGCGGATTTCCAGGATAACGCCCTTGTTTGCGCCGGTCACGTTCTGGTAACCGCCCCATTCGGCGTTGGTGAGGAACGGATCGGGGTGGGCGTTGGCATCGGCCATATTCATGTGCGGCATGCCCACGCGCTCACGCAGACGGTTCACGCTCTTATCGAGGTCGGCCTGGGTGAGCTTGCCGGCCTCGGCCTTGGCCTCGGCAAAGTTCAGGTACACCTCGGCGGCGCGCATGATGATAAGGTCTACGTCGGAGCCGTTGTAGATATCCTTCTCGGCCTCCATCACATACTTGATGGGGTGATAACCGGTGAGGCAGTACACGAAGTTGGGAGCGCAGGGGTCGCTGCTGCCGAGACGGGTGTAGCCGGGCGTGCGGATGCTCTGCGCGAGACGGGGATCGCGGTTCTGCGACTCCTCCACAAAGCCCATGGTCTCCCAGCCGGGTTTGTCGGTGAAGCGGGAGCCGTCGGCCATCAGGTAGCTGGCCACCAGCTTGCGGGTCATGCCGTGACGGCCCATGGTAGCGCTCTGCATGGTATTGTTGGCGCTGTGCACCACGCTGTAGGCTACGTTGTAGTCACGGGCCAGGATAACCTCGTCCATATTCTCGGTAGCGTTGGGAGTGGTGAACAGGGAGTAGTAGGCCTTGTTGGCACCGCCGGCGGTATGGATGCTGTAACCGCTCTTGTCAATGAATTCTTCGGAGATTTTGGCGCACTCGTCCAGATACCACTCATAGGTGTGGGCGTCGGTGCCGTAGTCAAACTCCGTGTGATATTTGCGGAAAGTACCTTCGAAGAGCAGGAAACGGGACTTCAGGGCCATGGCCGTGAACTTGGTAATCTCGTAGGCGCTCTTGGTGGCGGGCAGGTTGGCGATGGCGAAGTCAATGTCCTCGATCATCTTTCCCATGATGAACTCACGGGAGTCGCGGGGACGGTTGAGGGCCTCGGTATCGGCCGATCCCACCGGCTTGTCGTACCACGGAACATCTCCGAAGCGCTTGACCTTCTCGAAGTAGAAGTAGGCGCGGAAGAAACGGGCAAAGCCCTCATACTTGGCACGGACAGCTGCATCGGAGCAGTTGGGAAGGTACTCCAGCAGCGTATTCACATTGCGCAGGGCGCCCCAGCTCCAGCCTCCGCCAGAAGCAGGAGTCTGACGGTTACCCTTGATTTCGTCCACAAGGCCCATCTGCATATAGGTGTCGGCATCTTCCATGAAGAGGTCCGCGCCACCGGGCAGCATGCCATACAGGTTCATGCCGAAGGCCTTAAGCTCCTTCTCAGTCTTAAAGAAGCTTTCGGGAGACATGCGGTCCTGGGGAACAGCATCCAGCATGTCGTCGCAGCCGGTAAAGGCAAAACCGGCCAGGATGGGAAGCAGGAAATATGCTATCTTTTTCATAGGGAAAGCTCAATTAAAGGGTTAAATCTACGCCGAACATGATGGTCTTCTGCCAGGGGTAGATGCGCAGGTTGCCATTGGTCTGGGCCATTTCAGGGTCGATGTACTTGGAGTGCAGGCCCGGAGCCCAGTAGAAGAGGTTCTCACCGGTGAAGTAGAAGCGCAGGCGCTCGATGCCGGCCTTGCGGGTCCACTTCTGGGGAAGCGTATAGCCGAAGGTGAGGTTCTTCAGACGGAGATAGCCGATGTTCTGCAGGTAGCGGTCGTTGGTCTCGGTGAGCTCACGGCCGGCACCCACGCCGGCGACATAACCGCGGGGACGCGGGAAATAGGCATTCGGGTTCTCCTCGGTCCAGTACATGTTCTGGAAGTCGCGGGGAATGAACGTAGCGAACGGACGGGCATACAGGCTCCAGAACTGGCGCACTTCATACTGCGGATACCAGTCCATGTGGCCGATACCCTGGAAGAACATGGAGAGGTCGAAACCGAACCAGGATGCACCCAGGTTGAGACCATAGCTGAAACGGGGCTGGCTGTTGCCGATGACCTGCCAGTCACCGCTGTCGCCCACCTTTCCGTTACCTCTGTCAATGATGCCGTTGCCGTCCAGGTCGGCGAACTGCAGGTCACCAGCACGTACGCCGGGGGCGCCCGTAACGGGGTTGATGTCACCCGTGCTCTTGTCGATGATGCCGTTCACATTGGCCTGGTTCACCTTGGAAGACCATTCAGCGGCAGCCTCGTCGCTGGGGAAGAGACCCACGATGTGGTAACCCCAGATGTCACCGTAGCGCATACCCTCCCAGTAGTTCTTGGCAAAGAGCTTGTCGGGGTTGTTGAAGCGGGTGATATAGGAAGTATAGTCGCTCAGGAGGAAGCTGGCGTTGTAGTTGAACGGCTGGCCGGCGAGCTTGAAGGAATCTCTCCAGCCGATGTTCAGTTCCCAGCCGTAGGTGCGGAGGTCGGCGACGTTCTCCTTGGGAGCGCTGCTGTAACCGTACGTGGCGGGGAGCACCTCGCCGGCGGTGAGCATGTCCTTGGTGTCACGGATGTAGGCCTCGGCCGAGAACTCCAGACGGTTCTGGAAGAAGTTCATGTCAATACCCACGTTGCTCTGGATGGAGCGTTCCCAGGTAAGGCCGGAGGAAACCGGGGCCGAGATGGAGGCCAGGGCCGGCTTGGAATCGCCCAGAAGATAAGAGGACAGCGAGCCGGTGGAGATGGTGCGGATGGCGGGATAGTAGTCGCTCATCTGCTGGTTGCCTAGCTGGCCGAAGGATGCACGGATCTTGAGGTTGTCCCACCAGCCCTTGACGGGCTCGAACCAGGACTCTTCGCTCATTCTCCAACCCAGGGAGACGGACGGGGAGAACACCCAGCGGTGGCCTCTGAGGAAGCGGGAAGAACCGTCGTAGCGGCCGTTCAGCTCCAGGAGGTATTTACCCTTGTAGTCGTAGTTGATACGGGCGAAGTAACCGGCCGTCTTGTACTGGTTCTGACCGCCGCTCACTTCCATGCGCTTGTTGCCGTCGGCATCGGCGCCGGTGAGGTTGAGGTCGTTCAGGTCATAGGAGTACAGGTCGTAACCGATGCCCTGCAGGTCCTTGATGTGCTTGGTCTCATAGTTTACGCCAGCCATCAGCTTGAGGTTGTGGGCGCTGGCGAAACTGTGCTCGTAAGTAGCATAGAGGTTGGCGGCACGGTAGGTGTGCACGTTGGAGGTCTCCGTGAGTTTGTTCTCAAAGGCGGCTCCGGAATCCTGGATGACGATAACGCCGGGATCCTTGGAGTATTCACCGGGCATGGTGCGGTTCGTGTTGCGCGCCAGCTTGAAGGCATAGGTGAAATCGCCCTTGATGGTGAGGCCCTTCAGAGGAGTGATGGTAACATCGAAGGTGTTGCTGATGTTGTCAATGCGGTCGGTGTTGCTGTCTCCGTTGTTGAGGGCCATCATGAGGCCGTCCATGAGCACGTTGTTGTTGTAGCGGGTGGCGTACAGGTTGGTGCCGTCCGGGTTGTAGGCCGGATAGCTGGCCGGAGCGTGGGCCGATGCGCCGTAGAGGGAATTGTTGATACCGCCGCGGCCGGGATAGAAGTACGCGCTGTTGAAGTAGCTGAAGTTGTTGCCAATCTTGAGCCAGCTGGTCACGTCGAAGCCCACCTTGGCACGCAGGTTATAGCGGTCGTAGTGGTCGGGGTTAATGTTGAACATACCCTGCTCGTACACGTAACCGGCCGATACCAGGTAGTTCACGCTCTTGGTGGCGCCGCTGGCGGTGATGGTATGGCTGGTGGTGGGCTTGTTGTCCTTATACAGCACATGCCACCAGTCGGTGTTGGCATAATAATTATAGATGTCTTTTCCGCTCTGGTCCTGGGAGATGACTACCCACGGACGGGCGGGATTCTCGGTGACGTCGTAGCGGCGGTCCCAGAGCTCTTGCATGTCGGCGGCGCTGTAGTCGTACAGGACACTGCCGTTGTAGGCCTTCATGAAGAAGTTGCTCAGGTACACGCTGTAGTAGCCACGGGTTTCCCAGTCGGTGGAGGCGGTAGGGGCGGTGAAACCCACGCGGCCGCTATAGGTAACGGTGGCCTTGCCATCCTTCTCCTTGCTTCCGCTCTTGGTGCTCACCAGGATGACACCGGCCGATCCCTTGGCGCCGTAGATAGCTGCGGCGGCAGCGTCCTTGATGACGGAGACCGACTCCACGTCCACCGGGTTCAGGTACTGGAGGTCACCCTCCACACCGTCCACCAGCACCAGCGGAGAACCGCCGTTGATGGAGTTCCAACCTCGGATATTGAGCGTAGCGGCCTGGCCGGGACGGCCAGAGGCGGAGGTGATGTTGAGACCCGGAACCGAGCCCTGAAGCATCTGGGCCACATCCAGGGCCGAACGGTCCTTGATGCTCTCAGACTTCACCACCGATACGGCGCCGGAGAGGTTAGCCTTCTTGGTTGTACCGTAACCCACGGCAACAGCCTCGTCCAGTGCGAAGCTGTCTTCCACGAGGGTAATGTTGATGCGAGTCTGTCCGTTCACGGGAACCTGCTGGGTCTTGTAGCCCAGGCAGGAAATCTCCAGTACGGCACGGGAAGAAACTGTGATGGCGAAGTGGCCATCCATGTCTGTAACAGCATTGGCCCCTTCTGCCTGGACCACGGCTCCCACGATGGGGCCGATGGCGTCGGACACGGTACCACTCACTGTCTGCTTCTGCGCATGCGCGCCAAAAGATACCGCCATGCTTAACAGCACGAGCAGTACAGAGAACAGTTTTTTGTGAAACATATTGGTTTGGGATTAGAGTTAATAATTCGGCGAATGATTTTGCGTTTTGCCCAGTGCAAAATTACGCGAACGTGCGGGCATATAAAACAGCAAGGGGAAGAATAGTAGATAACGGTGGACGTTAACAATACAAATAAACACTGATTATCAAGCAATTGAGAAGACGTCCCAAAAAGCATTTTAGTAGACTCACGTTATTGACGATTTATAAATTTTTGCTACCTTTGTAAATAAAATTAAAAACAAACCGCCATGTTCTGTCCGGGTTTTATTATTGGAATTGCCTCCGTCCTCCTCATTTCCGGGAACTACCGGGAGTCTTCCCCCCAGCTCAAAGCGGCCCTGCTCCGGCTGGACCAGCTGCTGGATGAAGAGAAGGCCATAACGGCCCGGAAGGAAGCCCGTATCGAGGCATTCCGCAGTCAGCTGAAGAGCGTCGGCTCTGACGAGCTCCGCTTCCACCTGCAAAAATGCCTGTACGAAGAGTACGCCCGTTACGACCTGGACTCGGCCCTGAGATACGCGCACCTGGAAGAGGAGACGGCCCGCCGAATTGGAGACCGCACCCTCATCAATGCGGCCCTCAACGACCGGGCCGACCGTTACGTCATTTCGGGCATGTACCGCTATGCCGAGGAAGTGCTGCAAGAGATGGATATCAGGCCGGGCGATGCGCCGCGTGCGCTGGTCGCCTACTACCGCACCCTCATCAGCCTGCATCACGGGCTCAATATCACCAACAAGGACCCCCTGTTCAAAGGTCGGTTGGACGCCAAGGAGCACCACTACCGGAACCTCATCTTCACGGCGGCCGACACCACCGTGCTCTATTATCATACGTACCTGGCCGAGAACGAGATGGACAGCGGGCATCCGGAGAAGGCCCGCGCCCAGTTGGAGAAATACCTGAGCACGGGGCCGACAGACCCGGACGAGCTCTCTATCCTGCACTATGTCATAGCCAAAACCTATCAGCAGGAGGGAAACATGGACCTGGCCCTGACCCACAACGCCATCAGCGCCTGCTACGACATAGACGAGGCGGTGCGCTCGTCCCGCTCCCTCATCAAGACAGCCCGCATGGCCATGCAACAGGGCCATACGGATCGGGCCTTTTCGTATGTCACCCGTGCGTACGATGACGCAACCGTTTCCGATGCACGCGTGTGTCTCAACGAGATTGCCGCCTTCATGCCAGAAATCATCTCGTCCTATGACAAGGTGAGCAAACAGCGCTACAAGGGCATCATGATCATCATGGTGCTGCTGGCCCTTTTCCTTACTACCTGTATCATCATCCTCATCATCGTAAGACAGTACCAGCAGCAGCTCAAACGTTCCCTCATCCAGGTAAAACGGGCCAACGAACTACGGGAGGTCACCCTGGGGCAGTATGCCGCCATGTTCGCCTCCCACATAGGCAGCCTGGAGGAATACCGGTCCTCCATCCGCGTGGTGGCCAAGTCCAAGGACATGGACGAGATTATCCAGGCGCTCCGCTCCGACGATTTCATCGACGCAAAAAGGGAGACCCTGCTCCAGGAGTTTGACAAGACGTTCCTCAGCGTCTTCCCGGACTTTGTGAGGGATCTCAACGCCCTGCTCAAGGAAGACCAGCAAATAGGAAAGAGCCTGCCCGCAGGCAAGCTCTCCAATGAACTGCGCATCTTTGCGCTTATCCGGCTGGGAGTAACGGAATCGGCCGATATCTCCCGTTTCCTCAAGAAGTCTCCTTCTACCATCTACAATTACCGCGTCAAACTGCGCAACGCTTCCATCTATCCCAACGAAGAGTTTGAGAAACGGCTCATGGAGATTGGAAAGGCCTAGTACTTAAGGACCGCCGTAACGGGATAGTGGTCGGACACGTACGGGCACTCCAGGTAAGGCTTCGTCACGCGGGCGAACTCCTCGCAGCCGGAGAATCCGGAATAGAAGATATAGTCGATGGGGGCTTTCTCCACCGTTCCGTAGCCGTGGTAGGTGCTTTCGGCGGAAGTAACGGGGGCCACTTCACGTGCGTCCGTCATGACGGCACGAAGACCGGCGAGGCAAGGGTCGTCGGGGAAGACATTGAAATCTCCCAGGAGAATCATGGGATAATTCTCGGGATTCATGGCGCCGATGCGCTCCACCACGAGGGCCAGTCCCTTCTCACGGGCCACTTCGCCCACATGATCCAGATGCGTATCTACAAAATAAAAATGCTTGTCGGTCTTCTTGTCGTACAGGAGCGTCCAGGTAGCGGTTCTCTTGCAGGCGGCATCCCAGCCCTTGGACGGTTCATCGGGGGTTTCCGAGAGCCAGTAGGTGCCCCAGTCTTTCAGGTCCACGCGCGTGGTGTCATAGAAAACGGCCATGTGCTCTCCCCCGGCCTCTCCGTCCTCTCGGCCTACGCCCACGTACTGGTATTCGGGGCATTTCTCTGCGATGAAATCCAGTTGGAAACGGAGTCCTTCCTGTACACCGAAAACGGCCGGATGCTGGTCTTCGATCATGGCCACCGCAGCGTCCTGGCGACACGGCCAGCTGTACACCCCGTCATCGGCCGTGCCGTAGCGGATGTTGTAGGACATCACTTTCAAAGGGGCAGGTGCCGAGCAGGCGGCAAGAAGGAGCGCCGACAGCGCTCCCAAAAAGAGTTTTTTCATAGGCCTTTAACGCTTATTCATTTTCCGGCTCACATGTTGCCGGGGCTGTGTTTTACGAAGGTAGTTCCTGGTGTGAACGGGTGTGCGGTCCACTCCGGAAGAAGCCTTGGTGCGCACCATGGACAGCCGGCGGTTGTTCTTGTCCGTGAACTGCGGAACGGCGGAGTGGAAATGCTGCCAACACTCGTCCTTGTAGCTGTACAGTGAATAACGCATGGTGCTATAGGGAGTGGTCCAGGTTTGGCCGTTTACCGTGTACTCTGTGGAACCGCCGTGGAGGGTGTAATTGTCTGAGGCATCTTTATCGGCGTAGGCAACTTCCCAGCCTTCATAGTCGTCTACTTTCTCTCCTGTACTTTCCACATAGGTGCCCACGAACATGTAGTCCACGTCTCCCAGGTCCTCGTAATTGTCATAGGAGGCGATGAACTGGATGGGGATGCTCATGGTACCATCGGCCAGCAGCTTGGTCTGCAGCCAGTCGTCGTCCTGGTTCATCTGGACGTCTCCTGCGGCGGGACCGGTCTCCCAGCCGTCGACGCGGTAGAGGTAGTTGTTCTCCAGGGCCGATATCTCGATGTCGTAGCCCACATAACCGTCCGAGACCGTCCATACGCCCAGCCAGGTCTTGTACTCGTAGGTCTGGTCCTCTTCCACCACCTCAATCTTGGTCTTGGTGTAGTTGTAGGTGGGCTTTCCGTCCTTGTCCACTTCGATGAGGAAGAGGTTGTATTCTCCGTGGACCATGATGTCCAGGTAAAGCGTCTTGACCTTCTTGGTATAGAGGCCGTCCAGCTTTGTAAACTCGATGTCCTTGTTCTTTGCGATGGTATTGAGGTCTTTCACTTCTCCCTCGATGAGGTCCTTCACCTCGGAATTGTAAATGGAGGCGAAGTCCTCGTCACTGAGCGTGCGAAGGAAAAAGTAATGGTTGCCGGTATAGTTGATGAGGAATTCCTCTACACGTTCGTTCGCGTCCTCCAGGTCTGTGCGGCCCTCATACGTAACGTTCCAGTCGGTCCGGAAATTCACCTGCGTAGTGGGCTGGGAACCGCCCGATCCGCCGCCGGGAGTACTGCCACCGGGATTGCTTCCACCACCATGAGGGTAATATGGAGTAATACGGGTGCTGCAGCCCGCAAGCATCATGGCAGCTATCGCCAGCCATGACAGGTAGCGCATTGTTTTCATGTCTATGTCAGATTTTACACAAAGTTATGCAAAATATCGGCCAAAGACAAACAGGGGGTGACCCAAAAGGCCACCCCCTGTTCTATAAGAAGTATCTGAATGATTACAGTTCGTTCATCATGTCCATGGCGTCGGTCTTGGAGCCTACCACGATGTCCTGGTAACGGGCAAGACCGGTACCGGCCGGGATGAGGTGACCGCAGATGACGTTCTCCTTCAGGCCTTCGAGGTTATCCACGCGGGCGCGGATAGCGGCCTCGGACAGTACCTTGGTGGTTTCCTGGAAGGAAGCGGCACTGATGAAGGAGTTGGTCTTGAGGGCGGCGCGGGTAATACCCTGCAGCACCTGGGAAGCGGTGGCGGGCTTGGCCGGACGGGCGGCCATCAGCTTGGCACCCTGACGCTCCAGAGAGGCGTTCTCGCTGCGCAGGTCGCGTGCGCTGATGATGTCGCCTTCCTCGAAGCGGGTGCTGTCACCGGGCTCTTCCACATAGTACTTGCCGAAGATTTCGTCGTTGCGGTCCATGAACTCCCACTTGTCCACCAGTTCCTCGGGGAGGAATTCGGTGTCTCCGGGGTTGTCGATCATGACCTTGCGCATCATCTGGCGTACGATGATCTCGAAGTGCTTGTCGTTGATCTTTACGCCCTGCAGACGGTACACAGCCTGAATCTCGTTCACAATGTACTCCTGCGCCTTCACAGGACCCAGGATATTGAGGATATCGGTAGGCGAAGTACCACCGTCGGACAGACGGGAACCGGCACGCACGTAGTCGTTCTCCTGCACCAGGATCTGCTTGGTCATGGGAACCTCGTAACGGCATTCCTTGCCGCTGCGGTTCTTCACGATGATCTCACGCTTACCGCGCTTGACCTTGCCCATGAGCACCTCACCGTTGATTTCGGAGAGAATGGCAGGGTTGGAAGGAGTACGGGCCTCGAAGAGTTCCGTCACACGCGGCAGACCGCCGGTGATATCGGAAGCCTTGCCGATGGCGCGGGGGATCTTGATGATGACGTCACCCACCTTCACGGAGTCACCGTCGTTCATCATGATGTGGGCACCTACAGGCAGGTTGTACTGACGCAGCACAACGCCCGTGCCGTCCACGATGAGCATGGCCGGGCTCTTGGTCTTGTCTCGGCCTTCGATGATCACCTTGTCGGTATTGGTGGCGAATTCATCGGCGCTCTCCTCACGGTAGGTAACGCCCTCGGCCATGTTCTCGAAGCGGATGGTACCGTCGTATTCCACGATGGTGGTGGCGTTGTAGGCATCCCATTCGCAGATGAGGTCTCCCTTCTTCACGGTGTCTCCGTCCTTGAAGTACAGGGAGGAACCGTAAGGGATATCGTAATGGGAGTAGGTCATGCCGGTGCGTTCGTCCACAATGCGGAGTTCGGTCATACGGGACACAACTACAGGAGTTGTGGTACCGTCCTCGTTGGTACGGTCGATGGTACGCAGTTCCTCGAACTGAAGCTTACCCTCGTACTTGGAGACGATGGTGTTGTCGGCCACGGCACCGGAAGCGGTACCACCCACGTGGAAGGTACGCAGTGTAAGCTGGGTACCAGGCTCACCGATGGACTGGGCGGCGATAACGCCCACCACTTCACCGGTCTCCACCATGCGGGAGGTGGCCAGGTTACGGCCATAGCACTTGGCGCAGACGCCCTTGCGGGATTCGCAGGTGAGAACGCTACGGATCTCCACCTGCTCGATGGGCAGCGTGTCGATGAGAGCGGCTACGTCCTCGCGGATTTCCTCGCCGGCGGCGATGATGAGTTCTCCGTTGAGCGGATTGTAGATATCGTGCACGGAAGTACGGCCCAGGATTCTCTCACCCAGGGACTCTACCACCTCATCCTTGTTCTTGATGGCGGTGGCGATGAGGCCGCGGAGGGTACCGCAGTCGTCCTCGGTGATGATGACGTCGTGGGAGACGTCCACCAGACGACGGGTGAGGTAACCGGCATCGGCCGTCTTCAGGGCGGTATCGGCCAGACCCTTACGGGCACCGTGGGTGGAGATGAAGTACTCCAGCACGGTCATGCCCTCTTTCAGGTTGGACACGATGGGGTTCTCGATAATCTCTGCACCGGCAGCGCCGCTCTTCTGGGGCTTGGCCATCAGGCCACGCATGCCGCAGAGCTGCTTGATCTGCTGGGTTGAACCACGGGCACCGGAGTCCAGCATCATGTATACCGGGTTGAAGCCCTGCTGGTCGGCAGAGATCTGCTTCTTCACGATGGCGGTGAGCTGGTTGTCGATGGAGGTCCAGAGGTCGATCACCTTGTTGTAACGCTCATTGTTGGTGATGAAGCCCATGGCGTAGTTGGCCTTGATGGCCTCCACGTCTCCGTAACCCTTCTCGATGAGGGCGGTCTTCTCCTCGGGGATGAGCACGTCACCCAGGTTGAAGGAGATACCGGCACGGAAGGCCTGGTCGTAACCGAGGTTCTTGATATCGTCCAGGAACTGGGCGGTACGGGTTACGCCGGTGTGCTTGATCACGTTGGTGATGACGGTACGGAGGGACTTCTTGCCCAGTACCTCATTCACGTAGGGAACTTCCTCGGGCATATACTGGTTCACGATGATGCGGCCGGCGGTGGTCTTCACCATCTCGTAGCCCTTCGTGAGGTCCTGCTTGTCCTTCGGGAGGCGCACCTCGATGGGGGCGTGCATGTCAATCACCTTCTCGTTGAAGGCGATGATCACCTCCTCGGGACCGTAGAAGCGGAGGCCGGAGCCCTTGGCACCGGGACGTTCCTTGGTAATATAGTACAGACCCAGCACCATATCCTGGGAAGGAACGGTGATAGGCGAACCATTGGCGGGGTTCAGGATATTTTGGGAGCCCAGCATGAGGATCTGAGCCTCCATGATGGCGGCGTTGCCCAGCGGCAGGTGGATAGCCATCTGGTCACCGTCGAAGTCGGCGTTGAAAGCGGTACAGGCAAGCGGGTGCAGCTGGATGGCCTTACCCTCGATCATACGGGGCTGGAAGGCCTGGATACCCAGACGGTGCAGGGTAGGTGCACGGTTCAGCAGTACCGGATGTCCCTTCATCACGTTCTCCAGGATGTCCCAGATGACGGGATCGCGGCGATCCACAATCTTCTTTGCGCTCTTTACGGTCTTCACGATGCCGCGCTCGATGAGCTTGCGGATCACGAACGGCTTGTAGAGCTCCGCGGCCATGAACTTCGGGAGACCGCACTCGTGCATGTTGAGCTCGGGACCTACGACGATAACGGAACGGGCCGAGTAGTCCACACGCTTACCGAGGAGGTTCTGGCGGAAGCGGCCCTGCTTACCCTTGAGGGAGTCGGACAGGGACTTGAGGGCGCGGTTGCTCTCGCTCTTGACGGCCGAAGACTTCTTGGAGTTGTCGAAGAGGCTGTCCACGGCTTCCTGGAGCATGCGCTTTTCGTTGCGCAGGATAACCTCGGGAGCCTGGATCTGGATGAGCTTCTTGAGACGGTTGTTACGGATGATGACGCGACGGTAAAGGTCGTTGAGGTCCGAGGTGGCGAAACGGCCGCCATCGAGCGGAACCAGCGGGCGCAGGTCCGGAGGAGTGACGGGGATGACCTTCATGATCATCCACTCGGGACGGTTCACGCCGCCCGACTCCTGGAACCACTTGACCACGGAGAGACGCTTGAGGATCTCGGCCTTGCGCTGCTGGGAGCTCTCGGTGCGCATGGCACGGCGGAGTTCACGGCCCAGGACATCCACGTCAATCTCTGCGAGGAGATCGTAGATACCCTCGGCACCCATCTTGGCCACAAAGTTCATCTCGTCTTCCCACACAAGGCCTTCCTCCACCTTCTTGCGGCGGATTTCGGAGACACGCTCCTGGGCGGTGAAGTACTCGTCCTCGGAGAGGAGTGCGAGTTTCTCCACGCGCATTTCGTCGGGGACCTCGTCGGTTCCGAGGATACCGGGATTCACCACGATGTACTTCTCGTAGTAGATGACGGCTTCCAGCTTCTTGGAAGGGACACCGAGGAGGGCGCTGATCTTGTTGGGAGCGCTCTTGAAGTACCAGATATGGGCCACCGGAACGGTAAGGGTGATATGACCCATGCGCTCACGGCGAACTTTCTTCTCGGTCACTTCCACGCCGCAGCGGTCGCACACGATTCCGCGGTAGCGGATTCTCTTGTACTTGCCGCAGTAGCACTCGTAGTCCTTGGTGGGACCGAAAATCTTCTCGCAGAACAGCCCCTCACGCTCCGGCTTGTAGGTCCTGTAGTTCACCGTTTCCGGCTTGAGGACCTCTCCGCAGGAACGCTCGGTGATGTCTTCCGGGGAAGCGAGCGAAATGGAAATGCGGGAGAAATTGCTCTTTACCTTGTTTTCCTTATTGTTAAAAGCAGGCATATTCGTTACTTTCTTTATTATCCACGATTAGTCCAAAGTGACCTTGAGGCCGAGGCCGCGGAGCTCGTGCAGGAGCACGTTCAGCGATTCAGGAATACCTGGAGTGGGCATGGGATCACCCTTCACGATGGCTTCGTAGGTCTTGGAACGGCCGTTGACATCGTCGGACTTCACCGTCAGGATTTCCTGGAGGGCGTTTGCAGCGCCGTAGGCCTCAAGGGCCCACACTTCCATTTCACCGAAACGCTGACCACCGAACTGAGCCTTACCGCCCAGAGGCTGCTGGGTGATGAGGGAGTAGGGGCCGATGGAACGGGCGTGCATCTTGTCGTCTACCATGTGACCCAGTTTGATCATGTAGATGACACCCACGGTAGCGGGCTGGTCGAACCAGTCACCGGTGCCGCCGTCCCTCAGGTGCGTCTTACCGAAGCGGGGAACACCGGCCTTGTCGGTGTAGTCGCAGATTTCGTCGATGGAAGCACCGTCGAAGATAGGCGTGGAGAACTTGAGTCCCAGTTCGCGGCCGGCCCATCCGAGCACGGTCTCGTAAATCTGGCCCAGGTTCATTCGGGAAGGCACACCCAGCGGGTTCAGTACGATATCCACGGGAGTACCGTCCTCGAGGAACGGCATGTCTTCCTGACGCACGATCTTGGCAACGATACCCTTGTTACCGTGACGGCCGGCCATCTTGTCACCCACGGTAATCTTACGCTTCTTGGCGATGTACACCTTGGCAATCTGCATGACGCCGTTGGGGAGCTCATCGCCCACCTTGATCTTGTCCAGCTCGCGCTTGGCGCGGGTTTCGGCCTCCTTGTGGGCGATGCAGTAACCGCCGATGAGGTCACGCACCATGGCGGACGTCTTGGCGTCGCTGAGCCACTTGGAAGTGGAGATGTTCTGGTAGTCGCAGTCCTTCAGGGCCTGGAGGGTGAACTCTTTGCCCTTCGGGAAGATCTCTACGCCGTAGAGGTCGCTCACGCCGGCGCTCTTCTTGCCGCTGACGAGCGTCCACAGCTTCTCGATGAAGCCGGCACGGAGTTTCTCGGCGGCCTTCTCGAATTCCTGCTGCTTGATCTCGATGCGGGTCTTCTGGTCGGCCTTGGCGCCGCGCTTGCCGGTCTCCTTGGAAACCTTGGCATAGAGGGCGGTCTTGATGACGGTGCCGCTCAGGGAAGGATTGGCCTTCAGGGAAGCGTCTTTCACGTCACCGGCCTTGTCACCGAAGATGGCTTTGAGGAGCTTCTCTTCCGGGGAAGGATCGCTCTCACCCTTCGGGGTAATCTTACCGATCATGATATCACCGGGCTCGATGTGGGCGCCGACACGGACGATACCGTCCTTGTCGAGGTCACGGGTGGCATCTTCGCTCACGTTGGGGATATCGGAGGTAAGCTCTTCCATACCGCGCTTGGTTTCGCGGACTTCGGTGAGGTATTCGTCCACGTGGACGGAAGTAAGTACATCCCACTTCACCATCTCTTCGCTGAGGACGATAGCATCCTCATAATTGTAACCCTTCCAGGGCATGAAGGCTACCATGAGGTTACGGCCCAGGGCGAGTTCGCCCTTCTCGGTGGCATAGCCTTCGGTCATGACCTGACCGGCCTCTACGCGCTCACCCTTGCGGACGAGGGGCTTGAGGCAGATAGTGGTGCTCTGGTTGGTACGGCGCCAGATGGGAAGCTTGTACACCGTCTCTTCGGGAGCAAAGCTCACGAACTTTTCGTCGTCGGTGCGGTCGTACTTCACGTGGATTTCATTGGCATCAACGTAGGTGACGGTACCCTCGCGCTCGGCGATGACCTGGGTGCGGGAGTCAATGCAGACGCGCTCCTCCAGGCCGGTACCCACGATGGGGCTCTCGGGTCTGAGAAGAGGAACGGCCTGACGCATCATGTTGGCACCCATCAGGGCGCGGTGGGCGTCGTCGTGCTCCAGGAAAGGAATGAGGGAGGCAGCCACGGAAGCCATCTGGTTAGGAGCTACGTCCATATAGTTCACTTCTTCCTTGGACACAAGCGGGAAGTCGGCTTCCAGACGGCACTGGATGCGCTCGTCAAGGAGCTGGCCGTCGTCGGCCATGCCCACGTTGGCGAGAGCTACGTGCTGGTTTTCTTCTTCCTCGGCGCTCATGTACTTCCAGCCGGTGTCGGAGAGGTCTACCTTACCCTCGTGCACCTCGCGGTAGGGAGTCTCGATGAAACCGAGACTGTTGATACGGGCGTAGACGCAGAGGGAAGAGATAAGGCCGATGTTCGGGCCTTCCGGAGACTCGATAGGGCACAGGCGGCCGTAGTGCGTATAGTGCACGTCACGAACCTCGAAGCCGGCGCGGTCACGGGACAGACCGCCGGGGCCGAGGGCGGAAAGACGACGCTTGTGGGTGATCTCGGCCAGCGGGTTGGTCTGGTCCATGAACTGGGACAGCTGGCTGGTTCCGAAGAAGGAATTGATCACCGAAGACAGGGTCTTGGCGTTGATGAGGTCGATGGGGTTGAACTGCTCGGAGTCGCGGACGTTCATTCTCTCGCGGATGGTGCGGGCCATACGGCTCAGACCTACGGAGAACTGGTTGGCGAGCTGCTCGCCTACGGTGCGGACACGGCGGTTGGACAGGTGGTCGATATCATCTACCGTAGCGCGGCTGTTGATGAGCTGGATAAGGTACTTGATGATTTCAACGATATCTGTCTTGGTGAGCACGCGCACGGAGGGATCGATATCCAGGGACAGTTTCTTGTTCAGGCGGTAGCGGCCTACGCTGCCCAGGTCATAGCGCTTCTCGGAGAAGAAGAGCTTGTCGATGACATCGCGGGCGGTGGCCTCATCCGGCGGTTCGGAATTGCGGAGCTGCTTGTAGATGTAGTTCACAGCTTCGATTTCCGTATTGGTCGGGTCCTTCTGCAGGGTGTTGTAGATGATGCTGTTCTCGGCAGAGACGGCCTCGTCCTTCTGGAGGAGGATGGTCTTGACGTCGGTGTCAGCGATGCGGGCAATGGTGTCCTCGTTCAGGATTTCACCGCGCTCTACGATAGGGATGGTACGCTCGATGGGGATCACCTCACCGGTGTCCTCATCCTCGAAGTCTTCGATCCAGGTCTTGAGCACGTTGGCGGCAAGCTTGCGGCCTTCGTTCTCCTTCAGGACCTCGGGGGTGACCTCTACTTCGTCGGCCAGGCCGAAACGGTCCAGGATATCCTTGTCGGAGCTATAGCTGATAGCACGCAGAAGGGTTGTTACAGGCAGCTTCTTCTTACGGTCGATATAGGCGTACATCACATTATTGATGTCCGTAGCGAACTCGATCCAGGAGCCCTTGAAGGGAATGATACGGGCAGAATACAGTTTGGTACCGTTGGCGTGCATGCTCTGGTCGAAGAACACGCCCGGGCTGCGGTGAAGCTGCGAAACGATGATTCTCTCGGAACCGTTGATGATGAACGTACCGGCAGGGGTCATGTAAGGAATGTTGCCCAGGTATACGTCCTGCACGCGGGTGTCAAAGTCCTCGTGCTCCGGGTCCGTGCATGAAAGGCGGAGTTTTGCCTTCAGAGGAACGTTGTAGGTAAGTCCTCTCTCAAGACACTCCTCGATGGAGTACTGCGGCGGATCGATGAAGTAATCGATGAAGGTGAGTTCATAGTTGTTCCGCGTGTCCTCAATCGGGAAGATTTCCTGGAACACCTGGTACAGTCCCTCTCCACGGCGGCTGTCCGGGGTGGTCTCCAACTGGAAGAAATCCTTGAAAGACTTCAGCTGAACCTCCAGAAGGTCAGGGTATTCCAGAATTTTGGATGTTGCGAAATTAATTCGCGGATTGGTAGTCTTTTTAGACATGTTCTGCCTTCGTTATGGGAAAATTTTAAAGACGGAAAAAAGGTTTAGAGCCTACTTTGGGCTCTAAACCTGTGTGGGGACTCCCATCTAGGGAGCAGGCGAACTTACTTGAGTTCAACCTCGGCGCCGGCTTCCTCGAGGGCAGCCTTGAGGGCCTCAGCCTCAGCCTTGGAAATCTTCTCCTTGACGGCCACGGGAGCCTTGTCAACGAGTTCCTTAGCCTCTTTCAGGCCCAGACCGGCGCTCTCCTTAACGGCCTTGATGACCTGGAGCTTAGCCTGGCCGGCGCTGGTGAGGATAACGTCGAATTCGGTCTGCTCAGCGGGACCGGCAGCTTCGGCGGCACCAGCGGCGGGAGCGGCAACTGCAACGGCTGCAGCAGCGGGCTCAATACCATATTCTTCCTTCAGGATCTTAGCGAGTTCCTGGACATCTTTGACGGTGAGGTTCACGTCTTTTTCTTCGAGAGTCTTGACGAGGCCGGCGATGGTGCTGCCGCCACCGTTCTGCAGAGCGGAAATAACGTTCTGGATCGGGGACTGGAGCATGCCGATGATCTCGCCGAGGAGATCCTCCTTGGACTTGATGTTGACGAGCTCTTCGAGCTTGTCGGCGCCTACGAAAGCGCACTCCTGAACGTAAGCGGCCTTGAGGGCGGGCTTTTCGTTACCGGCCTTGTTGTACTTCTTGATGAGCTTGGCAGGAACTGCCGGGCCTTCGCAGTACATGATGGCGGTATTGCCTTCGAGTGCGGGAGCGAGAAGCTCCATTTCGGCGTTTTCGGTATCCTTGATCACCTTGTGGAACAGGGTGTTCTTCACAACGGTGAGCTTGACGCCTTCGTTGAAGCAGTCGCGACGGAGGGAGGCAGTAGCTTCTGCGTTGAGACCCTCGATGTTCACGATGTAGAAGTTGGGGTACTGGGCCAGGTTGGCTTTGATAGCGGCGATAACCTGCTCTTTCATTTCCTTTTTCATATCCTTATCCTCCTACAGATTATTCGGCGTTAAAGCCTTTGACATCCAGTTTGATAGCCGGGCTCATGGTGGTGCAGATGGTGCAGCTCTGGAAATAAGTACCCTTAAGGGACTGAGGTTTGAGCTTGAGCACGGCGGAAACGAAGGCACGGGCGTTCTCTTCGATCTGCTGGGCAGAGAAGGAAGCCTTGCCGATAGCGGCATGGATAATACCGGTCTTGTCAACCTTGAAATCGATCTTACCACCCTTCACATCCTTGACGGCGGCGCCGACCTCCATGGTCACGGTACCGGTCTTGGGGTTAGGCATGAGGCCGCGGGGACCCAGGATACGGCCGATCTGACCGACCTTGGCCATCACGGACGGGGTGCAGATGATCACATCTACATCGGTCCAGCCTTCCTTGATCTTGTTGATATATTCGTCCAGACCTACGTAGTCTGCACCGGCTTCCTTAGCCTCGTTCTCCTTGTCGGGAGTACAGAGGACCAGCACGCGGGTAACCTTACCGGTACCGTTGGGCAGGGTGACAACGCCACGGATCATCTGGTTGGCCTTACGAGGGTCTACACCGAGGTTGGTGGTGATTTCTACGGAAGCGTCAAATTTGGTATAGGTGATCTCCTTCAGAAGCGCGCATGCCTCGGAGAGAGGGTAAACCTGCGTCTTGTCATACTTGGCAAGAACGGCTTTCTGGTTTTTCGTCAGTTTGCTCATAATTCATGCGTGTTTTTAAAGATTCTCGGGCATTTCACCTTCTACCTTGATACCCATGGAACGGGCAGTGCCGGCCACCATGCTCATAGCGCTGCGCAGCGTGAAAGCGTTGAGGTCGGGCATCTTGGACTGGGCAATCTCCTTCACCTGATCCCAGGTGATGGTAGCCACTTTCTTACGGTTGGGTTCGCCGGAAGCCGTGCTGATTTTGGCAGCTTCCTTGAGCGATACGGCCACCGGGGGCTGCTTGACCTCAAAGCTGAAGGACTTGTCGGAGTACACCGTAATCACCACAGGGAGAACCTTACCGGCCTGATCCTGGGTGCGTGCGTTGAACTGCTTGCAGAAGTCCATGATGTTGAGGCCCTTGGAACCGAGAGCCGGTCCTACCGGGGGCGCAGGATTCGCTGCTCCGCCTTTGATCTGGAGCTTAATGAATCCGGATACTTCTTTTGCCATGATTTTTTTTACTCTTTAGTTACTTGTGTAAAGCTGAGCTCCAGAAGCGTCTTTCTTCCGAAGATCACAACTACTACCTTGAGCTTGCTTCTGTCCTGAAGGATTTCGTCCACAGTACCGTCGAAGCCGCTGAAAGGACCATCCGTGATACGGACACTCTCACCAACGGTGAAGTTCACCTCGGTTTCGGCTGCATTGACGGCGTTCTCGTCCTGGACGCCGAGGATGCGCTGGGCTTCTTCGTCGCGGATGGGGACGGGGACACGTTCGGTGGGACCATTGCCGGTTTTCTCCGTGAGGAAACCGCTCATGCCGGGAATACCGTTACGGATTACGTACTCAAGGTCCGGATTGAGCTCCGCGTGGATAAGCACATAGCCGGGGAAGAGCAGACGCTCTACCTCCTTGCGCTTGCCGTTCTTGGTGACAATCTCCTTCTTGACAGGCACAAGAACCTGATCCACAATTGCTTGCAGATCCTTGTGTCTTTCAATTTCCTTGATCAGGTATTCGGCGGCTTTCTTTTCTTTGGTTCCCGCGGTACGAAGCACGTACCATTTCTTCTCAGCCATAAGGTGTACTAATCAGTTACAGTGAGTAAACAAACTCCATCAGGTGCTGGAAAGCAAAGTCGATCACGAAGATCACAACAGCGAGGATCAACGTAGCGACAAGGACCAGAAGTGCAGAACTCTGCAGCTTCTCCCAAGTGGGCCACGTCACCTTCTGGGTGAGTTCCTGAGCGCACTCTTTTAAGTAGTTAATGAACTTTCTCATCTTTGCTTACAATGGGTTCCGGAAAAATTGGAAGCGGGAATCCGGGACCTACGGTTAAACATTTACCAAATCGTAACCTTTGATATTGGGCAGGGGAAGCAGGATTCGAACCCACATCGACGGTTTTGGAGACCGCTGAACTACCCTTGTTCTATTCCCCTGTGGGAAGTGAGGACCCACGTCTGAGTCCCCACTTTTAGGAATGGCTTCGAGAAATTACTCGATGATACTGATCACCTGGCCGGCGCCAACGGTACGGCCACCTTCGCGGATAGCGAACTGCAGACCGTTGTTCATAGCCACGGGAGTGATGAGCTTCACGGTGATTTCCACGTTATCGCCAGGCATAACCATCTCTACACCGTCCGGGAGGAGGATCTCACCGGTAACATCCAGGGTGCGGATGAAGAACTGGGGACGATAGTGATTGTGGAAAGGAGTGTGACGGCCACCTTCTTCTTTCTTCAGCACATAGATCTGAGCCTTGAACTGGGTGTGAGGAGTGATGGACTTGGGCTTGGCAACAACCTCACCACGCTTCACTTCCTTCTTGTCAACACCACGGAGGAGCAGACCTACATTATCACCGGC
>ONKO01000024.1 GCA_900318445.1 uncultured Bacteroidales bacterium
GGTGAAACCGGTCCGGAGACATTTGTCCATAGCGCCAAGAAAGACCCCGAGAAT
This sequence comes from uncultured Bacteroidales bacterium, assembly GCA_900318445.1. Taxonomy (GTDB): domain Bacteria; phylum Bacteroidota; class Bacteroidia; order Bacteroidales; family UBA932; genus Cryptobacteroides. The sequence goes on from ONKO01000024.1 coordinate 55, forward strand.
TATCCCCACGATACCTTCTTTGTGATGACGGGAAGTGAAACGGTGTCCTACACCTTTGAGGATGCTGAGGGGCACAGGGCTGTGCTGACAATAGAGATTGAGTAGATCCTTCGGGCTGCGCCCTCAGGATGACATGGGCCAGATACGGGCATTGAAAAGAACTGCCGCTTTCTCGGAAGAGAGGGCGGCAGTTGATGTGTCTGTTTGTTTCCATCAAGTGATGGAACGATGGAAGTGAGGGAATGATGGAAAAGCTACGATTTCTTGAGGTCAATGAGGTCAAAGAACATGAATCTGGTCTTCAGGGGTAAGGGAAGATCCAGGTTCTCAGCCTCCTGCTCTTCTGAGGAATAGAGGTATCTGAAATCGTTTTTCTCGTAGTAGTGCAGAGGCTTTTCCTCATTCTTGGCATCAACAGCCAGAAATCGGCAATCTGCAAGATTGTCAGGGTCCGTAGAGAATTGCTTGATGGCTGAAAGCATTTCAGAACCTATGCCCTTGTCTGCGAATTCTTCATTCACGGCAAGCCTGCCTATCAGAATGGCCGGGTAACGGCGCTTCTGTTTTGGATGTGCGATGCGGGAGTTGATTTTCTTTTTACGTGCGTTGGGAAGGTGATCTACGTGTACGCTGTCGCTTGAGAGTGTGAAGGCACAGACGATTGTCGCAGGGTCGGCATCAAGGACGAAACAATAAGACTTCCCGAGCAAGGCTTCGTGATTGGGAACGGCATCTTCTCATCAAGGTCAGTGTCTCCGCAATGAAAAGGCTTGCACGAGGAGAGAAGCTCCCGTGAAAGGACTTTGACGGTGCATGAGTCCAGGAGAAAAGCCATGCTATCTGAGCTTGGCTTTCTCAAGTATCCTTCTCGCTTCCTGCCGGGAGATACCGCAATCCTTGGTGTGAGGATTCTTTTCAGCAGCATCAGCCATCTTGACGAAGCGCTCTGCCGCTTCACCGGTAAGAATCGGGATTGGTCTGATAGGTGTTGCCATAATTTTGTCCTCCTTTTAAGTTTGAGCATCCATTTCGCGAATGCTCTGCAAAAGTAATGAATTTTTCTCATACCCCTACAATTTTTATGCAAATTGGTTGATATACTGGATTATTCCTCTGACGTGAAGATCAATGATGGCCTGGCGGCCGGTGGAGGATTCGAGGAAGGCGAGGTCAGCGGGGTTGTCGTGGAAGAGGTTTTCACTGAGGGCGCTGGCGCAGAGGGTGTTTTTGAGGATGGCGAAGTCGGCTTCCTGGTCGGGGTCACCGTCGGAGTAGTCTTTGCGGATCTTGTGGCCGGGAAGGTATAGTTCTGCAGCGGCGTAGAGGCAGTCTGCAAGTCGGTCACCGGCGGTCTGACCGCGGGAGGTGTAGCAGCACCAGCCTCGGGCGGTCATCCAGTCGCGACCGTTCCCGGCAGCATTGGTATGGATGGAGACGAGGCAGACATTGCGTTTGCCCAGTTGGCAGCACCAGGCGTTGGCGCGGTCGGCGCGGGTGCGGAGGGAGACGTCGTGGGTTTCCGGGACAAGGAGGGTGGCATCGTAGCCAGCGGAATTGAGCTGGCGGACGATGGCGGAGGCGATGTCGCGGGTGTAGCTCCATTCGTGGTAGCGGCTGTCCGGGGAGCATTTGCCGGGGGTGTTGGAGCCGTGACCGTTGTCGATTAAAATTTTCATATACTGGTGGTTAAGATTCTTCACTTCGTTCAGAATGACAGCCAAGGTCGTTCAAAGTGACAGCCAAGGTCGTTCAGAATGACAGGGTTATTTCATTTTCTCATAGTAGCCTTGTTTGATGCGGTTGAGGAGGCCGGACTTGCGCCAGGAGCCGATGTATCGCTCGGCAGTGGGTTGCGGAATGCCGAGACGGGCGGCAATCTGGAGGAAGGTCTGGGTGGAGAAGGTGTCCGGGAGGGATGAGAGGAACTGCTGCTGGCGGTCAGAGCGTTCGGCGGCGGGTTTGCCGAGGTCGGCGCTGGAGAGTTCACGGTAAACGCGGACGGTGTGGCGGATGAGGACGCGGGCGATGGCCATGGCGCTCTGGAAGTCTTCGTCGTCGCAGATGAGGGTGGTGTCGACTTCGCCGGTGTCGTGGAGGCGGAGAGCCGAGAGGATCATGGCGATGCGGAAGGTGATGAGGCCGAGGCGGCGGACGCTGCCGATGATGTCTTCGCCGAAGATGCCGTAGTACTGCTCCTGGGCGCTGCGGTAGTAGGAATGAAAGTCTAGCTGCTGGTCTGGGGTGAGGGAAAACTCCAGCTCGGGCTGCATCTCCAGGCGCTGGTAGAGTTCGAGGAAGCCGTAGCCGATGTCGTCGAAGATTTCTTCCAGGGTGGTGTTGCTGGTGCGGGCGAAGACGTCAATCCATTCCAGGCGGAAGTTGAGGTAGTAGAAGATGAAGCGGCTGAACAGGCCGTTCTCTGCATCCGGGATGAGGGCGGAGATCTGTCGCGGCGTTCCGGAGAGGACGGCGGAGAGGCGCGGCCGCAGGAGTTCCACAAATTCCCTGTCTTTGCGACGGGTGTAGGAGATAGGCTCGTGGTGGAAGGCCTTCCGGAAGCCGTCGGAGTAGTTGCCGTAGTCGGAGGCGAAGACGTTGGCCAGGGTGTCGCCTTCGGTCTCGAACATGAGGCCGCCGCCTCCGTTATCGGAGAGGATCTGATAGACGGAGGTGGAGCTGGAGTTGGCCGGGATGATGAGCATCCTGAGGGGCGGCTCTTCCGGTGGCTCCAGGTCCGGGTTCTTTTTCTTGGCGCGGTCGAAGCGGGCCTTTTGGATGCGGTATTCATCCATTTCTTCGCGGTAGAGTTCCCGAAGCCGGTCATGGATGGGCTGTGCCAGGCGGCGGCAGAGGGAGAGCCGACCTTTGCCGGCGGATGCGGGCGCGGTGACGTAGAGGAAGAGGTTGGGATAGACCTTCTTGTTGTCGTAAACGCCGTACACCTTGCCGAGACAGGCGGACCAGGTGGCGAGGGCGCCGAGGATGAGGACGTCGGCATCCTCGTCAGAGCGGGCGTTACGGGCCACTTCGTCAAGGAGTCCAGGGAGGTGACCGTAGAGGCTGTGGGAGAAGGTGGGCATCGTTCCCGGGGCGGCGGTTTCCATCATTCCGTCAGTTCCATCAGTTCCATCAGGTGATGGAAAGTTTTGCGATGTTTTTTCCGAGGGGAAGCTGACGGAGATGCCGTTTTCCTTGGCGAGATGGAAGAGGGTGCGGATGGTGATGCCGTGGCCGTGGGCCCTCATGCACTTGTCGTACTGGTTGTCCGCTTCTTTCTCATCGTAACCCGGATAGAAACTGCTGAGGCGGTGGAAGTAGCTGCGACCGTTTTCTCCCAGGGCGTCTGTGAGTGCAAAGCCGAGGTCGCGCCACCGGTCGTATCCGGCGGTGATGTCGGTGCCGGTGGCTTCTATCCTTGCGGTCAGGCGCTCAATCTGGTCTTCAAGTGCCAGGGTGTAGGAGGGGTTGGCAGCAGACAGACGCTGCGGGCACTGTGGCTGTTCCGGCTTCCGGTCCGGCGCTTTTGCCGGTCCTTTGTCTTTCCATTCGCCGGGGTTGAATTTCTTTTTGGTCATAGGGCTTGGCTGAAGTCGGGGCTCAGGTAGGCTCCGGGGTCATACGGGAGGAAGCAGGCACGGCACACGTCTTTGCCTGAGGAATCTACGCTGACACGGTAAGTCTCGGCGATATAGGCGGAGACGGAGCGGAAGAAGTCGGCATGGCTGCATTCGGTAAGGTCGGTGGGGATAATCCATTTTAGGCCGTCGCCGGATGGGCTGCGGAAAAGGAGCATGGTGTCGAAATACTCGTCCTGCAGGAGTTCTGGGAAGAGACCTTCAACATCGGGAAGGTGGTCGAAGTCCAGACACAGGAGGCCGGAGTGCCGGATGAGTTTGTCTTCGCGGCGGACGGAGAAGGTGCCGGAGAAGGTGCAGTAGTCGAACTTGGCGGCTTTGTACATCCGGGCGTACTTTGGGTCTCGGATTTGCCGGAGTTCTTCGGTGCGGCGGCGGGCGTAGTGGCCGGTAATGTAGCGCCAGGTGTCCAGCAGGGATATCTGCTTGTAAGGGATGACGTTGCGTACGGGAGCACGGAAGAAGGAAAAATGGGGCTCTTCTTGGTACATGGCTATCGCTTGTTTCGTCCCGGATGATGGTTGGCCACGAAGCTTTCGGCCAGTTCCTGAATGTTGTCCGGGTTGACGGGGCGGCCTTCCCGGTTCCAGCGGATGATGGCGCGCCTGACGAAGAACAAGCGTTTGCCGCGCTTGATATAGGGAATCCTTTCTTCGGATACCCAACCGTAGATGGTCTGTACGGCGGGTTTTTCGGGGAGGAAGTCGGACAGCTCCTCCACGGTCATTTCCTGGTCCGGGTTGAGATCGCCCGGCTTGAGGCGTTTGAGTGCATCCCAGATGTAACGGACGAACAGATTTGTTGCCGCAAGAACGGATGGAACCTCTTCCTCCGGGATGGGGCGGAGGGTGACGAGTTCCTCTTCGAGCTGCTGTTCAAGGCTCTTGGCAGGCTGTGTAGCCTGGAGTTTTGCCTGGTCGAAGACCAGGTCGGACGGTTTTCTTTTAGGCATGGCTTTTTTGTGTTATGCCGCTGCCCTTCCTGCCCGGTGGTGCCTGTTGAGAGCAAAAAAGCCAGCGACGGTTTATTCGCTGGCAAAAATGAATATGGTTTTATGTGCCGGGGTAAGTGCCGGGAGTAGTAGGGGTTACCCCATATTTATCCTTGTTTGTCTTTTTCTATCTTTTGGGCAATGGACGGGAAGAGTTCCTGCAGTGCGCCCTGTACAATCCCGAGGTCTTTCTGGACGGACTTCTTGTCGAAGTCTATGTTGAGGTATTTGCGCAGGTTCTCTTCGCTGTGGCCGGAAATGAAGTGGATGAGCCGGGCCCAGGCTGTCTTGTCGGAGTTGGTGAAGTCAACGTGCAGTTCTCTGAAGAGGTAGTAGCACAGGATGGCGAGCTGGCTGGCGGTGGCCCCTTTTGAAGGTGGTGCCTCGTCGGCAGTGGCTGCACTGACTCCGCCGGTTGCAACGTTGGATTTCAGGTCCGCCTCCAGGAGGTCGAAACGGCTGGTGAGCATGGCACTGAGAATGCGGTGGAGGGATTCCCTGTCTCCAAGGAAGGATTCAGTGACTTCTTCCATGAAGGCGATCTTGCCGGGGCCGCTTTTTGTGGGTAAGATGCGGTCGACGGAGTCGATGATGGACTTGGCGAGGCAGAAGTCCTCCAGCAGGCTGGCCTGACTCTGGTCCATCGGAGCACGGAGTTGGGCTTCGGTGGGTATTCCGTCCAGATAGAAGTCAACAAATGGATAGTCCTGCCGGTGGGCTTCGAACCATTCTTTGAACTGATTAGTCTGGCTTTCTGTGAAAATATGCAGGGCGGAACCCAGATAGCAGGCTGAGGCCATGATGGCCATGCGCTGCTCGCTGCTGCAGGGATGGAATTCGTAAGTCTTGCGCCCGAGAGTCTCCGCAGGAGGGTTCCTGAATTTGGGACGGGGTGACAGTTTGTTGTGGAAGTCGTCAAGATGGGGGCCGATGTTCTCAAAGTTGGCCATTTCCTCAACGATAGTTTTTGCGCAGTTGACAAGGGATACGGACGGAATCTGCGCTTCCAGAAACTGGCTGCCGGGGTGACTGCCTTTTGTGTAGAGTTCCAGGATCATCCGGTACAGGGCCGTGTACTCCGGGCCCTGGTAGATGATGTCTGCGGCATTGTCGAAGTATCTGATGATTCTCATACGCGGTTATTTATGGGGATTGATGCCTATCTTGATTGATTCAGCAGCCTTGCGCTTGTTTTCATCCACGATGTCGGCATAGATCTGGGTGGTGGTGACATTGGCGTGGGTGAGCAGCTTGGAGACGGTGTAGATGGGGGTTCCGTTGCTCGCGAGAAGGGTGGCGTAGGTGTGTCGGAAGTTATGGAAGGTGATGTGTTTGTCGATGCCGGCAGCCTTAACCCAGCGTGCAATGTGGCGATTGAGGGTACTGCGCTGGAGATGGTCGAAGATGAGTCCCTCCTTGCGCTCGCCAAGGAGGCTGTAGGCTTCGTCGCTGATGGGGATGATGGCGTAGGAGCCGGTTTTCTGGGTGATGACTTTGAGGGCGTAGCCCTGGTCGGGGGCGATGATGACGTTGTCCCAGGTGAGGCTCTCGATGTCGGAGATGCGGAGGCCGCAGAGGCAGGCAAGGAGGCTGGCGCGCTTGACCTGCTCGTCTTCGCAGGGGGTGGCGGCCAGTCGGCGGACTTCCTCGATGGTGAGGTATTCCTTGTGGACGGGGGCTACGGAGATGGAGTCCAGCCGGGAGACGATGTCGTCGGTGATGAGTTTGTCGCGCTGGGCGCGGCGGACGACCATCTTGAAGTACATCCAGAGGTGGGAGGCGCCGTTTTGGGAGACGAAGCGTTTGTCATCGAGGCTGGCTTCCCCGGAGAGGAGGTATTCGCGGAATCCCTGGCAGAGTTCCAGCGTGACGTCGGCAATGGTGCATTTCCCGCCGGTGAAGCGGAAGAAGTGTTTGAAGACGCCTCCGGCATAGCCGCCGGGCTCGTTGGCGATGTCCTGGAAGTATTGGATGAAATCGACCTTACCCCTGGTATGGTCGGCAAAGCCGAACTGCTCCTTGAGGATGGCTATCTCGCGCTCGGCGCGGATGGCTTCGGCGATTTTTAGCTTTTCGCTGTTGCTCTTCCGCTCGGTGGAGTCCTTGGGCTTCTGGATGAGGTAGATGCCCAGGTATTCCCTGCGGCTGAGCTCGCCGGTGCGGGGGTTGCGCACGGGCGGGTAAAAGTCCAGGTAGAGGGTAATCTTACCGCTGGGCAGTTCGCGTTTTCTGAGTGTTACTTTTGTTGCTGACATTCTCTTCCTTCAGAATTTTATAGAGTTGTTTCTTGTCATAGAATACCTGGCCGCCGAGTTTGATGGTCTTCAGCTCGTGCTTCTTGGCATAGTAATAGAGGTGGCCGCGGTGGATGCCGAAGTGCCGGGCTGCATCACTGATGGTAACGTATCCGAGGTCGCGGGCTTCGGCACACTGGCGCTGGATTTCTTTCCGGCTGACTTCCTTTCTGTCGGCATGGGTTGCGGTCCCTTTGCGGGCTTTCTCCCAGACCTTCCGGTCGATGAGGACGGAGCGACCTTCGCGCTTGCGGGGAAGATGATGGTCGTGAATGAAGTCATAGACGGTCTGTTTGGAGATGCCGCATTCTTCAGCGAGTTGGGCCACGGTGAGGTAGTCGTGCTTTTCCTTCTCCCCCGGGAACAATTTCTCAAGCCCTTTGCGGCTGAAACAGGCGGCTCCGTTGAACCAGGCCACGGCCACGCCGGCTTCAGCAGCGCGGGCTTTGATGGTCTTTTCGTCTTTTTTGAACTTCTCGGCAGCCTCCCGGGCCGAGAAGTATTACTTGCGTTCCTGCTCGATTTTTTTCTTGGCGGTTCTGACGGGTGGAAAGGAGTTGCGCTGGTCGGTGATTCCCTGCAGGTCGATGCGGTTGGTGTTGGGACCCAGTTTGACGAGCTGGACATCCCCTCTCTCAATCATTGCGTAGATGGTTGGCCGTGAGACGCGGAGGATTCTTGCAGCGGCTGATATAGTGACGAAGCGTTCCGCCTTAAGGGTGGAGATGGATTTCTCCTGGTCGGTAGGACGATGGCGACGGGGCTGACGGGCTGTAGTGGCCGAGAATTCCTTGGCAACTGGGAGGGGTGCCGGAGTTTCGGTTGTGGTTTCTGTCCAGTAATCCGCCGGAGGCATGATGACCGGAGCGGCGCAGAATTCCTCAAAGAGCCGCTGGAAATCGGCCTCAGTGAGCGGGCGCAGTTCGGACTCCGGAATGAAGGGCTCCGGCGGGATGGGAATTGCGTGCCCGAGTATTCTCTCTATCGTTTCCATCTTTACATCATTTTTAGGGTGTGTAAAGGGCCTTTATGGGGCGTTTTTGTAAATTGGTGTAAAGTCGGCGGAATGTTTAGGATGGCTCCTTGCTTTCCTTGGCCTGAATCTTTACACTGCACCCTAAAGGTGCAAATGTGGTACAAATATAACGAAAAGAAGGATAAGAAACAATAGGGAAAGATAAGTATGAAAAGGCTAATTGCTTGGTTTTAATGGGGGTTGGTCGGAGATGCTTGGGGGATGGGAGGGGGTGTCAAAGACTGTAAAGTGTAAAGCCATAAAGTGTAAAGTGTACTGTAAACTTTACACTTTTTTTCGTATCCGGTCAAAATCGTTTATGCTTCATTATCAATGCTTTGTCTCGTTTGGCACGGCGAGTGTTAGAATTTAGCACGGTGATAAATCATTGTATGATGAAGATTAAACTTTACATATTCGTTTTTGTGACGGCGATGGGGCTTTCGGCCGCGGTGGCCGGAGCACAGGAGCCGCAGGATGGAGTGGCCGACGGGCCGAGGGTGATGACGCTCCGGGACTGTATGGAGTATGCCATCTCCAACTCTACCAAGATCCGGATTCAGCAGGCGGCCATCGGCGATGCGCAGATTGACCGGCGGGACGCTGCCCTAGCGCTGTTTACCCCGCAGATAAGTGCGCAGACTTACGCGTACTACAACTTCGGCCGCAGCATCGACCCGCAGACCAATACGTACTTCAATACCACGTCGTTCCATAACAACTATGGCGTGAGCGCCGGCTATGACCTCTTTGACGGCTTCAAGGCGGTGAACAACTACAAGATTTCCAAGACAGGAATGCTCATTGCCGACTCCCAGGAGAAGCAGGTGGAGGCCGATATCTGCTTGGCGGTGATGGAGGCGTACTATAACGTTGTATACTACAAGCGCCTTTGCGATGTGTATGAGGAGCAGGTGGCGGTGGCCGAACAGGCCCTGGCCAAGGCCAAGCGGCAGGAAGAGCTGGGACAGAAGGGGCACGCCGATGTAATCCAGATGGAGGCCGACCTGGCAGACCGTCAGTATGACCTGACGAATACGTACAATATGTATCAGGACCAGAAGATGACGCTGGCCGACCTGATGTTCTGGCCGGTGGATGAGGAACTGAACATTGATACCTCGATGCCCGTTTGGCAGATTGAGCCGGTGGCAACGGAGTCTGTAGTGGACTTCGCCCTGGAACATAATCCGGGCATCCAGATTGCCAGCTGGCAGGAACTCAATGCCAAGCGCGAGCTGAGTACGGCCAAGTGGTCGCTGCTCCCAACTCTTGGCCTGTATGCTGGCTGGAGCACCAGCTATTATACCTATCAAGGTTCCACCACCAATCCTTTCTGGAATCAGTTCAAGAATAACGGCGGTGAGTATGTGGAGCTTTCGTTGTCGATTCCAATTTGGAACCGCCTCAGCAAACATTCAACGATTTCCCGGAAGCGGCACGCCTTGGACAAGGCCACTGCCGAGCTGGACCAGAAGCGGCGGGACGTTGAGAGTGAGGTGCGCAGGGCCATCCAGGACCGAGACGGTGCCGCCACGGCCTACCAGCAGGCGCAGCGCAAAGCTGAGGTACAGGCCGAGGCCTACACGCTAAACCTCAAGAAACTGGAACAGGGGCTGATTTCCCCGCTCGAGTTCCAGACAGCGAACAACAACTTCCTGAAGGCACAGGCCGATGAGATGAACAGCCTGTTCAAGTACCTCATCAAGCAGGCGGTGGTCCGCTATTACAATGGTGTCGAATACGTTAATCAGTAAGAAACTATGGATAAGATTATCGAGAAGAAAACCGGATGGCGCGTAGCGTTCACCAAGAAGGCCCTGCCCTGGTGGCTGGGGGCGCTGCTGCTCGCATTCATCGTGTACCTGATTGCCAGGCCTAATAACAAGACTCTACGTGTGGATAAGGATACCGTGACGATATCAAATGCCGTCAAGGGCGAGTTCAACGACTACATTCGCATCAGCGGTCGTGTACAGCCTATGACGACCATCCAGTTGAGCCCGCAGGAAGGCGGTATCGTAGAGAAGATCCTCATCGAGGAAGGTTCCCCGGTGAAGGCCGGCGACGCTATCCTCATCCTGAATAACGACAATCTGGACCTGCAGATCCTGAACTCCGAGGCCGAGCTGGCGGAGAAGGAAAACATCCTGCGCAACACCCAGATCCAGATGGAACAGCAGAAGCTGGACGTGCGCCAGAATGTATTGGAATATGGGACCAATGTGGAGCGCCTCCGGAGAGCTTATGAGAAGACTACAATTTGGCTCTGCAGAAGTACAATCTGATGACGGAACGCTCCAGGCAGGACAGTCTTTATAGAGGCACACAGATCGACCGTATGGAGGAATCTCTGGAGAACATGCAGCTGAACATGTCGATGATCCGCAGGCGCAAATCCAACCTTATTGTGAAAGCGCCCATCGACGGTGAACTGGGCCTGCTTGACGTGGTGCTGGGCCAGAGCATCGCCAGCGGCACCAAAATCGGCCAAATTAACTCAGTGGGCACGTATAAAGTTGAGGCTCAGATAGATGAGCATTACATAGACCGCGTTGTGGCGGGCCTGGAGGCCACTTTCGAGCGCCAGGGCGAGACCTTCTCCACCAGCATCCGCAAAGTGTATCCGGAGGTGCGTGACGGCAAGTTCAAGGCCGATTTCAAATTCGAAGGCGAGCAGCCGGACAACATCCGCAGCGGCCAGACCTACTACCTGAACCTCCAGCTCGGCCAGCCCGAAGAGGCTGTGATTATCCCGCGCGGCACCTTCTATCAGAAAACCGGCGGAAAATGGATCTATGTTGTTAACAAAGAAGGCACCAAGGCCGTCAAAAGAGAGATACGCATAGGCCGCCAGAATCCCCAGTATTACGAGGTACTGGAAGGCCTTGAACCCGGCGAGAGGGTGATTACCTCCGGGTATGATACGTATGGTGATAGTGATGTATTGGTGTTCTAAGTTATGAAGAGTTTTTGGAACTTTCTGAAGAAGAACAAGTTATACGGTGCCATCAACCTCGTGGGCCTGACGGTGTCGATGGCCTTCGTGCTCCTGCTGGCGGTATATGTGCAGCGACAGCTATCCACGGATACTTTCCAGGAGAACGC
>ONKO01000012.1 GCA_900318445.1 uncultured Bacteroidales bacterium
GACCAACCTCTGGCATACCGGTTGTGGCGCCAGCTGCACCGCCGGGTATCCACGTTGGGTCAGGATAAGCGCTGAAAGCATCTAAGCGCGAAGCCGTCTTCGAGATGAATTTTCCCTTGAGGGTCGTGGGAGACTACCACGTTGATAGGCAGGATGTGTAAGGTCGGTGACGGCCTCAGCAGACCTGTACTAATTGCCCGAGAGACTTTCTCTTATAGAAAGATAAGCCGAAAAAAGTCTTTTTACTTTATTCTTTTTTCTGTTCTCTCAAGTAATATATGCCGCGGTTATAGCGGTGAGGAACCACCTCTTCCCATTCCGAACAGAGAAGTTAAGCTCACCATCGCCGATGGTACTGCCCCACCAGGTGGGAGAGTAGGTCCGAGAGTATTGTTACTCCCGGACCTTTTTGTTTTATCCCCCTCTCTTAATCCCGCCTCCTGTCCTTGCCCCAGCACCGCTGGATGCGCATTATTGCCCCTTTTTGCGCATCTCCGCGTGCTGCAGCATTTCTGGATGCGCAATATCGGCCTATTTTGCGCATCCCCGCGTGCTCGTATGATGTACGTACAAAAAATCGGCTTTGTAGCGCTCTTTCGATGTACGTACATCCGTTGCTGCTGCCGCGTTGACGTCGAATCGCCATTCTGTGCGATCTACGTGTCAATGCGGCAGTGGGTGGGCTATAATTAGTTATGCCCGGTAAATGCCGGGCATAACTGTTATTCATTTGAGTCGAATTTGACCGTGTGGGATGCCTTAAAGCTCCGGCATCAGAACAAATTTGTCACGGATATCGGGGAAGATCTTGGAAAGGGCCTCCAGGATCTGGTCTTCGTTGAATCCTTTGCGGATGGCCATGATGACGGTGTCGTCACCGGCTACGGTGCCCATTACGGGTGCGAGGGGGTGGCGGTCCAGATAGGTGGCCACGGCAGGGGCAAAACCTACCTGCGTGTAGATGACACAGACGGGAAGGTTCATCTCTACCCTGATGACACCCATGGCCATCCCGTTCGGGGAGGGCTTGCTTGTCTGGGGAAGTTTGTAGCCTTCGCGGGTTACCTTTATGATCTTAAGAGCCTTCAGGTCTCTGGAAAGGGTTGCCTGAGTTGCGTTGATACCTCTCTCTACCAGTTTCTGGATAAGTTCTTCCTGGCTGAATATTTTTTGGGAGCCTATAATCTCCAGTAAGGCCTGCTGCCTTGTCTGATTCTTTTGCATGGCACAAAGGTAGTGAATATTTTCCGGATATCAATGGATATTTGTCGATTATATGCATAAAATTGTTAAAAATTTGTTTTTTGTTACGCTTTGTATTACTTTTGTGACGGTTATTAGTTAGTAGTATTCAAATATTATCCAAAATGAATGGTATCAAGTTTTTGATGTCCTTTATCTTTTATGCTCTCTCACTGACGGCACAGGCCCAGATGATCAGCGTAAAGGGTAATGTGACAGACGCCCAGACGGGCGAACCTGTTCCTGCGGCCGCTGTCATGGTAAGCGGCACTTCTATTGGAACAGTTACCGAGATAGATGGAACGTATTCTATTTCTGTATCCGAGAACGCAATCCTTGTTTTTTCTTCTATCGGCTATGAGACGGTCGAACTTCCGGTGAACGGACGTACCACTCTCAACGTATCTCTTGCCCCCAGCGCCGAATTCCTGGAAGAAACCCTCGTCGTTGCCTATGGCACGGCCAAGAAGAGTTCTTATTCCGGATCTGCCAGCATGGTCCGTTCCGAGGAACTGGCCCAGAAGCCCGTTGCCTCCGTGGAGCAGGCCCTTCAGGGAAAAGTGGCCGGCCTGCAGGTAAGCGCCGCTTCCGGCCAGCCGGGCGCCGCCACCACCTTCCGCATCCGCGGTACCGGTACCCTCAACGCCTCTTCTTCCCCTCTGTATGTCATTGACGGTGTGGCTACAACCAGCACCAACTATTCCAAGAACGCGTCGGATGCCAATACCACCACCAGCATTCTCTCCAGCATCAACCCGCAGGACATTGAGTCCATCACGGTGCTGAAAGACGCTGCCGCCGCTTCCCTGTACGGTTCCCGCGCCGCCAACGGTGTGGTCATCATCACCACCAAAAACGGTAAGAACAACCAGGGGCACGTGGCCTTCAATGCCTCCTACGGCATCTCCGCCGTTCCCAGGCAGTACAACATGCTCAGCTCCACCGACTACTACAAGCTGGTGTATAACAGCTATCTGGAAAGCGCCGATCCCGCCAAGGGCCAGGACTACAAGTGGGCAAACACGCAGACGCAGGGAACCTTCTCCTGGAACCCCTTCAACGTGGCCTATCCGTTCGATGCACAGGGCCATCTCGTAGAGGGAGCGAGGAACATCATCAATACCGACTGGCAGAGCGAAGTCATGAAAAGAGGCTCTTCCCAGGACTACAACCTGAGCTATTCCGGCGGTTCCGAAAGGAGCAATTACTTCTTCTCCATCGGCTATTTTGACCAGACCGGCACCACGCCTACGGCCCGCTATACCCGTTATTCCGGAAAACTCAACATTGACACCGAGATCAAGCCCTGGCTCAAGGGCGGCATGAACGTCGTGTTCTCCTATGCCACCCAGAACTCCGAGGTTTCCGAGGGCGCCGGCGCTTCTCCCCTGTACAACGCCGTCGCTTTCCCCAATGCCGTCCCTGTGTATAAGGTAGACGCCAACGGAGACTATGTGCTCGATGCCAATGGCGAGAAGCAGTTCAACTGGACCAACCCCGCTGCCAAGGACTTCAACCCCGTGGCCATTCCGTATATGAACACCAACAAGGCCAATACGGCCCGTCTCCTGGCCTCCTTCTACACGGAGCTTGTTTTCACCGACTATCTGTCGGCCAAGACCGTGTTCTCTCCCGACTATGTATCCGTGTACGACCAGTTCTACTGGAACAAGTATCACGGCGACGGACCCGCCTACAACGGCCGCGGCGGCCGCACCCAGACCAGCGACCTCATGTTCACCAGCACCACTACGCTCAACTTCAAGAAGCTTTTCGCCGACAAGCACTACGTGTCTGCCATGGCCGGCTACGAGTACTGGCAGAGCAAGATAACCCGTTTTGACGGCGCCGCCACCGGCTTTGCCTTCGACTTCATGACCGAGCTCACCGGCGCCAGCAAGCCCCAGTCCGTCACCTCCTGGTACACCGAGGCTGCCCTTATCTCCTGGCTGGGACAGGCCCAGTACAACTACGACGAGAAGTACTTCGCCTCCGTCTCCTTCCGCCGCGACGGTTCCTCCGTCTTCGGGGCCGACAGGAAATGGGGTAACTTCTTCAGCGTGGGCGCTTCCTGGCGCGTCAAGCAGGAAGCGTTCCTCCAGGATGCCGACTGGCTCAGCGACCTCAAACTGCGCGCCAGCTATGGTACCTCCGGCAACAACGCCGGCCTCAGCCGATACGAATCCCTGGGCCTGTGGACCGCCTCTGACAGCTACCAGTATGGTTACAATTCCGGTCTTGGCCACACCAGCCTTTCCAACCCCAACCTGGGCTGGGAAAAGCAGAGAATGCTCAACCTGGGTGTAGACTTCGGCTTCCTCCAGGGCCGGCTGAGCGGTTCCGTCGAGTACTTCAACAAGACCTCCGATGACCTCCTGTATGAATATCCCCTGCCCGCCTCCCACGGTCTCACCAGCGTGATGATGAACCTGGCCAAAGTGCAGAACCAGGGCGTGGAACTGAGCCTGAACGCCACTCCCGTTGAGACCAGGGACTTCTCCTGGGACCTGGACTTCAATTTTTCCTACAATGCCGACAAAATCCTGGATCTGGCTGGTGACGACGACATCACCATGGGCGACACCAAGAAAATCTGGAAAGTAGGCAAGAGCCAGTACGAATTCTACATGCCCACCTGGATGGGCGTGGATCCCGCCAACGGAGACCCGCTGTGGAAAGTGACAGACCCCGCTACCGGCGAGGTGGGCACCACGAGCACCTACGCCCAGGCCGATTATGAGATGCAGGGCCGAGCCACCCCCTGGGGTTTCGGCTCCCTCACGAACAACCTCTCCTGGAAGGGATTCAACTTCTCGTTCATGTTCTACTACAACCTGGGCGGCAAAGTGTATGACAGCATCTATGCCGACATGATGCACGAAGGAAACAATTCCGGCAAGAACGTGAACGCCGACGAAATCAACGCCTGGACTCCGGAGAACACACAGACCAACGTGCCCAAGTTCTACAATACCAACGCCAACCAGAGCAACTCCCCGAGCACCCGTTTCCTCTATGACGCCACGTACCTCAAGCTCAAGAACGTGAACCTGTCCTACTCGCTGCCCCAGAGCCTCCTGAAAAAGACGAAGATTGTCTCGTCGGCCCGCGTGTACGTGAACGTAGACAACGTATTCACCGTATTTGCCGACAAGGGTTACAAGGGTTACGACGACATTGACATCTTCGGTGTCGGCGGGTACAAGTCATCGGCCAACTACATTCCGCTCAGCCGCACCTACACGCTGGGCATCAACATAACTTTCTAAGCAGTATGAAAAAGACATTATATATCGTGGCCGTCGTGCTCATCGGCCTGTCCTCCTGCTCCAGGGAGAAGCTAAGCCCCATCCCTTCGAACGCGGTTTCCGACGAGCAGATCTTCTCCTCCGTGGCATCGGCCCAGACCGCCCTTAACGGCGGCATCATGAACATCGGCTATTTCCAGTCCAATACCTTGCAGGTAATCATGTCCGAGGTGATGGGCGAAGATGCCCTCATGACCAGCGGCAACTACGGAATTGATACCTATAACTGGAACGTCTATTCCTACACCTATTCCCAGGTGGCCGAGGATGAACCCTGGTGGTTCGGCTATGCCAACAACATCTGGCTCTACGAATACAAGGCCATCGATGCGGCCAACAACATCATCAAGTATGTGACCGACATGCCGGAGGAAAACGGCAAGGAAAACCTGTTGGCACAGGCCTATGCCCTTCGCGGATTCGTGTTCCTGCGCCTGGCCCGCCTGTTCGCCCCCGCCTATTCCCTTAACCCCGAGGCGCCCGCCATCATCCTTCGCACGACGCCGGCCGATGGTGCCTCCGAGCACCTGGGCCGCTCCTGCCTCAAGGATACGTACGCCCAGATTCTGAAGGACCTGGACTATGGCCGGCAGCACTGCAGCGCAGCCGATGCGGCCTTCTTCACCCCCAAGGCCTGCGCCCTCTTCATGGCCCGCGCCTACCTGGACATGAACGACTGGAAGAACGCCGCAAAATATGCCGCAGAGGCTGCCTCCGATACTTTTGACGGCAGCAACCTCATGTCTCCGGCCGAATACCAGGCCGGCTTCATGGACCCCAACGACGAGTGGCTCATGTACTACAACTTCAATGAGACTACGTCCAACTACTACGCCTCCATCCCGTCCTTCTACTACCTGGCCAAGGATGCTTACAGCGTGGACGCCAGCGGAAAGGCCAATCCTTCCGACATGGAGTATCTGGACACCGCCGACGAGGCCGATTACTTCGAGGCACCCCTCTACGGCTACAGCACCGTGCGCTGGACCAAGCGCTTCCGCGACTCCTTCGAGGACACTGACTGCCGCAAGCTCTTCCCCTTCTATTTCTTTGAGGCCGATGGCTGGTTTACCAGCAAGTTCAGTCACCGGAACCTCTCCATCGGCGACGCCGACTTCCCGCTGGCCCGCATCGCCGAGGCCTACCTTATCAAGGCCGAGTGCGAAGCGCAGCTGGGCGGCGACGCGGCCAGCGTGCTGAACGCCCTGCAGGTGGCCCGCGGCGCATCGGCTACCGACGGCTCCCTGGAAAGCATCTACATGGAGCGCCGCAAGGAGCTTTACGGAGAGGGCTTCCGCCTGTACGATATCAAGCACGAGCACGTAGCGCTGGACCGTACGCAGGATCCCGAGCACTGGGCTATTGAGAAACTGCCGGCCGACAGCCCCCGCTTCATGCTGCCCATCCCGCAGAACGAAATGCTGTACAACAAGGCTCTCACGCCTGCCGACCAGAACGAATACTGGAGAAAATAAGATTTTCTACGAACTTGACATCTTATTTACGGAGAATGCTGCCAGAAATGGCGGCATTCTCTTTTTTTGCTAAAAATTTATACTTTCCCTGCGAGATATTGTTTCGAATAATTATTGCATAAATCCATTCATTGTATGCATGTAGCGCGCTAGCTTCAGTTATTGGAATGGATAAATAACGAATAAACGCAAATTATATGTATAAATATGCAGAGATTCTTTAAAAATGTTTGGAATTGATGCTAAAAAAATCTTACTTTGCCAGTGTTAGATAGTTGTGTAACGTATTTAAACTATTCACAATGAAAGGTATCAAATTTTTGATCTCTTCCGTCCTTTTTGTTCTTTCGCTGGCCGCTGCCGCGCAGAACATCACTGTAAAAGGAACGGTTGCTGCCACTGACGGCGAGCCCGTCGTGGGTGCTTATGTTTTTGTGAAGGGCTCTGCCAATGGTCAGCTCACAGACCTGGACGGTGCATTTACCCTTCCCAATGTTCCTGCTGACGGAACCCTTGTCGTTGCCTTCATGGGCATGAAGACCAAGGAAGTTCCGGCCTTCCCTCCGTTTCCATCGTCATGGAAAGCGACTCCGAGTACCTGAACGAAGTTGTGGTTACGGCCATGGGTATTTCCCGTGAGAAGAAAGCGCTGGGATATGCCGTGACCGAGGTGGGCGGAGACGAAATGACCAAATCCCGCGGCGGCCTCAACAACCCCGTGAATGCCCTGCAGGGTAAGATTGCCGGTCTGCAGATTACCTCCAGCACCGGTTCCATGGGCGGCTCCTCCAAGATTCTGCTCCGTGGTGTCACTTCCCTGTCCGGCAACAACCAGCCTCTCTTTGTGATTGACGGAGTTCCCATTGAAGGCTCCGACTTCAACTCTACCGATACGGCCCGTGGCGGTGGCGGTTACGACTATGGTAACCTGGTCAACGACATCAGCCCCGACGATATTGAAAACATTTCCGTCCTGAAGGGCGCCAGCGCATCGGCCCTCTACGGTTCCCGTGCCAACAACGGTGTGGTGATGATTACCACCAAGAAGGGCAATTCCGGGAAGGACGGCTTCGGTGTCTCCTTCTCCTCCACCGTGGGCTTTGAGAAAGTGAACAAGCTCCCTAAACTGCAGACCCTCTATGGCGGCGGTTACGGAACA
This sequence comes from uncultured Bacteroidales bacterium, assembly GCA_900318445.1. Taxonomy (GTDB): domain Bacteria; phylum Bacteroidota; class Bacteroidia; order Bacteroidales; family UBA932; genus Cryptobacteroides. Next base: position 7,185 of record ONKO01000012.1, read on the forward strand.
GACTTTGAAACCGTGAATATCAACGGAACGGATTATCTCTATCCGGACTACGCCACCGACGAGAGCTGGGGCCCCAAATATAATGGCCAGCAGGTTCTCACCTGGTACGACCTCGCCAAGTGGGAAGCCGGCGGAAAGCAGGGCAATCCCACCACTTCCGAGTGGAAGGCTGCCGATAACGACATTGACACCTTCTTCAAGACGGGCGTCTCCGTTACCACCAACGTAGCCATTGCCCAGTCTTCCAAGAACAGCTCTGTCCGTATCTCCTACACCAACAGCGAACTCAGCGGCTATCTTCCCAACAGCTCGCAGGAAAAGAATATCGTCAACGTGAATGCCCAGGCCTTCAGCCCCGACCACAAGCTGGAGATCAGTGCCAATGTCAATTATCTGAACCAGAGCACCAAGGGCCGTTCCGAGATTGGATACGGTGACAACAACGTACTGGTGAAATTTGTCCAGTGGGGCCACCGTGAACTGGATATGAAGCAGGCCGCGGACCTGTACATCTTCCCCGACGGAACCCAGGCTTCCTGGAACCGCTCCGGCTGGGACGATCCCACTCCCGCCTACTCCAACAACCCGTACTGGAGCCGCTACAAGTGCTTCCAGAACGACAGCCGTAACCGTATTTACGGTAACCTGGGCGCCTCTTACCAGATCCTGCCCACCCTCAAGTTCCAGTACAAAGCCAATCTGGATTTCTTTGTGGACAAGCAGTTCGAGCGCAGCGCCGTGAGCTCCCAGGAGCAGTCCAAGTACAATGAAATCTCCCGCCAGCAGTACGAGCTCAACCACGAGTTCCTCCTTACCTACAACCAGCAGTTCAGCAATTTCTCCGTAAATGCGCTGGCCGGTGCCAACCTCATGCGCAGGCACTACGAGTCCGTGCAGGGTTATACCGTCGGAGGCCTGGCTATTCCGGATTTCTACAATCTCAAGAATTCCATCGCTCCTGCACAGAGCTCCAACTATGAGAGCAACAAGGCTATCAACTCTGTCTTTGCCAATGCAAGCGTAGGATTCAAGAACTTCCTTTTCGTGGAAGGAAGTGTCCGTATGGATAAGTCTTCTACTCTTCCGAAGAACAATAACACCTATTTCTATCCTTCCGTAACCGGCAGCTTCATCTTCTCCGAGCTTTTCTCTCCGGAGGTGAAAAACGTGATTGAGTTCGGTAAGATCCGTGCCGGTTTCGCCCAGGTGGGTAATGATACAGACCCTTATCAGATTATTACCACCTATTCCCAGTACACGAATATCGATTCCACTACTCCCGGTTACCGTCTTCCCAATACGCTGAAGAACGACCAGCTCAAGCCGGAGACCACCAACTCCTTTGAAGCCGGCCTGGAAATGGCTTTCTTTGGCGGCCGTGTAGGTTTTGACGTGTCCTACTACAACAGCGTTACCAAAGACCAGATTCTGCCCCTGTCCGTGTCGGGTACCACCGGTTATCTCTATAAGGTTGTGAATTCCGGTAAGATCAAGAATACCGGTGTGGAGTTCGCCTTCCATGCTACTCCCGTAGAGAGCAAGTGGTTCACCTGGAACACCTCCCTTACCCTCGCGTCCAATAAGAACACGGTTCTTGAGCTCATGGACGGCGTGGACTACTACCGCCTCACGGCCGCTCCTTTCAAGGCCGAAATCGGTGCCCTCAAGGGCCAGCCCTATGGCGTCATCATGGGAACTGACTATGTCTATGATGCCAACGGCAACAAGATGATCGACCCCGAAAGCGGCCTGTACCTGTCTACCGACGGCAACGAGAATCTGGGCAGCGTCTATCCCGACTTCACCGGCGGCTGGACCAACAGCTTCAAGATTGGTAATTTCGATGCCAGCATCCAGATCGACTTCTCCAAGGGCGGAAAATACTTCTCCACCTCTTATCTGTGGGGTATGTACTCCGGTATGCTGGAGGAAACCGCTGCCAACAACATCCGTGAAGACGGTATTGTCCTGGACGGCGTCATTGACGATAATGGCACCAAGAACACTACCAAGGTAGACGGTATTGATTACTGCGAGTACTTCTATGAAGGACCTGCCGCCATGAGCGTTCTCAAGTCCGACTTTGTCAAGCTGCGTGAGGTGACCCTCGGTTACACCTTCCCCGTGAAGCAGGGCAGCTTTATCAAGAGCTTCAGGGTTTCCGCCTATGGCCGTAACCTGGGCGTCTGGGGACCGGACGTGAAGCATTTCGATCCCGAGGTTGCTGTTACCAGTTCCGGTAACATCCAGGGTATCGAAGGCGGCCTGGTGGCCGGTGTGGCCAACTTCGGCTTTGGCGTCAACATTAACTTCTAAAACGGAGAACTTGTTATGAAAACCATATATAAATTTATTCTTGCGGGATCCCTTTGCGTATCGGCCCTGTCCTCCTGCATCAAAGATTCTGTCAACCAGGATCCGAACAATCCGCCGGCAGTCCCTTCCAACATGCTCATGTCCGGCGCAGAGAAATGGGTTGTGGACAATGTCTATGACGTATGGTTCAGCGGCCGTCAGTGCCTGCCCTATGCTCAGTACTGGTGCCAGCGCAACTATACGGAGGAAGACCGCTATCAGATTCGTGAAAGCACGAACAACAGCTACTTCAATTACCTGTACATGGGTGTTGCCAACCTCATCCAGGTAGAAAAGGAGAATATCGATCCGGCTACGGCTCCCGGTAATTCGGCCTATGGTGCCAATGCCAACCAGATTGCCGCCGCCAAAATCCTGAAGGTGTGGCTGATGGATATCATCACCGACACCTGGGGCAGCGTCCCTTACACGGACGTGGCAAAACTCGCCTCCGAGGATGTGTATTATTGCAAGTACGACGACCAGAAGGAACTCTACGGCACCCTCATCAGCGAACTGGATGCTGCCGTTGACATGATTGACGAGTCCGAGCCCGCCTTCACTTCCGGTGACATCATCTACGGCGGTGACGCTTCCCAGTGGAAGAAATTCGGCAACTCCCTCAAGTGCCGCCTGGCCATCCACATGTCCAAGGTGGATCCTTCCTGGAAGAGCCTGATTGCCGAGGCTGTGGCCAGCGGTGTATTCGAGGGCAATGAAGATGCCGCCACGTACCAGTATTCCGCTTCCGGTACCGACTACTGCAAACTGTATGAAGGTTTCTATGTGGACGGCCGTAACGACTTCACCATCACTAAGCCCTTTGCCAACCTGCTGATGGGTGTGGCCGATAACCTCAACGGAAAGTCCCACCCCTGGGAAGGCACCCGCGATCCCCGCGCCGACATTTTCTCCCCGGGCGTGACCAAGGGCGTTCCTTACGGTGCTCCCAGCATCTACTCGGCCAAACTCCGCGCCGGCACTCCCAACTGGTATAGCACGCAGCCCGGTCACCTGAATCCCGACTTCAAGATTCCGCTGATGACCTATGCCGAGCTCCAGTTCATCCTCTCCGAATACAAAGGCTTCTCCGACGCTGAGTTCAAGGCCGGTATCGAGGCTTCCATCGACTATTGGGCCGATGCTTATGGCACCAGCGCAGACGCTTCCGAAGTGGCCGATTACATTGCCGCCGTCGGCGCTGCGACTGCAGAAAAAGTGGCCGTCCAGAAGTACATCGACCTGTGGCTCAACGGTACCGAAGCCTGGACCGAGATTCGTCGTACCGGTTATCCCGAGCAGGTCCTTCGCCCTGGCGAATACACCTGCGAGGATCCCAACGATGCATCGGCCGAACCCGTCAAGTTCACCGCCCTGTCCGAGGTGAAGGGTGACATCATCGCCCGCGTGAAGTATCCTACCAACGAGAGCACGCTCAACGGCGAAAACTGGAAGGCTGCCGTGGCAAAACTCCAGGATGGAACCAACAATTACTACAGCAAGATGTTCTGGGATGTCCGTACCTCTACTTATGACCATCCGGCCAATAAGTAAAATTGCCAAAGTTTAAAAAAATTCGTAAATTTGCGCCGCTCAATTAGAGTGACGCAAATTTTTTAATACATACTACTATGCAGATCGTATCCGTATTCGGTAGAGAGATCCTGGATTCCCGCGGAAATCCTACCATCGAAGTTGAAGTTACCCTTGATTCCGGTTTTGTTGGCGTAGCTGCCGTTCCCAGCGGCGCTTCCACCGGTGAGAACGAGGCCCTCGAGCTCCGTGATGGCGACAAGAACCGCTATGGCGGCAAGGGCGTTCTCAAGGCCGTTGACAATGTGAACAAGGTCATCGCCCCCGAAATCGTGGGCATGGATGCTACCCAGCAGCGTGCCATCGATAAGGCCATGATCGAACTGGACGGTACTCCCACCAAGAGCAAGCTGGGCGCCAACGCCATCCTGGGCGTTTCCCTGGCCGTTGCCAAGGCTGCTGCCGCTGAACTGGGCATGCCCCTGTACCGTTACCTGGGCGGCACCAACGCTTATGTGCTTCCCGTTCCCATGATGAACATCATCAACGGTGGTGCTCACTCCGATGCTCCTATCGCTTTCCAGGAGTTCATGATCCGTCCTGTCGGTGCCAAGAACGAGGCCGAGGCTGTCCGCATGGGCGCCGAGGTGTTCCACGCTCTGCAGAAGGTGCTCAAGGGCCGTGGCCTGTCCACCGCCGTGGGTGACGAAGGTGGCTTCGCTCCCGCTCTGAAGGGCATCAACGACGCTCTTGACTGCATCATCGCCGCTATCGAAGGCGCCGGCTACGTACCTGGCAAGGACGTGACCATCGCCATGGACTGCGCCGCTTCCGAGTTCTGCTTCAAGGAGAACGGTAAGTTCTTCTATGACTACAAGCAGCTCAAGGATGGCAAGAAGAAGGATCCCCGCGGCCGCAAGCTCTCCACCGAGCAGCAGATCAACTACCTCAAGCAGCTCATCGCCAAGTACCCCATCGACTCCATCGAGGACGGTCTGTCCGAGGAAGACTGGGAGGGCTGGGTAAAGCTCACCAAGGCTATCGGCGACAAGTGCCAGCTGGTTGGCGACGACCTCTTCGTCACCAACGTGAAGTACCTGCAGCAGGGTATCGAGATGGGTGCCGGTAACTCCATCCTCATCAAGGTGAACCAGATTGGTTCCCTCACCGAGACCCTCGACGCCATCGAGATGGCTCACCGTCACGGCTACACCACCGTTACCAGCCACCGCTCCGGTGAGACTGAGGACACCACCATCGCCGACATCGCCGTCGCTACCAACAGCGGCCAGATCAAGACCGGTTCCCTGTCCCGCACCGACCGTATCGCCAAGTACAACCGCGTACAACCGCCTCATGCGCATTGAAATTGAACTGGGCGACGAAGCTCGTTATGGTTACAAGAAACTTCGCTAAGTACATGGCTGCGGCCCTTGTGGCTGTGGCCTGTACCGTGGAAGAACCCACAGTTAAGCAGGCTCCGAAATCTTCGGAGCCTGTTTTGCCTATTCCTGCATCCGTCAACATTCAGTTTGACGACAACCTCATCGGCCTCATTGAAGAGGATCTTGCCTCCGGCGGCGTTGAGACCAAATCGGCTTCCCTGAATGCCGTGCTGGAGGAGCTGGGCATCGACCATCTGGAGCGCATCTTCCCGGACGCCGGAGAATACGAAGCCCGCAGCCGCAAGATGGGGCTGCACCGGTTCTATACGGCGGTCCTTAAGGAAGGAACGCCCGCTACCAAGGCAGCCGTCTCCCTTGCCGATGTCCCGGGCATCGTGAGTGTCACGCCGTCCCGCCCCATCCGGAAAAGGGCTTTCAATGACCCCTACTTCTCCAAGCAGTGGCATCTGAAGAACAACCGTACCGCCGGGGGCGATATCAATGTCGAGGGCGTGTGGAGTAACTACACCACCGGTAACCGGGATGTGGTTGTGTGCGTGGTGGATGAGCCGGTGGATGCCAGCCATGAAGACCTGTCTGCCAACTTGTGGAAGGACGCCCAGGGCCATACGGGCTATAACTATGCCCGCAAAAGCTACAGTTTGTCCATCCGCGATGCGGATACCGGCCACGGAACCCATGTGGCGGGAACCATTGCTGCCGTGAACAATAACGGGAAAGGCGTGTGCGGCATTGCCGGCGGAGATGCTTTGAAGGGCATTCCCGGCGTGCGCATCATGTCCCATGCCATCTTTTCCGGAAACCAGCAGGCAGACGACGCTCAAACATACCGGGCTATCAAGGAAGGCGCCGACAAAGGCGCTGTCATCTCCCAGAACAGCTGGGGATACCGTGCCGATGATTGCCTGGGGGAAGACGAAGGTAAGGATGTCTCTGCCGCCGAACTGGCCGAATACAAATCCTGGGATTACGACCCGGCGATGGCTGCTGCTATCAAGTATTTTGTGACGTATGCCGGTTGTGATGCCAATGGCAACCAGCGGGAAGATGCTCCCATGAAGGGAGGTCTTGTTTTCTTTGCAGGCGGCAACGAGAACATTCCTTACGATTATATTAGTTCTAATGATCCCAATGTCATTGCGGTAGGAGCCTTTGGCTATAACGGTACCAAAGCATACTACTCGAATTATGGAGACTGGGTGGACATTGCCGCTCCTGGTGGTGGCACCACCAGAGAAACCAGCAAAGATGACGTAATCTGGAGTACGCTTCCCAAGTCTATCAATTCTACCGGTTATGGCGGCGATGATTGGATGGGAACATCCATGGCAACGCCCCATGCCAGCGGCGTGGCGGCGCTTATCATTTCCTACTTCGGCGGCCCCGGCTTTACGGCGGAGAATGCCCGGGATATCCTGTTCTCGGGACTGGGCAGCACCGTCGGCGGCAGCAAGCCCATCGGCAAAAAGCTGAATGCACTGGCCTCGTTCCAGTATGGCGTGAAGCATTATCCGGCCGGCGGCGGTTCTTCTGTTTCCGAGCCTCCGGTGCTGGAACTGGATAAGACGGCCGTAACGGTGAAGGCGCACGAGGTGGTGGAGGTAGAATTCAAGGCCTACGACCCCAACGGTGACTTCGTTACCTTAGACCTGGACACCAAGTCCAAAGCCATTTCCCTGGATCAGAGAGATCCTCCGTCCAAGCTGGTGGTTTCCGGATGGAAAGACCAGCCCGGTGTCCATGTGGCTACCCTTACGGCCAGTGACGGCCACCTCTCTACCAGCGCAAAATTGACGGTCACCCTCCTTCCCAACCATGCCCCCGAGTTGGTGGGAGAGGCTGGAAATATCTTCATGGAAGGTCAGCAGAAAGTAGGCTCTGTTTCCCTGGATAAGCTTTTCCGCGATGAAGACGGAGAGACGCTTTCCTGCTGGGCCGAGCGTACCTCCGGCGATGCGTGTGTGAATGCCACCATTGACGGAGATCGCGTTCTCATTACGCCCATCGGCTATGGCTGCGCCACCGTCACCGTGACGGCTACGGACTTCCTGGGGGAGGACGCCGAGGTTTCCTTCCGCGTGGCCGTGGTAGATCCCCGGCAACCGGTGCATGTTTCTCCCGAGGTGGCTTCCACGGAGGTTACCATCGGCATAGAAACGGAGGAGATGGTTTCCGTGAAACTGTCCCTGTATGCGTCGACGGGCGGTCTGGTGCTTGAGAAAACGGCCGAAGCCAGCGCCTTCGACCCCATTGTGCTGGATGTCTCCGGGCTGGCTCCGGGCCGGTATACGGCTGTTCTGGAGTACGGCGGACAGAGCCGCCGCGTGCGGATTATCAAATACTAAAGCAGGTCCTGCTTGAGATTCTCGATATACCGGGCGATTCTTCGGAGTTGGCCCGGTATTGCTATACTCTGGGGGCAGTGGCTCAGACACTCGCCGCATGCGATGCAGTGATCGGCCTGGCGCACGGAGGGAACGGCGCGGTCGTAGCTCACGAGGTATGCCTTTTTGAGTTTGGCGTAATCCTTCTGTTCCTTGCTCTGGGCATAAGTGCCTTCCGTGACAGCGCGGTTGTAGTGCTGGAACGTTCCGGGGATGTCGATGCCCCAGGGGCAGGGCATGCAGTATTTGCAGTCGGTGCAGTTCACCAGCGGATACTCCATCATCTGGGTAGCCATCTCTTCCAGGAATACGAGCTCTTCGTCCGTGAGGGGCTTGAAGTGGGTGAATGTCTTGATGTTGTCCACGAGCGGGTCCATGTTGGTCATGCCCGACAGGGTGCACAGTACGCGCGGGTAGGTGCCGCAGAAGCGGAAGGCCCAGGAGGCAATGCTCTTAAGGGGCTCGCGCTCTTTCATGTGGCGGGCGATGCTCTCCGGAACATTGGCCAGGCGGCCTCCGAGGAGCGGCTCCATGATTACGATGGGGAGCCCGCGCTTGTCAAGCTCGGCGTACAGGTAATCGGCATTGACGTTGCGGATGCCGTCGGCGTGGGTCCAGTCCACATAATTCATTTCAATCTGCACGAAGTCCCAGATCATTTCTCCGGAGTCAAAGAGTTCCATGAAATAGTCGAACTCGTGCTTGGCGCCGTGGAAGGAAAAGCCCAGGTTGCGGATGCGGCCGGCCTTCTTTTCCTCAAGGAGGAAGGGCAGGAGGCCGTTGTCCACGTAGCGCCGGTTGAAGGCGTCCTTGCCGCCGCGGCCAATCGAGTGCAGCAGGTAGTAGTCAAAATAGTCTGTCTTGAGCTGCTCGAAGGAGTCCTTGTACATTTTGATGGATGCTTCGGCCGATGCATCCCCGAAGTTGGATAGCTTGGTGGCAATGTAGTAGCTCTCGCGGGGATGGCGGCTGAGGGCGATGCCGGCCGCTTTCTCGCTCTGGCCCTGGAGGTAGGCGGGGGAGGTGTCAAAATAGTTGATGCCGTGCTCGAGGGCATAGTCCACCATCTCGTTCACGGCTTCCTGGTCAATGACGTCCTTGCCGGCGGCGTCCTTCACCATGGGCCAGCGCATGCAGCCAAAGCCGATGAGGGATACCTTGTCCCCGTTTTTCGGGTTCTCGCGGTAGATCATCTGCTCCGGGCCTTCGTCCGCCCCGGCCGGCTGGGCTCCCTTGGGTGCGCAGGCTGCCGTCAGGGCCGCTGCGCCGCTTATCTTGATGAAATCTCTTCTTTTCATGGCTACACGTGTTGATATTTACCGTTAACGGTAATGGCGCTGATGGGCCGCACTGGGCACAGATACTCGCAGGCGCCGCAGCCGGTGCACACTTCTTCGGCGATGGCGGGGATGCGGTTTTCTCCGTAAGCCACCAGTTTGATGGCGCCGGAGGGGCAGGCCTGGGAGCACTTGCCGCAGGCCGATTTTCCCGTAGCCGTAAGGCAGAGCTCCGGGTTCACCTGCGCGGTCCCTATGTGGTACTGCGTCTTTTCCTCGCGGGTGATCTTTTCGATGGCGCCGGCGGGGCACAGCTCGCTGCAGCGGGTGCACTCCGGACGGCAGAATCCCTTCTCGTAGCTCATCTGCGGCTGCATGAGGTGTTCCAGGTCTGTGGAGGGCCTGAGCACGTTGTTCGGGCATTCGGCTACGCACAGCTGGCAGCCGGTGCAGTGCCGATAGAAGTCTTTGACGCTTCTGGAGCCGGGAGGCGTGATCGGGACCTCGCGCTCCGGGGCCTGCTTGGGAAGCACGTGGGCAAAACCGCCGTCGGTCTTCTTGGCAATCTCCTGTGCGCGGGCTTCGACGCCCTTGAGGGCCGCGGCGCCAAGGGCTACCGCCGTTCCGGTCATGAAGGCGCGGCGGCCGTTATCGGCCTGGACCGTTTCCTTTTTCTTTCCCCAGGCAAACCGGTACTTCAGCGCATCGAACTTGCACGCCCCGATGCAGTCGAAGCAGTCCACGCAGCGGGAATAGTCAATCTGGGCCGATTCCTTGCCGATGGCAATGCAGGAGGCCTTGCAGTGATGCTCGCAGGCCTTGCAGTGCTTGCACTTTTCGGTGTCGATCACCGGGCGGAACATGGCAAAGCGGGAGAAGAAACTGAGGGTGGTGCCTACGGGGCAGATGTCGTTGCAGTAGGTGCGGCCGCCGCGGAAGGCGAGAGCGATGATAATGCCAAGCGTTACGAGGGCTATGATGAAGGTGGGAAGGCTGCGCATCCACACTTCCTTTTCATAGAAGGCATAGGAACCCACCCTCTCGGCGATGAGGGCCAGGAGGTTGTTGCCCCAGAGGTAGATGGGCTGCAGCAGTTCCTGCACCATGCGGCCATAAGCGCTGTAGGGGGCCAGAAAGGCCACTACCACCTGGATGCCGGCCACAAGGCAGACGACAAAGAGCACCCAGACGCCGTAGCGCAGCCAGGGATGCTCCTTCTTGTGATGGTACGGCTGTCTCTTCCCCAGGGTGCCCAGGTGCGAAACGGCATCCTGGAACACGCCCAGCGGGCAAATGATGGAACAGTACACGCGGCCGAACACGAGGGTCAGGAGCACTAGGCCCACAATGACGCCCACGTTCAGTGCCAGCACCGCCGGCAGGAATTGAATTTTGGCCATCCAGCCCAGATAGTGATGCAGCACGCCGGTAAAATCCAGAAGGAGAAGCGTAATCCCCACCCAGAAAACCACGGCAAGAGCCACTCTAAGTTTTTTGAGCATAATCAAAAGAGAAACATTTGTGCTACAAACTTACTAATAATTTCCCAAACTGTGCAGATGTGAAAATGCTAAAATGGAACCTATAACGCGTTTTCCTGGGAGAAGTGCGTTATAGGTCTCGGTTGAGGAGGACGTATAACGCGTTTTCCCGGCAAAAACGCGTTACTCGTCCGGGGGAGGATGCTGGCAATTGGCGTCAAGGCGTCGGAAACATGGTTGTCACCGTATGAGAGAACAAAAAAATTACTATCTTTGCAAATACGCAAATTAGAATATTTATGTTACCTCAAGCCAAAGAAATCGTTGACGCCCAGGCTGCCAAGATGCAGGGCGCAGTGGAATATCTGGAAGAAGACCTCAAGAACTACCGTGTAGGCAAGGCTTCCCCCACCATCCTCAATCCTGTTGTAGTAGACTACTACGGAACGCCCACTCCCATCAACCAGGTAGCTTCCGTTACCACGCCGGATGCCAAGACCATCGCCATCCAGCCTTGGGAGCGTTCCCTCATCGCCAAGATCGAGAAGGCCATCCTGGATGCCAACGTTGGCCTCACCCCTTCCAACAACGGAGAGATTATCCGCTGCATGGTTCCCCCGCTCACGGAGGAGCGCCGCAAGGAACTCATCAAGAAGGCCAAGGCTCAGGGCGAGACTTCCAAGGTAACCATCCGCAACGCCCGTCGTGACGGTATCGAACTCCTCAAGAAGGCCCAGAAGAACGACGGCCTCTCCGAGGACGGCGAGAAGGAAGGCGAGGACGAGCTCCAGAAGGTCACGGACAAGTACGTAAAGAAGGTGGACGAACTCATCGCCGCCAAGGAGAAGGATATTCTCACCGTTTAAGGCCCTTTCGCATGCGCGTCGCCATACAAGGATTCAAGGGCTGCTTTCATGAACAGGCAGCCCGTCTTTTTTATGATGCACCCCTGGATATCCTGGAATGCAATACCTTCGAGGACCTGTACCGGGCCCTGGATGAAGGCAAGGCAGACGCTGCTGTGATGGCTATCGAGAATACCGTGAGCGGAGGACTGCTTCACAACTTTGAGCTGCTCCGCACCCGCAACCGCAAGGTGAAGGGAGAGGTTTACATCCAGATCGGCCAGAACCTGATGGCCCTTTCGGGACAGCGCCTCCAGGACATCCGCGAAGTGCGCACGCACTACATGGCCATCAACCAGACACGTCCCTGGTTTGAATCCAATGCCCCCTGGATCCGTCTCATCGAGAGTGAAGACACGGCCAAGAGTGCCCGCGACATTGCCCTCGCCGGTGAAAAAGGCGTGGGTGCCGTGGCCGGAGAACTGGCTGCACAGCTCTACGGGCTGGACATTCTGGCCCCGCACATTGAGACTTATAGGCAAAACTTCACACGATTCCTGGTTATGGACGAGGGACTCAAGGTCCCTGAAAAGGAGATAGACAAGGCGCTTCTGTGCTTTACGCTGCCGCATAAGCCCGGCTCACTGGCCCAGATCCTCACCATCCTGTCTTTCTACGAGATGAACCTTACGCGTATCCAGTCACTGCCCATTCCCGGCAGGCAGTGGCAGTATTTCTTCTATGCCGACATCAAGTTTTCTTCCCCGGAGCGCTATCGCCAGGCCCTTTCGGCCGTGCGGCCGCTCATCGAAGACTTACATATTTTAGGTGAATATAAATCTGCATTATGATCATCGAACCAGCAAAACGAACGCTCTCCGTAAAGGAGTACTACTTCTCCATCAAGAACAAGGAAATCGCTCGCCTTACGGCAGAGCGTGTCGCCAGGGGTGAGGACCCGGTCATCAACCTGGGTATCGGCTCTCCCGACGGCTCTCCTTCTCCCGAGGCCATTGAGGCCCTGGCCCAGTGCGCGCACCGCACCGGTGTACACGGCTATCAGAGCTATGTGGGCATCCCCGAACTCCGTCATGCCATTGCTGCCTGGTACGAGCGCTGGTATGGCGTGCAGCTGGACCCCGCCAGTGAGATCCAGCCGCTCATGGGTTCCAAGGAAGGCATCCTCCTCCTTTCCCTCACCTTCCTCAACAAGGGTGACAAGGTGCTGGTTCCCAACCCGGGCTATCCCACTTACACATCGGCAACCCTCATGTGCGAGGCGGAGGTAGTGAAGTACGACCTTCTGGAAGAGAACGGCTGGTACCCGGACTTCGACCAGCTGGAGTCCATGGACCTCAGCGGGGTCAAGCTCATGTGGGCCAACTATCCCAACATGCCCACCGGAGCACCTGCACGCAGGGATGTGTTTGAGAAACTGGTAGCCTTCGCCCGCAAGCACGGCATCCTTCTCATCAACGACAACCCTTACGGATTCGTGCTCAATGAGCCCCAGTCCATCCTCACCGTTCCCGGCGCCCGCGAGGTGTGCATGGAGATGAACTCCCTGTCCAAGAGCCACAACATGGCCGGCTGGCGTGTGGGTATGCTGGTGGGTGACGCTGCCGTTATCAAGGAAGTGCTCAAAGTAAAGTCCCAGATGGATTCCGGCATGTTCCGCGGCATCCAGGAGGCTGCCGTAGTGGCCCTCAACTCCGGCAAGGAGTGGTACGATGAGCTCAATAAAGAATATGCCAAGCGCCGCGAAGTGGCCTGCAAGATCATGGACGTGCTGGGCTGCCAGTATGACAATAACGCCGGCGGCCTGTACGTATGGGGTCGTGTCCCTTCCGGAGAGGCCGTGGACTGGAGCGACAAGTTCCTCTACGAGGCCGGTGTGTTCCTTACCCCCGGTTTTATCTTCGGCAGCAACGGCGCCAAGTACCTGCGCATCTCCCTTTGCGCCAATGTACCCACGCTTACGAAGGCTCTCGAGAAAATCAAAGCAGCGTGCGCACAGTAGGTGTCATAGGTCTTGGCCTTATCGGCGGCTCCCTGGCGCTGGATCTCCGGCGCAGGGGCTTTGCGTCCCGTACCCTGGGCGTGGAGAAGGATTCCGTTGCGGCACAGGCGGCCCTCACCATCGGCCTGGTGGATGAAGTGACAGACCTTGATACCTGCGTGAAGAAGGCCGATATCATTGTGCTGGCTGTTCCCGTGGGTGCGGCCGTGAAGCTGGTGACGCAAATCCTGGACAGAATCGGTGACAACCAGATTGTCATTGACGTGTGCTCTACCAAGGAGCAGATTTGCCGCGCTACGCAGTATCACCCGCGGCGTGGGCAGTTTGTGAGCACGCATCCCATGGCCGGTACCGAGTACAGCGGCCCCTGGGCAGCGCAGCCCGGGCTTTTTGACGGCCGCGCCTGCATTTTCTGTGACAGCGAGGAAAGCGATCCCCAGGCCGTCCGGAAGATTGAGGAAATGTATGCGGTACTCAACATGCGCCCCCTGTACATGCGCGCTGCCCAGCACGACGTGCACACGGCCTATGTGTCGCATATTTCCCACGTCACCTCCTTCGCCCTGGCCCTCACCGTGCTGGACAAGGAGAAGGACGAGAAACACATCTTTGACCTGGCCAGCGGCGGTTTTTCCAGTACCGTGCGGCTCGCCAAGTCCAATGCCGACATGTGGGTCCCCATCCTCACGCAGAACCACGACAACGTGCTGCATGTGATGGATACCTATATAGAGAAAATGAAAGCCTTCCGCGATGCGGTGGCTACTTACGACGAAGACAAGATCCGGGAGCTCATTACAGAAGCCAACAAGATCAAGAAGATTCTTCGCTAACACTCAGAAAGACTGAACTATGGCACACGAATTAGATATCATCCCCGGAACCGAATGGGGCTTTTTCACCCTTCCGCGTCCCATGTGCATCGCCGGTCCCTGCTCTGCCGAGACCGAGGAACAGGTAATGGAAACGGCTAAGGGCCTCAATGACTTTGGCATCCACGTTTACCGCGCCGGTATATGGAAACCGCGTACGCACCCGGGCTCCTTTGAGGGCGTGGGTACGCAGGGCCTGAAGTGGCTCCGCCGCGTGAAGCAGGAACTGGGCATGAAAGTGTGCACCGAGGTTGCCTCCGAGAAGCATGTGCTGGAGTGCATCAAGTACGGAGTGGACATCGTGTGGGTGGGAGCCCGCACATCGGCCAATCCTTTCCTCATGCAGGAGATTGCTGATGCCCTCGAAGGCACCGACATCCCCGTGCTGGTGAAGAATCCCGTGAACCCGGACCTGGACCTGTGGATTGGCGCCCTGGAGCGCCTGAACCGCGCCGGGCTCAGGAAGCTGGGCGTGATTCACCGTGGTTTTTCCACATCGGCCAGCATCCCGTATCGCAACGATCCGGGCTGGAAGATTGCCATCGAGCTGCGCACCCGTTACCCCCAGATGGCGTTCTTCGCCGACCCTTCCCACATGGCAGGAGACCGCAAGTACCTTCTGGAGCTGTCTCAGCGGGCCATGGACCTGGGCCTGGACGGCCTCATGGTAGAGAGCCACTGCGACCCTTCCTGCGCCCTGTCCGACGCCAAGCAGCAGCTCACCCCCGCAGACCTTCAGCATCTCCTGGAGAGCCTTGTCATCCGTGAGAATACCTCCGAGAACGAGGCCTACAAGGAGGGGATCGACGCCCTTCGCGCCCGCATCGACGTCATTGACGAGAACCTTCTCAAGCTCCTGAAGGACCGCATGGGCGTGAGCCAGGCCATCGGACAGTACAAGAAGGAGCACAACGTGGCCATCCTCCAGGCAGGCCGATGGGAGCAGCTCCTTTCCGACATGGTGGAGCGGGGCGCCGCCCTGGGAATATCGGCCGATGCCATCACGGCCATCATGACCGCCATTCACGATGAGTCCGTACGCGTACAGAACCGCGTACTGGAAGGATAGAAGACAGAGAGACTATGATTTACAAGCTGGTATTGGCCCTTCGGAACCTGATGTACGACAAGGGCTGGAAGAAATCCCACGAAGCCCACGTCCCCACCATCTGCGTGGGAAACATTACCGTTGGCGGTACGGGAAAAACGCCCCATACGGAGATGATCCTGAGGAAACTCATGGGCAGTGAGCGCTGGGGCACCCGCCAGCTGGCCGTCCTTTCGCGCGGATACAAGCGCAAGAGCCATGGCTTCCAGGTGGCCGGGACAGATGCATCGGCCCGCCAGATGGGAGATGAACCCCTGCAGATGGCCCGCAAGTTCCCCATGGTGACCGTGGCGGTGGACAAGAACCGCATCCATGGATGCGAGCAGCTCAGCGGCGTAGACCTCATCATCCTGGACGATGCCTTCCAGTACCGCCGCCTCCGTCCCACGCTGAACATTGTGCTCGTAGATTACAACCGCCCCATTTTCGAAGACAGGCTCATGCCCTTCGGGCATCTGAGAGACCTTCCTTCGCAGCTGAGGCGCGCGCAGGTTGTCATTGTGTCCAAGAGCCCGGCCGAGCTTGACCAGGTAGAGCGGGGAGAATGGCGCAGCCGCCTTAACCTCCGGGACGATCAGGAGCTGTATTTCACCACCGTGAGCTACTGTCCTCCGGAGCCCGTTTTCCCGGAGGCCGATCCCCACTATATTTACTCCAAACGGCTGGTGCTGGTCTCCGGCATCGCCAACAATGCGCAGCTGAGGATGTACATCTCGGACACCTATAAGATGGTGGAGAAACTCGAGTTCCCGGACCATCATCGTTTCTCGGTTTCCGACATCCGCAGCATCGCCGCTGCCGTGAAGGCCAACCCTACCGCCTGCCTCATGACAACAGAAAAAGACGCCCAGCGCCTGCGGGATTGTAAGAATATCCCCGAAGATGTGCGTAAGCGTCTTTTCTATCTGCCTATCGAGGCAACGTTCCTCACGCCGGAGGAAGATGCAGCGTTTACGGAAACGCTGATGAAATCCATTACATCGAAAGAACGTTAAGGACAGAGATCAGTTCCTTGTTGATGGGCTTGTCCATCTTGATGGCACGGGAGATGGGCACGTAGACGATTTCGTCGTTCTTGATGCCGATCATCACGTTGCGCTGGCCTTCCAGGAGAGCCTCGATGGCGGCGTATCCCATGCGGGATGCCAGGATGCGGTCGTAAGCGGTGGGTGAACCGCCGCGCTGCAGGTGGCCCAGGATGGTAACGCGGGCGTCAAACTGGGGGTACTCCTTCTTGATACGGTCGGCGTAGTAAAAAGCACCGCCTACACCGTCTTTCTGGGCTTCGCTCACCAGCACGATGGCGCTGTTCTTGCTCTTGCGCTTGCCTCTTTCAATGAATTCGGCCAGCTGGTCCACGTCGGTTTTGCCTTCGGGGATGATGGCGGCCTCGGCACCGGAAGCGATGGCGCTGTTCTGGGCCAGGAAGCCGGCATCGCGGCCCATGACTTCAATAAAGAATATGCGGTCGTGGGAGTTAGCGGTGTCGCGGATCTTGTCTACGCAGTCCACGATGGTGTTGAGGGCCGTGTCGTAGCCGATGGTAGAGTCCGTTCCATAGAGGTCGTTGTCGATGGTTCCGGGC
This sequence comes from uncultured Bacteroidales bacterium, assembly GCA_900318445.1. GTDB lineage: Bacteria > Bacteroidota > Bacteroidia > Bacteroidales > UBA932 > Cryptobacteroides. Next base: position 24,051 of record ONKO01000012.1, read on the forward strand.
AGGCCGATGATAGGAAGGTCATACTCACGGGCAAAGAGCTGGGCTCCGGTGAGGGAGCCGTTGCCGCCGATGACCACCAGGGCGTCGATGCCGGCCTCCACCATGTTTTCGTAGGCCTTCTTGCGGCCCTCCGGAGTGAGGAATGCCGTGCAGCGGGCCGTCTTGAGGATGGTACCGCCGCGCTGGATGGTGTTGGAAACGCTGGAGGAGGTGAACTTGACGAATTCCTTCTCGATAAGGCCGAAGTAGCCGCGCATGACGCCGATGACGTTGATGTCGTGGGCGCGGGCGCTGCGCGTGACGGCACGGATGGCGGCGTTCATGCCCGGAGCGTCACCGCCCGAGGTAAGTACGCCGATGGTATTGATTTGTCTTTCCATAGACTTATTAAAATTTTTGCAAATATACTACTTTTTGGGGGTATTTCAACGAAAAAATTGTAACACTCTGCCTCTTTGACTTGGACCTCCCTTTTGACCAATAACGCGCTTTTGCTGGAAAAACGCGTTATACGTCCGTAGCAAGGCAGGGCAATAACGCGAAAAAGGGCTAAAAGTGCGTTATACGTATACAAGCATACGGTAAATATACTGAACCATAACAAGTAAGCCGTTGCAATTTTCCCATATATTCCATATTTTTGCGAAAACCGCTAACCATGAGACACTTTGACGCTATTCTTTTGACGGCATTCGCTTTATTCATGGGCCCGGTCGTAGCGTACGGCCAGGCAAACCAAAAGCAAGTCCCAGACACAATCAAGACGAGGCAGTCTCTTCGTTCCGGAAGCATATTCGGTCCCACTCAGTTCAATTTCATCTCATGGCAGGATAACATGATGGGAGCTTCCCCAGAGGCCGCCAAGATGACGCGGTATGCAGATACACCCGTTTCGTATGCCTATGGGCAGGCAGAGATTGGAATCCCTATCTATACAGTTAAAGGCAGGCAGCTGAGCCTGCCCATTACGCTCGGCTATGACAGTTCTGGTATCAAACCCGATGAGGTTTCCGGGATTGTCGGCCTGGGTTGGTGTCTTCAGGCGGGTGGAGTCATTACCAAAAGCATTATTGGACTGGTTGATAACGGTGTACCATTACTCCAGGAAACTAATAACCCTGCCAGTGCAGAATATTATGCAGGTTATGCCAATTCCTCCAGCGATACCAACTATGACCTCTACAGTTACAGTTTCTGTGGTCATTCCGGTTCTTTTTATATAATCCCGGGGCGGGGCATCGTACCGCTAGAACCTACTGAACTGATTATCTCAAGCTCGGGAGGTTATACAATTACGGATACAGACGGTACTCAATATGTTTTTGGTCAATCCGAGATGTCTTCCCGCTATATGGGAAGTAACGACCCTGATGCACCTCTTGTGAACAACAATAGTTCCTACTACCAAAAATATACATCATGGTATCTGACAGAGATTCGTTCCATGGATGGGACGGAAGTCATCCATATCAGTTACAGGCAGATGGGGAGCTTCTCAAATGTCCGTCACTCCTATTACCGTTCCATTTCTTTTCCCTACCGTTATGACGGGAATGGAAACTGGGACACCAATCTCCAGGGAGGGGTTGACCCTACGCCCAATTTTCAGACTCGAGAGTGGTCTTATACCTCCACAAACACGTGGTATCCTTATGCAATTGACACCATTTCCTTCCCAGGTGGAAGAGTGGTGTTTGATTACGAGGGATATTCTCCCCAAGGCATGATATTTGAGAGCTATAGATCCTACCCTTACACACTGTCATCCATAACCGTCAAGGACAGTGGAGAGAATACAGTGGGCCGTTGGCTGTTTTCGAGAAGTATCACAGGGGATGACCGTATCCTTCTTGCTTCTGTCACGCAAAAGGGAAACGATGGGAGCACGACAGAAAAATGGACAATGGAATATGACGCCCCTACGACCAACATGACCGAGAATGCCCAGGATTTATTTGGCTATTACAATGGCCATGGAGGCCCTTCCAAAGCGTTCCTCCGGCCTTATAATGACCATTATACCGTGGCCTTCCCCATCGCCAACCGCTCATACAACGCTGCAAGTGTAGGCAAATTGTCTCTCAAAAGTATCACGACCGCATCTGGCAGCAGAACCCGGTATCAGTATGAGCCCAATAGCATCCCATCCGACGGGCTTAGCGATTTGTTCCCAACGGTCATAGAGATTGGCCAGCGCATCTCCCGCATCCGAACCTACGATTTGTCGAGCGGGACTGAGCTCCTGGTCCGAAGCCGCACTTTCAGTTACAGCAATCCGGGCATAACCGTTCCCAAGTATGCTTTTCAGATGGGGGCATACATCACAACCAATGAATACAATACCATTCCTCAGAATGGTGTTGGAGCTGGCTACTGGTATGGCCCCAGCAGTCCCATTCGCATTGGGACCGTCGTGTATAACGACCAATCCAATCTGCCGGGGATGCCACTGGAGAGCGCCCGTATTTTCTATCGAATGGTGACTGAGGATATTACAGACGGTACGTTAAAGACTGTACGAACTGTTTGGGAATACGACGGGGCAGGGGTCGAAAGCACCGGAGGTGGAGGTGCAATATGGGAACCATCAGACAGTCATGACAATACATATACAAATTACCAGTCGCACAATCATTTCCATCAGCGGGTGCCCAAGTATATCCCTCGTAATGGGCCGCAGTCCAATTCCACGTCTCCGCTGGGTTACCACATCCAAAACCAAAACAGGCCTCAGCTCAATAATCCCATACGTGTAACACGCTACAAACAGCTTTCCAATGGTCAATTCGCAGTAACGGGCCAAACGGTTTATACATATGACCGTGCATATAACTATCTCCAGGAAGGCTTCGTCGCGTCTTATAAAGTATCCCTCAACGTCAATGGATACGAGAATACCACTATCCATTGCCTGTCCGACATAGACCAGCAGCAGGTAGACCGCAAGATATACTACCTTCGTCTGAGAGAGCGTGAAGACAAAGAGTACCTGGACGACGGGACAGTGAAATCTATAAAGACCACCTATGCCTACGATTTCACGCCGGGAACTCGCACTTCTTTCTACAGTGGCGGAACCTATTTCTCCGGGGAAGTCAACCTCCCAGCCATGGGGGCCCTTCAGTCTCCCCGCCAGGAAAAGCAGGTCTACGACAACGACCCTGCCCGCACCTACTCTCGCAATATGATCTATCCGGACGAGCTTGCGAATCTATCGGCCTATGGGTGGGCCGACAGCCTGGCAAGCCTTCACTATCTGCGTCCTGTGGGAGAAGAACTACTCATCGGGAGCGGCGCGCCGCAGATGGCCGGACATTACCAGACCTGGCGGAATGTGCCCATTACGTCCTGGCAAAGCGGCCCCGGAGCCGATACTTTCTTAAAGCCATACAAGATGGAGGTCTACCGCAACGGCCAGGATGCCGGGTCCACAGTTTCTTATACAGCCTACGATGCGGCAGGCCGACCGCTGGGAATACAAGTACAGGGCCAACCGGCTAAGTCCTACGCCTGGGGCTATCTTCATCGCTTTCCGATAGCGGAGGTGACGGGACCGTCCTTTCCCCAGCTTCGCAGCGGTCTGAGCGCCTCTGCGAGAGCGCGGCTGGACATACTGGCCGATGCGGAGTCGCTGAGCTCTGCACAGGGAGACCTCGCTTTCCTAAGAGGGACGCTGCGGAATGGGATGGCCGATGCCATGACACTCCTCCGAATCTATGCTTCGCCCTTTGGCGTGACAAGAGAAGAAGATCCCGCCGGCAGAGCACTCCTTTATGACTATGACCCTGCTGGAAGGCTAGCTGCCATCAAAGACGAGGATGGACATAAGGTTCAGGAGTACATCTACCATCTTGCCGTAGGAGAAAGTGGAATCCCGAACAACATTGAGACAAAAACATTCACCTCACAACTCGGCTCCAGCAATCCCATTCGAGACATCTGTTTCTTCGACGGGCTGGGAAGGACCCGTCAGGAGATATCCGTTGGGGCATCAACAGGCGGAAAAGATCTGGTAAAACCTTTTGAACCGGACTTCCTGGATAGGGAAGATGCGAGAGATTATCTGCCATACGGTGTCACCAGTTCCGGCTATTATAGAGGGAATGCAATTAGTGAGCAGCAGACCTACTATGGGGTTGGCGTAAGAGCATATACCGAACATCTATACGAGATCTCTGACCGTGACAGAGTTTTGTCCTCCTCCCTTCCCGGCTTCACGGAGGTTACAACCCAATCTACCGCAGGCTCTGCCGCAAACAGTGTCCTTAAACTGACCTATGACAGCCTGACCCAAACCGTTTCTGCAGACGGTTATTATCCGACCGGGCGTTTCACCGTCAACATCACCGAGGGCCCCGACGGCTCCCGCTCCGAAGCCTACACCGACGAATATGAATCGCCCTACCTGGAGCGTGTGTATCTGGATAGCAATGGCACTTGGGCCGACACGTATCACATCCGGGATGCCATAGGACGGATTGTCTGCGTGGTGCCGCCTGCAGAGGCCGCTCAACTTACAGCTACAACCAGCGGCTTCTCCGCGGCCAACTGCTACGCCTACGAGTACGATAACAAAGATAGGATTGTAAAGCGCCAATTCCCGTCACAGGCAGCAGAATCTATTGCTTACAACGATGCAGACCTTCCCATTTCCCGTTCTCGAATGGCAGCCGACGGGCTGGCAACAGAAATCTTCTTCACCGAATATGACGGGGTCAACCGGGTAGTCAAAGAAAAGTACCAGTATGGGAATCATGCACCTGTAACCCTTGCCGAATACGTGTACGATAGTTATCCGTCTTGGGCACCCACATTCATCGTAGAAAGCGAAATCGCAACGAATGCGGATCTTGACAATAGAACGAAGGGGCTTAAGACAGCCGAACGTATCGCTCTGCTTCCACCGGACATCTCGCCCTCGAACATGACGCCAGGAAATATCACAGGCGCAGAATTACGCGCTTTCTACTATGATGCAAAAGGGAATGTCATTCAGGAAGCCAAACATAATGCAACAGGAGGCGTTAATTATATCTCATCCCTGTACGGATTCGCGGGCAATCTTCTACATCAACGTCAATGTATTACCGTCGGAAGTAGTTCGCCGCTTAGTACTATTGACCACATCTATACATATGACTCACGTCTGCGGCCCTTAACTGTATCCGTGCAACTAGACGACGGAACACCGGGGACACTCACTTATGCATATGATGATTTGCAAAGGGTACAGTCCGTCAGTTTGGGCAACAACGTCGACACCCTCCAGTACTCCTATACCCTGCAAGGATGGGTCTCCTCCGCCAACGCGGCTAAATGGGAAGAAATGCTTTGTTACCAGTCTCCCTCCCATGCAGCCACCGACTCTCTCCCAGGCACTATAGGCTTTATCACAGAATGGAAGCAGCAACAAAAAGGGACATCGGCAGATGGCGCCACTGCCTCCGAGACCTACGCTTACTCCTACGACAAGGCCGGTCGGCTCACGGGAAGCGTGCGATACGAGGAGTCGTCTCCCCAGTCGACCAATACATTAACAGAGCAGAACATCACCTACGATCATAGCGGGAATCTTCTAACCCTCAAACGTTTCGGTCCCAACTCGGGTACGACAGCGACAGACAGTCTAGTATTCTCCTATTCCGGACCTAGGCGTAACGGATGGATATATGACACGCATGGAAACGTAGCGATAGATCCTATGAGCGGATCCCACATTTTCTGGAATGTCCTAGATATGCCATGCGCCATCACCCATGGAAACGCGTTCACGCAAAGGCACTACTTAGCCGATGGAACGTTGGTTGGCATTGATGACGGGACTGCCATGCGAATGAACATCGGAGATGCCGTCTTTGTCTTCTCACCGACGACCGCAGGTATGGTAAGCGTCGCCTGGGAAGGCGGAATGCTTCTTCCTGGCTCAGGCGCTGACAAAGTACTATTTAACATCAAAGACCATCTAGGTAGCGTACGCACAGTCGTTGACGGGACAGGTGCGGTCCGTCAGCGTTTTGACTACTATCCTTACGGTACTGTCTCACGCAGTTGGTCCTCTTCCTCAACAGACTCCCCGGACAAACGCTACCGCTTTGGTGGTAAGGAAGTCACAGGCTATATGATGGGAAGCCTTATTCCATCTACTATTCCTTATTTGGATTATGGCGCACGGCTGTATAGCCCCGGCACCGCCATGTGGATGAGCCAAGACCCCATGCTGGAAGACTACTACCCCATCGGCCCCTACGCCTACTGCGCCGGTAATCCCGTGAATCTGGTTGATCCGGATGGACAAGATATATGGGGACTAAAGGATGATGGAAGCATTATTTGGTTAGAGCCGATAGATGATCAACACGTTTTGGTAAAATTGGATGAAAACGGAGAGAAAACTGATGTGTCGTTTTCGATGTCGGATGATAAAGCTTTTTCAGCTCTAAGCAAGGAGGATAATAATGTTTCATATTATCTTACTACCAAAACTAAAGCATCAGATGTTATGGGCCTTTTCTTTTTTGTGGCAGATAATACGTCAAAAGAATGGGCTGTCCATCTTTCCGGTAATAGAATAGCGCTCGGAACATTACACGACGAATACAACGCTGGGGACTGGAGTAATTATGGCATTAAATCGCGGCCGGAGTTTTCAATTCACTCTCATCCGGGTATACCCCCTACGGCGTTAGATGAATATGTTAGTATGGGAATGCTTCCATTAGACAAGACATTCAAGTCATTTAACCCTTTTATTGGGAAGGATTGGGATAATATGCAGCGTCGGCCTCAGTTAAAAGCAGAAAAATACTATATCTATTTCCCGGAATCTAATAATTTTTATAAGATGGGCCCTAATAAAATCCGCCGTGAAAAAAATCTATTCTCTCAATTTCGCCATTAGTATTATGAGGTACTTTCGTTCATTACTATTTCTTTTCTGCCTGACAATTATTGTTGGTTGCAGTTGGGAAAAAGGGAAAAAGGATTCTTTTTTTGTCAACGAATCTATACAGGGTTGTTTTGATGCTTTTATTGATTCGACCGAAACGAAGCAGCTAAAAGACACCACTATGTATCTTGTAGCAATAACTAGTTTCAATTCGGATACTTTGGTTAGTTTTATTTATTCTTCTTACCCGCTTGTGCTATCCATTGAAGGAACAACGGATTATCAATATGCTTATCATTACCGTAACCATATTGTATCTGTGTTTTCTTCTCACTTAGATGATTCCCCCTCTTTTGGGATAGCAAAGGATTCAGATAGTTTATTAATGCAAAGAATGATTCATGACGCACATTTCATTAAGACTGGGACGAGTTTAAAGGGTTCAATCGCCCGGTTTTTATTTAAAGACCATGGGTTGGATACATATCATTGTAATCCTTCAGAACCTATACTCAACATGTATATGGAAGAAGATGATGTTTTTCTTGACGATTCGTTTCCGTTATAGCTATTATAGTATATCTTATACTCCACCCGATAGTATGAATGATGAAACAAACGTTTTCCACACAGGCGAAGTCCCCAAGGCAGGGCAATAACGCGAAAAGGGCCAAAAGTGCGTTATACGTATACAAGTAGGCCGTTGCAATTTCCCCAAATATTCCATACTTTTGCGAAAACCGCTAACCATGAGACACTTTGGCGCTATTCTTTTGACGGCATTGGTCTATTGCCGATGTCCCTACTACTCTTAGCCTTACACGGCAGTTCGTAGGATCATATTCGTATCGCGGGATAATTAGCAAAGGAGGCCATTACGTGTACAACATGATTTATGACGCAAAAAGTCGTCATTCTTTATTCTATCATCTAGCCAACAGTACACGTAGAAGTGACTGCGTAAAAATGGGAAACACTTATCAGTTTTATGTATGGGTAAGTCCAATAAAATAAGAAAAATCCTCTTTGTTATCTGCCTCATTGTGACAGCATCATTGGGTAGTGATGTTTTTGTTACGATTAAGGATCAGCGCCGAATTGCAAAGACAAATTGCTACCTTAATTACAACGATAATACTTTTTGCGTAAACCTCGTTTACAAATCATTTCCTTATGGGACAAAAAAACATGTACTCATAGAGAAGAACATTCTTCGTGCATATTGGAACGAGAATAAGGACATTCTTGCTATAGACTACGCGCATGGTGGAGATATTACTGGGTATTATCTATTGATAAAAACTGATACCAAGGGACTATTTTCCCCCTATGAGCCATACTCAATTAAACATTTTTCCACTATTTCTTCACTAAAACAATACCTCGAATATCACAACATCGTTTTTCATAACGATACCTATTGCGACTGGAGGGAATAAAACAAAACATTAGACAGAACACCAATCCTGGCTTGGTATTCTGTCTCCGAAAATCCGTATAACACTAGAGTTCTTCTTTCCTGAGGAGAGGCTTTAGTTTGCCACCTCGCAGAGGAACTTGATGCGGACCAGACGGATTTCTGATTCCTCGTAGTCTCCACCCAGGGCGGCAAGGAGTGGAATGAGGACCAGGGCGCATATGATTTCTGATGAATGGGCGATTGGGAGCATGATAGATCCTAATGGAATTGGATAGGGATACTGCACTATGGCGCAAAAGCTCTTTGCGCCGGGGAATCTCTCCAGTTTAATCTATCTTTAGGCTGCGGTGGGACGTATAACGCGTTTTTGCCGGAAAAGTGCGTTATTCGTCTGTAGCAAGGCAGGGCAATAACGCGAAAAAGGGCCAAAAGTGCGTTATTGCTTTTGTCTGGGGGGGAGTGGCGGATGATTATAAGCCGTACACGCCTTCCACCTCGGGGGTTTCTTCGCCCCAGCGCTGGGCTACGTAGTCCAGGGTGGTAAAGATTTCTTCCGGGTCCTTGGAGGTGACAAGTTTGATGCGGGTGTCTTTGAAGTCCCTAAGTCCTTTGAAGTAGCAACTGAGATGGCGACGCATCTCGTACACACCGGTAACGGGTCCTTTCAAATCCAGTGAGAGCTGGAAATGGCGTTTGGCAAGGGCCACGCGGTCTTTCACGCTCATGGGTGGAAGGTCCTCGCCGGTGTCCAGGAGGTGCCGGATTTCGGTGAAGATCCAGGGATGGCCAAAGCTGGCACGGCCCACCATGATGCCGTCTACGCCGTAGCGCTCAAAAGCTTCCTTCGCTTTCTGTGCACTGTTGATGTCTCCATTACCTATAATAGGTATGTGCATGCGGGGATTCTCTTTCACGGCTCCGATGAGGGTCCAGTCGGCCTCGCCCTTGTACATCTGGCAACGGGTGCGGCCATGGATGGTGAGGGCGGCAATGCCCACATCCTGCAGGCGCTCGGCTAGTTCCACTATGATTTTGGACTGGTCATCCCAGCCCAGGCGGGTCTTGACGGTTACAGGCTTGTCCGGAACGGCCTTCACGATGGCTTCTGTGATGGCTACCAGCTTGTCGGGTTCACGCATCATGCCACTGCCCGCACCTCTTCCGGCAATCTTGGAGACAGGGCAGCCGAAATTGATATCCACGATATCGGCCCCGTGACCACCAGCCAGTTCGGCGGCTTTGTCGGCCATCCTGGCGGCATCTACCATAGCATCGGGAAGGCTGCCGTAGATTTGCACGGCTACGGGAGACTCTTCCTCCAGCGTGCGCATCTTGGCAATGGTCTTGCTCACGTCCCGCACCAGGCCGTCGGAACTGACAAACTCCGTAGTCACCATGGCCGCGCCCGCTTCCCGGCAAAGGATGCGGAAGCTGGCATCTGTGACATCCTCCATGGGCGCCAGGGTCACCGGGCGGTCTCCTAACTCTATGTTTCCGATTTTCATGGCGCAAAGGTAGTGCTTTTTTTGCTTCTACTTACGAACAAAAGCAGGATTTGCCGGGAATTATGCTTAAGATCGTCAGCAGTGACGAACAAAAGCAGGATAAGGGCCAAATCACGCTTAAGATCGTCACCGTGCCGGTGCAAACGACGTACGGGTTAGAGCTGGAGCCCCATGGAGGTGAGGAGAAGGATGAGGGAGAGGTATTCGGAGAGGGCGGCCTTGAGTTTTTTCATGACCTTCTGCATGTTCTTGTCCACGCGCTTGTAGGTGATGCCAAGAGCCGTGGCAATTTCCTTGTAGGTGAGCCCGTCTATACGGTTTCGGAGCCAAACTTCCCGCTCCTGGGGAGGCAGGGCAAGCAGCGTTTCTTTATAAATGGACAGAATTTCATCGGTGAAAAGTGCTACCGGATCCCGGCTCTCGATGGTGCTTGTGTAGATTTCCATCATGGAGCGTTCCTGACGCTGCAGCTGCTCGTGGGTCTGTTTGTGGACACTCTCTTTTCTCCGGTAATCCAGACAGGCGTTCTTGACGGTGGTGAAGAGGTAGGGGAGGATGCGGTCTTCCAAGATGTCTTCCCGCTTTTCCCACAGGTTTAGAAAAGACTGGCTCACAATGTCCTCCGCGTCTTCCCGGGAGCCTACATAGAAGTAGGCCAGGCGTTCCAGCATTTCCCGGTTTTCTCCGAAGACGTGCTCGAACAGACGATATGTGAGATTGCTTTTGTCGGACATGACGGTACAAAGATAACAAATATTAACCAAAGAGGGGGGGAATTCCCCTTTTTAAAACGTATTTATATTGTATGGCAGAAATGAACAACCTAATGGACCGCTTCTTCCTGAGGGAAACCACCCCCCGGGAAAATGAAGAGCTGGCCGCCTGGATTGAGGCCGATGAGGCCCATCACAAGGCGTTCGAGCGCGCTTACGACCGTTTCGTCCTTACCCAGGTTCTCCTGGGAGGCAGCATGGCACAGGAACTCCGCAAACAGCGCCTGCGCCCTGTATTCCGTGTCGTGCGCTGGGCCGCCGCCGTCGCTTCCATCGCCGCCGCCATCACCGTGGGTGTCATCTTCGGGCGTGAGCACTTTGCCCGTCCGCTGGAACACACCCTGGAAAACACCCTCCTGGTCTCCGAAACCCAGCCCGGCCTCCGCACCACCGTCTATCTCTCCGACGGCACCCGTGTAGACCTCAACTCTGGTTCCCGCATCGAATATCCTGCCATTTTCTATGGCAAACAGCGCCGTGTGAAAGTAGAGGGAGAGGCGATGTTCGATGTGGCCAAGGATCCCGAGCACCCTTTCATCGTGGAAACTTTCTCTTACGACGTGAAGGTGCTGGGTACCGTGTTTGACGTAGTGGCCGATGAGTATCGCGGAGAATTCTCCACCGCCCTCCTGGAAGGAAGCGTTCAGATTCAGGACAAACAGGAAACACCCGTCGTGCGCCTGGATCCCAATGAACTGGTACGCCTCGTAGACGGCAAACTGGTCCGAACCCGTATGGAGAACCACGAGGCCTATCTCTGGACCGACGGCATTGTCTCCGTGACCGGCGTCCCGTTCGACGAAGTCCTCCAGAAACTGGAAAGGGCCTACGGTGTCAAGATCGAGATGCGCCGGAGTTCCATCCCGGAAATCCACTACTCCTACCTCAAGTTCCGCATCTCGGACGGCATTGAGCATGCGTTCCGGATTCTTCAGCGCCGATGCGACTTTACGTACTACTACGAGGAAGCTTCGGGCGTCTACTACATAGATTAATACATTATCCCAACAATAACTAATTAACCAACTACTTAATGTATGCGTAAACCCATTGTTCGGCAGTTCTGCCTTGCGGTGTTGGCCTTTGCATTCTCCCTTTCCCTGCATGCCCAGAACGTGCAGGTAAGCCTGGATATGAAGGACGCACGGCTCAAAGACGTCATTGAAAGCGTCGAGGGGCAGACCCGCTATCTGTTTGCTGCAGACGAAGAGGTGGATATGAATCAGCGGATTACGATTCACGTCCAGAACGCCTCCCTGCAGTCTGTTCTTGACCAGCTCGCATCCCGTACAGGGCTGGAGTACACCATCAACGGTTCCAACATCCTTCTTTCCAAGAAGCAGGAAGCCCAGAAGAAAACCCGCACCGTGAGCGGCCGCATTACCGATGACGACGGTGAGCCTCTTGTTGGCGCAGGCGTTTTCGTTGAGGGACAGCCCTCTGTGGGTACCATCACCGACATTGACGGTACCTACACGCTGGAGATTCCCGCCGGCGCCGTGGCTCTTCGCTATACCTACATTGGTATGCAGGACGCTGTGGTTCCCGTGGACGGCCGCGAGGCTATTGACGTCATGCTGCAGGTAGACGCCACCGTCCTTGAAGGCGTGGTAGTAACCGCCCTCGGTATCAAGCGTTCCGAGAAAGCCGTTACCTACAATGTCCAGAAACTGGACGAGAAAGTCTTCGTCACCCGCGAAGCCAACCTGGTGAACTCCCTCTCCGGCAAAATTGCCGGCGTGCAGATCAATGAAACGGCCGCAGGTGCCGGTTCCGAGACCAAGGTGGTCATGCGCGGTGCCAAGTCCATCAGCGGCAACAACAACGCCCTGTATGTGCTGGACGGCATTCCGCTTCCCACCCTCAGCACCACCAAGCCCGGAGACTCCTGGAGCATCTACTCCGGTTCCGGCCTTTCCGGTGACGGTATGTCCATGCTCAACTCCGAGGATATTGCCGATATGAGCGCCCTCGTAGGTGCATCGGCCGCCGCCCTCTACGGTTACAAGGCTGCCAACGGTATCCTCATGCTCACCTCCCGCACCGGTGAGGAAGGCTTCCACGTGAGCTATTCCAACAATACCACCTTCTCTTCCCCCCTGATGCTCCCCGCCCGCCAGACCAGCTACGGTGCCAAGGCCGGCGCTTATGCCTCCTGGGGCAGCAAGCTGGAGGCCGCTCCCACCTGGAACAGCCGTGATTTCTTCCAGACCGGCTACAACTCTGCTCATTCCGTGAGCGTATCGGCCGGTAAGGAGCACTCCTCCACCTATCTGAGCGCCGGTTATTCCGACGCCCGCGGCATTGTTCCCAACAACAACTACAACCGCTTCAACGCTACTTTCCGCCATACGGCCGACTACCTGAACAATAAGCTGCACATGAGCGTGCTGGGTATGTTCGTGCGCGTGAACGAGCAGAACATGCTCTCCGGCGGTCTGTACCACAACCCGCTGGTGCCGCTCTACCTCATGAGCCCCAGCGACAACCTGTATGCCTATACCGTTTACGAGCGCTACGACGCCGCCCGTAACTTCCCGGTCCAGTACTGGAGCACCAACCAGCTGTCCATGCAGAACCCCTTCTGGACCATCAACCGCAACATGTTCACGGCCCAGAAGAACCGTTTCATCCTGGGCGGCTCCGTCTCCTATGACGTGACCGACTGGCTGGACGTGCAGGCCCGCGTGCGTACCGACCATAACGGAACCATCGCCGAGGAAAAGCACTACGCTTCCTCCAACGGTCTGTTCGCCGGCAAGTACGGCCGCTACAAGTACAGCGACCAGAAGACCACCCAGACCTATGCCGATGTCCTCGTAAACGTGCACAAGAACTTTGGCGAAAACGCCCTGGTGTCCCTGAACGCCACCCTGGGCGCTTCCATCGAAGACTACTACTATCGCGGTACCACCCTGGGCGGTGACCTCCTTGGCGTAGCCAACCTGTTCACCTTCACCAACATGGAAACCGGCAAGGCCCAGTCCAAAGACACCTTCCGCGACCAGACGCAGTCCGTTTTCGGCACCCTCAACGTAGGTTACAAGAACTTCCTTTTCCTGGAAGCGACCGCCCGCGAGGACTGGTCTTCCCAGATGGCATCGGACGGTAAGGTGAAGCCCTTCTTCTATCCTTCCGTAGGTGCCTCCTGGCTCATCACCGAGATGCTGGAGAAAAAGTCCGACATCATTCCCTATGCCAAGGTGCGTGCTTCGTACGCCGAGGTAGGTAACCCTATCAACCGCTTCATCCTCAATGAAACCTACGCCGTGGTAGGCGGTATCCCCAACCTGAATACCTGGTTCCCCGCCCCCGACTTCCAGCCCGAGCGCACGCGCTCCTGGGAAGTAGGTGCCGATGTGCGCCTGTTCAAGGGCCTGGTCCAGCTGGCCGGAACCTACTACCACTCTTCTACCTACAACCAGGTCTTCACCCCCACCAACACCTCCCTCAGCGGCTCCAGCGTGTTCTACGTAAACGCCGGCCAGGTGGACAACTCCGGTGTGGAACTCTCTGCCCAGTTCTCCAAGGACTTCTTCAAGGACTTCAACTGGACCACCAACCTCATCTGGACCAAGAACACCAACAAGGTGGTGAAGATGCTGGACTACACCATGGGCAATGAGCACTACGTGAGCACCCGTGAGAACGTGGGCGGAACTTCCGCCGCCACCATGTGGCTCATCGAAGGCCGTCCCGTGGGCGAAATGTACGTCTCCGGCCTGGCCACCAATGCCGATGGTACTCCGTACGTAACGCCTTCCGACAAGGGCGGCGTCCTGTACAAGGCCCCCAACGACGGCACGCCCGACACCATGTGGTATGCCGGTAACGTGAACCCCGACTGGACGGGTTCCTGGCGCAACCAGTTTAGCTGGAAGGGCCTTAACCTGGCCTTCATGTTCACCATGCGCAAGGGCGGCGTGGGCGTGTCCCTCACCGAGGCTGCCATGGACGGTTTCGGCGTAACCGAGAAGACCCTCCAGGGCCGCGAAGAAGGTTTCAACTTCGCTCCCGCCGACATCTTCGGAAATGCCCGCAACTACTATCAGGTGAGCGGCCAGGACTACTGGCAGACCATTGCCAGCCCCACCGGTACCGACGCCCTGGGCGCCTACTATGTCTATGACATGACCAACATCCGCCTGGCCGAGGTCTCCCTGGGATACGACATCCCCGTGAGCAAGGCCGTGAAGTGGATCGAGAGCCTGAACGTCTCCCTGGTGGGCCGCAACCTGGCCCTTCTCTACTGCAAGGCTCCCTTCGACCCCGAGCAGGTGTCCAACGCCGGCAACTACGGCGCCGGAATCGACCTGTTCATGGCTCCGTCTACCCGTAACATCGGCTTCTCCGTGAAGGTGAAGTTCGGTAAGAAGAACAATAAATAATGGAGGATACCGCAATGAAAAAGACCATCCTTTCCGTTTTGATCCTGATGGTGAGCCTGGTGTCCTGCACCAAGTCTTTCACCGACCGCAATACCAACCCTGAGCAGGCCACCGAGGAAATGCTCGAGCACGATAACCTTCGCACCGGCTCCTATGTAGCCCAGATGATGGCCAACGTCCTTCCTTCCTACCAGAGAGGTGAGGAAGAGTACGGTTCTGCCTCCTATCAGGTGGTCCAGGGCCTCACCGGCAACATTTTCTCCAACTACGAGGCCGCTTCCAACAGCGGTTTCCACCAGACCAACGAGTACAATCTGGTGGCCGATGGCTGGACCAAGGCCCTCTTCGAGGATGCCTACATCCGTGCCATCGCTCCCTGGACGCAGCTGAATGCCCTGCGTGCGGCCAGCCCCTACGATGCCGCTTTCGGTGACATCCTCAAGGTGGCTTCCCTGCACCGCGTCACCGACGCCTACGGCCCCATCCCTTACACCCAGCTGGGTACCGGCGCCATCCACCTCTCTTACGACAAGCAGCAGGAAGTGTACGCTGCCATGTTCGAAGACCTGGACAGCGGCATCGCTACGCTTGAAGACCTGCTGGGCAAGGGCGTAGCTACCTATCTGGCCGACTACGACAATGTCTTCTACGGCGACGTAGCCAAATGGATTCAGTTCGCCAACACGCTGCGTCTGCGCCTGGCCCTCCGCGTGGCTTATGCCGACGAGGATTTGTACAAGGCCCAGGCTGCCAAGGCCCTTGCCTGCGCCGAAGGCTTCCTGGAAGTAGACGCCGCCCTGCATCCGGGTACCGGTGCCTGGGAGTATCCCATCTTCGTCATCGAGTACAACTTCAATGACGGCGATGCCAAACCCGGTGCTACCATCGTAACTTACATGAACAGTTACAACGACCCTCGCCGCAGCGCTTACTTCACCACCGGCTCCGACGGTCAGTATCATGGCGTGCGCATGGGAGCAGTCATCAGCGACACCTACGCCAAGTCTTCCCTGCTTTCCCGTATCAACTGCACCAACAACGATCCCCTTATGTGGATGAGCGGTGCCGAGAGCTTCTTCCTCCGCGCCGAGCATGCCCTCCGCGAAGGAAACGATGCCGCTGCCCGTCAGCTCTATGAAAGCGGTATCAAGAAGAGCTTCGAGCTCAGAGGCGTGGGCGTGGGCTCTTACCTTTCCACCACCACCGGTGTGGGCAGTTTCACCGACGCCGTTACGGCCGGTAACAGCTACAGCACCAACCTCACCGACGTGTCGGTTGCCTGGAGCAGCCAGAGCAGCTTCGAAGGTCACCTGGAGCAGATTATCACCCAGAAGTACATTGCCGGTTTTCCCGAGGGAATGGAGGCATGGGCCGAGTTCCGCCGCACCGGCTACCCCAAGGTGATTCCTACGCTCACCAACAACTCTGGCGGTACCATTGACACCGACAAGCAGATCCGTCGTCTCATCTACCCCGCCTCCGAGTTCCAGGCCAACAATGCGGCCGTGACCGAGGCCATTACCCTTCTGGACAGCGAAGCCAAGAGCGGCGCCGGCGACAACGGCGGCACCCAGCTCTGGTGGGATAAAAAGTAACCCTTACAGCAATGAAAAAGACAATCTATATACTGATGATGGGCGCCGCACTGGTTCTCTCTTCCTGTAACAAGGACGTGAAGCCCATCCAAGTAGAGCGCACCTCCGGTATTCACACCGTGGAGCCCTGGGCTACTTATATCCAGGGTACCGGTACCGTGAATGCCATCGGCGACGAGACCTACTACCAGAATCTGCGCGAGTGGAAGAAGGCTGCCTTCGACAAGGACGGCATCGCCGCGCGCAGCATCTCCTATATCTTCTTTGCCGACTACGGCTCCATGGCCTTCCGTTTTGCCGACATCCCCGACTCCGTGGATGTAATCAACCTCTGGGGCGGCGTTCCCAAGTTCGGCTCCCTGGACTACCAGGAAATGAAGGCTTGCCAGGAGGTGAAGGGCATGAAACTCGTGGGCTGCCGCATTACCCGTCTTTTGGAGAACAACTCCTGGGTGATGGAGGCCGAGGTTCCTTCCTTCATGAAGGCCTACGAAAAGTACAAGTACGACAACATGGGCCGCGTCATCTCCGGCAAGATGACCGAGCAGGAGCTGGAATCGGCTGCCCGTGACGCCGGCTCGGCTGCATGTGCCGCCGATGCCGCCGCCCACAAGACCGTGGACGAGGAAGGCAACTACCCCGAGTGGGTCATTTATGCCGCCAAGCCCATCCTGGACGAGATTGAGAAGTACGGCCTGGACGGCTACGACCTGGACTACGAGCCCATGGGCAACGGAGAACCGTTCAGCGACGGTACCTGCTTTGCCACCTTCGTGAAGTATCTGGCCCAGTTCATCGGCCCTAAATCGGCCAACCCCGAGACGCTCCTTATCATCGACCGTAACTCCGGCGCCGGATCGGCCGAGTTCGCGCCCCTCTGCAACTTCTGGGTTTATCAGAAGTACGGCGGACTGGGCGGAGCCAGCCAGGCAACCCAGAGCGACTTTGGTTCCAATCTTAACCGCGAAAGCGGCTGGGTACCTGCCCAGATTATCGTTACCGAGAACGTGGGTGACACGTACGGCAATGGTTGCGGTGTCCTGGAGCAGATGGCCGGTTATCAGCCTTCTACCTGCGGCCAGCAGTATGGCCACAAGGGCGGCTTCGCCTCCTTCCACGGCCAGCGCGACTGGCGCCTGGAGGCCGAGGGTGCCGAGAAAGGCAAGAAACTGCGCTACCAGCACCACATCATGGGCATCCGTGCCCAGCAAAAGGTAGAATACTATAAAGGAGAATAAAGAGTATGAAAAAGTTTATCATAGCGCTGGCTGCCCTCTCCATGATGGCCTCCTGCCAGAAGAGCATCCTCTACTCCGAGCATCTGTACGACAATGGCGTCGTGGCCTTCCGTGCTTCCTCGACCGGCGAAATGTCGGCTTTCCTGGAAGAGTCCGGCCCCGTTACCTTCACGCTGGCTTCTTCCGTGAAGGTGGACAAGGACGTGACCGTTTCCTTTGAGCCGGTCCGCGACTCCGCCGCCGCGCTGGGCGCCTTCAACAAGGCCAACGGCACCAATTACTGGATGCTCCCGGAGTCCAATTATACCCTCAGCGCCAAGACGGCCGTCATCAAGGCCGGCTCGGCCGTTTCCCTGCCCGTGAGCATGGACGTGAACATTGACGGATTCAAAAACGGCGTCATCTACTGCCTGCCGCTCAAGATTACGGGTTCCGACTCCACCCTCGGGAGCATTCCCGGACAGGAATACGCCTATGTGGTGATCCGCGGCTATGTGTATGCATCGGCCGCCAACCTGCCCGGCGGTTCCTACTTCGAGATGCCCACCACCGTCAACGATCCCCGTCTGCAGCTGGAAGTGTGCACCATGGAAATCCGCGTGAAGGCCAACAGCTGGGCCAGCGCCAATCCGTACATTTCCTCCCTCATCGGCGTGGAAGAGAACTTCCTGCTGCGCTTTGGCGATATCTCCTGCGACCCCAACCAGCTGCAGCTGGCCGGCCAGGGCGTGTCCATCACCTCCAAGGCCCACTTCGACACCGGCAAGTGGTATCACATTGCCGTGGTGGCCGATGGCGTGAAGCAGACCTGCGACCTTTATATTAACGGCGTGCTGGACAGCTCCACTCCTATGGGCGGCAAGGGTATCAACCTGGGTAAGGTGTACAACTCCAAGTTCGCGATCGGCATGTCCGAGAAGGGCCGATACCTGAACGGCCAGGTGAGCGAAGCCCGCGTATGGGGCCGTCTCCTGAGCCCTACCGAGCTCATCAACGGCCAGTGCTCCATCGCAGACCCTGTGAAGGAAGCCCAGGAGAACAAGCTCCTCGGTTACTGGAAGCTGGATGACGAGAACCGCGGCAAGGACCTCACCGGAAACGGTTTTGACGGTTATGCCCACGGCAACGTCACTTACACTCCCGCCAACATCCGTTGCCCCGAATAATGGATAAAAGCCGTATCATATCGCTGCTCCTTGCTCTGGGCCTCGCTACTACTGTAGGGGCCCAGGCGCAGGAGGGCCGTCTGCTCCGCTTCGAAAACGCGGAACAGGCCGTGGATACGGTGCGCTTTGACAGCGGTGCCATTACGCTCCGTTACCCTTTTGAGAATGTTTCCGGAAAAAGCGTCACCGTGCTGGAGATTCACTCGGGCTGCGGCTGTTTTACCGGTGAGGTGAACAGGCGTGTGCTTGCACCCGGCGCCAGGGCCGTCCTCACGGCGGTCTTTGATCCCAAGAGCCTGTATGGTTCCCAGACCCGGCACCTCACCGTGGTGAGCTCCGACGGCGAGAACACCGTGCTCAGCTCCATATCCGTGAAAGGATACGTGCTCAGGGACGCTTCCGAAGGCGAGATCCGCTATGCCGAGGACCTGGGCTGCGGCCTCCGCACCGACACTTCCGTCAATGTCCTTTCCAGGGACGGCTTCGGAGACTATGTGTTCTCCATCCCGCTCTACAATGACACGGACAGGGAAGTGAAGGTTGAGGTACGGGCCTCCTCCTCCCGCGTGAAGCTCTACGCCCCCCAGACGCTGGCTCCGCACTCCCGCGAAGACCTTCGGGGAGAGTACGATGCGCTGTGGAAGCGCCGGGGGAGTGCCGTGACGGAAACATTGACCATCAGCGTTGACGGAGCTCCCGTAGCTCCGCTCCAAATCAAAGGAACAATTGAATAGACATTAAAACTATATGAAAAAGATGATTTTTGCCACCCTGGTGGCAGTCATGGGCCTCTATTCCTGCAGCAAGACCGAGCTGGCCAATACCTCCAACCCGCTCCCTATGCCGGAAAACGTGGCCGCAAAGGTTCAGGGGCTGGAAATCACTCCCAAGACCAACTACGTGGTAGTGGGGGAGGAAGTGTCCCTCACGGCCGCCTTC
Source organism: uncultured Bacteroidales bacterium (assembly GCA_900318445.1). Lineage (GTDB taxonomy): Bacteria > Bacteroidota > Bacteroidia > Bacteroidales > UBA932 > Cryptobacteroides. Next base: position 43,961 of record ONKO01000012.1, read on the forward strand.
AAGCCGGAAGATGCCCAGGCCGGAACCATAACCTGGAAGTCCTCCGACGAGACTGTGGCTACTGTCGATGCCGGCGGTAAGGTGACTACTCTCGCAAAGGGTGTGGCCAGCATTACCGCTTCCGTGGACGGCGTATCGGCCAGCGCCCTCGTGAATGTATTCGCCGAGCGCGTTCCCGCTACCGAGATAGTGCTCAATAAGACGGAGGTGTCGCTCCTTGTGGGCCGCGCCGCCAATATTAAATCTTCCCTTCTCCCGGAGAATACCACCGATGCCCGCAAGCTGGAGTGGACCTCTTCCGATGAAAAGGTGGCCGTGGTGAGCTATGGTTATATCCAGGCCGTGGGCATGGGTGAAGCCACCATCACTGCCCGGCAGGACGATCTCACCGCTACCGTCAAGGTGACGGTGGCCGACAAGATTAAGCTGGTGGACCGCGCCGAGGCCTGGACGGTTACCGATACGCCCAAGTGGGACAAGAACTACTATGGTAAGATTACCGGCTCCCACGAAGAGGTTTCCGTCGCTGGCTTTGACGGCGAGTTCGCTTATTTTGGCATTGTGGAGGCCTCCAAGTTTGATGGTGTGGAAGCCGTTTCCAACGCTGTGTACGAGCAGGTAACGGAAAAGCAGGATGCCGGACAGAGCCCGGAAGGCCTTTTCCTGAAGGGAGAGGAGTTCTCTGCGAACTACTCCGAGAAAGGCGAGGCTGTAGCCTACCTCCTTGCTTACGACGAAGAGTTTGAGTTTACCGGCGAATACGTTGTTTACAACTTCACCGCTCGCGAGCCCGATCCCGTACACGCTACCGGTATCAAGTTTACCCAGGGCTGGTACGATGACGAAATCACGGAAATCACCCTGAAGGAAGGCAAGAGCCTGAGCTATTTCAGCGCCAAACTCCTCCCGGATGACTGCACCGATACGGGCAGCATCAGCTTCAAGTCCTCGGATGAGTCTGTGGTGAAGCTCAGCTTGTACTATGAATCTTACTATACTGTTACCGCCGTTGCAGAAGGTGAAGCAGATATCATCGCTACCTTCAATAATATCGAAGCCTCCATCCATGTGACCGTAACCGGTAACAACATTACTCTGACCGACCATTCCGCTACGTGGGCAGCGACCAAGGAAGTGACTGAGCAGTGGGGTTACACCATTGTCAACATTACCGTCACCGCCTGCGACGCAGCCTCGTTCTATGCTACAGCTACCGATGAGAAGCCTCAGGGAACTACGCTCAAGAGCACGCTCGCTGCCATGGCCGATGCTGCGCCTTCGTACAACATCCAGAGCGAGGTGCCCGCTACTATCCGAAACTGGGGCGGCCCGGACGGCCGGTATATCGTCATCCTCGGATACAATGGCGAAGATTTCTCCGGCGACTATGCCATCATCGACACCGAAGGCGGCACCACTCCCACGCCCGATCCGGGTACAGGTGGAGTGAGCGTGAACTTTGACGCCCAGGGCCAGTACCTGCAGAATACCTTTGGCGAAAGCGATGCCGTGCAGGACGAGGTGACGCTGGAAGGCTGGTTCAAGCCCTCTTCCCTCACCGGCGGCGGAGACAATATCCGCGTCCTCTGGGGAACGGAAGGCATCTTCCTCCTTCGCTACGAAGGTAGCCAGCTCAACCTGGTCTATGGCGGTGCCAAGCGTACCGATAAAAATGAGTACAATGAACGCAAGGTAACCTACACCACCAACATGGCCGTGAACGAGTGGCACCACATTGCCGCTACTTACAAGCGTGCCGAAAAAGCCCGCCTGTATGTAGACGGCGTGGAAGTTGCCTCCAACGACGCTGAAGACCATGCCGTCGAGCTTAACGGCGTGGGCGCCAAGTGGGATCTGCCGTTCTCCTTCATCATCGGCGCGGCCGGCCAGCCCAAGCGCAACTTCCTGGGCTCCATGGCTTACCTGCGCGTGTGGAATGTGGCCCGCACGGCCACGGAGATTGCTGCCAATATGAACGTGGCAAGCCCCGACGACGACAACTTCAACCTCCTGGCTGCCTGGAATTTCACCGAGGGAAGCGGCAACAATATTGCCGACTCTGCCTATGGCGTTTATCCGCTCACGGCCAACAGCAACCTGAGCTGGTCCAGTGATGCCCTGCCCTTCTAATATTTGGTAATCTCCCAAAAAATAACTACCTTTGCGGTCCCTCTCATTGTAGGGGGATCGCAATTTTTATGTTAAACCATTAATAATCAAGACAGTGGACACACTTAGCTACAAAACAGTCTCCCTGAACAAGGCAACTGTGAACAAGGAGTGGCTCGTCATTGATGCAACCGACCTCGTGCTCGGTCGCCTGGCTTCCCGCGTGGCTCTCGTGCTGCGTGGCAAGAACAAGCCCGGCTACACCCCGCATGTGGACTGTGGTGACAACGTCATCATCGTCAACGCCGACAAGATCCGTCTTACCGGCAAGAAGATGACCGACCGCGTTTACGTTCGCTACACCGGCTATCCGGGTGGCCAGCGCTTCTCCACTCCCCGCGACATCATGGCTTCCCGCCCCGAGGAACTCATCCGCATGTCTGTGCGCGGAATGCTGCCGAAGACCCGTCTCGGCGACAAGCTCATCAACAACCTGTACATCTATGCAGGTCCTGAGCACAAACAGCAGGCACAGAACCCCAAGACCATTAAGTTTAACGAAATCTAAACAGAGCACATGGAACAGAAACACGCCCTTGGAAGACGTAAATCAGCCGTCGCTCGTGTTTATGTAGTACCCGGTAACGGCAAGTTCGTCATCAACGACCGCGCCATGGAGGAGTACTTCAAAGAGGAAACTCTTCAGTACATCGCCAACCAGGCCCTCGAGGTCACCGGTACTGCAGGCCAGTTTGACATCAAGGTCACCCTCGTAGGTGGTGGTACCAAAGGTCAGGCCGAAGCCGTTCGTCTCGGAATCGCCCGCGCCCTGTGCGAGGTGGACAAAGAGGCCTACCGCTCCACGCTGAAGGCCGCCGGCTTCCTCACCCGCGACGCTCGCGAAGTTGAGCGTAAGAAGCCCGGTCAGCCTGGCGCACGTCGTCGCTTCCAGTTCAGTAAACGTTAATACTGGAGTTACGTCAGCACGGTACGGGTTTTCATCAAATCCTGAGACTCTGGTGAGGATGAGAATCTTCCCAGGCTACAAGAAGGATTGCCCGGCCGCGAAAAAATCCCGAAGACCAGTCAGGAACTGCTACTTCGGATTGATGAAAGAGTTAAAAACAAAGACAAACGAAAACCCATGTCTAGAACAAATTTCGAACAACTTCTTGAAGCAGGCACCCACTTCGGCCACCTGGCCCGCAAGTGGAACCCCAAGATGGCTCCGTATATCTTCGACCAGAAGAACGGTATCCACATCATCGACCTGCACAAGACCGTCGTAAAGATCGACGAGGCAGCCGAGGTCCTCAAGGAAATGGCCCGCAGTGGCCGCAAGGTCCTCTTCGTTGCCACCAAGAAGCAGGCAAAGGACGTCGTCGCCACCAAGGCCGCCGAGGTCAATATGCCTTCCGTGACCGAGCGTTGGCCGGGTGGTATGCTTACCAACTTTCCCACCATTCGCAAGGCCGTCAAGAAAATGAATACCATCGACAAGATGAAGGAAGATGGCACCTTCGAGAAGCTCGCCAAGCGTGAGCGCCTCCAGGTGGAGCGCCAGCGGGCCAAGCTGGAGAAGAACCTCGGTTCTATCCGCGACATGTCCCGTCTGCCCAGCGCCCTCTTCGTGGTCGACGTTCAGAAAGAGGCCAACGCCGTGAAGGAAGCCGCCCGTCTGAACATTCCGGTAATCGCTATGGTTGACACTTGTTGCGATCCTACCCCTATTGATTACGTGATTCCCGCCAACGACGACGCCACGAAGTCCATCGAGCTCATCATGGATGTGATGTGCAAGGCTATCAGCGAGGGCCTGGAAGAGCGCAAGCTTGAGAAGGAGAAGGAAGCTCCCGAGGCCGATGCCGAGGCTGCTTCAGAGGCTCCCGCCAAGAAGCTCCGCTCCCGCCGCGCTCCCAAGGCCGAGGCCGCCGAAGAGGCTGCTCCCGCCGCTGAGACCGAAACTCCCGCTGCAGAGTAATTAACCGTTAAAAGCAAGTAAAGATTATGGCTATTGCATTAGCAGACATCAAGAAGCTGCGCGACATGACCAGCGCCGGCATGATGGATTGCAAGAAGGCCCTCGAAGAGGCCGCCGGCGACTTCAAACGCGCCGTTGAAATCCTTCGTGAGAAAGGTAAGTCCACTCTTGCCAAGCGTGGTGAGAACGAGACCACCCAGGGTGCTGTCCTGAGCCGCGTTAACGGCGGAAAGGCCGTGCTCGTGTGCCTGGGTTGCGAAACCGACTTCGTCGCTGCCACCCCCGACTTCAAGAAGCTCGCCGGTGAGATTGCAGACGCAGCCATCACCGCTTTTCCCGCCGACGTAGAGGCCCTGAAGGCTGTGAAGCTTGCCAGCGGTTATTCCCTCGAGGAAGACATCACCAACCAGGCCGGTAAGACCGGTGAGAAGCACGTTCTTGCCTACTACGGCGCCCTCGAGGCTCCTTTCGTGAGCGAGTACGTACACTTTAACGGCAAGCTGGGCGCCATCGTCGCTTTCAACAAGGAGGTTCCCTCCGAGATTGCCCGCGGTATCGCCATGCAGGTTGCTTCCATGAACCCTGTGGCTGTAGACGCTGCTTCCGTTCCTGCCGAGGTTATCGAGTCCGAGAAGACCGTGGCCGAGCAGAAGACCAAGGACGAGCAGGTTCAGAAAGCTGTGGACAACGCCCTCAAGAAGGCCGGCATCAACCCCGCCCACGTTGACAGCGAAGACCACATCGAGTCCAACACCGCCAAGGGCTGGCTCACTCCCGAGCAGGCTCAGCAGGCCCGTGACATCATCGCCAAAGTTGGCGCCGAGACCCTTGCCTCCCTCGCCTCCAAGGTGCAGATGATCGCCGGCATCGTGAACGGCCGTATCCAGAAGTTCCTGAAGGAGAACACCCTCATGGAGCAGGAGTACCAGCTGTCCGACGACAAGGCTTCCGTAGCCGCCGCCCTCAAGGCCGTGGATCCCGAGGCCAAGGTGCTTGGTTTCAAGCGCTTCTCCCTCTCCGACTAAAAGTCGAACTGGTAAAGATAAAAGCCGGTCCTCAAAAAGGGCCGGCTTTTTTTAGTAGGTGAACTCGAGCTCGTCCAGATATAGGACAGAGCCGGTGCTGCCGGTAAAGGAGTCTCCAAGGGCGCTGGAAGAGGCTACGATGGCAACGTAGCGGGGCGTGCGGCCGTTCCGGTACTTGATCTCGATGGAGAAGGGCTCGTAGGCACCCATCTTCTTCTTGAAATAGATCTTTCCAAGGCCGATGATCCCGGGATCGTTCTCCTCATCCAGGGCAAGGTCGGGCGGGCACACCTCGATTGGAGTGTCCCAATCGGCAAGGACGATGGCGAGGCTGCCGGTGTCGGGTTTTCCCTCCAGGTCCTTGTGCCCTTTGTCGGCAAAGTCGATGGGGCCCGGCTTGTAGCAGGCATATCCTTTCAGCGTAGTGGGACGCTCAGTGAACGGAACGCCCCAGAACAGGTGGGCCGTCATCCTGGAAAGGTCAATGCCTCCGGTGTAGCCGTTGAAAATGCTTCCGGCTGCCAGCTTCTTGATAAAGAGCACCTTGATGAGCTGGCTTTTGAGACAGAGGGCCTTCTTGCCGGGCCCCGGAACTGCTACAAAATTCTCTTCGGGCATGACGGTCGGGGCGCCATAGAAGGCGGTGGTTCCGTTGGCGCTGCCCCAGATTTTTTTCTCTTCGGAAGTGGCATCGCTCCCGTAGCACACGTCATATCCTTTCTTGTCCTTGCTCCAGTGGTCGAAAGACATGTTGTAGAGTTGTCCCGGACGGACGGGCGGCTGCGACGACGTGGCGAGGAGCCATGCCGCAGAAACCGTCAGAAAAAAAGTCATTTTCATAGTCATATTGGTACAAAGGTAAATCTTTTTGTCCGTGTGGGCAACTCAAATTTTAGTATCTGCAAAAGAATGTGTATCTTTGTAGATACAGAAAATATACGTGTATGCCTAATGCTTTGGGGCACATCGCCCAGGTCGTGGGACCGGTAGTGGATGTGCATTTTGATATCTCGGCCGGCAGCGCCGAAACCGCTCTTCCCCGCATTGACGACGCCCTGTCTGTCAAACGCCCGGACGGTAAACAGGTTATTCTTGAAGTGCAGCAGCACATTGGTGAAGACACCGTCCGCTGCGTAGCCATGGACTCCACCGACGGTCTGTCCCGCGGCCTGGAGGTAGAGAACACTTTCCGTCCCATTTCCATGCCCGTAGGTGCCCAGATTCGTGGCCGCGTGATGAACGTCACGGGAGATGCTATTGACGGCATGAAGGAAATGGACCGCGGAAACTCCCTTCCCATCCACCGGGAACCGCCCAAGTTTGAGGACCTCACCACCAGCCAGGAAGTGCTCTTTACCGGCATTAAGGTTATTGACCTCCTGGAGCCCTACCTCAAGGGTGGTAAGATTGGTCTGTTCGGAGGCGCCGGTGTGGGAAAGACCGTGCTCATCAAGGAACTCATCAACAACATTGCAAAGGCGCACAACGGTTTCTCCGTGTTCGCCGGTGTGGGTGAGCGTACCCGTGAAGGTAACGACCTTCTTCGCGAAATGATCGAATCCAACGTCATCCGTTACGGAGACGCATTCAATAAAGCCATGGAAGAGGGCAAGTGGGACCTCTCCCTCGTAGACCCCAAGGAACTGGAAAAGAGCCAGGTGTCCATGGTCTTCGGCCAGATGAACGAACCCCCGGGAGCCCGTCAGAGCGTGGCCCTGAGCGGCCTTACCCTGGCCGAGTCTTTCCGTGACTCCGACACCGGTGCCGGTCCCCGCGACATCCTCTTCTTCATTGACAACATCTTCCGTTTCACCCAGGCGGGTTCGGAGGTGTCGGCCCTCCTGGGCCGTATGCCCTCGGCTGTAGGTTACCAGCCCACCCTGGCAACGGAAATGGGTAAGATGCAGGAGCGCATCACCTCCACCAAGAACGGTTCCATCACCTCGGTGCAGGCCGTATATGTGCCGGCCGATGACCTTACGGACCCGGCCCCTGCCACCACCTTCTCCCACCTGGATGCTACCACGGTGCTCAGCCGTAAGATTACGGCCCTCGGTATCTACCCGGCCGTAGACCCGCTGGAGTCTACCTCCCGTATCCTGGATCCCAACATCGTGGGCCAGGCGCATTACGACACCGCCCAGCGCGTGAAGCAAATCCTTCAGCGCAACCAGGAACTGCAGGACATCATTGCCATCCTGGGTATGGACGAGCTTTCCGACGAAGACAAGACCACCGTCAACCGCGCCCGAAGGGTGCAGCGTTTCCTGTCCCAGCCCTTCTTTGTGGCCGAACAGTTCACGGGCGTGAAGGGCGTGATGGTTTCCATCGAAGATACCATCAAGGGCTTCAACATGATCCTGGACGGAGAAGTGGACTACCTCCCGGAGCAGGCCTTCCTGAACGTAGGTACCATCGAAGACGCCATCGCCAAGGGCGAGGCTATTCTCGCGGCCGCTAAGTAGATTCTTCGCTTCGCTCAGAATGACAATAAGCCTACATATCCTAAGCCCCGAAGGGACATTGGTCAAGGCCGATGTCTCGCTGGTGTCGCTTCCCGGTACATTGTCGCCGTTTACGGTGCTGCCGGGCCATGCCGCCATGGTCACGTCCCTTTCGGAAGGAAACGTCCGCTATGTGGAAGACGGAGTGGAAAAGCATATCCAGATCAAAGATGGCTTCGCCGAAGTTAAAGACAACACTGTAACCGTCTGTGTAGAAGCATGATTCTGCCCCTGTTCATATCGCTCCTTCTTCTCCTTTGGCCTACGGCCGAAGAAAACCATTTTTCTTCGACCATCGCAAGCCCTGCGCTCGAGGAGGGGGCTAACGGTGCTGAGGAGGAAATTAATATCTCCGAAATCATCTTCGAACACATCGGAGACGAATACGAGTGGCACATCACCGAGTGGAAGGGAAAACCCATCGCCATTCCACTGCCCTGCATTGTGGTGGACGGCGGCGTTAAGGTCTTCACGGCCCATCATGCGGCGGAGCGCGGCTATACCTTCAACGAAGACGGCAAACTGGTAAACGCCCTCACCGGAGAACGCCCCCTGGACCTCTCCATCACCAAGAACGTGCTGGCGCTCATGATGAGCACCTTCCTCCTGTTGTTTATCGTGCTCTGGACCGCCCGCTGGTACCGCAAACACGACGCCCTCAAGGAAGCCCCCACGGGCCTTGCCGCCTTCGTGGAGCCGCTCATCATGATGGTCCACGACATGGCAAAGGAGAACATCGGCCCGGACTACCGGAAATTCTCTCCGTTCCTTTGCATGGCGTTCCTCTGGATCCTCCTCAATAACTTCCTGGGCATCCTGCCCTTCTTCCCGGGAGGCGCCAACCTCACCGGCAACATTGCCATTACGCTGGTACTGGCCCTGTGCACCTTCTTCACGGTGAACCTGAACGGTACCAAGCACTACTATAAAGAGATTTTCCTCCCGGATGTTCCGGGATTCCTCAAACCCATCATGCCGGTCATCGAGGTGTTCAGCGCCATCATGAAACCGGTATCCCTTACCATCCGTCTTTTCGCCAACATGCTGGCCGGCCATATCATGATCCTGTGCATGGTGTGCATCATCTTCATCATGGCCAAGTACGGCCCGCTCCTGAGCGGCGGCATGACGCTGGTAAGCGTGCTCTTCGGCGTCTTCCTGGATGCGCTGGAGTGCCTGGTAGCCTTTATCCAGGCCTATGTATTTACCATGCTCAGCTCCATTTACATTGGAATGGCCCGGGCACACGAAGAATAAACTTTAAATTATTGATATTATGATTCTTTCTACTATCCTCCTTCAGGCCGCCGCTGGTGCAGCCCTCGGAAAAGCCGGTGCCGCTCTGGGCGCCGCCATCGCTGCCATCGCCGCCGCTATCGGTATCGGTAAGATTGGCAAGTCCACCATGGAGGCCATCGCACGCCAGCCGGAAAGCGCCGGTAACCTGCGTACTTCCATGATCATCGCCGCCGGTATGGTGGAAGGCGCTGCCCTGTTCGCCATCATCGTGGCCCTCCTGGCTATCGTAATCAAGTAATTACCATGAATCTGGTTACGCCCGAATTCGGCCTCCTGTTCTGGATGGTCGTTATCTTCGGCATCGTGTTCTTCCTCCTGGCCAAATTCGGCTTTCCCGTCATTACGGACATGGTGGATGAGCGCAGTGCCAAGATCGCCCAGTCCCTCAAGGACGCCGACGAAATTCAGGCGCGCATGGAGCAGTGGAAGTCCGAGCACGCGAAGATGCTGGAAGACGTTCGCAAAGAGCAGTCGGCCATCCTTCGCGAAGCCACCGAGACCCGCGCCCGCATCATCTCCGAGGCAAAGGAGGCCGCCAAGGCCGAGGCCGACAAGATGATCGCCGATGCCAAGGTCCAGATTGCCGCCGAGAAAGAGAGCGCCCTGCGCGACGTGCGCAAGGAAGTGGCCCTTCTCGGTGTCCAGGTGGCAGAAAAAGTACTCCGTCACGAGCTGCAGGATGATGGAAGCCAGCAGGCCCTCCTGGACCAGCTGGTAAAGGAAGCCTCTGAGGCCAGTCTCCGCTCATGAACCGCAGCATCGTCGTCATCCGCTACGCCACCGCGCTGGTGAAATATGCCCGTGAAAGCGGGCAGGGAGACCTCCTGTGCACCCAGGCCGAGGTCCTGGGAAAGACGCTTCGCTCCGTCCCGGACCTTCGCCGCATGCTGTCGGCAGCCGAAGACGTGGTCCCCTCCCGGGACAAGCTTAAACTGCTGGAAGGAGCGCTGGAAGGCAGGATGGCTCCCGAGCTGGACCGTTTCCTGGCCCTTGTGTGCAGTAACGGCCGCATGGATATGGTAGAGGACATCCTCCGCAGCTTTGTGGATGCCTACCGCCGCTCCATGGGCGTGAGAAAAGCGCACCTTGTCACGGTGAGCACTCCGCCGCCGCATCTTCTAGACCAGCTCAAGGCGCTGGTGAAGGAAAAGACCGGGGACGACGTCCTCATAGAAACCGAGGTGGATCCGTCCCTTATCGGAGGCTTCGTCTTCGACATAGACGACTACCTCATGGATGCCAGCGTCAAGCGCCAGCTGGAACTCATCCGCGAACAGTTTATTGAACGAAACAGAAGAATTATCTAAGATGGCAACTTCTTTGAAACCCAGTGAAGTGAGTGATATCCTGCTTGGACAGCTCAAGGATATGAAAAACGATCTCCAGTTCGAGGAGATTGGCAAAGTCCTGCAGGTGAGTGACGGTGTGGTACGTATTTACGGGCTGGACCATGCCGAGGCCGGCGAACTGCTGGACTGCGGCAACGGCATCATGGCCGTGGTGATGAACCTGGAGGCCGACAACGTGGGCGCCGTGCTCATGGGTCCCACCGACCTGGTGAAGGAGGGGATGGTGGTGCGCCGTACCGGACGCATCGCCTCCATCGGCGTGTGTGACGCCCTCCTCGGACGAGTGGTGGACCCGCTGGGCAATCCGCTGGACGGCCTGGGTCCCGTGGAAGGGGAGAAGGTAGATATGCCGCTGGAGCGTAAAGCGCCCGGCGTTATCTTCCGCCAGCCGGTGAGTGAACCCCTGCAGACGGGCCTCAAGGCCATTGACGCCATGATTCCCATCGGCCGTGGCCAGCGTGAGCTCATCATCGGAGACCGCCAGACGGGTAAGACCGCCATTGCCATCGATACCATCATCAACCAGCGCAAGGAGTACGAGGCCGGAAAACCGGTGTTCTGCATCTACGTGGCTATCGGCCAGAAAGGCTCCACCGTGGCGTCCATCGTGAAGACCCTGAGGGAGCACGGTGCCATGGACTATACCGTGGTAGTGGCCGCTACCGCCGCAGACCCCGCCGCCCTGCAGTACTACGCTCCCTTCTCCGGAGCGGCCATCGGCGAGTATTTCCGCGACACGGGCCGTCACGCCCTGGTGGTGTACGACGACCTCTCCAAACAGGCCGTCGCCTATCGTGAAGTATCCCTGGTGCTGCGCCGTCCCTCCGGCCGTGAAGCCTATCCGGGAGATATCTTCTACCTGCACAGCCGTCTGCTGGAAAGGGCTGCGCGCATCATCGACCAGCAGGAGGTGGCCGCTTCCATGAACGACCTCCCCGCTGCCCTGAAAGACAAAGTGAAGGGAGGCGGTTCCCTTACCGCCCTGCCCATCATTGAGACGCAGGCCGGAGACGTATCGGCCTACATCCCGACCAACGTCATCTCCATCACCGACGGCCAGATTTACCTGGAACAGTCCCTGTTCAACCAGGGCGTGCGCCCTGCCATCAACGTGGGTATCTCCGTGTCCCGTGTGGGCGGCAGCGCCCAGGTGAAGTCCATGAAGAAGGTGGCCGGCACCCTCAAGATTGACCAGGCCCAGTGGGCCGAGCTGGAGGCCTTCTCCAAGTTCTCCTCCGACGTGGACAAGGTGACGGAACTGGCCCTGGACAAGGGCCGCAAGAACAACCAGCTGCTCATTCAGCCGCAGTACTCTCCCATGAGCACCGGCGAGCAGGTGGCTATCCTCTACTGCGGAACGCACGCGCTCATGCGGGACATTGCCATAGCCGATGTCCGTACCTTCCAGGATGCCTTCCTGGACCGCCTCCGCGCCGCGCACGCCGCCGATGTCCTGGAGCCGCTGGGGAAAGGTGTGCTCAACGAGGACATTGAGAAGGTTCTGAAAGAAACCGCTGCTTCCGTTATCCTTTCCATGAAGTAGAATGCCTACACTGAAGGAAATAAAAGGACGGATTTCTTCCGTCAAGAGTACGCTCAAGATTACATCGGCCATGAAGCTGGTGTCGTCGGCCAAGTTGCGCAAAGCGCAGAAGGCCATCGAGGCCATGCGCCCCTATGAGGAGCAGCTGCAGCGCATGCTCCTTAAGGTGCAAGGCGCCCCGGCGGCGGGATGCGGCGAATTTTCCGCCGCTACAATAAAGGCCGATGCGGCGGAAAATTCGCCGGCATCCCGCCTGCCGCAGGCCATCGTGGCCATTGCGTCCAACTCCTCCCTTTGCGGCGGGTTCAATGCCAATGCCATTGCCAAGGTGCGGGAAGTGAGGAAGGCCGGAGACGTGGTGTACTCCATAGGTCGCAAGATGGCCGATGCCATGCGAAAGGAGGGTTTCACCTCTCCGGACGATTATTCCCATCTTGCCGAGCATCCCGCTTATGCCCCGGCCGCTGCGTTCGTAGAAAAACTGTGCGCAGAGGTTGAGGCCGGACGGTATAGCCAGGTGGTTCTTGTATATAACCATTTTGTTTCTACGGCAAAGCAGGTCCCTGCGGTGGAACCCCTTCTTTCGACGGGCGGTACGTCCTCTGAGCACGGTGAAGCTCCCGAGGAAGATGTCATTATCGAGCCTTCCCGCAAGGAACTTGTTGCATCCCTGGAACCCAAAATACTCAAATTGAAACTTTACGCTGCCCTTCTGGACAGCTCGGCTGCAGAGCACGCCGCCCGCACGGTTGCCATGCAAACCGCCACCGACAACGGCGAAAACCTCCTCTCCGAACTCACCCTTCAATACAACAAGGGCCGCCAGCAGAAGATTACCTCCGAAATTCTGGATTTGGCGGGCGGACAGGCGCAGGAATAACCCGCCGCTGACGAACAAAAGCAGGATTTGGCCGTTTTCCTGCTTAAGATCGTCACCACTGACGAACAAAAGCAGGATTTGCCGGGAATTATGCTTAAGATCGTCGGGCGCTGGGCTCTCCTTTTCCTTGTCTTTGTGGCGGATTCCACCACAATGCACTGTAGCACAAGGAATTTTGGTGCAGAAATGGTATCTTTGTGCAGTTATGCACCTTTTTGCCGTCATACTGTCTCTGCTCGTAGCTGCGCCGCGGTTCGTCCATTACAACGCCGCGGACGGGCTGCCGTCCAATACGGTGTATGCGGTCACGCAGGATGCTGAGGGCGCGCTGTGGATAGGCACCCGGAACGGCCTGGCCCGCTACGACGGCGCACACTTCCAAAGCTGGAAGGAGTACGGCCGGGTGAATGCGCTCACGGTGGACAAGGCGGGCCGATTGTGGGTAGGAACCACGCAGGGACTCCGGGTACAAGATGATGGCATTGCCGGCAACATCCGCGCACTGCACACGGACACGGAGGGCTCTGTCTGGGCCACCGTGGGAGATACGCTGCTTCTCAAACTCTCCTACAGGGACGGCATCCGGGAAGAAGCCCGCTGCCCCTACAGGAAGCGGGACTCGGAGGGTGATTACCCCTATTATCAGATCTATGAGGCACAGGACGGAAAGCTGTGGTTAGCCGGCCGGCTGGTCCAAAACCAGTTTGTGGAAGACAGGCAGGCCCCGCACAGTACGCTCACTTCCTGGAATGGCCTGTCGTGCATCGGAAGCTATGCCGAGACCGGCGGGAAGTTCTACGCCTTCGAAGACCATACCTCTATCCTCTACAACTGCAACGGCAGCCAGCCCATTCCCCTGGGCCGCCTCCCCATTGCCCATGCGCGGCTCCTGACAGACAACAAAGGACAGCTCTGGGCAGCAGGCTCCTACGGCGCAGGGCCCGTGAACACCGAAAAACCGGCAGAGACACCCGTCTATAAAACGCCCTCCACAGAACTCTACTGCCTCTTCGAAGACCGTCAGGGCAACCTCTGGCTGGGCGGTGACAACGGCCTCTCGGTCCTGAGCCCTGCCCTCCAGCAGGTAGAAGTCCTCTCCCGGGACAACGTCACGGCCCTCATGGAAGACCACACCGGGAAGATGTGGATCGGGAAGGCCGATGACCGTGTCTCCAGCCTCTACGAAGACCGGGAAGGCACCGTGTACGTAGGCCTTTGGAACAACACCGGCTGGGAAGTGTGGTTGGGCGGCCGCAAAGCATATAAAGACCGTCTCACCGGTCCGCTCCCCGAGGAGCAGGTAGAAGCCCGGTACCTGGACGGCGCCAACTGGATCTCGGACTTTCTGGAAGACAGCGAGGGCCGCTTCTGGGTAGTCACGTGGGAAGGAGTCGGCCTCAACGAATGGGACCGGAAAGCCCGGAAGAGTTTCCCGCCCCGGTGGCTGAGCCCGTTCCGGTATCCATCGGCCCAAAACGATTCCGTCATTTATCTGAGCTCCCGCCTGGGCAGCCGTCTCATCGAGGACGCCGGGGGAAACCTCGTCTATGCCACCACCGAAGCCGGCCTCAACGTCATTGACCGGGAAACCGGCCTTGTCACCAAGTACTACAGGGGAAACTCCTCCATCCCCGACGACTACGTCACCGACCTCTGTCTTTCCCCGGACGGTGCCATCTGGGCCGCCACCCGAAGCGGGCTCTGGAGCCCTTCCGGCATGCATTTTCTGGACGGCATGCTGGTACAGTCGGTAGAAGCCGATACCAAAGGCCGCCTCTGGGCCGGCACCGAGGACGGACTGTATTTCATTGATACCGACGGCACTACAGGCCGCGTGCCCAAAGAACTGGGCTTTCCTTCAGACCTCTACGGCGAGCACGTCTCCTGCCGGCGGGCCGGCGGCGCCCTCGCCTTCGGAGGCTCGGCCGGAGCCGTCTCCTTCCACCCAGACAGCCTCCTCGCCATCCGGGCGCAGGGGAGCCTGCCGCTGGAAAAGCTCATCCGCCACCGCTACCGCCTCAATGAGGGCGCGTGGACGGAAGAGTGCTTTGCAGGCCTTCCGGACAACATCCGCCCCGGGCGCTACACCCTCGAGGAGCAAAGCGCCGACATTTTTGGCCGATGGGAACACGGCTCCACCGCCGTCCGTTCCATCCGAATCCCGCCCCCGCTCTGGCTCCGCTGGCCCTTCCTCCTGGGTTACCTGCTCATCATGATGGCCGTCGTCTACCTGGTGATCAAACTCCGGGAACGCCATCTCCTGGAAAAGGAACTGGACATGCGAAACCGCCTGTTCTCCATCATCTCGCACGACCTCCGGGACCCCGTTTCGGGGAGCGCCTTCCTGTCCCGCCAGCTGCTTGAAAACCTTGACAGACTGTCCCCGGAGGACCTTCGGGAAGGGCTGACACAACTCTCGCAGGCGGCCCAGGGTACATCCCTCCTCCTGGAAAACCTCCTGCTATGGTCCCTCAACCAGAAGGGGATGCTGGCACCGGTCATGCGCAGCGAGGACCTTGCGTCACTGGCGGAAGAAGCGATTGGAGTGCTGCCGAAAGGAAGCCTGGTGACCGTCGACATCCCTGCCGGCCTCACGGTGAGGACAGACCGCAACATGCTGCTTACCGTCCTTCGAAACCTCCTGGACAACGCTTTGAAAGTGTCTTCGAAAGTGGAGCTTCGCGCAAGGGGAACCACCCTTCGCATCACCGACGAAGGACCGGGCCTTCAGGAGGGGGAAACGCAGTTTGGCCATGGCCTGGGCCTTTTGATTACCCGCGAGCTGCTGGACAAGATGGGTGCCACCCTTCGCATGCAGAACCGGCCCCGGGGCGGCCTTGAAATAACCATTGACTTATGATTAATGTCCTTCTCATCGAAGATTCCGCCGTGTTTGTAATGGGGCTCAAGCTGGCCCTGAGCGCGCATTTCAACGTAGATTCCGTGGCCTCGCCGGGCGCTGCGGTGGCCTACCTCAACGCGCATCCGGACACAGACATAGCCGTTGTGGACATCACCCTCGAAAGCGAAACCGACGGCCTCACGCTGCTGGACATCCTCCGGGAAGCCTTTCCGGCCGTAAGGACCCTGGTGCTGTCCCACTATAAGAATCCGGCCTACATCCTCCGCGCCATTACCAGCGGCGCCTGTGCCTATCTGGCCAAGGACTCGGCACCCGAATCCATCATAGAGGCCATTGAGCATGTGGCCGATGACAAGTGCCTCTTCTTTGGCGAGACCATCGATGCGCACAAGATCCTGAGCCTGTTCGGCGGCCGTGACAACCTGGATGCCCGCAAGCCCCAGGGCCTCACGCCCCGGGAACTCGAGGTACTGCAGCTCACTTCCTCCGGCTACAGTAACGGACAGATTGCATCGGCCCTGAGCATTTCCCTCAATACGGTAGACAGCTACAAGGAACGCATCAAGGGCAAATTCGGCCTGGACAGCATTGTGGAATGCGTGGCCACCGCCGCCGCGAAGGGAATGGTGACGGTGTAGCCCGGCGCCCAGCGCCTGACGATCTTAAGCATAATTCCCGGCAAATCCTGCTTTTGTTCGTCAGTGCTGACGATCTTAAGCATAATTCCCGGCAAATCCTGCTTTTGTTCGTGCGAAAGGTCGGTGTGCGCGGTTGCAAGGAGAAATAACCTTGTAAATCAGCGCGCTGTGGCGAATTCCGCCACAAAAGAGTTTTTTCGAAGGCTTACCTTTGTGCCAAACACTGAAACCTATGAAAAAAATTCTTGTCTCTATTGTCGCTCTGCTAACCACAGTAAGCGTTTTTGCCCAGGCCGGGCTGAGTCGGGGTGAGGCCGTCGTGAACCCTGCCGGCAACCCCCAGCAGGTCAAAAAGCATTGCCCGCACTGCGGCATCACTATGGGCAATATTACCTATCCCTGGCAGCATGAAAACTGGTGCCCCTATTACCGGAGTAACGGATCCGGATCCAGCAGCAGTTCCTCCTCCTCTGTAACGGCAACAGCCATCAGCACGGGTGCCGCCGTTCTGGGAAGCGCCATCTCCAGCCTCATTACCAGCGCCATGGACCACAGCAGCGGGGATAACAACTACTACCGGAACGAGGCCTTCGGCGGCCAAATCTCCTTCAAGACTGACTGGTATAGTGACGATGACCACACCTGCGTTGTCCTCCGGGACCCGGGGTCCGGCAAGAAGGGCATCTGGCACAACGCCTATGTCTTCAACCACAAGAGTGACCCCCAGCCTACGTCCGGTTTCTGGATTCTTAAGCCTGTGTTCGATCAAATATATATGGGCGAACACATGAACAAGGCCTACGCCATCACCTGCCAGACAAAGACCCAAAAAGGCCAGGAAAATCAGGAATGGCAGGTGTATGAATTCGGTCTGGGCAGCATGTGCTACAAGGGACACGCCACCATCATCTCTCCCTTCACGGCGGAGGATGTGGAATTCTCCCTCAAAACCGACAAACTCATGCTGCAGAAAGACGGCCTCTGGGGTCTGTACAAAGTAGCCCGCTCCGGACCCGATGAAATCAAGAAGCGCCCCATCACCCTCAAGCCCCTGGCCGAGCCGCAGTTTGACAGCATCCAGTTCTACGGCACGCAAAACTGCGTCTGGAAGAACGGCCACGCGGGCATCATCGACGACAACGGCAAGGAGCTCATTCCCGTAAAATACAAAGATGTAGGCACGGTCATCGGCAAGAACAAATGGGCCTGGGCTGTGGCCGATGACGGCAACGCGGGCCTGGTGAATACCAAGGGAGAGGTGATTCTGCCCTTCGAGCACGGCAGCATCCATGTGGACGAATACGGCGTATCGGCCCGCCGGGACGGAGAGGACAAGTACTTTGTGCTGCTCTCCGACGGCACCAAAACGCCTGCCCTCTACGACGACGTCACCTTCACCAAAGACGGCTATGTATTCGAGCAGAACAGCCTGTACGGCTTTGCGAACCAGCAAGGCAAAACGGTGCTGGAACCCGCCTTCGAGAGCATCCAGATTGTAAATCACGACCCCGAACTGGTGAAGTTCACCAAGATCAACGACGACTATGTGGGGAAGAAGATGTTCTTTGTAAAACAGGACGGGAAATGGGGTGTAAAGCGTTGGGCCGACGGAAGTTACATCATGGAGCCGCTCGTCTTGGACAGAAGCAAGGTTCTCTATTACCTGGGTACGCTCAAAACGTTCGACTACGAGATGATGGAAAGGGATCAGCGCGCATCGTATAGCACCGGCAAGGACGAGTTTGAGACCCAGGCTCAGTATGAGGCCCGTCAGGCCGATCCTGCCGCCAACGCAGTTTATGTCGATAAAAAGATGGAAGGCTTCCCGCTCCTCTTCCTCCGGGCGCAGATTAAAAAGGCGGCCGAGTCCGGAAGCGGCATGACAATTGGCTGGCACGACTACGATGCGGAGCGGCAAGCTTTTCCTTTTACCAGCAACCTGTCGCCCATCCCCATCTACTATTTGCCCGTCCCCATCGAGGAAGGCCCGGCCTTCCGGGAGGCGCTGGGTTCCATCCGCACCAAAGATCTGCTGCAAACCGCAAAAATATTTATCCATCAACACTTTGCGCAGATTGCCGAAATGGACATCGCCCTGCCCTCTGGCAAGGTCTATCATTACGTAAACCCGGGCCTGGAAGCCTATACCGGCCCCATTGTTAACTATTCAGATTTGTATTGACTATGAAACGTTTCGCACTTCTTGCGCTGGCAGCGCTTCTGTTTGTTCCCGTTTCCGTGAACGCCCAGCGAAAAAACGAAAACCTGGGGAAAAAGTATGGTCCCTACGAGATTAAGATCGGGAAAGGAAAATACATGAAAGATGCCCCGGTTACGGCTATCTGGAACAACGAAACCGGCGTGTGGGTTACCTCTCCTGTCATAGACAAAAAGAATGGGGCGATGTTCTTCCTGCCCACTACCAGTGTGGAATTCATTGAGGGAGAGGATTATGTACCCGAAGCGCAGGGGCTTGTCAACATTGACTGGGCTTTCTGCTGGGCAAAGGGCATAGAGAATCCCAACGCGAAGTGGCTTTGCAACGGAGAGTGCGGGGTGTACAGGATCGTGGACGACAAGCTGGTTCCCATCATAGAGTCCGGGAGTTCCCTGGAGAAAGCCTACCTGTGGGAAGCTCGCTATGCTTTTTTCAAGTTTGTGCCGCACCATGCCCTTATCATTGGCGTTTTCCGCGAAAAGGACAAAAAAGCCTACTCCGTTTTTAACCTGGACGGTGAGCGTCTGTACAACGACCTGAAGGATTGGAAGTTCAAGGAAGAGCCCAGCCTGTACATCCAGCTGGAAGACGGTACCTGGCACCATCTGGACCCGGCCGATGGTTCCCTGGTAGATTAGCCCGCGAAGGGAATGGTGACGGTGTAGCCCGGCGCTCGACGATCTTAAGCATAATATGGCCCAAATCCTGCTTTTGTTCGTCAGTGGTGACGATCTTAAGCATAATTCCCGGCAAATCCTGCTTTTGTTCGTGCGAAAGATCGGTATGCGCGGTTGCAAGGAGAAATAGCCTTGTAAATTAGCGCACTGTAGCGGATTCCGCCACAAGAAAATGGTCGGAGAAGAATACCTTTGCAGAAAACACTAGAACGTATGAAAAAGGTACTTTCACTTGTTTTGGTCATGGCGGGTGTTATCCTGCTTACCGCCATGGTTTCCGGTGACCGCGAGTGCTCCCGATGCGACGGCACAGGAAAACTTACCGAAAACTGTTCCTTCTGCGGAGGACGCGGATGGAGAGACTGCTCCCTTTGTAACGGGCACAAGAGCATCCGCTGTACAGTATGCGGCGGTGGCGGCAGTTACACCTGCCCGCATTGCCATGGACGTAATGACGAATGCCGTTACTGCGGCGGAGACGGCTCCATCAAGTGCGAGCGCTGCTCCGGAACCGGTTCCATCACTTGCACAAGTTGTGGCGGCGCCGGCAATCAGCCTTGTGGCCAGTGTGGTCAGACAGGAGTCAAAGAGTGGAATTGTCCGGACTGCCGCGGAACAGGCAGGGTAGATGATTAAAGCCTATGAAAAAGATTGCTCTTATTGCTGCGTCACTGCTGCTAAGTGCAGTGTGCGCCTGTGCCCAGGAAGCACCTGAGGCCGTAGATCTGGGACTTAGCGTGCAGTGGGCCGATAAAGACATCGCCCCGGAAACAGTCATTCCCTCGGGCTGGCGGTTGCCCACGCTGGCGGAAATCAAGGAACTCCGCGAGGGCTGCACGCAGACCGTCCTGGAAAAGGATGGGGAAGAGTGGGTGGTCTTTACCGGGGAAAACGGGAGCAGCATCTCCTTCCTCTATCCTTTGGGAAGCCGCTCGGCGAGGGATTTTGGCATTGCGGGCTCTGACGGGTGTTACCTGAAAGTCATCATCCTCAATCCCATGCTGAAAGCACCCAGCCGGGATGGCTACTATACCTGGGAAGAACTGGGAGAAACCAGCCTTGGGCAAAGAAAGTATCCGGTACGTTTAGTAAAAGAGTAGTATCATGAGACGCGTTCTTTTTCTCCTTTCCCTTGCCTTGCTGCTCCTTTCCGGCTGCAAGGAAAAGCGTTGTTTTACAGAAGTTACCGGGGATGTTTATCTTTCCCGGATTAGTTTTGAAGATGAAAGTTTCCGGAACTTCACGGTAGTAACGGATGTTTTGTACGCCGGGGAAGATACATCTTCCCGCTACAAGATGGTTTTTTATATGCCGGATGGCTGGGATAACACTTACCCCATTTTCCTGGACCGATATGTCCTTAATGACCAAATGCAACCGTGGACGGCTTATCAGGGAGCTCCCGTAGCCGAGGCAGCACTGAATCGCGGTGACATGATTGTGGTCCTGGTAGCCTACAATGAATGGACCGCCATTCCGGACATCCTCCTGGCCGAGCACTTCATCAAGGAGCACGATGCCGACCTGCCGGGAGACAGTAAGAAGATTCTCACGGCCGCTTACTTTGATTTCGAATGAGACGCTGTTTATTCCTTCTAATGCTCCTCATGCTGGGCTGGAGCACCGCCGCCCAGACGCCCGAGGAACTGTACGCCGATTACATCACGCCGGAGACACGGGCCATCCTGGAACGGGCCCGGGAGGCGGAGAGAAGGGCCGAGGAAGCCGAAGCCGCCGCAAAGGCGCAGAAGACCCTGGCGCTTTGTGGTGCCATCCTCATCGGCCTGGTCCCGCTTTGCGTCATCGGCCGCAGAAGCCTTCGGAAAAAGTCCTGGAAAGATAATCCCGGCGGCACGGTCCGCGCGCTGGGTGTGGGCCTTGTCGGCGGGGTTTGCCTGTTTGCTCTGAATTACGGCATTTTCCTTCTGAAAATCCGCATGGGTGATGCCTTCAACTCGGCCCTGGCCTTTTTGCTGGTCTCGGCCTTGATTGCCGGCAGTGTCTACCTTATTAGAAGCGCCTGACGATCTTAAGCATCTTTTACGGCAAATCCTGCTTAAGATCGTCAGCACTGACGAACAAAAGCAGGATTTGGACCATATTACGCTTAAGATCGTAAAGCGGAACGGGGCGCGCAGAAATGGGCACTACTTCTTTACGAAAGTGACGCACTCGTAGGTGCTGTAGCCAAGTTTGGTGAGGGCATCACTCACCCGGTAGGAATGAGTGTTCTCAAATCCCAGGATCATTTCCTTGCTGTCAATCTTTTCGATGTTCATCGTCTGTGAGTGTGATCCATCGTTAAGGATGAGCTGTCCTTTGCTGATGGAGTAGGACATCGTTTGGGAGACGGGCTCTTCGTCTATATAAACGGAAGTGGCCTTGCCATCCTTTTCAAAGGTGAGGGTGATGTCTTCGTCTCCCTTCATGTAGTACTCGTAGCGGAGGTCCTCTTCTATCTCTTTGATGAGTTCGGCTCTTTCCTCGTCATTTTCGGGAGCTTCCAATTCTCCGCAGGCGATGAGGTCGTTCATATAGGTTTCGGCCGATACGGCTTTTCCGCCCTTGGTAATGATGCTTGAGCGCAGATAACCTTCCCAGCTACCCAGGATGCTGTTTGCGTAGTCGTTGTCCTTGTTGCAGCTTATAAGAAGAAGGCTGACTGCAGCAGCCATGAGAAGTGTGAATTTTTTCATAGTTTTAGTTTTAACTGTAATACAGGCCACAAATATAGTAATTATTTTTTTGAGTATCTTTGCACCGTAGTGCTTACGTCCGAAGATTATTTTATGGCTTGGCTACGGCGGTGTTCGTGGCCGTGTCCGTGCTGATGCTTCTTATGGTCCTGCACCCGCAGCAGCTACTATGCCGTAAAGGCCACAGGTTGCAGAAATAGAAAATACAAATTCACAACGGTTTCCGATGATAAGAGAAAGTCTGCGGAGATACATTTATAATGAAGTCATTCCCAGGTATGCGGCCTTCGATAAGGCGCATCGGGAAGACCATGCTTTGACGGTCATTGAGCGTGCCCTGTCAATGGGCAGGCAGTATGATATCAATGAAGAGATGCTCCTGACGGCTGCGGCGTGCCACGACCTGGGTCTTGCGGTGGACCGGAAAACACACCACCAGGAAAGTGGACGGATAATCCGGGAAGACAAGCGGCTTTCCGAATGGTTCTCGCCAGAGCAGATAGAAACAATCGCCCAGGCTGCGGAAGACCACCGGGCGTCGGCAAAAACGCTGCCAAGAAGCATCTATGGCCGTCTTGTCGCCGAGGCAGACCGCTTAATTGTTCCCGAAACCATCATCCGCCGGACGGTTCTCTTCGGCCTTTCCAACTACCCGGAACTGGACAAGGAAGGCCACTGGAACCGCACACTGGAACATCTCCATGAGAAATATGCCGAGGGCGGCTATCTTCACCTTCTCATTCCGGGCTCGCCGAATGAAGCGCCCCTGCAGCAGCTGCGGGAGATGATTAAAGACGAGCCGCGGCTCCGGACTATCTTTGAGGCGGTTTACGCGGAAGAAGCACAGTGAGTAATAATTGTTGCTAAAATAAAAATTCTGCCTAACTTTGCGGGGTTTAGTGATTATCATGAGAAAACGCCTATATACTATTCTGTTGGCAGTCGTTATAGCAGTTCTGCCACTGCTTGTGAACTGCTCAAAGCCGGACCGCAGCGAGGAGGCAAACCAGCTGAAACTCGAACTCCAGGATCAATTATTCTCGGACCCGGAACAAGTATTGGTGCGGGTAGACAGTGCGGAACGGGCTGGCGTGTTCTCGGAGACTACGGCCAACCTGATTCGGTCCAATGTCTACGGGCAAATGGGCAAAACGCAGCTGGCTATTTTCTACGGCGAGCAAATTAATCATACCCAACTCAGAAGCGAAGGCGTTAACTATTATTCGGCCATTCTCAATGTTATCTCTCTGCTGAGTAAGAGCGGAGAATGGGGGAAGGCCCTCCATCTGGCCGATGAATTGATTGCCGACGTGGAGAAAGGCGGCATGGACGAGCAGGCGGCCCTGAGGATAAAGAGTCGCGCACTCACCATCAAAGGCGACTGTGAGAAGGATATGGGGCATATGGAAGAGGCCGAATGCTATTATCTGGAAGGAATAGACCTGATGATGGGCGTTACGCAGCCCAAAGATTACTGGATCATCGATGCCCTGTTCATAGCTGTATTGGAAACAACGGAGTTCTACCTGGAGTGGGAAACTCCCCAAAAGGCCCTGCCCCTGCTGGCAAAAGGTGACACAACCCTGGCCCGTATGGCCCGCTGTCCCGATATGCCGGAGCGCGTCCTTAACATCCGCAGCAACAACCTGACCATCAATCAGGCCCTGAACTATGCCGCCAATGGCCTTTACGACAAGGCCAGGGTTCTCTATGAGAAACATCGGCAGGCTTCCAATCTGACGCCCTATGATTTGGTGGCCGAAGCCCGCTACCTCACGATAATCGGCCTCTATGACGAGGCCATCCGCCTGTTCCGCAAAACCGATTCCCTCTATATTGCCCGGGGCAGTTCCATCAACAACTCCTACATCAAAAATTACATGATGAGCCAGTACAAGGCCTTGAAGAAGGCCGGACGTACGGACGAGGCCATGGCATACGCAGACCGCATGCGTCACCTGAGCGATTCCATCCACCTGGAGGAGCGGAAGATGGATATGGAGCAGCAGGAGGTCATCCGGGAGAAAGAGGCCGAAATCACCAGTCGCCGCCATTCGCTGGCCATCCATCGCATCATCCTCTTTTCGGCCATCGTCATTATCCTTCTCGTGGGTTATCTCCTTGTACGCGCCTGGAAGTACAACAGGGCGCTGGAGGCAAAGAACCGCAGCCTGTATCAGGAAATCCAGCAGCGGGAGAAGGCCGAGGCCGATGAGCGCGAAGCCCTGCAGGAAAGACCGGCCGAAACGCTTTCGCAGAGTGAGCTGCTCTACCGCCGCTTGTGCGAGCTGATGAATAATCCAGACGTGTTCACCAATCCTGACACCAACCAGGATACGCTGGCCACCCTGGCCGGGACCAACCGCACCTATGTCTACGACTCCCTGCGCGAGTGTGCCGGTGTGACCCCCATCGACTTCATCAACGGTTACCGCCTGCGCTACGCAGCCCGCCTGCTGGCCACCACTCCTGATTCCGTATCCCTGATCGCCGAACTCTGCGGCCTTTCCCGCCGCACCTTCTACCGCCTTTTTGACGAAGCATATTCGATGTCTCCGTCGGACTACCGGAAAGCGGCCCAAAAGTAGTTTTTGCAGAATTGGCACAATGATTTGTAGGGGTGGCACAATGGGCCGCCCCTCTTTGCATACCTTTGCTTCCGGATTTAGCGAGCAAAGCGTATGGATTTTACCATGATTATCTCCGTAGCCCTGGCAGCCGCCGTCATCGTCATTGTACTGATGCTGGTAGCCATCATCGTTTTCCAGCGGTGGCGGATTGGAGACAAGAATGCCGCCCTGGCCCGGTTTATCCGAGAGAATATGGAACTGTTGGACGAACTTAATAATCACACAAAAAAAAGACAATGAAAATGCGAACTTTAATGGTGGCCGTAATGCTGCTGACGACCATTTCGGCCCACGCACAATGGCGTGTGGGCGTCACCACTGGAGGAAACTACAACTTCTACTCCATGGACAAGCAGTATATGTCAGACTACGAGATTCAGGGCTCCCATGGCCTCACCGCCGGCGTCTCCGGGCAGTACAACTTCAAGGACTGGATGGGCGTGCGCGTGGATCTCAACTTCACGCAGAAGAACTACCAGATGCATCGTGCGATGCTCGATCAATGGGAGTATTGCTATCGCAACAACTACGTGCAGCTGCCCGTGATGGCCGCCTTCAGTTTTGGCGGTAATCGGCTGCGCGGCTTCTGCAATCTGGGTTTCTACACCGGCTTCTGGCTCAAGAGCCACCTTTCCGGCACCGACTACAACGCATTCACCGAACAATGGGTGAACATCAACGAGGACGTGAAGTTCAACGCTGACCGCGACAACCGCTGGGATGCCGGTCTGCTGGCCGCTTACGGTCTGGAGTACCTCATGGGCAAGCACTGGGCTATCCAGCTCGAAGCTCGCTACTACCACGGTCTCACCTCTGCCACCAGGCCCTATATGCGCGTCAAGGACTATCGCTACAACAGTACCCTGGCCTTTCAGGCAGGCGTGTATTACCTGTTCAAGTAAAGTTCAACCCTCAACCTTGTTCATCATCCATGAAAAAGATATTATCCATCATGAGTGCGGTGCTCCTGCTGTTGACTATGGGAGCCTGCCGCCCTGAGAGCGACACGCTGGTATCCTACGATCACAATGACAAATTGGTGTTTGCTGCAGCCGATACCTCCTTTGCCGCCAAGTTCCAGATCATGTGGAATGGCCTGAACCAGAACTATGCCATCTGGGACTACGAGGCCGAGCATGGCGTGGATTGGGATGCCATCTATGACGAGTACTATCCCCAGTTCGAGGCTCTCGACCGTCGCGGCAAGGACGCCACCGTCTCCGACGACGAGTTGAAGACCCTCATGCAGAAGACCCTCAGCCCGCTGCACGACGGGCACTTTGACTTCGAAATGAAGAACCACAAGACGGGCAATACCGTGATTTACATACCCTCCTCGGACCGCAATGCCTCGCGCGACGACTACGCCATTGCCAACGGCTTTAAGCCCGACCTCACTTACTACGCCGATGTGGCCCATGGCCAGGTGGAGACCGATGCTGAGGGCAACCCCATTGTGATGAGCTATAGCACCAACGCTCTTGACATGATCCTGCGTTTCCTAAGCACACCCGGTATCGGCCTTCAGTGGACGAAATCCCGTATTCAGGAACTCGCTGCGCTGCCCATTCGCACCGAGATGGAGAACTTCCAGCTCCAGCAGCTGCAAGCCTTCTACGAGGAGCTGGCTACCATCGGGAGCCTTTTGCTGGACGCCGCTGTCACCCTCTACAACCGTCTTCACGAGAAATACAGCTTCCTCGAGATTCCCGGTTACGACTACATCGATCCCATCTTCGTCACCAAAGGCATCACGTTCGACTACGCCCTGTTCAAGGGTAATATTGCCTATTTCCACGTCGACAGATTCGCCATGACCCTCTATTTGGAAGATGCCCGCACACAGGAGACCTTCAACACCTCCGACCCTGCCACCATGCATCATATCCAGCAGATGCGCGAGGTGTGGCAAGCCTGGTTCAATACCGTGCAGCAGCTTCACCGAAGCGGCACGCTGGGCGGTGTCGTCCTGGACGTACGCAGCAACACCGGCGGAAATGTGGATGATTTCCAGTACTTTGTAGGTTCCCTGTTGCCCTCCGGCGGCCTTCACTTTGGCTACCAGCGCTACAAGCGTGGCACCGCCCGCTACGACTACTCCCCGATGATGGAGGCCACTGCTGTCACCATGAGCACGCCCCACGAGACCATCACCGAACCCGTCGTCATCCTCACCAACTGCAAGTCCGTCAGCATGTCAGAGATGTCCACCCTGGGCGTCAAGACCATGCCTAGTGGCAAGGTCATCGGCAAGCGCACCTGGGGCGGCCTTTGCCCGCTGTCCGAGAACGAGTACAACACCTACAACTACTCCGGATATATCGGCGAAAAGGGCAAGACGGCCGTCTATGGCTATGTGCCCATGCTCGGTGCCTTCACCTTGGACAAAAAGCTGATTGAAGGCGAGGGCATCACCCCCGACATCGAAGTGGACTTCGATGACACGCTATTCAAAAACACTGGCCGCGACTCTCAGCTGGAGCGCGCTCTCCAGTACATCACCAGTGACAACTGATTGTAAACAATCAAAAGATAAAGATAATGGCAATGAAAAGATTACTCTATCTGATGGCAGCAGCCATTGTGGCACTGGGGCTGAGCGCCTGCCATACAGACTGTCCCGACGAGCCGAGGGACGTGGTTGATAACGGTGTCTGGCCCGTACCCGCCGACGCAGGGGATGAGAGCTATAAGCCCGGCGACGATTTCTTCATGTACTGTAACGGCGGGTTTTGGAAAAGTGCCCAGGTAGACGAGTCAAAGCTGGACATCAACTGCTGGGTAAAGGTGGAGGTGCCGAGGTTGATGGATCAGCGCCTCGCCACCCTGAATTTCCCCTCGCTGGAGAAGATGAGAAGCGACATTGCCCGTCGCGACAAGGCGACCATCGCCTTGCAGCAGCAACGCTTGCAGCAGGCAAAGGCCCGCGTGGAGGCCCTCCAGACCCCCGAGGAAGCCTGGCGACTGGCTGCCGGGATGATGAAAGAGGGTTACCATCTGTTTTTCAACCTTATGCCGTTCTCGCATAACGGCCGCATCGCATTATGCATCGCGGGAGATGTTGCCAACGAATACACGGATTCGATGTCCAAGCCAGAGGATAATTTGGCATGGCGGCTGGCAAATGATCCCCAACTGCTTACACAGGTGCGTCCGCTCATGGACGCCGCCACCAAAAGCATCGATGCGGGGCAGTGGCCGATGCTCGTCACCATCATGCAAGAGCTTGGTGTGGCTCCTGAGAATGCATACTTTGCCGGTGAAAACCCACCCATTGTTCAGCAAGGACAGACGGAAGCCTTTACCAATGTGTTCAACACGATTCAAAACTTTGACGTTGACGCGTTCAAGGAGAATATACTCCTCCCCGCGATCATGGCCGATGCCGTCCTTTTCAGCGATGAGACCTCATTGACACAAGAGGAACTGGTGAACATCATCAGCAAGAAATATCTGCGCTACGAACGCTCGAAGGTCTTTGCCGACGCCTATGTCACGGCTGAAATGAAGAGAAACGCGCTCGCCCACTGCGAACAGCTGCGCGAGACCTTCCGCCAGCGCATCGATGCAAGCACCTGGATGAGCGACGCCTCTAAGCAGAACGCTCGCCGCAAGCTTGACGCCATGACCTTCAACGTAGGTTGCCCCGACCAGTGGATGCCGGAGGGCCTGCCCGACCTGAGCGCCTGCGAAACCATCCTCGATGATGTGTTTGCCCTGCGCCGCACCCAGTTACAATTCAACATCATTCTTGCGGGGCAGTCCACCGTCAAGGCCGGCTTTCTTTGCAACATTGCCAACTTGTTTGACCTCACCGATGCCAACGCCTTCTATGCGCTCAATCACAACTCTATGAACATCCTGCCCGCGTGGCTCATGGAACCCTATAGTCAGGAAGGTGCCAACGAGGCATACAACTACGCCTCCTTGGCGGTCACCGGCCATGAAATGACACACGGCTTCGACACCAACGGATCGCAGTATGACTGGCAGGGTGATCTTGGGAGCCTCTTCTCTAGCGAAGCCGACAGGCAGGAGTTCCTGCGCCGCTCACAACTGCTAGTCGACTGCTACAACCAGTTCGAGGTCCTGCCATGGTCACTGCCCGGCGTCTATAACGACGGGGCCTACACTGTGGCCGAGAATATTGCAGACCTGGGCGGATTTCTTATTTCCTATGAGACCTATCTGCGCTACCTGCGCGAAAACGGCTTCACCGGTGAGCAGTACGACCTGCAGCGCCGCCGATTCTACCTTGCCTACGCCTGGCAGATACACGGAAAATATAGCGTCAAATACGCCCACGACCGCACCCTGGGCGCAGACGATGATCCCAAGGCCAAAGACACACACTCCCTCCTCCGGGAGCGTCTCAACGGCGTGGTCATGAACACAGACGACTGGTATGAACTTTTCCCCGTCCAGCCCGAAGAAAAGCTTTATCGCAAGGATGGGGACCGCGTGAGAATATGGTAATTATCAATTAAATAACAATCAAAAGTATGAAAAAGAATCTGATGACGCTTGCAGCCGTCCTCTGCTGCACTGCCCTGTTCACGTCCTGTGGCAAGAACAACCCCGATCAGCCCGAAGCTCCGGACACCACCCCTGTTTCCGCCGTGATGACCTACGCATTTACGGTTACCGACGACCTCTTCAGTGCATTTAACCTGACGGTGGAATACTATGACGCAACTGGCGAGGTAAAGACCGAGACCATGACTTCCAAGGAATGGACCAAGACCGTCAAGACCACCAAACTGCCCGCCACCCTGGGTGCCCGCGTGAAGATGCAGCTGAAGGATGGTTTCGATTCCTCCAAGGAGGGAGTATTCAGCGCAAAGCACGCCTATGGCTACGAGTACTATGTGGTAAACAAAAGCAATGAGAAACTGGGAAACACGGTCTCCAACTCTTCGAGCGGCGGTGTGGATATGAAGTATGAAAAGGTTACCGCCTATGCTGAAAGGTATCAGGATAAACCCATCATGAAGTTTCTTTTAAACTTTGCCGCCGACGGCAACGCCACCAGCGGAAGTTGGGAGTAACTATCAAACGCTCATGAGTAGCAAAGAACATTACGAAACCCCATCCACTACTGCCCTGGAGGTAAAAATTGAGGGAGTCATCTGCTTCAGCGCGGACTTTATCACCCCGTTTTATGAAGAGGAGATTTGGTAAGTATGAAAAAGTATTTGATTCTACTCTGTGCAGTCTCCGCACTGTTTGCCTGCGGGAAAATGGGAACCGAGGTGGAGACTCCCGCGGAAACCGGGATTCCGGTCAGTGATCTTGTGTTTGATTTATCCGTGGAGTATACGGCCGAGACAAAGGCGACCAAGCAGGGCTGGGAAAACGGAGATGCCGTGTTTGTCTTTTTCCAGACTATCAGTGACTACTATCTTAAGATGACTTATGACGGAACAAAATGGAACACGGTGCTCGCTTCTTCCGGCGGATCTTTGCCCAGTACCATTAATACCCAGGGCAAGACAGTGACCGCTGTTTACAGGCCTTTTGGAAGCAGCGATTTGCCTTACTACACCCCAGGTGGATGGAGATTCGCCACCCAATACACGTACTATATGGCTTGTGAGAAAGTGTCCCATACGCTTACCAAAGAGGGCAACAAGTGGGTGATGACCGCCGAGCTGAATATGGTAAACCCTGACGACTTTGTACAGTTCTGGATAGAAGATGCCCATGCAGAGAACGAGTTGTACTATTTGTCCACGGATGCGGTGATTCCCGTAGCCATTGCTCAGATTGCACCGGACGGCTCCGTGCAGGAGACTACACACAGGAGAGCGGGGGAGGCTATGATGGGTTACCCGTATGGCGGCGGATACTTGTTCAGCGGGAAGCTGAATAAATCCTACGGCGGCACCGGCTACTATTTCATCAAGGATAATTGGTACGACAACGAGAGAAGGGACTATCTCGTGACCGGAAAGAAGCTGGTGAGCCACAGCGCCGTAATACTTCCGGCCAACGGGAGCAGCAAGTGGCTTCAGGTGGGCCCCACGGAATACGTTGAGTTGAAAAAAGGTAAATTCAGTTTGGGAACCTGGTGTACCTGCAACTACGGAGCTTCTCTCCCGGAACAGGTGGGAACCAGGTTGAGCTTTGATGGCGCTGTGGCACAACACGCAGCCTCGGAGAGTCAGTTCCGGGATATTATGAGTGACTGCTCATGGGCGTGGACAACCGTCAAAGGCCAGGCCGGTATGGGTATCAAGGCAGACACCGGTTTCCTGTTCCTGCCGGTCGAGGACGGGTGGTTCGAAGAATACTGGTCGTCCGATTCATTGGACGACGTCGATGGTTGGTTCATCAGCATCATTAAAGGAAGTTCTCCAGATATCCTCCCAACCGACCGCAATGAGTATTTCGCGGTGCGTCCTGTGCGAAATTAAAAACGCATAACTGATGTCAAATCCTGTCATTTTCCGTCGCAGGTCTGTGTTTTTTGCAGACCTGCGACGATTTTGCGACCGACCGATATTATTTACCGGCCGAAAGGTATTCTTTCAGCGCCTCGACATAGCTTCTGAATGCCTCTTGGCCTTCGGGCGTAATTTTGCAGGTAGTACGGGGCATCTTGCCCTTGAAGCCTTTTTCCACCGTGATGTAACCGGCGGCGGTGAGTTTGTCTATCTGCACACTGAGATTCCCCGACGTAGCCCCTGTCTGCTTCTTGAGGTAGGTGAAATCGGCCTCGTCTACCCCTGCCAGAATGGACATTACTGCCAGCCGGAGTTCCGAGTGCAGAAGCGGATCTAACTTCGGAAACATAGGCTACTTGTACTGGCGTTTGACAATGAGGCCGGTGGCAGCGAGGACGATGCCTGCGAAGGTGAACAGGAGCATCTGTTCCTCATTGGCGCCCACAAAGTAGTAGGTGGCCAGCCCGCCGATGCCCGTGATAAAACCGGCCATCTTGATGGTGAGGTTCTTGAGGACTACACCACTGATGGTCTCGGCCAGGCCAAAGAGAAGCACAATCTGGGCAGAAAGGCTTGCGCCGGCTACGATGGCTCCAATGGCGCTGGACCCGAACTTACTGTAGAGTAGAAAAACTACGGCTACAGAGCAGGCGAAGATGCCAAATGCGCTCCAGATGTTGCCGATAGTCCGGCTTACGTCGTTTTGTACGGGTTCGGTTTCCTCATTTCTTTGAAGGAGCCAGCTCAGGCCGTAGCCGACGATGGGCATGACAAACCACAGATTGTTCCATGCGCCGCTGTCTGTTGTTTTCCAGAGGAAGTAGATGAGGAGGGAGAAGATGGTGAGCAGGCAGCCCCATAGAATAAAGTACTTTCCGCCCTTTCGGATGATGTCTTTCCGGTTGCTGTCCATGGTGCGGGCAATAAGAGCGAGGCTCTCCTGAGCCGTCATTTCTTTGTTTTGTTCCATTGTATCAACTGTTTAATGTGTTTTTGAGGCCAGGTCCAGCTGCGCAGTCTGTCCCAATCATGATGCAAATATAAACAAGTTTACAATATAAACCAAATGTTTTTGTGTTTTTCGTCGCACCCGGGCGCACTAAGAATCACTCTTGGTTATTTTGCTGAGAATGCTTATCTTCACTTCGATATAACGAGGTTGGCCAATATGGAAGCACAAGAGATACTTCAAGATATAGTTTTTGTTATCCTTTACGGAGTTGTAATGGGACTGAGCGTTGCGGAGGCGTTCTATCTGCTGCTGCGGCGCAGCAATGCCATTGCGCCGGAGGTGACGCCACCCCTTCGCCTGCGTCTGTGGGCGGCGGCCATTATGGTGGAAAACGTGATCAGCCACGTTTGTTGGCTATGGTACTTCTGCCATCCTTCGGCTTGTGGTTACGTTCTTGTGTGTATCCAGGATATCCTGCTGCTAATCCCTATTGTCGCTGGCTTTCTGCTGTCTATGCTGCAGGACCGGCATCGGCCTGTATGGCCGGTGGTGGTGGCGCTGGCCCCTTCCATTGTATTTGCCGCATTGGGAATCATCCGAGAAGACGAGGTTTTTATGGGCTGGATGCGCATGTATGTCGTTGTAATCTTCGCGATGCTGATGGTGTATCTGTTCTTTGCTGTCCGGCGCTATGGACGCTGGCTCAGGGATAATTACGCCGACCTGGAAAACAAGGAGGTTTGGCAGAGCTTTCTGATCCTGTTCGTCTTTGTACTGTTATCTATTATTTACCTCTACGCCTCTGAAGAGACCAGATTCCTGCTCTATCTTCTCGAATATGTCTGTATTATCATTATGGCCCTGTTGCTATGGCGGGTAGAAACGCTGCAGGCGCTGAGCGGAAGCACTAGGCCAGAAGAAGGGGAACAGGCCGGGCAAACGCAGAAGGCGCCTCAAGCCATCCCCGTCGATATCGAAGTGCTCCTGAAAAAGCACTGCGAGAACAAGCTTCTCTATCTGCAGCACGACCTATCCCTGTCCCAGCTTGCCCTGGCTACTGGTACAAACCATTATTACCTAAGCCAGTACTTCGCCCAGCAGGGACTAACTTATAACGCTTACATCAACGGTCTTCGCATCCGCCATTTCATTTGCCTGTACCAGAAGGCAGTGGCCGAGAAGCGCACGTTTACCGCTCAGCAACTGGCATCCGAGAGCGGGTACCGCAGCTACAGCACCTTCAGCGCTGCATTCAAACAGCACAGCGGGAAGACCGTAACGGCGTGGATGCGTGACGCCGGAGAGTAGGTCTCCTTCCACTTTCAAAATCTGCAATAATTGTTTCAGAATCTGCAAGACTTGCAATCTGAGACGCATTCCCTG
The DNA here is from genome assembly GCA_900318445.1 of uncultured Bacteroidales bacterium. Classification (GTDB taxonomy): domain Bacteria; phylum Bacteroidota; class Bacteroidia; order Bacteroidales; family UBA932; genus Cryptobacteroides. Next base: position 77,154 of record ONKO01000012.1, read on the forward strand.
TTGGTAAAATGGGCAGGGAGCTCTAAATTCGCGTCCTCGAAAACATGAGCAAACGAAAACAATCAAATAATTAAAAGCTATGAAAAAATTAATTACTATTCTCGCAATTGCAGCAGTTGCTGCTCTTGCATTTGTGTCCTGCAAAAAGGACAATGGCAGTGACAAAGTTGACTACGACCTCAGCGCCTACAACGCCCTCGGCGAGGAGGAACGTGCTTTCTGTGCTGAACTGGGCCTTAGTGTCTTCTGGGGTACACGTAACCTCGAAGCAAATACTCCCACTCAGTTTGGAGAATATTATGCTTGGGCTGAGACGGAGCCCAAAGAGGAGCAATTCTATAATTGGGATCATTATTTATACAATAGCGGAAGTAGAATCATTAAGTACAACTCTACTGACGGTTTATCAACTCTTGAGGCCGAAGATGACGCAGTTTATAGATCCATTTATTTTGGCATGAGCAAAAAGTGGAGAATGCCGACTGCTGCCGAAATTGATGAACTCGTTGCCACAAAGACCAATCCGGATTATAAGTGGGAGTGGAAAGACGGAGACGTAAAAGGATACGAGATTACGTTCCTTAAAAGCAAACATTCCATTTTCCTTCCTGCAGCGGGCGGAATAACTGATGGTGGAAATCTCCAGGCCGGAAGGGCTGGCCTATACTGGTCTTCTTCCCTCAAAGAAGGCGATCAGGAAGGCGCATATCATCTGCGGATAGATGCTAAGGATGCCAAAAAAGTGCGGGCATCTCGTTGCGTAGGTTTCTCAATTCGCCCCGTCAGAGCAAAATAAGATCTGCTTGAACTTAAAACTTCGACCCCGATAGTCAAACCGAAGGCTGTCGGGGTTTATTTCCCATGTCGCAGGTCAGGTTTTTTTGCAGTATAGACCGATAAATTCGAAAAATGCAACCGGGTTGCATAATGAATCGCTTATTTTTAAGGCGATAAACGAACTGCTTATGACCCGCAAAGAGACCATAATCGCCATTATTCTGCTGATCATCATCGGCACCAGCATGCATTTCGTGCACCACGCTCCCTTCTTCAATCACTTTCTCGGCTATATCTTCCCCGTTACAGAAAGCGTGATGGCCCATATGAAAATGGTCTTCTATCCGATGCTGCTGCTCAGTCTTTTCTTCCTCATCAGCCGGCGCGACATCCGTGAGGTAGGCGCCCCTCTTCTGGGAGGACTGGCCGTTATGCCTCTGATAGTTGCGGCGTTTTTCGCGTACTGGATCTTTGTCCGCCATGAGCTGATGTTCCTGGACGTCATCATCTATATCGCGGCAATGGTGGGAGCCATACACCTGACCAAACGGTGGAGTCAGAACCATTTCATAAGAGAGTGGTGGCCGCTATGGATCAGCGTCGCAGTCATCATCATCGTATTGACAGGCTTTCTGACATACAACCCGCCGGACTGTATCGTCTTCGCCGATCTGGGATAGCCGCGTCGGCAAAAGCGCCTGAGCAGTTGTCTTTTTCCGCGTGCCTCGGGCGGGAGCTAAGATGTTGGTGACAGGAGGGGATTATTGTGTGTTTATTGGGGGTTATTAATGGTTTGAACCCCAATTGGTTACCACTCTTATTGAAGCCATCAAAACTATCCCCGAAAAACGTGGTCAAGAATCAATAGCGTCGACGGACGCCCGTTCAGTGAAGTTTCAGGAAAAAGCATTAACTTTGATAGTCAATCAATCTGGTTAAAATGAAACAGGTTCTTGGATACTTTCTTGGCTTTGCCATTTTTATCGTGGGGATTCCGGCCCTGATGTGGCTGGTTTCCGGAATGCCTGCTCCTGCGGATATTCCCGTTGGACGTCTGTATTTATCGGCCCTTATTGCAATTGCCGGACTCTCGCTGAGCGTATGGAGTATCGTTTATATGAAGCGCGTGGGGAAGGGCAATCCTTTTGATGCGATGGGGTGCGAGATTGCGCCAAGGACCAGGCACCTGATGACGGACGGGCCATATAAGATGTCCCGGAACCCTATGCTGTCAGGGACTTATCTTTATTATGCCGGCATTGTCGTTGCCCTTTGGAACTGGTGGGCGCTTCTGGTTTTTGCCGCCGTGGCCGGGCTGATGATGCTGCAGGTCCGTTCGGAAGAGAAGCGCCTTGAGGCCGATTTCGGAGAAGAATATCTGGAATATAAAAAGCGTACAGGCCGATTTATAACTTTGAAGAAATGACTTTCAACACCTACGGAGACAAAGCGAATCCCGATCTGCTTCTGATACCCGGGCTAGGGGTGTCTTATGAAATATTCCTCCCGCTGATTGATATCCTGAAAGACCAGTTCCATATCGTTGCAGTCGGAATTGACGGCTTCCTGCTTGGGAAGGAATCGGCCTTTACTTCCGTTGACGACCAGGCAGGGCAGATTATTGAATACGTTCTGGAGAACCTGGGAGGTCACTTTGATTGTGCTTATGGTTTGTCGCTGGGCGGAAAGATTCTTTCACGTGTGCTTGAGCGCCGTGAGATTGTCATCGATCACGCCATTATGGACGCGGCACCGCTGCTGCCACTCCCCAAGTGGCTTGTGGATCCCCTTCGCTACTACCAGAGCCTCAATGTCTGGACCTGTTACCACTGGACCGGTTTCTGGAAGTGGGCGTTCCATTCCCATTACTTCGACGTGCTTCTTGACGAATGCCGGAAAGTGTGGGTCTACGGCAAGGGAAAGTCCGTACGAGACGGATACAAAGATGTCTATACCCACAAGTTGGAGTCCATTCAAGGGGCCGATATCCACTTCTGGTACGGAACAAAGGAGGCCTTTGTAGCCAAACCGCAAGCCAGGCACCTCTGCATCCTCAACCCCGACACTCACGTTGAGGTGTTTCCCGGAATGAACCACGGGCAACTTCTCATTGACCATCCCGAGGAGGTCGCACGGAGAATCAAGTCAATGATCCTGTCAGGGAAGACAAAGTGACCCACCCCAAATGCCACGCCCCGCAGATGTACGTACATCGGCTGGGAAGTCTACACTGCGGGTAACGTGACAATTTAAGTCCGGTTACCCGCAAAAAAGGCCTTTTTTGACGGTAACTTGACCTAAAATGTCAAGTTACCCGCAGTGGGATATCAAAAAGAAAAAAGACTTTGTAAAGTGGTTGGTAGTGACCCAAAGTGACCCCAAAAATCTATCTGGTTCTAGAGGGTCTGAAGAATAATGATTACCTTTGAGAGTCAGATAAATCGAGATTTGTATGAAACTGAAGAAAAGAAAGCTCAAGTTTGCAGTGATATTTGGAATCTGCTGGTTTGCGTTCCTGGTCCTGCTGGTTGACGGGATTCTGAAATTCCAGACACTCCTCGACTATTTCGGGTCATACGCCTTGGTGGAGATTTCGCTGATTCTGTTGGTCGTACTACCTACATTGGCGGTATATATCTTTACAAAAGAATAATTAATCGAAGCCTTATGAACATGCCGAAACTTCTTCGAATTCTTTTTGCTCTTTCCATTGTGCTTGCTGTGTTCTTTGGCATCGGGCTTCTTGTCCCGGATATGAAGGACAATCAGCTTGGCAGAATAGGAATGTGGTGCGGCTTTATCTCACAGCTGCTCCTCGCAGTATCAATGTACCTTGAGATTCGTAAGCATTAAACGCTCTGCGGGTAACGTGACAGTTTCAGTCCGGTTACTCGCAACCAAGAGTGGCAATATATCGCAATTCCAATGAAAATCAGAATCACAGCAATCAGGAAGGCTTCCTATCCGGATTTGATGGCGAAATATGAGAACCCTATCGAGCACGCTTGCGATGTGCAGGAAGGGCAGGAGTGGATTTCGATTGACGGCAAGTGTCCAGAAGGGATGTGTCCTTCGGCCTGGGAATCCATGAGAGAGTTTGTCGAGGCTTTGGCCCGTGGAGAAGGAAACTTCTACGACGGCTGGATGAAGAATCCAGGCAGCGCTATGATCAGCTGCAACGACGGCTTCCGGCCGGTGAGTTTCTACATTGAAGTGATTCCCTTTGAGAGTTAGATAAATCGAAATTGCTCGGCCCGGTGTTCTTACCCTGCAAATTTTATGGACCGGTAGGAGCAAAAAGGGCCAAAAATGCTTATACTCTGCCACTTGAGTGGACCGGTAGGAGCACCCGGGGAAGCACCCGGGGACCAAAAAGCGCTCAGGATGAGAGGGCGTCAAATTCTCTGTTTGTCGGTCTCCCGGTTCTTCTTGATAATGCCAACCCCGGGCAGGACTTGTTTCTTAACGTATTAATACACAATCGATTGCAAAACCATTCATGCCCGAACCCTGTTAAAATGGGTTCTTCGTCACTTTCGGTGCTAAAAAAATATGGCTAATCAATTGATATTCAATTGATTAGCCTTGAATTTTCGGATAATTTTTCGTAACTTAAGGTGCTAAACAAAGGTTACTATTGAATGCCCGAAAATGCTGAAGGCAAAGTTAC
>ONKO01000013.1 GCA_900318445.1 uncultured Bacteroidales bacterium
GGGATCGTTCACGGAAACACCGTCCACGATGAAGTTGTAGGTGTAGATTTCCGGTTCGGGGGCATCGATGGTGATTTCCCAGATACCGCCTTCACCCTTGGTCATTTCTTCCACGCCTGTCCAGGGATTGGCCATCCAGTTACCGGACAGCTGTACGCGGGTAGCGTAGTTGGCATTGAGGCGGAAGGTAACCTTACCGTCCTTTACTTCGGGAGAGACGATGCGGGGACCACGGTTGCCAAAGGCAAAGTTGGTGAGTTCCTGGGCTCCCAGGGAGCTCATGGCGAGGGCTGCAGCAGCCAGAATTGTTAAGACTTTTTTCATACTGTGTTTGTGTTCTTAGGGGATTAAAGTTTAACGTTCTTCTTGAGCCGGATATCCTTGGAGGATGCACCCACCAGCAGCTTCACACGCTTTCCGCGGAAGGCCCAGCTGTGGGAAGATGTATCCCAGAGCTTGAGGTCGTCGGCCGGGACGGTGATAACCACGTCTACGGTCTCCCCTGCCTTCACAGCCACGCGCTCGAAGCCGCGCAGGCGCTTGGAAGCGTCGTCTCCCCGGAACTTGGCATAGAGCTGCACAACCTCCTCACCGTCACGCTTGCCAGTATTCTTGAGCCGGAAGGACACCACATAGTTGTCGCCGTCCTTCTTTACTTTCATACGAGAATACTTGAAACGCGTATAGCTTAAGCCATAGCCGAACGGGTAGATGGGCTTGGCCTTGGCGTACATGTAAGTGCGGCCATGACGGATGTCGTAGTCCAGCATGTTGGGAAGATCCAGGATGTCGCTCACCCAGGTCTGGGTAAGACGTCCGGCAGGGTTATAATCTCCAAAGAGGACATCGGCCAGGGCATTTCCGAGCTCCTGGCTGCACTGAGTGAGGTGCACGATGCCGGGCACGTTCTTCGCGGTCCAGTTGATGGCGAAGGGGAAGCTGGAGATGAGGGTGACCACGGTGTTGTGGTTGGCCTGCCAGACCACCTTGATCAGGTCTTCGGTCTCCAGCTGCAGACTGCGGCGGTCCAGGGCTTCGCGACCGTCGCCGGCCACGGTGCCGTAGGCCCAGGGGCTCTGGACGCTCTGTGCATCCCAGTCGGGGCTGGTGCCGGGGTGGTTACCCACGCAGACGATACACACATCGGCCCACTTTGCCAGCTCCTGCGCGCTGCCGTCGGAGTCCCAGCGTTGGAACTTCACCTCTACGTCGGTGCCGGCCACTTTGGCCTGGATGCCCTCCAGCGGGCTCACGCGGTAACTGGGCTTGGCGCCGTACCAGTCCTTGAGCACTTTCTCGGCGCGGTTTCCAAAGACCGCAATCTTTTTCACCTTCTGAATATCAATAGGAAGGATGTTTTTCTCGTTCCTGAGGAGCACAATGGACTTCTGCGTCACCAGGCGGGCCTTGTCCTTGAATTCCTGGCGCTCCCAGGGAAGGTCTTCCTCCGAGCCGAAGGACTGCTGGTCGTATGGGCACTCGGCATCCATCAGGCCCAGGCGGAGCATGGTGCGCAGGTTGGCCTTGGTGCGCTCGTTCACGGTAGCCTCAGAGAGGAAACCGGCATCCCAGGCGGCCTTCACCTGCTCGAAGCGGGAGTCGATGAAGCGCGACAGGCCGGCGTCCAGGGCCATCTGGACAGCCTCGTTCACGTCCTTGGCATAGCCGTGCATCTGAGGCATGTACAAGAAGGGCAGCGCACCGGCATCGTCCACGATAGTACCCTTCATTCCCCATTCGTCAATCAAAATCTCTTTGATGAAGGAATTGGCAATGCAGGGCACGCCGTTGTAGGCGTTGTAGGCCGTCATGAGGGACATGGCACCAGCCCTTGCGCCCTTCCAGAAGCCGTAGCTGTAGTATTCGCGGAAGAGCTTCTCGTCAAAGCGGGAGTCGGTCTTGTAGCGGTTGTCTTCGTTGGAATTAGCCAGGAAGTGCTTCATGAGGGCAGCACCTCTCCAGTAGCGGGGATCGCTCCCCTGAATACCCTTCACCTCGGCCGCTACCAGCTCGCCGACGAGATAGGGATCCTCGCCGAAGCTCTCTTCGGTGCGGCCCCAGCGGGGATCGCGGGCGAGGTCGGCATTGGGAGCCCACAGGATGAGACTCTTGTAGGGGGCATCCTTGGAATAGAAGCGGGCCTCGTAGGACATGACGTCACCTACGATATAGGCCATTTCGCGGTCCCAGGTTTCGCCGATGCCGTAGGCCTGCGGGAAGGCCGTGCTGCACGTGTACTTGGGCGCGGGCCGACCGGGCCATCCGCCGCCAAACTGGCCGGCGTTACCCAGGTTGGGGAGGTCTGCATCACCGCCGCGCACGATGCCGTGGATGGCCTCCGTGGCGCCGGGATTGGCAATGCCAAGGCGCGGAACACCCTGTCCCACGATGGTGCCGATCTTCTCCTCGATGGTCATGAGGGAAACGGCGTTATCCAGGCGCTCGTCCTCGGACAGCTTCGGATCCTGGAAAGGGTATTCTTGCGCAGAAAGCATGGCCGAAAAGGCCACACCCAGAGCAAAAGCAAGAGCAAGACGTTTCATATACAGTTAGTTAGTGTTACCGGATACAAATTTAGAAAAAACAAGGGAGGAAACGCTTCCTCCCTTGTTCAAATGTTTATACATACAGTCTTACTCAGACCACTTGTACTCTTCAATCTTGGAGAAGTCTCCGGAGACCTTGTAGATGGGCGAGAAGTTGTAGGCCTGCTGCGTGTTGTAACCGTTTCCGGAAGCCATGGCGGCAATGCGGAAATAGCGGTCCTGCTTGTACTTGAACAGGTCTGCATTCTGGGGAAGGCTGCTGTCAATCTCGAGCGTAACCTCCTCACCAGGATTGCAGGCGGGCATCACGAAGTTACCCCAGCTGAAGCCATCCTTCTTGGCGCCGGCATCTGCATCGGCCACCATGTTGAACACGGTAGCGCCCACAAAGAGCTGGATATTGCCGCAGAACTTGAGGTTCATGATGGCATTGGCCTTCGTCGGGTCTCCCAGTTCCACCTTGAAAGTAGCCTTCACCTTACCGGCAGCAGCATCATAGCTGATCTTGGGATCCACGATACGGCAGAAGGGAACAGCTTCCACGTCAACCGTGTTGGAACCGGCCTTGAGGCTCATCACCTGATCGTTCTCATAGCAGGGAAGTTCCTTAAGGAGAACCTTGTAGTCACCGGCAAAAACCAGGTTGTTGCGATAGCGGCCGTCAAAGCGGACGAACCAGCGCTGGTCCTGATATACTTCCACGCCGTCCTTGTTTTTCCATCCCAGCTCGTTCACAATCATCGAGCCCTTGGAAACGGTGATGGTAGGGAAAGTCCAGGTAGACCAGTCCACGTTGGCCCAGTCAATCTCCTGCGAGAAAGCAGCCTCCACGCCAATGAGATCGCCAGTCTTGGCGTCGACAAGACGGCCGTTCACCTGAGCGTTGGGACCTTCGAAGTTGTCCAGCTTGAACATGCTGCAGGAAGCAGCAGCGCCAAGGGCCAGGACAACGGCTATAGTATTAAAAATCTTTTTCATTTCAGTCCTTATTTGTTGTTAGGCTCAATCTTATTGTTCACGTAGTTCGGGATGGCGGAGTAGTAGTCCTCGTTCTTGAAGGAGAGGATACCGGCATAACCGTCCCAAACGGAGGTGGCCGTCATGGGCAGGGAGCGCAGGAAGATCCACTGAGCCGTTGCACCGGAGAGATCCACCATAGGAACAAGGGTGAGCTTCTTGCCCAGCGTTCCCTCTTCCTGGTTGGACACGTTGTTGGGGTTGTAGAAACCACGGCGACGGTACAGGACATTGCTCCACTTGTTCTCGAAGGCGAATTCCACCTTCCACTCATGCAGCACATTGTCTACCGTAAGCGCTACATCATCCTTGAAGCCGGCACGATGGCGGACCTCGTTCAGGCACTGGGCCGCGAGGGTGGCATCACCCTTTCCGCTTTCGGCAACAGCCTCGGCGTAGGTCAGGAGAATCTCGGCGTAGCGGATATCGTAGTAGGGAGACTGAACATACTGGTTGTCGCTCTTCTGGTCCACGAACTTGCGGGGAGAGAAGCAGTAGGAGTTGCGGTTGTTGGAGTTCTTGTCGGTAAGGAGAGCCATGAAAGAGGAGTTCTCACCGCCAGGACCGCCGTAAGGATAGTAGGTAACGCCACCTTTTTCCACACCCACATTGCCGCTGCCGGCCGTGTCGGAGTTAGGATACACAGAGACGGAACCGTCAGGCATCACCATACCGCCTTCCATGTAAACGGTCGTGTTACGGAAAGTGGCACCGGGGTACAACACCCAAGCCTGGAAACGGGCATCCTTCAGAAGGAAGGGCTCCTGAACGGAATTGTAGTGCTTCATTCCGCTTACCATGGCAGCCGTGAACTCAGTCTGGGGATAGGTGAAGAAGTAGCTCTCGTCACCGGATTCCTTGGTCTGGATCTTACCGGACTTGTGGTTACGGGTATCGGCTGCGTCGTAGTAGTCATACTCGTCGGCCAGGTTCAGGGTAGCGGCATAGTTGGCGGCACCCGTTCCGGTATAACCCTTGGCGAACTGGTTGGGAACCCACTTTTCGGTACCGTTGGTAGTCTTGGCATCACCGGTCTTGTAGGAGCGGCCAAAGATACCTTCTTCCGTCTTGTAGTTCTGGAACAGCTCGGTGAGGCTGGAGATGGCGGCGTTGATGTCGGCCGGATTGCTGCCGAACAGGCTGTACTTCTTGGAGCCGATCACGGCTGCAGAAGCATCCACGGCCTGCTGATAGTAGCCAGCGGCATAGGACTCCTCCATGTAGGTGAGCTTCTTCTGGACAGCCACGTAGCTGGAGTTGATGGGAGCGCGGTTCCAGTACTTGCTCTCAGAGGCAGCCCACAGGGCGGCACGGGCCTTCATGGCAAGAGCCGTGTACTTGTTGGCACGCATCTCCTGCATCTGGTTCTCGGGAAGGAGGTCGGCAGCCTGCTGGAACTGATCCAGCACCCAGTCCCAGCTTTCCTTCTCGGTGGAACGCGGAACATAGAGCTTGTCATTCTCCACGCCATAGTACTTGTCCAGGGATTCCGTCACGATGGGAATACCACCGTGCGTACGGACATTGGCAAAATAGTAGCAGGCTCTGATGAAAAGACCTTCGCCCTCGTAGGCTTTCTTGGCGTTTTCATCAAACATGCCCTTCTGGTAGCTTTCTTCGACAGCTTCCAGGAACTTGTTCACGGCTCGGACACTTTTGTAGTCCCAGAAGCCAGGAGTGGTGTTTTTGTAGTCGGGATTCTCACGGGCGCCGTTGCCAAACATCTGGTATTTGTCATTGTCGCTCATGCTCATGCCGGGAAGGCGGGAATACAGGTTTGCCAGCATGGCCAGAAGGCCGTTCTCGGACTGAAGCAGGTCATCGGCAGCAACTTTGCTCAGGTCGCCTTCCATGTTGTCAAAGAACTTGTCGCAGGAAGTGAATCCGAGGGTGAGTCCGGCAATGAGGATATATTTGAATACCTTTTTCATTTTCTTGCAGGATTAGAAGTTAAGGTTAAAGCCGAAGCTGTAAGTCTTGTTGATCTGGAATTCACCGCCGGCGCGACCGCTGTCGTTGGACTCAGGATCCACATACTTGAGGAGCTTGTTGCTGAAAGTAAGGAGGTTGCCTCCGTTGAAGAACACGCGGGCGCTCTTGATGCCCACCTTCTTGAGGAACTTGGGGCTGAAGCGGTAACCCAGTTCAATGGTCTTCAGACGCAGGAACGTAGCATTCACGTAGTTGTAGGGCTGGTTGTAGCCATAGGAAGGGCTGTCATAGGAGCCCACCTGGCTCACACGCACCAGGGCCGGCCAGTAACCGGAGACCCACTCGGTGGCAGGATCCCAGGGATCGGAACCGTAGGTAGCCACGTGGTAGGCGTCGGTGTAATGGGAAGGCAGGTAGTTGAGCTTACCGTAGCCGGCATAGGCGCTGAGGCCATAACCCTTGTACTTCATGGTAGCACCGTTGAAGATGAGGCTGAAGTCAAAGTTCTTGTAGCTGCCGCTGAAGGTAAGGCCGAACTGAAGCGGCGGATTACCGGCACCCCAGGTATAGTAAACGTCCTCACCGTCGATGTAACCGTTACCGTTGCGGTCTTCCAGCATGTACTGGCCCACAATGATACCGCGGTTACCCTTCTGGGAACCATTGGTGGTATAGAGCACCTCGCTGGCGTTGGCCTGGTCTACAGACTCGAAGCGGCCGCCGGCCCAGTGGTAGGTGTTGCCGCCCATGTAACCGTTCCAACGGTTGAGGCTGCAGTTCTTCCAATAGTCCATGGAAGAGGTGTAAACATGGGTATTCTCACTCTCGATATAAGTCTGACGATAGCGGGAGAAGGTAGCGGTACCTTGCACGCGGTAAGAGAAGTTACCCACGGTGTTGCGGTGATACAGGCTCAGTTCCAGACCTACGTTCTCGCTGCGGTTCAGGTTCTCCTGAGGAAGGGTTACAGCATAGAAGTCAGGCAAAGAAGCGTCGCGGGTAGCGGCCGTACCGATCATCTGGCGCTTGAACCAGTCGAAGGTACCACCGAACTTGCCCTGCCACAGTTCCCAGTCCACACCGAAGTCCATCATACGGACCTTGGCCCAGGTAAGGATGGTGTTGGCCACCTGGTTATTGGCATAACCCGTGGTGGAAGCGCCATCCGAGAATACCCAGGAACCGTCGGCATTGTAGCCATTGACATAGGCATAGGCTGAACCCTGAGGAGCGCCGGTGAAACCGTCGGACCAACGGAACTTGAGGTTGTTGACAAAAGGAAGGATATTCTTGAAGAATTTCTCCTCGGAGATGCGCCAGCCCAGGGAGTAGGACGGGAACAGGCTCCAACGCTTGCCTCTCTGGAACATGTAGTTACCGTCGTAACGGCCCATCAGTTCTACCAGGTACTTGCCCTTGTAGTTATAGTTGAGACGGCCGATGTAACCGGCGGTACGGCTGCTGGAACGGGTACCCTGGTTGTCACTGCGGGAAGCCAGGCCCTGGTTGATCACATCGTGCGTATAGAGGTAGTGGCTGCCGTCGGCACCATAGAAACGGGAAGCGCCGATCATGGCGTTGGTGATGCTGGTGAGCTCTGCGCCCAGCATGGCGGACACGTTGTGCGCACCGCCGAACTGACGGTTGTACAGGGCCTGGAAACGGCCATACACGCGCGTGTTGTCATTCCACATCTCGGCATACTGGGTTTCCTGACGGGTCTCAAGCTGATCAGAAGTCGTGTCCGAATAATAATCATACAGCTTCATCTTCTTAATGAGGGTACGCTGCTTGCTACGGCCAAAGTCATAAGCACCGGTAAGTTGGAACTGCAGACCTTTCAGGAAGGGAGCGTCGTAAGTGAGGTCAACGGTGTTGGAGAAGTCCTTGCGGTCGGTCTTGGTGTAACCGGAAGCGTCGGTATCGAGCAGGGCCACCGGGTTGGTGTGCTCTTCCACGTCGGAGTAGTGCTTGGGGTTATCCTTGGTGCGGACACCTACCATGGGGTTGGACTGATAGATATAGTAGAAGATATTCCAGTCCATATCGAAGTCACCCATACCCAGATTGCTGCTCTGGCGGAAGCTGGTGGTGTAGCGCATGGTCAGGGAAGGAGTGAGCTTGACGGAAATGTTACCGTTGAAGCCGTAACGCTTGTAACCGTAAGCGTCGCCCTTGAGGATAGGGTTATCGTTGGCGAAGTTGGCACCGAAGTAGTAATTGATGTTCTCGGTACCGCCGGTGAGGGAGATGTTATACTGCTGGTTCACAGCGACCTTCCTGTACACCTCGTTGTACCAGTCGGTATAAACCGTATCATAGGTCTTGCCGGTAACGGGATCCGTATAGGAAGGAAGACCTTTTTCGTATGCATCAATCTGAACATCCGAGAAACGATGTTTCATGTTGGCCACATCGGACATGGCGTTCTCATACTTCATGAACTCGGTCCAGCTCACCACGTCGCGGGGCACCACCGGGGAAGCCAGGGAAACGTTGGCGGAGAAGTTCACGCTGGGCTTTTTCACCTGACCCTTCTTGGTGGTGATGAGGATGACACCGTTCTGGGCACCCAGACCATAGATGGTAGCGGAAGCGTCCTTCAGGACAGAGATGCTCTCAATGTCGTCGGGGTTCAGCTCCTGCAGGACGGAAAGGTCCGTGTACTGCTCCAGGGCGTTGGGATTGGTATTGTAAGTAGTAGACTTACGGTAACGGGTGGTGCTGCGGACAACGCCGTCCACCACGATCATCGGGGTACCGAAACCACGGAGGTTGATCTCAGAGGCAAAGGCACCGGGCTTACCGCTGTTCTGGGTGATGAGCAGGCCGGGGATCTTACCCTGGAGGGCAGCCACACCGTCGGCCGTCTTGGTGGCGGCGATGTCCTCGGAGCGGATCTGGGTGATAGCGCCCGTGAGGGACTCCCTCTTCTGGACGCCGTAACCTACGACCACGGTCTCGTTCAGCAGTTCGGAGTCTTCCACCAGGATGACGTTCATCTTGGCCTCGGCCTTGAGAGTACGGGTCTCGAAGCCGATGGAAGAGAACTCAAGAACAGCACCTGCGGGAACGACGAGGGTAAACTTACCGTCAACGTCGGTAGCAGAGCCCACCGTTGTTCCTTTCTGCATGACAGAGGCACCGACAATCGGTTCCTTCTGCACATCCGTGACCGTACCGGTCACCGTGATGTTCTGGGCCAGCAGTGCCGATGCCCCCAGGAAGAATCCCAGGGCCACGGACATCACTCGCTTGAGCAAGTTAGATTTTCTCATGTTGGTTAGTTATTATTAATTGATTGGAAGTAAGAGTCGCCTACTTGAAGAGCTTCTGGGCGAAGGTATTCAGGTACAGGCGCCAGTTGGCCCATACGTGACCACCGTCAGAAACAAAGTACTCGTGCTCCAGGCCCTGCTCGGTGAGCTTGGCATGCATTTCCTCGGCACCCTGGAACAGGAAGTCGGTGTTGCCGCAGGCCAGGAAGTAAAGCTTCACGCCGGCCTTCTTGAGGGTAGCGATCTGCTCGGGGGTAGCGGAACCGGCAGCGGACAGGGGGCAGATGTAGTCGAACATCTCGGGATAGAGGATGGAAGCGGAGATGGTGTGGCCGCCACCCATGGAAAGACCTGCGATAGCGCGGGAAGAGGGCTTGGCGATAGCGCGGAAGTTCTTCTCGATGAAGGGAACGATTTCCGTGCAGAGGCTCTTCACATAAGCGTCGCGGAAGGCGGGATCACGCCAGTCCATGGGCTTTTCGGGGATGTTGAGGGTGCGGGCAGCCGCCTGGTTGGGGTTACCGTTGGGCATGACCACGATCATAGGCTCGGCAAGGCCTTTCTCGATGAGGTTGTCGAGGATCTGGGCAGCGCGGCCCATGGAGATCCAGGCTTCCTCATCGCCGCCGGCACCGTGCAGGAGGTACAGGACGGGATACTTCTTCTTGGGATTGGCCTCGTAACCGTAAGGAGTATAAACGGTAAGACGACGGTCCATACCGAGGATCTTGCTGCTGTACCAGGGATGGCTCACAGTACCGTGCTTCGTAGCTTCGCCATAATTCTCCGTGCGCTCGCCGGGAACGAGGAGCATGGGAAGGAAACGGGTACCGTCACGCTGAACGAGGATGTTCTGAGGATCGTTCACGGCCACGCCGTCCACTACAAAGTTATAGGTATAGATCTCGGGGGAAGGAAGCGGAATCTTTACGCTCCACACATTGTTCTCACCGCGGTGCATGTCAATGGTGCCGCCCCAGGGGTTAGGCATCCAGCTGCCGCTGAGCTTCACGACGGTAGCGTAGTCGGCCTTCAGACGGAAGGTGACGCTGTCATTCTGGATCTCGGGAGAAACAATGGGTTTCATGCCACGGCCACCAAAAGAGAAGTTGGCCAGTTCCTGTGCATTCACTGCGCCGGCAATAGCCAGGCAGAGAGCGAGGGAAGAAAGAATACGTTTCATTTGGTTTTTGTTATTAAGGTTGGTTTGTTTAGTGTCTTTTTTCGGACGCAAATGTAAAAACAATCTGTCTGCAACACATTCTCGGTTGTTCAAATGTTTTTCCATATGAACAAAGCTACTTTTCCAGCCGGCTTTCCAGGTCAATCACAAGCTTTGCCGGCCACGGTTCCCACTCGGGCATCCCCTCGGCCGAAGGCTTTCCCGTGCGCGCGAACGACGTCCACAGCCGGCTCACGCGGTGGCCCAGCTCCACGGCATCCTCTCCCCCGCCCGTAAACGTGCGGTGCCGGAGCACATTGTCAAACACAAAGGGAATGTCAATGCAGTGCGGGCTTCCCATAGCCCCGTCCAGCACGGGCGTCTTCCAGTCAAAGCGGTAAAAGTACACGGGCGCGAGGGCTATCGTGCTGCGGTCGGCCGCCTGCCGGAGCGCCAGCGGGAGGAAGACGGGATCCTCCTGCCCGGGCGTGAACTCGTTATACACCGTCCCGATGATGGCGGGAATCTCCCTCGAGAGGGCCAGCGCCTTGGCCGATGACGGCTGCGCGGGAATCACCTCCCCGTCCACCACCGGCACGCGCCCGAAAAGAAGCCCGTCCAGGAAGGCCGACGGGAAAGCGCCGTCCACGCGGGCCTCACCCCGCACCTTCTCCAGGGCGGCGGTATAGGCCGATAGAAGCTCCTCGTACGGAACATCGGCTATCTTGTCTATCTGGGAAGGCGAAATGCCGAGGCCAGCCACGGTGGCCGCGCCGATGCGGCGGGAGTACTTGGGATCCATCAGGGTAAAGATGGAGCCGCTCTGCACAATGGCTTTATGGAAGAGACCTTTGGCCGAGGGCATGGCCATAAGGGTTGTTACCTTGCCGCCACCGCCGCTCTGGCCAAAGATGGTCACATTGGACGGGTCTCCTCCGAACACAGAAATATTGTCGCGGACCCATTCCAGGGCCTTCACGATGTCCAGCATGCCCACATTTCCGCTATAGGCATAGCGGGCGCCATAGGCGCTCAGGTCCAGGAACCCCAGGGCGTTGAGCCTGTGGTTCAGGGACACCACCACCACTCCGTGGTCGCGGGCCAGATTGGTGCCGTCGTAGCCGGCCTGCTCCTGGGAAGAGCCCTCGGAGAAGCCGCCGCCGTGCAGCCATACCATCACGGGCATCCTGGCATCGGCCTTGATGCGCGACGTCCACACGTTCACGCGGAGGCAGTCCTCGCCAGGGTATCCGTCGTCCCAGTGCATGGTGAAGGCCTGGGCGTCGTCCCGCCAGCCGCTGCGCGCGGGGTGCGGGGACACGGGGCCGTAGGAGCGGCAGGGACGGAGCTCCGTCCAGGGCTTGGGGTCCACGGGCGGCATGAAGCGCTCCGCCTCCCCGTACGGGATACCTTTATATATATATACGCCGTCGTCCACATAGCCGCAGACGGGGCCGCTCTTGATGGTCACGGTAGAAGTTTTGGCCGATGTCTCCAGCGGGGAGACACATTCCTTCGCACTGCGCGTTACGGGCGAGCCGCAAGCGAAGGCAAGGAGGAGGACCGGCACGATAGTTAAGCCTGGTTTCAGTATCATGGTTATGCAAAAATTATCTGTATGCAAAAATGAAAAAAACGGAGAAAAGTCATTTTTTCGCATTTTCAATTGTTTGTTCTGGTGTTCAAAGGGTGTCAGGCTTTTTCCCGTCTGCAAAAAAATACCTATTTTTGTAAATATGAGAAAGATTGTCATCCTGGCCCTGAGCCTCATAACCCTTAGTGCTTGTTCCACCTACAACGGAGGAGACATACCCACTCCGCCCGAAGGAAGCGTCGTCATGTCTCAGCGCGTGTCCAACCAGCGCATCAACGCCTTTGCCGAGGACAAGCTGGGCCACATCTGGATGGCAACCCTGCGCGGGCTCAACCGCTTTGACGGCCATGAGTTCCAGCAGTTCTTCTGCACCGACGACGAAACCGGCCTCCCCGACAACCAGATCAACGCCATCCAGACGCTGCAGGACGGCCGCCTGTGCGTAGCCACGGTCAACGGCGTGGCCGTTTCCACCGACCAGGGCACTTTCCACCGCATTCCGGTGGAGGACGGCACCCTCAACATGAGCACCATCCTGGAAACCCGTAGCGGCAAGGTGCTGCTTTCCAACAACAGCTTCCTCTACTGCTATTTCCCGGACCAGGACCTCATCCTCCCCGTGCTCCGCGAGCTCAACGCCTTCGGCGCCACCAGCATGACGCTGGACCCCGAAGGCCGCCTGTGGGTCATTTCCGGGAACGGTTTCACCCTTAACTGCTACAGCACGGAGGACTGGAGACTTCTCCTGACGGTCCGAACCGGCTTCCAGGCCTACCACATCGCCGACGCCCAGGACGGTACCGTCTGGGTCTCCGGCATGGGCCGGCTGGGCATCCTGGACAAGGCCACGGGCACCTGGCAGCCCATTCCCGCCCCCATCCTTGAAGAGAAGCGCCTGATGGGAGGAGATGTGGACATCCTCTTCGCCATAGACCCCAGCCACATGCTTCTCAACGTGATTGGCAAGGGTTTCTTCCTGTACCAGAAAAATCCGGACCGCCTGCTTTTCCAGTCAGACAACGCATTTCCCTATACCATCCCGGATGCAGAGGTCCGCACCCTCTTCCAGGACAGCCGGCACAACCTGTGGTTCGGCACCACCGACAAGGGATACGCCGTGTCCTATTATGCCAAAGGACTCTTCGGAGGCAACCGGGCACTCGTGAACGCCTTCCGGGGCAAGACCGTCACGTCCCTCACCACGGACAAAGCCGGCAACCTGTGGATTGTCACCCTCATGGACGGCCTGTGGTGCTATAACCTGGAAAGCGGGCAGCTGCAGGCGGTAGACACCGACGCCCTCATCCCCGACAAGAGCGTGGGCTACATCCGCTCCAACAAGGTGTTCTGCGACTCCCAGGGAGACCTCTGGCTCCTTTTCAGTGACAAGATGCGCATCCTCTGCTGCTCCTGGGACGGCAAAAAGCTCCGGGAGAAGGGCTTCTTCTTTGCCATGAGCCCCCTGTCCATCACCGAGGACGACCAGGGAAATATCTGGGTGGGCGGTTTCTCCTCCACCCTCACCCGCTACGACAAAGCCACCCGCACCACCCGGACGGTGGATATCGCCACCCCCGGCTCCTGGACCTATGTCCCGGAACTCCGCATGGAGGAAGCCGGCCGGCTGGAGGCCGTCTGCTTTAACCAGGCTCCCGTAACGGTGAACACCTACACAATGGATGTGAAGCAGAAGATCATCATGGACGAGGACTACAAGGCCACGGTGCGCCGCTCCGTCATGATCCCCACCCGCATCTTCAAGGACAGCGCCGGAGACATCTGGCTGGGCACCATCACCAACGGCCTCATCTTCTGCGACCAGAGGACCGGCAAGAAAAAATCCATGCCGGGCCTCCCCTGCCAGGACGTCTGTTCCATCGAGGAAGACCACCAGGGCAACATCTGGGTCTCCACCATGAACGGCCTGGCCAAATACGACCGCACCACCGGCCGGTTCGTCCAGTTCACCGAAGCCGACGGCACCGGAGGGGACCAGTACTCGGAGCGCGCCTCGTGCATCCTGGAAGACGGTACGCTCATCTTCGGCGGCACGCACGGGCTCACCTGCTTCAACCCGCTGGACGCCCCCGCCAAACGCACCGTTCCCATCGCCTTCGAGCACCTTACCATCCACAACCAGCTGGTACGTCCCTCCGAGAACGGGCCCATCGGCAAAATTCTCTCCGAAAAACCGGACATCCTCATCCGGCACAACCACAACGCCTTTGACATTTCCTTCACGGCCCTGGATTTCAGCGATTACGAACAAATCCGCTACGCCTACAAGCTGGAAGGCTTTGACAAGGACTGGGTCCGTATCAATACCCGTCACAACGCCTACTTCGCACATGTGCCGCCCGGCCGCTACACACTGCGCGTCACCATCGCCAACGGCAGCCACACCATCTCCGAGACCGAGGAAAGCATCCGCATCCGCGTGCTGCCGCCCTGGCAGAACAGCTGGTGGGCCTGGATGCTCTGGACGCTCATCGGCCTTATGCTCCTCTTTGTCCTTTACACCTTCATCCGCCACGTCCGCCGCGTGCGGAAGGAGGCCGCCCGCCGCATCTGGCAGGTGCGCCGCGAGCGCGAGAGGGCCGAGGAAGCCCAGCAGGCCGAGAAAGAGCTCAACAAGATCCAGATGAACTACTTCTCCAACGTGGCCCACGAGTTCCGTACGCCGCTCACCATGATTGCGGGTCCGGCGCAGCAGCTCTCAGAGTCGGAAAGCATTGCCGGGCAGGACAAGAAGCTCGTGGACATTATCCGGCGCAACGCCACCTGGCTGCTCTCGCTGGTGAACCAGCTGCTAGACTTTAACCGCATCAGCAATAACAAGCTGCAGATGAAGGTAGCCCACATGGACATCATCCAGCCGCTTCGGGACACCGCCGAGCTCTTCGGCTTCAACGCCCGCAGCAAGGGCATCGAGCTGGGAACATACGGCCTCGAGGAACCTTTCGAGATGTGGGTAGACGCTGACAAAGTGCAGAAGGTGGTCATGAACCTCCTCTCCAACGCCCTCAAGTTCACCCCTTCGGGCGGCAAGGTCTCCCTCTCCTTCGACGTGCTCAGCCGGCCCGAGGCCATCCGCCGCTTCCCGCTGGTGAGCACCGACACCGACACCCAGTGGGCCTCGATCAGCGTGGCCGACAGCGGTCCCGGCATAGACGAAGACCAGTTGGAGAAGATTTTCGAGCGTTTCTACCAGTCGGAGACGGGCAAGAAGTTCGCGGGCTCCGGCATCGGCCTGTACTATGCGCGCGTCCTGTGCGGCATGCACCACGGATACATCCGCGCGTGGAACCGGCCCGAGGGCGGCGCGCTCTTCAGCCTGGTACTGCCCGTGAGCGAGAGCTCCTACACGCAGGACGAGCGCGTGAGCGAAGCGCCCCAGCTCCAGACGCACACGCTCGCAGAAGCCATCGTGGAAGACAACCCCGAGGAAGAAGCCGCCAAGAAGCACATCGTGGTGGTGGACGACGACATTGACATTGCCAACTACCTCAAGGTGCTCCTCAAGCCGCACTACAAGGTCTCACTCTACTACGACGGCGAATCGGCCCTCAAGGGAATGGCGGAAGACGCCGCAGACCTCATCATCTCCGACGTCGTGATGCCCGGCATGGACGGCTACGAGCTGTGCTCCCGCATCAAGGGAGACCTCCAGCTTTCCCACATCCCGGTAGTTCTGGTCACCGCCAAGGTGGCCGTGGAGAGCCAGGTGCAGGGCCTGGACAAGGGGGCCGATGCCTACGTCACCAAGCCATTCCAGCCCGCCTACCTCATGGCCCTCGTGAAATCGCTGCTGGAGAACCGCGAAAAGCTGCACCGGCAGCTGGGCAGCGTCACCACTACGGAAGAGCTCTCCTCCGAAGCCCTCTCCCCCCGCGACGCCGCCTTCATGCAGGAGCTCTACGATCTCATGGAGAAAGAACTGGCCAACGCAGACCTTGACATTGTGCACATGACGGAAATGATGAAGATTTCCCGCACCAAGTTCTATTATAAGGTAAAGGGCCTCACCGGAGAAAACCCGTCGGTGTTCTTCAAGCGCTACAAGCTCAACCGTGCCGCAGACCTTCTGAAGGAAGGTAAACACAACATGAGCGAGATTGCCTGGATGACGGGCTTCAACACCCTGTCCCACTTCTCCACCTCCTTCAAAAAGCAGTTCGGAGTCCCCCCGTCCGAATACGTCGGGTAACACGCAAGCTCCTGACTGGCAGCCACTTACGAATTGTCGGGTGCACCGCGCGGTGCACCCGACAATCTATAAAGCGCTCTAAAAGAGCGAGTTAGGCATCTGGCTAGATGAAGATGTACTTGCAGATGAACAGCACGGCAAGCACCCACATGGTGATGGAGATGTCCTTGAAGCGGCCGGCAACGGCGTGGCAGGCCACGTAGGAGATGACACCGAGGAGGATACCGTCGGAGATGCTGTAGGCAAGGGGCATCATGATGATGGTGATGAAGGCGGGGATGGCCTTGCAGTAGTCGTCCCAGTGGATGCGCTTGATGGAAGGCATCATCATCACGCCCACGATGATGAGGGCAGGAGCGGTGGCTGCGCTGGGGATGGCCAGGAACAGCGGGCTCAGGAACAGGGCCAGGGCAAAGCACACGGCCGTGGAGAAAGCGGTAAGACCGGTACGGCCGCCTTCACCTACGCCGGCAGCGCTCTCTACATAAGTGGTGGTGGTGGAAGTACCCAGGCAGGCACCGGCTACGGTAGCGATGGAGTCGGCCAGGAACATTTTCTCGGCGCCGGGGACGTTGTCGCGGGGACCGTCATCCGGGATGAGGCCGGCACCCTGATGCACGCCGATGATGGTGCCCATGGTGTCGAACATGTCAATGAACAGGAAGGTGAATACAACCACCAGCATGTCCAGGGTGAAGATGTTATGCCACTCGAACTTGCAGAAGATGGGGCCAACGCTGTCGGGCAGGGAAACAAAACCGTTCAGCTTGGTGATAGCCTCTCCCGTTGCGGGATCTTTGACAAACAGGCCGATGACCGTGGTGAGGAGGATACCCCAGAGGATACCGCCGCGGATCTTGGCCATCACGAGGCCGGCCGTGATGAACAGGCCGATGATGCCAAGAAGGGCGGTTCCCTCGGTGATCTTGCCAAGGCCCACCAGGGTGGAATCATTGTTCACGATGATACCGGCATTCTGCATGCCGATGAAGGCGATGAACAGGCCGATACCCGCGCCGATGGCCTTCTTCAGAGTGCCGGGAATGGCGCTGAGCAGCCAGCTGCGGATTTTGGTAACGGTGAAGATGATGAACAGGATACCTTCCAGGAGAACAGCCGTAAGGGCGAACTGCCAGGTGTAACCCATTCCCAGGCATACGGTGAACACGAAGAAAGCGTTCAGGCCCATACCGGGAGCCAGGGCGAAAGGCTTCTTGGCATAGAGAGCCATCACCAGCGTACCGATGATGGCAGCAAGAGCCGTAGCGGTGAACACGCTGCCGGCAGGCATGCCGGGAAGAGCGCTGAAGATGCTGGGATTCACGGCCAGGATGTAGGCCATGGTAAGGAAAGTGGTAATGCCCGCAAGGATTTCCGTGCGCACACTGTTCACCTTCGAATCAAAACCAAAGAGTTTCTCGAAAGCAGGTTTCATTTCATGAAACATTAAATGTTAACGTTACCCCCTCCCGAAACCCCTCCCCTCGGGGGAGGGACTTGGAGAAGTATTATATTTAGAAGACCCACTTGGCACCCAGGCAGGGGCGCACCTTGAAGCCGTCGTAACCGGCAAAATTGGCAGAGAGTTCCACCTCGCCGCCGAGGTTGAGGTTGGGGCAGCCGAAGAAGCGGCCCACGTTGTACCAGATCTGGGGCTCGGAGATGAACACCACCTTGCGGGCCTGCGTGGAGCCTTCCTTGAAGTTCACGACATTTTCTCCCCACACATCGGCAAAGCCGCTGAAGCGGAGGCCTTCCACACCGAAGAGATCCTGCAGGCCCCACACGAAGGTGAACTGCACGGGGACATCGCTGGAAGCCATGCCGTTGAAGGTCTTGAAGAGAAGCTTGAAGTTGAAGGTATTCTTGAAATCCTTGCTGTGCAGGAAGTAGTCAAGACCCACGAGGAAATTGGAGTTGTGGAAGTTGATACCGCCATTGTACTCCACATGCAGGCTGAGGGGTGCCACAGGGGTGTTCTGCCAGAAATTGAGGCAGCGGGCAATCTCCATGTAGGAACCGCTGGGGCCTACTTTCTTGTCATTCACCTTGTCATTGAAGTCGTAGTCAATGAAGAAGAAGGTGTTTCCCCAGTTGTCATTGTAGAAGCCCTCGAGAGTGGTGGTGAAATGACCACGGTCTTTGGCAAAATCGTAGAAAACCTGAAGGTTGGTCTGGGCCTTGGCCACCTGGCCAAGAGCAAGCGTTGCCACAGCAACGGCAAGGATAGTTTTTTTGTTCATAAAACGTAGTTTATGGGTTTAGATATTATTTCCTCAGAGAGGGATTGATCTCGAAATTAACGGCTTTGTCGGCGTCGGGGTTGGCACCGAACTCGTAGTCCTTACCCGGCAGCACGGCGTTGAGCACCACGCCCACCAGGGCAGCCAGGGCCAGGCCGCTGAGGCTGGTGAAGCCCAGGGAGATGGAATCGTTAGCGCCGTACTTGATGCCAATAGCAAGCACCAGGATGAGGGCCATCACAATGACATTGCGGCTCTTGGTGAAGTCTACCTTGTTCTCAACGACATTACGCACGCCCACGGCGGAAATCATACCGTAGAGCACCAGGGACACACCGCCGATGGTAGCAGCCGGCATGCAGCTGATGAGGGCGCTGAACTTGGGGCAGAAGCTGAGCACGATGGCGAAGCAGGCGGCGATGCGGATGACGCGGGGGTCGTACACCTTGGTAAGGTTGAGAACGCCGGTGTTCTCACCGTACGTGGTGTTGGCGGGAGCGCCGAACAGCGAAGCCAGGGCGGTTGCCAGACCGTCACCCATGAGGGTGCGGTGCAGGCCCGGATCCTCCAGGTAGTTGATACCCGTAGTGGAGGAAATGGCGCACATGTCGCCGATATGCTCCATCATGGTAGCCAGCGAGATGGGAACGATGGCAATGACAGCGCTCACGATAAGTCCCCAGTTGGGGTTCCGGAACACATGGAAAGCCGTATCCTCCCAGCGGAAAGGAAGGCCGATCCAGGCGGCGTCCTTCACGGCGGAGAAATCGCACAGGCCAAAGCAGGCAGCCACCAGATACGATCCCAGCACACCCAGGAGGATGGGGATGATCTTGATCATGCGCTTACCCCAGATATTGCACACCACGATGATGGCAATGGCAAGCACGGCAATCCACCAGTTCTGGTTGCAGTTGGAGATGGCGCTTCCGGAAAGGGTAAGGCCGATGGCAATGATGATGGGACCCGTCACGATGGGCGGGAAGAAGCGCATCACCTTGCGGGCGCCGAAAGCGGCGAAGAACGCAGCCAGGATGAAATAAATAATGCCTGCCGAGAATACTCCGATGCAGGCATAGGGAAGAGATTCCGCGGCGCTCAGGCCCTGGGCTTCACCCATGGAGACTACCGCTGCGTAGCCGCCGAGGAAAGCGAAGGACGAGCCGAGGAAAGCCGGCACCTTCATCTTGGTGAGTAAATGAAAAATGAGCGTACCCAGACCGGCGAACAGGAGGGTGGCACTCATGCTGAGCCCGGTGATGACCGGGACAAGGACAGTGGCTCCGAACATGGCAAACATGTGCTGAAGCCCCAGGGTAAGCATCTTGCCCTTACCTAAGGTACGGGCATCGTAGATGGCCTGCTGATTGTGTGTCATAAAATATAAATAGGTTAAAAAGTCTCCAAGGTAAGATTATGACCGGGCAAAGTTAGCTGAATAATCCCTCTTCAGCAAACTTTGCCCGCAAAACTTTTCAACAGGGTATTGTTAACGGTCCACGTAATAGCCCAGGCCGGTGGTCTCACCTGACTTTTTGAAGTACTCCCGGAGCTTCCGCGTACTCTCCTCCTTGTCGTACATTTCTTCGTAGTCGTGGTGGTAGTTGGCGTCGGGAACCACATGGACGTCGAAGCGCAGTTCCGCCATGCCGGAAGGTGCGATATTCCCCCAGAACCGGATGGAGTGTTCCACGCGTCCCACATTCTTTCGGGAATCATACTGGAGCGTCACATATGTAAAACGCTCGGGCGGCACCACCAGCTCATGGTCTCCGTCCATCATGATGCAGCCGCACGAGGGCTGGATGTCCCGGATCACCAGCGGCACCTTTCCCGTATTGTTCACGCGGATGGTCACGGTAAGCTCCTGTCCCTGCAGGATGGGATAGTAGTGACGGACAGGATCCCGGATTTCAACGGTGGTATACTGCACGCGCGTGGTGCAGCCCGCAAGGACCAGAAAAAAGGCAAATATGACAAGAAGCCGTTTCATACTCTTACCGGAAGAAGATTTCGTCGATGCCGAAGTTGCGGGCATGGGATTCCTTGAGGCGCACCGTCACGCGGGAAGGCCGGCCGAAGCCCACGGTGCCCTTGAAGATCACCCGCTCCCCTTCGTCGAAGTAGCTGCCCAGCCCCTCCCGGCGAAGTGTTACCAGCAGGCGGTCATCGGCCCAGATTTCCACGGACGAAGGCGGCGCCATGCGATGCCGCTCGCTGTTGAGGAAGGAGATGGTCATCTCGCCGGTCTTTCCCGACACGGCCTCGGGGGGAAGCTCGATATAGCAGTCGGTCTGCGGATAGATCTGCCAGCCCCAGTGGTAGTTCTGCGAGATGCCCGCCACGCCGTCGGTGAGGTAATGCGTGGAGAAAAGCTGCTCGCCGGCATGCACGCGCAGCGGCTGGCGCAGGAGGTGGTCCTGCATCCACATCTGGCCGCTCAGCCACAGCTCCACCTCGTTCTCGTAGTCGGCCACATACACACCGCTCTCGTTCACGCGGTCCATGTGGTCCATGGAAGTGTTCTCGTTGTCGGTGAGCAGATACACGTCGTCCTCGTCGGTCATCATCTTGAGGTCTTCCACCGCAGCCCACACCTCGGGCTTCACCACCCACTCGTTGCCCACCTGCTCGGCGAATCCGCCGGGCTTGAGCCCGTTGAGCCGGCACATCTCCAGGAAGGAGAAACTCACGAACTGCCGCGTCTTTTCATACAGGACCCGCTCCCGGTGCGTCATCTCCATCTCGGAGGCCCGGAGGAAAACGTAGTAGAACTCACGGAAGTCCCGCTCGTTGAGGTAGGTCTTCACGGCCTCGTCCATGCCGCCGTAGAGCGGAAGCTCGGAGCCCGAGCGCCGGGCGCGGTCTTCCAGACCCATGAGGTAGGACATATAGAATGAGCCGATGTGCGGCATGGCATCCCGGTAGTACTCCTCCACCATGTGCCGGATGTCGGCGTCGGGGTCCAGGAGAAGGTTCGCCAGCACAAAGGAGTACATCTCCTGCTGGTTGGAGTAGAAATAGCCGCTGCCGTTGAGGAAAATGCCCTTCACTCCCCTCTTCCGGTACTCCTGGAAGCGCTTCTGCATCACATAGAGCACGGGATAGGGAGAGAGATAATCGTCAAAGTTGTTCACATAATCCCAGATGTACACATTGTCCGTCACCTTCTGCCAGTCGGAAAGAAGCTGGAAGAAAGCCGTCGTGGCCGGCGTATCCTCCATCGTGCGCGGATAGTCGATAGCCGACAGGAACACTCCCGCATTGTAAGGAAGCGGATGGTCCGGGATGGCCGATGTGGTGGAATAGCCCGGAATGAAGAAAGTGTGGTTCGGGAAACGCGCCGCCAGCCGTTCTACGAAACGCAAGACCGCCGGCATGGCGTTGCCGGGCTTGTTGCCCGCCGCCTCGCAGCGCCGGCACATGCACACGATGCTGTTGTCGTTGGGGCCGATGGTCATGCGGTAGGGCGTCTCCTCCCCGCTTCCGTACTGGTCCTGGATGAACTGTGCCGTAAGGTCGAACAGCTTGTTGGAGGAGAAGCAGAACTGGTTGGCATGGGTCAGGCCGCCCGTCCGGGCCAGGATTTCCTGGTCCATGTTCTGGTAGCCGAAGGAAAGGTCTCCGTTACTGCCCAGCACGCGGGAGAGGTTGTGTCCCCAGATACCCCAGTCCATTTCCAGGTTGTGGAGAGCCAGGAGGTAGGTCATGTCCGGGTTCTGGTTGGTGGGCATGTACAGGTCACGGTACTCGAAGGGGAAGGTGACCAGCGTGTCGCGGCCGCTCAGAAGCAGCGGCGGAAGGTCGTCGGTAATGATGCCCTTGTCCTGCTTTCCCGCCATCTTGATGAACTGGTAGGCCAGCCAGGTAAAGGTGCGCTCGTCCTTCGCGGCCAGGTAATACCCCGACGGCGTGTGCTCGAAGGCATAGTCCCCTCCCACATCGGGGCCGATGTGCACCGTCACCTCCGTACCCGCCTTGTCAAGGATGGTTGCCTCCGTGCGGTTCTGCAGATGCTTTTTGAGGTAGTCCGACATCTTGGTGTCCAGCGTGCGTCCGGGCACCTCGGGATGGATATAGTACGTATGCACGGCCATCTCCCCTCCCGTGATGGATGCGCAGGAGAAAGTAAGCAGGATACCGGCTGCTATGCTAGAAAGAAATCGCGACAGAGACATGGGCAACGAACATATTACGGTAAGTGACGGTAGTGCGCTGGTCGTAGATGGTATTCCAGGTGGCGGAAAGCTGGAGCGCCAGGTTGTAGGTCACCGCCCACGAACCCGTGGCGGCGACATAGGAGTTGAGGTTGTTGTAGATGGAGGAGTTGTAGTAGTAGTTGAGGAACGTGAGCTCGGGGGCCGTTCCGGCTCCTCCCTGCACCTCCACGTAGGAGCGGCCTCCATCCACGGGATAGAAGCGGAAGCGCGCCTGCGCATTGTAGAAGAACAGGTCGTGCAGGGCACCGGCCGTAACCTTGGCCCCCGCATACATCCGCTCCCAGCCATGGAACAGGCCCAGCGCCCCCGAATACATGGAAGAGCCGTCCCGCATGAAACGGTACGACAGAAGCGTTTCCAGGTCCCAGTCTGCGGGCAGGTGCCAGTTGAAGTCGGCGTCGGCGGTCCAGCGCGGGAAAAACGCCGTTCCATAGGAAGTAGAGCCCTTGAGCGTCACCACGGAGCCAAAGTCATGCGTCCAACCGCCCAAAAACTGCAGGCCCTGTCCGCCCACGGAATTGTACATCTTCTCCTCGCTGTCGTAGTCGGCGTCGCGCCCCGTGTAGTTCACGCGGAGCTCCAGCTCATTGCCGGTCCACGAACGCGTATAGCCCAGGCTGGCCATGCCCATCAGATGCTGGTTGTCGGTGAAGCGGAACACATCAGCCCCCACATCCACCGTATTTCTGAGCGTTCGCGAGCGGATGTTGTTCATGCGGGCCTTGAACTCCCCTTCTTCCAGCACCGAAGGCTTGTAATCTTTCTGGTAATCGTAGGCGAGGTCCCACTCATGCTGCCGCTCGTAGAGCAGGCCGCGGGTATAGCGGATGGACGGGTCCAGCGGACGCACCGCGAGGGCCGAGTCCAGCACGGCCTCGGCGCGGGTGTAGTTCTTGTCCTTGAACAGCTGGCTGCCCACCTTGTCGGAAATGCCGGCATAGGTGCGCTGGAGGTCGTCATCGGCCGGAAAGTCCTCCAGGTAGTCGCGGAGGAGATTGAGGGCACGCTCGTTGTGCCCCCGCTCCGCCAGCTCGTTGGCTGCCTTGATGGGGAACGTGAGGTCGTCGGGGTAGACCCGCATGCCCCGGAGCGCGTACGGAAGCGGGTCATCGGCCGTGCGCAGCGAATAGCGCAGGCCCCAGTAGTCGCGGGGGTCTATGGCCAGGATCATATCGGTCACCGGCTGCAGTCCGTTCACGGAACCGCTGGCGAGCTTTTCTTTCAGGTAGGGATAAGCGGTCTCCTTGTAGGCGTTTCCGAGCGCCCGCATGGAAAGGGTGTCGGCTGCACTGTCATAGGAAGCCTGGAGGGCCTGGAGGGCCGCTTCGGGCTTTCCCTGCTTAACGAGCAGCGAGGCATAGTCCACCGTCACCTGGTACTCGGGGTCTGTCCTCAGGCGCTCACGCAGCATCAGGATGGCAAGGTCCATCTGGTTCGTCTCCCGGTAGCAGGTGGCAAGGCGGCGCACCGCCACGCTCTTCAGATCCGGGTCTACGCTTTTCCTGCGCACGAACTCCAGCACCGGAATGGCCTGGCTGTAGGCGCCTTCCGACATAAGGTCTCCTCCCTCCATGAGCTTGATGCGGCAGGAGGCCAGGTTGAGGTCGTAGTCGTCGGGGAACTTCGCAAGGCCTCTCTCCAGTACCTTGGCGGAGCTGTCGTGCCGGCCCATGCGCTCATACACCTCATACTCCATCATATACCACTTGGCCCGGTCTCCGCGCATGTTGCGGGCCTCCTGGATGTAGAAGAGGGCGTCGTCGTAGTAGCCCTTCATGGTGGCATGCGAAAGCAGGAACTGCAGGGCCGAATAGCTGTGCTCGGTCTTGTACACGCGCGTGTACATGGAGTAAGGGTCGTTCTCCTCCTGCTGCTTGGCGCTCTCGGAGAGCACGTGGTCGTACACCTCCTTCAGTTCCCGGGTCTTGTGCTCTTCCCACTGGATGCGGGCAAGGGCAAGGGCGCCGGCCGATTTTCCGTCGGCCAGCATGAGGTCCGTAGCCTTGCGGATGAGAAGCACATTGCCCGGAGAGGCATTGATGGCGTAGGCCAGGTTGTCCAGGGCGTCTCCAATACGGCCCTGCCGCACCAGGATGTTGGCGTAGGCAATCTGGTAGTCGGCATCCGAGGGCGTGATGCGCACGATTTCCTTGAGCGCGTCCTCGGCAGCGTTCATGTCACCGGCCAGGCGGGCCTGCTGATAGGTAGACTCCAGCACCTCGAAGTAGTCTCCGGTAAGGGAGGCGTCGGTGGGATAAATCTGCGACAGGCGCTGCAGGAGCGAGTTGGCTTCCTCGAAGTTGCCCATCTTCTTGTAAAGGTCTACTTTCCTGAGCCACAGGCCCTTCCAGTAGGGATTCACCTCCAGGAGCTCGTTCACGTAGCAGATGGCCGACGAGTAGTTGCCGGTAATTTCCTCGATGTTCACCAGGAGCGTCTTGGCGTCTACGTAGTGATAGTTGATCTGGCACGCCTTCACCAGGTGGTAGCGGGCGCGGTCATAGTTCTTGCCGTTCCACCAGTAGCGTCCGGCCAGGTACTGCAGCGCAGCCTCTTCCGGATACATTTCCAGGCTCTCGTCCAGGAGCTCCTTGCCCCGGGCCCAGCGATGCTGCGAGAACAGGTTGGTCACCTGGTCTATATAATAGGTAGCCGGCTGGCGGCGCTTGAAAAGAAGCCCCTTGGTGGCTTCGTGCTGCTTGCTGCCGCGTCCCCGCTGGGGCGGCGGAGCAGCAAAGACGGAAGCCGATACCATAATGGTCAATATGACAAGTCCACACTTACGCATGGGCATTTTCCTCCTCTTTCTTGTTTTCGGCCGATGCCGCAGCCTCAGCGGCCTCGGCCGATTTCGCCTGCGCGACGGATGCGGGAGCGGCGGGTTTCTTCGCGCTCTGGACACCCTTACGGGTCATGTTACCCCAGACCATCTGCGTACCCAGAATCTGCTTCACATAGCCGCGAAGGGAAAAAAACACGTTGATGGGATGATAAAAGAGCGGTTCCAGCAGCGAAGCCAGCACAAACCACAGGTAGTCTGTCCTGCGTTTGAACGAGGTTCCCACCCACACATCGTAGGAGATGATGGTGACGGTCAGGAGCTGGGCAAAGACATACAGGCCCAGGAATGCAATCCATATAGTATTCCAGTTGATGGCCCACTGCACCAGCAGCGAGATTACCATGAAATAGCCCATGAACTCGATGACGGGGGCCAGCAGTTCAAATATGAGAATATACGGCAGGGTGAACATGCCGTACTGCCGGTAATCGCGGTTCCAGAGCATGTCGCGGTGCACCGTGAAGAACTGGAACAGGCCGCGGCCCCAGCGCGTACGCTGGCGGTTGAGCACCTTGAAGTTGGGCGGTCCTTCCGTCCAGCAGCAGGTCTCGGGAATCTGGACCACACGATAATCCTCACCGGAATCGCACATGTAGCGGATCATACGGGCCACCATGTCCATGTCCTCGGCAAAGGAGTCACCGTCGTAGCCGCCGGCCTTGATCACCACCTCGCGGTCGAACATACCAAAGCCGCCCGACACGTTCTGCATGGCATTGATGCGGCTGAGGGCCGTTTTGCCGATGAGGAAGGAACGGGTGTACTCCAGGTCCTGGGACAGCGGGATAAAATCGTGCGGCGGGCGGGGGTCCACCATCTTGCCGTCCTCAACCAGCGAGCCGTTACTCATGCGCATGGTGGCCGATACCGCAATCACGCGGCGGGTGCTGGCCATGGTGGGCCAGATCATGCGGTAGAGGGCGTTCTTCTCCAGCACGCAGTCTACGTCGGTGCACACGAAGAACTTGTTGGACACCACGTTCACACCGGCATTGGATGCATCGGCCTTGGTGCCGCCGTTCACCTTGTCCACCACGGTGAGCCGCTTGAAGGCGGGGTTGTCGCTCTTGGTCTTGTACAGCCCCTTGAAGGGCTTGGTCTTGATTTTCTCGATATAGGCGTAAGGCACCTTCACCAGCTCGAAGTTCTCGATGAGGAGCTCCAGCGTGCGGTCCTTGGAGCCGTCGTTCACGATGACCACCTCGAAGTCCGGGTAGTCCAGGCTCAGAAGGGACTGCACATTGGTGATTACGGTCTTTTCCTCATTGTAGGCAGGTGCCACGATGGATATGCCGGGAGTGTAAGGGCTCTTCTTGAGCTCTTCGATGGTGTAGTCGTCGTCGTGATAGGTGTAGTGCTTCTTGTGCTCCAGGAAAGCCAGGATAGCAAAAAACACGTAGCTCCCCAGTATAATAGCGGAGTACGCCATCACAAAATAGCTGAACGCATCGTAAACCCACTCAGGCATATCTGGAACTGTCTATCAGGTCACACTCAATATGTTCGTAGAAGATGGCGAACGCCTTGGGGGTTTCCCGCTTGAGACGTTCGTAGGCTTCCCGGCCAATTTCTCCGTAGCCACGGATGGTCCTCAGAAGCAGCATGCGCGTCACGGCGTCGGTGGTCTGGAGGAAGTCGTCTTCCAGGAACTTCAGGACCTCCGGATTACCGGAGTTGATTTGGCCGAGAGCTGTCGCCAGCTGCTGGCGCTCCGTGTAGGACGCGCTCAGGTAGCGGCGGCAGAACTCTTTCTCCGCGGGAACGTATTCCATGTCCCCGAGCGCACGGATGAGTGCGCAGGAGAAGCGTTCCTCGCGCGAGTTCTGCAGCATGGAAAGCATCTCGGGGCAGTCTTCGCGGCGGCGGAACAGACGGATCTCGTTGATGGCGAAGATGCGCAGTTCCTCGTTGACGGGCGTGCGGTTGCACCAGTGGATGAAGTTGGGCATGGACATGCCGTTGGCCTGGCGGTACAGCAGCACATTGTGGTATTTGACCACCATTTCCTCGGTAAATACCAAATTAGGGTCGTCCAGGAGCACCTTGAAAGGATAGGATGTACCAAAGCGGGCGGCATGGAGCCGGGCGTTGTTCTGCAGCTTTCTGTCCTTGGTGAACAGATAGCGGGATGCGACGGCCTCCTTGAGGTTGGCGTCCATATCGGCCACATTCTTGAACGCGACCACGCGCTTGCGCTTGGAGCGGGAGCGCACCTGGGCGTCAAAGTAGGCGGGCATCTTGAGGACCTGCAGCACGCGCTGCCAGTTGGCGCGGTTCATCTCGCTGCCATACCGGCGGTACAGCTCGATGAGCATGGGAACGAAGTGTCGGTTCTGGCGCTCGTGCATCTTGAAGTTCTTGGGAAGGTTGAGGAGTTCCGATATCTCGGCCGGTTCCATGGTGCGCTCGGTGAGGGCCACTTCCTTCACTTTCGCAGCATACTTTTCCCGGTTGCGTTCGACGGCCCGGTTATCGGCACTCGCGCGGATAACCCTTACTACATTCCCCAGCACGATACTCACCATCAGGATCAGGCACACCGCAGTAAATACAGCCCAAACCCGTACTGCCGGCGGATATTCAGTCAGCCGGTAGTACAGGATAAGGAAGTAATACTTCAGGTACGCATACCTGCTCAGTACGTAATAATCCATCGCAGGCGGGTTATCGTATCAGTGTTCTACCACTCGCAGGAGAGGTAGGTGTAGTCTACGTCTTCGTTATACCAGTTCTGGTGCTCCTGGCCCTGGCTTTCCACAAACTCGTGGTAGTGGGGATAGGCGTTGGCAAAGAAGTTCATCTCCCACAGGTGACGGGTAAGGACCGGGGCCTTGAAAGCCCATACCTGGCCGTTCTTGGCCACATACGGGATGTCCTCCACCAGGTTCTCCGCATTCTGGGCGAAGAATTTGGCATATTCCGTGGAATAGACATGGTTGTCGCGGGTCCTGTAGTCCAGGGGCTTGTAGCCCTTGAGGCCTACGGGAGCCCAGTTGCCCTTCACGATGAAGAAGTTCTGGGAGGTAGTGTTATACACGGCGTCAATCATGTTCTGCTTGGCAGCGGCGCGCTCCTGAGGCGTCATCTCCGCACGGGGTTTCATGTGATAGATGACGGTGTAGGTGTAGAGGCCGCCGGCCACGTTCACAAAACCGGGGATGGTATTGTAGAAGGTCTTGGCAGAGAACTGGGCAAAGGAATAGGGCTCCTTCACGTTCTCCAGCTCCGCCTTGTACTGCTTCTTGTCGGCGGTCTTCCAGCCGTCCCACAGGCGCAGGGCAGGGTTCATCACGTGGTCCGTAAGACGGCCGCGGTCGTCCTTGTACTGATACACCTCCGTACCGGCCACCTTGTCCCACTTCTTGCCGTTGAAAGCCTGCAGCTGGCCGATTTCCACAGCCGGGCGCAGGGTCTCGCGGTCATAGACGCTGTTCGAGACATGGTCATAGTGCACGGAATTCTCCTGGAAGCGTACGGCCTGGAGCCACTGGGGCAGGTTTCCGTGGGGGTTCTGCCAGCTGTCCAGGGTCTTGTGCTCGGAGATGGACTGCACGTAGTCGGTGTTGAAGTTCTCAAGGGCCATGCCCACGCGGAGGGCGTCATCGCCGCCCACGGCGCGAAGGTGCAGTACCACTTTCACCTGCTCCCGCCAGCCTTCCTTCTCCAGAAGTTCGTCGGAAACCACGGTAGCCTCCACATCATAGTCCACCACCACGTCGTTGAAGTCCATGTTGTACTTGCCACCCTGGGCCTCGGGCAGGTTGGGCCATTTGTCTTCAAACATCACCACACCGCTGGAGTGGTAGTTGGTGAAGCCGCCGTCCTCGGTGATGTAACCGGCGGGCTCGGGAAGCACACCGTCACTGAGGTCTACGATGACTACGTTTTCCGGAAGCTCGGGCGTCTCCACGGGCGTCTCTGCGGGCTCTTCGGTAAGGTTTCCGTTAGGGACAAAGTCCGGATTGGGTTTCATGATGGGCTGGCCTTCGGGCGTCCAGCCGCCGCAGCCGCAGGAGCAGCCCCAGGGCATGCAGAACTGGCAGTTGCCGCAGCCACCGCCGCAGTAGTTGTACTTGACGGCTACAGCCTCATGGTCCACAATCTCGTAGGCGTCGTCCAGCATGTAGCCTTCCCCGCTCACGCCGGAATAGGCATACTTGTAGCGCAGCGTATGGTTGTGCTCGGCGTCGTACAGGACTACGTCGGCCGGATAAGTGCGCACATTCTCAAAGTGCCACTGGTACACTTCCCGGTTTTCCCAGGCATAGTTCCAGGGCATCCGGACATAACGGGTTTTACCAAACTCGCCGCTTGTAGGGAGGTTCACGGGCAGGTTCTCCACCAGGATGTAGTTGTCTTCCGAGCCGGAAGCCTTGGTGGCCTCGCCTTCGTTTACCTTAAAATAAATATTGACCTGGCTGGGCTTGGCGCTCTTCAGGAGCAGGGCCACGGCGCCGAAAGGCTCAGCGTCCTTGCCGCCCTCGGGGGTGGTAATGACGGGCTTCACAGCCTGCGCAACGGTCTTGGTGTGGCCGTCGGCGCCCTTGTACTCAATGTAAACGGTACGGGTTCCGGCCGGTACGCTCACGTTGACGGTCTGATAGTAGCCATCGGGAACGGCCTTCTGGAACACATCGAGACCCTCTTTCTTGCCCTCGGAGGGGACAGGGTCTGCTACGCAGGACACGGCCGCCACGGCCATGGCTCCTGCCAGAACAATCTCAAAGAGTTTTCTCATAGTTATCATATAAACACGAATATTCATTAAATCTGTCCTTTACCGTGACAGTTCTTGTATTTGAGGCCGCTGCCGCAGGGGCAGGGGTCGTTTCTTCCCACGGTCTTGTCCACGCGGATGGGCATGCGGGCCCGCTGCTCGCCGTTGGTGGAAAGCTGGGAAGGATCGTTGGTGCGCATCTGCTGCATGTTGCGGTTAGGCTGGGTGGCCGGGCGGGCCTCCTTGGCATCAGCCGCATCCCGCAGCGGGATAAATGCGCGGAGGAGGAACATGAGCACTTCCTCGTTCAGTTTCTCCAGCATCTCGGTGAAGAGGTTGTAGCTCTCCAGCTTGTACACCACCAGCGGGTCTTTCTGCTCGTAGGCGGCGTTCTGGACGCTCTGGCGCAGGTCGTCCATGTCGCGGAGGTGCTGCTTCCAGTAGTCGTCGATATAGTACAGGATGATGTTGCGGCTCAGGGCCTTGGCAATCTCGCGGCTCTCGGTCTCGTAGGCCTTCTTGAGGTTCACGGACAGGGTGAGCTGCTTCTTGCCGTTGGTGATGGGAATGGCGATGTTCTCGTACATGTTGCCCTGCTTCTCGAACACGGTCTTGATGACGGGATTCACCTTCTCGATCATGGCGTTCATACGGCGCTCATACACTTCCTGCATGTGCGCAGCCAGTTTATCGGCTATCTCCTCGGGCTTGGCATGCGCGTAGAAATCGGCGTCGAAGCCCAGGTCCACGGAGAGCTTGCCGATGATGAATTCCTCGAACTCCTCGTAGCTCATGCCCTCGGCCTCGCGGGAGAGGATGGCGGCGGTGTCCTGCATCATGTTCTGGACGTCAATCTCGATGCGCTCGCCGGAAAGGGCGTTGCGGCGGCGGGCATACA
Organism: uncultured Bacteroidales bacterium; assembly: GCA_900318445.1. Taxonomy (GTDB): domain Bacteria; phylum Bacteroidota; class Bacteroidia; order Bacteroidales; family UBA932; genus Cryptobacteroides. Next base: position 30,657 of record ONKO01000013.1, read on the forward strand.
CGGCCTCGCGCTGGTAGTTCATGACGTCGTCGTACTCGAGGGTGCGTTTACGCCAGCCGAAGTGGTTCTCTTCCACTTTCTTCTGGGCGTTCTCGATGCTCTTCGAGAGCATGCCGCTCACGAGGGCCTCGTCTTCCTCCATGCCCAGCTTGTCCACAACGCTTGCGATGCGCTCGGAGCCGAACTTACGCATGAGGTCGTCTTCCAGGGAAATGTAGAAGCAGGAGGAACCGGGGTCTCCCTGACGGCCGGCGCGGCCGCGGAGCTGACGGTCCACGCGGCGGCTGTCGTGGCGGGTTGTGCCGATGATGGCGAGACCGCCGGCGGCCTTCACCTCGGGGGTGAGTTTGATATCGGTACCACGGCCTGCCATGTTGGTGGCGATGGTCACGTGGCCCTTCATGCCGGCCTTGGCCACAATTTCCGCCTCACGGGCGTGTTCCTTGGCATTGAGGACATCGGCCGTAATGCCGCGGATCTTCATCATGCGGGCCAGGAGCTCGGAGGTTTCCACGTCGGTGGTGCCCACGAGGACCGGGCGGCCTGCCTTGGAGAGTTCCACCACCTTCTCGATGACGGCGTTGAACTTGCCCTTCTTGGTCTTGTAGATGATGTCGTTCTGGTCGTCGCGGATGACGGGACGGTTGGTGGGAATGACCACCACGTCCAGTTTGTAGATATCCCAGAACTCACCGGCCTCGGTCTCGGCCGTACCGGTCATGCCGGCCAGCTTGTGATACATGCGGAAATAGTTCTGGAGGGTGATGGTGGCAAAGGTCTGGGTGGCAGCCTCCACCTTCACGTTTTCCTTGGCTTCCACGGCCTGGTGGAGACCATCGGACCAGCGGCGGCCTTCCATGATACGGCCGGTGCTCTCGTCCACGATCTTCACCTTGTTGTCCACGATTACGTAGTCAATGTCCTTGGTGAACATGGCGTAGGCCTTGAGGAGCTGGATGACGGTGTGGACGCGTTCGCTCTTGAGGGAGAAGTCCTCCATGAGGGCATCCTTCTTCTCTGCCTTCTCCTGGGCGGTGAGGTTGGAGTGGGTGATTTCGGCAATGGCCGTTCCCATATCCGGGAGCACGAAGAAGTTGGGATCGGAGACGCTGCCGGCCAGGGTGTCGTGACCCTTGTCGGTCATGTCCACGGTATTGAGCACCTCGTTGATGACAAAGTAGAGTTCGTCGGTCACCTGCGGCATCTCACGCTCGTTGTCCTGGATGTAGTAGGCCTCGGTCTTCTGCATGAGGGCCTTCATGCCGGGCTCGGAGAGGAACTTGATGAGGGGCTGGTACTTCGGAAGACCCTTGTAGCAGCGGAACAGGAGCTTACCGCCCTCGGCCTCGTTGCCGGCGGCAATCAGGCGCTTGGACTCGTTGAGCGTAGTGTTGATGAGGGCGCGCTGCTTGTTGTAGAGGTTCTCCACATAGGGCCGATATTCCATGAACTGCTCGTCTCCCGAGGCTTTCTCCATGGGACCGGAGATGATAAGGGGCGTACGGGCGTCGTCAATGAGAACGGAGTCCACCTCATCCACAATGGCGTAGTGGTGCTTGCGCTGCACAAGATCGCTCATGCGGGAGCACATGTTGTCGCGGAGGTAGTCAAAGCCGAACTCGTTGTTGGTTCCGAAGGTGATGCTGCACTCGTAGGCCTTGCGGCGGGCGTCGGAGTTGGGCTGATGCTTGTCGATGCAGTCTACGGACAGGCCGTGGAACATGTAAATCGGGCCCATCCACTCGGAGTCACGCTTGGACAGGTAGTCGTTCACGGTAACCACGTGCACGCCTTTGCCGGCGAGGGCATTGAGGAATACCGGGAGGGTGGCGACGAGGGTCTTACCCTCACCGGTCGCCATCTCGGCAATCATGCCGCGCTGCTCTTTGTTAGTCTTGACACCGCCGTTGAGGACAATACCGCCGATGAGCTGAACGTCGTAGTGCACCATGTCCCAGGTAATCTCGTTACCGCCGGCCTGCCAGTGGTTGTGCCAGACGGCCTTGTCTCCCTCAATCTCCACGAAGTCGCGGCCTTCGGCGGCGAGCTGCTTGTCAAACTCGCTGGCCGATACCTCGACGCGCTCGTTCTGGGCAAAACGCCGGGCCGTGCTCTTGACGATGGCAAAGGCCTCGGGGAGGATTTCATTGAGGACCACCTCGATGGCCTCGTCCTCATCCTTCACCAGCTTGTCGCTCTCGGTGGCGAGGCTTTCCTTTTCCGAAACGGGGATATCTTTCTCGATGTCCAGCTTGATCTGGGCGATACGGTCTTCGAAGGGTTTCTCGACAGCGGCGATTTTGGCCTTGAGGGCCTCCGTGTGCGCACGAAGCTCGTCATTGGAAAGGGCGTCAATTTCCGGATAAACCGCCAGGATCTGGTTCAGCACCGGACGGATTGCTTTCATGTCGCGGTCGCTCTTGGAGCCGAAGATGGATTTGAGTATATCTGCAATTGCCATAGCGTATTCTTTGCAATGTTTTTAAAAAAGTTAACAAAGATACACATTTTTTCGCACATGTGCAAGCGCCCTGCGCGCGTACCATGCTCGCGCACGCGTGAAATCGTCGAACTTGTTTTTGAGGATAAGAAAAAACTTACTAACTTCGAAGTCTATGCAAAAGACGAATGCAACTATCAAGATTTCCATCATTGTTCCCATGTACAATGTGGGTCCTTTCATCGAAGAGTGCCTGCATTCCCTATGGAAACAGGACCTCTCCGAGGACGAGTATGAGGTGGTTCTGGTCAATGACGGAAGTACCGACGATTCTCTGACGATTGCAAAGAATTGCTGTGCCTCTCATGGCAACGTCCAGCTCATTTCCCAGGAGAATAAAGGCTTGAGCGAAGCCCGGAACGCAGGGTTAGCCAAGGCCCAGGGAGAGTATATCTGGTTTGTCGATGCCGATGACCGCATTGCGCCAGGGTGCCTCAGCGCCATCGGCCAAAAGATGGAAAAGCTGGATGTGCTGGCTATTGGCGCAGCCAACTTTACAGAGTCCGGGGAAAACCTGTTTTTCTACCCTGAGACGGCGCCGCTTCCCGGCTGCCGGTTCATGGAAAAGTGGCAGGACCAGATCAAGGCCTGTGCGCCCTTTTACATCTTCCGAAGGACCTTCCTCCTGGAGCATCGGCTCACCTTTTACCCGGGCATTTTCCACGAGGACAACGAATTCACGCCCAGGGCCATCACCCTCGCCGGCTGCATGGCCGCCTGCACGGAGCCCTATTACCAAAGGAGAATCCGGAGCGGTTCCATTACTTCTACCGTGAATGCCAAAAGGCCCCTGGACATGATTGTGGGCATGAAAAGTCTGCATAACTTTTCGCTCAGTTACTCTGGAAAAACGCGCGTAGCGCTGGACACTTTCATCGCCAACACGCTCAACTTTGCCTGCAAGCTCAGCACCCGAACAGACAAAGACAGCCAGGAGCGTTTTAGCGAGACGCTCAACCAAGAGTCCTGGATCAAAGGGACGCTTCTCAATTCCTCCAAAGCAAAATTCGTCATCGAGGGAATTCTCCTTGGGATCTTTCCCAAACAGTTATTCCGCATTCACAAGGGGTTAATGCTGTTCAATCCCCAATCCTACCAGGGCTTGGGGAAAAGCTTCAGTTTGAAACGGCGAATGCTGTCATAGGCATTGACGCCCAGAGTTCGAATCACCAGTTTACGAAAAACGTGCACGGGGGTATTGGTCTCCCAGCTGGCCATGTAGTGATGGATGGCTACGGTTTTCTTCGTTTTCTGCGCCTTCCGGGTGAGGGGATTGAGAGGCGAAAAATACTCCTGGGGATAGAGCGCAACAAGTCCGGGAAAATCCTGAAAAGTATTGTCCTGCCGGAGCCCATGGGCTTTCACCATGTGCTCCGTGATGCGCCGCACGTTGGGGGTGACATCCAGGGTACCATCGGCCTTTACAAAGGTCGCATCGGCATATAGATTCCAAAATTCCTTGATCCAAGCACTCCCCTTCTCTGCGCCCATGAGACCCGTGGTAACGTTGGTTCCGCCCTCAAATCCAGAGAAAGCAACATGCTCCAAAAAAGGATTCAAAGAGCCTAAAAGTTCCACATCCGTATCCAGATAAATGCCGCCCTCCGTATAGAGCGCATAAAGGCGCGCAAGGTCGGAGACAAAGGCAAATTTACGGGCATCATAGGCCTGCCTTGAATATTCCCACTTTGCATAGTCGAAGTTGTCCTCATTCCATTCCTGGAAGGTATAATCCGGAAGATAACGCTTCCAGGATGCCATGCAGCGCTCTACTTCCGAAGGCTTGGGACCACGGCCAAACCAGCAATAATGAATAATCTTGGGAATCATATCAGGGAATGCTTACCGCTTAAAACTTTCCAAAGATGATACAGATGAAGACGAATAAGGACATACCAGAACTTCGTTGCCGGCGGGATGCCGCGGGCGGCGAGGAGTTCCCTGTCTATTTCCGGGAACGTACTCCGCCACTTGCGATAAACTTCCTTATGATGCACATACGGCTCCAGATAATGGCGGGACCGATACTTGAAAATAAGCATATCGGCTGCGCCGAACTTGTCGGCATACGGCTGCAATAGCCCTGCGCAAAGGCGGGTATTCGCATACATGGATTCCTGACGGGCCAGCGCAGCTTCCATCCCGGCCGAATGGCTGATGGAATCCGGACGCACAAAGTAGGAATAGAGGACGTCATCCAGATGGCCGATTCTTTTTGCCTTTGCCGTCATTTGAATGCTCAAAGCCATATCCTCCGCCATGTTCCCTGCCGGGAGGGCCAATCCGTCGGCAAGGCTCCGCTTAAACAATCGGCACCACAAACTGCCCATCACGGCACCCGTCATGATGTCGGAGAGCTCCTTGCCGGGGAGACTGCCGGAAGAGCAGTTGACCCAGTTTCCGTCACTCCCCTTCCTGAAATTGAACGTAACGATATCGAAACCGCCGGAGACGGCTTTCCCGTACGCTTTTTCATAAGCATCCGCTTCCACCCAGTCATCGGCGTCACAATGCGCAAGATAGTCTCCCGTCGCGAGTTCCAGTCCCTTCATCCGAACCAACGCCTGGCCGCTGTTGCAGGGCATCCGGAAAACCTTGACCTGTGATTTGCGATGCGGAAACTCCTCCAGGACCTCTTTCATAACCTCCACGGAGCGGTCGGGCGTACAATCATCCACAAAGACAAACTCCATATCCCGAAGTGTCTGACCAAACAACGACCGGGCGCACCGGGCCATGTAAGGTTCGACGTTGTACACGGATATGATGACGGAAACGGCTGGCATCACACAAATGTAATGCTTTCGGGAGAGAAAAGCAAACCAGGTGGGCCGCTTGCTTGAAACGAATAATAATATTACTTTTGTAGATGTGAAAACAACAATCCTATATGTGCTGGTTAGCGGCTCAGACGATTTTTACGCCGAGCAGCTCTTTGTGTCCATCACTTCGCTCAGGCGGAATTCCCCGGGGGCGGCGGTAAGCGTACTCACCGACACCCTCACACACGAATCCCTTCCCTCCCGTGGAAAAATGGGCGCACGGCTGCTGGACGCCCCGGACAAGTGGATTGTGGTACCGCTGGATGCTTCCCTCACCAAAGAGCACCGGTCCAGGATCCTCAAGACCGGCATGAGACAATACGTGGAAGGAGACTTTCTTTTCATTGACACGGACACCCTCATCGTCAGACCGCTGGATGGGATTGACGCTATCCCCCACGAGCTGGCCTTTTGCCTGGACCATCACTGCCTCCTTGAGGACAACCCCGAATTCAAATGCCATCGCGACGAATGCCGCCAGCTGGGAAAAGACTTATCCCGAAATGACTTCTATTTCAACAGCGGCGTCATCCTCTCCCGTGACAGCGCTCCGGTCAGAGCCTTTTTCGCGCAGTGGCAAAAAAACTATCTTCAGGGCCGCAGCAAAGGCATCAAGACAGACCAGCAGTCCCTGGCCCAAACGCTTGGAAGCGTGTCCATGCCGGTGGGCCAGCTGGACGGCATTTGGAACTGCCAGCTCCCCTATGGCGTAAAATATATGGGAGGGGCCATCGTATTCCACTACTTCTTCACCTACGCGAAAGAGCCTCACAGCTACCTGTTTTTGCTGAATGACCCAAGCGTTCTCTCCCGCATACGTAACAGCGAAGAGTTGCCTTCAGATGTTGCTGCCGTCATCCAGGACTTTTTCAAAGGCTTCCCCGACGTCACTCTTTTGATAGGGAAACGTGACCTGGATTTCAGGAACACCCGGCGCTATAAAGACCTCCGGCGCCGCTATGTCCCCGGAAAATTCTCCTTCCTTGAGTTCCTGCTAAAAGTCCGGGCACGGCTTCCGTTTTCCGCCAAGCGCTGATATGTCCCGTTCATCCGACATCCGCATACTGAAAAATACGGTCATCATTTACATTCGGATGGCCGTGACCATCATCGTGGGAATTGTCACCAGCCGCCTGGTCCTGCAGGCGCTGGGTGCATCCGATGTCGGCATATATAGTGCCGTGGGAAGCGCCGTGGCGCTGGTCGGGGTCATCACGGGGGCGCTGTCGGGCACCACCGTCCGTTATATGAACATCGAAATGGGGAAACCGGACGGCAATCCCAACCGGATGTTCAATATCTGCAACACCATCCACATGGGCGGCGCCGTGCTCATCCTGCTCATTCTGGAAACCATCGGCATCTGGTACATCCGCACCAAACTGAATGTTCCTCCGGGCAAGGAAGCCGACGCCATGTTCGTATTCCAGGTTTCTACCATCGTGGCCTGCCTGGGCATCGCCAATGTCCCTTTTCAAAGCCTGTTCACCGTACATGAGAAATTCGGGACTGTCGCCATTGTGGACATTGTCAACACGCTGGTCAAGCTGGGACTTGTTCTTCTGCTCTTTTTCATGCGGGAGAGCCGTTATGTCCTTCGCGTGTATGCCGTAATGATGAGCGCCACAACCTGGATTTCCTTTATCGCCTACCGCATCATGAGCGAGCGCCGCTGGAGCGGGATCATACGCTGGAAATGGGTAGGACGCTGGGCGGAGTATAAGGAAGTACTTCGCTTCAACAACTACAACCTGCTGCATTCTTCCTCCATGATTGCCCGTTCCCAGGGTTCCAACATGCTCATCAATGCCTTCTTCGGAACCACGACGAACGCCGCCTACTTTTACGCTTTCACGCTTCAGAACTACGTCAACCAGTTCGTCAACAATTTTGACGCAGCCTCCGCACCGCAAATTACCCAGAACGTCGGAGCACGTCAGATGGAAGAAGCCATCCGGCTGTCACGCCGCTCCTGCCGCATTTGCCTCGTTCTGTTCCTGTTACTCTTTTTCCCCCTGTGGAGCGAGCTGGATTTCCTGATGGGCCTGTGGCTGGGAAGCAAAATGCCGCCAGAGACCGTTTTAATGGCCCGATGGACGCTTATAATTGCGGCCATCTCCACAACGTCGTCCGGGCTGTCCCAGCTCATCAATGCCCTGGGACGCATCAAGTGGTACAAAATCGAGATTGCCGTTTTGTACATTCTGTGCCTTCCCGCAGGTTACGCCCTCTTCAAAAGCGGAGCGCCAGCATACACGATCCTGGTCTGCTTCGTCGTTGCCGATTTCCTGAACCGCGTCATCCAGTTCATCCTGCTCCGCGCCCAGTTCCACTTTGACGTTCTGCATTTCCTACAACACGCCTATCTGCGTCCCCTGATGATTTCCGTCGTCATGACGGGTTACCTCTTCCTCTATCAGTCCATCGTCTGGACTTCCTTCTGGGGGCATGCGGCAGGCTTCCTGTTAACCCTATTTGTAACCGCACTGGTCATCGGCCTTATCGGCTTCAACAAGGAAGAAAGGCACAAGATTGGTAGCCGTGGCGCTTAACTCACTGATAATGAATCATTTAGCACAACTGACGGGTATGTTTTTCGCACCCGTCAGTTGTGCTAATTAATTGAAAATCAGCGACTTAGCCGCCACGTACACCGCCGTCGACCGGCGCAACCTGGCGCAAATCGGCGCAAACCGGCCGCGTCGCGCCCTACTCCGGCTTGTAGCTGTCCTTGAGCGCCGTGGTCTTGTTGAACACGGGGTGCTCCGGCGTGGAGTCCTTGTCCATGATGTAGTAGCCGGTGCGCTCGAACTGCACGGCAATGCCGGATTGGTCTTCGAGGAGGGCTGGTTCTGCCCAGCCTTTACCCATGACGAGGGACTCCGGATTGAGGAAGTCCTTGTAGTCCTTGTCCTCGGGAACCTGTGACATGTCGGCCAGGGTGAAGAGGCGGTCGTAGTTGCGGAGCTCCAGCTCCTTGGCATGGGCGGCGCTCACCCAGTGGATGGTGCCCTTCACGGGACGGTACTCGGTGGAAGGGTCGTAGGTGCACCTCAGCTCCACTACCTCACCGTTCTCGTCCTTCACCACCTCGTTGCACTTGACAATGTAGGTGTACTTGAGGCGAACCTCTCCGTCCGGCTTGAGGCGGAAGAACTTCTTGGGAGCGTCTTCCATGAAATCGGCCCGGTCAATGAGAAGTTCCCCGGTGAAGGGGACCTTGCGCTTGGCGCCTTCCGGGTCTGCGGGATTAAGCGGGCAGTCGAACCACTCCACCTTGCCGGGCTCCCAGTTGGTGATGGTGAGCTTGACGGGGTCCTGCACCACCATATAGCGGTTGGAACGCTCGTTGAGGTCCTGGCGCACGCACCACTCCAGCAGTTGGATGTCCATGAGCTGGTCTCTCTTGGAAACGCCAATCTTGTCGCAGAACATCTTGAGGGCCTCAGCGGTGTAACCACGGCGGCGCACACCGCAGAGGGTGGGCATGCGGGGGTCGTCCCAGCCGCTCACGAGGCCCTTCTGCACCAGTTCCAGGAGCTTGCGCTTACTCATGAGGGTATAGGTGAGGTTGAGACGGGCAAACTCGTACTGATGGGACGGGTAAATGCCGAGGGTCTGGATGAACCAGTCGTACAGCGGACGGTGCACGTCGAACTCCAGCGTGCAGATGGAGTGCGTAATGTGCTCGATGGAGTCGCACTGGCCGTGGGTGTAGTCGTACATGGGGTAGATGCACCACTTGTCACCGGTACGGTGGTGGTGGGCATACTTGATGCGGTACATGAGCGGGTCACGGAACATCATGTTGGGATGTGCCATGTCAATCTTGGCGCGGAGCACCTTCTCGCCCTCGGCGTACTTTCCGGCCTTCATCTCCCGGAAAAGCTTGAGGTTTTCTTCCACGGAACGGTCTCTCCAGGGGCTGGGCTTTCCGGGCTTGTCCACGGTGCCGCGGTTCTCGCGGATCTCCTCCTGCGTCTGGTCATCTACATAAGCGAGCCCCCGCTTGATGAGGTCCTCGGCCCACTCGTAGAGCTGGTCAAAGTAGTCGGAGGCATAGAGCTCCTTGTCCCAGTGGAAACCGAGCCACTGGATGTCCTCCTTGATGGAGTCTACATATTCGGTATCTTCCTTGGTAGGATTGGTGTCGTCGTAACGCAGGTTGGTTTTTCCGCCGTACTTCTGGGCCAGGCCAAAGTTAAGGCAGATACTCTTGGCATGTCCCAGGTGCAGGTAACCGTTGGGCTCCGGAGGGAAGCGGGTCATGATGCTGTCCACTTTGCCCTCGGCCAAATCCTTTTCGATGATTTCTTCGATAAAATTGAGTTTACGCTCTTCCATATAGAATCTTTAATACAAGCGTCAAAGTTACGAAAAAATCGCTAAATTTGTGAAACCTAAAGGAGAAATTGCTATGATTGTAAAGTCTTTTGTGCTCAAGCAGCAGTCTGTGGGCAAGATTGCCCGCCTCATCGATGACAAAACGGTGGCGGTCGTACGCCCGCAGCGCAAGATTGAAGCGCTCTTCCGCGAGGCCATCCGCAAAACCCTCCAGGAAAAAAAACAGGCCGACGACCAGCTCGCGCTCATCCAGGCCTATTTCCTGGAAATGTCCGAGGACGACACCTATCAGAAGAGCGTGCAAAGCACCGTGGAATCCATTGCCACCTACCTTCGGGAAGGCATGTATGTCCAGACGCAGCCCTACGCCGTGGAAGACTACGTCATGGCCAAGTGCGCCCGCCTGTGCGCCCAGGCTGTGAACGCCCACGTAGGCGCCGCCTTCATCGACGGAACAGAGATCATGCTCTGCCGTACCGACGCCCGCGGGCAGCAGCACTTTGACTGGCAGTCCAGCCGCCGCGAAATCAAGGCGCGCTGCGAATCGGCCCCCTGGCCCGTCATCATCTCCGGCGGGTACGGACGCCTGGACACCGGCTACATCGTCCGCGTGGGCAAGGACGGCGCGCACCTGATGGCCACCCTCATCGCGGAGGTTCTCCGGGCCGATGCCGTCGAGTTCCACATCGAAGACCACGGCGTCAACGGCATCAGCGCCATGACCTACGACGAAGCCGCGCACTACTGCGCATCGGCCAAGGCGCCCTTCTCCTCATCGGCCATCTGGCCCGCCAAGAACGCCGGCATCCCCATCCTCGTGAAGGATATTGCCGATGACAGCTTCGCAGGCACGCTCATCTCTACGGGATCGGCCCACAAGACGGCGGTCCTCTCCGACAAAGACCTGGCGCTCGTCACCGTCTATGGAACGGGCCTTCTGGGGCGCGTGGGCATGTCCGGATCCATTTTCTCCTGCCTGGCGCAGGCCGATGTCAACGTGCGCTTCATCGCCCAGACATCTTCCGAATACAGCATCTCCTTCGCAGTGAAAGAAGAAGACCAGGCCAAGGCCGAAGAAGCCATCCGCGGCCTTTTCAAGGACAATCCCCTGCTGCCGCTGGACGATGTCATTGTGGCCAACCAGGCCGTGGGCATTGTCACCATCTTCGGCAGCAAGATGAGAAATACCCCCGGCACCTCCGCCGCCGTCTATGACAAGCTGGGTGCCGCGGGCATCAACATCATCGCCAGCGCACAGGGCGGCGAAGAACTCTCTATTTCTGTAGTGGTCGCAGCCTCCGACGTAGACAAAGCTGCTCAGCTGCTGCGGTAACCCTATCTATCGCCTTTTCGGCTCAATAAAGCGGACAAAGCCAAACTGCAGGCCCAGAAGGTCCAGGCTGCGGGAAGCCTGGAAGTCGGACATGTGGGAGTGGCTCTTTTCCGTGACAGGAACTTTGACCGTGGCGCCCGAGGCGTCGGTGGATTCCTGCATGTAAGTTGTGGTCTTTTCCTGGCGCGTGTAGCTGTAGCCCACCCCGAAGAGCGGGACGCTTACGGTAATGGCGTTGTTGTTCTTGAGTTTGATAGCCAAGCCGCCGCCGGCCTTGAGCGCAACCGAAATGACTCCGGAAACGCGTTCACGGTTGTAGTCCTTGTCGTCCAGGGGACGGTTGCTCGTGCCACCGTAAGAGGTTTGCAGGCGTCCTTCGGCAAACACGGCCACGTACTTGCTGCCAAACAGCGGCACATACTTCCTCATCACCATGGAGAGGCCCAGGGCATGGTGCTGGATGGCGCGGTTGGAGAGTGTCACGTTGAGCGACTCGCTGGAGGAGTTCACAATGTCCCTAAGGTCCAGGCGGATGTCGGTACTCACGGCGTAACCGGTGTAATCCAGCGAAGCGCCCAGCGACAGGTCGTTGGAGAGGAAGTACTGGATACTGGGAGAGACATTCCACACCTTGAGCTGGCCGTTCCCGATGTTGAGCATGGAAAGCAGCGCATAGCCCGTGTTGGTGGACTCGTCGCCGGAAGCGTTGAAACTGCGGAAACCGCCCTTGATACCAATGGAGCGGCTGCCCTTACGCACAAAGGCCTTACCGTCCTCGCTGCCGTCAAAACGTTCTTCCAGGTAGCGCGTGACAGGGTCCTGGGCAAAAGTTGTGGCGCAGGTAAACACCAGCGCCACAACCATCAAAATCTGTTTTTTCATCGTTATTTGATAATACCTTCTTCCTTGAAGATCTTGGTGAGGGCCTCCACCGCGCGGTCCACTTGCTCGCGCGTGTGCGTTGCCATGAGGGAGAAGCGGATGAGGGTGTCCTGCGGAGCACATGCCGGCGGGATGACGCTGTTGATGAACACGCCCTCGTCAAAAGCCCGTTTGGTCACGATGAACGTCTTCTCCAGATCACGGACATAGAGCGGGATGATGGGGCTCTCGGTCTCTCCAATCTCGAAGCCGGCCTCCTTGAAGCGGCGCAGGGCGTAGTTGGTGACGTCCCAGAGCTTGGTGATGCGCTCGGGCTCGGTCTGGATGATGCGAAGGGCTTCGCGGGCCGATGCCGTAGCGGCGGGCGTATCCGAAGCCTGGAAGATGTAGGTGCGGGCCGTATGGCGCAGGTAGTTGATGATGACCTTGTCGGATGCGATGAAACCGCCGATGGCCGCGAGGCTCTTGGAGAAAGTACCCATGATGAGGTCAATCTCACCCGTGAGACCGAAGTGGTTGCACACGCCGCGGCCCTGCTTTCCGAACACGCCCAGGCCGTGGGCCTCGTCTACCATAATATATACATTCTTGTACTTGTGCTTGAGCTCCACAATCTCGGGGAGCTTGGCCAGGTCTCCTTCCATGGAGAACACGCCGTCCACCACGATGAGTTTCACGCTCTGGGGCGGGCAGCGGCGCAGGCAGCGCTCCAGGTCCTTCATGTCGTTGTGCTTGTAGTGAAGGCCCTTGGCGAAGGACAGGCGGCGGCCGTCTACGATGGAAGCGTGGTCACGGTCATCACAGATGATGAAATCGTCCTTGGTGAGAAGCTGCGGGATAACGCCGCTGTTCACGGTGAAGCCGGTGGAGAACACCAGGGCCTCGTCCTTACCCACGAACTCTGCGAGCTCCTTTTCCAGCTGGACGTGAATGTCCAGGGTGCCGTTCAGGAAACGGGAGCCGGCGCAGCCCGAGCCGTATTTCTTGAGCGCCTCGATACCGGCGTTGATGACGCGCTCGTCACCGGTAAGGCCTGTGTATGCGTTGGAGCCGAACATCATAATCTTGTGACCGTCCATGGTCACCTCGGTTCCCTGTTTGCTGGTAATCTGGCGGAAATAAGGATAAATACCCTTTTCCATCATTTTCTGAGGAAGGTCATATTTGGCCAGCCTCGCATGAAGAAGTCCCATATCTTTTACTAGGTTTTAGTCAATAAATTATCTTTTAATTACCGGCCCCCGCTTGGGAATCCAGGATGCTGAAGGGAGAGTTCAGGCTCTTGAATTCGGGCACCAGGTCCTTCATGCGGGCCACGATGGTCATGGGATTGAAGTCGTAGCTGGCGAAGATGAGGCGGTCAATGTCTTCGGAGATGTCGTCAAAGTCGTATTCCCGCACATCGGCAATCATAATCTTGTCATGGCTGGTGGGCTTGGTGTTCTCCTTGGTAGCGAGGAGCTCCTCGTAAAGCTTTTCTCCGTGGCGAAGACCGGTGAACTCCACTTTGATGTCTGTACGGCCGCTCAGGCGAATCATCTTGTTGGCAAGGTCCAGGATGCGGACCGGTTTTCCCATGTCAAAGATGTAAATTTCACCGCCATTTCCCATGGAGCCGGCTTCCAGCACCAGCTGGCAGGCCTCGGGGATGGTCATGAAGTAGCGGATGATATCCGGATGGGTTACCGTAACGGGGCCGCCACGCTCAATCTGTTTGCGGAACAGCGGGATGACGGAACCGTTGGAGCCCAGCACATTGCCAAAACGGGTGGTGATGAACTGCGTGGGAGCCGAGTGGTCTTTCTGGATTTTGCGGGCCAGCGCCTGCACGTAGATCTCGCAGATGCGCTTGGAGCAGCCCATTACGTTGGACGGGTTCACGGCTTTGTCGGTGGAGACCATCACAAAGCGTTCCACATTGTATTTGACGGAAAGGTCGGCCAGGATTTTGGTTCCGAGGACATTGTTCTGGATGGCTTCCGACACGTTGTCTTCCATCATGGGAACGTGTTTGTAGGCCGCTGCATGGAACACGTATTCGGGCTTGTAGTGGTCAAAGATTTCCTCCATGCGCCGCTTGTTGGAGATATCGGCCACGATGGTGGGCGCTTCCAGGTAGCTCCATTTGGAGTGAAGTTCCAGGCGGATGTCGTGGAGCGGGGTCTCGGCCTGGTCTACCAGGATGAGCTGATAGGGGTTGAAGACGGCCACCTGGCGCATGATTTCCGAGCCGATGGAACCGGCCGCGCCCGTGATGAGCACGCGCTTTCCCTCGAGGTGCGAGCCAATCTTCTGGAGGTTGATCTTGATGGGATCCCGGCCCAGGAGGTCCTCAATCTGGACCTGGCGGATCTGGCTGGCTTTCTGTATGCCCTGCCAGTTGTCGGTGATGTCCGGCGCCAGGAAAATGGTTACGTTCTCCTGGAGGAAGCGGTCGGCGATGTCGGTGTTCTTCAGGTTATCGGCCTTGACGGGCGAGACAATAATGGCATCCACGTTATTCTCCCGGATGTGTTCCAGGAGGTTTTCGTCGTTCATGTAGACGTTCACGCCCATCATCACCTTTCCCTTCATCATGGGGTCATCGGCAATGAATCCCTTGAGGTGGAATTTGTTGGGACGGGCCATGCGGATGGCCTTGGCGATGTTGATGCCGGCGTTCTTGGTGCCGTAGATGAACGTGTTGCGGGTTTCTATGCGGTCCTCGTTGAAAGCATCGTTGAGCGACTTGATGGTCATGCGCATGAGGGCCATGAACACGAACATCACGACGTATGCGATGGCAAGCATGCCGATGTCTGCGATGAGGGAACCGGTGGCGTAGAAGAGGACCATCGAGAGCACCGCGCTGCACATGAACGAGCACACAAGCGCCACGCTGATGTGCAGGATATCCGTGAACGAGGAGAAACGAAGAACGTTCGAATACGTACGGAACGCCCTGAAAAACAGCAGGTTGAAAACCAGCGTAAGGGCCATGCCCATGAGTACGTCGTCTCCCATCGTGAGCATCTCGGAGGCCGAGAAGCGCAGCAGGAAGGACAGGACGACGGAAACGAGGGTGATGACCGTGTCAAACAGCAGGATTACCCAGGAAGGAAGGACCCTGGACTGGAAAATCCTGCGAAGAAAGTTAAGGGACTCTCGAACCATACATTAGTAATTCTGGGCCAGTACCTGGAAATAGCTTTGGGGGTGATTGCACACGGGGCACACTTCCGGGGCTTCCTTGCCCACGACGATGTGGCCGCAGTTGGAGCACTGCCAGATGGCGTCACCATCCTTGGAGAACACTTTCTTGTCCTGAACATTCTTCAGGAGCTTGCGGTAGCGTTCCTCGTGGTGCTTCTCGATGGCGCCTACCATCTCGAATTTCTCTGCAATCTCGTCAAAGCCTTCCTCGCGGGCCTCCCGGGCCATGCGGGCATACATGTCGGTCCACTCGAAATTTTCACCGTTAGCGGCGTCTTCCAGGTTTTCCACGGTACCGGGAACGGCACCGCCATGCAGGTACTTGAACCAGATTTTGGCGTGTTCCTTTTCGTTGGCGGCCGTCTCTTCGAAGAGGGCGGCTATCTGGACGAAACCGTCTTTTTTGGCCTTGGAGGCGTAGTAGGTGTATTTGTTACGGGCCTGGGACTCGCCGGCGAAGGCTTCCATCAGGTTCTTTTCTGTCTTGGTACCTTTGAGGTTCATAGCTGTAGTTTATTATCGTTAGGGCCGGTAAAGGTACGAAAACTTTTTCACATTAAAAACTAGAGAACGCGGACCTTGAGTTTGGCGTAGGCGCGTTCCACCTTCTCAAGGGCGGCTTCGACGCTCTCTGCGCGGGCCAGGAGCACACCCATGCGGCGGTGTCCCTTGATGAAAGGTTTTCCGAAAAGACGAATCTGGACGTCGGGCTCGGCAAGCACTTCTTCCAGATTCTCGAACTCCACCATGGTGGTGTCTCCTTCCACCACAATGGCCTTGGAGGCGCTGGGGCCGAAGAAATTCACCTTGGGAATGGGAAGGCCCAGTACGGCGCGGGCATGCAGGGCAAACTCGGAGAGGTCCTGGGAAATCATGGTGACCATACCGGTGTCGTGCGGACGGGGGCTCACCTCGCTGAAAAGCACATCATCACCGCAGATGAACATTTCCACGCCGAAGATGCCGTATCCGCCCAGGGCGTCGGTAATCTTCTTAGCGATATCCTGAGCCTGTTTGAGCGCTTTCTCACTCATGGGCTGGGCCTGCCAGGACTCACGGTAGTCGCCGTCCACCTGATGATGGCCGATGGGATTGAGGAACGTGGTTCCGCCGACATGACGCACCGTGAGGAGGGTAATCTCGTAGTCAAACTTCACAAAGCCTTCCACAATGACCTCTCCGGCACCGGCACGGCCGCCTTCCTGGGCAATGTTCCAGCACTTGTCGGCATCGGCCGGGCTCTTGCATACGCTCTGGCCATGACCGGAAGAACTCATGATGGGCTTCACAACGCACGGAGTGCCCACTGCCTTGATTGCAGCATCGAACTCCTCGCGGGTTGCGGCAAAACGGTAATCGGAAGTAGGCAGGCCGAGGGTCTCGTGTGCCAGCTGCCGGATTCCCTTGCGGTTCATGGTAAGGAAAGTGGCATTGGCCGTAGGGATAACATTATAGCCTTCCTTCTCCAGCTCCACCAGCGTGGGCGTTGCAATGGCCTCCACCTCGGGGATAATCATGTCCGGCTTCTCCTTCTCAATGATCTCGCGAAGCTTTGCGCCATCCAGCATGGAAAGCACGTAACTGCGATGGGCCACCTGCATGGCCGGAGCGTTCTCATAACGGTCCAGAGCAATGACCTCCACGCCATAACGTTGCAACTCAAGGGCAACCTCCTTGCCCAGTTCACCCGATCCGCACAGCAGGGCCTTCTTTGCAACCTTTGTGAGCGGAGTACCGATTTTTACCATAATGCTTGTGTGTGTTTTGTGTTTGGAGCCGCAAAGATAATTAAAAATTTTGAAAAACGGAGGGGGCCGAGGCTGTTTTGGGCGGCGGAACGTCGCAGGTGGAACGGCGAAACGTCGCAGGTGGAGCGGCGAAACGTCGCAGGTGGGGCGGCGCGACGTTGTCCGTGGCGCTTAAACGATTGATGCACAATGAGTTAGAGTAACTGACGGGTATCAAAACACAACCCGTCAGTTACTCTAATGCGCTGATTATCGGATACTTAAGCGCCACGACAGGTGTGTGGGCTTCAGCAGCGGTATTGCGGAGGAGGGAGACCCTCCCGGGGGACTCCGGTCGCATGGGTGGTCAGGTCGCTTCGCGCCCTTCGCGCCCATTGCTCCCTCCGGCCCCTCCCACCGTTTCCTGCGTCCCCGCTTCGCGGGAACTTGTCTCCGGCGGGCCCCTCCCCCTCCCCTTGCGCGGGGGTGCG
>ONKO01000020.1 GCA_900318445.1 uncultured Bacteroidales bacterium
ACCACCAAATAATTCAGAGGTGATTTGCTATTATTTCTGTGGCCTTAGATGGTATTCCAAGGGGTTTTTCAGTGGCCTCCAAAAAACGCAGACCTGCGATGGTTTGGCCCCTGATCTGCGACGTTTTGCTGTTTCACCTGCAACGTTCTCCGTTTTCGTGGCGGTTAAGTGTTTTATAATCAATTTGTTAGAGTAACTGACGGGTGCTCAAACCATACCCGTCAGTTACTCTAATGCGTTAGTAATCAGTTAGATAACCGCAACGGAATTTTGGCCCGTTATCCCTGTCTTCACTCCGTAACTTTCTGCCGTTCCACCTGCAACGTTTTGGCCCCTGACCTGCGACGGTTTGGCGGCTGACCTGCGATGGTTTGGCCTCTGACCTGCGATGGTTTGGCCTCTGACCTGCGACGTTTTGCCGTTTCACCTGCAACGTCCTCCGTTTTCGTGGCGGTTAAGTGTTTTATAATCAGTTTGTTAGAGTAACTGACGGGTGCTCAAACCATACCCGTCGGTTACTCTAATGCGTTAGTAATCAGTTAGATAACCGCCACGGATTTTTGGCCCATTATCCCGTTTCCACACCTGCAACATTCTGCCGTTCCACCTGCAACGTTTTGACCCCTGACCTGCGACGTTCCAACGGCAGACCTGCGACGTTTCATCCCCCCACCCGCAACACAAATTCCCCCACGCACCAAGAACCCCTCGCATATGGGTCATTTTCGGCCAAAATGCTTATATTTGCCAGGATTGAAAAACAATAGTTATGCAGAACTTCGAATACAGAACCCCTACCAGACTGATTTTTGGCCAGAACGTCATTAGCAAGCTGCCCGGTGTCATGGCCGCTTACGGAAAGCGCATCCTCCTTACGTACGGCGGGGGCAGCATTAAAAAAATCGGCCTTTACGACAAGGTGAAAGAACTCCTGAAGGACTTCGAAATAACGGAGCTGCCAGGCATCCAGCCCAACCCTAAATACGACCCCAGCGTACTGGATGGCGTGCGCCTTTGCAAGGAGAACCAGATTGAGGTGATCCTGGCTGTTGGCGGCGGCAGCGTGCTGGACTGCTCCAAGGCCATTGCGGCCGGTGCGTGCTACGACGGAGAGCCGTGGGACCTCATTTCCTACAAGGTGAAGGCACAGCGGGCCCTTCCCATCGTGGACATTATCACGCTGGCGGCAACGGGCAGCGAATACGACGCCGGCGGCGTTATTTCCCGCACCGAGACCAACGACAAAATTGGCTACATTGACCCGCTGCTGTATCCGGCGGTCTCGTTCCTGGACCCCACGTATACTTTCTCCGTATCGGCCAAACAGACACGTGCCGGCATTGCCGATGCCATGAACCACATCATGGAACAGTACTTCTGCGAAGACGCCACGCTCATGAACGACGGGTTCTGCGAGGCTGGCCTCAAGAGCCTCATGATCAACGGCAAAGCCTGCCTCAAAAACCCCACGGACTACAGGGCCCGGGCCGAGATGATGTTCGTGTGCACCCTCGCCTGCAATGACATCATGTCCCTTGGCAACAGCTCCTCCGGCTGGCCCATGCACGGCATTGAGCACGCGCTCAGCGGCTTCTACGACATTACGCACGGAGAGGGCCTGGCCATCATCACGCCCCGCTGGATGCAACACATCCTGAGCGAACGCACACTGCCCCGCTTTGTCAAGTACGGCGTCAACGTGTTCGGCATTGACGCATCGCTCCCGCCCATGGAGATTGCCCGGAAGGCCATCGACGCCACCTACGCCTTCTTCGAGGAAATCGGCATTCCCATGCACCTTCGTGAGGTGGGCATCGGCCCCGAACGCCTCTCCGAAATGGCACACCACGTTGCCGTGAACGAAGGGCTGGACAAGGCCTACGCTCCGCTGCAGGAAAAGGACATCCTGCAAATCCTGGAGGCATCGCTGTAAATTTAAAAATTTTTTGTAAATTGCAGCGCTGAAACTAAAACCTGCCATGATTGGATTAATCCTGATGGAAACCAAACGGCTCCGCTTCCGCCTCTGGGCCGACTCCGACGCCGAAGCGCTGTACAAATACGCCTCGGACCCCGACGTAGGTCCGCGGGCCGGCTGGCCACCCCATCAGAGCATCCAGGAAAGCCAGAAGGTTATCCGTGACTATTTCTCCAACGGCCACACCTGGGCCCTGGAGCTCAAGAAAACCGGAGAAGCCATTGGCTGCATGGGCTATTACGCCTACGGAGAAAGCAACATTCCCATCGGCCTCAATGACGCCGAACTCGGCTACTGGATTGCCAAACCCTACTGGAACAAGGGACTCTGCACGGAGGCGCTCAAGGCCATGGTCAACTACTGTTTCAATACAAAAGGATTTCAAACGCTTTGGTGCGACTTCTTTGTGGACAACCCGGCTTCTGGAAAAGTCATGAAAAAATGTGGCTTCAAAGACACCGGAGAAGTCAATTACTGCAGCCACTTATATAAAGGAGACGAGCGCCCCGTGAAAATCATGCGGCTGCTCCCCAAAATTGCAAAAAAATAATTTTGTATTTTTAAAAATTTTTAGTTTACTTTGCAAAAGTTATGACAAAGACCCTTGCATACGTTGCTTGTTGTTGTGCCAACCTTTCCGATTGGTACAGCCATCTGCATGTATAGCCCGTCAAAGCCATACAGAAGTTTATAGCCCTGCCAATCGTACAAGATTTGACAGGGCTTTTACATTAAATAATTATGATTTACAATTCTCTTACTCAACTTATCGGCCGCACCCCCATGCTGGCCATCAAGGGCCTCGAAGGCCAGAAAGCGAACATTGTACTTAAACTGGAATACTTTAATCCCGGCGGTTCCGTAAAAGACCGCGTGGCCCTGTCCATGATTGAAGATGCCGAGTCCCGGGGCCTTCTCCAGAAAGGCGCCACCATCGTGGAACCCACCAGCGGCAACACGGGCGTGGGCCTCGCCTGGGTAGGCAGCGCCAAAGGCTACAAAGTCATCCTCACCATGCCCGACACCATGAGCCAGGAACGCCGCAGCCTTTTGCGTGCCCTGGGTGCCACCCTGGTGCTCACCCCGGGCGCCGAAGGCATGAAAGGCGCCATTGCCAAGGCCGAGGCCATCCGCGACAGCACCCCCGGCGCCGTCATCCTGGGCCAGTTCGTAAACCCCGCCAACCCGGCCGCCCACGAGCGCACCACCGGTGAGGAAATCTGGGCCGATACCGAGGGCAACGTGGACATCTTCGTCGCCGGCGTGGGCACGGGCGGCACCGTCAGCGGCACGGGAAAAGCCCTCAAGAAGCACAAGCCGTCGGTGCAGGTGGTGGCGGTGGAGCCGGCATCATCGGCCGTCCTCTCTACCGGCATCGCGGGGAAGCACAAGATCCAGGGCATCGGCGCAGGATTTGTCCCAAAGACCTACAGTGCCGATGTCGTGGACCGCGTCCTTCCCATTGCCGATGACGACGCCATCGCCGCCTCCCGCCTCCTGGCCGCGAAGGAAGGCCTCCTCGTCGGCATCTCCTCCGGTGCTGCCTTTGCTGCCGCGCTCCAGCTGAGCCGCGAACCCGAAAACGCCGGCAAAACCATCGTCGCCCTCCTTCCCGACACCGGCGAGCGATACCTCTCCACCGTCCTCTACGATTTCGAAAACTATCCCCTTCCCCGATGAGCCTCTCACTGAACCGCACCATCGGCCATCTTAAAAGCATGATGGCCAGCATGAAAGACCTGGTTTTTCCGCTTTACTCCGACGTCAAGGAAGACGACGCACAGTGCGAGGTGTATAACAGCCTGCGCTCGGCAACCGACTACATGGTGGCCGATGCTTTCCTGCCCCGTATTCCCGAAATCAAGCGCATGCTGGAGCTGGACGTGAAGGCGCTGATGCAGAACGACCCCGCCGCGGGGAGCGAAAAAGAAATCATCTACTGCTACCCGGCCGTGACCGCCATGCTCTATTATCGCACGGCGCACGTGCTTCTGGAGCTGGGCGTGGAGGTGATTCCGCGCATGCTTACGGAATATGCGCACAGTGTGACGGGTATTGACATTCACCCCGGCGCACAAATCGGCGAGAGCTTTGCCATCGACCACGGGACGGGCGTGGTGATTGGCGAGACAGCGGTGATCGGGAATGGGGTGACGCTGTATCAGGGCGTGACGCTGGGTGCCAAAAGCTTCCGCTACGACGCAGAGGGCAGGCCGATGAACGTTCCCCGCCACCCCATCCTGGAGGACGGCGTCACCGTCTACTCCAACACCTCCATCCTCGGGCGCATCACCATTGGCGAAGGGTCGGTCATCGGCGGCAACGTCTGGCTCACGCATTCCGTCCCGCCCCACTCCTTCGTCGTGCAGGGCCGGGCGCAGGAAACCTTTGCCGATGGTGCCGGCATCTGACCCGGCATCCCCATAAATAGGGATTTTTCGAACCCAAAAACTGCCGTACCTTTGTTACGTTGAAATTGATTTATAGTTATCTTTTTATTGTTGTTGTGGCGGGTCGCCGGCATAGAGCCAGGCGGCCCGTATTTTAAATTATTGTTGTACCTTTGCGGGCATGAAAAAGAGAATCCTTTTTGTCTGTCACGGAAACATCTGCCGCAGCCCCATGGCCGAGTTCATCCTCAAGGCACTGGTAAAGGCCCGGGGGCTTTCCGATGACTACTACATAGAATCCGCCGCGGTTTCCACAGAGGAGATTGGAAACGGCATCTATCCCCCGGCTAAGCGCTGCCTCTCGCAGCACGGAGTGTGGTTCGACCCGGGAAAGACCGCCCGGCAGGTGACACGGGCCGACTACGACCGCTTCGACCGTATCATCGTGATGGATGCGTCCAACCTCCGCTGGATCCGGCGCATCATTCCCGAAGACCCCGAGGGTAAGATTCACATGATGATGTCCTACACCGGTGTGGGCCGGGATGTAGCCGACCCGTGGTACACCGGAGACTTCGAGGAAACGTTCCAGGATCTGCTGGAGGCTTGCGAAGCTATGCTATAGCATAACACACCTTCAGTTAGGCGTAGTTTGCCAGTCCTATTAAAACGCCCCACCCCGGCAAGGCCTCTTTCCTAATTATAGTGTTGTGGCGGTACTGTCGCCGCGGTACAGCGTGGCGCTTAAATAGTTGAATACTAAATGATTAGCACAACTGACGGGTGTGAAACGCATACCCGTCAGTTGTGCTAATTATCTAATTATCAGTCGATTAAGCGCCACGGTTACTGATGTACGTACATCGAAACCGCACTGAGATGCCGTATTTTTCGTACATCGGCTGGGGAGTTGCGAAAAAGCCCTATAGCGCCCCCACTAGCACCCCGATGGCGCAGGTTCAGCCGTAAATGGTGCAGGTTCAGCCATAAATGGCGCCGGTTCAGCCGTAGATGGTGCAAGTTCCGTTTTAGGGCCGAAACCTGCACCACCAGAGCAACGTAGAAGGCCGATTCGCGGCGCAGGTTCCGCCCCTGTTTTGGAACCTGCGCCGTTGACACCCGGAACCTGCGCCGCACCCTGGGGAAATAGCGCAATTAGAAACCGTATTTCACCTTCACCCACACCTCGCTGTTGTTCTTGTAGCGCTCGAACATGCCGCCACGGGCTGCGAAGAGGTCGTAGCCCAGAAGGGCATGCACCTCGTCACACACGGCCCAGTCGGCACTGAGACGATTGAAGACGCCGAGGTCGCGGAGGTCGGCATAAGCAAAGGTGGAAAGCGTAAGGGCATTACTCAGCAGTGCCTTTGAGATGCGCAGTGTCCCCAGCGAGGAGGACTCGCCCGCCCCGAACGTTCCGTTCACCTGAACAGATACGTTCCAATCGGCACCCGGATACCAGTCCAGTGCACCCAGGGCGTTGCCCTGATGGGGTCCGGCGCTGGAGATGTAATCGGCCAGCTCTCCCCGGAAGACGAAGTTCCCGAAGGGAACGGAGACATCGGCCCCAACAACGGTAAGGCGTTCATAACCGATGTGGTCTGCCTGCAGCTGCGGCATCTTGGTCCAAGTGCGAAGCGCCATGAGCGAAAAATGCCCGATTTGGCGAAGGCCGCAACCCGAAATCGGACAAAAACGCGAAAAATGCCCGATTTGGCGAAGGCCGCAACCCGAAATCGGACAAAAACGCGGAAAATGCCCGATTTCGGAGTGGCGGGAGTGAAGATAAATGGCTATCTTTGCGCCAACATTTTTGATTTATATGTACAAACTCATCATATTTGACTTTGACGGCACGCTGGCCGATACCCGCGAGCTCATTATCCGCACCAATCAGGAATCGCAGAAGGCCATGGGCCACGAACCGGTTTCGGAAGACATTATTCAGGGCACCATCGGCCTGCCGCTTGCCGAAGGCATCATGGCACAGATGCCCGAGCTCACGCCTCAGGACATGCCGGCGTGGTGCGCGACGTATCGGCGCATCTTCGATGTGCTCAAGTCGCAGTATGTGCCCGCCATCTTTCCCCATGTAAAGGAAACCCTGGAAGCGTTGCACAGCCAAGGCTGCGTGCTCTCCGTAGCATCTTCGCGCCTGTCCGTCTCCCTCAATGACTTTTTACGGCAGATGGGCCTTGCACCGCTGTTCAAGCTGGTTCTGGGCGCCGACAACGTAACGGCCGCCAAACCCGACCCGGCACCGGTTCTGCAAACCATGCAGGAGCTGGGCTTTACCCCCGAAGACACTCTGGTTGTGGGAGATATGCCCGTAGACATTCTCATGGGCTCCCGCGCCGGAGCAAAAACCTGCGGCGTCACTTTCGGCAATTCCTGCCGGGAAGAGCTCACGGCGGCCGGTGCCGACTACGTGATTGACGATATGTCCAAACTGCTTGAACTATGAATCCTGTCCTGACCGCCCTTCTCATACCGCTTCTGGGGACCGCCCTTGGATCGGCCTTTGTGTTCTTCATGAAAAAGGACATGCCTGCCCTCTTGCAGAAAGTGCTGCTGGGGTTCGCATCCGGTGTGATGGTGGCTGCCTCCGTGTGGTCGCTCATCATTCCCTCCATCGAGATGGGCGAAGGGACATCGGCCATTATCCCTCCTACGGTGGGGCTTCTGGCGGGCTTCGCGTTCCTGCTCCT
This sequence comes from uncultured Bacteroidales bacterium, assembly GCA_900318445.1. Lineage (GTDB taxonomy): Bacteria > Bacteroidota > Bacteroidia > Bacteroidales > UBA932 > Cryptobacteroides. The sequence continues at coordinate 7,077 of ONKO01000020.1, forward strand.
GATTGACTACATCACACCGCACATTCATGCCAGCGGCGAGGCCGAGGGCCCCGAGAGCCATCTCTCCCGCACCGCCAAGCTGGCCCTAGCCGTGACCATCCACAATTTTCCCGAGGGAATGGCCGTGGGCGTCGCTATTGCCGGAGCCCTTACGGCCGATTTCAACATGGCCGGAGCACTGGCTCTGTCGCTGGGTATCGCCATCCAGAATGCACCCGAAGGCGCCATTATCTCCATGCCGCTGAGGGCTGCGGGGAACTCCCGCTGGAAGTCCTTCCTCATTGGCGCACTGAGCGGAGTAGTGGAGCCGCTGGGAGGCGCACTGGTCCTCATGCTGGCCACGTCCATCCTGGGCATCATGCCGTACATGCTGGCTTTCGCCGCCGGCGCCATGCTCTATGTGGTGGTGGAAGAACTGGTCCCGGAGTACTCCCAGGGCAAGCATTCCAATATCGGAACCATAGGCTTTGCACTGGGTTTCGCCCTCATGATGGTATTGGACGTCGTACTGGGATAAAGAACGGAATATCCTAATCAATCACGGTTTAATCCTACACTTTTTGACCGCTTTTTGCGAAATTTGCAGCCAAATTTTAACGTATAAATTTCAGTGGTATCATCATAGGCGCAGCCGTGTTCCTGAGTATCGGCGTATGTCATCCCCTTGTCATCAAGATGGAATACAAATGGGGCCTCAAGAGCTGGTGGATCTGGCTCGCCGCCGGCCTCGTCTTCTCCGCCATTTCACTGATCGTTCCGAATGACCTTCTTTCCATCATCATCGGCGGTTTTGCCTTCTGCTGCTTCTGGGGTATCGGCGAGATGTTCATGCAGGAAAAGAGAGTCCTTCGCGGCTGGTTCCCGGAAAACCCCGCCCGCCACGAGTACTATGAGAAGCGCAGGCATATTTTGTCCTAATAATAGTGGCCTTAGTTCTGAAATATTTTTAAAAATATCCTCATCTTTGCGTTCACAATGATCTTGAACGCATTCATACTATCTGCTATCGTGCTCGCTTCCGAACCGGTCAAGCCCGCGATCGATACCCTTCAGGAGTCCCACGTCACGGCCCTCAAGGAAGCGCTGCCGCTTAGCCGCACGGCTGTTTCTGCAACGACATTAAGGCAGGAGGTACTGAACCAGACCGGCACGTACCGACCGCAGGCCCTGAGCGCGCAGATGCCCGGCCTTTACATTCCGGACTACGGCGCATCGCTCACCTCTACCATCTATCTGAGAGGTCTTGGTTCCCGCATGGAGAACCCCGTTATGGGTCTTTATATAGACGGTATTCCCATTTTGGACAAGAATACCTACGACATGGACTGGGAAGCACTCCGCAGCGCAACGCTTCTGCGCGGTCCCCAGGGCACCCTGTATGGCCGTAACGCCATGGGTGGCGTACTGGCCCTCAGTTCCCTCTCCCCCTTTGACTATGCCCGTCCGGTAGTTTCCCTCGAAGCCGGAGTGGCTCCTACCGCCACAAAACCCGGCCTCATCCTCAGAGCCAGCGCTCACTACACCACCGGTGCCAACGTATTTTCGCTCACGTACCGCCACAGCGACGGTTTCTTCTACAACGCCTACAAGGAAACCAACTGTGATCCCTACGACGGCCTGTCGGCCCGCTGGAAGTGGGAAAAGCCGGCATCGGAAAACCTCTTCCTCTCCAACGTACTCATGCTGGGGCTCAACCAGGAAGGCGGCTTTGCCTATGGCCAGGTGGCAGACGGAAAACGCCAGGACCCGGCCTACAACGATGAAGCCGGTTACAAACGCCTCTCCCTCATTGACGGCTTCCGCGTACGTTACCGCAGTGACAAATACACGCTGGACGCCACCACTTCCCTCCAGCTTCTCTCCGACGACATGCACATGGACCAGGACTACATGCCGGTGTCCATCTTCACGCTGGAACAGCGTCAACGCAGTGCCGCCTTCACGGCCGAGGCCATCCTGAGAAACATCGTCAGCGACAACTGGCACCCCTCCACCGGCCTTTTCGCCTTCTATAAGTTCAACAATCTGTTCGCCCCCGTCACCTTCAAACGCGACGGTATCCAGGCCCTTATGCTGGACAACGCCAACAAGAACATTCCCAAGGACATCGGTTATCTGGAGATAGGCGACAACACCATGCCCGTGAACTCGGACTTCCTTATCGGCACCTGGAACGTGGCCCTTTTCCATGAATCCGTCTTTGAACTGGACAAGTGGATTCTCACGGCCGGCCTGCGCCTGGACTACGAAGGCGCCCGCATGGACTACGACTGCATGGCCCGGCTGCACTACCGCTTTGTGCCCACCATGACCGCCGACAAACCCCTGGACGTTCCCTACAAAGGCGCCGTCAACCACGGCAAGGTGGTGCTGCTGCCCAAAGTATCGGCCCTCTACGAAGCCTCAGACCATTTTAAGTTCTTCGGCACTGTGAGCAAGGGCTACCGCGCCGGCGGCTTCAACACCCAGATCTTCTCCGATATTCTCCAGAACATTACCATGACCGCCCTCATGAAAGACCTGGGCGTGTACCTGGACCGCCCTGCCGTTTCCGTAGGCGCCGGCAACACCGAATACGCTCCGGAAGAAGCCTGGAACTTCGAAACCGGTTTCCGCTACCATAAAGGCGACTTCAAGGCCAGCGCCGCCCTCTACGCCCTTACCGTGAAAAACCAGCAGCTTACGGCCTTCCCTCCCGGAAAAAGCACCGGCCGCATGATGGTGAACGCCGCCCGCAGCCGCAGCCTCGGCGCCGAGGCCGAGCTCTCCTGGACACCCGGCAACTGGAATTTCAGCGCGACCTACTCCTTCACCGACGCCCGTTTTGTGAGTTACAACGACGGCAACGAAACCTACGACGGCAACCGTATCCCTTACGTTCCGGCTCATACGCTCCACATCAACGCCGGTTACGACTGGAAACTCACGAGCAGCACTACGCTTAAACTGAACACATCCCTCCAGGGCACCGGTCCCTTTGCCTGGAACGAAGCAAACACCCTCGAGGAACCTTTCACCCTGCGCTGGAACGCCCGGGCTGCTTTGGAAGTATCCCGCAAATGGGAGATTTCCTTAAGAGGAGAAAATCTCATGAATACCTCATCCAACGTCTTTTACTTCAAGTCCATGGGTAACGAGTTCCTTGCAGCAGGCAAGCCCCTCACCCTTATGGCAGGAATCACTTATTACTTAACAAATATTTAAATCATGCAGTTTAAACACATGCTCCTGGCCCTGGCCGCACTTGCCGCCATCGGCTGCAACAAAAACACCCCCGAAGAAACAGCGGGCCTCAAGGAAGGTTCCTACGTAGGAACCGTCACCGTGAACTCCACCAGCGGAGATGTCTTTGACAACGAGAATATCGAGGTGTCTTTCACCCCTTCCGAGGACGGCAAAACTGCCACCCTGGTAATGTACCAGATCAAGTTCACCCCCAGAATGCCCATGACGCTGGACGTCACCATCCCCGAGGTGAGCCTCTCCACCGAAGGTCAGGACATCAAGCTTGAGTGCGCCGAGGTAGTTCCCCTCGCTATGGGTGGTCCCTTCCCCAACTACACCGTGACCGACCTCACCGGTAAAATTTCCGGCGACGAGCTCACCTTCTCCCTGAACTTTGGCGCCACGCCTACTTCCTTCAGTGGAAGCATCAAAAAGTAGCGCTACCGCCCCAGGCAGGCAATATGGCAAGCACCGAACCTGTGGAATTCGTTTTAATTTTTGTACCTTTGCACCCGCTATGAATACCATTTGGATTGTACTTCCCATTCTTACCTTACTGATGTTCGACCTGGGGCTCACCTTGCGTTTCGAAGATTTCTCCAGAGTCATCCACCATCCCTGGCCCGTAGCCGTAGCCCTCGTGGGGCAGCTCAGTTTCCTGCCCGCCATCGCGCTGGGCCTCGCATACCTGTTCCACCTGCCGCCGGTGTTTTTCATCGGCCTGGTCCTCATCGCCTGCTGCCCCGGCGGCAGCTCCTCCAACGTATTTTCGAAGCTGGCCGGCGGAGACGTAGCCCTCTCTGTCACCCTCACCGCCCTCAGCAGCATCATCACCCTTTTCACCATTCCCTTCATCATGAGCTGGGCCACCCAGCTTGTGGGAGAAAGCGTCGGTATCACCCTTCCCGTCGGCAACCTCATCAAGCAAAACCTGGTGCTCATGCTGCTGCCGGTCCTCCTCGGCATCGGCATGCACTACGCCTGGCCCAAAGCCGCCGACAAAACCGACAAAGTGCTGGGCAAGCTCGCCTTCCCGCTCCTTCTCACGCTCATCACCATCTTCTTTATCCAGCACCACCGTACCATCCTCGAGAACATCGGCACGCTGGGTCTCTGCGTTACCCTCCTCATCCTTCTGGCCATCGGCTGCTCGTCCCTGCTGTCCCGTCTGGTGAAAAACAACGCGCAGCAGCGTCGTACCATAGTTATCGAGGTGGGCATGCAAAACGCCGCCCAGGCCATTGCCATTGCCTCCAGCCCGCTCATCTTCGCCAGTGAGGAAATGGCCATTCCCGCCATCCTCTACTCCCTCATGATGAACATTGTGCTGCTCATCTACGTATTTATTGTAAGGAAAAAATAATGTTGCAGAACTTCCTCATAGCACTGGCTCTTGCCATGGACTGCTTTGCCGTGTCTGTGGTGTGCTCCGTCATCCTTCGCCGGGAAGCGAGGCTGGGCATCATGCTGCGGCTGGCATTCCTGTTTGGCCTGTTCCAGGCGCTCATGCCGCTTATCGGCTGGCTCCTCACCAGTTTCCTTCAGAAAGAAATCGAGGCCTACGACCACTGGGTGGCCTTTGGCATGCTGGCCTTCATCGGCGGAAAGATGATCCGGGATTCCTTCAAGGAAGAGGATGAGGCCTCCATCCATCCCGAGCGCTGGTCAACGGCCCTTCTTCTTGCCGTCGCCACCAGCATCGACGCCCTTGCCGTAGGCATCACCTACGCCTGCACGGGCTACGCATCGGCCGGCAGCCTTGTCGGGCCCCTTTCCACCATCGGCGTCGTGTCCTTCCTCATGAGCATCCTCGGATACCGCCTGGGCACCCGCTTCGGGGAGGCGGTGAACCGGAGGATGCGCCCCGAGCTTCTCGGAGGCATCATCCTCGTTGCCATCGGCCTCAGAATCCTCGCAGAGCACCTGGGTTTTATATCTTAAAGAGCATTCCGCCCACGTTGTCGCGCGCCGCGCCGGTCACCGACCGCAGGCACGAGGGCTCTCCCAGCATATACAGCACCCCCAGGAAGGCGAAAATGAGCGCTTCCTTGTATTCGATGATGGCAGGCTCCGGAATCACGATGTCGCACCCGCTGAGCGCGCGCATGCGTTCGATGAGGAACTTGTTGTACGCCCCGCCGCCCGTTACGAGGACGCTCTTTCCGGGGACCGTCACCCGGGCCAGCTGCCGCGCGCAGTGCTCGTAATAGGTCCGGAGCACATCCTCCAGCGCAAGGCCCGAGGCGTCCAGGAGCGGGAATACGTTTTCCTCCACCCATTCGCGGCCCAGCGATTTGGGATAGGGCCGATGGTAATAGTCCAGGGCATCCAGCTTCTCCAGAAGGTCTTTGCGCACGCATCCCTTTGCGGCGATAAGGCCGTCGCGGTCCATTTCCAGGCCGATGGAGCGGGTAAAGCGGTTGATCACATAGTTCACCGGCGAGATGTCGAAGGCAATGCGCTTCTCCCCTTCCCGGAAGGAGATATTGGAGAATCCGCCGATATTGAGGCAGTAGTCATACTGCCCGAAGAGGAGGTTGTCGCCTACGGGAACGAGCGGAGCGCCCTGCCCGCCCAGCATGATGTCCAGACGGCGGAAGTCCGACACGGTGGGCACGCCCGTCACGGCGGCGATGGCGGCACCGTCCCCAATCTGGAACATAACCTTCTTCTGCGGCTCGTGGAACACGGTGCTGCCATGAGAGGCGATGATGTCCGGTTTTACGCCAAACTCTTTCATGAAATCGTTCACCCGTTCTCCCAGGAACTGGCCGTAGGCGCTGTGGAACGTGACAAACTCCAGGGCGCTCATCTTCTGGACATCTGCGCCCAGCGTCTTTTTGAGCGCGGCAGGATAGTCGTAGCCGCGGGCGCAGTCAATGTGGAAGGACCATTGTCCGTCCTTTCGGTCAAAGGTGGCACAGCACACATCCAGGCCGTCTACGGATGTTCCGGACATGAGGCCGATGCACTGGATAGGGAGATGGGGATTCTGAATATTCATCACTTTCTATACAATCTTTCCGTAAAATTATATAAAAATTCGGAATAAAACTGTAAATTTGTGAAAATGATTTCACCTATACCAATGAAACACTTAACCACAAAATTCCTTGTTTCTGCAGTTCTGTCTGCACTAACGGTCTCCTGCGGAAGCAATGCCGCTAAGACCCAAGTCAACCCCGAACTTATTGAGAAACAGTTACAGGAGATGACCCTGAGAGAAAAAGTGGGTCAGCTTTTCTGCGTCCGTCCGGAGGCCTTTGACGTGGCTCTCGAATGGGACACCTACACTAAAATCGCCACTTACCAGTTGCAGGCCGTGAACGAGCAAATGGTCAAGGTGAATGCGGAATACCCGGCCGGCGGCATCATCCTTTTTGCCCATAACATCAAGGACGAGCCCCAGCTGGCCGCTTTCATGAAGGATCTCCGGGCCTTTAACGGAGACCCGCTCTTCTATGTGGACGAAGAAGGCGGCCGCGTCGCGCGCATCGGCAACAACGAGAATTTCCAGGTGGAGAAGTTCCCTGCCATGGGAGAAATCGGCAAGACCGGTGACACAAAGAACGCCCTCCGCGCAGGCAAAGTCATCGGCGGGTATCTCCGGCACTATGGATTTGACGTAGACCTGGCACCTGTGGCCGATGTCAATACCAACCCCAAGAACCCGGTCATCGGCGCCCGTGCCTTCTCCGACGATCCCAAGGTGGCCGCCGATATGGTCACGGCCTTCCTCAAGGGTCTGGACGAGGCTGGCGTGGCCGGCTGCGTCAAGCACTTCCCCGGCCATGGAGACACCCAGACCGACAGCCACTACGGCTATGCCCAGACCACCAAGACATGGGAGGAGATGCTTTCCTGCGAGATGGTCACCTTCAAGGCTGCCATCAAAGCCGGCGTTCCCATGATCATGACTGCCCATATTGGAACGCCCGCCATTACCGGAGATGAAACGCCTGCCACCCTGAGCCCCGTCATTCTTACGGACAAACTGCGTAACGAGCTGGGTTACAAAGGCATCATCATCACAGACGGCATGGCCATGGGCGCCATCACGCGCCAGTATAACAGCGCCGAGGCCGCCATCCTGAGCCTCCAGGCGGGAGCCGATATCATCCTGGGCCCCAAGGACTTCATCGAGGCGTTTGACGGCGTCCTCGGAGCCGTGGAAAATGGAACCCTCTCCGAGGAGCGCATTGACGAAAGTGTGCGCCGCATCCTCACCCTCAAAGCCAGTTTGCGTAAGTAATATGAAAAGATTCCGACTCATTCTCCTTCTGGCCCTCTGCGGCCTCACTGCCCTTTCCTGCGGCGCCCGTGAAGAGGGCCGCGTGGTTCTGGGAGACGAACAGTTCAGCGAATACCTTCCCCTCCTGGAAGGCCAGCGGGTAGCCATCTTCTCCAACCAGACCGGCCTTGTGGGCGGCGGAGAGGAGCACGTGCTGGACGCCCTCATCGCAAAGGGCGTGAACGTCACCGCCATCTTCTCGCCGGAGCACGGCTTCCGGGACCTGGCCGATGACGGTTCCCACGTGGGAGACAGCGTAGAGCCCCTCACCGGCGTTCCCATCCTGTCGCTGTACGGCGGTGTCGGCGGCATGCGTCCCACCGACGAGTCCATGGACATGTTCGACGTTCTCATCGTGGACATCCAGGATGTAGGCCTGAGGTTCTATACCTATTATATTACTATGTGCCACCTCATGGACGCCTGCGGCGCCAAGGGCAAGCATGTGGTGCTCCTGGACCGTCCCAACCCTAACGGCCACTATGTCGACGGTCCGGTGCTGGACATGTCCCTGAAAAGCGGTGTGGGTCATCTTCCCATTCCGGCCGTGCACGGCCTCACGCTGGGTGAGCTAGCCCGCATGGCACAGGGAGAGAAATGGCTCAACGAAGGCAACGAGTGCAAGCTCACGGTCATTCCCTGCAAGAACTACACGCACCATACCCTGTACGAGCTTCCGGTACGTCCCAGCCCTAACCTGCCCAACATGCAGGCCATTTACCTCTACCCTTCCCTGTGCCCGTTCGAAGGTACGGTGGTGAGCCTTGGCCGCGGAACCGACAAGCCGTTCCAGCAGTACGGCCATCCGGCCCTGAATGTCAAGTACAGCTATTCCTTCACTCCTCAGAGCGTGAAGGGCTCCTCGCACCCGCCGCTACTGGGACAGGAGTGCTTTGGCGTAGACCTTTCGAAGATGCCCAAGGAAGAGATCTTTGCCCGCGGCATGGATCTTTCCTATGTCATCGACGCCTACACCTGCCTCAAGGAGCAGGGCATGGAAACGGGCTTCTTCCGCCGTTTCTTCGACCTTCTCCTGGGTCAGAAATGGGTACGGGAAATGATTGAGGAAGGAGCCACCGCCGATGAAATCAAGGCGCGCTGGGCTCCCGACGTGGAGGCGTTCCTTGTTGCCAGAAAGCCTTACCTTCTGTATGAAGAATAAGACTATACAGGATCTACATCTATGACAATATGACCGGTGTATTTCCGGTTCAGTTCAAAGGCGGCCACGGTTTTACTGATGGCCGCTTTCTTTGTGAGAAGGGTTTTGTCCCGGGGAAGGAGGATGCGGATTTCGCACGCGGGCTCCTCTTCGGAGACGGGGCCGATGGGGCCTTCCACACGGACATCCAGCTGGCCGATGGCTCCTGCCAGCTCCCGCGAGAGGTAATTGCGCCGTTTTTCCAGTTTGTCTTTCACAAGCACCTTCACCATGCGGGTATAGGGCGGATAGCCCACCAGGCTGCGTTCGGCAAGGAGGGTGTCTATAAGGCTGTCTCCCTTCAGGACGGCCTTGAATACGGGATGTCCCGGCTCTCGCGTCTGGACAACAAGCCGCGGGCTCATGCTCTTGAACTGCTCCAGCAGCTGGAAGGCACGTTCATCGGCCCGGAAATCCTGCCGGGAAAGCATGCCGTCCCAGCTCACCAGCCCCACCAGCCCCAGATTCCGGCAACGGAGACTGCGTGCCGCCCCCGTGCTGGCTATGTAGATGTCATAATCGTCGTCGGGCTGTCCGTGCTCCAAGTTCGTCACCCGTGCCTCCGGGAAGTACTCCAGCACATTGTCCTCTACCTTCCTCCCGGCCTCATAAATGCGCCTGGGCGCCACCAGCAGCACCTGCCCGCCGCCCTGCAGCGCCTCCTGCATCTGCCGCAGCAGCTTCAGCGAAAACGTCCCCGCCATGCCCTTCTTCCGGTACTCCGCCGAGATGTCAATGATTTCCAGTGACGGTTTCCCGCCATGTCCCACCGTCCCCTCGGGCGGAAGGGTGCAAGGTTCACCGGTGCTAAAAAAAGGCCGATGCACCGGTGAACCTTGCGCCCTTCCGCTGAGGGGCGAATCGCTTTCTGGTTTGACTTCTATGTAACGGCCACACCGGGCATTATAGACAGATTCCAGGGAGGGGGTGGCACTGGTCAGGATAACGTGTGCGCCATGGATGGCAGCCAGCATGATGGCGCTTTCGCGGGCATGGTACCGGGGTGCCGGGGCATCCTGCTTGTAGGCCGGATCATGTTCCTGTGTCACCACAACAAGACCCAGGTTCCGGAAGGGCAGAAACAGTGCGCTTCGCGTTCCAACCACCAGACACGCTTCCCCCGTCCTCAGCTTCTCTGCCACTGCCTTCCGCCTGCCCGGGGTGAGGCCGCTGTGGTATGCGAGGGCTGCTTGCGGGAGGGCATCGGCCTGGCTCAATTCGGGCGCCAGCACTAGCACGCTCCGGCCCTGGTCCAAGGTTTCCCTTGCCAGCTGCAGGAGCACATCCCCGTATCCCATGCCGGGAAGGAGTATGACCTTGCCGGAACTGTGCTGCCACGTGTGGCGAATGGCACTAGCGAGAGAACGGTCATCGGCCTGCAGCACTGTCTGAGGCAGCAATCCGGTCTGCGGCAGCTTGAGCTTTGACTGATGATTGAGCAGCGCGGGATACGCCACCTTGTAGACTTCGCCAACGCTGCAGAGGTAATAGGCCGAGAGGCTTCTCCAAAAGCCGATTTCCTCGGCCGATACCGCCGGAAGCCCCTCCTCTACCGCCTCAATGGGCATGATGCGCTCCGGATCCATCCCCGGCTCTGCATCCACCCGGCTCACACACCCCGTATAGAACGCATTGGCAAAAATCACCCGCACACGGCTTCCCACTTCCACTTCCATTCCCTCCGGAAGGCTGTAGAAGGGCTCCCACTCCAACTTAAGCGGCAGTATCACCTGTATGTACCGTTTGCATTCCATATCATCACGGCCCGGCCCACGCCGAACTCAACGCGAAAATACGAATAATCACCCTAAAAACCAACCCTCTTTATGTGCATCTGTTCCTTCCCTCGAAACAGTTGTACCTCCCCGCGCGAAGCAGTGGTGCTACTGCTTAGAGCCGTTGTGCCTCCTGCTTAGAGCCATTGCGCCTTCCGCGCGAAGCAGTGGTGCTCCTGTTCAGAGCCATTGCGCCTTCCGCGCGACGCGCTGGTGCTCCTGCTTAGAGCCGTTGTGCCTTCCGCACAAAAGTAGCTGGCGCTCAAAGCGCTAATAACCAGACAGTTAGAGCAACTGACGGGTACTGTTTTTATACCCGTCAGTTATACCAAAAGATTGATAATAAGGCAGTTAAGCGCCACGCGTTGCAGGTTAGCTGTGAACTGTCGCAGGTCAATCGTATTTACGTCGCAGGTCTGCGTTTTTTGCATGAACTGCGACGGAAAACGATAACTCAGGACGTAGGACGTCGCAGATCGAAGATTATTTGCAGACCTGCGACGTAAATACGATTGACCTGCGACGGAAAGGCAACGAACTGCGACGCAAAAAACACCGACCCACTACGCAAAAGGCACCAAACCGCAAAACCGTAGAACAATGTGGAACTTTATTTGCAGGGAATCGGGGGAATTTACTATATTTGTAGGCTAAACAAACTTGAATTATGGGTAAAATCATTGCCATAGCCAATCAGAAGGGCGGTGTCGGAAAAACCACCACAGCCATCAACCTCGCAGCGTCGCTGGCCGTGCTGGAAAAGAACGTCCTTATCATTGATGCAGACCCTCAGGCCAACACCACATCAGGCCTTAACTTCGATCCGGACAACAACGACCACCGCACCCTGTACGAGATTCTCATCGGGGACCTCAAAGCCGAGGACGCCCTCATCCAGACGGAGCTTCCCAAGCTGCACATGATTCCCTCGCACATCAACCTCGTCGGTGCCGAAATCGAACTTCTGAACACGCCTGAAAGAGAATCCATCCTCAAAAAGGCCCTGGCTCCCATCAAGGACAAGTATGACTACATTATCATAGACTGTTCCCCGTCCCTGGGTCTCATCACCGTCAACTGCCTCACCGCCGCCGACTCCGTCATGATTCCCGTGCAACCGGAGTTCTTCGCCCTCGAAGGCCTTGCCAAACTCATCCAGACCATCCGCCTGGTGCAGAACGGCATCAACTCCGCCCTCACCATCGAAGGCTTCGTGGTCACCATGTACGACAGCCGCACCAAGGTGCACAACCAGGTAGTAGCCCAGCTCAGGGACCACTTCAAGGACATGGTCTTTGACACGGTCATCGCCCGCAGCATCCGCCTCAGCGAAGCCCCGTCCTACGGCAAACCCATCATTCTGTACGATGTCATGAACAACGGTACTTCCAACTACCTGAACCTGGCCAAGGAAGTACTTGACAAAAACCAGAACGCCAATGGCTAAACAGCAACCCCGCGGCCTGGGAAAGGGACTGGGCGCCCTCCTGGGCGGTGAAGACCTCACCGAAATCCGCAAGCCCGTCGGATACATCAACAAGGAAGTCGTCTCCCCCGAAGGCAAACCGCAGGACACCTCCGACGTCCTCCGTATCCCCGTAGACCTCATCGAACCCAACCCCTACCAGCCCCGCATGAACTTCGACACCGAAGCCCTCGAGGAGCTGGCCCTCTCCATCCGCACCCTGGGCCTCATCCAGCCCATCACCGTGCGCCGGAAAGGAGACAAATACCAGATCATCAGCGGTGAACGCCGCTACCGTGCCTCCCTTCTCGCCGGCATGGACATGATCCCCGCCTACATCCGGGACGCCTCCGAACAGGGCATGCTGGAAATGGCCATCGTGGAAAATATCCAGCGGGAAAACCTGGACCCCATCGAGGTAGCCCTGAGCTATCAGCGCCTCATGGAAGAGTGCAACCTCACCCAGGAGCAGATGGCCGAGCGCGTAAGCAAGAAACGCGCATCCGTCGCCAACCAGCTGCGCCTTCTCAAGCTCCCCGCCAAAGTCCAGCACGACCTCAAGGTGGGTCTTGTGAGCGTAGGCCACGCCAAGGTTCTCCTCGGCATCGAAGACCCCGCCGTGCAGGAAGCCCTCTGTGACCTCATCGTCAAGAACGGCCTCTCCGTCCGTCAGCTGGAAGACAAAGTGAAATCACTCGAAAAGGGAGACAAACCTGCCGGCCCCGAAGAGCCCCAGGAGCTCCCCGACATGTACTACCGCCTTCTGGAGAACGTAGCCCGCTACTTCGGCGAGAACATTTCCCTCAAACGCAACCGGGACGGCAAAGGTTCCCTCACCATCAAGTTCGACTCCGACAGCCAGATGGAGCAGTTCCTTCAGGCCCTGGACCAGCGATGAGACAGCACCTCATCATAGCCATCGGCCTGCTTCTTGCGGTCCTCCCCCTCCACGCACAGTACCGGGACGACCAATTCAAGCGGGACGCCTTCACGCAGACCTACGCAGACTCCACCCAGGCCAACGTCCGGGACACCTCGTCCCTGTTCAGCTTCAAGGCATTCTTCGGAGGCCTCGCCCACAAGCAGACCACCTCCCTGAAAGACCTCACTGTGGGAAGCGCCGTGTTTATCGGCGGCAACCAGATTTACCACAAGCAGTACTGGAAGCTGCCCATCATCTACGGCGGCATGGGCGCCGGCATCTACGGCGGCATCCACTTCAACCAGAAGTTCCATGAGACGGGGGAAGAAAAGTTCAGAACCTGGAGAGACCTCTCCATCGCCGGTGCCGGCCTCGTGTGGTGGGCATCCCTGATGGACGGCGTCATCCAGTACAAGGGCCTCCGAAATCCCGAGCCCTCCAAGTCCACCTTCTATTCCGTCCTGCTTCCCGGCCTGGGCCAGATCTACAACGGAGAAGCCTGGAAAATCCCCATCTACTGGGGCCTCATTGGCGGCACCCTGCACTTTGCCCATGAGAACAACGTGCAGTACCAGCGCTGGAGATGGATCTACAACCAGGCCACCACCGACGAAGAAGGCGTGGAGCGTCCCCCGCAAAGCGCCGAGACCGCCAAATACTACCGCGACTCCTACCGCCGCATCCGGGACTACTGCATCCTGGGCGTCACCCTTGCCTACATCCTGCAGATTGTGGACGCCAACGTATTCGCCTACATGCAGCAGTTCGAGGTAGATGACAACATCACCCTCCGCGTGTCCCCCACCCTCATGGCGCCTGCCCAGTACGCATCCGCCCCCGCCGTCGGCATGTCCATCGGCCTAAAATTCTAAGAAGAAGAACATGAGAAAATACCTTATAAGCGCCGTCTGTCTCCTACTCGCAGCCGGCATCGCAAACGCCGCCCCCGACGGGCGCAAGACTAGGAAACAGCTGCAGCAGGAAAACGAACAGCTGCGCCAGCGCCTGGAAGCCCTGGAGGCGGAAATCGCCACATACAGGGCCGAGGAAGCCGAACGCGAAGTCATCGAAGAAGAGCTCTCCGGAGAAAACGAGAACAAGGTATCGGCCGGCCTGGAGGACTATACCACCCTGAATACCGACACCCTCCTGGGGCAGTGGTACATGCACAGGCAAAGCCGCATCCCCGGCCGCGAGCAGTACAACATGGACTCGGTGCGCTTCACCACCGACGTCCCCGACTCCGTTCTCATGAACCGCCTTGCCAGGATGAATTCCTTCATCTCCCTTCCCTATAACGAGACCGTCAAGAACTACATGATCCTGTACTCGGAGAAAATGCCCACCAAGATGGGAGAGATGCTGGGACTGGCCCAGTACTATATGCCCATCTTTGAGGAAACCTTCCGCCAGTATGGCCTTCCCATGGAGCTCAAATACGTAGCCATCATCGAGAGCGCCCTCAATCCCCGGGCCGAATCCCGCGTGGGTGCCAAGGGCATGTGGCAGTTCATGTACCGCACGGCCATCAACTACGGCCTCAAGGTAGACTCCTACACCGACGAACGCATGGACCCCATCGCCTCGGTGGATGCCGCCGCCCGCTACTTCCGGGACGCTTACCGCATCTTCGGAGACTGGGCGCTGGCCATATCGGCCTATAACTGCGGCAGCGGCAACGTAAACAAAGCCATCAAGCGTGCCGGCGGCCGCACAGACTTCTGGTCGGTCTACGATTACCTGCCCCGCGAAACCCGCGGCTACGTTCCCGCCATGGTGGGCGCCATGTACGCCTTCCGCTACGCCAGCGAATACGGCCTGCGCCCGGACCCTATTTCCATCCCCGTCTACGTGGACACGTTCCACATCCACAAGAACCTGCATTTCCGTCAGGTGAGCGAGATCCTGGGCATTCCCCTCGACGACGTCAGGGACCTGAACCCGCAGTACTACACCGACATCGTCCCCGGTGAGGGAGGAGACGAAGTCATCCGCCTTCCCTTCAACTACACCAGCGCCTTCCTGGACCTGCAGGACTCCATCTATCGGCACAAGACCGATGTCCTTTTCACCGCCAAGGTGCAGGACGGCCGGGAAACCGTAGCCGGACGTCCCGTCCCTACTTCGCGCGGCGCTACCGGCCAGTGGGTCTACTATAAAGTAAAATCGGGCGACTCCCTTGGGAAAATCGCCCGAAAATATCACTGTACGATAAAACAGCTCAAAAACTGGAACAACCTCAGGAGCGACCGCATCAACATTGGTCAGCGCCTCAAGGTTGGGAAGCGTTAAGCCATTACCTTGAATATACGCTCGCGCACCTCGTCGATGGTGCCCACGCCGTCAATCTCGCAGTACAGGCCGGCGGCCTTGTAGTACGCGATGAGCGGCTCTGTCTTGCTGTGGTAGTTCTGGATGCGGTTACTCACCACCTCGTCGCGGGCGTCATCGGCCCGGCCTTCCAGCTGCGCGCGATGCGCGATTCTCTCGTGCACCAGGGCGTCGGGGATCATGAGGGACACGCAGGCGGTGACGCTTTCGCCGCGCCGGGCCACCATGTCCTTGAGGGCATCGGCCTGGGCAACCGTACGGGGGAAACCGTCCAGGAGGAAGCCGTCCACGCCTTTCACGCTGTCAAACTTGGCTTCAATCATTCCCTCTACAACCTCGTCGGGGACCAGGTTGCCGGCGTCGATGAGAGCCTTTGCCTCCATGCCCAGCGGCGTGCCGGCGGCAATTTCGCTGCGAAGGAGTTCTCCGGTAGAGATGTGGCACAGATGGAAGCGCTCTGCCATTGCGCCGGCCTGGGTGCCTTTACCGGCGCCGGGAGGGCCAAACAAAACGTAGTATTTCATTTTATTCGTCTAAAACGTAAATATCCTTGATGTTGCGGCCCAGCTCGTCGTAGTCCAGGCCGAAGCCAACGATGAAGCGGTTGGGGATGTCCATGGCCACATAATCCAGTTTCACGTCCTTGTCGTAGACTTCGCTCTTGAGGAGCAGGGTGCACACGCGGGCGTCCTTCACTTTGTGTTCCTTCAGCTGCTGCATCATGGCAACGATGGTGTTTCCGGTGTCCACGATGTCCTCCACCACCAGGACGCGCTTGCCTTCCAGGTGCGAGGGGAGCGGAACTTCGGTCTTGATGACGCCGGTAGAGGCGGTTCCCACATAGGAGGACAGCTTGCAGGCCTTCAGAACCAGCGGGAACTGGATACGTTTGAGGAGTTCGGCCGCATAGATGATGGCCCCGTTCAGGGTGCAGATCATCACTACGGGATCTTCGTCGGTGGCGCCGGCATAGTCCCGGTTCAAACGCTCGGCTACAGCGTCGATGGCCTTCTCGATGTCTTCGTTCGGGATGAACATCTTGAAGGTTTTGTCGTGAAGACGGATTTTATGTTCCATTGAAATCGGTTAATTTCTACAAAAATA
>ONKO01000015.1 GCA_900318445.1 uncultured Bacteroidales bacterium
GGGCCGGAGTGAGCAATGGGAGCGAAGGGCGTGAAGCGCCCTGACCTCCCATGCGAACGGAGTCCCCCGGGCGGGTCTTCCTCCCTCCGCAGTACCGCTGCTGAAGCCAGCACACACATCACACTAAAGACCACGGGCGCCATTGCCGCGTTGACACGTAGAACGCACAGAATGCCGATTTCCTGTCAACGCGGCCTAGTTTTGCGCCGTTTTCGCCAAAATGCTTGCCACGTCGACACGCAGAATGCACAGAATGCCATTTTCCTGTCAACGCGGCCGGGTTTTGCGCCGTTTTCGCCAAAATGCTTGCCGCGTCGACACGCAGAACGCACAGAATGCCGATTTCCTGTCAACGCGGCCAAGGTGTTGCCGGTGGGGAGCACAAAAAGCCAGCACACACATCACACTAGAGGCCACGAGAGCCATTGCCGCGTCGACACGTAGAACGCACAGAATGGCATTTCCCTGTCAACGCGGCCGGGTTTTGTGCCATTTTCGCCAAAATGCTTGCCGCGTCGACACGTAGAATGCACAGAATGGCATTTTCCTGTCAACGCGGCCAAGGTGTTGCCGGGGATGGAGGGGGGGGTGGAAGGAGATGGAAGGAGATGAGGATGGGGCGGGGAGCAGATGGGGAGGAGGGGAGATGGGGAGGAGGGGAGATGGGGAGGAGGGTAGATTAGATGGAAGGAGATGAGGATAGGGCGGGGAGGAAAGGGGAGAAAGGGGAGGGAAGGGGAGGGAATTGGCTAAATAGTTGTATCTTTGCGGGCGAAATGAGGACAATGAGTAACGCAGCCGATAGAAATGCCGTGGAGCAGGCCTATGCTTTCTTTCATCAGAAGCTGAAGGTGTATGAGCACAGCACTTCCGAACGGGAGATGGACCACATCGAGGACACCATCTCCACGTATGCCGATGCCATGTCGCCGGCCGTGTTCCGGGAACTCTCCGGAGGTGACCCTGCCTTCCTGCATGAGCACAGCACCTTCCTGAAAGAGTTGCAGCAGGCTGTCGGGGACTTGGAATCTCTGCTGGGGTAAGGGCCGTACTTTCCCGAAGGTCGCGCCGTCGGGGATCTGGAATCCCTGCTGAGGTAAGGGCCGTACTTTCCCGAAGATTGCGCCGTCGGGGACCTGGAATCCCTGCTGGGGTAAGGGCCGTACTTTCCCGAAGATCGCACCGTCGGGGATCTGGAATCCCAACTCGCACCCCGCACCCCGCACCCCGCCCCGAATAAATGTTCGAACATACTGTTTGAATGTTGGAATATATTGCTAACTTTGCAGTGCATATATTTTTTCCAGCCACATGAAAAAAATCATCAGACAGTTCAATTACGTTCCCGTACTGGCTACCTTTTTTGTGATGGGATTCTGCGATGTGGTGGGCATTGCCACCAGCTACCTCAAGCAGGATTTCGGGCTCAGTGAATCCCTGGCGGGGTTCATTCCGTCCATGGTGTTCATCTGGTTCCTGTTTCTGTCGGTGCCGGCGGCACTGCTCATGAACAGGGTGGGCCGGAAGACAATGGTGCAGCTGAGTAACCTCATCACGTTTGCAGGTATGCTCATACCCTTTTTCTGGTACAGCTTTCCGGCGTGCATGCTGGCCTTCATCCTGCTGGGAATTGGAAACACCCTCCTGCAGGTGTCGCTGAATCCGCTCCTTACCAATGTTGTTAAGGGCGAGCGCCTTTCCTCCTGCCTCACGGGAGGCCAGGTGGTGAAGGCCGTGTCCTCCTTCTGCGCACCGTTCCTGGCCCTTTTTGCCGCCAGCGCATTCGGAAACTGGAAGTATCTCTTTACCATCTATGCCGTTGTGACGCTCCTCTCGTGGCTCCTTCTGGAAGTCACCGACATTCCGAGAGAAGACGCCGCCAACGAAGATGGCGTAGACATGAGGAGCGCCTTCGGCCTCCTGAAGGACAGGACCATCCTTCTCTTTTTCCTGGGCATCTTCTTCATCGTGGGCGTAGACGTAGGCACCAACACCGTGAGCGCCAAACTCCTCATCGAGCGCTGCGGCATGCCCGTGGAGAAAGCCTCCCTCGGGGCCAGCGTCTATTTCATCTGCCGCACCGTGGGCGCCTTCCTGGGCACCTTCCTACTCACCAGGGCCGATGATATCAAGTACCTGAAAGTAAACCTCTTCCTGGCATCGGCCTCCATGGCAGCCCTCTTCTTCCTGCCCTCCGCCACCGGCATCCTCTGCGCCATCGGCGGCATTGGCTTCTTCTGCTCCAGCGTGTTCTCCGTCCTGTTCTCCCAGGCCCTCAAAGCCCGCCCCGAAAAAGCCAACGAAATCTCCGGCTTCATGATCACCGGTGTCTGCGGCGGAGCCGTCATCCCGCCCCTCATGGGCATGGCCGCCGAATGGACCGGGAACCAGACCGGCTCCCTCGCCATCATTTCTGTCTGTCTTATTTACCTGATATACTGCGCCTTCGCAGCAAAAAGAAACTAACGGGTAGCCTCCAGCGTGTACGTAAAGCTGTCGGCCCTGTAGTACCCAATATTATACTCCACCGGGATGCCATTCTCGTCGTAGACAAAACGTTTGCGGATGAGGATGGCATCGTTGGGCTGGATCTCCAGCTTCTCTGCCACGCTCTCTCCCGCCAAGCGGGCCGATACTTCCTCCTTGGACGTTTTGACCACAATGCCGTACTGCGTCTGAAGCATCTCATACAGCGGCATATTGTAGTTTTCCTCTCCCGTAATGGGAAGCTTGGGATTGAAGTAGGAAATGAAGTGCACGAAGGGGAAGGAAGTATTCCCTCTCACACGCTCCAACACCACGCACGGCGTAGACTCGTCGATGCCGAAGAAATCGGCAATCATGGAATTGGGCTTCTTGTAGCTGATACGGAGCTCGTAGTTCTTGACCTCCACCCCTAACATTTTCATCTCCTGCGAGAAACTGAGCCAGTTCTTGACCCCGCTGGTGATACCTTTGCGGGCCACCTTGGTACCCACGCCCTTCTTGCGCACCAAGAGCCCCTCAAACACCAGCTGGTTAATGGCCTGGCGCAGCGTATTGCGGGATATGTTCAGCTGCCTGGCCAGGTCCACTTCCTTGGGAAGCATACGGCCGTTTTTATACTCTTCGCTGTCGATAAGCTCCCTCAGAAGGTCCTGGGCCTGCTTGTAGAGGGGAACATTGCTATTGGGATTCAGTTTCATCGTGGTTATTTTTCACACAAAACTAAAAATTATTTTCGTAATATAAAAACTTTCCATATATTTGCACAAACTAATATATGTTCATACATAATGAGAACACCTAACTATGACAAATACCCGGCAACAAAAGTAGGCGGCACCGTCTGCCTGGGCTGGGCGTCTATCGTGAAAAAACTTCACTCTGCAGCAGCAGGCCCCCTCTTTGTCGATCACTACACCGGCGTCTACGAAGATGAACTGGCCCGGGAACTGGGCAACGGCTTCGCGCGCGTCATCCGCATGCGCGATTATATGAAACCGGAAAAAGAAGTCCGGGAACTCACCAGCTGGTTCATGACAAGTGACGTTTTGTTCGGACATGTATGCGGCTTCACCCTGGAGGATTTCTTCCGGGCCGATGACCTGGAAACCCTCCGGACGCAGCTGGAAGGAGCAGGGGAGGACACCCTTGTCATAGGAACCGGCGCCGCCCTGGTAATGCCGGAAGGCGCCACCCTCGTCTATGCCGACATGGCCCGCTGGGAAATCCAGCAGCGCTTCCGCCGCCACGAGGTGTGCGGCCTGGGCGTAGACAACCGCGAAGACCCCGTCTCCATTCAATATAAAAGAGGCTACTTCATTGACTGGCGCGTCCTGGACCGCTACAAAGATACCCTCTTTAGCCGTGTAGACTGGTGGCTGGACACCAACAAGGCCGATGAACCCAAACTCATCTCCCGCGACTCCTTCCTGGAAGGCATGGCCAAGACCGCCCGCAAACCCTTCCGCGTAGTACCCTTCTTCGACCCCGCTCCCTGGGGCGGCCAGTGGATGAAGGACGTCTGCGACCTGGACCGCAGCGCCGCCAATTACGGGTGGTGCTTCGACTGCGTCCCCGAGGAAAACAGCCTCCTCCTGGAAGTGGAAGGCGTCAAGGTGGAATTCCCCTCCGTAGACCTTGTGCTCACCCACAGCACCGAGCTCCTGGGCGTGCCCGTCGAAGGCCGCTTTGGGAAGGATTTCCCCATCCGCTTTGACTTCCTGGACACCATCGGCGGCGGCAACCTGAGCCTGCAGGTGCACCCCACCGCCCAGTTTATCCGCGAACAGTTTGGCATGTCCTACACCCAGGACGAGAGCTACTACATCCTGGACGCCGGCGAAAACGCCTCCGTCTTCCTGGGCGTCAAGACCGGCGTAGACAAAGAGGCCATGATCGAAGACCTCAGAGCTGCCCAGCGCGGAGAAAAGTCCTTCGACGCCTCCAAGTACGTAAACCAGCTTCCGGCCAAAAAGCACGACCACTTCCTCATTCCCGGAGGAACCATCCACTGCTCCGGCGCCGGCTCCATGGTACTCGAAATCAGTGCCACCCCCAACCTCTTCACCTTCAAGCTCTGGGACTGGAACCGCCTGGGCCTGGACGGAAAACCGCGCCCCATCAACGTAGAACGCGGCAGTAAAGTGATCCAGTGGTACCGCGACACCGAATACGTCCATGCCAACCTGGCCAACCACTTTGAGCCCCTCGCAAAAGGCGACGGCTGGGAAGAGATAAAGACCGGCCTCCATCCCGCCGAGTTCATCGAGACCCGCCGCATGCGCTTCACAAAAGCCGCACCCTTCCAAACCGGAGACTCTGTCCAGGTACTCAACCTGGTAGAAGGGGAGGAAGCCGTAGTGGAAAGCCCCGACGGCCGCTTCGAGCCCTTCACCGTCCATTACGCCGAGACCTTCATCATTCCGGCCTGCGTGGGAGAATATACCATAAGACCCACCGGAAACGAAGAATGCATGGTCATTCGCGCTTTCATTCGATTTAATCCCTAAAGAACACCTATGTACGAGAAAGACACTAGAACTGTAATGACCCTGGATGCCGGCGGCACCAACTTCGTATTCTCTGCCATCCGCGGCTGCGAAGAAGTGGTGACTCCGGTACGCCTCGATGCTGTCACCGACAACGTGGACCGCTGCCTGGAGGTACTGGTCGACGGCTTCCGCCAGGTGAAAAACGCCCTCACGGAAGAACCCGTCGCCATCAGCTTCGCCTTCCCCGGCCCGGCCGACTACGAAGCCGGCATCATCGGCGACCTCCCCAACTTCCCCTGTTTCCGGGGCGGCGTGGCCATGGGTCCCTACCTTTCCGAAGTATTTCAACTACCCGTATATATCAACAACGACGGCAACCTCTTCGCCTACGGTGAAGCCCTCGCCGGCGCCCTTCCGGCCCTGAACAAGGCCCTCGAAGAAGCCGGCAGCACCCACCGCTGCAAGAACCTCCTGGGCATTACGCTGGGCACCGGCTTTGGCGCCGGCGTGGTGCTGGACGGCACCCTCCTGAAGGGAGACAACGGCTGCGGCGGAGACGTCTGGCTCATGCGCAACGTCTTCACGCCCAGCATCATCGCAGAGGAGAACGTGAGCATCCGCGCCGTCAAACGCGTATACCGCGAGCTCTCCGGGGACACCACCCCGCTGGAGCCCAAGGATATTTTTGAGATTGCCGATGGTACCCGCCCCGGCGACGTCGCAGCCGCGAAGGAATCCTTCCGCCGGCTGGGAGTAGCGGCGGCCGATGCCATCGCCCACGCCCTGGACATCGTCGACGGCCTCGTGGTGATGGGCGGCGGCCTCTCCGGGGCATCGGCCTACATCCTGCCGGCCCTCACGGAAGCGCTGGGCCCCTGGCTCCAGATGGAACCGCTGGACCTCACCTCAGAAGACGGCCTGCGCCGCTTCCTGGAAGACCGTTCGGAACTCATTCCCGTTCCCGGCACCAGCCGCAGCGTACGCTACCGCAAAGAAAAGAAGACGGGCATCACCGTAAGCCGCCTGGGCACCAGCAAAGCCGTTGCCCTGGGCGCCTACGCCTACGCCCTCTCCCAGATTGACCAAACCAACAAATCCAAATACTAATAGCAATGAAACTATCCCAGTTCGCTGAACGCTGCAGTGCGTACGCCTCCCGATTCCGGCTGGCGGCCGTGCTTGCCGCGATCATTGGCGCTTCGGCAGGAAGCCTTGCCGTAGCACAGAACACCCACCGGGTTTCCGGTACGGTTGTTTCCAACGGAGAATCTGTCATTGGCGCTTCGGTCATGGTCAAAGGCACCACGCAAGGTGCAGTGACCGACGTTGACGGATTTTACACCATCCAGACCACGCCCGGTGCGGTGCTGGTCTTCTCTGCCATCGGCTACGAGCCCCAGGAGGTGAACGTGGCCGGCCGCACGAAGATTGACATCACCCTGGAAGAGTCCAGCCTCCTTCTGGACGACGCCGTGGTAGTGGGTTACGGTGTTCAGAAGAAGGTGAACCTCACCGGCGCCGTGGCCTCCGTCTCTACCAAAGAACTGGAAGGAAAACCCATCAACAACGTGCTGGAAGGCCTCCAGGGTACCACCCCCGGTCTCGTCATCCAGCAGGGAAGTTCCACTCCGGGCGGCGTTCCTTCCATGAACATCCGTGGTTACAACACCATGAACGACAACAATCCGCTGGTGATCATCGACGGAATCGAAGGCTCCCTGGCCAACCTGAATCCCGGTGACATTGAGCAAATTTCCGTTCTCAAGGATGCTTCCTCCACGGCTATCTACGGTTCCCGCGCTTCCAACGGCGTTATCCTGGTCACCACCAAGAAGGGTAGCGAAGGCGAAGTGCATGTAGACTACGACATGAGCATGGGCTGGCAGCAGGCTACCGCCCTTCCTACCGTAGTGGATTCCTGGATCTATGCCGAGCTCTACAACGAGGCAGCCGTGAACTCCGGCCGCACCGTGAAGTTCGGCCCCGAAGAAATCGCAGCCTTCCGTAACGGCGGCACCAATGTAAAGTGGATCAATGAGCTGTACAAGAATTCGGCCATGCAGCACAACCACAACCTCTCCGTCACCGGCGGCACCAAGAACCTCTCCTACATGGCCTCCCTGGGTTATGTAGACCAGAACAGCCTGTTCAAAGGCCCCGACTACGGTTACAAGCGTTACAATGGCCGCATTAACCTGAGCCACAAAGTGGGCGAGCGCCTCACCGTGAACGCCACGGCCCAGTATACCCGCAACATCACCAAGGACCACGCCTACTGGACGGAGTGGATCATCGAGCAGTGCAACCGCATGCCCGCCATCTACGAAATCAAGAATGCCGACGGTACCTACAACTATCCTTCCGGCTCCAACTCCAACTCCCTGGAGCGCCTGGAGGCCGGCGGATACCGCCAGAGCCGCAACGAGGACATCAGCGGCACCATCAATGCCAATTTCCGCATCATCGACGGCCTGAACCTGAACGCCACCATCGGCGGACGTTCCCTCAATAACGGCACGCACGAGAACCGCATGGCATCGGCCGCCGCCGCTTCCGGCGACAAGGAAAACCACATCTCCGAGTCTTCCTACCGTGCCACCAAGCTCACCACCACCGTCACGCTCAACTATGAGAAGACCTTTGGTGAGAAGCACAACTTTGCCGCCCTCGTGGGCTATGCCTACGAAGGAGAATCGGCCAAAGACTATAATACCCAGCGTCTTACCGACAACTCCAAGTACGACATCTTCGTCGGCGGTCTCTCCGGCGACAACGTCTCCAACGGCGGCGGCGCCTCCGACTGGTCCCTGTACTCTGCCTTCGGCCGCCTCACCTATAATTATGATGAGAAGTATCTGGCCGAGTTCAACATCCGTAACGACTACTCCTCCTACTTTGCCAAAGGCAACCGCTCGGGCCTGTTCCCGTCCCTGTCCCTTGGCTGGCGCATTTCCCAGGAATCCTGGTGGGAGAACATCCGCCCGGTGATTCCTTCCCTGAAGCTGCGCGGCAGCTGGGGTCTTGTGGGTAACAACCGCATTGGCGCCTACCGCTACATGCAGACCGTTTCCGTGACCCAGGGCTACAACTTCGGCGGAGAACTGGTTCCTACGGCCTACTTCTCCTCCGTGGATCCCTCCATCAAGTGGGAGACCACCCGCATGGCGAACATCGGCCTGGATATCGCGTTCCTCAAGAACGACCTCAATGTCTCCTTCGACTACTTTAACAACCGCACCCGCGACATTCTGGTGAGCCTGCCGGTTCCCGGCCTGTTCGGCAACGGTGCTCCCACCTCCAACGCCGCCACGGTGGCCAGCCAGGGCTGGGAATTCTCCGTGAACTACCACTTCCGCACCGGCGCCGTGAACCACAACATCGCCGGCAACATCTCTGACAGCTGGAACAAGGTGGTGGACACCAAGGGCGAGACCCTCTACTACGGCTACGACGTCGTTTCCGTAATCAAGGAAGGCTATCCGCTCTATTCCTACTATGCTCTTCGCAATAACGGTCTCTTCCAGAGCGACGATGAGGCTGCCTCCAGCCCGCACCTCGAGGGCATCGTTCCCCGCGCCGGTGATATCCGCTACGTGGACAAGAACGGCGACAAAGTCATCAACGACGACGACCGCTTCGTGGTGGGCAACGACTTCCCGCGCTACACCTTCGGTCTTTCCTACAATCTGCAGTGGAAGGGATTCTTCTTCTCTGCCTTCCTGCAGGGCGTGGGCATGCGCAGCCGCTGGATGCGAGGCGAGGCCGTGGAAGCTTTCCACAACAACAACGAAGGCCCCGTGCTGGACTTCCACGTAGACCGCTGGACGCCCGTGAACACCGACGCTTCCTACCCGCGTCTCACGATGGGCAGCGAGTCGGCCAACAACGCCACCAAGTCTGACTTCTGGATCCAGAACGCCGCCTACCTGCGCCTGAAGAACGTGCAGCTGGGTTACAACTTCCAGGGCGACTGGATGAAGAAGATCCGCCTCAGCAGCCTCCGGGTATACGGCAGCATCGAGAATGCCCTTACCCTCTCCTCCATGCGCGGCGGCTGGGATCCCGAGTACAATGCCGACGGCAGCGGCCGTGCCTATCCCGTGGCCCGCGTGTATTCTTTCGGTCTCAATGTTAAATTCTAGAGTGTCATGAAAAAGATTATCTATACTTTGAGTGCCCTGGCCCTCACCCTGAGTGCCTGCGTACCGCTGGATACGCCCCCGTACGACCGTGAGACCGACCTCACGTTCTGGTCTGAGGACAAGAATGCGGCCGAGGAAGCCCTCAATACCTGCTATACCTACCTCACCGACATGTACGAGCTGGTGTACAGCGACGGCATGAGCGACAACGCCTACGTCAAAGGCGGCCAGAACCAGGCTATCGGCAACGGCAAATACGGCACGTCCGACGGCTATGTCTACGATGTGTGGAACCGCCACTATGCCGGTATCCGCGCCTGCAACGAGCTCCTGAAGAACATCGACCTGGTGCCTGAGCTCTCCGACGAGCTCAAGGCCCGCTACGTGGCCGAGGCCCGTACGCTCCGCGCCTGGAACTACTACGAGCTGTATGTGCGCTTTGGCGGCGTTCCTTACCTGACGGAGCCCATCAGCATTGCCGAGGCCCGCAAGGCTACCCGTGAGACGGCGGCCGCCATTGCCGCCCATATCGAGGAGGAACTGGAAGAGGTCATCGCTTCCAACGCCCTGCCTGCTTCCTACGGTGCTGCCGACAAGGGCCGCGTGACCAAGTGGACCGCAGCCGCCATTCTGGCCAGGACCTACCTCTTTGAAGGCAAGTTCGAGAAGGTCCGGGACATTACCGCCACCATCATCTCCGAAAGCGGCATCTCCCTCTATCCTTCCTACAGCGGCCTCTTTACCGTAGCCGCCGAGAACTGCGACGAGATCCTTCTCTCCACCCAGTACATGACCGTCTCCCGCGAGCAGAACATCATGTACAACACCCTTCCTCCGTCCATGGGCGGCTATTCCAACCTGGCTCCGCTGAAGTCTCTGGTAGACAGCTATATCATGCTCAACGGCAAGGCTATTGACGAGGAAGGTTCCGGCTACAGCGCCGCTGATCCCTGGAGCAACCGTGATCCCCGCCTGGCTGCTACCGTGATGTATCCCGGCAACAGCTACCCCGTGAGCGGCGGAACCGTGGAGCCCGACTGGGCCGGCCGCGATGCCTTCAATTCCACCTCCGACGTAACCCCTACCGGCTACTACATCCGCAAGTGGTGGGACAACACTTACCGTCTCACCCTGCAGTCCAGCCTGAACGCCATCATCATCCGCTATGCCGATGTCCTTCTGATGAACGCCGAGGCTCACGCCGAGCTGGGCACCCTGAACGAGACCGTTTGGAACGCCACCATCCGCAAGATCCGCGAGCGCGCCGGCTTCACGGAGGCATCGGCCCTCGATTTCCCGGCCTCGGGCAACCTCAAGGCAATCGTTCGCAACGAGCGCCGCGCCGAGCTTGCCTTCGAAGGCAGCCGCCGCACCGACATCATCCGCTGGAAGATGGCCGAGACCGTGCTCAACGGCTGGTGCCACGGCATGTACACCGGCGAGACCGTGGGGACCGACGACGGCTTCGTGCGCATTGAACAGCGCCAGTTCGACCCCGCCAAACACTATCTGTGGCCCATTCCCCAGAAGGAACGCGACCTCACAGGCAACAGTCTGGAACAGAACCCCAATTGGTAGCAGATTATGAAAAAGATTACACTTTTGCTCAGTGCTTTGCTGGCCCTTGGAGCCTGCCAGAAGCATTATGAATTCAATACAGACTTCACCCTGCCCACTGAGCTGGATAGCCCCAGTGCCGTGAGCCTGGACGTGACCTCCACGCAGACCGTCGTCCTCTCCTGGAATGGCGGAAAGGCGGCCGATGGCGGCCTGGTGCTCTACGAAGTACTGTTTGACAAGGAGGGCGGCGACTTCTCCAGCCCCGTGGACGTTCGTAAGAGCGACCAGGGCGCCCTTCCCCAGCTCACCCTCTCGCACGCCGAGCTCAATACCATTTCCCGCAAGGCCGGCATCAAGCCCAACGAGAGCGGTACCCTCATCTGGACGGTGAAAGCCTCCAAGGGCGGAGTGTCCCGCATCCTGGAAGGTCATGGAACCATTATCATCACCCGCGGCGAAGGCATTGACAACATGCCCACGCAGCTGTTCGTGGCCGGATCGGCCGCTTCTGAGGCCGGACAGGAGTTCCGCGTGGCCGAGGAAGGCGTATACGTGATTGTAACCCGCCTGAAAGCCGGCAACCTGCACTTCAGCTCGCGCAAGGAAGGCGGCGACGTGTTCTATGCGACGGCTTCCGGCAAACTGGTGGAAGGCGAAGGCGACTATACCGTCTCCGAAGCCCCCGCTACCGGTCTTGCCCGCATCACCGTCAACTTTAACACGCTGGGCCTTTCCATGGAGACCATCGCAACCGAGATCCACGCCCAGTGGGAAGCCACGCATGCCGATTTCGCCGTGCTGGAATACCAGGGTGACGGCGTGTTCTCCGGAGAAGGCGAGGCCGTATTCCTGGGCCCCGGCCGTGACGGAACGCCCGACTGGTGCAGCTGGGTGGAAGAGCGCTACTCCTTCATCGTGAACATTGACGGCAACAACGTCCGCTGGGGCTCCTTCGAGGGCGGCAACGCCTTCACGCCCACCGGCGAAGACAGCTTCTACTATATCAAGGAAGCTCCCATCGCCGACTGGGACGGTCTGTGGAAGATGGACCATGCCCTGGATCTGAAGATGGTGCGCGCTACCGTGTACACCAACAAGGACAACCAGTTCACCCATATGGTGGAGCAGGCCGGCGAGATTGTCTACGAGCAGCCCACCACAACACCTGCCGCCCTGTACCTCAGCGGTACCGCTGCAGAGGCCGATGGACAGGCCTTCCGCAAGGACGGTGACAAGTTCATCATCTACACCAAGCTTGGTAATGGAACGCTTTCCTTCGTGGACGGCGACGGCGTCAAGTACTTCCTCCAGGGAGAGAACGACCTCTACATTGGCAAGCGCACCAGCGACGTGACGGCCTCCGAAGAAGTGTCCCGCATTACGGTGGACTTCGCTTCCAAGAAAGCAACGTTTGAGAAGGTAGGAACCAGTGTGCGCATGATCTGGGGCTGCAACTATGACACCGTCATTGAGCTCACCTATCAGGGCCAGGGCAAGTTTGCCGGCGAAGGTGAGGTGGTGTTCGTGGATCCCGCCAAGTCTGAGACCAACCCGCCGTCCTGGCTGAGCTGGGTAGAGGAGCGCTACTACTTCATTGCCACCGTTGAAGGAACGGAAGTATGCTGGGGCCGCCTGGACAGCGAGTCCGCGGAACGTCCCGACGGCGAAGTGACTGAGACCTTCTACGACATGGGCGAGTTTGCCTGGGACCAGTGGTCTCACCTTTGGAAGATGGGCTCTGCCTTTGACGGCAGCACGGTATCGGCCACCATCAACACCAACGACAACGGCCACTTCAAGCACAGCTTTGTGAAACAGACGGCCGATCCTTTCCCGCCCACGACGGCTCCCTCCGCCCTCACGCTTGAGGGTACGGCTGCCGAGGAAGCCGGCCAGGCTTTCCGCAAGGTGGAAGACGGCGTGTTTGTGATTTACACGCAGCTAAAGGCCGGCGCGCTTTCCTTCAAGGGAGACGGAAAGACCTACTTCCTGGGAGACAGCGGTCTCCTGCAGGGTGAAGGTTCCTACGCCGTTACGCTGGATGCTCCTACGGTTTACCGTGTTACGGTTAACTTCAAAACTACGTCTGTAACCCTTGAGACCGTAGATAAAGTGGATTTCGTGTGGGGCTGCAACGAGTGTTCTCCCTTTGCCATGAACTATGCCGGCAAGGGTACCTGGAGCGGAACGGGCAAGGTGGAATTCATTGAGCCCGGAGATCCTCAGTTCAACCGTGCCACCTGGCTCACCTGGGAAGAGGAGCGCTACCGCTTCCTCATCACCCTGGACGGTGCGGCCGATGCCACCGAGTGCTGGGGCATCCTGGACGGCGTGGACAAGGAATATCGGCCCGACGACGAGCGCTTTACGGCGGGTGACGACTTCTGGAAGTGCGGCGAATTCGCCCGCGGCGGCCAGTGGGACCACCTGTGGAAGATGGCTGGCGAAATGAACGGACAAACGGTTACCATTACCGTGAATACCAACAAAGACGGTGTGATGGTACATTCCGTTACCAAATAGAATGGTTGGTTAATAATTATTGTGAGGACTGTCCCGGTTCCTTTTCGGGATCCGGGACAGTTTTATTAACTTTGGAAAATGAAAACAAGAAAGCTTATCACCGGCATCCTCATGGCACTCTGGTCCTGTTCTCCCACTTCCTGCACAGACCCTTCCAAGGAGGAATTCATCCCCGGCGGAGAGTCTGGCGGAACGGAAGGGGGAGAAACCACGGAGATTGTCTGGCATGAGCGCGCCTACGACACGTATCTTGCCATTGAGAAACTCTATGGAATTACCTCCGGCTCCACGGCCGGCTTCTTCAACGAGAACTATCCCAAGGGCGCCGGAGACCTCAGCGCCTCTTTCCTCTGGCCCTATGACGGTCTCATGAGCGGCGTGGCCCTTCTGAACAAGCTGGGCTACGAAGTGGGGTATGCTGCCAAGATCGAGCGCTACGAGGCCTACTACCGCAACCTGTCGGTGGGCGGCTACGGCTCCCAGACCGACGGCCGTAACGGTGGGGGAGACCGCTTCTACGATGACAATTCCATCATCGGCCTCAATCTGGTAGAAGCCTATAAGCAGCTCAAAGACAGCAAGTACCTGGACCGCTGTGCCCGCATTGTGAAGTTCCTGAAAAGCGGGGAGGACGATGTGCTGGGCGGCGCCCTGTGGTGGTGCGAAGGCCAGAAGAACAAGCCCGGGAACGGAGACTCCAACAAGCCCGCCTGCGCCAACGGTTATGCCCAGTGGTTCCTCCTCAGCTACTACGACATTTGCCCCGCAGGGGAGAAGGCCGATGTCCTTGCCTTCGCCAAGCGCCTGTATGCCTGGGAGCGTGAGAACCTTCTGGACTCCTCCGACCAGACGTACTGGAACGACCGCAATGCCGACGGCAGCATCAACAAGACCAAATGGACCTACAATTCCGGAGCCATGATTGCCGCCGGAGCGCGCCTGTATCATATTACCGGCGAGAAGCATTACCTGGACGAGGCCATTGCCACGGCTAAGGGCGCCTATGGCTGCTTTGTGAAAAATCGCGACAAGATGGGTATGGCCTATCCGCTGAACGACCCCTGGTTTACCGTGAAGCTTATCCGTGCCTACATGGAACTGGAACCGGACTTTGCCACGGCTTCCGAATATATTAAGGTATTCACCAAAAACCTGGATTACGCCTGGGAGCATGCCCGCTCTGCGAACGGCCTTTTCTGCGAAAACTGGAGCGGAAACCGGAATGCAGACCGCGACAAGTCTCTCCTGATGCAGGATGCCGCCCTGGAGTCGCTCACTGCCATTGCCCTGTATAACAACGAACACAAATAAAGATGAAAATTACACGTTTATCCTTTCTGGCACTTCTTGCCCTTGTGTCCTGCGGCACGAAGGAGGATTTGCTGGATTATGTAAACCCGAACATTGGAACGGTGCACAGTCGCTGGTTTGTGTACACGCCGGCCGCTACGCCTTTTGGCATGGCCAAGCTGGGCGCATCCACCAACGGAACCTATGGCAACGACCAGGGATGGGAGGCCGTAGGCTATGAGGACACGCACACCTCCATTGACGGATTTCCCTGTTTCCACGAGTTCCAGGTGGGCGGTCTGGCCCTCATGCCCGTTACCGGGGAGCCCATCACGGTTCCCGGGCTCCTGGAGAATCCCTCCGAGGGATGGAGATCCTCTTTTGACAAGGCCGATGAGTATGCCCGCCCGGGTTACTATTCGGTGGTGCTCAAGGACTACGGCGTGAAGGCCGAGCTCACGGCGACGGAGCGCGTGGGTTTCCAGCGCTTTACGTTCCAGACTCCCGGCGAGGGCCACATCCTGGTGAATGTGGGTACCCGCATGGGCGAGAGCGGCCCCATCCGTGACGCTTACGCGAAGCTGGAAGGAAACATTCTGAGCGGCTCTATCGTCACGGAACCTACCTACGTGCAGAAGTACCAGGCGGGCGCTACCGTGTGCATGTATTTCTACGGTGAGGTGTCGGCGGTGCCCGATGGCGTATCGGCCTTCCACGTTGGCGGCGTGCGCGCATCGGCCACGGAAGTTTCCGGCCCCGGCGCGGTGCTGTCCCTGGACTACGCGAAGCCCTCCGTGGTGACGGTGAAGCTGGGCCTGTCCTACACGTCCGTGGAGAATGCGAAGGCCAATCTGGAGGCCGAGGCTGCCGGACTGGACTTTGATGCCGCCCGCAAGGCTACGCAGAACAAGTGGCGCCGGGAGCTGGGTAAACTGGAAGTGAGCGGCGGAAAGCCCGAGGACCGCATCAAGTTCTACACGGGCCTCTACCACATGCTGCTGGGCCGCGGCCTCGCGAGCGACGTAAATGGTGCCTATCCCCGGAATGACGGCGGCGTGGGCCAGATTGCACTGGACGCTGCCGGAAAGCCGGTCCATAACCATTATAATACAGATGCCATCTGGGGCGGTTACTGGAACCTTACTCCGCTGTGGGCCCTGGCCTGGCCGGAGTACTACAACGACTGGGTGGCCAGCCAGCTCCTCGTTTACAAGGACGCCGGATGGCTGGGAGACGGCATTGCCTGCAGCAAGTATGTCTCCGGCGTAGGAACCAACATGGTTTCCATCGCCTTTGCCGGCGCCTATAACAGTGGTATCCGGAACTATGACATTGAGGCCATGTATGCCGCGGCCCGCAAGGACAATCTGGAATGGAGAGGCCGCATCGAGGGCGCCGGCAAGATGGACGTGGAGCAGTTTGTGAAAAACGGTTATGTCCCGTATGTGTCCGACCCCGGTTTTGTGGCGCACAGCGGCGGAGCTACTTTCTCCGTTTCCCACACGCTGGAGTACAGTTTCAGCGCCTATGCGACGGCGCAGCTGGCCAAGCAGCTGGGCTACGAGGAAGACTACAAGCAGCTGAAAGACCTCTCGAACGGTTGGGCCAAGGTGTTTGACGACAACCTCAAGCTGGTGCGTCCCCGCGTTTCCGGCGGTGCCTTCATCGATAACTTTGACCCGCTGGAGTCTTGGAGGGGTTTCCAGGAAGGCAATGCCATGCAGTATACCTTCTTTGTGCCCCAGAATCCCGACTCGCTCATTACCCGCCTGGGAAAGGACGTTTTCAACGAGCGTCTGGACGGGATCTTCACTGTGGCCCGGAAGAGCATCTTCGGTGGCGGCAAGACTACCTATGCCTTCTCCGGCATCAACAGTCCCTACAACCACGGCAACCAGCCTTGCCTGCACGAGCCCTGGCTGTTTAACTTCTCCGGCAAGCCTTACCTCACCCAGAAGTGGGTGCGCCTTATCTGCGACGAGTTCTACGGTATTACGGGCGAACATGGTTACGGCTACGGCCAGGACGAGGATCAGGGCCAGCTGGGCGCCTGGTACGTTCTCTCCACCATGGGCCTGTTTGATGTGCAGGGCGGCGCTCCCGCGGAGCCTACCTACCAGATTGGCAGCCCGGCCTTCGACAAGATTGTGGTTCACCTGAACCCGCTCAATGCGACGGGGAAGAAGCTCGTGATAAGGACCATCGGCAACGGCCCCGAAGCGTATTATGTGCAGAAGGCTTCCTTCAACGGGAAACCCCTGGAGCAGAACTGGCTGTACCGGAAGGATATCCTCTCCGGCGGCGAGCTGGTCCTCACCATGGGCACCGAGCCTTCGGATGTGTGGAATGAATCCTGTCCTCCTGTAAAACAATAATGATGAAAAAGACAATCTGGATGGGCATTGTGGCCCTCATGGCCTGTGCCTGCGGGTGCGACAATGCCTACGAGAAAATGCCGGAAGGAGTAGAGCCTTCCACGGGCGGGGAAGTGGTTCCGCCGCCCGCTACGAACCCTGCCGAGGAATGGGCCGCGCTGGCCGATTCCTGCACCAACGTACTGGTCACCAATTTCCTCGATAAGACAACCGGAACGTTCTGGTCTACTCCGAACGATATCGAGCGCTCCACGGAGTATATTTACTGGCAGCAGGCGCACGCCCTGGATGTGCTGCTCTATGCCGCTGAACGCAGTGAAAGCCTGAAGGAGACGTACCTGGGCTATGCCCGCAAGTGGGTGCAGAACTATGCCAACAACTACAACCGCGACCACCGCGGGGAAGGGACGTATGGCGGCTTTTTCAATGTCTGGACCGACGACATGGCCTGGATTTGCCTAACGCTCATCCATATCTCCGAGGTGTCGGGAGACGCGCAGTATGCGGGCGTGGCCCGGGAGGTGTTTGACCGGTATATCTGGCCCCGCCGCAAGTCTTACTCCGGCGGCACGGCGCTTCCCTGGACCAGCCGTCCCGAGGATGTGGCCAATTTCAACGCCTGTACCAACGCTCCTTCCTGCCTGGTGGCGGCCAAGCTGCATCCGCTCTACAAGGATGCCGGGTATCTGGAAATGGCCAAGACGCTGTACCAGGCCTGCGTGGACCACATGCCCGACGAAGAACGGGCCGAGGAACCGCCGCTTACCTATACCCAGGGTACGCTGGGCGAGGCCTGCCGGCAGCTGTATCACCTTACAGGGGAGAAGAAGTACATGGACAAGGCCGGAAAGGTGCTCAAGTATGCTTTTGTGAGTAACCGCTGCAACGACAGCGCAACGGGCGTGCTGCGCCACGAGGGTACCAGCATGGACCAGAGCATCTTCAAGGCAGTGCTCATTCCCTATGCCGTCAACTATGTGCTGGACGAAAAGGCCGATGCCATTACGGCGCAGGTCATCCGTGAAAAGCTCATGCTGAACGCAAAGACGCTGGGGAAACATCTGGACCGCCGCCAGTACCCGCGCATGTACTGCGACTACTTCTGGGGTACCACCTTTGCCGGCGGCAATGCCTCCATGGGTGCTCAGACCAGCGGCGCTTCGCTCATGGAAGGTGTCGCAAGGATGATGAGGTAAGCCTCCCTTACCGGAAAAACCGTTTGATGAGTTTTCGGGCGTGGAGCCTGAAGAAAATATTCTCGAGGAAGTTCGGCCGCTGGAAATTGATGCGAACCACCAGATCCAGCAGGGCGAACTTCCCTGCTTTTGCATCCAGGGCGCGATGGTCTTCCTTGCCCGAATAGGCAGTGGCGAAAGCATCCCAGAAACGATGGAATTGATCCTCGGTGAGATGGAAGATATCCTGCACCATTTTTATGGGTGCATAGATGTAGCAGATCATGTATAGGTGCCCAATGTCAAACATGGGGTCCCCGTGGGCAAAGCGGTCCAGGTCTATCCAGTAATATTTGTCACCCGCCTGCACCAGATTGCCCATCTGGAAGTCTCCGTGGATGCAGGTGTCGGTGTCGGGGATGGTATAGGCAAAGGCCCGCACGCGCTCCTTCTCTTTCCTGGTAAGGAACTTGGCCTCCTTGAGTATGTTCAACAGCTGTTCCTTGCGGCTGGGGAAACGGTCGGTGGGGCAGGGGGTTGAAAAGAGTTTCCGGCCTTCTTCGCAGAGCACGCGGGCCATTTTTTCCGTGCTGGAAGGGTCCTCGCTGCAAATGCGGGAAAGGGATTTCTTTCCATGGATGCGTTCCTGCAGCGTGCCGTAAAGGTTTCCAATTTCCACAATCTCCTGCATCCTGGGCGTCGTAAGCCCTAAGCTTTCGACGTTTTTGCTTACGTTATATTCGTGCGCGGCATTGGGCAGGTTGTTGATGCGTTCCTTGTCGATTTTCAAAATCAGGTCTGGCATCTCGGGATTGATGTAGACGGATCCATTGCCGCCTTCACCCACTTTTTGCCATTGGGAAAGGTCTATCTGTTTCATGATTATACGCGGATATGGTCTCCAATAAACAGGTTGATCGAGGTGAGAATCTTCTTGTTCTGGAGATAGGGAAGGTTTACGTGGTAAGCCTGGGGCCAGAGGCAAACGGCCTCACCTGCCATGATCTGAGCAATACGGGACATCCTTTCCTTGAGCTCGGGGCCGTCCCACCTGGGGCCATAGTAGTGCCTTCCCATGACGTCATAGAAGCGGGAGAGCATTTTACGGTCCATGTGGAAGAGTTTCTTCAGGAGGGGATTGGGAGCGTAACCGCTCATGTGGGAAAGGTGGTTGAAATCCAGCATGGGGTCTCCGTAGCCAAAGTCTCCGAGGTCTATCCAGTATATTTTTCCGTCGGCCATGATAATGTTGCAGGGATTGATGTCTCCGTGCAGGCAGGTTGTGGCGGGCTCCAGTTCATCGATGTAGTGGATGAGCCGTGCCTTGATGTCGTCGGGGAGCGCCATGCTGTCGCCGATGATTTCGCGCACGCGGAGCGCCGAGCTATCGAAGATTTCCGTGTTACACGGCATGGAGTGCAGGGCCTTGGCGTACTCGGCGGTAGTGCAGGCCAGTTCTTCGAGCCGGTACGGGTTATCGGCAATAATCCTTCCAAACGACTCTTTTCCGCGGATGCGCTCCATCGTCATGCCGTAGCGCTTGCCGTCGGTGACATAGTCAAACGGCTGGGCCGACGGAATGCCCATCTCGTACACGGCTTTTGAGCGTTGGAACTCCATAAGAGCCCGCTGGGCCGGTACGCTGGCCTTGTTGAGTTTGAGTACAACGGAGTCGTCGGTTTTATGGTAAAAGGAGTCTCCGAATCCTCCTCCGCCAAAAGGGACCCAGTCTTTCAGGTCAATCAGCTTAGCGTTCATAGTTATTAGTTCAGTTGTTCTATTTTATCATCTTTTTGGCCAGCATTGTCGCCTCCTTCTCCTACCTTGGTCCGTTTCCATAGTTTAGGTCTGGCTGTTCGATATTTTACTATTTTTTACATGACGAAAATATAAATAATAAAGAAAAATCCTGGTCCACCTGCCAAAATTGTAGTAAGAATATTATTTTTGAAACACTTTGTACAACTATTGTCCCCATCTCACCCGCCCCGAAATCGGACGTTTTCGCCGTTAGTTGCCCGATTTCGCGTTTACATTGACGCCAAATCGAACTTTTAGAGGGCCGCATAGTAAGCCCACTGCGGGTAACTTGACAGTTTTGGTCAAGTTACCGTCAAAAACGGCCTTTTTTGCGGGTAACCGGACTTATTTTGTCAAGTTACCCGCAGTGTGGGCACTTTTGCAACTCCCCAGCCAGCCGATGTACGTACATCTGCGCAAACGGCTAGGAACAGGCATTTTCTCCGATGTACGTACAAAAAAACGGCATTCCAGTGAGGTTTCGATGTACGTACATCGGTAGCCGTGGCGCTTAATCCGTCAATAATCAGCATGTTAGCACAACTGACGGGTATGAAACGCATACCCGTCAGTTGTGCTAATCCATTAGTATTCAACTATTTAAGCGCCACAAACGGCCTCGCAAAAAGCCCTCCTGGCAGCGGCCGTCACCAACCAGAAATGTCACGAAAAATTGCCCGATTTCGGGGAGGGGTGCGGTTTATCGGGTGGGGGTGATGTGGAGTACGAGATACTCCGAACGGGAACCGATGCGGATTTTCGGGCCCCAGATGCCGAGGCCGGAACTGATGTAGTACTGCGTGTGGCCTTTTTCGTACGGCCCCCTGGCCTTTTCGAAAATGGCGTCGGTTACCCAGGAGATGGGCCAGGCCTGACCGTGGTGGGTGTGGCCACTGAACTGGAAATCGATGCCGGCCTCCTGCGCCTCTTCAAGGTGCACGGGCTGATGGTCCAGCACAAGCGAGAAATGGCCGGGGGAAGGGACAAGCTCCTGGAGCGGGGCGCGATGACGGCGGCTGTAGTCGTCCCGGCCGATGATATCGACCCCCTCAAAATGCGCCACGGAGTCTTTTAGGACCGTGATACCGGCACTAGCCAAAAACCTTTCGGAGTCCTCTGCGCCGCCGATGTATTCGTGGTTGCCCATGACGGTATAGGCAGGAGCCGTGAGGCGGTGGAATTCATCGGCAAAATGCATGTCCTCGAGGGGCTCGGTAGAAATGTCCACGATGTCTCCGCCGAAGAGCACGAGGTCTGGCTTTTCGGCATTGATGAGGTCTATCCAGCGGGCAAGTTCTGCCTTTCGGTTACTGTAGCCGATGTGAAGGTCGCTGGCAAGCACTACCGTGAGCGGCTTCGCAAGGGGCTTTTCGGTCTTGACCGAAATTTCCTCACGATACTTGTGCCTGTAGTGGATGCCGCCCGCGATCATCACGGCAGCAACAATGCCCGTAATGGATAGCAGCGCGGTAAGGTTCCCGTTCAGAAGGCCCTTCGGAAGGAGCTTGCAGAGCGTGGCGATATCGGCCAGAGCGAAAACGATAAGAAGATACGCAAACGCTATGAGCCAGGGCTGCCCCACCTCGTAAAGCGCCACCACGGCCGGGTAGGGGAGTCGCTTGCGAAGAAGCATGCTGGCAAACGCCGCCACCATCCACACGAGGAACAGGCCTGCTACAAGATATTTGAAGACATCGGCCCCCGGCGTAATGCGCCACAGGTGCCAGGTGGCATATCCCACCAATGTAAAGAATACAAATACAATCATTAACATCGGGGACACTCGTAAGCAAAAATTGTGCTACTTCCGGTGCATCGATTCCCCGTACGACCTGACCCCAAATCGGACAAAAACGGCAAAAATGCCCGATTTCGGGCACGGCCCGCCGCCAAATCGGACAAAATCGGCAAAAATGCCCGATTTCCCGTACGCGAGAATCAGATTTGTTTCTATCTTTGCAGAAAGCGATAACACAAAAAAACTATTCAGCTAGGCGGAGCGCGTCATGAAGATACTTGCATTGCTGCTGGCACTTACCTGTGCCTTTCCCGAAGCGTATGAATTCAACAAGGTGGGATATTCCGAAGGCCTTTCCCACAGCGCCGTACTGTCTATTTTCCAGGACAATACAGATCTGGTGTGGATGGGCACGTACGACGGCCTTAACTGTTACGACGGAACGTCCATGCAAACGTATCGCTCGGACTTCCGGGCCAACGGCGCCCTCTCCAACAACATCATCAGCTCCATCTGCCAGGCCGACGGAAACAATCTGTGGGTGAATACGTTCCAGTCCCTGAACCGGCTGTCCAAGGCGTCGGGCGAGATTACGTGTACGTATTCTTTCCAGGACAATACCTACCTCTCTTCCAACTCGAAGGGAAACACGTGGCTCATCAGCGGGGGTACGCTGTACTACTACAACACCGTCGAAGAACGGTTCGTTACGGCCCAGACGCAGTTTCCGGAGGAAATCGAGCCGGAGCAGCGGTTCTTCGTGAGCGAAGCGGGAGAACTCATGTACTTCAAACGGGGCGAAGGAGATGTCCGCATCTATTCGCTCTCTACCTGGAAGGCAGACTCCACGGCAACGAAAGTGAAGTTCAAAACGGAGAACTTCCATCCCAAGGCCATCAGCGAAATCTATTACCAGACCGGGATGATGTGCTTTGTAGACCAGGACGACGACCTCTATCTGTACGACACCGACAGAAAGACCAAGGTCTACATAAGGAACCTCTCCTCTCTCATTAAGGAATATGGCTACATCGCCGGCATCGTTCCGTTCTACGAAGACTTTCTCATCGGCTTCCAGGTAAACGGCCTTTTCCGCCTCAAGGCATTCAGCAAGTACGAGGCGGAGCCCATAGACCGCAACATCCGCATCTACTGCCTCTACCATGACCTGCACCAGGGCGTTGTCTGGATCGGCTCCGACGGACAGGGGGCGGTCATGTATGCCAGGAAGTATTCTATCGGCCGGAATATCCTCGTCCCGTCCATCTCCGAGAACCTCTCCCGCCCCATCCGGTCCATCCTCACCGACCGGCACGGGGCCATGTGGGTAGGGACCAAGGGGGACGGCATTGTCTACATCCCCGACTGGGAGCACGGGACGGCCGGCACCGAGATCATCACCCCGAGGGGACGCCGCCCCGCGAAGGGATATCGGCGAGAATCCCGGGAATTCAAGGTCTACTCCATCAAGGAGAGCCGGTACCGCAGCGGCGTGTGGCTGGGAACAGGTGACGAAGGGCTCATGTTCTGCCCCTACGGAGGTGTGCCCGTGCAAGTGCACCTCCCCGAAGGCTCCCTGGAAGATGTCCACGACATCTATGAAAAGGACGAAAACACGCTCTACGTCTCCACAACGGGCCAGGGCATCCACCAAATCCAGTTCTCCGGGAACAGGGTTGTCATGGACAAGAAGTACAACTTCTATTTCGGAGGCGGACTGTTGGAGAGTTTCCATGCCCTGAAAGCCGCCGGAGACTCCGTGCTTTACGCCGGCAGCCGCGGGTACGGCCTGGTGAGGCTGAACCTGAAGACCGACGAGTACAGCGTCATTTCCATGCGCTATCTCTACAACGAGGCCATCGACGACATCCTGAGCCTATGCCCGGCCTCGGACGGCAGCCTCTACGTGGGAACGGTATCGGGCCTTCTGCGCCTGCATAATTCCGGCAAGGACATCAAGGCCGAGCACATCGGCCGAAAGACGGGCCTTGTCAACGACATGATCCACGGCATCCTCGAGGACAGTGACGGCATCATCTGGCTGGGCACCGACCGCGGCCTGGTGAAGTACAACCCCGCCAACTCCCTGGCCCAGACCTATCTGTACTCGGCCGGCATCGAACTGGGAGAATTCAGCGACGACGCCTACTCCAAGGACCCCCGCACCGGCAAGCTGTTCCTGGGCGGAAACGGCGGCCTCATTGCCCTGGAACCGCATACCCCGGAGATGGTGCAGTACTTCACCCAGATCCGGCTCCGGAGCCTGGAAGTGGGCCACGAAGCCGTACGCATGTCAGACTACACCGACAAGGACGGCAACCTCACCTTCAAGGGAAGCAATGTCTCCTTCGCCGTCTCCTTCGCCGCTCCCGACTACCAGGCCGCCGGTTTCGTGGAGTATTCCGCCTTCCTGGAGGGCTACGACAAAGAGTGGTCTCCCTACACGCTGGATAACAAGGTCTCCTACACCGACGTCCCCGCCGGCAACTACACGCTCCGCCTCCGTTACAAGAAAGACGTCTACGACACCCTGCCGGAAGAATTCCACATCCGGGTGCGCATCCGCCGCGCCTTCTTCCGCTCGCCGCTGTTCATGGCCCTCGTAGCCCTGGCCTTCCTGGTGCTCCTTGCCTTCTGTCTCATCGGCTGGCGCATCATCCTGCGTGCGCGCGACAAGGAAACCGCCGTCGCCCTCCCGGAAGAAATCCGCAAAATGCTGGCCGATGTCATTGCGCGAAGGTCCTCCGGCCAGAAAGACCGTCTCCGCATGGAAGAGCTGGGAACGCTGGCCGATGCCATCACCCCTGCGAGCGAAGACGACATGGCCTTCGTCCGGAGAACCATCGAAGTCCTCTCCGAGAACATCACCCGCGAAGACCTGGGAACGGCTCTCATTGCCGACAGACTGGCCATGACGCCCCGTTCCTTCTACCGCCGCTTCCGCAGCATCTCCAACAT
Organism: uncultured Bacteroidales bacterium; assembly: GCA_900318445.1. Lineage (GTDB taxonomy): Bacteria > Bacteroidota > Bacteroidia > Bacteroidales > UBA932 > Cryptobacteroides. The sequence goes on from ONKO01000015.1 coordinate 24,538, forward strand.
CACCCCCGGTGCCCTCATCAAAATCTACCGCCTGGAGATGGCCTCCCGCCTCCTTCTGGACAGCGACAAGCAAATCATGGACGTCCTGGCCGAAGTTGGCATCTCCAGCCGCTCCTACTTCTACAAGGAATTCACCGAGCGCTTTGGCATGACCCCCGGCGCCTGGAAATCCTCGCACGGCGTGAGCGCTGCCGACGAAGGCACTAAACAAGGCGCGTGATGGTTCCTTTGCCGCGCGTCCAGCCGATGTCGAGAGCGTGAGCGGCGTCAACGTGATTCCGGGGCTGACGGTGCGGGTTTCGGGTGTCAACGGCGCAGGTTCCGGGTGTCAACGGTGCAGGTTCACGGACAGGCGGCGCAGGTTCCGGGTGTCAACGGTGCAGGTTCTCACGGACAGGCGGCGCAAGTTCCGGGTGTCAACGGTGCAGGTTCAAAAACAGGGGCTGAACCTGCACCGTGAATCGGCCTTCTGCGTTGCTCCGGTGGCACAGGTTTCGGCCCTAAAATGGAACCGGCGCCATTTATGGCTGAACCTGCGCCATCGGGGTGCTAGTGGGCTTTTTCGCAATTCCCCAGCCGATGTACGTACAAAAATACGGCATCCCAGTGCGGTGGCGATGTACGTACGTCGGTAGCCGTGGCGCTTATGCGGCTGATAATCAGCATGTTAGCACAACTGACGGGTGTGAAACGCATACCCGTCAGTTGTGCTAATCCTTTAGTATTCATCTGTTTAAGCGCCACGCTGCAGCCGAGCCGTACGAGAAATCGGGCATTTTTGCCGATTTTGTCCGATTTGGCGTCGGGCCGTCCCCGAAATCGGGCATTTTTCGTGTTTTTGTCCGATTTGGCGTTGGGCCTTCCCCGAAATCTGGCATTTTTGCCGATTTTGTCCGATTTGGCGTCGGGCCGTACGGGAAATCGGGCATTTTTGCCGTTTTTGTCCGATTTGGCGGCTGGAGAGTGCGTGTGCCAAAATGGGTGTGCGGCAAATGACAAAACGAAAACGCAATAGGCTAATACAGAGGCAATTAGTTTGTGCGCAAAATGGACAGGGGGTGTCCGGCAATCGGACACGCCTTTTATTTTGTCACGCACGAGGAATCGATTGTTGAAAATACTTGCGTACTTTGGGCCAGCACAAAAGCTACAGTAACCAAAACACCTATTTATGAAATTATCTTTAAACAAGTCCCTCGCCGGCAGGTTCTGGCTGGCAGTGGTGATCTTCATCACCTCGGGTATCATGGCGACTGCACAGACGCTCAAGGTATCCGGTCGTGTTTCTGATGAGAAGGGTGAGTTGCTTGCAGGTGTTGCTGTGTACGAGAAAGGTACCACGAACGGTACCCTTACCGATGCAAACGGTCAGTACAGCATTACCCCTACAGGCACCGACCCTGTCCTTGTTTTCTCTTCCCTCGGGTTCGAGGAGCAGGAGATTGCGGTGAACGGGCGCGCTATCATTGACGTGGCGCTCGTCACGGTGGTCAACGAACTGGACGAAATCGTAGTGGTAGGTTATGGTACCCAGCGCAAGATTTCCGTGGTGGGTTCCCAGGCTTCCATCAAGACCGAGCAGATCAAGATGCCATCGGCCAGCCTGTCCTCCGTGGTAGCAGGCCGTCTGGCCGGTGTGGTGTCCGTGCAGCGGACCGGCGAACCGGGCCACGACGAGACCGACATCTGGATCCGCGGTATCTCCACGTTCGCCAACCAGCATACGCGTCCGCTGGTTCTCGTTGACGGAGTCGAGCGCAGCTTCAACAACATCGACCCCGAGGATATCGAGAGCTTCACGGTGCTCAAGGACGCATCGGCCACCGCCGTCTACGGTGTGCGCGGTGCAAACGGCGTTATCATCATCAAGACCAAGCCCGGCAAGGTAGGTAAGCCCAAGTTCTCGCTGGACTACTACGAGAGTATCACCCGCCTCACCAAGATTCCCCATCTGGCCGATGCCTATACCTACATGGATGCCGCCAACGAGGCCTACATGAACAGCCGCGGCACCATCCTCTATACCCCCCAGTACATCGAGGCCACGAAAAAGGCCGACGGTCTCATCCCCAACGACGACCCCCGCATGTACAACAGCTACCTCTATCCGAACGTAAACTGGATTGACGAGCTCTTCAAGCCGCTGGGCCACAACCGCCGCGCGCAGCTGAGCGTGCGGGGCGGCGTACCCAACGCTACCTATTATGTATCCCTCACGTATTACAACGAGAGCGGTCTCACCCGTAACGCCAAGATGGAAAACTACAATGCCAACATGCGTTACGACCGCTACAACTATACGGCCAACCTCAATCTCCGTCCCACGGAGACCACGACGGTAGACCTGGGCTTCAGCGGATACCTCTCCGAGGGCAACTACCCGCAGCAGTCCACGGCCGAGCTCTTTGACTCCGCCTTCAAGATCAACCCCATCTACCTTCCCGTGGTGATGCCCGACGGCTCCATCCCCGGCCTTTCCGCCGCCGGTGACCTCCGCAACCCGCTGGCCGACCTCACCCGCCGCGGTTACAAGAAAGAGCTGAGAAACCAGCTCAACTCCAACCTCCGCCTCACCCAGGACCTGGGCTTCTTCGAATGGAGCAAGGGTCTGTCGGCCCGCGCCCTCCTGGCCTTCGACGTCAATAACTCCCGTACCAACAAGTACGACAAACAGGAAGACACCTTCGCCTTCTCCGGCAGCAAGAACACCGAGACCGGCCTGTGGAACAGCGACGTGTATGATGCCGATGGCAACTGGAACATCGTCCGCACCCACACCGGCCACCGTGAGCTTTCCTACAGCCGAGACCAGGCCATGGACCGCAACGTCTACTTCGAGGCCGCCCTCAATTACGAGAGAGAGTTCGGGAAGCATGCCGTGAGCGGCCTCTTCCTGTACAACCACAATATCTATGCACCCGGCTCCCCGGACAGCCTGGTAGAGTCGCTGGACTACAAGCAGCAGGGCATTGCCGCAAGGGCCACGTACTCCTACGACGACCGCTACTTCGGCGAACTCAACGCCGGTTACAACGGCTCCGAGAACTTTGACCCCGACAACCGCTTCGGCTTCTTCCCGGCAGCGGGTATCGGCTGGGCCGTTTCCAACGAGTCCTTCTGGAAGCCCCTCAAGGACGTGTGGTCCTTCTTCAAGATCCGCTATACCATCGGCCTTGTTGGTTCCGACTCCGCTACCGGCCGCCGCTTCATGTACCAGGACGAGATGGGTAGCGCCGACGGTGCCTACTTCGGAACGGCCAACAGCTACAAGGACGGCTGGGCCTACAAGAAATACGGCTCCAACGTGGGCTGGTCCACTTCCCTCAAGCAGAACGTGGGCGTAGACCTCAAGTTCTTCAAGGACGAGCTCTCCATGACCATCGAACTCTTCAAGGAGCACCGCACCGGTATCTTCCTCCAGCGCGCCACCATTCCCGACTACTGCGGCTTCATCGAAATGCCGTACGCCAACCTGGGCGTTGTGGACAACAAGGGTATCGACTTCAATATGGAGTATAACAAGCAGCTGGGCAGCCAGACCTACCTCACCCTCCGCGGCAACCTCACCTGGAACGAGGACCGCATCATCGAGGACGACCAGCCGGCCCCCGCTTACCCCTGGCTCGAGACCCGCGGCACCAACGTGCTGGCCCGCTGGGGATGGATTGCCGATGGCCTGTTCACCAGCGAAGACGAAATCTTGGACCACGCCCGCCAGTTTGGCGAGGAGTATCCCGGCCAGATTTCCCAGATCGGTGACATCAAGTACCGCGACCTGAACGGCGATAACGTCATTGACGACTACGACAAGTGCGTAATTGGCCAGGGAGACGTTCCCAAGCTCTACTACGGCTTTGGCGCCGACCTCCAGGTAGGTCACTTCTCCGTGGGCGTCCTCTTCTCCGGAAACGCCTTCGCCGACCGCATGGTGCAGGGTAACGGCATCCACGCCTTCTCCGACCAGGCCGCCATCTCCAACCTCCTTGCCAACATCACCGACCGCTGGTCGGCCGAGGATCCCACCAACACCAACGTGTTCTATCCCCGTCTGCACTTTGGCAAGACCGACAACCTGAACAACACCAAGGAAAGCACCTGGTGGCAGAAAGACGTGAGCTTCCTCCGCCTCAAGCAGCTGACGCTCTCCTACAATTTCCCTTCCCGCTGGATGAAGAAGACCTTCATGGACGAGGCCAGCATCTACCTCACCGGTACCAACCTCCTTACCTTCTCCAACTTCAAACTCTGGGATCCGGAGCTCAATACCGACAATGGCAGCGCCTATCCCAACGCCATGACCATCTCCCTGGGTCTCAATGTCAAATTCTAAATCGGATGTCATTTATGAAAAATATCATCAAGATTGCTGTCGTAGCTGTTGCCATGGCATCTGTCGCGTCCTGCAACGACTTCTTCCCGTCCATTCCGGGCACGCAGTACGACCTGGAAGATACCTTTACAGACCGCAACAAGACGGAAGAATTCCTGAACAACGTTTACAATTACGTCCCCGATGAGACCTGCGAGCGCTGGCCTTCCTACTATGGCGGCGGCATCTGGACCGGCGGCTCCATCGAAGGCGACATTACCTGGAGCGGAGACGGCGAAGAGGCCACCAGCTGGTCACTGGGCACGGCTTACGCCTCCACCAGCTGGATTGACTACTGGTATAAACTCTACTATCAGGGCATCTCCAAGGCCAGCACCTTCATCACCAACGTGGACAAGTGCACCAGTGCCAGCGAGGCCGACCGCACCCTGTGGAAAGCACAGGCCCGTGCCCTCAGAGCCTACTTCTACTTCAACATCTTCCGCAGCTACGGTCCTGTGACCATCCTCGGGGAAGAACCCCTTCCGCTGGACACGCCCATCGAGGAACTGCTCAAGGAAAGAAATACGGTAGACGAGAACATCGACTTCATTGTCTCCGAGCTGGACAAGGCGGCCGAAGACCTTCCGGCCAAATACGGTGACGCCAATCTGGGCCGAATGGACAAAGGCATCTGCAAGGCCCTCAAGGCAAAGGCACTGCTCTATGCCGCCAGCCCGCTTTTCAACTGCAACCCCGACTATGCCGGCATCAAGAATACCGACGGCACCCAGCTGTTCCCGCAGGACAAGTCCAAGGAACAGGCCAAGTGGGAAAGGGCCCGGGACGCCTACAAGGAGTTCCTGGACCAGTTTGACGGCCGCTATTACACCCTCCAGGTGGTGAAGAACCCCGACGGCTCCATCGACCACTATGAGTCCTACCGCCAGGCCGCTTCCATCTCCGACTTCACGCACAACACGGAGCAGATCCTCATCCGCCTGTCCGACCACGACCTCCTCCACTACCAGCTCACCCCCTTCCACAAGGGCTGCCAGGACGAGAGCATCCGCGGCGGACTGGGCTTTGGAACCACCCAGGAAATGGTGGACCTGTACTTCACCGACAAGGGCCTCCGCATCTGCGACGACCCCGACTATGACGAGTACACCGGCGTCCCCGATGCCTCCCACTACGGCTGGCCCACCGACTACAAAGACCCGTTCAACCCCGACCGCACCCTCTTCAAGGCCAACTCCGACAAAACCCTCAAGCAGTGGGCCCACCGCGAGCCCCGCTTCTATGTGTGCGTAACCTTCAACGGCTCCACCTGGCTCAACACCAACACCAACGACGGTGAAGTGACCACCGAGCTCAACGTGAACGGCAACTCCGGCTTCAACGCCGCCAACTGGGACGCCCCCTACACCGGCTACGGAGACCGCCGCATGGCCCCGCTCAACGGTGACGAAGAAGGCTCCCACTGCGCCGTACTTCTTCGCCTCGGAGACATGTACCTGGGCTATGCCGAGTGCCTGAGCGCCTGCGGCCAGTATGACGAAGCCATCAAGTACGTCAACTACATCCGCGCCCGTGCCGGCGTGCCCTGCTATGGAAACGGCGGCGGAACCGACGCCAACGGCATGACCTACATCAGCTATCCCGCCACCCGCGAGGAAGTGGACAACCGCATTTGCCGCGAGCGCCTCGTGGAACTCTCCTTCGAGTGGAACCACTTCTTCGACGTCCGCCGCTGGAAAGTGGCCGAGATGGCCGTCGGCGACAACTGGATCTATCCTTCCTACCACAGAGGCGGCGAGGGCGGCGTCATCCACGCCATGAACTTCATGGCCGACCCCCCGGAGTTCTTCGAGAAAGTGGAGATGGAAACCCGCGTCTTTGGAAAGCAGCACTACCTGTTCCCCATTCCCGACGCCGAGATGAGACGTAATCCCAAGATGGTGCAGAACTACGGATGGACCTCCGGCGCCACCGAAAGATAGAGCCGAAAAGAAGAAAGATAATGAAGAGACAATTTATCACAGCACTGTGCATTGCCGTGACCAGCTGTTTACTCCTGGCCCTGATTGCACTTGTCACCGTCATGTCTTCCTGCTCCCAGAGCGCCGGCAAAAAAGCCGGCGCAGACTGGAGCGGATACAACGTGGGCCATATTGTCTTTGAGGACAAGGCTCCGGAGAGTGAAGGCTCCCGCATCTATGCCTCCATCATCAAGGACCCCGATGCCTACATTCAGGAGCAGGCCCGCGACGTACTGGCTATGCTCTACTTCTCCCCGGCCGACAGCATCCCGCCCGTAGACAACATCTACTATACCCTCGAAGACGTGGAAGGAATATCGGCAAAGGGAGGCGAAGGAAAAGACGCCTACGTATTCTACAGCACCCGCCACATCGAGCATTCCTACGTGGGGGAGAATACAGACAAAGTGCTCTTTGAAACCCGCGGCGTCCTCCTCCATGAGCTCACCCACGTGTACCAGCTGTCCCCGCAGGGAATTGGCGACTACGACACCGACCGCGTGTTCTGGTGCTTCATCGAGGGAATGGCCGATGCCGTGCGCGTTGCCGGCGGCGGCTTCCTCCCGGAAGACAGACCCCGGGGAGGCAACTACATGGACGGATACCGCACCACCGGTTTCTTCCTCGTCTGGCTCCGGGACAACAAAGACCCCGACTTCCTGAGAAAGTTCAACGCCAGCACCCTCGAAGTCATTCCCTGGTCCTTTGACGGCGCCATCCGCCACTGTCTGGGCGAGAATGCCAATATCGACGAGCTCTGGCACGAGTACCAGGTGGCCGTCGGAGACATCAAACTCTGATGATGATGAAGAGATTCACATTCCTTTCTATCCTGACCCTTCTTCTGGCCGCTTCCTGCGCGAAAGACGCGCCGGAAGCACCGGAAGGGGGCAAGGTGTACCCGTACGCTTCCGTCAGTGCCGAGACCGGGAATTTCCCCTGCGGCGGAGTCATCTCCACCCAGTATGCCGATTCCCCCTACGGCTCCGACATCTCCAAGCTGGCCGACAACGACCTCTCCACTGCATTCGTATCCCGACACAGCCAGTTCTACGTGCTCTGGAGCGGGAAGAAAGCCCTTTCCCTCAAGTCCTACACCCTCGTTTCACCGGGAGGTGAAGGAGCAGTCCCGGACGCCTGGGTCTTCTCCGGCTCCAACGACAACAAGGCCTGGATCCAGCTGGACAAGCAAAAAGGGGAGACCTTCTCCGGCCCCGGCGTAAAGAAAGAGTACAAGCTGCCGTCCTCCTCCTCCTACAAGTACTACCGCTTCACCTTCAGCGCCAGCACTTCCACGCCGGCCATTGCGGAAATCATCTTTGCCGATGGTGCCGCGAAGGACATCAACGACCTCATGCCCCGCTCCGAGGGAGATACGCACAGCGCCTCCACCCCCATGGGACAGTTCTGCGAGAATCGGCACAAGACAACGGACGAGGACCTCGCGTGGCTCTCCAATCCCGCGGGCGAACCTACCGTAGTGGTGGAAGACCAGAGCCTCACCTGGCACGACTGCGACGTCACACTCTATCCCTTCGGGGCTCCCGTGCCGGCCGATGTCAACCAGCACGGCATTGGAGACTGCAGCGCCCTCGCCGTTCTGGGCTCCATGGCCTACCTCTATCCCGAGTTCATCCGGAGCATCATCACCGACAACGGCAACCGTACCTACACCGTGAAGATGTTCGACCCTGAGGGGAAGCGGATTAACGTAACCGTCTCCTCCCAGTTCCTCTGCAACACAGACATGAACTGCGGTGCCGTAACCAGCAAGCACGACGTCGTGTGCTGGTCCACCGTCCTGGAGAAAGCCATCATGAAATGGAACAGCGTCTATCACTGCAACAACCTCCTGGATGGCATTGCCACCGAGCACACCTCTCCGCTCTTTGTGGGAAACGGCGACAGCTTCGCCTTCAGCAACCACGTCCTCAATTATGAAGATATGGAACGCGCCGTCACCGTCCTTCTCAATCAGGGCTGGCTGGTCATTGGCGGCTTCTCCGAAAATGACGTCGTCATGGGCGACGGCCCCTACAAGACCGTCTCCTACCACGCCTTCACCTTTGTGCTGGACGAAGGCACCGACGCCCTCTACGGCATGCGAAACCCCTGGGGCTTCGCTAACGGCGGAGACTATGACGATCCCCGCGACGGCGTGGCTCCCATCGTGGATGACGGGCGCACGCAGCCCCTCATCGACCTCCGGGTATGCCATCCCGGTGCTGCGCTCGAGTACAAGCAGCGCACGCTGCTGCCGTATACGCCTCCGAGATGGTAAAGATTCTTTTTATTAATCCAGAAACACAAAACAATCATGAATACCTGTACAAAACTTGCTATGGCAGCCCTCTGCCTCATCCTTGGCAGTTGCGGGCTCACCAATCCCTACAAGAAATGGCTCGATGACAGCAAGGAAGACCAGAACAGACTGCGCCCCTCAGCGCTGAAGGCCGTCCTCTGCGATGTAGGAACCTGGAAAGTGGATTACGACGGAACCGACGTCTACTTCCAGTTTGGCTCCGACTGGTCCCTCAGCTCCGACTCCGAGGTCCCGCAGATTGCCACCAGCTCCACCTATAACCTCATGTCCGTTTCTCCCGAAGAGATCAGTCTCACGCTCGTGGGCGGCGGCCACATCTCCTACGTGGAAAGCGGCGCCGACGAAACCTACATCGTGAAGGAATTCTCCGCCCAGTCCGTGAGCGCAACCGGAAAGACCAGCGGAAAAGCCATCACCTTCGTTCCCGGTGACGAAGAAGCCCTCGCCGCCATCGAAGCCTCCAAGGCAGCCATGCTCGTAACCGTGGAAGCCTGCCGCAGCTTCATCTCCGCCGGCTTCAAGACCGCCGCCGTGCACAAGGCCGACGGCACCTTCGTGGGCCGATTCACCATCAACCCCGAGCCCCGCACCATCAAGCTGGACCTCCTCGAAGGCGGCACCCTCACCCATACCTCCATAGAGGTGGAGGCCGATGACAACAGCGACCTCATCTTCACCTCCAGCCTCACCCTGGGCGGAGAAACCGTTACCGGACTCGTTGCCAAAGCGAGCGGCATCGCCTTCCAGGGCGGCGACAACCTCGTTGTCAAAACCAACGCCGACTCCCGTGGCTACTTCCTGGGCGGAGACTATCACACCCATGCCCTCAATGTACGTGCCGACAGGGGAGAAGCCGTCCAGTACGTTACCGATGAACTTACCCCGCACGACGAGTGGGGAGACATCGAGCTCAGCGACCGTGAAACCCGTCCCCTCGTCTTCTGCCCCGAGAACGACCAGGCACACTACTGGTACACCTTCTTCGACAGCTTCAAGGAAGAAGACGGCGCCAAGGTGTCCTCCGAGTTCAACGACATCATCTTCATGTCCAAGTCGGACGGTTACATGCCCTTCGGCGGCTGGGATGACGGCAACGGCGGCGAATTTGACAACGCGGCCGAGATCATGAGCACATTGTCCCGCTTCATGAACGGCTACTTCCACAAGGACGGCCTCATCCTGGTGCACGATGAGGATGCAGACTTCTCGTACATTTGGGTGATGAGCCCGACGACAGATTTTTGGTTCAGAGCAAGAGATTAAAGAATATGAGGTTTTGTAAAGTTTTGATGGGCTGCCTGCTCCTTGCGGGCACGGCAGCCTGCGTTGAACCGCACCTGGCAGAGGTGGATCCTTTTATTGGAACGGGGTTCCACGGCCATACGTTCCCGGGCGCCACAACGCCCTTTGGCCTGGTGCAGTTGAGCCCCGACACCCGTACCGAAGACTGGGATGCCTGCAGCGGCTACCACTACAGCGACGACGCTATCCTGGGCTTTTCCCATACGCACCTGAGCGGTACCGGCTGCGCCGACCTCGGAGACTTTCTGTTCACTCCTTCCCTCGGAGAAGTGAACCCTCCGCTTCCGTTCTCCCACGACAGTGAAGTGGCCTTGCCGGGATACTACAGAGTGAGTATCCCCGAGCGGGGCGTGGACGTGGAGCTCGCGGCTACGGCCCATACCGGTGTGCACCAGTACACCTTCAAGGGAGAAGGCAAGCGCCATGTCCTCATTAACCTCATCCACGGAATGGGAGAGCCGGAAATCCACAAAGTATCCGTGACGCAGCACTCCGACACCGAGATTTCCGGAACCAAGGTACAGTCCTGGTGGATCCCCGAGCGCGGCGTTTACTTCAACGCGCTGTTCTCCGCTCCCATCGTGAAGTTCGAGAAGATAGGGGAGACGAAGGTGCTTCTCACCTTTGCCGATGACGTTACCGTCCTCAATGCCTATGTGGGCATTTCCATGACAGATGAGGAGCATGCCCGGGCCAACCGCATTGCGGAGACGGCCGGGAAATCCTTCGCCGAGGTCTATAGCGAGACTGCCCTGGAATGGAACGACAAACTGGGCGTCATCAAGGTGGAAGGCGGCAGCAAGGACCTTCGGAAGACCTTCTACACGGCGCTCTACCACACCATGATTGCTCCCAACCTCATCAGCGACTGCGGCGAAAAACCCTTCTATTCCACGCTCTCGCTTTGGGATGTCTTCCGCACGTGGGCTCCACTGGAGAACCTCACCAACCCCAAGCTCATCTCCGGGATGATTGACAGCATGCTGGAGTCCTATGACCGCAACGGCATCCTGCCCGTGTGGCCGCTGGCCCATGGCGAGACCTGGTGCATGATTGGCTACCACAGCATTCCCGTCATTGCCGATGCCTGGCTCTGCGGCATCCGCACCTTTGACGGCAATAAGGCCCTCGACGCCATGGTGTCCTCCTCCAACCAGGACTGGACCTCTCCCGGCTACAACAAGTACGGATACGTGCCCTCCGACCTCTACGGCCAGGCTGTTTCCGAGACGCTGGAGATGGCTTACGATGACTGGTGCATTGCCCGCATGGCCGATGACCTGGGCCGAAAGGATGTGGCCGATGTGTACTATGCCCGTTCCAAGCGCTACGAAAACCTCTTCGACCCCAAGACGCGCTTTTTCCGTGGCAAGGACAGCAAGGGGAACTGGGTGGAGCCCTTTGACCCGCTTGTGAAGACCGAGGACTTCACCGAGGCCGTTCCCTGGCAGTTCCGCTTCTTTGTTCCGCACGATGTGAAGGGTCTTGAGAACCTGATGGGCGGCCGTGAGAACACCCGTGCCGCGCTGGACTCCCTGTTTACCTACGAGGCCCTGGAAGTGACCGACGAAATCCTGGACATGACCGGTCTTATTGGTGAGTACGCCCACGGCAACGAGCCCAGCCACAACATGGCCTTCCTCTTTACCTATCTGGACCAGCCGGAGAAGACGCAGCACTACGTGCGCCGCATCCTTACCGAGCTCTATTCAGCTACGCCCGAAGGCATTTCCGGTAACGAAGACTGCGGCCAGATGAGCGCCTGGTATGTGATGGCGGCCCTGGGCATTTACCCCGCCTGCCCCGCTTCCGGCGAGTTTGTTCTCACCAAGCCCCTGTTCAAGAAAGCCACCATCCAGCTGGGGAACGGCAAAACCCTCACGGTTACGGCCGATAAGCCCGAGGACGAGTACATCAAGAACGTCAGCTTCAATGGCAAGGCGCTGGACAAGATGTTCATTACCTATGAAGATCTTCTTAAGGGCGGAGAGCTGAAATTCCAGTAACAGCGAAGTCCTTTCTACTTTTGCCGCGTTGACACCGAATGTGCCCTGTGTGCATTCTACGTGTCGACGCGGCCGGCATTTTGCCGTTTTTGGCCGATTTCCTTGCCGCGTTGACGCCAAATCGCCATTGTGTGCAATCTACGTGTCAACGCGGCTGGGCCAGGGGCCAGGACTGAGGCCGGTCCGGGGTGAGAACTGGGGGTGGCGGTGCCTGGAGGGCCGATGGCGCTTCGAGGGGAACGGCGGTGCTTCCGGGGCCGATGGCGCTTCGGGGGGCGGCGGTGATACCGCGGCGTCCGGTTGCGACGGGAAGGCGTTGTTGCCGCGTTGACGCCAAATCGCCATTGTGTGCAATCTACGTGTCAACGCGGCCTGCATTTTGCCGTTTTTGGCCGATTTCCCTGCCGCGTTGACACGCAGAACGCACAGAATGCCATTTTCGTGTCAACGCGGCAAGGGAACCTTACACCTTGTCAGTGAGTGAATGTTGAACCAGCCTGGAGGTAGTAGGCCGTGGCGGTGTCGACGTTCAGGTAAACATCGATGTTACCGTTGTAGCCGGGGCAGATGTTGGGGCCATCCTGCCAGAGCGAAACAGGAGAATCGAACGAATTGGCCTGTCCTCCGAAGTTGACCTTCCAGGAATTGTTGTGGACGAACTTGAATTCGTCGCTACTGCTGACTTTTAGGTTTCTGGCGACCCACCAGTCGCCTTCTTTGGCCATAGGAATGGGGGACTGTACATTCCACTGGGGGGACTGCATCGTGCCGCAAATACCCCAGTCTACGGTTTTTATATCGGCATATGTAAGCGAAATGTCACCGTCGACGGTGCCGGAACCATAGAACCAGTACCACCAGGCTACCACCTGCAGGAGGCCGATGTTGAAATTGTCACTGCCGGTATTGGCCTTGAATGCGAATTCGTGGTTCATGACCACGAGGTTATCGTCGGTAAAGCGGCCGAAGTAATCGCCCCCACCTTGATGATAGGTCACGTCAACAGGAATCCAGCCGTAACCTGCCACGCAGAATTCTGCCCGGACGTGGGTGAAATCATCGGGGGAATACATCACAATGGGACGCGCCGGCACCCCCTTGGCCCGCATCAGGGACATCCAGATGGCGTGCTGGTTGCCGCAGTCGCCCGACATGCGTCCGATAATGGCGTTTACAGAATTATCCCCATCGTAGATTCCATAGGTGAAAGACTCTGCCACGAATTCATAGCAGAGGCGAGCGTACTCGATTACGTCGCCGCCGCTCTTGTCCCAGAGAGAATTTGCATTCGAAACGACCCATGAATGAGTGGGATCTATCATCTGAGAGCCGTCAGCCTCGGTGCTCTTACCGGTGTAGCGTTTGTACCATGCCTGCTCCGTATCATAAGGGAGGTTGCGCTGTGTTATCTTGCCGAAGTCGGTTTCCAACAGTTGGAAGTCCACGGTGAAGTCGTGCTTTACCACGTTGCTTCCGGATACCGGGAATTTGTTTGTTCCGGTATAGTACAGATACTTCACTCCTTCCGAGCTGGTTGCGAGGGTGGCGTTGCCATATTGCGACTCCCTTATGGTCTGATACTGGTCGGTCTCGGCATAAGGCAGTATGACTATCAGTTTGGAGAGTCTGACATCGGATGTATAGTAAACCTTGAAGACGTGCGAGAGCTTGCGGGTTTTGAGGAAGGTGGTCCGGAAGATATTACAGTGCTGGGTGATGGAGAATTCTTGGCTCCCTTCGTTCGACTCGAAGCGGATTACGGCCGTTCGGTCATCGTCCTGCTTGTTCGGGACCGTGGAGATGACGACGTTGTCGTTGGTTCCGCTGCCGGAGGTTTGAGAGATGGTGAGCCATGGTGCGTCGCAGCTTAACGTCCAGTTGCCGGCACTCACTACGCTGATCTTGTCTTCTCCTCCGAGAGACCAGGCATACATGGGGTCGGAGCTGGTTGGATAGATTCCGACCTGCGCTCCGGTCGTGACTGTTATGGTGCAGTTTGCGCTTGCGCTTTCGCACCTCGCTGTGATGGTGGCCGTTCCGGCTTTGATGCCGGTTACTTTGCCGCTTGCGTCCACCGTGGCCACGGTATTACTACTACAAGACCAGGAAACCGACTTGTTGTCGGCGTTCTCTGGCATAACAGTGGCGATGAGCATAATGCTCTCACCCTCCTTGATGGTCGCGGATAAACGGTCAAGATGAATGTCCGTAACGTGTACGGTCTTGTCTTTTCCACCCTCGGAATCCTCTGTTCCGGACGGATTATTCTGCTCCGGAGTACAGGCAAATAGCAGCGCAAAAGCCATCAGGGTAAATAGAGAGTTTTTCATATGCACATCATTTAAACAGAAGTGCTCAAAATTATGTATTATTCTGCAGAATAGCAAATTATGCTTGACTACAAGGTTGGTTCGTCGTCGAAAAATATTGTTGTGAAGGGAGCGCCATCCAGAACGGAACGGCCCTGCTCCTGATTTCATTACCGGCCGAATTCGACGACCGTTCTCTCGAAAACAAATATAGGCAATTTGTAGATGGAAAGCAAGTAGTAAGGGATGACAACCCCCTCAAAGAGACTTGATTCGAACCCTAAAGTCGGCGTCCCCGGCTGGCATTTTTGTTTATTTGCGGCCGATGCACAGTGATGCACTCGTGCCGACGCTAATTCGATTTGCCGCGTTGACACCGAATGTGCCCTGTGTGCCTTCTGCGCGTCAACGCGGCAATGTTTTTCCCGAAAATGGCCGTTTTCCCTGCCGCGTTGACACGCAGAACGCACAGAATGCCATTTTCGTGTCAACGCGGCCAGGGGAAAGCCCGCACATAGGGGAAACCCCGCACATAATTTGGTAATAATCACCCAATAAGTTATTTTTGCACTTTCAAAAGAGCAAAGAAACTAACCATGAAAAAACTACTTCTTCTGGCCCTCGCCGCCATCGGAATCGTTGCCTGCCACAAAGGAAACAATCCGGAAGACAATCTTGCCGACTACACTGTCATCGTCTATGCACATGTCGGAGGCGACATGGACGACACCATGGAAATCATCTGGGAAGAAATCAAGGACAAGCTGGCAGCGTTGCCGGAGGGAACGGGTAAAAAGGTCCGTGTCCTGGCCCTTTATAAATATGGTATCCCCAGTGAGGGTTTCTCCGGCAAGTACGGGGAGCCGGGAGAGGTCTTCTGCTTCGAGCTGGACAAGGATACCGACTTTACGAAGCTCCATACGGAAGGAACTGCTGCCAAAACCCAGTCGTTCAAGCTCTACGACCCCGAGAATATCAAGGCAGTCCTGAACCGGGCCAAGAAGGAACTCCCGGCCAAAGAATACATTCTGGTTTTCCATGGCCATGGCGGCGGCTTCCAGCCCGCTTACGATTATCTCAAGGAAGAATACACAAAGGGCCTTCTTGTAGACGACTGGTTGGACGCTGCGCCCCTTACCCAGTTCGAGATCCGGATGGGCATCGAGCGCTCGAGTATTCCGCACCTCAAGGCTATTATGTTCCATGACTGTCTCATGGGCGGCATGGAGACCCTTGTGGAGGTGGCTCCTCTTGCCGACTACCTCATTGCGACGCCTTTTATGCTTACGAGCGAGAATACGCCTCTTATTCCTGTCATGGTGAAGTGTCTCGGAGAATGCAGTGACTTTGAGACTGCGGCCAGAAAGACGTTTTCGGATTCTGAGGCGCGTCTTTATGATGGTTACGTGAAAGAAGGCGTTCCGTATAACGGGAATATTGAGCTGGTGAAAGGTGCTGCTCTGGAGAATGTGTGCTCGGTTACACGTGAGCTGGTGACGCGCCTTTGCGAGCTGTATCCTTCCCGGAAGGAGGCGATTGACAAGGCTACCTGCAGTGTCTATAAGTTCTATAATGACCGTCCTTTCTTTGACCTGATGGATTACGCTTCCAAGCTGGCCGGGGAAACGGGAGATGAGAAGCTGGCCGATATCCGGGACCGGATGAAAACGGCTTTTGACGGCGCTATCCTGGATCAGGTTTCTTTTGATCTGAAAGTGCTTCCGCTTCTTCCGAGTTTCTCGCTGTCGGTTGTCCTGGTTCCTCATGAGGCGTATTCCTGGCCGGAAACCTATGAGTATTCCGTTTTTCATAAGAAGACGGGGTGGGGGAAGTGGCTGGACGAAAATACTTGCACGCCCAAGGGGAATCCGTTCGGACAGGGGGAGGAGATCAAACTGTGACTCCCGGGGAAACGCCTGTTACGTTTAACCTGTCTGCCACTCATCCCCTTGGGAAAGAGCGTCCACCTTCCCGAGTCTCGCGAAGGGCACACTACTTGTCGTTACTGTATAGCTGGCGGAAGCCGCATTCGAGTTTCCCGATAAGCTCTTCGCTGTCATAGGCTTCGGCGCTCTTCTCCGCGGTGAGCACATCCCCGGCCATCCCGTGTATCCACACACCGAGGGCCGCCGCGTCATCGGCATTGTAGCCTCTTGCAAGAAGCCCGCCGACAAGGCCGGTCAGGACATCCCCGCTGCCGCCCTTGGCCATCCCGGGGTTGCCCGTGGTGTTCTGAAGGCACGTCCCTCCCGGCGTGAAGACCCTGCTGTGGTATCCCTTCATCACGATGGTGCATCCGGTCTCGGCACAGAGCTCCCAGGCGAGCGTTTCGCGCTCGGTGTCACTGCCGGTGGGAAGGAGGCGCCGGAGCTCCCCCTTATGAGGAGTGAGAACAGATCCGGGGGGAATGAGCTCCGTCCATTGGGGCATCACCGAGAGGATATTGAGGGCATCGGCGTCCAGTACGCAGGGAATGGCTCTCTCCCGCGCTTCGCTGAGAAGGTCCATGAGGGCGTTCATGGTTCCCGGCGAGCATCCCAGGCCCGGGCCGACGGCGATGGCCGTATATCGGCCAAGATTCTCCGGAACGGCGCTGAAGTGGTTCCCCGGGTCCTCGGAGAGCATGGCCGACGGGTAGCGGGAAGCTGCCGCGAGAAGTGTCCTTACTGTGGAATGGAGCCTGACAAGGCCACAGCCGGAGCGGAGCGCCGCGCCAGTTGAGAGAATGGCAGCACCCGGCATGGTTTCACATCCGGCCACGATAAGGAGGCGGCCGTAGTCGTGCTTATGGGAGTCGTTGTCCCGGTGAAGAAGGCGCGGACGAAGGTATTCGGGGGTGATGGGTATCATGGTCTGTTCTTTGTGTCCTCTTGGCCGATGCCGAGGAGGACAAGAAAACCCTCGCCGATACTGGAGTGCACGGCCCCGTCAATCGTGACGGAGGCACTGCTGACCCTTTGGATGACTGTCCTCATCTGTTAGAAGTTCTTTTTGATATAATCCGTCACAAAGGTAAAAAATACTTCGTTTATGACAAATGTCGTCGAGGGTTTTTAACGAGGGATAGATTGATATATATGATGCAGAGTACGTTGATAGCCATAGCTGAAAATTTAACTTTTAGTTAATAACTTTTGGTTAATTTATTTCAAGGAAGCATTCAGCATCCGACTTCATCTTCTTTTATTCAGAAGTATCATCTTGGCTCCGGAGCGGCGGTTTCTAAAAATGTAAAGTCCTTGGTTGAAAAAGAGTTGATACTTGTCGATAATGACGGTAGAAAAGATACTTATTGCGTATATAATGTATTCCTCTCCAGATATCTGAAAAAAGAATGAAGGCTATGCGTAGAAACATAATCTCCAAAAGGTCATGAAGTCCATTTTCTTTCTCGGCATGCTTGCACATTACCTCTGAAAGTAGTTCTTTTGTGAAAGTAATCATAAGTCTGTATTTTTAAAGTTGAACATTGATGTTCTAATTGAGCACTTTAAATTTACAGACTTTCTTCTTTCTACCTACGCGGACACACTTTTGGGGACAATATGATATAATAGACATTTCTGGTTGGTGATTCCTTTATAGTTTGCTGATTTATTGACTTTTATGCAAATTAGAAGAAAATGGTTTCTTTTATTTGCCACGTTGACAGCCAGAACGCATAGAATGGCGATTTCGCGTCAACGTGGCAAGGAAAATGGCCGAAAACGCCGAAAACCTTGCCGCGTTGANGCTCGCCGCTGCGGGGGGCTCCGTAAATTGGCCCTCCTCGCGGCGGCCGTCACCAACCACAAATGTCACAATCACCAACCATTTTTGTCAATTATACCGACAATATCGAGTTGGGAAGCAGGTTGAAGAACTCGTGACCTTCTCTCTTCCGCACGAAACTGCCGGAGCCAAGGTCGATGACTATCATCGGTTTTTTGTGAAAGATGGGTATGGAGATGATGCCTGCGAGGAATGTGCGGCTCAATAGGGAAGCGCGGGAAGGTGTTTCCTTACCGTGTCGAGGACCCTCCGGGCGCTCGCGTGACAGTTCGCACCAATCACGAGGGACGGCTTGAAGGGGGAGGGATCCTTCCCGTCTAAGGAGAGGAGCGTCCCGCCCGCCTCCGTGAGGATGAGCCCTGCGGCGGCGTAGTCCCAGGGCATGAGGCGGATCTCGAAGTAGAGCTCCGCGAAGCCCGAGGCGAGGTGGCACAGCTCCAGGGCGGCGGAGCCGTTGCGCCGGATGTCGTTGCACTCCATGTAAAGGTCATGGATGATGGCGCTGCAGGTGAGGGCGAGGTCCTTCCGGTAGACGGCGAGGGCTGTGAAGAGGATGCCCTCCTCGAAGGGCCGCGCGGAGACATGGATGGGCTTCCCGTTGAGAAAGGCGCCCTTCCCCTTCTCGGCGGTGTAGAGCTCGTCCCTCCAGGGGGAGTAGACCACGCCGAGGACAGGCTCGCCGCTCTCCACGAGAGCGATGCTGATGCAGCAGTTCTCGTTCCCGCGGGCGTAGTTGGCCGTCCCGTCGATGGGGTCGATGACCCAGACGGCCTCATGGCCCTGGATGTCGCTGAGGTCCTCCTCCTCGCAGAGGAAGCCGATATCGGGGAAGCGGAGGCGCAGCTGCTCCGTCAGCCAGTGCTGGACGGCAAGGTCCGACGAGGTGACGATATTCTCCCTCGCGCCCTTGTCCCGCACCTCGAATCCGCCCGTGCGGTCCATCAGCGTGGCGGCTGCACGGACAACGTCCGTGACAAACTGCAGATCTGTCTTTTGCATACTCATTCAGTTGTTGATTGTTGCTTTTGGATAGCTTCGTGGAAGAATGCCTTCCTTTGCTCCCGGGTGATGGCGGCCGCGAAGGCGGCATCCAGAAGGGCCTTGGCTACGCCCTGTCCCCGGAAAGCCTCCTCCACGACGGTATGCATGATGGCGAACACCTCCGGCGAGGCCCACTCGTAGGAGAGGTAGCCCATGCGGAGACCTCCGTCCCCGGCTGAGAAGGAGCCGCCACTCGCGGAGGCTGTATGATTTACTGTAAGCATGATGGCCTACCATATGTTATTCTTTGTATCCATGCAGATGGTGACCGGGCCGTCATTGACAAGGGAGACTTTCATGTCGGCTCCGAAGACCCCGGTGCCGACTGGTTTCCCGATAGCGTCGGAGAGGGAACGGCAGAACTGCTCATAAAAGGGGATAGCTATCTCATGCCCGGCGGCGCCGATGTAGGAAGGGCGGTTGCCCTTCTTGGTGGATGCCATCAGGGTGAACTGGCTGACGACGATGATATCACCGCCGGTTTCCAGGATGCTGCGGTTCATCACGCCGTTTTCATCGTTGAAAACGCGAAGCCCGGAGATTTTCTTCACGAGATAGCCGATGTCCTCTTTCGTGTCCTCATGGCCGATGCCAAGGAGGACGAGAAAACCCTCGCCGATACTGGAGTGCACCGCCCCGTCAATCGTGACGGAGGCACTGCTGACCCTTTGGATGACTGCACGCATGGCTTAGATCTTAATGATGGTTTACATCTACAAAGGTAAAAAATACTTGGTTTATGACAAATCAGTGTGGTGAGCCGATGGGATTTTTCAAAAGGTGTTCTGCACCATTTTCGTGACCTCACGAAAATGATGCAGAGTACGTTGTATAGCTGATTTTATTTCTTTTTCGGGAGTTTTGAACTGGTCTTCTCTATCTTCTTTTCCTCAGAGGCAACACGACGCTCTAGTTTCTTGATATCTTCTGCCGGGGGAAGCTCTTCCGGACGGATTCCTCGCTTTCCTAACATTTCGCGGACGCTCTGATTGTTTTGCATATGCTCGCGGGTTATTGCTGGTTCGCCAAACAGATTCTTTCCTTCCACGTTATAATTTGTCATCTCTGTGGCAAGGTTTTTCGCCGCTATAGTCAAAGTGGGCAAAAAATCGGCAAGAGGGCGACTGTCTTTTACGCCAAGGCGCTTTTTCATGTCTTCCGTTGTATGCCCTCCAAAGAGAACAGCATCCCCTTTTGAGCGAATGCGTCCAAATCCTTTGTCATCGACACCTCGTTCATAAATGTTTTGGGACAATTGTTTTTCCGAAGCGCGTAGCCTATCTCTTGATTCCAATCTAGCTATGTAGTTGATCCGTTCCTCAATAATCTCCGCCTTCCTGGTTTGAACAGCAAAGTAACTCTGAGCAAACGCAATAGGTTCTTTTTTGGGGTCTCCATTCTGTGCTATGAGGTAACAGGCATAGCGAGTGAGCATAAAGTCCTGGATATCGCGTAATGAACCACTACCCAACTGAACCATTTTCGTAACCTCACGAAAATGGTCATCTACATTAATTCCCTGTGTTTTGCACGATTCTACAGCCCTCCTAATAGCCGATTGAAAATTCTCCCATCTGGCATATTCGAGAACTTTTTGCAATTCACGAGCGAACCATATCTCGACCTTTTCTTTCCCGTTATCACCCTCGATGTATGTGGCTATCGAATCAAAAGTGTTTTTATATTGTATGATACTTTGTTTGTCCATAACTAAATATCAATATGTTTACATACAAATATAACCAATTATGATTATCCTACCAAGTGATTTGTCCTCATTCTATGACCATTTTCGTGACCTCACGAAAATGGTCTATACATACATGAGAGATTACTTTGGTACATTTTGATTTGAATCAACGTGGACGCCTACGACTACTGGAAGGAGAAGTTCAAGGCCCGCCCCCAGTTGGAAGTGTATATCAGCGACTATCTCCAGAAGAACGCATCCCCCCAAGACCTCGAAAACCACATAGACATTGCCGACTAAGTGCTAATTAAGAGTGTAC
>ONKO01000001.1 GCA_900318445.1 uncultured Bacteroidales bacterium
GGCTTAATTAAAATACCCATTGTCTTTTCTCCTTTACTTTACTCTTGCTGCGAGGATGTCCTGCACGCCGTCCACAAGCACCAGGGAATGGGCATTCATGATAGCGTAGGTATTGATCTCGTCAACGGTGATCACCTGCACGGAGGGCAGGTTGCGGGATGACAGGAAAATATTGTTGGAGTTCTCCGGGAGAACGAAGAGCACCTTGCGGTCTCCGGCTTTGATAGCGGAGAGGATATTCTTGAACTCCTTGGTCTTGGGGGCGTCCATGGCGAAGGGCTCCACGAGCACAATCTTGCCTTCGGCAGCCTTGTAGGAGAGAGCGCTCACGCGAGCGAGCTGCTTTACCTTCTTGTTGAGCTTGAAGCGGTAGTCGCGGGGCTTGGGGCCGAACACGTTACCACCACCCACGAAGATACCGGCCTTGAGGGAACCGTGACGAGCACCGCCGCCGCCCTTCTGGCGACCCAGCTTCTTGGTGGAATAAGCAACCTCGCTGCGATCCTTGGTCTTGGCAGTGCCCTGACGCTGGGCGGCGAGATAGTTGAGAACGTCCAGATAGATGACGTGGTCGTTGGGCTGAACGCCGAAGACCTTCTCATCGAGGACTACCTTCTTTCCGGATTCAGTTCCGTCAATCTTATATACAGAAAGTTCCATAGCTTAAGCCTCCAGAATAATGTAAGAACCTTTGGCTCCGGGGACGGAACCCTTTACTACTACGAGATTGTTCTCAGGGATGACTTTGAGGACCTCGAGGTTGAATACCTTCACACGCTCGTTGCCCATGTGACCTGCCATGCGCATTCCCGGGAAAACGCGGGAAGGCCAGGAGGATGCACCCATGGAACCAGGGTGGCGGAGGCGGTTGTGCTGACCGTGGGTCTGACCACCTACACCGGCGAATCCGTGACGCTTGACAACGCCCTGGAAACCTTTACCTTTAGAAGTACCGACAACATCCACGTACTTGACATCCTCAGTGAAGACATCGGCCACGGTGATGGTGTCTCCGAGCTTGAGCTCTCCGGCGAAGTCTGCTGCGAATTCCACGAGCTTCTTCTTGGGAGTAGTTCCAGCCTTTTCGAAATGGCCCTTGAGGGCCGCGCTGGTGCGTTTCTCTTTCTTTTCGTCATAGGCAAGCTGCACGGCGGAGTAACCGTCGGTTTCTACAGTGCGAACCTGCGTGACAACACACGGACCAGCCTCAACGACAGTGCACGGGATATTCTTCCCGTCGGCACCGAAGACGGAAATCATTCCGTTTATAACGCATTGGAGGCCTCTTGGGCACAATTGCGGACCGCAAAGATACGGATAAATTCCCGATAATCAAAACTTTTTAACAGATTTATCAACATCCCAACTATTTGGGATTTGATTATTTGCACGAATCAATTACCTTTGTAGTGTTTGATTATGAAACACTTCATTACACTGTATCTTGCGGTCTTTCTTTGCGGGCCGATGCTGCTGGCGGCCCCGACCGTCCGTATCAGCGGAAAAGTGCTGGAAGCCGACGGCGAGGTTCCCGTCCCGGGCGCCGTAGTGCGGCTGGACGAAAACTACCTGTGGTCCGTAACCGATGCCGACGGCCGATTCAGCCTGGACAACGTACAGCAGGGCAACTATACCCTGGAGGTAAGCTGCCTGGGCTATGTGACCGAGTCCCGACAGATTAGCGTACGGCGCAATCTGTCCGGCATCCTCTTCCGCCTGTCGCAGAACACGCTGGCCCTGAAAGAGGTGGTGGTGACGGCCGAAAAATCCAAGGACAACATCAACACCACGCAGACCATCGGCCGCACGGCCCTGGACCATCTGCAGATGAACAGTATGGGCGGCATCACGGCCCTGCTGCCCGGAGGAAAAACCCTGAACCCCGACCTCACCTCCGACAACGCCCTTTCCCTCCGCTCGGGCGGGCTGTCGGTGGGCAACGCCGCCTTCTCGACCGCCGTGGAAATCAACGGCGTGCGAATGGGAGGCAACGCCTCCTTCGGGGAAATGTCCGGTATCGGCACGCGCAGCCTGAGCGTAGAGAACATCGAGAGCATCGAGGTCGTCACAGGCGTTCCGTCGGCCGAATACGGAGACCTGGGCAGCGGCCTGATCAAAGTGAATACCCAGAAGGGACGCACGCCCTTGAGCATCGTGGCCTCGGTGAACCCCCGCACCTACGAAGTGTCGGTGTCCAAGGGCTTCGACCTGGGGAAGGGCGTAATGAACGTGGGGGTGGAATGGGTCCGCGCCACGAAGAAACTCACATCGCCTTACACCTCCTATACCCGGCGCGGCATCACGCTGGACTACACGCGCACCTTCAATAAGGTCCTGCGGCTGGAAGCCGGCCTCAACGGCAACCTGGGCGGGATGAACACGGTAAGCGACCCCGACGCCTATTCCGAGGAATTCACCCGCGAACGGGACAACATCCTTACCCCGCACGTAAAACTTACCTGGCTGCTGAACCGCAGCTGGATTACCAACCTTACCCTGGAAGGGTCGGTCTATTACCACGACCGCCGCAGCCAGTTCCACGGCTATCACTCCAGCGCCGTGCAGATGCCGGCCGTGCACGCCACCGAACAGGGCTACTGGATGGCCGGCATCCTGCCCCTCACCTACTACAGCGACCAGATCGTAGACTCCAGGGAACTGGACTTCGCCGCCTCGCTCAAATACCACTGGCTGCGCCACTGGGGGCCTGTCAAGAACCTGGTGAAGGCGGGCGTGCAGTGGAAGGCCGACGGCAACGTGGGCCGGGGAGAATACTATGAAGACCCTTCGCTGGAGGCCGACGGCTACCGTCCGCGCCCGTACAGCGACTATCCCTATATGCACAACCTGTCGGGCTACCTGGAAGACAACGTCACCATCCCCATCGGCAAGACAACCCTGAACCTCGTGGCCGGCCTTCGCCTGGAGACCGTCTTCCTGCAGGGCTCGCACTATGACGACCTCACCATCCTGTCCCCGCGCCTGAATGCCAAGTGGACCGTGAGCAAGCAACTGGCCTTCCGCGGCGGCTGGGGCGTGGCGGGCAAACTGCCCTCCTACCACATCCTGTTTCCTCAGCCCGAATACCGGGACCTGCTGTCGCTGGGCTATTCCTGGGCCGACGGATCGGCCTACGTGTACTACACCCAGCCCTACAGTATGGTGTACAACCCGCACCTGCGCTGGCAGCGCAACATCAACTCGGAAGTGGGCATCGACGCAACTCTGCTCAAGACCCGGATTTCCCTGGTGGGCTTTTACAACAAGACCAAAGACCCCTACGAGCTGGGCACGGTGTACGAACCCTTCGCCTATAATATTATAGAGAAGCCCGCCGGCTACGCCCTGATTAGCGAACCCGACGTCATCGTGGACCACCAGACCGGAGAAACTTATTTCCAGGACGCGGACGGCCTGTACGTGCCCGGAACCGTGAAGGTGACCGACCAGACCTTCGCTGCCAGCCGCCGGCAGGAGAACGGGGCCGATGTTCACCGCTACGGCGTGGAACTCACGGTGGACTTCCCGGAAATCAAGCCCATCGGCACCACCCTGCGGCTGGACGCCGCCTGGAACCACACGGAATATACCTCGAACGTAACTTCCTACCTGTACCGCAACGGATGGTCGCACACCGTCCTGCCCAACCGGTCCTACCAGTATGTGGGCGTATACAAGGGCGGCACCAACGTCTATGACGGACGCCGGGCCGATAACGTGGACGCCAACCTCACGGCCATCACCCACATCCCGCGCGCCAGGCTTGTGATTACCATTCGTCTGGAGGCTGCCCTGCTTCGCCGCTCGCAGTATACCAGCAGCCGCGCCTTCACGGTCGATGCGGCCAGCAACACGCCCACCGGCGGCAATATCTACGACGGGAACTCCTACACCGCCGTATATCCCCAGGCCTATATGGACCTGAACGGCGTGGTGCGCCCCTGGACCGAAGAATCGGCCGCCAACCCGGACCTGCAGCGCCTGATCCTGCGCTCCGGCAATATGTACACCTTCGCTCCCGATGGCTACGACCCTTACTTCAGCGCCAACCTGAGCGTGACCAAGGAAATCGGCAAGCACGTGTCGCTTTCCTTCTTTGCCAACAACTTTACCAATTCCCGCCGCTTCGTAACCAGTTATGCAACCGGAGTAAGCGCCATTTTCACCCCCAACTTCTATTACGGACTCACATGCAGAATAAAATTATAGTATGGGCGGCAGCGGGACTGCTGCTGACGGGGTGTATGGATATGGACGCACCCTTTGCCCCCGAGAGCCTGAACCGGCTCACGGTGACGGCCGTGTATCCCGCGGGCTTCGAAACCCGCAGCGGCGCCACCGTCACCATTGAGAACATCGCCGGCGGCATCTCCTATTCCATCCTCACCGGGGACGATGCCAAGGCCACCGTCACCCTTCCGGGCGGCATCTACCGCGTGGCCGTAAGCGACCGGGACGGCCTGGACGTATTCAACGGCAACCGGGACCGCGTGGTGGTATCCGGGCAGGATGTCTCCGTGAGCCTGGACCTGGTTCACTCCCGTGCGGGAATGCTGGTCATCAAGGAAATCTACTGCGGAGGCTGCCCCAAGACACCCGAACAGGGCACCTACCAGAGCGACCAGTACGTGATTGTGCACAACAACAGCGACGTCATCACCTATCTGGACGGCCTGTGTATGGGCAGCGTGGCTCCGTATAACAGCAACGCAAACAACGCCTGGGCGGCGGCCGACGGCACCCTGCCGGACTTCCTGCCCATCCTGGACGCCATCGTGCGCATCCCCGGAACCGGCACCAGCTTCCCGCTGGATCCCGGCCAGGACGCCGTGATTGCGCTGCGAGGCGCCATCGACCACGCCGCCACCTATCCGCTGTCGGTTAACCTGAACAAGCCGGACTACTTTGTCCTGTACAACCCTACCTACTTCTACAACCAGACCTATCACCCCGCGCCCGGCAACCTCATCCAACAAGACCATTATCTGGATGTGGTCATCAAGACCGGACAGAGCAACGCCTACACCCTGTCTCTGAACTCCCCCGCCTTCGTCCTTTTCCAGGCGCAGGACGTGGATATCCGGGACTGGGTGCTGCAGCCCGGCGTGGTGCGTAGTACGCCCGGATCTTCCATCCAGATGGCCACCATCCCGCCGGAATGGGTAATTGACGGCGTAGAAGTGTTCAACGGCAGTTCGGCCGACAACCACAAGCGCCTGCTCCCCAGCATCGACGCGGGCTACGTAGTCCTGAGCGAAACCTTCAAGGGGCACACGCTGATGCGCAGAACCAATCTGGAAGCATCGGCCCAAAAGGGCTATGAGATGCTTATGGACAGCAATAACTCCAGCAACGACTTATATGAACGCGAAACACAGTCTCTACACGAGTAGGTTAGTCCTGCTCCTGGCGGGCGCTGTGCTTTGCGTCCCCGCCCTCCGCGCCCAGGATGCCTGGGACGGAAGCCGCAACGTGGCCGGCCTGGCCACCGATGAGCCCGACAGCAAGGAGGCCGAGGCCTGTATCTTCGGCAAGTTCACTTCCGGAGATTTCCGCACCTGGTCGGAGGGAAAGACCCTCTGGACCGCCGGCGCCGCCGCACACGCCCAGACCCAGCTCAAGGACCTGGTGATGACGGGCAGTTTCGGCTTTATGCAGGAAGAAGGCACGCAGATGATGGGCTCTATGTTCTCCAAACCGGGATATTACCCCATTGACGTGCTGGAGTTCACGCCCGGCAACAAGTCCCGCCAGACCTACGACATTGCCGGCGGCCTGGCCTGGAAGAACCGCAGCCGCTGGATTCCGGGCCTGAACGTACGTTTCCAGGGCATCAACTACGCCAAGCGCAAGGACCTGCGCCACACCACCTACCGGCAGGAGCTGGAGGTGACGCCTTCGGTGCTGTACCGGGGCGATGGCTGGCGCCTGGGGGCCACCTTCGTGGCCGGAAAGAGCTCGGAATTCGTCCAGGCCGAACAAATCGGTCCCGCCAGTGCCGATACCTACTATGCCTTCCTGGACAAGGGCCTGCGCTATGGTACCTACCAGGCCTGGGACGGCAGCGGTATCCATCTGGCCGAACCCGGAGTGGACCGCCTGCCCGTGTACGAACTCACCCAGGGCCTGGCCCTGCAGTTCTCGCTGGACGGCAAGCTCTTCGCCCAACTGGAATACCTGCGCAGCCGCGGCGAAGCAGGAGAGAAAGGCTATACCTGGTTCCGCTTCCCCCGCAGGCACTGGGCAGGACAACTGCAGTACAACTTCTACGAGAACGACATCTGCCACAGCATCGGCCTGGATTATTCCTGGACCGACACCCGGCTGAACGAAACCATCCTGGAGAAAGTGACCGAGGGCGGCGTCACCACCCCCTCCATCCTGGGCAGCAACCGCGTCTTCGCCGACAAGACGTTCGAGATGAGCCTGGTCTATAAGATGGAGCGCGCCGACGGCCTGTCCCTCAACGCCTCGCTGCTCATCGACCGAAACAACAGCCTGAGCACCCTGATGTACCCGTATATGGACCTGGACGGCGGTACGCACCTGTTCTTTTCCCTGGATTCCCGGATTCCCCTGGCGCGGCGCTGGGAGCTGAAGGCCGGCTTCCTCGTTGGCGGCGGTTCCTATTCCGAGCAGATGAGTATGGCCATCGCCGAGCCCATCGGCGTAAGCACCACGCCCTTCCGCCTCACCGACTGGTTCGAAACGGAGGAAGAAGTGGCCGATGCCCTTCGCGTGCAGCTTAGCCTGGCGCTGCGCTACAACCTGGCCCGCCTGCCGCTGTACATCGAAGCGGGTTTCGACGGTACACGCGCCCTGGAACACCAGCTGGCACCCGGCCTGTACAGGCAAACCAGTTATTTACAGATTGGATACAAATTCTAACTCACAATAATATGAAAAAGTTATTCCTTTTAGGCGCTTGCCTGCTGACCCTGGCGGCCTGCGAAAAAAAGAGCGTTTCCCCCGAACCCACTCCCGAGCAGGGCGAAAAGCGCCTGGTGCGCATTGCCCCGGTTATGACCAAAGTGAGCGAAACCGCCTTTGAGGCCGGAGATGCCATTGGCGTTACGATGATCCGCTCCAACACCGATGTGTATGCCGACAATACGAAGATGGTCTTCGACGGCAGCATCTTCTCCGGCAGCCTGATGTGGTATGCAGAGGGCACCGACGGTTCCAGCGTAACCGCCTACTATCCCTTTAACGAGGCCGGTCCGGCCAACTTCACCGTTCAGACCGACCAAAGCGCCGGGACATCGACCTCCGACTTCGTGGCCGGCGTGAAGACCGGAGTCCTGCCCAGCGCCCACGCCGTGACCCTCCCCTTCAAGCACAAGCTCACCCGCATCGTCCTGAACGTGACCAACAATGCCGAAGGCGAGCCCACTTCCATCGCCCTGAAGGGTGCCAAACTGGCGGCCAAGATTGCCGAGGACTTCACCGCCACCGTGGACGAGGCGGCCGATGCCGGCGTGATCGTGGCCCACAAGATCAGCGCCACCCAGTACGACCTCATTCTCCCGCCCCAGACCGTTTCCCTCATTGCGACGGTAACCACCGCCGGCGGCAACGAACTGAGCCAGGCCCTGCAGGAGGCCGAACTGAAGGGCGGAATGCAGTACAGCATTTCGATGATCGTGAATCCCTCCGACCTGAAGGTGGCCTTCGGTGCCGAAATCGCAGCCTGGGAAGACGGCGGTGAGATTGGTGGCGACAACACCCTCATCGAAAAGCTGAGCCAAGGCTACATCCTCTACCACGAAGACAAGTACACCGTTGCCAAGATGAAAGACGGCAAGTGGTGGATGACCGAGAACATGCGTTATGTTCCGGAAGGCATCACCCCCAGCGCAGAGCTTGGAAACGTGACGGCGGGTGTCTACTATCCCCTCACCGTGGTCGAGAACAGCCGTGCTTTTGCCACCGACAACGAAACCATTGCCCGCAACGGTTATCTCTACCAGGCCGAGGTTGCTCTGGGCCTGAAGATTGGCGACATCAAGTCCCTGGAAGATGCCCAGGCTCTGGAAGGTGCCCAGGGCATTTGCCCCAAGGGTTGGCATGTTCCCACCAAGACCGACATCACCAACCTGGTTGGTAAAGGTGTAGGCATTACCACCAAGACGGACGCCCCCTACTATGATGGTGCCAACGGTTCCATCAAGTTACTGAACGAAGATGGCTTCAAGATGTTCCCCTGCGGCATGGTATCCATTAACAATAATACGGTAACAGCCGGAACGCTTTCCTATACCATTTACGAGGGACGTATTGCCGCCGGTATGATGATTGGTTCTACCCAGAACGGATCTGTCACTTACAACACCGCCAACGATCCCACCTCGGGTCTCAAGAACATCAGCTTCTGTGGCCTTATGCCGATGACCAACAAGGCTACCGAAGCCGAATACACCTGCAACGGAACCAACGTAAGCTACCGCATTGCCGGCGCCCTGCGCTGCGTACGCAATGACTAAACGCTTGTTCATAACCCTTCTGCTGGTCCTGTGCGTCCTTCCGGGCGCCCGGGCCGACGAGGGCATGTGGCTCATCCAGAACCTGAACCGGGCGCTGGAGAAGAACATGAAAGCGCGCGGCCTCAAGCTGGGAGCCCGGGAAATCTATAACGAGGAGGCGGGCGGCCTGACGGATGCCGTGGTGTCGCTGGGCTTTTACTGCACCGGCAGCATGATCTCTGACGAGGGGCTCATGATTACCAATCACCACTGCGCCTACTCCAACGTGGCTGCGCTGTCCACTCCGGAGCACAACTACCTGGAGGAGGGTTTCTGGGCCCGGTCGATGGCCGATGAAATCCCCATCAAGGGAGCGCCGGTCTACTTCCTCCGGAAGGTGCTGGACGTAACGGACGAGGTGCATGCGCTTCAGGCGCAGTTTCGGGCCGATGGCAAGCCCGCCGGCTTCCGCCGCCTGTCGTCGATCGTTGAAAAGAAGTATGCCGATGGCGACCGGATGGTTTCCCTCGCCAGTGTCTGGGGCGGAGACATGTACTATCTCTGCTTCTACGACGAGTACTCCGACGTGCGCCTTGTGAGTGCGCCGCCCGTGACGGTGGCTGCCTTCGGCGGAGACGAGGACAACTGGGAGTGGCCGCAGCACAAGGCCGATTTTGCCATTTACAGAGTCTACGACCATGATGGGAAGCCGCTGAAGCCGCGCCGCCGGCTTGCGATAAGTGTTGACGGCTACACGAAGGGAGACTTCACCATGGTCATCGGCTATCCCGGCCGTACGGACCGGTATGCGCCCGCTGCCGAGATGAACGAGGACGTGAACGTAGTTTCCCCGGTAGAGATTCGCATGCGGGCGGGGCAGATGGCCATTATCCGCAAATGGATGGACCGGGATCCGGACATTCGCCGGAAATATGCCGACCACTTCTTTAGCCTTACCAATGCGGCCGAGCTCCAGGAGGGGCAGTGGGCCAGCATGAAGCGCTTTGGCGTGATTGAGCGTCGGAGGGAGGAGGAGAAAGGCATGCAGTGGGCCCTTCTGGACAGCCTGGACCGGCTCTTTGACGAGTGCGCCCACATCGAGGCCCAGAAAGCATACTACCGGGAATGCCTGGTGAGGAGCATGACGCTGGGGCAGACGCTGATGCGCATGGGCGGTTTTGGCCGGGGCAATGTAGAACAGCAGCGGAAGCTCCTGGCGCAGGGTCTGGCCCAGACCGACGCCCGGGTAGAGAAAGAGATGCTGGCTTTTTCCATTGAGGAGTTCCTCACGCATATGGACGAGGAATACTTGCGGCCGGTTCACCTGGAACTGCGGCAGCGCTTTGGGACCGACTACAAGGCTATGGCGCAGTGGGTGTGGGACCACTCCTGCGCGGCGGGCTTTGGAGAGATTCCCGAGGCCGATGTAGTGGCCCGGTATGAGGGGCCTATTGCCGACGACATGCTGTACCGGTATATCCGGGAGCTCAATGTGGTGGATCTGAACTCGAAGGAGGATCCCGCTACGCTCAATGAGCTCAGGCACCAGTATGCGCAGGTGCGTCACCGGTATCTTCACAGGAAGGGTGTGATGCAGTACCCCGACGCCAACTCCACCATGCGGCTTTCCTATGGCCAGGTGGGGCCCATGCGGCCCTGGGACGGTGTGTATACGCACTGGCAGAGCACGGCCCGCGGCCTGCGGGAGAAGTATGACCCCGCCAAGTACGACTTCTGCTATCCGACGAAGTGGAAATACCTGCTTCCTCCGCCGTACTTCCCGGTGAACTTCCTCACCGACAACGACATCACGGGCGGTAACTCCGGGTCTCCGGTTCTCAATGCGCGGGGCGAGCTCATCGGCCTGGCCTTTGACGGCAACAAGGAGTCCCTCGCCAGTAACTACGAGGCTGTGCCCGGGTATAACATGTGCGTTTGCGTGGACATCCGCTACGTGCTGTGGGTGATTCAGTACCTGGGACGGCAGGAGTACGTGCTGAAGGAGATCAGCTAAGGACTGGGCGGATGGCGCAGGTTCAGGAGTGAGCGGCGCAGGTTCAGCTACGGATGGCGCAGGTTCCGTTTTACCACCAGGACCTGCGCCATCAGAATGGTGTAGAAGGCCGATTGGCGGCGCAGGTTCCGCCCCTGTTTTGGAACCTGCGCCACTTGGGTATCATAATTTAGGTATAATTGACATGTCTGGTTGGTGACGGCCGCTGCCAGAAGGGCTTTTTGCGAGGTTCGTCGAAGCGGCGGTTTGTGGCGCTTAAATGGTTGAATACTAAACGATTAGAGTAACTGACGGGTGTGCTATTCATACCCGTCAGTTACTCTAATGCGCTGATTGTCAGTGTGATAAGCGCCACGGCTACCGATGTACGTACATCGAAACCGCACTGGAATGCCGTATTTTTGTACGTACATCGGAGAAAGTGCCTGTTCCTAGCCGTTTGCACAGATGCACGTACATCAGCTGGCTGGGGAGTTACAAAAGTGCTCACACTGCGGGTAACTTGACAAATAAAGTCCGGTTACCCGCAAAAAAGGCCGTTTTTGACGGTAACTTGACCAAAAATGTCAAGTTACCCGCAGTGGGCTTACTATGGGATCAGCACCTGAATCTTATTTACATCTACCATCAGCGCCCGTTCTTTCTGTTATGGTTCTTATTGATGGATTCCAACTCTTGGGAAGTAGAGTACTTAGTATGGTCCAGGAGAGCGGCCATCTCGTCAAAATATTCGAATAAGGTGGCTATCCGACAAAAGGACTCCAGGGATATTTTTCCGGTCCTCTCAAAACGTTCGATGGTGGGAGCAGGAATACCGGTCAAGTCTGAGAGCGTTCTTCTGCTGTATCCCTTCTCCAGCCTGCGGGCCTTGCAGTTGGCCGCCAGCCGGTCTAGCAGAATCTGCGGATTTCTGGAGTAATTATCTAGCCGATATTCCATACTATAATTATATAAAATAACATATCACGGTATGTTTTTCATACTATGATATGCAGATATAGCCATAATCAACAAGAATTGCAAAAAGGAAATTCAATAACTTGTTGTAGGTTTTATTACACAACCTTGTGTTACACAACCTTGTGTAATTGCAAAGTAATTGCCGGAATAGCCCGGCGTTGATTGAAGAACAGCATGGCAAGAAAGAAGAATATCGAACAGCAAACCGGCGCAAAAAATGCGACAGTTGCAAGTACAGCCCTCTGTTGAGGTGGGAGAAGTGGCTATATATAACCCCGACGATACTATTCGTCTAGAGGTTCGATTGGAACAGGAAACAGTATGGTTGGACCATTAAAACCAAAACGTATCATAATTTATACGAAAATGCCTCCTACAAAACTGTAGAAGGCATTTTGCGGAGGGGACGAGATTCGAACGGAGGTAATATGCGGTTACAATTTTGGTCTAAACTCCCAGGCGGCGCTGCACTCCCGGTCGTTTCCAACCAAAAGATGAATGACGCACTGAAGGTGCTGTTCAAGATGGCCGGACTGGATAAGCCAACCACCAAAACCTATTTCATCGGGAATGAACGACACGATGTTACGCTTCCGCTTTACGAAAGGATATCAACCCATGTCGGGCGCAAGACGTTCGTGGTTACAGGCCTTTCCAGCGGACTTAGTCCATACACCATCACCCAGTGGACCGGGCACTCTTCCCTCAAGGCCATGAAACCCTACATGGCCCTTGCCGACAAGGTCAAAAAAGAGTCCATGAAAAAGTTTGATGAGGTGTAGGCGGAATGGATTCCTTTGATTATCTTTGAATGGCAGGAGTAGCCTTGTCCACTCCCGCTGTTATTAAGTCAGTCGCAATTTGCGACCACATGCTGAAAATCATATGGTTACAAAGGCCGTGATTAATGCGGCTCGTTTTGAAGAGGAGAATATATGGCAAAGAAAAAACAGAAGGTGTCGAGCTGGTCGCAAATTGCGACCACCTAGAGGTTCCGGCGGAGAGCAGAATTATAACGCTTAGGGGTATTCAAGTTATCCTTGACAGAGACTTGGCCGAGTTGTATCACGTTACCACTAAGCGACTTAACGAGCAAGTTCGACGTAATATCAAGCGCTTCAAGTCATCCTATAGGTTTCAGCTGACAGCTGAAGAGACTGCTGAAGTTATCGCAAATTGCAATCGCCTTCAGCCACTACGTTTTTCCCCAACAGCCCCCTATGCTTTTACGGAACAAGGTGTGGCGATGTTATCCGCAGTCCTTCATTCTGATGAGGCAATTGAAATAAGCACCAAAATCATGGATGCCTTTGTCGCTATGCGGCATTTCCTTCTTTCCAATGCGCAGCTGTTTCAGAGGATGGACAGGATCGAGTACAAACTTTTGGAAAACGACCAAAAATTTGATCAAGTATTTGCTAAGTTGGAGGAGAAATCCCTCAAACAAGAACAAGGTCTTTTCTTTGATGGTCAGATTTTCGACGCATACGACTTCATTTGTGCTCTCATCAAATCAGCCACATTCAGAATCATTCTCATAGACAACTATGTGGATGAGAGTGTCCTCACAATGCTGGATAAGCGTCATGCCGGAGTGAGCGCATCCATCTTTACCCAGAAAATATCCCAGCAACTTTCCTTGGATATGGCCAAGCACGATGCGCAGTATCCGCCCATTCCGGTACAGGTATTCAACAAGTCGCACGACCGATTCCTTATCATCGACAATCGGGTATATCATGTCGGGGCGTCCATCAAGGATTTGGGCAAGAAGTGGTTCGCCATTCTTGAAATGAAGGATCAGGACCCGGACGATTTGATTTCCAGGCTTTAGCTAGGGACAGTCGTAAATTGTTGAAAACTTTATAACAAATTGATTGATAAATTGTTAGAAATTTTGTATCTTTGATATAGTGAAAAAGAATTCCTCCGAACACCGTAGGAAAGTGAATTTCGGAGGAATCGATAGTGAAAGTTTGTATGCCAAAGGTACGAAAATTTACTGAGATTACACCAAATCTCCCATTCTCGGAGTTCAATTTTTATGAACTGTACCGGGAAACGTTTGAGCACAGTGAACTGGGCAGGATGAAGAAGCTCCTCCCTCTGCATGAGATGGCAGAGAGTCTCGGGCTGGTGAACAAGAGCATGATGCCCAAGCGTGGACGGAAGTCCTACTTCACCCCTGAGGGGAAAGTGGCGCTGATGTTCCTGAAGATGAAGACGCAGATGAGTTTCCCGAAGTTGATGGAGGAGTTGAACGGGAACATTCACTACCAGATGTTCTGTGACATCCTGATTGATCCGACGCATCCACTGACGAACTACAAGTTGTTGGATGACATTGCCGCAGAACTGGCCGGAAGCCTGAAGATCCAGGAACTGCAGAACCTGCTGGCAGAGGCGTGGAAGCCTTACATGAAGAATCTGGACACGATGTTTACGGATGCGACGTGCTATGAGAGCGAGATGCGCTATCCGACCGACCAGAAACTGCTGTGGAAGTGCGTGGAGAAAGGATATGAGCTGATGTGCGAGGCAAGTCAGAGGGTGGGAATCCACCGCCCGAGGACAAAGTACCTGGATGTTGCGAAGGCCAACCTGACGTACCGCAAGCAGCGGAAGCACACGAAGAGCCAGACGAGGAAGATAACGCGTCGGCTGTTGGACCTGCTGGGAAAGATACTGAGGGAGACGCGGAAGATGGAACGTGAGCATGAAGGAGTTAAGCTTTTCACAGATAGAGAGAAACAGACGTTTGACATCATCACGAAGGTGTACCGCCAGCAGTACAACCACTTCCGGAGCGGTGATGTCCGCGAGAGCATCCCGGACAGGATAGTGAGCGTGAACAAGCCGTATGTGAGACCTATCGTGAGGGGCAAGGAAGTGAAAAGCGTTGAGTTTGGAGCCAAGTGCAACAACATCCTGGTGGATGGGATATCGTTCATTGAGAAGTTGTCTTTCAACGCCTTCAACGAAGGGACAAGACTTGCCCACTGCATCAAGATGCATAAGCGCCTGTTTGGGGTGGATGCGAAAAAGATAGGTGGAGATACGAGCTATGCCGGCAATGCGAACCGGGACCTCTGCTCGAAGAACGGCATCCAGACCTCCTTTGTCCAGAAGGGGAAGCGTGCGAAGGAGCAACGAGAGAAAGACTTTGTGAGACAGGAACTTGCGCGGGTTCGTGCCACGGCGATGGAGGGATCATTCGGCACGCAGAAGGAGCATTACTCCTTACGCCGGGTCAAAGCCAGAAAGAAGGAGACGGAAATCCTGTACATCTTCTTCGGCATCCACACGGCGAACGCGGTGCTGCTGGCGGAGAGGCTGATGGAGCAACAGTTGGCGGAAGCCGCATAGTTGGGAAGCCCAGACGGTTCCGAAACGGAGTCCTCGAAAGAGAACTCCCGGATGACGGTAGAAAAACAACGCGAAATCCGGGCGATGAAGCCCGGACCAAGCGCAAGAATGATATAAAACGACGAGTTTGATGCGTCAGCAACAAGGGATGGCTTCCGCTCAACTCAAATTGAAAACATTAAACGACAATCCCTAGATTACCCCATTACTGGGCAACCTTCAACACAGGAACTTCACCGGAGAGATCCCATACTGTGGTCGAGAAACCGAGGTCGGTTGCGACCTGTGCGGCGGTCTTGCCGGCCGCGGCAGCCTTGCCGTGATAAGGTGCCTGGCAAGTGGCGGGCGCCTCTACCGCTCCGTCGTAGTATACGAGCGGTTTGTCCTTGGTGGAATTCTCCTGGTCGTATACAAGAGGCCACTCTTTATTGGCGCAGTTGTAGGAGACGGTCATCGCAGGGTTGCGGAAGTTATCGGTGAGGGTGCTTCCGCCTGCAACTGAACCGATAAAGGCACCGGTTCCCCACTGGTTGGTTTCTCCTGCCTCAGCAACTACGCTGGCACCCCAGGCGATGCAATACTCCACCGTCAGGCCGATGTCGGCGTGCGTTCCTGCTACATTATTCGCTGACTGGCCCAGGCCGATGAAACCGCCGGCACCAGGTGAAGTAGTCTTGACAGAGGCCCCGGTATAGCAATGACGCACTGTTATATTGCCTGAGCCCGCATTACCTATGAATCCGCCAGTACGCTGGCCATTTCCATTAACATTGCCGTAGAAGGCACAATCTTCCACCTCGCCATGACGGTAGTAACCTATGAGACCACCTGTCCAGTCGCCTCCTGAGACATCTCCGGTGGCATAGCTGCGGGCGATATGTTTCCTCCCACCGTTGTCGTTGTTGGCACTGTTTCCAAGGATGCCGCCCACTTTGGCCTTTCCGGTCACCTTCATAGTACTGTAGCAGTCGGTGATTGACGTACCCTCGGTGTCGGCAGAGTTCGGGTTGAGGTCGCCGATGAGGCCACCCACACGTTCGCCCTCGGAGGAAAGCTCACCAGAAGTATGGCATTTTGAAAGTTGGACCCAATGGGTCAAGTACGGGATGAGGCCACCCACATAAGCACTTCCGGTAACGCCTGCATTGGTGATGGTGCCCTCGTAGGAGCAGTTCGTATAGATGCCGCCGCCGGTATAACCTTGTATACCGCCCGTCACGGCCCCTGCGGTGGTAATAGTCATCGTCGAGCTGCAGTCCTCCATCTTGATATAGGCTCCGGCATTGGTGCCGCCAAGGATGCCTGCGGTAGAGTTGCCGCTCTTGGACATCAGGGTTCCGGATGTGCTGCAGTTCTTGAAGGTGGTGAGGTATTCGCCTGCCCATTCATCGGCTCCAACCAGACCTCCGATGTACTTGTAGCCACTGGCGTTGGTCGCGGTGCGTTCCACCGTTCCGTCGAACGAGCAGTTTATGAATGTTGCGTTATGGGCGCGTCCTACAAGGCCTCCGACCGTATTGGAGGGGCTTTCGCTAGTTACCGTGCAGTTCTTGGCATGGACATTCTCGATAGTTGCGTCGAAGGATGCATTGCTGATGCCGGCCCAGCTTGCCAGAATGCCGAGCGGACCGCCACCGGTGCCGGTATAGGTTATAGAACAATTCTCGAGATTCAGATTCTTGACCGTACCGTTGATAGCGCCGAAAATAGAGGGATATCCGGAGTCGAAGGAGGCCGTCAGATCCTTTATCGTGTGGTCCTGTCCGTCAAACACAAAGCGCTTGGTGTCTGCATCCGGATGGAGTCGTTCCCATGAGGTCTCGGCTCCGAGATCGATATCCGCGCCAAGCTTGAAATAAAGGGTTTCGCCCTCAACGAGTTTGTTGCCGAAGTCCTTGAACTGGTCCACCGTGCGGATGACATAAGGATCCGCTTCCGTTCCGGTTCCCTGCTCGGCGGCCGTCCAATTGGAAGCATCGAGTTTAACGGTATTGACCATTCCGCTCTTGAAGGAGCCAGCATTATCATACGTGATGATATTGGTCCATACACCGCCGTCCGAAGCGTTCAGGGTAAGCGTAACTTGCCCGCCGGCCGGAATGTCCAGGTCCACCCAGGGGAAGCCGGCATAAGCAGTAAGGACTTTGTCGTCTCCAAGTTCTACATTTTCAAGGTCCAGCCCAACGCTGATGATTTCGCCCGAGTCGGCCAATTGTACGCGGGACACGCCGGGAACGGCAGCTGGGAGCGTCAGTTCAAACTTGACGATACCGCTCTGCCTGAACGCGCCTCCGTGGGCCGTGGCCCAATCGTTTGCAAACGTAACCTCTGTGTAAGCATCGACATCCTTGAGCGCGGCAACATACTTAAGGTGTGCCTGCGAATTGTTGCCCACCTGCTTTTGCTTCGTCCAGTCGATGGCTTCAGCATCGGATAGCGTGGCGCAGGTGCCGGGATACAAGATGGTGAAGGCGGTTCCTTCCACTTTGTTTCCCTTGAACTCGGCCGACGCAGTAGAGGCGCCGGAGGTGAGATCAAAGGTTTCGGTCGTAGTTCCAATGACGGTCAGTTTGTCACCTTCCTGCCATTTCCAGCCCATTTCGCTGGCGGGAATAGAGGCTTTGATGGCGACTGTTCCATCGTCCGGTTCGGTTCCGGGCTCATCCGCCTTTTTACAGGCGAAAGTCATTGCAGCGATTGCTGCTACAGCAAAAGCGGCTTTCAAGATGTTCTTTTTCATTATACCTAAGTTGATTTATATTGGGAATAATTATACTCTTTACTTCACCTAATTGCCGAAATATGCTTTTTCCGCTGCGGCGCGAAGGACCGCGGTCTTTGCCGGGTCGAGCCCGCAGTCGGCAGGATGGGCGCTGAAGCGCGTCTTGTACAGCACCAGGTAGTTGACACAGGCCTTCAGGTAGGCACCGTAAGGGCCTTGATGATAATCATCGGTATGATACAGATTGATGCCGGAAGAACCATTGCGTATATCCTTGAAGGCCGTCCCGATTGGCGAAACGATGTCACCAGAGGCTTCCGCCAGAGAGATGGTTCCCGCTGCAAGCAGGTTGGCGTAGTTCTCGAAGTTGCCGAATCCCTCGTAGTTGTCGTGGGTGGATGCCCAGGTCGCCTCCAGGACTACCTTGCAGGAAGGGGATGCTGCCCGGATCTGGTCCGAAAGCGCACGGACGGCCGTGAGGATAGCGGTATTCCCTGAGGGATTCTCCGCATAACGGGCCTCTTCGTAGCTCTCTCCTTGAATAAATGCATAATCGAAAGGACCGCGGGCGATGGCATCCTTGGCGAGCGACAGGTTGCAGAGGGAGGCGAAGGTCTGCGACCCCTTGAAATTGGCCACCACATCTACCTGGTGCCCTTCTGCAAAGGCGATTTCCTTCAGCATCCCAACAGGGTTGTTGTAATAGGAGAAGGAATTTCCAAGACAGAGGACGCGCTTTATATCGGCGGGCGTTTGCGTGCCGAAATTCTGCACGTACGCTCCGGTAAAGCCGAACGGAGCGAAGCGGCTGTATCCGCCACTGGAGGTAGCCGAAAGCGTGCTGCCGTCGCAGGCTTCGCTGCCTTCCACACGGCAGCGGACCTGAAGCTCCCCGGAGATGGACTTCGTCAGCTTGAACGTGTGCATCACAGTCGAATGCTGGTAATCATCCCCGGTCGGGACCCCGGAACAAATGTAGCTGACACCGCTCTTCCAGCTGTCTCCGTCCAGGATTTCCACCACCCAGTTCTTTGCCGACGTGGCATAACTGACCATAGTTGCGTTAAAGTCGATGTATGATCCTGCGGGAATGGCCGACTCCAGCGGCATACACCATACCCAGGCATCGCCTTCCGCGAGCGTGGCTATCTGCGGAACGCCGTTGGAGGCCACGCCGAGATCCCATGAGGCGGAAGCGTTTGCCGCCGCCCGCGTCACGGTAATATATGCGCTGGCATTATTGGTCGCGGGGATCTTCCGCTCCGTGGTCCAGGACGAGTAGTAAATGGGCTTGTTGGATGTATTGAACACCCATTTCGCCGGCATCGAGGGCCCCTTGGCCTGTTCGGATCCGCCTTCCAACGAGAACAGGATGTTTTCCCTGGTCACGTTGACGCCGGAAGCGTTGTGCGTTCCCACATAGTCAAAGTAATTCTCGGCGGTGATGCCGACCATTTGGTATGTGCCGTTGTTATATCTGCCGAAGTCCCCTGCGGCGACGCACTTCGTGAAACTCGCGTCCTTGTTGCACTGGCCGAAGAGTGTTCCGAAATAGTTTTCGGCCCTGTCGGTAATCACTCGGCCGTAATTCTGCATCCGGACAAACATATTGTCGTCGTGATTGACGAGGCACACGCATCCGCCGGCGGGCTGCCCGGTCTTGGAAATCACATCGCCGTAATTTATGCT
This sequence comes from uncultured Bacteroidales bacterium, assembly GCA_900318445.1. Classification (GTDB taxonomy): domain Bacteria; phylum Bacteroidota; class Bacteroidia; order Bacteroidales; family UBA932; genus Cryptobacteroides. Next base: position 19,214 of record ONKO01000001.1, read on the forward strand.
GTCTTCGATGATGCTGCCGGCCCCGGTGATACAGGTCAGGTTGGCCAGGCGGGCATCCATCGAGTCGTTGACGTTGTTTCCCCGGTTGATGCAGTTCTTGAGCACGGTGTAGCGGTTGCAAGCCGCAACGATACCCGACATACGGGCATTGTTGCCGCTCATATTGCCCTCATTGACGCAGTCTTTGAAAAGGACGGTCTTGGTTGAATTGCCGTCATTGGAAGAGAAACCACAGATGCCCGCCGTCTGCACGGAAGTCGCGCCGTTCTTGGTGTTGTTGCATTTGTCCGTCGTCAGGGAACCGTAATTCTTCAGGCCGGTGATCGTCGCTTCGGTATCGGTAGCAAAGGCCATTCCTATGAGGCCCATCGTCATCCGGAGGTTGTCGGCGACTGTGGCATTGCCGTAGGTCATCGAGGCGTGGCTCTCAATGTTGCTGACGGTCGCCCCGTGAACGAGGCCTGCGATAAGGCCGCAGTCGGTCTGGGCGGAGGGAGAAACCGTCAGCGAGCAGCTGCTGTCGAAGACCAGGTTCTCCACTACGGCCCCGTCGGCCAGCGTGCCGAAGAGGCCCCAGGACTGGCCCGCCGTAGCATTCCGGCAAACGACCTTCCAGTTCTTGATGGTGTGTCCGCAGCCGTTGAAATGGCCCTTGAAGGGATTCCCTGCGCCCCATGCGATGGTATTGCTGTTGAGCGAGGTGACAGCGAGACCGATGGGCGTCCAGTCTGTGACGGACGACATATCGATATCGCTTGTGACGGTCACGTTCGCAATGACAGCCTTGGCTTCGCCGCTGTTGACTCGGGCTGCAAATGCCACCAGGTCGGCAGCTGAAGCTATTGTAACGTTGTCCGGATCGACCTCGGGACCCGGGGGAACGCCGCCTTCGCCTTCCATATCGGTCACCTCATAGGGCTTTGCTATCGCATAGCGGGCGGCCTTGAGTGCGATAGGAGCACGCTCGTTGGTAATGGCTGTGGTGTAGCTGCCGTCAGTTGTCGAGTTAGACGATGTCCGGTAGCTGTTGTTGTCAAGTTTGACATCGCCGTTGAACGGACCGATTACCGTCTCGAACACCGTGCAGGAAGCGCCGTAACGGGAGATACCATAGTCCATATGATAGCCGTCACGGGTGAGGCCCATGGTGTTGTTGAGGCCGGAGGTACGGAGGTTCTGCAGCATCGCGCCGGTGGAAATCACACCGTCGAAACCGCAGGTTTCCACGGCTGTCTTGCCTTGGGCGGCGATAATTGTCCACATCTCACTCGTATTGGAGAAAGGCTTGGCCCCGCTCTGCGCCTTGCTCAAGTTGTGATAAGCCTGCGAGAGAATATAGTAGAGTTTCGGCGTGCCGCCGTTTGCCTTCTGTGCGGCCTTCACCTTATCCACAAGCCCCTGGACTGCCGCCTTTTCGGTCTCTGTCCATCCCCAGGCAAGCTGGCGTCCGGTGTGTTCCTGAATGGTGACGACGTCCCATTTGCCGGTTGCAGCAACGGTCGACAGGCTCTTTCCGGTTATGTCGGTCCAGCTGGTCTGGCCGGGATTGCAAACATAGCAGTGATAATCCGTAGCAGTGCTCCAGCCGTCGTTATATTCGGGGATAGTGCGTCCTCCATAGTACATATGGACCATTTGGATCTTGTCGAGTCCGGCTGCGGCGAGAATGCCGGGCAGGTGCTCTACGGCGTCTTTGGTGAAACTGTTTCCGATGAAGAAGATACGGAAGTCCGCCTCGACGTCAAGTTGGGGATCGGCGGCAGCCGTGATGTCGATGGTGACGTCAGAGACAGTGCATTTGCCGCCTGAACCATCCTTGCCGAGATAATTTTTTTTGTTGGATTCGGAATAGACGTCATTCTGGAAGTCGCCGTTGTTGTATCTTCCGACTTTCCCGGCGGCCTTTCCTCCTTCCCAGGCGGCTGCAGCGGTCACATATCCCCAGAAAAGGCCGCGGTAGGCGCTGTCGGAAATGATCTTTCCGTAGTTCTCGTTGTTGGTGTAGGAAGCGGCGCCTGGCAGCGAAACGATGCCGCCGACCCTGCCGGAGGTCGTCGAGACCAGGTTGCCGTAGTTCTTGCAGTTCGAAATGGTGGAACCATTATTGGTGAGGCAGCAGATGTTGCCAAGACGGCTGCCGTCGCTTTGCGGCATCGAGTTGAGCTGGTTGCCGCGGTTCTCGCATCCGATGATGTCCGTGCAGGCATTGGCTGCGCCCAGGATGCCAGCGGTACGGCCAGCTTGTGAAGTCATCTCGCCTTGGTTGCTGCTGTCGGAGATTACCACGCGTTTTTCATTGCCGGTCGGGGCGTTGGTGAAACCGACGACGCCGGCTACGTGGATGCCTGTCGCTGCTCCGGAGAGATTGACGGAATTAGTGACCGAAATGTCACCGAAGTTATGGACGCTGTCCACCGTACAGCCTATATCTTTGGCGTAGATACCGCCGATAAGGGCCATATGCAGGTATCCTTTGCATCCGCCTTCATAGGTCATCGGGGCATAACTCGTCACGTCGCGGACAGTGGCGTCGTAAAGCACGCCGGCAATCATGCCTACGCTGTGGGAGACAGAAGAGGTGACGGTCAGCGAGCAACTCTCGTCGATGACGAAATTCTGAACGATGGCTCCTGGACCGAGATAACCGAAGATGCCGAAGTGGCGGCCGTCTTTGGTTTCCGCATCTGTTAATTTCAGGTTCTTAATCTTGTGCGCGTTGCCGTCGAATTTTCCGGTGAAGGCCTTCCCGTCGGCGATAACTGGGTTCCAGTTCGCCCATGGAGCGGTCACGTGTCCGACGGGGGTCCACTCTGTGACACCATTGAAGTCGATGTCGTCGAGCAGGTTGACCCAGCCTTCTTCATTCTGCCACCTCTCGGTGGATTCGCCCGCGTTGACCGCCGCGGCGAAGGCCATAAAGTCTTCTGCCGACGCGATGCCCGGATTGTCTGAAACGACAGGGTCAACGGTCTCCTCGGATGCTTTCTTGCAGCAGACAAGCGTGAGGGCTGCAATGGTCAGGAAAAGGAATGAAAACTTTTTCATCTTGGTTTTTAGTTTTAACAGATATAGAACGAATTACGAAGCTATACTACGTAATAGGTTTATCATCTTTTTGGGGGGTGTGAGCGAAAAAATTTTGCAGATTAAAAAATTCGCCTTAAATCTGCAGTCCCGACGCGGAAATAGCTCAGTTGGTAGAGGTCGGGGTCGCGGGTCCGAATCCCGTTTTCCGCTCACAAAACTCAAAAAACGCCTCCCAGTGATCTGGGAGGCGTTTTGATAGTGCTTAATTTGTGTCAAAAACAATTAGCACAAAAAGCTTGACACAAAAAAGTGCAAAATCGCTTGATAGACTACATCAACTTCTTGAACTCATCAAATACGGTCTTGTCCAGCAGCTTAGCGTAATGTCTAGTCTGTTTGGTTGTGGTGTGTTCCAGAACCTTTGCTACCATTTCCATCGGTACAGACCTATTCAGAAGATAGGTGGCGGCTGTGTGCCTCCCAATGTGGCTATGCATAGGTTTATCTATGTTGCAAAGAGTACCGAGCTCTTTCAAATAAGAGTTGTATTTTTGATATCATCATCTTCTTGAAAGATTTAGGGTCCGCTTTACGAGGTAAGGAAATGTAGGAGCGTTTCCCTTGGTGGACTTCCGGGAGGGACGGCAATAGAAACTGATAGAGAACGTGTCAGTATATTGCTCTCTCATAGCATAACGGATTAAAAGTTAAACATTTATCCGTTACTTGTGTCAAGAATTTTCTCCTGGTTCCTTTGACACAGATTTTGCACAATTTTGGGTATAATTGACAAAAATGGTTGGTGATTGTGACATTTGTGGTTGGTAACGGCTGCCGCCTTGTCTGATAATGCCAACCTCGGGCAGGGCTTATTTTCTAACATATTGATATACACAGTCGGTTGTAAAACCGCTCATGCCCGACCCCGACCTTGCACGCCGCTCAAATCGTGCGATTTTGCCGTTTTCCGCACGATTTCACCGGCGCCATCGGCTCAAATCGTGCGCTTTTGCCATTTTTCGCACGATTTCACCGGCATAGGGCAACCTGTCACGCTTGTCGCCGACCCCGTTCCCCTCATCGCGGGCTCAGACCCGCGATCTACCCCTTTTGGGAAAAGGAGAAGTTGGTTAAAGCACAAAATTGCGGTTCTAGGTGGCTAAGTGTGCTTTAGGCGTGGTCTGGAGGGGGTGCTAAAGCACAGTAACGATGCTGGGAGGCCGATTTCGTGCTTTAAAGGGGGTTTCGGCCGTCTCGACACAAATCCCCGTGTTTTTGTGCCCGCGCCTACCTACATCGTTACATACGAAAAAAGCACCTCAACTTTCGTTGAAGTGCCTCTTAGAGCGGAAAACGAGACTCGTGCCTCGCGACCCCGACGATGATTTAAGAATTATCCGCGAGCAGGGCGGTTACTTCTTCTTTTAGTTTTGGAAGGTCATTTATGACGATTTTCCACATAACATCATCAGTTACTGCTGCGTAGTCGTGAATCACCCGATTTCTTGTGGCTATAATGGCCTTAGAATGCGAAATGGTAATCTCCGGATCCTCTTTCAAAAGTTTGTTGGTAGCTTCTCCGATGATACCGATATTCCGTTCTATGGCACGTCTGAGCATCAGATTCTTCTGGTATTCATCGAAGCGTTTCGGGACCTGTTCAAAGAATGAATAGACCTCGTCAATAGCCGTACTTATATCGTACAGATGTGCTTTATGATGCCTGTCCATAGATAAGCTGTTTGGTTTCATCAAGTTCTTCCTTGAAATAAGGATTCTTGATAGCGTTGTATTCAACCAAGTCTACATCACGTTTCAGAAGGTCTTCCAAAGCGAACTTGAAATCAAAATAGTTCTCTCCATAGACCAGTAAAGGTAATGCGTTACGGTCAAAGATGACAGTGAAATCTACATCGCTGTCTTTGTTGAACTTGTCTGTAAGAATTGATCCAAAGACATATAGTTGCAGCACCTTGTGTTTTTTACATAAGGCGATAATCTGAGCCATATTTTTTCGAATCAACTTCATATCACCGCAAATATAACGAAAAAGACAAACAAAAAAAATTTGGGAACCTCATACTCTAGGGACTATCGCAAAATAGCCAAAGATTTATAACAAATTGATTGCTAATGTGTTAGAAATTTTGTATCTTTGATATGGTAAAAAGAATTCCCCCAATCGCCCTGGAAAAGCAAAAATTGGAGGAATCGAACATAAAGTTACGATGTCAAAGATACAGAATTTTGCTGAGATTACTCCAAATCTCCCGTTCTCGGAGTTCAATTTTTATGAACTTTACCGGGCGACGTTTGAAAACAGTGAACTGGGCAGGATGAAGAAGATTCTCCCGCTGCGCGAGATGGCAGAGAGCTTCGGGCTTGTGAGAAAAAGCATGACTCCGAAACGTGGACGGAAGTCCTACTTCACCCCGGAAGGGAAGGTGGCGCTGATGTTCTTGAAGATGAAGACGCAGATGAGCTTCCCGAAGTTGATGGAAGAGTTGAACAGGAACATCCACTACCAGTTGTTCTGTGACATCCTCATAGATCCGGTCCATCCGCTGACGAACTACAAACTGTTGGACGACATTGCGGCGGAGTTGGCCGGGAAGCTGAAGATCCAGGAATTGCAGAACCTTCTGGCGGAGGCTTGGAAGCCTTACATGAAGAATCTGGATACGATGTTCACGGATGCGACCTGCTATGAGAGCGAGATGCGTTATCCGACTGACCAGAAACTGCTCTGGGAGTGCGTAGAGAAGGGATATGACCTGATGTGCAAGGCGAGCCGCCAGCTGGGAATCCATCGTCCGAGGACGAAGTTCCTGAATGTTGAGAAGGCGAACCTGGCGTACCGGAAACAGCGGAAGCACAATAAGGCTCAGACAAGAAAGATAACCCGCCGCTTGCTGGACCTGCTAGGCAAGATACTGAGGGAGATGCGAAAGATGGAACGTGAACACCAGGATATCAAGCTATTCACGGATAGGGAGAAACAGACGATAGACATCATCACGAAAGTGTATCGTCAGCAGTGCAACCACTTCCAGAGCGGAGATGCCCGCGAGAGCATCCCGAACCGGATAGTGAGCGTGAGCAAGCCGTATGTGAGACCGATTGTCCGCGGCAAGGAAGCGAAGAACGTGGAGTTCGGAGCCAAATGCAACAACATCTTGGTAGATGGGATATCCTTCATTGAGAAGTTGTCGTTCAATGCCTTCAACGAAGGAACCAGACTTGAGCACTGTATCAAGATGCACAAGCGCTTGTTCGGGGAGGATGTGAAAAAGGTTGGTGGAGATACGAGCTATGCCGGCACGGCAAACCGAGACCTCTGCAAGGAGCTGAAAATCCAGACCTCTTTCGTAAAGAGAGGGAAGCCTTTCAAGGAGGCGAATGCGAAAGACTTTGTGAGACAGGAACTTGCGAGGGTTAGAGCGACAGCGATGGAAGGATCATTCGGGACGCAGAAAGAGCATTACGCGATGCGCCGAATCAAGGCCAGGAGGAAGGAGACGGAGATCCTGTACATCTTCTTCGGCATCCACACGGCGAATGCGGTGCAGCTGGCGGAGCGGTTGATGGAGCGACAACAGGCGGAGGCCGCATAGTTGAGCCTCTCAAACGGTTCCGAAACGGAGTTCTCACAGGAGGACTCCAGGGTGAAAGTGGAAAAACAACGCGAAATCCGGGCGATGGAGCCCGGACTCGGCGACCAAACAGTATAAAACGACGAGTTTGATGCGTCAGCAACAAGGGATGGCTCCCGCACGACTCAAATAAAAAACATTAAACGACAATCCCTAGCTAACCAAGAAACACCTAGTTTAAAACCAAAACGTTATATCATATTTTATACGAAATTGCCTCCTACAAAACTGTAGAAGGCATTTGGCGGAGGGGACGAGATTCGAACTCGTGGTACAGAATAACCCGTACGGCAGTTTAGCAAACTGCTGGTTTCAGCCACTCACCCACCCCTCCGGGCTTAAAGCGTTTGAAACTCCGTCACGACGGACGGGAGTGCAAAGATACGATAATTTTCCGAGTTAGCAAGCGGTTCATAAAAAAATGCAGTCGGGGTTCACACCTGGACTGCATTTTTTGGTTAAACCGAAATAACGATAACCTAATAACCAACTTTTCCTTAGTCGGTTGCAAAATAAGGGTATAAAACCCGAAATTTTCACACAATTTACGGCTTTTTACGGACATTTTGCGCAGAATAAGTTAAAGTTTGGCACAAATACCATTCTTTAACTTAATAATTTCCTGCTCCGGCAAGCCGGTAATCTCGCATATCTCCTCAAGAGAATAACTTTTCTGAAGCATTTTAAGGGCAGTATCAGATTTAGCTTTAGACATTCCGTCCACGACGCCGTCCTCATAATACGCCTGACCAATATCCAGTCTTTCTTCTTCTGTTACCATGCCACGAAAATATTTTAGTTTTTCTTCGTCCAGTAAGTCGGTCATTCTAGAAGCCTCTGCGACAACAGAGTAACGCTCCCCCATGTCTTCCGGCTTACCCACAAAGGTACTCATATTTTTCAGAATAAAAACCAGCTCTCAACCGGATCAAGTCCATCTATATCAACCTTCTTCAAGCGCGGTAACTCACAGAGGAAAAGCGAAAGGTGCTGGCCACTTCAGGATAAGATTTTTATGATTTAGCCGGAAAACCGGCTAGAAAAAAACTGTTTTGACGATTATTTCGTATCTTTGTAGTGTATCCTTCACGGATACAAGACATATGTAATTTAGCATTTGCTATTTATTCGGTTGCCCTGAAACGTAGGAAATTTCAATGCAACATGCCGGATGAGTCGCGAGTGTCTGCGCTTTGGCGTGGACTCGACTTGTCCAGTGTTGCGGCATCCTACGGCCCAGGGCATGGATTAGAAAAGTCCATGCCTTTTTTTGTGCCGTAAGGTGCCGCTTTCCGGATAAGTCGCAAGTGCCGTAAGAGCGCAGCTTATGGCCAAAAACAGCAATCTTGGAGCCGCTAAGGCTGCCAAGAATGACGAGTTTTACACCCAGTACGCCGACATTCAAAAGGAAGTGAACGCATACCTGGAGTACAACCCGGACACCTTCCGTGACAAGACGGTCCTATTGCCCTGTGACGACCCCGAGTGGTCCAACTTCACCCGCTTCTTCGCCCAAAACTTTGAGCGGCTTGGGTTGAAGCGGCTCATCAGTACGTCGTACGCAGTGGAGAGCAAGAAGTACAAGGACTACGAGCCCACCCTCTTTGAGACGGAGAGCCCCCTGTTCGACATAGACAAGACCCGCATCAAGGGCAAAATCTTCGAACTCACCCGCGACACCAACAGCAGCGGCCGCATCGACATCGACGACCTGGAATGGCACTACCTGGAAGGCGACGGCGACTTCCGCAGCCCGGAGGTCTGCGCATTGAGGGACCAGGCCGATATCATCGTCACCAATCCGCCGTTTTCGCTTTTTAGGGGTTTTATTGTATGGATTCTGGAGGCGAACAAGCAATTCTTGATTCTTGGAAACTTTAATGCCGTCCACTATAAGGAAGTATTCCCCTTGATTCAACAGAATGACATCTGGATTGGGAATAAATCTTTTGGCGGGGGAATGGATATGATTATGCCAAAAGGAACTTTTGACCCCACGATGGTTAAAAAGTACTATGTTGATGAACGCGGCAACATTATCCAGAACATTATGGGTGTAATTTGGTTTACAAATATTGAGCATGGAAGGCGTCATCACTTTTTGGAAATGATGACAATGAATGACAACATTCGGTATGGTAAAAACAGGACCCTAAAGGAAAGAGGGTATGTTCGTTATGACAACTATGACGCGATAGACGTGCCAGCCATCGAATGCATTCCATCTGACTACGATGGGGTTATGGGTGTCCCTGATGCTTTTCTTGGACGCTATTGTCCAGAACAATTTGAAATAATAGGGCTTGGAGCTGGAGATCTGGCGAAGGAAATAGGAATTACAAAGAATTACAGAGGACGTTCAGACTTGGCCTTTACTGATCCTTCTACGGGAGAACCTTCGTGTCCATATTCCAGAATCCTCATCCGCAAAAAACAATAACCACTATGATAGCACGACTTGTAACCGACTGGACCATCGGCGACATCTGCAAGGGATTCCAGTACAACGAATACGAAGGGAAGGGCCTGTACGGCCTTTCGGGGCGGCTCACAATTCAGCCGGAGTTTCAGCGGCATTACCTTTATGCCGAGAACGGAGGCAAGAAGGAAGTGGATGTTGTGCAGAGCGTCCGGAACGGGTATCCCCTCGGCCTTATCTACTTCTCAAAAGTAGGAGAAGACCGGTACGAAGTGCTGGACGGCCAGCAGCGCATCACCTCCCTCGGCCGATTCCTCACGGAGAAGTTCGCCTGGATTGACGCCGACGGACGACCCTGGTACTTCAGCGCCCTCAACCCCGACGAGCAGGAGAAGTTTCTGAACACGAAACTCCTTATCTATGTTTGTGAGGGAACAGAAAAGGAAATCAAGGACTGGTTCCGGACCATCAACATCGTGGGCATTCCGCTCAACAACCAGGAAACCCTCAACGCCGTGTATTCCGGCCCGTTCGTCACTAAGGCCAAGGAAGAATTCTCCAACTCCAACAATACCAACATCAACAAGTGGAGCTGCTTCATTCCCGGCACAGCCAAACGGCAGGACTTTCTAGCTGCAGCCCTGGACTGGGTAAGCAAGGGGCATGTGGAGGAATATATGTCTTCTCATCGCAACGATACCGACATTACGGAACTCAAAGCCTATTTCACCTCTGTCATTGACTGGATTACCTCCGTATTTGATATAACGCCGGAAAAAGAGATGTGCGGCCTCCACTGGGGCGAGTTGTATGAACGCTTCCACAAAACGGCCTACAACCCGGAAGAAGTGGCCGCCAAGGTCCGTGAGCTCTACGAAAGTTTCTATGTAAAGGAGAAGAAAGGCATCTACGAATACATCCTGGACGGCTGCCAGAACACGAAGCTACTCAACGTCCGCGTGTTCGATGAACCCACCAAAAAGGCCGTCTACGCTATGCAGACGGCATCCGCCCGAACGAAGGGCGTGTCCAACTGTCCGCTTTGCGCTATAGGCCACGATGCCAACCATACCAGAATCTGGGACCTCAAAGATATGGATGCCGACCACGTCACGGCCTGGAGCAAGGGCGGTGCTACAGACATTGAGAACTGCCAGATGCTTTGTAAGACGCACAACCGGGCTAAAGGTAACCGATAAGGCGGGACCCTAAGGCCCCGCCTAAAAACTACAGATTCGTAAACTCCACCTTGAACAGCCAGGAAGGCTCGCCGGTATCGCAGTCGCAGCCAATCCAGATACAGTTATTCTTGTGGTCTACGCACACGGCCTCGGGATTCCAGTTGGCGAAGTCGCCCACATAGTAGGTCTGGAGCAGTTTGTCGGCGTTACCGGTGAAGAGGTACAGCGTGTAACCCAGGTACTGGGGCTTGTCCTTGTTGGAATTGGAGTCCAGCACCCACAGGTAGTCGCTCACGGGGTCGTAGCACATGTCACCCACCTCGGAAATGGTGGAGGTTACATCGCGCAGGCTCTTCTTCCAGAGCAAGGTGCCGTCCAGCGAGTACTCGAAGATGCGTGCACCCGTCTGCGTGCCAAAGTACAGGTTCCCCTTGTGCCAGGTAATACCCTCGCAGCCGGAGTTTCCCATATCCTCGACACCTTCCACCTTGATGACAAAGTTGTCGTCCTTTCCATTGTAGTTAGGAGCCGGAACGCGGTAAACCGACTTGGACGTGCTCTCCAGGCCAATGTACAGGTCTCCGGTAGCCGGATCCATGGTAAGGCCCTCGAAGTCGGCATCACGGTACCACTGCTTCTGGAAGGTTCCGTCAAAGTTGATCCGGAACAGGGTTCCCTTGTCGTGAATACCCCACAGGAAGTCGCCGTCCTTACTCGGGCACAGGCCGGAGAGTTCCTCGACGCGGTCTACACCGGAGCCCTTGCCTCCCAGCACGAACTTGGTGCTCTTTCCCATCACCGGCAGTTCCCGGGGCTTCTGGTCATCCGGGCGCTCGTAGCGGCCGGGCGCATCGGGGTTGCCGTCCATGGCATGCTTCACGGCATGGCGCAGGGTACCATCGGCATTGTCGTGCCGATACTCCCAGATCATCACGCCCAGCATGTTACGGGATTTAGCAAACTCTACCTTGGCATTGATGGACTCGATGTCCTCGTAGGAAGCGTACATGCGGCCCAGGGCATCTCCCAGATACGGGACCTTGGCCACATCGTCCCAGATGCGGTAGTTCACGCCCTTCACGTCGTATCCGTCACAGGTGCCGTTAAAGAAGATATCCTCCAGCTTGCTGTAGTCCACAGAGGAAGGATAGCGGTTCCCCACCGTCTGCTTGTAACCGTCTCCATGACCATAGAAGGCCAGGCCGAAGTTGAGCATCTGATAAGGAATGCCCAGCTTCCCGTGGAAGATATCGTCTATGGCCTCTGCGCAGCACCGGCTGTTCGTAATTTTACTACGGTACAGCGAAGAGTTGTGGTACGGCGGATTACCCTGGTCGTAGGTCATGACGTTGATGTAGTCCACATAGGGCAGCACGCCCACATTGTCGGTGTACTTGCCGTTGTCGCAGGCCGCATAGGAAAGAACCTTGTCGGGCATGGCCTCACGCATCTCCTTGAACAGGGTCACAAAGTTCTCCCAGTCGGCAGGAGAAGCCCCGTTCACGTGGTCTCCGTCCTTGGCCGCATAGGTAGGATACTCCCAGTCTATGTCAAAGCCGTCTACACCGTAGTCCTTGCAGATCTGGACGCACTCGGCCACAAAAGCAGCGCGCTTTTCCTTGTCGCGGGCCATCTGCGACCAGCCGTCGGCATGCCGTCCCCAGCCGCCCATCTGCAGCTTCACCTTGAGCTCCGGATACTGGGCCTTGTAGGCTACGAACTTCTTTACCAGCGGAATGGTCTTGGCGTCAATCTCCACCCCCACGCCGTTATCCTTGTCACGGAAACGCACGTGTCCCACGTTGATGTGCGTGAAATTGCGCACCTCCTCGATGGACGGGAACAGAGACTCCTTGGTGTACTCCGTGTAATAGATTTCGATGATGGGAGTTTGGCCGATACGCGCCAGGCGCTCGGGATTGTTGACGATCTTATTCATGGGATCGTCGGGGTCATCGGGAGTGGGCGGATTGGGGTTGTCGGGATTGAACGGATCCCCACCCGGAATCTCGCCACTTGAGGGCTTGGTATTCGGCGAAGGAACCACCATGCCCATCAGTTTGTCAGAGGTGCAGCCTCCCAGTACCCCCAGAAGGGTACTGAGAAGCGCAACCACTATTAGTCTCGACGTTTTCATGATGAAATACTATTCGGCAACAGTTTCTGCCACACAGCGGACGCTACTGCCACGGGACTTACCAGCCGTGCTCAGCTTGTGTGCGTTACCACCAGAAGTGGTTTCACGCACATTCATGCCGTAGGCAGCCTTGTCATCACTCTTATGCGCTGTCCAGTAAAGCGCACGAAGACCATTCTTGGCAACACCGCTGGCGGGATCATAATCATCAAGATAACCGGTAAACGGGAAAACAGCCACAGGATCTCCCATACCGAAGATGTGGTAATCCTTGCTCTCAAACCACCCGGTAACAGCCGTATAGTCACTGCTGTGTAACGGCTCGCTGGAAATTCTGGCAGGGACGCGGTATCCAGGAGGGCAGGGATCGTAGATAGTCTTGGATTCATCTACCCAAAGCGTGTTGTCGGATGGAGTAATCCAGTCACCATTATTGGCGCGACCCATCAAAAGAGGATTCTGGATAGACTGCTCAAGGGTAATCTTGCAAGCGTCCGTAGCACCGTCACCGGACAACTGAGAAGGAGCACTTCCCGTTGTTTTGGCAAAGCCGCTGCCAGAAGTTGCGCCAGGTCCCGGGAACGGGTCTTTACGACCCCACTGGTAGAAGAAACCATAAGACTCAACCGGAGCTTCTTCACCAGAAGCCGCTGCTACCAGAGCGCCCAGGTTGCGGTCCATCATAACGGCATTATAGATGCCATACGTATTGGTAGTAATCTCCGTTTCCGGAATCCATATATGCCAGCTCCAGAGGATGACGCCATTGGCATCCTTGGCTGCGATAAGGGCATTACCGGCCTTGAGGGTGGCGGGAGTAGAGAAGGTGATGTAGTCATCGGCATAGGAAACAGACGCGATGATGCTGTTCACGTCGGGAGCGGTAGCGGTATTCACGGTTTCCCACAGGAGGTCGGCCGATGCCACAGTACCCACGCTCTCGGAGGAATTACCCTTCACCGTAGCGAACTTGTAGTCGCCGGCAGCGGTTACGATATAGCTGTTGGCGCTCCCCTTCTTGCTCAGATCCTTGGGACCGGGAACAAAACCATTCTGTCGGACATATAAGCTATGGATGCTCCTATCCGTACCCTTCTTGAAGAAATTAATACGACCGGTGCGATAATCCTTACTGGTATTGGGAGCAACGGTAAAGGTAATGGTGTGAGCATTCATAGCCTTTGTCTCCACAATGGTAATCCACTCTTCGTCTCCTTCTCTGGGAATAGCATCGATTTCCACATTGGAAACGATATTGGCCACGATGGTGCCGCCATCGGAATCGATCACATAGTCTTCCCAGAAATCCTCGGGTTCGGGATCGACGATTATAACCATTTCGTTGCTGACACTGAGCTTCACGATAGAAACGAGTCCGACTTTGGAATCGGCGACCACCATCATTGTAGCAGCAGCGTCGTCAGCCATCGGGGTAACGAGAATCTTTTCTTCCGTGACTTCCACCTGGAAGTAGTAGGGGTCGTAGCCCATCACATCTACCACCGTACCAGCGGTCTTGGCGCTTACGGTGTAGGGGATTTCGATGACCTGACGTATCTTATCGTACACAATGTCGTTGTTCTCGATGGAGAGCTTGAAGGCCGCGGCGAAGGGGATGTTCACGATGGAGTTGTCGGACAGGGTAAGGACAATCTTGTCCTCCAGCACCTTGATATCGGTGAAAATGCCGTCCACCAGGGTGGCGCCTTCATTCTGCACCTGGCCCAGAACGACGGGATCGGAACCGTCGATGGAAACCAGGAGGTTGCCGTCACCGTCGATGGTGAAGACGGGCGTCTGGTAAACCGTCACGTCATTCCCGGCTGCATCCTTGATGGCAACGCCGTCCACGGCCCATACCAGGGCGCCGGCGCCGTTCTTGATGATGCTCACGACCGGTCCGGCGTAGTCCACCTTGGGAGTAATCTCGAAGTACTTCACATCACCGTTGGTGTAGGTAACGGTAACACCGATGGTCTTACCGGTCTCGGGGTCGGCCAGTTCCTGGACCTTAGCCACGAACACACCTTCGCCGATAGCGCTTCGCAGAGCCTCTACGGAGCTCTCCAGGGCGGTAACACGACGATCGAGGTCGGCAATCTGGGTCTTGATAGCCGTGTCGTCATACTGCTTGGCGCAACCCACAAGGAGAAGAGCCATTGCAATGCTGGTCAGAATCTTTTTCATAGAAGTTATTGTTTTTAGTTTTATTAATTATTCTACAATGCAGCGCACAGAGCCCAAACGAGCCTTGGGCGCAGATCCAAATACATAAGTACCCTTATCCTGGCGGAGGTCGGCGCCGGCGCCCTTGGCATCGGAAGCCGCACGGGCAAACCAGTACAGCGTACGGGCACCCACCTTGGCCATGGAGCCCACACCGTAGTCGTCACGATAACCCGCAATGGGGAACACGCCCGTACCCACCTTGAGCCAGCCAGCTGCGGCATTGATGGACCATCCGGCCTGGGCCGATACATCGGAAGCCCAGAAGGAACCGGTGCGGTTGGGAACGCGGTATCCGGCCGGACAGGGATCGTAAAGGGTCTTTTCCGTTTCGCTCCAGTATTCGTTATTCGGGACATTCACCCAGTCGGCGTTGTCCTGATGACCCAGGAGACGGGGATTCTCAATGGATTCTTCCAGCGTAATGAGGCCCGGAGCCACAACCTCTGCCTCACCGGCCCAGGTAGCCTGAGTACCGGAATTGAAGGAACCGGCAGCGGTGAAAGGATCCTTGCGGCCCCACTGGTATACCATACCGTAGGAGAGAACGTCAATCTGGCTGTCGGAAGCGGCGGTTGCCACCAGGGCACCCAGGTTGCGGTCCATCATATCGGCCCCCATGATATTTCCGAAACTGCCCGTCTCGATGTACGTAGCAGGAATCCAGATGTGCCAGCTCCAGAGGATCTTGCCGCTGGCATTCTTCACTGCCACAACGGCATTGCCGGGTTTGAGCTCGTCGGGCGTATGCAGGATGATGTAATCCTCGGCATAAGAGACGCTGGCAATGACGCTGCCGGGCGTAACCTCGGAGTCATCGTTCCAGGTTTCCCACAGCACCACGGCTTCTTCCGGCTCTTCCACAAAGGCCAGCGGATTGTTACCCTTTACAGCTTTGAACTTGTAGGCGCCGGGGTCTCCAATGACATAGCAGTTGGCGTTGCCCATGATATCCAGGTCAATGACATCATCGCTGAACGGGTTGTCGTAATGTGCCAGTTCATCAGAAATGTCGCCGAGATCCACCATGGCACCGCGGCCGATTTCCACTACGCCGGCGTGCTTGTAAATCTTGGTGTATTCGCCGTTTTCCTTGAGCTTGAGAGTAAAGCCGTTGAGCGTAGTGCCGTCGGGCAGATAGACGAGAATATTACTCCCTTCCAGGCTTTCCTCAATCTGCAGCACGGGGTCTCCCTTGTACTGGGAATAGAGCTGTTCCTTGTCGGTGAGCTTCACCTGCAGGAACTCATAGCCCAGGGCCTCCTTCTTGGGGGTAGAGAGCAGGTAGCCCTCATATTCTCCCTCGACGGAGAAGCTCAGGATGCCGCAGATGCGCTGGAACTGGAAAGTGTCCCCGCTGTTGCTGGCCGCCATGATTTCCTCGTTCGTCGTGGAGAACTTGCTGTAGAAGAAGCAGTGCTTGAGGTTGTCCACGGCCGATGCCGGGTAAGCGGCATACAGGCTGCTGGTGCAGTCCTCGCGCACATAGGGGAACAGGCCGTCCACAGTCTTTGTGGCCGTCTTTCCATCGGCCGATATATCCCCGGCGGCGAGGGTAACGGTGACCTGGTTCTTGGCGTACTCGCCGTGCACCACAATCTGGTCTCCGGCTTCCCAGGCGGTCTTGAGGGCCGCAGGGGCCTCCTCGCCCTCCTCCAGGTCGATGGAAGGGAGGACGAAGGTAAGCGTGCGGGTCTCGGGCTGGGGCTCGGGTTTCACGGGAGCGGGTTCATCCTTCTGGCCGCAGGAAAAGGCCAGTGCCAGGATGCAAAGGATCGAAACTTTATCGATTGTCTTCATGATCAGATGCATTTAAAGGTCCTTTGTTTACTCGTCCCAGTTCATGGGAGCAGTGTATTCGTACCATTCGCAAAGGGCGCTGCCGGCTACATCCACGCCAAAGTACATGTTGATGCCGGCATTCCAGGTGACGGAGCGCAGAAGGTCGGGAGCCGTATCGAAGCTGCCGGCCTCAACGCCGTTCACCAGGTACGTGACATGGCAGTGCTCGGCGCCGCTGGGATCGAACTTAATGGTGAGTTCGATGGGCTGCGTCCAGTCGTCAATGGCCGTGTAGGAATTCAGGCTGGGCTTGTTGCCGTCGCCGGCGGCATTGAAGTCAAAGCTCACCTTCACGTCGGCGGGACGGATATCGGCCTTGAGCTCGCAGCTTTCATTGAAGCAGAACCAGTGGCGGATACGGGGGCCGCCCAGTTCGGGATCGGTCACGAAGTTGCTCCAGCGGAAGGTGTAGGAGCCGAATGCCATGCTGCGGTTGAGACGGGCCTTGCCCACGAAAGTGGTACCCACGCCCTTGGCATAGGTAGGAGCATTGGCCCAGTCGCTCTTCCACAGGGAGAGCTCATCGTTGTCCACGACAACACGGACGGGCTCAATCTTGTAGGCCTGCTTCACCACGATGGTCTTCTCTACCTGGAAGTCCTCGGGATTCGCCACCACGTTCTTCACAATGACATCGGCCTTGCGAAGGCCCTCGTCATTATTCTGGGTAAAGTGAATCTTGACCGTACCGCTACCCTTGCCGCTGGCGTTCTCGAGGGTGAACCAGTCGTCGGACTCGGAGGCCTTCACAACCACCCAGTCGGTGTTGGAGGTAATCTCCAGTTCGGAGGACAGCTGGTCGAAGCCGGCGCGGACCTCGGTCACGGCAGGCACCAGCTGGACGCCGTCCTGCGTGAAGAGGATTTTGGCCGATGCCACTTCGTGGCGGTCGTATACCGTCACTTCGGCGTAGCGGAGCTCGGCCACGTTGTCCAGGGCCGTCACGGTCACGGTTCCAACGCCCTCTCCGGAGGCGCCGTCGGTGATGGAAATCCAGTCACCGTCCGTAACGCGGGCGCTCCAGGGCTGGTTGGAGTTGATATGGATATAGTAGTTGCCACCCGCCTTTTCCACGGAGAGGTCCAGGTCGGACTCGGGAATGGTGAGGAAGGCGATGCCCTTCTGGTTCACCGTGATGACCTTGCCCACCCAGTAGTCGCTCTGGATGGTAATCTTGTCGGTACGGTCGTCCAGGAAGGTATTGTCGTAGTACTGCACACGGATGGTGGTGGGAGCAGCCTTGCCCGTATGCACCAGCTCGGGGTCGGAGGCTTCGCCTTCTTCCTCGGAGATGATGCACCAGTCCGGATGCTCGCTGGTGACGGTCCAGGGGTCGGTGGAGGCCACGAGGATGGTGAAGCTCTGTGCTCCCGTAGCCGGCAGGTCATAGCTGTCACTAGCCCGGTAGCGCAGATCCACCGTCTTCACGGCTTCCTCCGCCTTCTTCTGACACCCCTGGAGGGTGCCCAGAAGCACTGCGGCCGCGCAGAATATGTAAACGATCTTTTTCATGACAAACTAGGATTTAATCCTCGACAGGAGTAATGCCACAAGACTTGACAATGTACCAGGTACCATCAGAAGTTTCATTGTAGAAACCGAACCAGTAGCTGCCGGCCGCCGTAGCGTCGGCGGCAAATACAGACAGGCAGTCCTGCTGGGCCTTTTCCGTTCCGTTATAGAGGAAAGAAACAATCTGGTTACCAGGGGTCGTTGCATTGGGCTCCACATAGAAGCTGTACGAAGTCATGGCATTGAGCTCATCCTTGGTAATATTAAAGGAAGTGTTCTTGTAGGTAGATGTTCCAGATACGGGAAGGCTGCCGTCGGTACGGATGCGCTTGTTGCCGGTAAGGGACAACTGGTTATAGATATTGCATCCGGCTGCACTGACTGCAGCCCACAGCTCGGCGCTGTCGCCAAAGCTCACGTCTCCAAACTGGATATCCATCTTCATGTAGCGGTAGTTGTCCAGGGTAATGACACGGGACTTGGCGCCGCAGCTCACTTTCACGGATCCGTCTTCCTGCACCTCGCAGTTTCCTTCGAACTTGAAGTTGATGGCCTGCGAGAGTTCCAGCTCGTCGGTAGCGCCGCCGGTGGCCGTGATGACCACCTTGCCCACCTTGGTTTTGAAGATGTTATTGAAGGCAGCCTTCACCTTGAAGGAGGTGCCGTCAATCTTCTCCACCTCCCAGCCGGGGACATCCGTGGAAGGCTCCCAGGACAGGGTAGAATTCACGGCAATCACCATCTCACCGCCCAGGCGGGGCAGCTCTGTGGAGCCAGGAGCCACAATCTCGAAGACGAGGCCGCTTTGGCTCACCTCGAAAATCTTGTCCACGCCGCCGGCGCTCACGGTAACGGTAGCCTTGCGAGCTGCACCGTCATTGGCAGCAGCGGTGGCGACAATGGCCTCGGCGCTTCCGGTACCGGTACCGGAGGTCTTGTCAAAGGTAATCCAGTCCTTGTCGGCGCTCACTTCCCAGGGGAGGTCGGTCTTGATAGTGATGTTCTTGCTCTCACCGGCCGATGCGAAGGCGCTGGAAATCTCCACCACAGAGAAACTGCCCTTCTGCACCACGTCGAAGGTTTCTTCGTCGTCACCGGCCACAACGGTAACGGTGGCGGTGCGCTCCATTACATTACTGGGAGCGGCCGTTGCAATGATGGTAAGGGTGCGTCCCTCAGGGTCGGGCTCTCCGCTTTCGCGGTTGAAGGTGAGCCAGCCTGCGCTGGAGCGGACCTCCCAGGGCACGTTGGTCTGGATGGTGAAGCTGAGCGGACCGCCGCAGGCTGCGTAGTCCTCAACCATCGGGGTAACGAACAGCTTCCCGGCACGGGCCTGCTTGATGGTAATGACCTTCGTCTGCGACACGTTCTCGCCCTTGAGGGTAAGGGTGGCGCTGCGGTCATCGCCTGCATTGTCCTTGGCCGTCACCACCACATCGGCGATGAGCTGGCTGGCCGCGCTGGAAGCGGGGCTCACCGTGAGCCAGTCGGCGCCGCTGGAGAGAATGATGGTCCAGGGCGTGTTGGAACTTACGTTAAATGTGATGGCTTCCGGGCTCTGGGCCGGAAGGTTATAGACATCCACGGCGCTGCATTCCATCCGGATGGAAGCAGCGGCCTTTTCGGGGGTCATCTGCGTATCAATCTGGTACAGCTGGCAGGAAACCGCTGCACCCATCAAAGCCAAACCGGCAAATATTCTTGTAAGGGTTTTCATATGGCTGTTGTTTTTAATCATGGGTTAGTTCCATCCAGGATTCTGGGTAAGGTTGGGATTGTTGAAGGTCTCGGCCTGCGGGATGGGATACAGGTTCATCTTGTCGGACCAGGTGCGGGTTTCCACCATCTTCCGGCTGTAGGAAAGGTCGGAGCCATTACGGACAATTTCCACACCGTCAATCTGGCCCATCACGCTCTGGCCCATCTTCCAGCGGCGCACGTCCCAGAAGCGGTGGTCTTCGAAGGCGAATTCCACTCTCCACTCCCGGCGCACGGCGTCACGGAAAGCGGCCTGCGTCGTGGCCTCCACGTCGGGCATGTCGGCATTGGCGCGCACCTGGTTGATGGCATCCAGTGCACTCAGGGTGAAGGTACCGTCGGTAGCGGAAGGGCTGCCCAGGTACTCGTTCACGGCCTCGGCATAGCTCAGGAGAGCCTCGGCGTAACGATAAACAATCCACTGATGCTTGTTGGTCACCGATGCTTCCGGGGTAAAGCTGGTGCTTTCCTGGATGTATCGGCGCAGGTAGTAACCGGTAGGAGTACCCAGTTCGGAACGGGTAGCGCTGTAGTCCTTGCCGCCCACGAAGGTTTCAATGGCAGAGCCCTTGAAGGACATGCCGTTGGCGAGGATCGCGCGTGCAAAACGGGGATCGCGGTTCTCATAGGGCTTCGTGATGTCGAAGGCGGGGTCGGAGGTGTGCCAGCCATCGGCCGCAAGGGTGATGTCGTAACCGCCCTTGGTCTCGAAGGCATCCACCAGGTTCTGGGTGGGGAAAGTGCCGGCCATGGAGGTGCGCTGGCCCTCGGTGAAGCGAACCGGGAAGTTGTACTTCTCGAAGCTCTGGCTCTCACTGCGGGCAATGGCGAAGATAACCTCCTGGGAGAGGTAGTTATTGGCTTTCTCGGCCTTGTCCAGTTTGTACTGGTTCAGGTCGATGATAGCCTTGGCGGCCAGGGCGGCCTTCTGCCACTTGGCCTTGTCGCCACTAGGATTATGCAGCGGGGAGGCGGCATAGAGGAGCGCCTTGGCTTTCACGGCCAGGGCGAAGCCGTTGGTCACGCGGCCGATTTCGTCGTCCAGCAGGCCCACGTAGGTGGCAGGCAGGTTGGGAGCGCATGCATCGCACTCACTCACGATGAAGTCGATTACCTCGTCGAAGGGGGTCTTCTCGATGGAATTGGCCTGCTCGGCGGTGAGCATGGTGAGCGGCATGGCAATGTCCCCATAACGGCGGGCCAGTTCGAAGAAGTAGTAGGCGCGGAGGACTCTGGCCTCGTACGGGTAGTACGCCAGGTGCTCCAGCCAGCGCTGGTACTTGGTGTCGTACTGGTACATGGAGAGGTCTACGGTCTCGATGGATTCCAGGAACTCGTTGGCGCTGCGGATGCCATAGTAGAGGCTCCACTTGTCGTCCACAGTCTGGATAGGGCTCCAGTTACCGTTGGTGAAACGCTGCACGGAGGCATCGGGGTCGGCATACTCGGCATCGTCGGAGCCGCAGTCGCGAAGGGCGCTGGAGACATCGGCGATATCCTTGTTGGGCATGTATCCATAGATGTTGGTGAGCATCTTCTGGATATTGCTGTAGGTTTTGTACATATCATCCCGGGAGTACTGGCTGGAGGACTCGTCAAAGTCCAGCACGTTGCAGGAAGCTGCCAGAATGAAAGCACTCAGTATGTAAACAAGCTTTTTCATATTCTCATCCCGGTTTAGAAGTTGAACTTGACACCTACCCAGTAAACGCGGGTAGAGGGATAGTAGGCACCCATCTGCTCAGGGTCGGCGAAGCCGATGTTGTCCAGGCTGAACAGGTTGGTTCCGGTAACGGAGACGGTGGCGTCGCAAATCTTGAGCGCCTTGCGGGGAATGGTGTAGGAAATACCCAGATTCCGCAGTTTGATGAAGGAGCCGTCGCGATACCACAGGGAGTTGCTGCGGTAGTTGTTATTGTTCTCCTGGGTGGTGAGGCGGGGCATGGTGGCGTAGGCTTCACGTCCGGGCGCCCAGGTGATTTCGCGGCTGAGGAAGGTATTGGAGATGGTTCCGTTCCCCACCAGCGGCTGGTACAGCGGGCTGTCGAGGAGGCTCACGGTGACACCCGTCACGCCCTGGAAGTCGGCATAGACCTTGAATCCTTTCCAGGATGCATGCAGGCCAAAGCCAAACTGCATGATGGGCGTGGAGGTTCCGAACATCTTCACCTGGTCCTGGTTGTCAATGACACCGTCACCGTTCTGGTCGCGGTACTTGAGGTCTCCGGGACGCACCTCGCCAAAGCTCTGGCGGGGGCTGTTGTTAATCTCCACCTGGTTCTGGAAGATACCAATCACCTCCAGGCCATACTTCTGTCCCACAGGGTTTCCCTTGCGGTACAGGTAGTCGTAGAGCTGGTAGGCCTGGCCGTCGTTGATAACCTTGGTAAACAGCCAGCTGCCATTGGCATACAGGCCATACTCAAAGTCTCCGTGCCGGTTGTTCCAGTCCAGGGCCACATCCACACCCTTGTAGCTCTGCTCGCCCAGGCTCTGGTCGTTTACACCGATACCGATGACGCCCGAGATGTTGGACGGGGAGATGAGGATGTTGCTGCGGTTTTCCAGGAATGCGCTGGCACTGAGGCCCAGGCGCCCGGCAAAGAACTTGGTATCAACGCCCACGGTCACTTTCTTGGAAAGCTCGGGGGCCAGGGTCACAGCCGGCATGTCGCCTTCCTTGCGGCCGCTGTAGCTGGTACCGCCGTTGATACCGAAGTAGTAGCTGTTACCGCTCACATAGTTCTCTCTCCAGAGCTCGTGCTCCAGGTCACCGTCGCTGCCGCTCATACCGGCCGATGCATAAGCCTTGATGTAAGGGTCTCCGGGAAGGATGACGGCTGCGAGGCTCACGGCCGGATAGAAGTGGAAGCGGTGTCCTTTGGGCATGTAGGCGCTGCCGGAGTAGTTAAGGACAACGTCGGCGAAGTAGCGGTTGTCCCAGTTGTAGCTGGCCGTAGCCAGGATTTCCTGCGTCTTGGAGGAGTTGTTCTGGCCGCTGAGGATCCAGGAGCGCTGGCGGTAGGCGGCGTGGGCCTCCACGTGGTTCTTGCCAAAGTTACCGGCCCAGTTGACGCGGCCCTGCAGTTCGAACTTCATCTGCAGGGAAGAGAACCAGTGGCTGAACTCCACGGTCTTGGAGTTCTTGCCGTAGTAGAGCTGCTCGCTGAGGATGTAGCTGCGGTCTCCCTGCGCGGCGACGGTGCTCACCAGCTCGGAGTAACGGAACTCCTTGGTGGCATCTTCGGACAGACGGCCGATGTAGTCAAAGCCCACCTGAACGTCGGCCGACAGGCCGGGCAGAAGGGCGCCGAGGTCCTGGCGCAGGAGGGCATCGGCCAGCACCTTGGTCTGGGAGTACTGCTTCTGGCCGCTCTCCTGCAGCATGGCCACCGGGTTGTAGCTGGTGCCGGGATACAGGGAGCTTCCGCCGTAGGTACCATCGGCCTGCTTCACGGGGAAGGCCGCTGCGGGAAGGCCGTAGAGCACTCTCTCCAGGCGCCCGCTGTAGTTTCCCTTGTTGAACTCGCTGAGGCGGGCCATCACGCCAATCTTCATGGAAGTGGAACGGGTGATGTTCACATCCACGTTGGCGCGGATGCCCAGGCGGTTGTCGTAGTGGTTGCCGTTGTAGCGGTCGTCGGAGGTAGCCTTCTTGTACAGGAAGTCTTCCTTGAGATAGTCGAGGGCTGCGAAGTAGCGGAAGTTGCGGTTGCCGCCCTCGAAGGTGAACTGGGCGTGGTGGTTGTCCCCGTGGTTACGGAAGACCTCGTTCCACCAGTCCACGTTAGGGTAGGCATAGGGATACTGTCCGCTGTAAAGGGCCAGGAGCTCGGCGTCGGAGTACTTGGCCGGAAGGCCGTCCAGGCTGCGGGCTTCGTTCATCATGAAGCCGTAGGTGTAGGCATCGGCAAATTCCGGGGCACGGAACATCTTCTGCAGGCCGTACTGGTACTTGGCACTCACCTTGAGCTTGGAGTCGGAACCGCGTTTGGTGGTAATCATGACCACGCCGTTACCGCCTTTCACGCCATAGAGCGCAGCGGCGGCGGCGTCCTTGAGGACAGTGATCTTGTCAATTTCCACTCCGGTAAGGTCTTCCACGTCACGGGGCAGGCCATCTACCAGCACCAGCGGGCTGTGGCCGTTCAGGCGCAGGGAAAGCTTGAGCTTGGACTGGTTGGAGTCGTAGGTACTGGAGCCCGTCTTCACCAGAAGGCCCGGGAGCTGCCCGTAAAGGGCATTCGATATGTCCGCTTCGGGGCTCTTTTCAAAGAGGCTGCTGCCGGCGACCGGGTTCACGTTGGCATTCAGGTGGAATGCGTTGCCCAGCGAGATGGAGTCCAGCATGGACTTATCCTGCGCGGAAGCCGTGGCGCCTGCAAGAAGAAGCGGAAGGATGATATATGTAAACAATCTTTTCATCTTCGGGTACATTTTAGATTATTTCCAACCCGGATTCTGCGTCATCCCGTAGTTCTTTTGGATTTCAACGGCAGGGATGGGAGCGAGATACCACTTGGTATCGAATTCGGTGTACCACTTGCGGGGCGGGTAGGCGTCTTTCACGGCAAAGCGGAAGACGGTGGCCTCGCTGTTCTTGTCGCCGATGGAGGTGAGGCCCTTCAGGGGCGTAGTGAAGGCTTCCTTGAGCCCCCAGCGCACCATGTCGAACCAGCGCACTTCCTCGAAGCCGAACTCCAGTTCGCGCTCCAGGATAAGGGCCTCGCGGAACTCTTCCTTCGAGAGACCTTCGGGCAGGTTCGGGAGCCCCACGCGGTTACGCACGGCATTCACATAGGAATAGGCCTTGTCGGAGGGACCGCCATCGGCCTCGTTGTAAGCCTCGGCGGCATTGAGGAGCACCTCTGCGAAGCGCATCATGCACCAGTGCGGAGGATTGGAACGGTCGCTCGACTGCTGCATCACGAACTTCATCATGAGGAAGCCGGGGCAGCCGTCCTGATGGTACTTGTGGTTGTCGTAGGCACGGCCCACGGTACCGTCTCTCCAGATATCTCCGGGCACGCCCACGTTCTCATACAGACGAGGGTCGCGAGTCTCGGTGAAGGTGGCGTTGCCCACCTTGAGGGTGCCCAGCGGGTCCGGACGGAAGAAGGGCTGCTCGGGCCAGTTGGCCTTGTTCTCCCAGTCAAAGTCCTCAGGGAAAGGATCTCCGTTGGCCCAGGGGAACTTGTTCACCCAGTTGAGGGAACAGCCGCTGCCGTAGGAGCCCTGAATCTCGAAGTGCTTGTCGTGGTAGCTGGTGCTGTTGCTCTTTCGGATGGAGATGATGGATTCGGCCGATGCGCGGTCGCTGTAGGCCTTGCGGTAGGCAAGCCGATAGTCACGGGGCTGGATGCCCTTCATGGGGTCGGCGATGGTGGCCTGCTCCAGGGCGTAACCGCCACTCGAGAGCTGCTCTCTCATGAAATCGTCGGCAGCGGCCTTGGCGGCCTGCCAGCGGGCGGCGCTGTAGTTTCCATAGCAGGTATACTCATCGGCCTGCGGATGCCACTTGGTGTCGGAGTTGAAGGTGGGAGAAGCGGCAAAGCACAGCACACGCAGTTTGAGGCCCAGGGCGGCGGCGCGCGTCATGCGGCCATTCTCGGTAGCGGGAACCGTCCAGGGAAGGCTGGGTGCAGCCTCGTCGCACAGATTCACGATGAAATCTACCGTCTCCGCAAACGTGGCGCGGGGATATTTCATCTCTTCGTCGGTCCTCACAGCGTGGTCCAGAATGGGCACGCCGCCCACATAGCGCAGCATGTTGGCATAGGCGATGGCCATGCACACCTTGGCCTCGGCCTTCTTGCGGGCCAGGAGGACAGGGTCCGCGTCCGGAATGCGGTCTGCGTTCTCCAGGAACAGCCAGGCATAGCGGATGGCGGTGTAGTCCTTCTCGGAGCCGAAGCGGTAGTTCTCGCCGCCGGCATAGGAGCCGGTGAGGTTGGCGCTGAGGCCGCCGGAGTAGTAGAGGTTGTTGGGGCCGTCGCTGTCGGAGTGCTTATTGGAAATAAAGTGGTCGGTGATGGACTCCAGGAAGTCGCTTCCCATCTTGGAATCGAAGTCCGACACCAGACCGTAGGGAAGATTATAGTAGGCCGATGTGAGCACCTTGTCGGCATCCGTAAGGGTGGCGAACAGGGTGTCCAGGTTGGCACCGGAAGTCTCGGGGGCCCTGGAAAGGCCGGCGTCTCCCAGCTTGAGGCTTTCACAGGCAATCGCTCCTGCGCCCACAAGGGCGATAACAAGAATTTGGATATACTTTTTCATAGGACGCCTGATTTAGAAAGTGATGTTGATGGCCAGGTTGTAGGTCTTCACCAGCGGGTAGTTACCGCTGGAGGAGCTGGACTTGGCCTCGGGATCCTGCAGCTTCATCTTGGAGAAGGTGAGGAGGTTGTAACCCGTGAACATGAGGCCCAGGCTGCTGATACCCAGCTTCGAGAACACCTTGTTCTTGGAGAAGGTGTAGCCAAAGCTGGCGCTCTTGAGTCGGATGTAGGAAGCGTCCACGGTCCAGAGGGTGGAGTCCATGGAGTTCCAGGGGTAGTTGGTCTTGGTGAAGCGCGGCAGGTAACCGTCCTCACGGCCGGGGGCCCAGGGATTGTCGTTGTCTATCCAGCAGCCGTCGGCAAAGTAGCTGAGGAGGCCGCGGTGACCGGAGTTGGTGAACGGGATGCGGTAGTCGGCATTCCATACACGGCTCACGTTGGTGGCGGCAATCCAGTTGAGCTGCAGGTTGAAGCCCTTGTAGCCGAAGCGCCAGTTGGAACCGAACACGTACTCCGGACGGTTGGGATAACCGTCGTACATACGGTCGCGGCCGTCGATGATACCGTCACCGCTCAGGTCCTTGTACATACAGTCGCCGGGATACACGGCATTGGAAGGCTGCGGCAGGTTCGGGTTCAGACGGAGAACGCCGTCGGCATCGCGGTAGAAGTCACTCTTCTGGTACAGGCGCTCGAACTGGTACAGCATGTAGCGGCCGGTAGATCCGCCGGTCTCCCGCTGGTACTCGAATTCGGGTTCCACCTCATCCTCGAAAACAATCTTGTTACGGGCATAGGTAACGTTAGCGCTGATATCGTAGGTAAAGTTACCCACGTGGTCCTTCCAGCCCAGCTCCATCTCAAAGCCCTTGTTGTCCACGATACCCAGGTTCATGTTCGGGAGGCTGGTGGCAATGATGGAAGGCAGGGACTTCGGGGAGATGAGGATACCGGTACGGTGCTCCTGGAAGATATCACCGCTGAAATGCAGGCGATAATTGAACAGGTCAAAGTCCAGGCCGATGTTGCTCTTGAGAGCCGTTTCCCAGGTAACACCCGGGTTACCCGGAGTTCCCAGCTCATAACGGGGAACGCCGTCGCTCTTGCCCGTTCCGAAGTAGTAGGAGCCGGCCTCGTTCCACACGCCGTCCATGTACATGAAACGGACGGAGTTGCCCTGGTCGTTACCTACCTTACCGATGGAGGCGCGCAGCTTGAGGAAGTCCACCCACGGAACTTTCTTCATGAAATTCTCCTCGGAAATCACCCAGCCGATGGAAGCGGAAGGGAACAGACCGTAACGGGTCTTACCGGGGGCGAAGTTCTCGGAACCGTTGTAACCGGCGCTCACGTCCACCAGGTACTTGTCCTTGTAGCCATAGGTGGCGCGGGCCACCCAGCCCACGTAACCGTAAGGCAGCCAGCTGTACTTGCTGGGATAGTAGTCGCGGCTCTGGTTGTACAGGAGCAGGCCGGTAACCTGGTGCTTGCCCGCAAACTTGCGGTTATAGTCTACACGGGCCTCAATATACCAGCTCTTGTCGTCGTCGGTGGACTCGCTGTAGCTGAGGGTAGGCTCGGAGCCGCTGATGACCGGCAGATAGGTGCGGTCAAAAGCGGGGTCGGTCATGGAAAGGCCGCTGTTGTCGGCCCAGGACTGGTACTCGATGGTCTGGTGATAACCGCCGCTGCCCGTGCGCTTCTTGGTAATGGCCATGTCGGTGTCATAGCTGCCCTTCACGGAAACGCTCAGGCCCTGCGTAAGGAAGTCCAGGCGCTGGGTGATGGACATGTCCATGTCCAAGGTGGTCTTGTACTTGTTCTGGTAACCGGACCAGTAGTAGTACTCCCAGCCGTTCCACTTGGTAAGGCCGTCGGGCAGGGCATCGTAGGACACCACCGTAACGGGCATGCCGTTCACAATACCCGGCGAGGCCGTGGGGTGGGCCCACAGCATGGTGAGCATCCAGATATTGTCACGGTCGCTCGCCAGCGGTTCGCGGGTATTGCCGATGACGCCGCTGATGTTGAACTTCATGTCCGTGGTCTCGGTGAGCTTGAAGTCCAGGTTGGCGCGGTAGTTATACCGGTTGTAGGAGTAGTTGTTGTCGTAGGTAACGTCCGGAATCTGCTTCAGGAGACCGTTCTGGAACATGTAACCCATGGAGACGAAGTACCGCACCTTGTCGGAACCGCCGCTGATGTTGATGTTGTTCTTGGTCTGGACAAAAGCTTTCCGGAACATGAGCTCGTGCCACTGCGTGTTGGGGAACATGATGGGGTCGCTTCCCGTGCGGTAAGCCTCGATGGCCTCCGGGGTAAAGTACAGGCCGGGGTCTGTCTTGCCGTCGTTCCACTGGTACACGTTGTAATAACGGGCGAAGTCGTAGCTGGAGCTCTGGGTGATGTAGGACATGGGGACCTGCACACCGGTGATGGAGCTCACGGAAATCTTGGGCTTGCCGGCATCTCCGCGCTTGGTGGTGACGATGATGACACCGTTAGCGCCTCGCACACCGAACACGGCCGTGGAGGCAGCATCCTTGAGGATGGACAGGCTCTCGATTTCGTTCGGGTCTACCGTGTTGAGGGGACGTTCCACGCCGTCCACCAGGATGAGCGGGGCTGCGTTGGAGTCACTCAGGGAACCGGCGCCTCGGATGTAGATCTTGGCATAGTCTTCACCGGGCTGACCCGTTTCCTGCACGGTGGCGACACCGGGCATCTGGCCGGCCAGCACGTTGGTGACGTCGGCCACAGGCGCCTTGATGAGGGCCTTGTTGTCGATGGAGGTCAAAGCACCCGTGACCGTTGCCTTAGTCTGAGTACCATAAGCAACCACCACCGTGGCTTCGATGGACTGGGTGTCGTCTCTGAGGACAACGGTAATGTTCCGCTGTTTCCCCACTTTCACCTCTTCGGTCACATAACCTAGAGCAGAGACTTCCAGCACCGCAGTCTCACCGGGAACGATGAGCGTAAAGCGCCCGTCCACGTCGGCAGCCGCACCGGTGGTGGTCCCCTTGAGGGTGACGCCAGCACCGATTACCGGCAAACCTTCTGCGTCCACCACCGTACCTTTGACGGTGATGCCCTTCTGTGCCTGTACAGAAGGAACCCATAGCAGGAGACACAGTACAGCAGCCAGTCTTGCAAATTGGACTACTTTGTGTTTCATGGAGTAGTAAATTTGGTTAATTAATAGTAGTGTGTTAGTTTGTTTCTTATGTGGTTAGCGAATGTCTATGTTTCGCCATTTTTCCGTACCGGGCCGGCGGATGAGGACCTCTCCCTTGTTACGGGCCGTGGTCCAGCCGCCGTTTACGTTACTCAGGTATACTACCTTTATGTGGTGGATTCCTTTCTCCAGTACCAGGGCGCCGTCGTGGCGGAAGTTTTTCTTGATTTCTCCCCGGTTGTCAATGACAAGACGTCCGTCAATCCACACTTCGTCGTAGAGGGAGCTGAACTGCCAGGTGCCGGTCTCGGGCACTTTGAAGTAGCCCTCGGCCTCGGCGGCAAAGAACTGGGGGTCCTGCATGTTTCCGTTAAAGGGATACAGCTTGGGGAGTTTGCGAATGTCGTCCAGCTCTGTGCAGGTCCATTGCGTTCCAAAAGGAATGTCGTGCGGAATGGTAAAGCAGCCGGGCGTATGGCGAACGGAGAGTTTGCCGGTGAGCTGTTCCGGATGGAGGGCCGGGATGGGCTCCATCTTCTCCAGGGTAATGAGGCGCTCCTCGCTCAGCTTTCCGTAGGAGGAAAGGCTGGCAATGCGGAGCAGGCCGCTTTCCTTCACCACAATGGGGCCGGTATAGCGGGCCGATGCTGCCGTTGGCTTACTGCCATCGAGCGTATACACCATGTCCATGGGACGGGACGTCGTGAAGGTGAGGACGGCCGAGTCGCGGAAGGCCATCTGGCCGTAGGAACCGCCGGGCTGCTCGGGAAGGGGCATGTGATAAGTGACGCCCATAGCGTCCAGGCGGGCGCAGGCAGCGTCCAGCCGCTGGCAGAAACTGGCAAAATCCTTCTTCTCCAGGGGCGTCCAGGCAGTCTCGGCCACGGCGAACATCTTGGGGAAGGTGAGGTAATCCCGCATGGTGTCGGAGTAGATGTACTCGCTCCAGAGGTTGCCCTGTACGCCCAGTATGTGCCTGGCTTCCTCAGCGGAGAGTTCCGCGGGAACGGGGTTGTAGTCGTAGGGAACCTGCAGGACGGAGTGGTGCGCATAGCACTCGGGCTCGGCCTTGGGATCTCCCTGATAGTGGTTGAGGTACAGGCCACCGCTGCCGGGGGTCATCACTACGTCGTGGCCTTCACGGGCGGCCTGGATGCCGCCTTTCTCACCACGCCAGCTCATGACGGTGGCATTGGGGGAAAGGCCGCCTTCCAGAATCTCGTCCCAGCCTACGAGGCTCTTGCCGTACTTGGCCAGGATGCCTTCCATGCGTTTTACCGCATAGCTCTGGAGCTTCTCTTCGGCCGTACCGGCGTCATCGGCCTTCAGTCCCTCGGCGGCGATGCGCGCCTGGCAGGCCGGGCATTTTTCCCAGCGCACCTTCTTGCACTCGTCTCCGCCGATGTGCATGTACTTTCCGGGGAACAGAGGGGCAACCTCGGCCACCACGTCCTCCAGGAACTGGAAGGTGAATTCACTGCCGGGACAAAGGACAATGTCCGGAGAGCCCCAGGTATAGAAGTTTTTCACAGGCTGCTTGTCACAGGAGAGCTCGGGATAGGAACGGATGGCAGCCATGCTGTGGCCGGGCATCTCAATCTCCGGGACCACCGTGATGAAGTGCTGGGCGGCGTAAGCCACCACTTCCTTCACGTCTTCCTGGGTATAGTAACCTTCTGTAACCGTACCGTCAAACTCGATACGGGAAGCACCCACTTCCGTGAGGGCGGGGTACTTCTTGATTTCAATGCGCCAGCCCTGGTCGTCGGTGAGGTGCCAGTGCATGACATTGATCTTGTACTGCGAGAGAATGTCAATGTGCTTTTTAATCTCGTCTACGCTCATGAAGTGGCGCGCGGCGTCCACCATGAAACCACGCCAGCGGAAACGGGGGTAATCCTTGATTTTCACACAGGGGATGGTTCCGTCCGCCTCCAGCTGGGAGAGGGTCTGGCGGGCATAGAAGAGGCCGGCCTCGGTGGAGGCCACGACCTTTGCGCGCGTGCGCGTGATGTCAATGGTGTAGCCTTCGGCAGGGATTTTAGCCTTGCTGTCCAGCACGTACTTTACCTGGTTTTTCTCCGAGATGGTAAAAACCCCGTCCCGCACCTGCATTTCTGCGGGAGCGGGAATGAGCTGGGGAACCAGAGTAAGCAGAATCGCAAACAGTTTTATCATTTGCTCATAAGTTTACGTACAATCTGACCAATTTCGGCGTTGTCGTGAACGCCTGCGAAGGCCTCGGCTCCGGGACCATAAGCAAAGACCGGGACCACAATGCCGTCGTGACCGCTGGTGGAGAAGTGCACCTTCACCTCGTGGTCTTCGATGCTGCCCTTGAGGAGGGTGAGGCCGCCGGTGTTGTGGTCGGCGGTAACCACCACCAGGGTTTCTCCATCTTTCTCGGCCCACTCGAGGACGGCGCCGATCACTTTATCAAAGTCAAAGAGTTCCTCGCACATGTAGCCCACCTTGTTGCGGTGGCACCAGTCGTCAATCTGGGAGCCTTCCACCATGAGGAAGAAGCCTTTCTTGTTGTCCAGCATCTGAATGGCTTTCATGGTGCTTTCCATGAGGATGGGGCCGCGGTCCAGGCTGGGCTTGAGGTCGTATTCGTCGTACAGGCCCAGGAATTTGTCACCGGGGGCGCCGGCAATGTCTTCCAGCTTGTCGCCCTTGGCCTTCATCTCCTCGATGAGGTTGCGACCGTCGCTGCGCTGGTCCCAGAAGTGGGTGCCGCCGCCGGAGATGAAATCCACGTTGGCGTCCACGAACTGGGCGGCCAGGCCTTCCTCGTCCTTACGGGTGGGACCGTAGACACAGAAGTCGGCGGGGGTGGCGTCGTTGATACGGCAGGTAACGGTAACGCCCGTCTTCATGCCTTTCACGCGCTTGGCCCACTGGAGGTTGGATTCCACGCGCTCGGCGTCGGGGCCCAGGCCGATGTAACCGTACTTGGTCTTTTTTCCGTTCGCCAGGGCGGTACCTCCGGCGCAAGAGTCGGTGATGAGTTTGTCGGTGGCATAGGTGCGGGAGTAGCCGGCTACGGGCATGTTGTCAATGTTGAGGGCTCCGCCGTTGGCTACCCAGCCCACGCTCCACTGCGTAAGGCCGGTACCGTCACCGATCATGAAAATGACGTTCTTGATCTTCTTGCCCTTGGGCTGCTTTACGCTCACGGTCTCATAGGGGGTCTCCACCTTGTATTTGTCGTCCTTGGAGAAGGAGTAGGTGGCATATTTGGAGCGGTCGCGGTCCAGTTCTTCGGGGGTCTGGGCAAAGACCTGCAGGGCGCTCAGCGCCAGGATTACGGTAAAGATTCGTTTCATTGTTATTCGGTTTTTGCATTCCAACCAGCCAATTCCACATGGGCTTTTTTGCAGCCTTCGGGGAGGGTGCAGTGCACGGTGCAGCTTTCGCCGGGGAGCACCGTGAAGAAATTGTCACTCCAGAAGGTGCCGGGGATGAGACTACCCTTGTCGTCCTTGGCCTTGAGGATGTTCTGGTAAGCGATGACGGCGCTGCCGTTGGTGAGGGTGACGTCGTAACCGCCATCGGCCTCAACGACTTTCATCGTTACCCGGGCGGCGGGGAGACTGCTCACGAACTGCATGTCGGCGCTCTTTTCCATGGGAATGCCCCACCAGTCGGACTTGTCCCACTTGTAGCGGTTGAGGTCCTGGGGGACACAGTAGAAATTGGAGGTACTGTAGCCGCCGCACTCCACTTTGATGTCCACGAATGAGGGGCCTTCGATGCCGCTCAGCACCTTGCGGGTGTCGCGGGGCTGGGAGTTCACCACGTGTTCTTCGTTGCGCACCAGTTTGCTGGCGGCGTCGTACACACGGACCGTTACCTTATAGCTGTTGGCAGGGACGCCGTCGTTGACGACATAGACGCAGTGGTCGGCATAGTTGTACACGGCCTGGACGGGAGCGTTGGCTTTCTTCACGCCGTAGTAGCCGGCGGTAGGAATGCCGTACCAGTCGTAGAGCTGCCAGTACAGGGACGGCCAGGCGCTGTTGAGCATCCACTGCACGATGCCGGTGGCCTCGGGCACGTTGGCACGGAAGGCCTCGTACATGGCGCGGGTGGCGTCATAATCCATGGCGTGGGCCTTGCGCATGAAATCTTCCAGGGACTCGGCCTTGCCGTAGGACTTTTTCATGGCCTTTTCCAGGAAATGGGTGTTGTTCATGTGGGAGTCGGAGGCGGTGCAGTGGTAGGCCCAGGCCGGGCCGATGGGCCAGAGGTCCTTCGCACCCACCATGCGGGCGACGGATTCCACCTGGGGAACCTGCAGGCCGGGGCCGGTCTCGGTGTTGAAACCGTAGTTGCCGCCGTACTGGTTGTCCAGCCACCAGTAGTCCGGGCCTACATACTCGTAGGGGCCTTCCATCTTCATGCCGGAAGGACCGGCCAGGGAGGACATGCCCTTGGCGGAGCATACGTAGGGACGATAATCCAGTTTGTAGTAGAGTTCCAGATACTGCTTTTCCAGCGTGGGGTTGGGGATGCGGTCGCTGCCGGTGAGCCAGCCGATGACGCTGGGATGGTTGCGGAGCCACACTACCTGGTCCTGGAAATAGCGCACGGCGAGGGCCTCGGACTTGGGGTCGTTGATGCAGCCAAAGTGCTTGTACTCGGGAAGGCCGCAGTAGTTTTCCCATTCCCACTGGCAGCTGAAGCCCACGAGGGCCATAAGGCCGTAGCGGTCGCAGAGGTCGTAGATGGTGTGGTCCTTGCCCCAGATGTTTTCAAAGCGGATGCTGTTGAGGCCCATATCGGCCACCATCTTCACCTGGGCTTCCAGGCTCTCAGGGGTGTCCTGCATGAAGATGTCATCCGTCCAGCCGGCGCTCTTGACGAGCACCTTCTTTCCGTTGAGGATGAACTGGCGGTGACCGTAGGGGGTGATTTCGCTCTCGATGCTGCGAAGGCCAAAGCTGGTCTCTGCGCTATGGGATGCATTCTTTCCTTTGCAGAAGGCTACGCTGAGGTGGTACATTTCGGGGCTGCCCAGCTCGGAGGTCCACCAGATGCGGGGATTCTCCACGTTTTCGGTGACGGTGACTACCTTCGTTTCACCGGCGGCGAGGCTGGCGGGGACGCTGAATTTACCTCCTTCATAAGTGCCTTCCACGGTGCCCTTGACAGCCTTTTTGCTCAGGTTCACCAGGGTGACCTGGGCCTCAAAGGATGCATTGGAGAAATCGGCCGGATTTACGATGGGCTTCACGAAGACGTCCTTCACCTCAACGTCCGGGGTGGAGATAAGGGTGACGGGACGGATGATGCCCATGCTCTCGTCCACGGGACGGGGGTTCCAGTCCACGTAGCCGGCGTTGAGGTCTCCCTTCTGCGCACGGCGGAGGGTGACCTTAAGGGTGTTGCGGGCCTTGACGGCATCGGTAACGTCGAATTCCCAGACGGCGTACGGGCCGAAGGTATCATCGGCCTTGGCAATCACCTTTCCGTTGAGCTCGATGTCGGCGTAGTAGTTGAGTCCTTCGAAGCGGAGTACGTGACGGAGGCCCTTCTGGGCCTTGAACTGGGTGGTGAACACCCAGGGGCTGTCGAAGATGCTCTTGTCGATGGCCTTGTAGCGGGCTTCATCGAGGACGTCGGAGCCAAAGTAACCGGCCTCGTTGAGGGCTCCGGCTACGGTGCAGGGCACCTGAACGTTGTAAACGGTATTGTCTCCCTGGCGCTGAAGGGTCCAGTCTTTGAGCGGGCCCGCCCAAGCGTGCGCGCCCAGAAGGATAGCGGTCAAAAGAATAACAGTCTTTTTCATAGGAATGGGTTATGCAAGGGAAGCCGCGCCCACCAGAGCGGTATCCTCATCGGGCATGGCAACGATTTTCAAAAGGTCCAGGGCGCTTGCATACGGATAGCTGCAGCGCAGGGACTCCCACATGGATTCGGAGAAATACGGGAAGGCGTTGGCAATTCCGCCGCCCAAAACAATGCAGTCTGCGTCGTAGGCATACATCACCACGGCCAGGAAACGGCCCATGTGCCGGCCAAAGTCCCGGTAATGGGCTTTGGCGGTTTCGTCACCTGCGGCAGCCGCTTTGGAAAGGGACCGGGGATCCAGCCCGCGGGCAGTGAAATACTTCTTGGAACAGAAGGTCTCGTAGTCGGCCCCTTCGTAAGGGATGGCGCCAATCTCTCCGCTTCCGCAGTGCGTGCCGGAGAACAGTTTTCCGTCAATCACAATGCCCACGCCGGTACCGGTACCCAGGGTAACCGTCACGACGGTGGGAAGACTCTTCCCTACCTTCACGGCTGCGCCCAGGGCATAGCAGTTGGCGTCGTTATTCACGAAGACGGGGATGTCAAAGCGGGCTTCCAGGGTTTCCTTGAGGGGAACCACATCCCAGGAGGGAATGTTGGCCGCATTGTACACGATGCCCTTTACGGGGTCTGTCAGGGACGGGACGCCAATTCCAATCTGCTTCACGCCGGGAACCAGGAACCGCTCTATCTGGTCTCCCAGATAGATGAGCGTATCATCCAGGGTTGCTGTTTTGGGAAAGGACGGGATTTGCAACTTCTTGACAACCTGCGCCCCGTCTACAAGGCCCAGATTGATGGTTGTTCCGCCGATGTCGATACCGAGTGTCATCTGAATAGAGGTTAGTGACACAAAGATAGATTCCGTCGGAAGCAGGAACGAGGCAATTTGCGAAATTATTCCCTCGTTTTGCGCAAATTCTTCTTTCTGTACTCAGACGGAGTACACCCCTTGATCTCCTTGAAACGCCGCGAAAGGGATTTGGGATCGGGTTCGTCCATGCGGGCGGCCAGGTTGGCGATGGAATCCTTGGTGTCCAGGAGGAGGGCCGCAAAGTGGTCTACACGCTGCTCGGAGATGTACTGGTAGATGGTTTTTCCCGTAGCCCTGAGGAAGCGCTGTTCCAGCAGGCGGCGGCTCATGGCCACGTGGGCCAGGACATCCGGAACCAGGATCTTGTGTTCCACATTGGAGTGGATGAACGTAAGGGCGCTGTGCACCTGCACGTCTTTTGTGGTGATAAGATTGGACGATTCGCGTGTCACAATGTACAGGGGCTGCAGCACAATGTCTTCTCCCTTGTAGGAAGGGTCTTTCATCATATGCACCGCCATGGCGGCAGCCTCGTAGCCGCCGCGCTCGATATCCACGTCGATGGAGGAGATGGGCGGGTTGGACATGCCGCAGATAATCTCGTCATTATCCACGCCGATGATGGCGGCATCGTAGGGAATGCGGATGCCCAGTACGTCGCAGGCTTCCACCAGGATGGATGCCTGGTTGTCGTCGCAGGCAAAGATGCCCACGGGTTTGGGGAGGGAAAGCAGCCAGTCGTGCACGAGGCTCTGCTTGTAATACCACAGGTTGGAAACACGCTGCTGGTCGTAGATGTGGATGTTTTCCTCAAAGCCGGCCTCGATAAGGTAATCGCGGAAACCTTCCTGCCGGCCGTCGCTCCAGCACATGCCGTTGTTGCCGAAGAAGGCGAACTCGCGAAAACCGCGCGCGACGAACCGCTCGGCCGCCATCTCTCCTTCCTTGCGGTAGTCGGCCGTGATGTTGGGCACGCCGGGAAACAGCGAGATGTAGTCCTGGGCAAAGACCAGGATACCACGTTTGCGGAAGAGCTCGAGGTTGTCGCCGGGCTCAAACTGGCCGATGACGACGTCGGCGTGCCAGTCCTCGGCGAACTGCGCCACACGGCGGATGCCGTTCTCTCTCCGGAAAGCGGGCGGCATCTTGCACACCACCCAGCGTTCCCCGCTCTCGCGGGAATACTTCATGATCCCACGGAGCAGTCTGTAGGGAAACTGCTCCGTGAAGTCGGTCATGAAGAGAAGTCTCATGGACTACTCCGCCTTTTCCGGTTTGACAGCCAGCCAGAGGCCGATGATGGTGAAGGCGGCGTTCATCAGAAGGAGCTCATAGCTGAAATGGTAACCGTTGAACCATTTGACGGAATTCATGTCCAGCACCAGGCACAGGATGGGGGCCGCCACGGCAATCACGGGCACCCAGCCGTCACGCACCTTGTGTTTCCAGATGAGGCCGAAGGTGAAAAGGCCCAGGAGCGGACCGTAGGTGTAGCTGGCCAGGCGATATACGGCGTCGATGACGCTGGTGGAGTTGAGCGCATGGAACACTATGATGGCAATGGCCATGAGCACAGCCATGCAGCTGTGGATGAAGGTGCGTTTGCTGTCCTTGCCGCCCAGGATGTCGATGGTGAAGGAAGTGGTGAGCGAGGTAAGGGCGCTGCCGCCTGCCGGGAAGCCGGCCATCACAAGACCTACGAGGAACAGTACGCCCACAATCTTAGGCAGCCCGCCGTTCCAGGCGACGGCCGGGAACAGCTGGTCTCCGCGGGCCGTAATGCCATGCAGAGCCGCATACTGATACAGAGCCACTCCGAGGAACAGGAAGAGGGAAATCATGACGGCCTGCAGGCAGATGGACACCATGAGGTTTTTCTGGGAGTCCTTCACGTTTTTGCAAGCCAGGGTGCGCTGCATCATGTCCTGATCCAGGCCCGTCATGGCAATGACGGTGAACATGCCGCCGAGGAGCTGCTTCCAGAAGTACTGCGAGGCGTTGACGTCGTCAAAGTGGAAAAGCTGCATGTAACCGGTGTCCAGTTTGCCCACTTCCTTGCCCACCAGAATAAGGGTGAGGCCTACGGCGGCCAGCATGCACAGGGTTTTGAAGATATCCATGCCGATGACGGCCTTGACGCCGCCACGCACGGTGTAGAGCCATACGAGGAGCACCGAGAGCACCACCGTTACCCAGAACGGTACGCCGACGGGGCCGAGCAGCAGCAGCTGCAGGGTGGCGCACACCAGATACAGGCGGGCGCTGGCGCCCAGAATCTTGGAGATGAAGAAAAACCAGGCTCCGGTCTTATGGGAGGCCATGCCGAAACGCTTGTCCAGGTATTCGTATACCGACACCACGTTGAGCTTGAAGTAGAGCGGGCACAGCACAAAGGCGATGACCAGGTAACCAAGGAAAAATCCCATTACCATCTGGAGATAGCCGAACCCGGCTACATCTACCATACCGGGGACCGACACGAAGGTAACACCCGACAGGCAGGACCCGATCATGGCAATGGCCACTTTCCACCAGGCGGTGGAACGGGTTGCATAAAAGTCTTTTTTAGGCATTTTTTAAGTTTTCTTTATAGGCTCGGCCGATGGGAATTTTCTCTTTCACACCCATGAGCTGAACCTCTGTGCCGCTGCGATGTTCAATTCTCCACAGCGGCACGATGTAGGAACGGTGGACGCGCACGAATTTTCCCTGAGGCAGCATGTCCATGACGCTCTTGAGAGCAATCTGCGACACTACGTCCTCCCGATGGTCCATATGGAAGCACGCGTAGTTGTTCCGCCCTTCTATATACTGGATGGCCGATACGGGAAGATGAATGACCCGATAGTCGGATTTCACCTGAATGTCTTCACCACCCGCTTCCACGGCCTCCTGACACCTTTTCTCCAGCGCCCTGGCTGCATTTTCCGCGGCTTCTTCGGCCTCTTTCACGGCCGTAAGGGCATTGACACGCGCGCTCAGGAAACCCACGGGAACGGCGTAGGCATTGACCGCCAGAAAAAGGATCCACATGGCGCGGACATGCAGCTGCATGCCGCCCATGCGACCCGATATATTACCCGGAAAACTCACTGGAGTCAAGGTCATGAGGAAGGTGACTACCATCATGAGGAAAAAGACACCTGCCGCCGTGATCTTGCTTCCTCTTCCGGGGTCTGCGAGCATGGGACCCAGGACCTTGCGGCCCATGATCCACACACCCAGGAGCCAGAGCGTGTACAGCAGGACGTAATCCGGCTGCCACGAGGCCCACTCGCCCGTGGGGAAAAGGAACATCATCCCCGGCAGCACAATGGCGCAGAAGATGATGTCCAGTATGATTTCCGTTCTATGCATTCACTCTAGAATTCGTAGCCGGCGAACTCGATGTCGCGGACGGCGCGTTCTTTGAGCTGAGGGTTCTTGAAGGCCTTCTCGAGGTTAGTCTTCACATCGGCAGCCTTACCCTGACGGGCAGCGATGATGGCCTTGAGGTACCAGACCTTGGGATCTCCGCAGTGAGCGGTCTTGAGGGCCTTGTCCAGCTTGTCGGTGAGGATGAGGGCAAGCACGCTGTTGTGGCAGCAACCCTTAGGCTGCTCCAGCACGCGGGCGGCTTCCTCGTACTGACCGGTGAGGATGAGCACGGTGCCCAGGTTGGCCTTGGCTTCGTCGGTGCCGGACTGGCGGAAGCACTGCTCGGCGGTCTTGAAGTCGTCCTTGCGCAGGGCTACGACACCCTTGGCGTTGATGACGTCGGCGTCTACGGTCTTCACCTCGGCCAGACCGGCCTCGGCCTTGGCATCCTTACCCTGGTTCAGGTACAGGACGGCCAGGTTGTACTGGGCGCGGTCGCTGCCGAAGCGCTCGATGGCCTTCTTGTAGATGCTTTCCTTCTGGGCCTCGTCCTTGATGACGGAGGCTACGCGCAGGAGGGCTTCCTCGTCCAGGACGCTCTCGTTGTTCTGGAGCAGGGAGATGAGCTCTTCGTTGGTGTAGTTCTTATACTCCACGTTGGCGATGAGGCGGGCGCGGCGCAGTTCCGGGAGAACTTCACCCTTGAGGGCGGTGAACACCTGGGACATGTTGCGGATTTCGTTCTCACGCACGGCGGGGTCGGAGTACATGGACAGGACGCGAAGGATGAGGTTCTTGTCCTCGAGGTCGCTTTCCTGGACCAGCTGCTGGAAACCTTCCCAGTCTTCACCGACGCTGCGGAGGGTAGGATCGACGGCTTCGTGGCCCTTGGTCACCTTCTTCCAGGCCTTGTTGGCGCTGGCGGAACGGTTTTCGGAGAGCTTGTTGTTATTGCCTTCGGGGCCTTCCGGGGAAGCGTAGGCAACGATTTCGGTGCTCTTGACGGTGGTGCGCTCATCGGCGGCGGCGGCATCGAGGGCGGCCAGGAATTCCTTCACGGACTTGCCCTTAAGCTCGGAGTTGCGGACATCGGCGCTGTTCACCAGATACTTGATCTGACCCTCGGTGGTGGAGGAGATGACATCCTGGTAGTTGTCCTTCTTGAAGGCAACGACACCGGCGCGCTTCACCAGCATGTAGGTGGTGTTGGCACCGTCGGCCACACGCTTGACGGGGAGGTTCACCACCTTCTTGCCGGCAATGACCTTGCCGCGCAACTCAAGGTAACTCTTCTCCATGCCCTCGACATAGTCGAAGTGGATTTTCTCGCTCACCTTCTGGCCGTCCTTGGCAATGACCCTGTAGTTGTCCTTGACTTTTTCGCCCTGATACTTGAAGGGCTTCATGGCAGCTTCACCACCTTCATAAACGATCACGGGAGTAACCTCCAGGATCACATTGGGGTTGAAGTAGTCTTTAGGATAGGTAACGGTAACGGTGGCATCGATGGTGCCACCAACCACCTCCAGTACGGCGGGGGCACAATCCGTTTTAACATTTTCGGCCATTTTGGCCATCTTTTCGGGGGAGGCGCAGGCGACTGTGAACAGGGCTGCAGCCAGATAAACAAGAGATTTTTTCATACAATATAGATTGTGTTATATTTCTGTGCAAGCGCAAATATAAGTATTTTTTAGTAAATTTGCACGACTATGGACCTGCAAGCTTTAAAGAACAAATACGACATCATCGGCAACGATCCCGTGCTGAACGAAGCCCTGGAAACAGCGGTGAAGTTCGCACCCACCGGCCTAAGCGTTCTCATTCAGGGAGAAAGCGGCGTGGGAAAGGAGAACGTAGCCCGCATCATTCACCAGTTCAGCACCCGCCGGCAGGGAAACTTTTTTGTTGTAAACTGCGGTGCGCTTCCCAAAGAACTGGTCAACTCGGAGCTGTTCGGCCATGTGAAGGGATCCTTCACCGGGGCCGTGGACAACCGCAAGGGTTATTTCGAGGAGTCGGACGGCGGTACGCTCTTTCTGGACGAGATCGCAGAGCTCCCGCTGGAGTCCCAGGCGCTCCTGCTCCGCGTGCTGCAGAGCGGAGAGTACCGTAAGGTGGGCTCCAACAAGGTGGAGCACACGGACGTACGCGTGGTCGCCGCCACCAACGTACATCTGTACGAGGCCGTGAAGCGGGGCAAGTTCCGCGAAGACCTTTATTTCCGCCTTTCGGCGGCCCAGATCCGCATCCCTCCCCTCCGGGAGAGAAAGGGAGATATCTATCTGCTGTTCAGGAAGTTCACTTCTGATTTTTCGGAGGTGAACGGCATGTGCAAGATCAGTCTCAAGCCCGACGCCATACGCCTGCTGGAGCAGTACCGCTGGCCGGGCAACATCCGCCAGCTGCAGGGCTTTACCCAAAGCCTTACGGCGCAGGTTTCGGTGAAGGTTACGCCCACGCTGCAGCGCATCGAGCTCAGCGCGCAGGACCTGGAGCCCCTCATGCCACGCGAGCAGGGAGACCCCATCCCCGTGGTGTATGAGGGGGCGCCGGCAGGGTCATCGGCCGGTCCCTCCTTCAGCGCCGACGAACGGCAGGCCATCTTCAAGGCCATCTTCGACCTCAAGCAGGAGGTGGACGCGCTCAAGGCCCGCCTGGACCGGCGGGAGCTGCCCGCACCTGCAGCCGCCGCCCCGCTGGAAGAGGCCGAGTGGCAGGGTGAGGAGGAGTTCAGCGCCCATCGGCCCATCGTGCATGTGGAAACACATGAGCAGCCCGAGGAAGGCAGTTCGCTGAGCGTCCGCCGCAATGAGGAAGACCTCATCCGGCAGGCGCTGGAGAAGTACCACGGCAACCGCAAGAAAGCCGCCGAGGAACTGGGCATGAGCGAACGCACCCTGTACCGCAAGCTTCCGCCCGAATACCGTAAGAAATGAGAAAATTTGTAAGCATACTGGCCGGCTTGCTGCTCATGGTTTCCTGTGGAATCTATTCCTTCACGGGAACGTCCATCCAGGCCGATGTCAAGACCATCACCATCCCCTACGTGGAGTACAAGGCGCTGCGCGTGAACCCGTCCTTGTCCGGAGACCTCACCGAGGCCCTGCAGGAGAAGTTCCGCAAACTCACGCGCCTGGAACAGGTGGACGTAGACGGAGACTTGGAGCTGGTGTGCGAGGTAACCGGTTACGATGTGAGCGCCACGGCTGTCACCGCCGACGAACAGGCTGCGCAGAGCCGCCTTACCGTCACCGTTAAAATTGATTTTTCCAATAAGAAATATCCCGAAGACGACGTTACCAACAAGACGTTCAGCGCTTATGAGGACTTCGACGCCACGCTGGCGCTGGATGCCGTAGAGGGCGAATTGTGCGTAACCATTATAGAGAAGTTGGTAGAGGACATTTTCAATGCAACTGTAGCACAATGGTAGAGCCCTTCCATCATATTGACATCCATTCACTTACTCTGGACGAGCTGTCGGGAGTGGTAAACCTGTACCCCTGGTATGCCGCAGCCAGGCTGGAGCTGTGCCGGCGCATGTTTTCCATGGGAGAGAATGCATGGACCGAAGAAGAATTCGCCGCGCAGGCGCTCTATGTGGGAGACCGGAGCAAGTTCTCGCAGCTTGTCCGCGACCGGCGCCAGGTAAGCTGCGCAGACAAAGATGTATCGGCCCTCATGGCAGCCTACATGGAGCCGTCCGTCACGGAGCAGCCGATGCACTCCGTACGCGTTGTGGGAGGAGACTATTTCTCCCAGGCCCAGTACGACAAAGTGCGCGAAGGAGGAGACAATGTGTTCTCCCGCTTTGCGGCCAAACCCCGCACGGAAGCCCCTGCGGTGAACACGGAGACAGAAGCCATCGCAAACCGTTTTGCCACCGAGACACTCGCGCAAATCTTTGTGGAACAGGGCTGTTATGAGGAGGCAAAGCGCATTTATTCCCGTCTCGTTTTGGATATTCCGGAAAAAAGTGCTTACTTTGCATCCCTTATTGAGAAATTGAATCACTTAGACTAATAAAAAAGTAACAATACATGAACGCAGCATTCACTATCCTGGTTGTTCTGATTATCATCGCAGCCATCCTCCTGATTGCAGTCGTCCTCCTGCAGAGCGGTAAGGACGGCGGCCTCGCTACCAACTTCACGTCGGCCAACCAGACTCTGGGCGTGCGCCAGACGGCCACCATCCTGGAAAAAGCCACCTGGTACCTTGTGGCCTTCATCCTGGTCATGAGCATCATCACCGTGTTCGTCGCCCGTGGCAACACCCAGCGCGGTACCAACGATGCCATCTCCACCGAGATCATCAACCAGGCAGAGCCCGCAGCCGATGAAATGCCCGCTTTCCCTGTGTCCCAGGAGAATCCCGAAGTTGCTGAGTAAGCATTTCATTTGACACAAAAAAACTCCCGGTCAAGCTTTTGACCGGGAGTTTTTTGTTGTAGCGAAATGCTACTTGTTTCGCACCACTACTTCTCCGCCTGAAACGTCTACTTCTACGGCGCTGTCCTTGCGGATGGCGCCTTCCAGTATACGCTGGGCCAGGAGGTTCACGAGTTCACGCTGCATAAGACGTTTCACGGGACGGGCGCCATAGGCGGGGTCGTAACCGTGCTCGGTCATGTAGTCTTCGAAGGCCGGTGTGAACGTAACGGTAATATCGTTCTGGGCCAGGCGCGTTTGCAGTTCGGTTTCCTGGATGTGAAGGATGTCGCGGATATCGGCCTTCGTGAGCGGATCGAACATGATAATCTCATCGATACGGTTGAGGAACTCGGGACGGACGGTGGCTTTAAGCACGTCCAGCACCTTGCCCTTGCACTCATCCAGCAGGCTCCGGCGCGTAGCGATGGCCTGCATGTCCACACAGTTTACTTCCGGCAGGCGTTCCATGTAGCTCTGGATGATATCGGCTCCTGCGTTGGAGGTCATGATGAGGATGGTGTTCTTGAAGTCCACGGTGCGGCCTTTGTTGTCCGTGAGCCGGCCATCGTCCAGCACTTGCAGCAGGACATTGAACACATCCGGGTGAGCCTTCTCAATCTCGTCCAAGAGGACTACGGAGTAAGGCTTCCGTCTTACGGCCTCGGTGAGCTGGCCGCCTTCATCGTAACCTACGTATCCCGGAGGCGCACCTACCAGACGGGAAACGGTGTGCCGCTCCTGGTACTCGGACATGTCGATACGGGTCATCATGTTCTCGTCGTTGAACAGGAACTCGGCTAAGGCTTTGGCCAGTTCGGTCTTACCCACGCCGGTCGTGCCCATGAAGAGGAAGGAGCCAATCGGCCGCTTCTCGTTCGAAAGGCCCGCACGGCTGCGGCGGACGGCATCGGCCACGGCGCGGATGGCCTCGTCCTGGCCCACCACCCTCTTGTGCAGTTCGCTCTCCATGCGAAGGAGCTTTTCCTTCTCGCTCTCCAGCATCCGTTTTACGGGAATGCCGGTCCATTTTGCTACTACCTCTGCAATGTCCTCGGGCGTAACCGCCTCTGTGACAATGGGGTCTTTGATGGATTCCGCCTTGGCGGTGAGCTCGTCAATGCGCTTTTGCGTAGCCGCCATCTTGCCGTAACGGATCTCGGCTACTTTGGCGTAATCACCGTTCCTCTCGGCTGTCTTGGCCTCCAGGCCCAGGTTCTCCAGTTCCTGACGGGCCGCCTGCAAACCGCCAAGCGTCTCCTTCTCCTCATTCCAACGCTTCATGAGCTCGTCACGCTTAGCCTGCAGTTCCTTGAGCTCGGCTTCCAGTTTCTCCATCTTGGCCGATG
Organism: uncultured Bacteroidales bacterium; assembly: GCA_900318445.1. Taxonomy (GTDB): domain Bacteria; phylum Bacteroidota; class Bacteroidia; order Bacteroidales; family UBA932; genus Cryptobacteroides. The sequence continues at coordinate 64,174 of ONKO01000001.1, forward strand.
TCCCTTCACGCTTGATGGCCTCGCGCTCGATCTCCTTCTGGCGAATGGCGCTGTTGAGGTCGTCGATAGGCTCCGGAACGGAATTCATCTCCAGACGCAGCTTGGAGGCGGCTTCGTCCACCAGGTCGATGGCCTTGTCCGGGAGGAACCGGCTGGTAATGTACCGGTGGCTCAGGTTTACGGCCGCAATGAGGGCATCGTCTTCGATACGCACCTTGTGGTGGTTCTCGTAACGTTCCTTCAGACCTCTCAAGATGGCAATGGACTCGGCCGGCGAAGGCTCGTCCACCATCACCATCTGGAAACGTCGCTCCAGGGCCTTATCGGCCTCGAAGTACTTCTGGTACTCGTCAAGGGTGGTTGAGCCGATGGTCCTTAATTCACCGCGCGCGAGGGCGGGTTTGAGGATGTTGGACGCATCCATGGCGCCGGAGCTTCGGCCGGCACCCACCAGCGTGTGAATCTCATCGATGAACAGGATGATTTCGCCGGCGCTGTCCACCACTTCCTTTACGACGCCCTTAAGACGCTCTTCGAATTCGCCCTGGTACTTGGCACCTGCAATAAGGGCACCCATATCCAGGGAATAGACTTTCTTGGATTTCAGGTTCTCGGGCACCTGCCCGTTTACGATGTTCTGGGCAATGCCTTCGGAGATAGCCGTTTTACCTACACCCGGCTCGCCCACCAGAATGGGGTTGTTCTTGGTGCGGCGGCTCAGGATCTGCAGCACACGGCGAATCTCGTCGTCACGGCCAATCACAGGGTCCAATTTGCCCTGCGCAGCCCGCTCGTTCAGGTTGATAGCAAACCTGTCGAGGAATGTGTTGTTGCTGTTTTCTGCCATAATCTTTTCTCCTTTTTTACGCCGTAGAGACCATCAATCTCCGTTCCGTACGTAAAATGGCTGACATTTTGGCAGAAGTGTGCCCCCCAGCATTTCTGGATGCGCAAAAAGGCCCTAAACTGCGCATCTAGACGTGCTCGAGCATTTCTGGATGCGCAAAATCGGCCCAAAATGCGCATCTAGACGTGCTGCAGCCGCGCCGCTACTGCTGCTCCGGCACGCGAATGAGTTCGCCGTGCTCCTGGGCAACTGTTTCTTTCCACAGCTCGGTGTAACCGGGCTGTTCTATTTTTGCGGGCATGCCTTCGCTGTATTCGGAATGAATGAAGCGGCCGTCTTTGTCCTGCGGCTTCACGTTACCGTCCATGAATTTGACCAGCAGTTCCTCTTCCAGGCCTTTCCAAACCTCGAACTGGTTCTGGGCCGTGTTCACACTGTAGTCGGTGACGTACTTTACCACCTTGGCAAAGGGTGTACGGGAAATCATGACGTCTCCTTTGGAAGAGAGTTTCTTCTGGAGCTTCACCACAACCTGGTTGTACATTACCACGGCCATGCTGTCTACGGAATGCGTGCGGCGCTCGGTCTGGTCCCACTCGAAGGCGTCGATCTGGGCGCGCACATGCGGTGCCATGACATTGTACATCTTGTAGCAGGCATTGGAGATGCGGTTGTTGATCCAGAAAGAAGACGTAGCCGAGTAGTGGAGCATGTCTCCGTTCCCCTCCTTGAAGCACTCGGGCACCTTGGTAGTACTGGTGTAGATGGGAGTGAGATAGGACGTGGCCGCATCGTCGGTTCCGAACCAGAGAATACCGCCCACGACGTCGGGAACATAGTTGCGTGCCTGGCCCACCATCCAGAAGCCCGTCTGCTGGGTGGCGATGGCACGCTCGTTCACATAGGTCTTGCCGTCAAACTCGAATTCCATGGGGCGCCAGCGGTACGGAAGGGCGTTGCCACCCGCGCCGATGTCCTGGGTCATATCCATGGGCGTACCCTCGTAGTGGTCTCTCATGACATCGGCGATCTCCTTGACGCCAGCCTTCTTGCGGGGATACACGAACAGGGGCAGGTCTCCGTTAAGGTCGTTGCCCAGCACGTAGTCCAGGTAGTTGTAGGCATCGCGGGTGACGGCGTTGCCGTTCTCATCGTAGAAGGAGAACCAGCCGTCGGTGAGGATGTTATAAGCGGCCCAGACACGGGCATCGCAGCCACGGACCGTGCCAAAATCCACGGGGCAGTAGGCTTTTTTGAAGCTGAACTCACTGTCCAGACCGTCGAAATAGCCCTTGCGGCGGGCGAAGGAAATGACGTCGGGAGCATAGAGACAGTTGTCGGGGTCATCGAGGGGGAACTTGCCGATGCGTGCCTGATTGGCGTGGGCGCAGATGGCGCCGTCGGGGATTCGCATGGCCACCCACACGATGCCCTTCTGGGTATTCACCCCGTTCTTGATGTTCATGCCCTTGCCGACGAGTTCCATGATCCAGGCCTCGTTCTTGTCCGCGATGGAGAAAGTTTCTCCTTCGGAGGCATAGCCGTAGGTGTTGGCCAGGTCTACAATGACATCAATGGCTTCGCGGGCCGTCTTGGCGCGCTGCAGGGCAATGTAGATGAGAGAGCCGTAATCAATTCCGCCTCTCTTGTCCTCAAGTTCCGGACGGCCGCCCCAAGTGGTTTCCGTAATGATGAGCTGGAACTCGTTCATGTTACCTACGGTCTGGTAGGTATGGGGAACCTGCTCGATTTCACCCAGATAACGGTTGGTATCCCACTCATAAACGGGAAGCATACTGCCTGCCTTCCAGTCGCGGGCCGGCTTGTAATACAGCTCACCGAAGAGAGTGTGCGAGTCGGCAGCATAGGAAACCAGCACCGAGCCGTCCCGCGTGGCGCCGCGGGTGACAATTACGTTGGTGCAGGCAAGGCTCTGGGCCTCAAATGCAACGGCCGCCAGGGTTACCGCCATCAATTTGAGTATGGATTTTGTCATGGTTATTTGGGCTTTTTCGATTAATTGCGTAATTTTGTCGTCTGACATCAATTTACAAAGGTATGAAAATTTATCGTTTATTGAGCGTCATTCTGGGCGCCGCACTGTCTGTTTTTGCAGCATCGGCCCAGAACCAGCAGCCGCAGACCCCCGAACAGCGGGAAAAGCAGCTGCTCGAATTCATTGACAAGGAAGTGCAGCGCCTATCCTCCCAGCTGGACCTCGAGTACTGGCAGGAGTTTTACGTAGACTCCACCCTCACCCATGACTACAAAGCCATGACGGAAGAGATGGAGCGCCTCTCCAGCGCCAAAGTAGAGAACACGGACCTCTACATTGCCGTCCAGGACAAATGGGCCGAGCAAATTGACGCCTCCTACAAGTCCTTCTTCACGGAGGAGCAGTGGAACAAGTACTGGAAAACAGGCGCAAAGAAGGCCCAGCAGGCCCGTGACAAGAGAAAAAACAAAAAGAAATAGAATATCGGTATGAAAGAAGCGATTGAACAGATTTTAGGTGAACTGAACAATCTGAAAGCCTCCACCCAGAAAGAGGTGGAAGAAGCCCGCATCCGTTTCCTGGGCAAAAAAGGTGAGATCACGGCCCTCATGGAAGAATTCCGCACCGTGGCCCCCGAACTCAAACGCGAATACGGCCAGAAACTGAACGAACTCAAGAAGGCCGCCGCCGCCAAGATTGAAGAACTCAAGGAAGTGGCCGAGCAAGCCGCCGAGGCCGCTGCACCCAAGGAAGACCTCTCCATGCCCGGAGACGCCATTCCCCTGGGAAGCCGCCACCCCGTTTCCATCGTGCGCCAGCAGATTGTGGACATCTTCCGCAAATTTGGCTACGACGTAGCCGAGGGCCCCGAGATTGAAGACGACTACCACGTGTTCGAAGCGCTGAACTTCCCCCCGAATCACCCCGCCCGCGAAATGCAGGACACGTTCTTCGTGAGCACCGGCCACGCGAATCCGCTCCTCCTGAGAACCCATACCTCTTCCGTACAGGTGCGCACCATGGAAAAGGAGAAACTCCCCATCCGCGTCGTCTGCCCCGGCCGTGTGTTCCGCAACGAGGCCATCAGCGCCCGTGCCCACTGCATCTTCCATCAGGTGGAAGGCCTCTACATTGACAAGGACGTCACCTTCGCAGACCTCAAGCAGGCCATCCTGCTGTTTGCCCGTGAAATGTTCGGGGCCGAGACCGAGATCCGCATGCGCCCCTCCTACTTCCCCTTCACCGAGCCCTCGGCCGAGGTAGACGTGAGCTGCAATATCTGTAAAGGTAAAGGCTGCAACATCTGCAAAGGCACCGGCTGGCTGGAAATCATGGGCTGCGGCATGGTAGATCCCAACGTCCTCAAAGCTTCCGGAATTGACCCCGAACAGTACAGCGGCTTCGCCTTTGGTATGGGAGTAGAGCGCATCGCAATGCTCAAGTGGCAGGTGAACGACCTTCGCCACTACTTTGAGAACGACATGCGGTTCCTCTCCGAGTTCGCCACCGCAACGGAAGTGTAAGCCTTACAACGTAATTTCAAGTTCTAACTTTGCATCGGCCGATGACGGGCCAATGAGGATTTTGTATTGTCCCGGAGCCACGACCCAACGGTGGGACTGTACGTCATAATAGCTGAAAGCGTCCCGGTCCAGGTGAATGGTAAAATGAGCCTGTCCGCCCCTGACAATGAATTTCTTGTCATAGCCTTTTAATTCTTTGGCCGGACGCATCACTGGCGCTGCATTTACCGGAGCCACATACACTTGTGCCACTTCTTTGGCATCAGCCATTCCCATGTTTCGCACCGTAAAACAGACATCGAATTCGTCACCGGAAGGGACAATGGAGGCATCGGCATAATCAAAGGTGGTGTAGCTGAGGCCAAAGCCGAACGGATAAAGAGGAGTCACGCCAAAGTGCTCCACACCACGATAGCCCAAAAAGACGCCTTCCCCGTAGGTAGTATAGTTGTAATGTTGTCGCTTAGGGTCCTTGTGGATTTGCGGCTGTACATCATACCATTTTTGGGCAGGATTCCTATCCTTGGCGCCCCAGAAGGTGAAAGGCAGGCGGCCGGAAGGCGATACCTTACCACTTAGAATGGCAGCCAGGGCGTTGCCGCCTTCCTGGCCGGGATACCAGGTAAGCAGAATGGCTTTCACGCGATCCTGCCAGGCAGACAGGTCGAATTCTCCGCCTGAATTGGCGACCACGACCACATTGTCATTGTATCGGGCCATACGGAGAATGAAGTCATCCTGCCCTTTAGGCAAGGTGTACTTGCGGTCCATATTCTCTGCTTCCGAGAGCGAATCGTACCCGACGCAGACAATCACCGCTGCCGCTTTACGAAGGACCTCCGGCGAAGGAGAGTCGATGGCCTGCACATTCCAGTTTTTCCCAAGAGCCTGCAGCCCGGCGGCAGGCGTTACACCTTTACCATCTTCCGGCTGCACCCATCCGGAACCACCACCGCAAGCCACAATATGGGCGTTGGGGCCGGTAACCACAATCAAGTTTTTCTTACCGGGTTTAAGCGGAAGGATGCCCTCCTCATTCTTGAGGAGCACCGGACCTTCCAGCGCCACTTCATAGGCACGCTTTTGTGAGAGGACGGGATCTTCGGCGCCAACCTGCGCCTCCGTGGAATGGTCCAGGAAGCCAAAGGCGGCATACGCCTGCAGGATATGCTGGCACTTTTCATCCAATTCGACCTCCGTAATGACACCGTTTTCCATCAGAGCTTTAATCGCATTTTTATTGGCAACATGATTCCGGGGCATCTCGAAATCCACGCCGGAAGTCATGAAATTGAGCGTGCTGTATGTAGAAGTCCAGTCCGTCATCACAATGCCTTCAAAGCCCCATGAACGCAGGTTCTCTTTCACCAGCCAGGGGTTCTCGGCCGCATGCATGCCGTTGATGAGATTGTAGCTGGTCATGACGGCACCCACGCCGCCTTTTTCCACGGCCTTGCGGAAAGTAGGAAAATAGATTTCGTTGATAGTGCGCTCATCCGCATTGGAGCTCACGCCGTGACGGTTGTACTCCTGCTGATTCAGCGCAAAATGTTTGATGGTGGCCATCACACCCTGTTCCTGCATGCCCAGAATATAGCTCAGGGCCGTTTCGCCGGCAAGATAAGGGTCTTCACCGTAATACTCAAAGTTGCGGCCACACATGGCACTACGGTAAATATTTACGCCCGGGCCCAACATGATTTGTACCCCATGGGCTTTGGCAGCGCAACCGATACCGGCCCCCATCTCATGCACGGCCTCGCGGTTCCATGTTGCAGCCGCGGAGATACCGCAAGGGTAAAACGTGCTCTGGATGTTTTTTCCGTCAATATTACGGACGCCCTGAGGGCCGTCGGCCATGCGGATGGAAGGAATACCCAGGTGCTCAATTGCATAGGTCCTGAACCCATCTACTTTGCCGGAGATGAGCTCAATCTTCTCATCCAGGGTCATCTGGGCTACCAACGCAGCCGCGCGAGCCTTATCCTGTTCTGTTACGGAATGAGCCTGTCCGGCCGCCGTAATTGCCATAGCCAGCATCAGGCCGGCCGCAAGAATCGTCTTTTTCATATTATTTATATCTTTTTACGCGGGTATCGTTAATAACGCCTTTCCAGTCCATGCCAAAGGCAAAGTCATATACATGCCCTTGGGCATCCCGGTAGCATTCCATATCACGGGGAACGTCCTCGCACTGGGCCTCTACGGTTTCCATATGGGCCGGAAGCTGACAGGGAAGCAGTCCATAAGGCTCCGCCACGCCGCTCAGGATATCCAGCAGGGCATTGCTGGACACGCCGCAGGACACAAGCAGGGCATCCGCCCAGGGCTCAATCTCGGCCGGGACGAAGGGGCGCTCCATGGCCACCATCACTATCACAGGTTTGTCACCCATCACCGCCTTGGTCGTTTGTACCAGCAAGGCATCGGTGCTATTGGACGATGTTTCCGTAAAGCCACGGTAACTGCGGTTGGCGCTGCTCTCGTGCGGATCGCCGCCGGCAATACTGTGCGCACGGGCGTTCGTTGCCGTATAAGGTTCCCATTGCAGGCTGATGGGGTTGTAATGGCCTTCCGGGTACTTCTCGTCGGGCATCACAAAACCCCAGTGGCCCACTGGACTCTTGATGGAGACAAGGGCCACATCCGCCTCTTCCGGCGTATCGACCACCTCAAAATAACGGCCGAGCAATTTCTTGGAAATCGGGTATTCGTCGTAGGAAGGCGTCGGCTTCTGCCAATGGGAAAGGCCGGCGGGGACATGGCGGAGCGGTTCATACACCCGCATCTTCCTGTTCAACGGCAACATGCCCCCAGCATTTTTCAGCAGGACGATACTCTTGAGCTGGGCCTCATAGCCCGCGGCCACAAATTCCCTACATCCGACAACCGCGGCAGCGTTCTCCGGGCTCACGTAAGGATTCTCAAAAAGGCCGACATGGAAGATGTTTACCAGGATACGTGTTGCACTGAGCTCAAAACGGGCCCTTGCACTCTCTTCGCCATATTTTTTCGACCACAGTTCATAGGCGGCCATACTGACTGCATTGTCCTTGGCTCCTCCCAGTTGGTCCACGCCGGCCTCGAAGCATAACAACCGCCGCTCGGGACCGCTCAGCGTTTCCGCCCCCCAGGGCGTACCCTTGTGCTCCCAAGGGACATTGTAATCCTTGACGATTCCCCAGTCCGTGCACACTACGCCTTCATACTGATACTTGTCCCGCAGCAAATCCTGGATGATATACTTGGAAAAGCCGTTTCCGACGTTCTGTCCGGAGGGGTCCTGCCCATAGGAAATCGTATAATAGGGCATCACGGCCGATGCCATCCGTGTTTTTCCGGGCAAGGCGAAGGCGCCGTCCACAAAAGGAATCAGCCCCTGCTCAAAATTGTTCCCAGGATACACGGCATACTTACCGATACCAAAATGCGCATCCCGGCCGCCTTCTCCGGAGCCGCCGCCCGGCCAGTGCTTCACCATGCAGTTGACGCTTTGCGAGCCCCAGCCCGCCTTGCTGCCCGGTGTATTCTGGAAGGCCTCGCAGTACGTACGGGCCATGTCACGGGAAAGGGCCGGATCCTCGCCGAAAGTGCCGTAGAAGCGGCGCCAGCGGGGATCCGTGGCGATATCCACCTGCGGAGACAGAGCAGTAGTGATTCCCAAGGCCCGGTATTCGGCCGATACCACCTCCCCGTGAGTGCGGATGACATCCATGTCAAAGGTGGCGGCCAGTCCCAGTTCCCGGGGCCACTTGGAGATGTCGCTCTCCCCCGCCGGGTCAAACTCGCCATCCTGCTCGGGCTTATAATTGTTGATGTTGGTGGTCCCGTTGCTATAATTGCGGGGGTCCGTACTGTTATTGGAAGGAATCCCCAGACGAGCCGACTCGCAAAACGCCTGCACGGCATTGGACCAGCCTGCCCCAATGGCCGGAGAAGCCACATTGCGCACCAGCATGTGGCGGATGTGGTCATCGGCCAGGAGCCGCCGTGCTTTATCATCCAGCACCGTATCGTTGGCATCCACTGCACTGGAATACAGCATGAGGCCGCAGATTTCCTCCAGCGTGAGCTGCGAGGCCAGGTCCCGGGCCCTTGTCTTCGCATCCTTCCTCCAGTCCTCGTACACATCCAGTCCGCCATTTCGGTTCAGGTCTTTAAAGGCGTAACCGTCCACGGTCAGGATGGGGGCGGAGGTATATCCAAGGACAGGACCCCGGGTCTGGAGAATCAGTGTATATCCACTCTTCGGTTCCATTGTTATGACATTCTTTCCACAGGCAGCAAGAAGAAAAACCGGGAGAAGAGACAGGATAAATTTCCTCATAACTTGAGTTTTTTTTACAAAAATACTATTTTCTAAAAAAACGGTCCACACCCAGCGCGATGGCTCCGTCGCCCGTCACATTGCACGCCGGCCCGTAGCCGTCCAGGGCCAGATAGATGGCCATCAGAAGGGCGGTCATCTCCGGCGTAAAGCCGAGCATGCTTTCCAGGAAGCCCACGGAAGCCATAAGCACGCCGCTCATCACGCCCGGCGAAGCCACCGTCGCAACGGCAAGGATGAGCATGAAGTTAAAGAACAGGCCTAAGGAGATAGGCTGTCCCATCATCAATGCCACGGCGACAGCTGTTGTGGCTAGTTTGATCACAGAGCCGCACATATGTACATTGGAGCACAGCGGAACCACAAAATTCGCCACTTCCTCTGATACGCCGTTCTTTCGGGTGCACTCCGTCGTAACCGGAATAACGGCCGAGGACGAGCAGATTGAAAAGCCCGTAAGATAGGCCGGGAACATATTCCAGAGACATTTGAAAGGGTTTTTCCCTGCAATAGTACCCGCCACCACATACTGAATAACCAGATAAAGGATGGAAAGAACGACGCCCGTCGCGATAACTTTCGCTCCTGTTCCCATGACAACGGCCATTTTCCCGGAAGCGCTCATTTCGCACATCATGGTGAAGATATAAAAGGGCATAAGAGGGATGATAGCCTTCTCGATGGTCATCTTTACCACCTCACCAAACTCGTTAAACCAATTCTTGAGTGAATCGCCCTTGATATATATGCAGCATATTCCTATCATGAAGGACAGGCAAAGGGCCGTAAGCATGTCGCACAGTGGCTTTATCTTGAGGTCGATATAGGGTTCAAAGGTTTTTGCCGATGCCGCATCCGTCTGAAGGTCCCCCATCTCAAGGATGTATGGGAAAAAGGCCGATGCGCTCCCATAAGCAAACAGTCCGGCACAGACTGTAGATATATAGGCGACGCCCACCACCCAGAGCAGCATCTTGCCAGCGCCCTTTCCCAGCCCATAAATGGCCGGTGTCACCAGTCCAAGCACCAGAAGCGGGACGATGAACTTGAGCAGTTGGGCAAACAGCACGTTGAATGTCTTGAATATACGGACAACTACGTCCGGGACAACAAGTCCGAGGAGCGAGCCCAGCGCAATGGCGATGAGCACTTTGACAAAAAGGGAAAGTTTTATCTTTTTCATAAGTCAACAATTGCAGTATGTTCTTCGCCCCGGCTGTCTTTCCAACTCAAGCGATAAGTTCCTTTAAAGCCGCGCCAACGCACCTCACCGCCCCGGCCGGCCTTCACTTCGAGACGGGTGCGCCACTCGTGAAGAATCAATTCTTTCAGCGCATAATAGGCCGCTTTGGGGCGCATGTCCCGGTGAAAAAGGCCCGACGTAGAGGGCTCTCCCGGAAAGCCGCAACCGTCCACCAGGTTCCACCAGGTGATGGCGAACATTTTCTCGCCACTGAACCACAGACGGTAAAGGTTTCGGGCGATGATGGCCTGAATCATCTCTCCGCGATTCCCTTCCGTGGGGGCTGTAATGGTGATTTCACTGATGCAAATGGGAAGTCCCGGTGCGGAGAGCCGTTTCATGAGGTCCCAAACGTACTCCGGCGTCTGAATGGCGGCGCCTTCGGCAATCTGGCGGCACTGATCCGGGTCATAAAGATGCATCTGGGAGCCGATGGCCTGTACACCATACCCCTCTTCCAGAAGCGTCAGCACCTGGCGGGGATAATCATCCGTGTCCACATAATCATTGATGCATTTCAACTGGGTTTGCGGAATCATTTCATCTGCGATGCGCAAGGTCCGGCGAGTATAGTCTCCAGGCAGCAGCATATAACGGCTCTTGGTAAAAAGAACCCCAGGTATCTGCACCCCGGCGCGCCAGTCCTTGCAACTTTCGTTCACCACGTCATAGCTGGTCACTGCCGGATGGTCTTTGTAATGGTCAATTATATTACGCACATGAGCGTCAAAGGTGTCTCCAAGAGCCTTCCCGTATCCGGGAAGCAGCTGTGCCAGTTCCGCAGGGGAAAGGGACTCATAGCGCGCAGAACGCGGGACCTTGCTTTCAAACAGGGAAACGTCTTCCAGGGAATCCAGCAGGGCCCGTTCGGAAGATGGCGCCAACTGGTGCAACCAACGGGGATTGTTGGTGCCGCTGCCCCAGGCCAGGGGATGCAGGTGTACGGCAACCCCATGCGCGGCGCACCATTCCACAACGGGATCCGACGCTGGACGCCGCCAATGCGGCTGGGCAAAAGGTTTCTTCTTGAACGTATTCCAGTATTCTTCGCTATCACGGAATTCGCCACTGTAACGCATGGGCGACTCACGGAACCATTGGAAATCACGCCAATACAGCCCCACTGTAGCCCGGTTGAACAGCGTCCCGAACAGTTCCCGATAGCGCTCATTTGCCTCCGGCGTCCCCAATTGGTTAAAGTTGAACGTGGAGGCGCCAAAGAGGAAAGCCGATGAGACCTGTTCCACCTGAACCGGCGTACCACGCTTGAGGCCGGGGATTTTGACAAAGCCATCGGCCTTACGGTTGCGCTCGATGTCGGCATCGATCCGCGTCTGGACCTCATCGTTCCACAAAGCCCAGTAGGCAGGGCTCATCACCCCTTCCGTATCTTCCGACGCCCGGTGCGGAATGGACTGCGCACCAGCAAGCCAGGCAAAGGACAAAGCGATGAAAAAGAATACTAAACGTTTCATAATAAGCCAAATCCAAAGTCATAGGTGTTCCCCTCAGTGTCCCGCCAAGGGGTCATGTCGTGCGGGACATCTTCCAACTGCCGTTCCACCGTCTCCATATTGGCAGGGAATTGCATAGGAAGGCGGCCCGAGGGCCTGTAGGTGCCGGAGACAACTTCCAGAAAAGCCTTGCTCCGCACCCCGAACGCAACGAGGATGGCATCGGCCCAGGGTTCAAACTCCATCACTATAGGACGGGTGGTCTGAAGAAGGACGACAACCGGCTTTTCTCCCATCAGCGCTTTGGTTTCTTTCACAAGGGAAAGATCCGATGCGTTTTCCACATCAATGCGCCGTCCTCTGTAGCTGCGGTTGGTACTCTGCTCCGCTGGGTCGCCGCCGGCAATGGAAACGGCTCTGGCCCGGGTAGCGGTATAGGCCGAATACTGCAAGGAGATGGGCATGTACTGACCATCCTTGTAGCCAATGCCTCCTTCAGGTTCTGTAATCGCTACCAGCGCGAAATCGGCCTCTGAAGGGTCTTCAACCAGTGTATAATGCCGGGCGACTTCCGCAGTATCTAGGGAATAGCCAACGTACGGCGCTTTCTTCAGGCGACCGGTCATGGAATAGACGCCAGGGATGTTGCGTTGCGGGATATATACCTTGGCACCGGATTGTACGGGAAGTGCGCCACCACGGTTTTTAAGCATCACGACGCTTCTCCGCTGGGCTTCTTCTCCGAGCGCCTGTGCCTCCGGGTCAGAAAGCACTTCCAGAGCCACCGCAGGATCCCGGTAGGGATTCTCAAAAACGCCGCTGCGGAAAAAGGAAACCAGGATTTTCCGTGCCGAGGCCTCCCAGCGCGCCCGTGCCGAAGCCACGCCGTATTTATCACACCATAGTTGATACGCCTCCATGAGCCAAGAAGCATAAACCGTCCCGCCAAACTCGTCTACGCCGGCCTCCAGTGCCTTGAGAATCCGCTCCCCCTTGGTCTGCGCCTCAACACCATAGCATTTCCCGCCGGTGGTGAGCGGGTCGCCGTTGTAGTCTGCTACAATACCCCAGTCCGTACAGACGATACCCTCATAGCTATATTGCGTTCTAAGGAGCGTATCGATGATATAGCTGCTGTAACTGTTTCCCACATTCTCTCCGGAAGGATCTTGTCCGTAAGAAACGGTGTAATACGGCATGACGCCCGCCGCATCCAGACAGAAAGCATCCATGGCGGTCTTGAGCTGCCCGCCCGGGAATACGGCATATTTGCCAATGGACAGGTGTGCATCCCGGCCTCCCTCACCTGCACCGCCGCCCGGCCAATGCTTGACAATGCAGTTCACCTCCGGTTGCAAGGTATGGATATAGGTCGATGCCATCTGCCGCACCAGCTCCGGATTCTCCCCAAAGGTTCCGGAGACGCGCCGCCAACGGGGATCCGTGGCCAAATCGGCCTGCGGAGAAAGGGCGGTTCCAAAGCCCAAAGCCAGATACTCCCGTTTGACGGTTTGGGCAAAACTGCGCACTACCAACGTGTCGAAGGTTGCCGCAAGTCCCAGCGGGGTGGGCCACTGGGAGCAGACACCGCCGGAACCGGCATTGAACTCATCGGTGGCCTTGATTTCGTTGCGGGGGTCCGTGCAGTTGAGTGCCGGAATGCCCCAAGGCAGGCTTTCGCACAGGGTCTGAACCTTATTGTTCCAGCGGGCGATGGTCTCAGGGCCATCGGAATGTGCAAGGAGGATCTGCCTTGTGTCAAAGTTCACAATGACATCGCGCAACTGGTCGCAAATATCGGAAGGTTCTGCGCCACTTTCGGCATAGGGTTTCCCGTTGTAGGTGATCCCGCTCACGCTCATGGATGAAATGCCAGGGACATTCACGGTATGGCCGATGGTCATCAGACCGGAAAGGTACTCCGGCGGCAGTTTGGCCGCCAGATCGGCAGCCCGCTCCTCGGGCGTAAGCCGCCAGTTTTCATAAGGGTCCAGCTCCCCGTTGCGGCTCAGGTCCTTGAAGACCTTTCCCCCCTCACGCAGTAGCGGAACATCTGTATAAGTGAGCGTGGCTCCGCCCTTCTGGACAAACTCCCGATAGCCGTCCTTGGTTTCAACGGCCGTGCAGGCGACAAGCGCGAGCGAAGTCCACAATAACCATTTACCACTCATGATGCCATTCGGTATTGGATGAAGTCGATATTACAGCACTGCGCTCCAGCAAGAACACCGGACTGTCCCATACAGGAAGACTGTATGTCCTGGTGGGGTTGTTGGGCGCGGAGGGTAGCATCGGCCTTGAGAACACCCACCTGTGTGATCGACGGCGCCGCCTGCATGAACTTTTCGTACGTTATGGAAGGCCCCACCTGCGCGCCCAAAGGCAGGATAAAGGCCAGAACGCATAGTGTCAGAAGGCTCTTTTTCATAAGTTATAGAGTTTGATCCGGTAGATACCGGAGACTTTGAAGAGCTCTTGGTAGGCGGGGCGGAAACGGCGCTGGTAGCTGAGGCCATAATAGGGACCGTCTTCCGGGATATTCAGCCGGCCACGAAGGTAGAGCATGTTGTGGTGACCGGTTTCATCGCCATTGAGCACTTGCCAGCGCTTGTCGTCACGAAGCTCCTCGCAGAAGGCGATTTGGACCCGCGGGCCAAAGTCTATCCAGGCGCCCACGCCCGCAATGGTGAATTCGTCCGGGGCCGTCTGGACGATGATGCCGTGTGCGTTCTTCTCCCCCTCGATGCAATGGACATTAAACGTATAATCACCCAGCGCAAGCGTCTCTACCGCATCCGGCGCATCTTTTTTGTCGATTCGCACAAAGCCGCGCATGGGATGTCCTTCCGCAATGAGCGGCAGCATCTCGGAAATCACCTTGCACTCCGCCGTATAATAGGGGTTGTCAAAGTGTTCCTCGTAGCCAAAGCCAAAGACGCCTTTTGCTCCAGCCTCGCCCAGGGCATACCAGAAGCGGCCGGCCTGGCAGTTGGTTTCCGGAATAAACAGCGGCTGGCCTTCCCCATACGCCGCGCACATCTCCTTAAGCTCGGCGCCGTAGATATCCGGCGAGAGCCAGTCCAGATGGGGCGCGTTCTTTTTCCAGACGTCCAGAACGGCCACGCGCGGGCCTCCATTAGGGTATTTGCCATAGGCTTTGTCCGCGGGGGCCAGCCAGGCATTGGTGAACAGGGGAATGTCGTAGGCTTCTTTTCCTGCCGCAGCAACGTAATCCACATAACGGGCATAGGCTTCGGCCATAAAGTACTGCGGGGCCAGCGGATCGTCCGAACGGCTCCAAGGGCTTTCTTCCCAGGCTTTTATACCGGCTTCCGAGAAATCCCGCTCGGCAAAGACGCCCACTTCGTTCTCCACCTGTACGCAACGGACTCTCCGGGTTTTGTCTGCCATCTTGAGATGAGCCATGAGCGCTTTGAAGGCCTTCACGTCGGCCTCACGCGCTGCCGCGCAGAAAGGGGAGATGGGGCTTGTCTTTTCCGCCACACAGGTGGGAGCCCGGAAGTACGTAGCCGTGTCGGCCTTCACCCAAAGCGGCGGATAGGAGGATTCACCGTTTTTCCAAGTACCGAACCAAAGCAGCCCAAGATAGAGGTCCCGTTTGTCGGCGGCCTTCAACAGGTAATCCACCAGCGTAAAGTCAAATTGCCCCTGAACCGGCTCCAGCAGTTCCCAACTCACAGGTGCAAGGACCGAATTAAAGCCAAGCGATACTGCAAGATCCAATGACGCATCGATGGACTCCGGTGTGGAGGCGTTGGAATTGTGCATTTCCCCGCCCCAAAGAATGGAAGGGGCCGGCTGTTGTTCCTGACAGGAGAACAGGAGCAGCAGCGACAGGATATGTAGAATATACTTTTTAATCATGGCAAAGCGCTTTATAGACTAAGTCGCGCACCTGCGCGGCAGTGTTTTGGTTTATGTAATTAGCTGGGTAGTAACTTATTCCGTCTGGATTTACGCCCAAAAGCTCATAGGCGAAACACAGGGACGCCACGTACTTGGGAAGACCCTCTGCCAAATGCGTATTGTCCTGGCTCCGCTGGAGTTTGTAGCCGTAAGTAGATAATACAGCATCTTTTCGGCAGGCTTCGATAGCTTTCCCAACATTAACACAGGCGTCCATGGACAAACTTTTACACACCACTGGAGCAGCCTGCTGAATGAGTTTGTACTGACATCTGTACAGGCTATCCCATTCCGCCTGGCTCTCCGGCCAGCGGCCGCCGTTATAGAGGGCGACAAACTTCTCCCGGTAGTCTTTGTTCCCCTCCGGGTAGGAAAAAGGAACCATGAGGCCGATTCGGACTTTGCCTCTTGCGGCCGGTTGCATCATGCCTTTCACATCCTCCACCAGAGCGGCAAGGCTATATCCATGAGCGTTTTCTTGCCCAAGATGACGTCTGAAATCCGCTCCCATGGTGGCTTCCGGCTGGAAGATAATCCAGTCCCAAGGTTCATCGGCCACAATATCCTCAAGTTTGACACCTATTCCGGCAAGGCCGTTTTCATAGCCCGCCGCAGGCGTTTTTACCGGGTTTTCGGAGGCGGTATATTTCCAATACTGATAGGTAGCGTGCACCTTTTGCGGCTGCCCGTTGTGTACGTAGCAGTAAGCGGTGTCATGCAGGCCCCGCCACTGGTCCTCCAGCGTGCTGCCGCCCAGGTACCCATGCCCCACAATGACGGGACGGTTGGCACTGGCGGCGATGGCGCTCACATAGCGCAGGGCATCCCGGGTCCAGCTATTCCCCACTCCAAGAATGCGAAGCGTATCCGCCGGAGCCTTTTTTACAAGCAGGATGCAGTCGGCCCGCAGAGGCTTCCCGGAGCCGCCGCCGGAGACCGTAACGGATATACTGTCGGAGAGTTCAAACGTGCCGAACGGTGCCCAGTCCCCCTTCATCTGACCGTCGAGCGGAAGCGCTCCGGAATGGACCGTAACACTTGTTCCGGCCACGTCGTAATGCGTCACCGGCTCGATATCGTCAACCAAATTCACATAGGAATACGCTTCATACAGCCCCGGAGCGGGCACCCTGGCGCTGAAACGGACGGATGCTCCCGGAGCCGATGACTCCAGATAGGAGGGACCGTATCCCCGCTTGGATTTTATGCGCGTCCAGCCGGAAGGAACGTCCATCTGTGCGTCATCCATAAATATATCCGGGACGGAACCGTCCTGTAGCGGGTCCCGGGCCAGGCTGGCCATCAAATCCACGGCCGATACATCCTGAACCGGAACGCCCTGTCGAAGCGACATGACAGCCGCCAGACCTGCAACCTGCCCAAGGGACATGAACACTGGCTCCATTCTCAGAGAGCCGAAGGCGATATGGCTGGCCGACACGCAGACCGGCACAAGGAGGTTGTCGCACTCTTTCCGGGTGGGAACGATACTTCTGTAAGGAATGGGCCATGGTCCGGGAATCTTCTCCTCCACATTGCCCTCGTTCTTCACCATCCCGTCCACCGCAATGCGCCGGCAGTTGTGGGAATCCATCTTGTAGGCGGCATAAGCAACGCCGTCAGGCACATTTGTAAGCCCTTCACAGTCCTTCTGGGTGACAACATAATCCGACACCATCCTACGTCCTTCCCGCACATAAAGCTGCGGCGTCCAGTGGCCATTCCCCGGATATTCATCCTTGGGAAGGCCCCACCGCGCAAGTTCCTGCCGGGTCGCAGAAGGGACGCGCGGGTCCGTCATCATGAACCAGAGCAGCCCCAGCGTATAGTCCGTGTGCGCCTGATAGAGCTTGTATCGCCCGGCATAAGAGGCTTCCAGATAGCCGGCGTTTCCGCCGATATAGTCGGTAGAGAAGCCCCCGAAATTGTTCACGTCGGTCTTGCGCCCGGGCATGGGGCTCCAAATGAAATATTTGGCCGATGCCGGCTGCGCGGCAATGAGGCGTGCAAGCAGCTCATATCGCGTAGAATCATAGCCGGAAGGCCTTGTAAACGGAATCCTATTTTCCAACGAATCCGTGAGACAGAGCCGCAGATTATACGCCTGCAGCAAGCCGTCCCCTTCGCCTTCCTCACCTGCTGGCCCTTCAGTCACGCCAGGAAGAAGCCCGCTTGCGGGGTTTCCGGGCTCCACATACGGGTCCACACTGTCCGGGAACTGATGGTTGGTGGCAATATGGCGGCCGTTCCAGCTTTCCCCATATTGGGCCGACGATTCCCGCCCCACGGCATAACTCACGCCGGAGGCAGGAAGCAAATCCCCTTCGTAGCTGGCATCTATAAACACCTTTGCCCGAATCTTCGGCCCCCGTCCAAGCACCCGGCCTTCCTCGTCGAGCAAGATTGTATGCATGCCCTTGATGTGCGTTCCGTGTTTGCAAAGCCTGTCCAGGCCGGTATGGCGCAAAACGCTGATGCGGGGATGCGCTATATACGCATCCATCACCTCCTGCGCCACATGGGGCTCGAACACCCAGCTCTCCAACTTGCCGTAATGCTTCCCGAGTTCCCGGTAGAACTGCCGGGAAAGCCCTTGGACCACCTGTTTATTGCCAATATCGGTAAGGCCGAGCCCGCCGGTGGTGAGCCCGCCAATATGTCCGGAAGGCTCCACTATAACCACGCTGTATCCCTCCAGGGCTGCGCTTCTTGCAGCCACCACACCCGCCGATGTACCGCCGTATATGCACACGTCATACTTTTTGACGCATGAAAGCATGGACAGCCATACGCCGCCCAGCAGGACGATATGCGCAAACCATCTCATTTTGCCAGAATTTCCAGGATGGGTTCCTTCACCGACTCCATCCACAGGGTGTAACCATAGGAATCCGGGTGGGAGCCGTCGGAGGTAGCCTCGTGGCTTTCGGCCGTGGCGTTGGTGGTGTTAATCCAGTAAACCTGGGGGTACCTAGCCGCCATCTGCTGCATCAGCTCTTCCGCCGTAGCGCGCTTGGCGTGCTCCCGGGCGTCGTAGGAGGCGCTGAAATTGCGTTTTTCCCGCCGCAGGGTTTGCAGAAAAATGAGCGGAACGCCGGGACGGGCTTCCACAAAGCGCTTGATAAACGGCTCCAGCCGTTCCCGGACTTCCTGGGGCGTAGGATTGGAGAAAGCGTCAAAGATAAAAGCATCCACCGGCTCCGCGTCCAGCAAGGCATCGGCAAAATAAGGCTGCAGCTTGCAGTTGCCGCTGAACCCCAGGTTGATGAAATTGTAGCCTGTTGCCCGTGCCAGCTGGGCTTCCCAGGTCATGGCACAGCGGCCGGCGCCAGAGCCGTGTGTGTAGGAAGAGCCCCAGACGGCAATGCGGCCCTTGAACGGCTGGGCATCGGCCTCAATCCAGCTGCCTTCATCCGTCACAATATCCAAGCTTTCAAGCTGGGAAAAGAGCGGCAGGTACACCAGACAGTGCTTTTCAGCGCTGCCGCTGTCCTTGATGAGTTCCACCTCATGCGGTTCCCCGGGCGTGTTCTTGGGATAGCCGTTGCCGGCCCAGAGCCACTGTCCGTCCTTTTTCATGTAAAGGTCAAAGCCGCGGGCCGCTATAGCCCCCATATTACCGCCGTCAGTCGCCTTCTTTCTCCAAACAACACGCACGCCGATGCGCTTGGAGTTGGTGGAAAACGCAACGGCCATGCCGGCGCAGTGCCGGGCCTGGCCTTTCTCTCCGTCGGTCATGCCTTCCCGCTGGTCCAGGCGGTCCCAAGGGTGCTGTGTTTCTGTGTATTTCCCCACTACGGTAAGGCTCAGGGCATCCGTATAATCTTTTTGGGCAAAGCAGGGAAGCGCCCATAGGCCCAACAGGGCCGCTACCATGAATTGGAACGTTCTCATTTTACACTTTTTACTATGGCTGCCCAGCCGCCGCCAGGTGCCAGATGAATTTTCATTTCGCCGGAAACAGAAACCATACGCTTCTGCCAATCCGTGGCTTTAGAATCGGCGTCCGGGCCGTCTTCCCAGGCCTCCACCGAGGCTTCCGGCAGGCCTAAGGCCCACAGGTCCACAACCAAATCCCGGGCGTTCCAGTCCGTCAGGGCGCCGATATACCAGGTGTCGCCTTTCCTCCGGGCCGTGACAATATAGTCTCCTATCCGGCCGTCCAGCACCCTGGTCTCGTCCCAAACGGTGGGGACGCGATAGATAAACTCCGCGCATTCCGGTTCGGCTTCATAGCGGGCCGGGCCGTCGCAGAGCATTTGCATGGGGCCGTCAAAGACAACGTATTCGGCCAGTTGATGGCAGCGCGTTCCCTGCGACATGGGAGCCGGTTTGTACGGGACAAACGTTTCCCTGGTTCCGTTGAGGAAGGCGCCGGGCGTGTAGTCGGCCGGGCCCGTGACAAAGCGGATGAACGGCGCTGTGACATCAAAGCTCACCATGTCGTACTGGGGCAGGGCACGGTTCCGCATCTGCTCCAGGCCGAAGATGCCCTCGTAATTGAGTACATTGGGGAATTGCTTCTGAAGGCCTGTGGGCGGCGGGCAGCCGTGGAAATCGAGGAGCATGCGGTATTTGGCGGCTATCCGGGCGGTCTCATACATCACCTCCTGCACAATCTGGTCGTTGCGATCGAAAAAGTCTATCTTTAAGCCTTTCACGCCCATCGCGGCGTAATGCTTGCACACCTGCTCGATGTCTTTCACAAAGGCCGAGTAGCCCGCCCAGAGGATGATGCCGACGTTCTTCTGTTTGCTGTAGCCGATAATTTCTTCAAGGTCGATTTCCGGGACCACGGAGAAAAGGTCGTCGGCATATCTGACCGCCCAGCCCTCGTCCAGGAGGATGTATTCGATGCCATGCCGGGCGGCAAAGTCTATATAGGCCTTATAGGTCTCGGTGTTGACCCCCGGTGTGAAATCCACGTCGCCGATGGCAAATTGGTTCCACCATTCCCAGGCCACCTTTCCAGGCTTCACCCAGGAGAAGTCGCCCTTTGCCGGCGGGGCCAGGCGGGTGATGAGGTCGTTCTGCGCCAGGGAGCGGTCGTCGCGAGCTATGCAGATGACCCGCCAGGGGAAGGTCCTGGCTTTGCCGTCGCACCGGGCGATATAGTTCTCGCGGGCGGTGACAATCATCTGGAGATTGCGCTTCCCGCCCTGCTTCAAGGTGGCGGGATAAGGGGCGAAATCGGCCTCGAAACCGGTGCCGAAGGGTTTCAGGAACATGCCGGGGTAGGCCTTCAGGTCAGACTCGGCGATGACCATCCTGACACCGTCACGCTCCACCAGGGCGGGAATGACCGCCAGCGGTTTCTTGGACAGCGCCTTCATGTTCACGGGTTTGTCCCACGGTCCCGGGGTTACGTCCAGCAGGGGCTTGCCGGTATTCCAGACCGGGAAGGTCACCTCCTGGTAGAGGTTCTCGAAGTCGTCCTGATAGGGATCCACGTTTTTGTGGGTAAGCGAGATGGTGGCCCGGGCCTGCGTCTCAAAACGGAAGGCCGTTTGCTCGGCCAGGACTTGATAGGGTTTTCTCTTGGAAGCAGTCCAGCGGAAGGCCACTCCGTCATTGAATGCACGTGCCTCCAGGGCATAGCCGTTGTAGCGGAAGAGCAGGGTTCCATTCGCCCTTTCTATTTTGCGCGGTTCGCCGGCCCCGAAGACGGTGCCGTCGGAAAGGGTCATGGAGAGGGGTGCGGATTGGACCACCACCTTCCCGTCGCAGAGGACCCGGTAAAAGGCCGATTCTGCACCCGGGCGGAGTTCGATGGCGATGCTCCCGTCGGGTGAAGTGGCCCGCTCCCAGGTCTGGGAAGGCTCCGCAAAGGCCACCCGGGCCACCAGCGGGTAGTGGTCAGAGGGATAGTGCAGGGACGCGTCGGCCGTGGGGAACTGTCCCCGTTCTATCCGGAAGCTGTGCGCCTTGAAGCCATCCAGCATGATGTGGTCCGGATACCATTTGGTGGAGCCGGACTCGTCCTTGGTGTTCTGGGTTCCCCATTCGCGGTCTTCAATCTCCAGGCGCCCCTCCTTGGAGAAACGGGTGTACACATCTTCCCATCGGCCGTCGGCAATGACGTGCCAGTCTTTTGCATTATGGGCAATATTCAAGTCTCCCACCAGGATGGAAGGGACGTCCTCCGGGACCAGGGCCTCGCCCAGGCGACGGGTTTCTTCCAGGTTGAGCACATTGCCGCGGTTCCGGGGCCACTGGTCGTTCTTGTATTTGGTGGGCACCACCGTATGGGTGTCCAGAAAATAGAACTCCCTGCCGGAAGCCTTGTGGACAAAGCGTGCCCACACCAGCGGCTTGCAGGTGTGCGTGGGCTCATTGGCGCGGGTTTTGGGGCGGTCCGGATGCCCGCCGGTCCAGAAAATGCCGGTGGCCAGCGTATCAAACACTTCCCGCTTATAGGCAATGGCCACGTCGTAGGAAATGCCTTTTACGGTGTTGGGATACAGGATCCACTCGTAACCCGGATGGCGCTCCTCCACCAGGCGGCGGATGTCCAGGTCTCCTTTGTTGCCCCAGATGCTGTCACAGACCTCCTGGATGCCAATAACATCACAGTCAAGGTCCGCAATCATGTCGGCCACCGCCGTTGCACTGTTGCACCAATAGCGCTGAGGGTCGGCAATTACGCCGGCCTTTCCCTTCTCCACAAAGGATTTCCGGGAACCGGAGGTGCAAATGTTGTAGGTCCCCACCTTGAAGGTCTGGGCCGGGGCCAGCAGGGGAACAAGGAGGAACAGAAGAAGAAGTTTTCTCATAGTACAGTAATTGTTCCGCTGTTTACGCAGCCTGTTTCCGTATGCGTGGCGGTAGAGTACAGGCCGGTAATCGCGTTAGTGTTCAGGGTTCCGTGCGAGGGAACATGGATGGTAAGGGTGCCGCTGAAGGTGCATCCTGCAAGGCCGATGTCGCTGCCGTCGCCATAGCTCTGTGCATTGCCCAGGATGCCGCCGGCCCGGATGGCGCCGGAGGAGGACGAGTTTACAGTCATGGTCCCCGCCGATGAGCAGTCGGCGATGGAAGCGGTTTTCACGGAGCCGGCAATGCCGCCCAGGTTCATGGCACCTGAAAGGGTGGAACCGCTCTCAAAGTTTATTTCGCCCGTGAAGGTGCAGCCGGAAAGGATGCTGGTACTGATTGGCTGGAACTGGCCCACAATGCCGCCCGCTTCCGTTGTCTTGAGCGTGCCGGAAAGCGACAGCGAGCCTTCGTTTGTGCAGCCGATGATATTTACCTGGTCGCCGCTGGCGTAAACTCTTCCCACGATGCCTCCGGCCTGTACCGCAGCGCTGCCGTCACCTGTCACGCTTATGGACGCCTGATTGGTGCAATGCTCAATGCTGCCACGGGCCGCATAGCCGCAGAACGCACCGGCCCTGAGCTCCTTTCCCCACTGGTTGTAGAACAGGGAACCTTTTGCTACACAGTTGTTTATCAGCGCACCGGTGTACATTCTGTTGGTGATTATGCCAGCCCAGTAAACGGAGTCTTTGCCTACGATGTCGTCCTTGGATGAAATCTTGATATCCGCCTCCACCGTCAGATTGCGGATGCAGCCTTGTAGTTCGTTCGCAAAGGCTTTCTTAAGTCCGGAAAGGGTGTAGCCTCCTCCGTCGAAATCCCCGGTGAAGCCCTCCAGCGGTGTCCAGGTGTTGTCCGCCTGGATATTGGCTGTCATGCGGGCCTGCAGGAACTTCTCGCTTGCGGCCACCTTTTCCGCAAACGCCTTTAACTGCGTAAAATTGGCAATCACTGTTACCGGATGGGCATTGGCTTTGAATACCGTCTCCTGGAATTCGTACACGCTGCCGGCCGTCAGGGTTTCGCCCACAAAGGAGACCAGGTTCATCCGGTCGCCGGTGGTGGTATAAATGTCCACGCTCAAGCCTTTCTCCAGATAAGCGGGGCGCAAAGCCAGACAGAAAGTCTTTGCCGATGAAATGCTTACGCCGCCTCCCGGCATGGTAAGCTGCACCGTGCCGCCGCCGCTCAGGGGCGTTCCGTCTATGGCACTCACGCTGATGCCCGCCACGGTTACGCTGCCACTGAGGGGCAGGGACAGTACGCAGGCCTGGTGTTCCAGCGTAAACGAGGCATCATAGCTTGTTACGCCCATAGGAGCAGCAAAAGCGCGGATATTACCCTCTGAATACTGCTGTGCCGAAGGAACTCCGCTGCCATACTGGACATGATAAGGAGTTTTGATCGATTCGGAGAAGTGAAATGCTGCCGTAGCTGCACCAGCCTCCAGAGTAGTGAGCGGCTTGGACGGCACCCCATTGACCGTGATATAGTCTCCGACGCTCCAAAGGACGGGATATACGCCGGCGGCCTTGGGGCCCAATACCGTTTTGGTAACGGTTTCAGGCATGCTGACCTCCAGGACAAAATCTCCTGAGGACGCTTGCTCCTGCCTTGTGCAGGAAAGGAGGGCCGTGGCCAAAACAGACAAGATATACAGTTGTTTTCTCATACCCTTAGAAATTTAAAACAACTTTTACGGGGAGATGGTCAGACGGCCAATGCTGTTCACCGTTAGCCGTAGGGAGTTTTTCGCGCCCGACCATATAGAACGAAGGCGTGAAACCATAGAAAAGGACATGGTCCGGCCGCCAGGAGGAAAGGCCGCCTTCTTCGTTCTTGTTCGCAGGCATCGTTCCTTTGACGCGCTGGTCAATATAAGAAAGTGTCCCCCATTCTTTCATGATATCATAACAGTCCTTCCATTTTCCGGAAACCAGTATATCATAGTTGCCGGCCGTATCGCCTGCATCTACGTTCATATCGCCTGTAATGACTGAAGGAAGGTCTCCGGCATACTCGGGCGCAAACCATTCTATCAACTCCGTGGCATTGCGCTGCTGCGGGAAGGCGGGGTCGCTTTTTTCGCCGGCATTTGGCAAATCAAGGTGGGTAGTGATAAAGACAAACTGCTTTCCGCTGGCTTTATGCGTGAACCTGGCCCATGTGGCAGGCCGATTTGTGCCAAGGCCGTCCCAGTTGGCCACTCCTTCATCTGGGCTGTATTCCTTGTGCGGGTGCGCGGTTTTGGTACCGTTCAGCCAGGCCCGGCCCTTGGCATTCAGCGTGAGCACGGAACTCTTGTAAAGGATGGCGTCTGTACTGCCCAGCCCGGCAGCGGTTGTATTTTTCGGGAAAGAACTGTCATAGGTGGTATTGTTGGCATTGTATATCACCCAGGAATAAGAGGGAAGCAAAGAATTGAGCGTATGCACGTTCCCGTCGTAGTCCTTATTGTCGGAGGTCCCTTGATAAGTTGTTTTGTAAACCATCCTGGTCACCTCCTGCAAACCAATCACGTCGCAATCCAACAGCTTTATCATGTCGGCAACGGCCGTGTAACTGTTGGCCCAGGAGCGCTGCTCGGAGACTGTATCATCTGCGTCCATCACGGACTTTCTGGCGCTGGGAGCCCAGATATTGTACGAACCTACGCTGATGGCAGTGGCGAGGGCCGCATCGTCGGCATTCATACCTTCTGCACCGGCAGTCTCTTCTATGTCAATCTCTTCCCCGCCCATGGGGTCTGTCTCATTGAAGATAATCTCCTTCCCCGCCTGGAACGTGGTGGACGGGAAGGCGCAGACCTTTGCCCCGATTGTGTCCCCGGTTGTAAAGAACGACAGCGTCATGGTGCTTCCGCCGCTTGACTTCAAAACGGCCCGGATGCCTTTTTTATAACTCCCGGCAGGCACCGTGAACACAATGGCCTTGGCGGTTTCGCTTAGCTCGAGGCCGCTACCGAACGAATAGTTCATCCTGGCCGATGCTCCGTCCTGCGGGTTCAGGTTCAAGTCGAAGTTTCCGCTGATTTTCTCTCCCGCGGGAGTGGATACTTCCATCGACGTCAGTTTAACATTGCCCTTTATGGAGAAGCGGATGACCGCCGCACAGGTGCGCAGGGAAACCGGTGCCTCCAAATCATCGGTCTGGCCAATGAGCGGCGCGGCACCCGGGCAGAAAGAGTTCTCTACGTAACTCTGGGAGGACGGGAACTCCACGCGTCCACTGGTTGCATTCCCCGGATATACCACGTTGTACACACCAGCGGTGGCCGGTTTCTCGTCAAAGGTGAAGGTGGCCGACGACGCCTCGGCATCGCCCGCGGCGAGCGGCTGGGAAAGGGACCCGTTTACAGCAATCACATCGCCTTCGCTCCAATAGATGGGATATTTGGATTCACTTTTGTCGCCCATCACCGTTTTTACGGCTGTTTGTTCTACGCCCGCCTGCAAGCGGAAAGGCTGCTTCGCCTGCTCCTTGTTGCAGGACGGGAGCAGGACGGGCAGCGACAGAATAAGGATATTGAATACACTGGTTTTCATAATACAAAGCTTATAGCGTCTTCAGTCAATCCTTCCAGACTAACGATGCAGCCATCGTTCCAGTCACGGGATGTAAAAGCAGTTTCAGGCAAGAGGTACAGTTTACCTTTCTCCAAAGTACGGCCTGTGGCGAAACGCCATTCACGGGTGATTGTGCCGCCCGGATTGAGGGCCTTCAGCGAAAGTCCCCCGGAGAAGGTTCCAGGTGCAAAGAAAAGGTAAAAGGACAGCGGAGTGCCGGAGAGCGCTACAGGAGTCTCCAAATCAAGAGTAAGCGACTGATTTGCAGAAACTTCAGAGAGAGAGCCATCGGTAAAGGAGGGGGTGAATCGGCCTGATATCTTTTCGCCTCCGGGAGCGCTTAAACTCAGGGATGCCAAGGTCAAATCGCCTGTCAGTGAGAGCCGTACCCCGCAGCAAAGGTGATGCATGCAGAAGACCTGGTCAAGGTTGTCGGCGCTGGAATACAGGGCGATGGTTTTTCCATCCAGGTTGACTTGACCGGAGGCCGCCCCCGGATACAGCAGGTTATAGGGGGCCGAGCCTGAAAAATCGGCAAAGGAGAAGGCCGCATTGTCTTTCCCTGAAAGGCTTGCCGACATGGGACCGCTCATAGTCCCGTTCAGGCTCACCTGGTCTCCTTCCTGCCAGACCATGGGGAAAGTGCCGGCATCTTCGTCGGCCAGGGTAACTTTTGTGGCGGTTCCGGGCAAGGAAAGGTGTACCTGCACAGCGCAGTCACGGTTCCCGTCTTTGGAACAGGAGACGGCAAGCAGCAGCGTCAGGATAGGGAATAACTTAAACTTCATGTCATCAATAGGTTAATTCTGCCACCACCGGAAAGTGAAGGGCCGGATAATGCAGGGTTCCGTCAGCTGTAGGATACTTTTTTCGGAGCACTTTGTAGTCTTTGATGCCAAAGCCGTCAACCAGAATATGGTCCGGGCGGCCGCCCTGCAATTTGCTTTCATTGGGGCTGTTGCAGGTGTCGCGCACCTTTTCCGCCTCCTCGCTCAGCGCCCCTTCATCATGGAGGCGGTCATGGACGTCCAGCCAGACGGAGCCGGCCAGGGCTTTGTAGCCGTCGTGTGAGGGGGCGTTGTGTGCATTCACGGCAATGACGGAGGGCATGCCCTTGGGGACGATGTCGCGTTGCAGATAATCCACAATGTTCTGGCAATTGGCGATGTTGATCTCGTGATATACCACCCGCTCGCCTTTGTCGTACTGGGTGGGCCCGGAAGGGGAGGCGCTCACAAAAATCAGTTCTTTTCCGGCCAGGCGGTCGTACAGCCTGACCCACATCATGCTCGATGTCTCACTGCCATACTGGTATTGCTTGGCACGGCCCGGTTTGTCGTAAATGCCGCTCAGCCAGTTGATGCCCCAGTCCCGCAGTTCGAAACGGGAGGCGCGCCAGACAACGGCCGTACCGTTGGCCATTTGTCCTTCCAGCGGGAAATTCGGGTTCTTGTTGCTCAGTACCAGCCATTCATAGTCGCCGCCGCGCGCCTTGATGAGGTCGATGAGCGGTGTCACGCCTTCCCGCCGGCCGGCGATGGAGTCGCAGACGTCCTGCAGGCCCAGGATGTCACAGTCCGCCTCCACGATGGCATCGGCCACGGCAACGGCGCTGTTCCGCCACATGCGCTGCGGGGACATCTTGCCTTTTTCCGCCTGCGTCCGCCGGTTGAACGAGTTGGAGACGTCATAGGTTCCCACCCGGACGGGCGTTTTGGGCGCCGCCAGGGTGCACAGGGCCCACAGCAGGGCCATCAAGCTTGCAACGGTCTTTCTCATAGTTCAAAATCGGCCCAGATGGGATAATGGTCGGAGATATAGGGAATGTGCAGGTACTTGCGCGTCACTACCCTGAACTGCGTGCATTTCCGGGGGCCCTTGTACCAGATGTAGTCAATGATGCCCGTCCAGCTTTTGCCATACCCGTTGAAGGTGTAGCGGGGGTCCGTGGAGGCCGCCGTTTCCTGAGCGCTTTTCATCTCCCTGGAAACCCGGGCAAGGGCGGGATTGTCCGACAGAGCGTTGAGGTCCCCTACCAGCATGCAGGGCAAATTCTTGGGATTGAGCACCTTGAGGGTATCCAGGATAAGGTCCATCCCCTTTTCGCGGGCTTCCTGTCCGCGGTGGTCCAGGTGGGTGGTCACAAAGAAGAATTCCTTGCCGGTGTCCTTCGCCTTCATCCTGGCCCACACCGCCGTGCGTTTGTAGCGGGCATCCCAGCCCATGGACGGGACGGAAGGCGTTTCGCTGAGCCAGAAGGCGCCCCAGTCCAGGAGGCTCATGCTGGCGTCGTTGTAGTAAATGCTCGGGCACTCGCCGGTATCCCCTCCCTCGCGGAACACACCCACATGCTTGTACTGGGGAGCGCGCCTGTCCAGGTAAGCTATCTGGTCGTGCGTAATCTCCTGCGTACCAAACACATCCGGCTTCACATCCTCCAGCATGGCGGGGATGGCCCGTTTCCGCTGGTCCCAGCCGTTCTCGTAGTCCACGTTGTTGTTCCAATAGCGGATGTTGAATGACATGGTGCGGATGGCCTTCTTGCCTTTGGCCGGGGCATCCAGGCCGCTGGGAGAGTAGTCCCGGAACTCCATGAGGCACGACACGGGCAGGTGATCCGACGGATAATGGAGCGAGCCGTCCACCGTAGGGAATTTGTCCCGGTATATCACATAGTCCAGCGGACGAAAACCATTAAACATAATGTGGTCCGGCCACCATTTGGAATACCCGCTTTCGTCCTTGGTATCCTGGGTCCCCCAGGTCTTGGCATCGGCACTCAAGCGATTGGCATGAAGGAAATACAGTTTGGCATCCATGAAGGGAGCCTGCGCCAGCGAGCCCCAGTGTTTGGCTTTGTCGTCCACGTTCATGTCGCCCACCAGGATGGCCGGCATGTCCAGCGGCAGGTTTTCCGCACACCATTTGCGGATTTGCTGGGCGTTGTATTTGTTGCCCTCGTGGCTGTACTTGCCGTCTGCCTGTTTCTGGGACACCAGCAGGTGCGTACTCAGGAAGTAGAATTCTTTTCCGGAGGCCTTGTGTTTCATGTGCGCCCACACCGTGGGGCGCATGGAGCCTTTGGGAGCATCCTCGGCCATCTGAGGCGCGTCAAAAACACCCCCCATCCAGAAGATGCCGTTGTCCAGGCACTCGAACACCTCCGGTTTATAGCCGATGGCATCGTCATAGGAAATGTGCCCGTGCGTGGTGTTGGGATACAGAATCCATTCATACTGAAGGCCCTTGGCGGCCACGTCGGCACGGATGTTCTGCGGCCCGTTCCAGATGCTGTCGCAGATTTCCTGCAGACCCAGTATGTCGCAGTCCATGTGCACAATCATGTCGCCCACGGCCGTGTAGCTGTTGCACCACAGGCGCTGAGGGCTCACTTGGTCGCTGCTTCGTACGTTCTTGAGACGGGAGTCGGACGTAAAGATGTTGTACGTCCCCACCTTGAAGCGCGGCATGGGCTGCGCCGAGAGCAGCAGCGGAAGCAGCAAGCACAGGTATGTCGTCAGAAACCGTTTCATCATTCTCCCTGATAAGCGCCCGGCCACCAAGCGTTTCCACGGTCGTTACCCGCAGCGTCCTTGCCAAATACCCCCTTGGCGACCAGCCAGTTGTAGAAATCCGTTCCGCCCACCGGGTATTCCTTGATGACCGTCTCCACCAGGGCGGGCGTCGGCGCCTGATAGGCCGGAAGTTTGGCCGCCGGACCGTCCCAAAGGAGCAGGCCATCGGCAGAAAGTTCGTCGGATGAGACGATGTCCGCCGTGCGGATGCCGGTCACGTCCGTGTTGCCGCCCTTGTCCGTGAACTCAATCTTAGGAGCCTCGCTATATACGTTGTAACCGGCCGTAGTTGCCTTTTTGGTGGTGGTGCCGGCATAGTTGGCACCGGCGCCCATGGCATACCCCGCATTGGCGAGCATCAGGTTGCCCATGATGACATTGTTGTTGTTCTGGGAGAACGCCAGTACGCCGTTGTTGCAGCCGGCGCCAACCTTGCTCCCATCTACCTGCATCACAAAGGTACAGTTGACCACCAGCGCCGGCACATTCACGCGTACAAGGCCGCGGTTCAGGTTGTTCGCCTGCGGATACAGCGGATGAGCCAGGGTGTTGTTGAACAACAGCAGCGCCGCACCGGCAGAACTGAAGATATCGGGACCGTTGGTATTGGTTCCATTCCCGCAGAAGTGGCTGTTTGCTACATAAAGGATATTGCCGGCCTTTTTCTGCAGGATGGCGCCGCCATTGCCCACATAACCTGTTCCAGTGTGGCTGGTATTGCCCGTGAAGACGCAGTCCAGAACCCTGACTACACCGGTTGTGTAAACAGCCAGCGCGCCGCCACCGGTGACGTTTGCCCGATTGTCCGTGAAAATGCAACCTTCAAAATCGGCCTCTGCGGTTCCACCCACATTCACGCCACCGCCGGTTTTGTCGGCCGATGTGGAAGTGGATTCGTTCTTGTCGAAGGTGCAGTTGCGGAAGACGTGCTTGCCCTTGGTGAGGTTGACGGCGCCGCCGGAGCCGTTATGGGAACCGCCGGTGAAGGTCACGCCTTCCATATCCAGGTTTACGTTGTCCGAGGCCACCGTAAGGATGCAGCCCTCGGCACCGGAAAGGGAGGTAGTGAAGACGGTTCCCTCCTCTGCCACGATTGTCAGCGTGATGGCCTGCTCAAAGTCCAGGGAGAGCCCCTTTTCCTCAATGGCCAGGTCATAGGTTCCGGCGCTCACATGCACGGTATGGCCATCCAGTTTGGAGGCCGAAGCCGGGTTGGAAAGCAGGCTGCGCAGGGCATCCGGCTCGGTGATGTAGATGTCGCCTTCAATAACCAGATTGTCCTCCAGCGATGCGCTCACCAGCAGGATTTGGCCGGCCTGAATGGTGGCCGGTGTCTGGGAAGAAGCCGTTCCAAACCACTTCTCGTCACTCCCTAACTGGAAGCTGA
Source organism: uncultured Bacteroidales bacterium (assembly GCA_900318445.1). Lineage (GTDB taxonomy): Bacteria > Bacteroidota > Bacteroidia > Bacteroidales > UBA932 > Cryptobacteroides. Next base: position 94,835 of record ONKO01000001.1, read on the forward strand.
GACCGGCGAGCTGCAGGCCTGGAAGGACAGACAGGTAGTAAGTGCCAGCACCCTCCACTGCCACATCTACGGAAGCGTTGCCGGGAGCCGTTTCATACGCCAGCTCGGGACCGGCGGCCACGCTGCCACCCACAGGCTTCCCGTCCGTTGCCGTAAACCGCACTTTGGTCACCGTGGGGTCTGTAACGGAAAAGCGAATCATGCCCACGGCGCTCTTGAACCGCCCAAAATTGAGAGCTTCCCGCGTTGTGTGGGCTACAATGACGGCGCTGTCCTCAAAGAGTCCGCTCTGTGCCGTGGGAATATCCAGCACAAGCTTTCCGTCGGCGCCCACCTGCGCCTCAATGCCGGCGGGATAAACGGCATAGTATTCCTTTACTTCGTCTACCACGGCGCTGAAATAGGCCTTGCCGTCTTTCAGGTCGGCCTCGCAAGTGGCCTCTCCGCCGTTCCAAAGGATTTTCACCTGGTCACCCTCGTTCCAAGAGACGCTCCAGTCCGCGCCCAACGAGGTTTTGGTTACCACGGCATCGGCCATAAAGGTGAGGGCCTGACGCGGCGTGTCCACGGCCTCCTCCGGTTTTACGGAGTCGGGCATTTCCTTGGCAGTACATGCAGCCAGTAATACGGCTGCAAACAGTATCATATACTTTTTCATACGCATTACCAATTATAGTCAATGGGTTCCATGCCGTCGATGTCACTACCGCCGTCAAATGCAGTTGCCGGGGGATCTATGGTGTTGTAGCGGATACCAATGTAGTTCCATGCCGTAGGGAAAGAACCTGAATTGGGATAGGTGAACGATGGCTCCAGGTATGCGGTCTGGCTGCCGGTTTGCAAGGCAGCATCCGGAATAATCCGTATCCATACCTTTTCCCGGCCCAACAGCTTGGACGCCGGAAGCGGAATGTTCACAGGCTTGAAGCCAGCAGTTTGCCAAAGTTGCGTCATCGGCGTCGTCTGGCAGAATTCCGGCAGCGAATACTTGGCTACCGGCGTCCACTCCGTCCCATCCAGGGAATACTCCACCCACCAGTAACGCGGGCCTTCCAGATAAAGGGGAACGCCGCCGACACTCTGGGTAGAGAAGTAGAAGTAATTCATGGAAGAGATTTGCATGCTCATCCGAGTGCTGGAGATGCCTGCCGTAGAGAACACCAGTGTAGTATATTGAGGCGCACCGTCACGGACCGTCAGGTTGGTGGCCCAGGCGCTCCCCTCCTCCGAGGGGATATCCCCGTAAGGGTGTTCACCGTCAATGGGGCCCAGGTAGGTATAGTCCTTCGCCAGGATGATGGGAAGTTTCCCAGCCCGGCCGTCAGTAATATAAGAACCCGAGTTGGGATACACAAAGCTGTAGTCAAAATAGGCGCTCCGATCACCGTCGGTTGCATAGTAATGCTCCAGGTTCTTGGCCGCCACCGAGCTCCACTCGCACAGGATGGCAGAGAAGGAGTCCTCCTCCATGGTCTGGGCCAGTTGGAAGTCCTCCCGGGTAGTATGCCGCAGTTGGTACCGGCCAATATTTCCCCAGGTCTCGGCATCTAGACTGGCATTGTCCTGATAGCTGAAGCGGGTGTACAGCTCGTGCACCACCACACCGCTCACCTTGCCTCCGCCCTGCGGGAGCATGGAGCCGTCGCGCCGATAAGGGCAGGTGGTATTGGTATACAGGTACATGCTGCCGCCACAGATGTCGTGCAACAGGATGCCGAACTTGGCTACCTTGTCCGCCCCGGTCTCACTGGTAAACTGCTCGCTCACCGGCGTGAGGGGGCCTTTGCGGACCGGCAGTTCGCAGTCCTTTATTGTCACGTAGGTAAAAATGTCGTCATCGTCAATGGCGCCAATGTACTTCTCTTTCACGGGGATGCCTTCGCGGCCTAGCGATTCGCATTCCAGAGCCATGTTGCCCTTGACACCGGTAAGCGTATAGAACACGGGATCCGTCTCCGGATTCACCACCCGGGATTTGTACAGCACGGCACCCCGGACACACCATTTTACCCTGTCGCCCTGGGCAAAGACGTTGTCGTCGGCCGTCTTGGTAACCAGGCACAGGCCCTTGGAGCCGTCCAGCGCCTCCAGATAGATGGTCCGTTCGCATACGGTATAGTCAATGGACGTGACGGACAGCTGCGTATTGTCACCGCAGTTGCCGTTCTCCTTGTCGCTCACCACGATGCCTTCAATGACCAGGTCGTTCTCCAGTTCCGTTCCCTCTTCCGTTGCCAGGGCACAGAATTCCTGCAGGGAAAGGGTTTCACCGGCCGAATCGGCATTGGAAAGCTGGCTCACCTGGAAGGGGATGAGCAGCAGATTGCCAAAGGCGTCCGTATAGCTTACGGTGATGTTGCCGTGGCGGGTATAGGAAAGCGGATTGGCCTTGTAGTTGAACTGGAGTTTGCCTCCCTCCACCTTTACGTCCTCTATCCAGTTCTCGCTTCCCTCGCTGTCCCAGGCAAGCACCAGGTCGCCGGCAGGCAGGTTGGTCTGGAGCTCCACCTCGCATTTGCCGGAGGCGGAGCCCTTGACCGCAATGACCGGGGAGGCCGTTGCCAGTTCCGGCTCCACGTTTCCCTTCTGGCGCAGCGTCACGGTGTCCCGGTGATTGTCAATGGCAACCACCACCTGGGCGGCGCGCGGCAGCGACGTATTGGCCGAGTAGCGGGCCAGGAATCCCTCACGGCCGGCGGGGGCCGTCTGGGGCACCGTAATCCAGGAGGCCTCCGTGGTCACGCTGAACGCACGGGTGGCAATTACCGGGATGGCCAGCTGGCCGGCCTCCGCCTCCAGGGTATACACCTTCTGGGGGAAACCCAGACCGCTGCCCTCGTGGATGGTGCGCTCGTTAATGTCCTTGGTGCAGGAGAAGGCCAGAAGGGCGGCCGTTCCCAGCACAATCATATCACGTAGTATTCGCATGGCTACTGAACTTTTACGCATCTTACATTTCCGCCCCAGCGACGATGCGGGTATGTGCTGTCGATACGGCGGTTATTGACGTTGCTCTGGTACCACAGGCGGTAGGAGCCCCGGTACGGAGTGATGTCGATCGGCGTGGAAGACCAAATCCAGCCGTCGCTCATATTGGCCAGTTCGCTGGCCGTGGAAGTACTTCTGCGGTAGGCGCCGCCGGGGACAAAGAGCATCTCCTTTCCGTTATCGTCCTGGATGGTGATGCCCACCTTGGACACATACTCGGCCGCTTTCAGGCGCTCCGGGATAACGCCCAGCGCGTCGTTGGACGGGACCATCCAGCCATAAGGGCAAGGGTTGGCATTGGAGGTGGCCGATGCCCACAGCGCATCGTCCTGGACATCCCGCCAGTCCTGCTTGCCGCTGGCGCCGCTGCCCCAATAGTAGGTGTTGGGGGTGGCATCCGCCACTTCCTGGCTTACGCCGTCCTGGGCCGTCACAAACACTATGTTGTCCGGATACACCTTGGCGCGCATGCCGTTGCCGCTGGCGGCCGTTGCCTTGGCCGGCGGGAACGGGTCCTTGCGGCCCCACTGGTAATGCATGCCGATAGAAGCGTTTGAGTAGTCGCGGGCATCGGCCTTCACAGCACCCACATTGCGGTCCATGAAGGTCCAGGAGCCAATGACACGCTCCTCTACAGGCGTTGCCGGCGCCCAGATATGATAGCTCCAACGGATAACACCGTCGGCATTCATAACTGCCACGTGCGCGCTGCCCGGGTTGGCCGCACTCTTGCGGAAGTACAGTTTAGAAGAGGCCGAATCGATGGCCAGGTAATCCACCACGCCGGGAGCCGTCTGCCACAGAATGGAGCACAGGCTGATGTCGCTGGCGGGCAAAGTGCCGTCCGGACGGCGGATTTCCACGCTATACAGGGCTTCCTCCATGCCGTCTACTACAAAGCAATTGGCCCATTTGCTTCCCTGGGTGAGGTCTGTGGCCTGGGTAGGAAGACTGAAGCTGAGTTCTTCCAGTGCGACAATGCCACCGGCTGTCCCAGCCGCCTGGGCAACGCCGCTTACACTCCCGCTCCAAGTGCTAGTGACTGCACTGACAAGGAGGCTTCCCAGGTCACCTGCAGGGACAGCTACATAGAGCTGTGCCGGCAGAGCAATGCCTTCGGCGGGGAGATTCACGGTTATTTTCGGGCTTCCGGCGCTACCGGGAACATAAGCGGGACGGTCTTGCCCCATGTCTATGGTTCCGTCGCCGGCCAGCGGGGAACCGGCCAGCAAGCTAAGCTGCAGCAGCGTTCCCTCTCCTTGCAGGTTGAGGCGTAGCAAAGCGCAGGCGCCGCCTAGTTGCAGGGTTTCGCCCACTTTCTTGCCGGCAACAAGGGCCAGCTGTCCGGCAAGGGACGGCGTGGACACATAAGGCTGATTTTCCGGCAGTTGGACATACACCTTTCCGCCGCTCCAACGGCTTACGTAGTCCTCCGGATACACGCCGCCGAGCACGCCGCTCCGGACGGCATCGGCATTGAACAGGAGCGTAGCGGAGGCGCCGTCAAAGGTACTGACTTCGGCCGGGAAAGTGTTGCTACCGTCGCTGTCCAGCAGGAGCAGGCGGTCGCCGTCTGCCCAAATGGGCTGCGTACCGTCATCCAGCGGCAGGATGCTTGCCGGAATCTCGGCAGGCTCGGCCACCGACTGACTCACGGTAAAGAACGCTTGCACGGGGGTATCCCAACGGGCCAGCGGGAAGCTGAGGTAAACGATGGCGCTACGTACCTCTCCGGAGGTGTTTTCGTCCACCTGGAAGGTAACGCGTGACGCGCTCACCTGAATGTCGTGAATCCAAGGCTGCACGGCTTCCTGGTCGTATTCCACCGATGTTTCCACCCGAGAAAGGGTTTCCTCGTCCAGGTCGGTTCCGGCAGCGATGCGGCCGGTTGAGGCGCCACGAAGCATTTCAATACCCTCTTTTACCAGGCTGTAATTGCCTATTTCACTGTTACCGCTTTTCTGGGAAATATACATTTCCTTGGTGCTGTCTCCGCTCTTAACGGTGAGGACAACGCCACGGGAAACACCGCGGTTCAGGTCTGTTGTAACCATTACCTGGGCATTTCCAACACCTTCCGTACGGGAGAGGGATACCCACGGCACATCCTTATCCAGCTTGGCCGTCCATGCGCCCTGACAGTACACCATCACATAGTATGAATTCCCAGATGCGTCAAAACGCATCTCCGTGCGGTTCAGGGCCAGGGGGAGATTTAGTTCATAGCGCTGGGAGCAGCCCACGGCCGCCAGGAGCAGTGCCAGAACAGGCAAAAGTAATTGAATCCGTTTCATATTACATTCCGTAGGCGTTATATTCTTTGTTATCCAGGGCATAGCCCGAGTTCACCACCTGTTCGATGGGAATAGGAAGATAGCGGTGGCAACGCTGCAAGTGCGTAGGAATGGCGCGTGCCTCCATTTCTACCTGCCAATATTCACGCACGCTGTCGTACCAGATATTCCATCGGACCAGGTCAAACTTGCGCTGGAACTCACCAAACAGCTCGCGGGCACGTTCGTCACGCACTTCCTGCGTTGCCTTGGCCCAGTTGCCCACCACGTAATCCTGAAGGCCGGCACGTGAGCGGACCATGTTCAGGTATTTCTCCGTATTCTCTTTGTCCTCCTTGGCGCAATAGGCTTCGGCCAGCAGAAGGAGGGCGTCGGCATAACGGAACACCGGATAGTTGTTGGAGTCATAGGTGGTCTTCATGTAAGGGCACCAGAATTTTGGACCCATCCATGGCTTGGCAAGCCCGTTGGAGAAGGCGGTTCCTTCAAAGCGACGGCCCTGGTTCACTTCCACGCGCCGATCCTGGCCATTGTCCGGCTGCAGGGCGCCGTAGAAATAGGTGCTAGGGCGGTTGCAGGTGCCCACTTTGGCCTCCGTTCCTAACCAGGGGATGCTCACTCCGTCAAAGAGCTGGGTGGTGCTGTTGTAGGAGGGCATGCAGTTCTGGGCCAGGGTACCGGCGTAGGAAAGCGTACCTTCCATGTAAGCGTGCCGAATCTCGAAAATGCGCTCCGGCGTGTCTTTCACACTGAAGTAAAGGTCGCTCAGCGGATACTGGGAAAGCTCACCGTAAATGGGCACCAGGCGCTCCAGGGCGTCGATAGCGGTCTGGAACCAGTCCGTGCCGGAAGTGACATCGGCGTAGGCATTCCAAAGGGCCAGCTTGCCGATGAGCATCATGCCCATAGCCCAGCCGGCGCGGCCTTTTTCTTCGTTGTCATTGGCCCGCACCTGCGTAAGTGCGCCGGTATAGACGTCGCCGTTGTAGCTGTAACAGTCCTGCAGCTCCTTGATTAGGGCTGCGCGGGTTGCTACGGCATCCATGCGTCCCAGGTGGGCGATGCGGTCCATAGTGGGCTGGTCCACCACATCGTCGGTATAGTAAGGCACATCGCCGAACAGGCCGGTGAGCAGGTAATACCAGAAGGCCCGCATGGTCTTGGCTTCTGCTAAAAGGTCTTTCTGCACCCCTGCATCAATGGTGGTGGATTTCTCAACGCCGGCAATGGCGGCATTACAATACATGATGGCCTTATAGGCCGTACTCCAAACTGTCTTGGAAATATTGCACTGGGAGGGATTGATATCCAGAATGGCGTTTACGTCCGAGATGGACGGCACATAACAGATGTCGGTGGTTCCTTCCAAATGCGTGAACAGCGTGGAAGAATAAACGGTCCTGAGGCCCACATAGCAGGAATTCACAGCCGTGCGGCACTGCGCTTCGCTCTTGAAGTAGTTCTCGCGGTCCACAAAGGAAGAGGGTTTTTCCTGCAGGAACTTGGAGCAACTGGCAAGGCTAAGGGCCAGGATGCTTGCAAACAATAATACTGTCTTTTTCATACGCCCTTAGAATTTGATTTGAACCATGCCGATAATCTTGCGCGGACGCGGGTATGCGCCAATATCGGCCCTTCTGATAGTAGATTCCTGATCCTCCACCTTGGACGATACATCCGGATCGAAGCCGTTGTACCGGGTCCAGACAAAGAGGTTCTCGGCGCTGATGCCCACCGTGATGCTGCGCATCCACTTCACCTTCTTGTCCAGGTCGAACTTGTAGGAAAGTTTCACGCTCTTCAGGCGCAGGTACGAAGCGTCGTGCACCATGAAATCACTGGGGAGCATACTGGAGCCGCTGGCACCGGCCGCCGGGAAGTTGGACTCCGGATTGCGGTAAGGATGCCAACTGTTGAGCATGTAGCGGTACTGGTTGGAGCAGTAGGTACCCGCCATGAAGAATTCAGAATAGTTGTAAATGCTTCCGCCTACGGAATAGGCCAGGAAAATGCCCAGGTCGAAACCGTAGATGTGGAAGTTGTTCTGCAGACCACCGTAGACAATAGGGTCCGCATTCCCCAAATAGGTGAGGTCCTGGTTGTCCAGGATGCCATCGTGGTTCTGGTCCACGTACTTGGGACGGCCGCACTTGTAGGGCTTGGCGTAGTAATCTACATACTGGTGCGTGATGTCATTGTCGGCAATTTCCTCCTGATTGTGCCATACACCGCCGTACTGGAAGCCCCACAGCGAGTTCAAGGGATAGCCGGCGCGATAGCCGTAAATCATGTAGCCCTTCTGGTCTTTCATGGCCACCACCTCGCTCTCGCCACCAATGTCCTCTACCATCTGACGGTTGTAGGAGATGTTGAACGAAGTGGTCCAGGAGAAGTTTTTCTTGACGATGTTCCGGGTTTCAAGACTCAGTTCCACGCCCTTGTTGGAGGTGCGGCCCAAGTTCTGGGTGAAGTTACTGTAGCCGGTCTGTTGGGCCTTCTGCACGCTCAGGAGCAGATCCCGGGTGTTGGCAATATAGCCTTCCGCAGTAAACTTGATGCGGCCCTTGAGCACGGACATATCCAAAGCCAGGTTATACAGGTCTGTCTTTTCCCAGGTGAGGTTGGGGCTATCCAGGCGAGAAGGATAGTAGTAAGTGGACTGGCCGTCGCCCAGCAGATAACCGGCCGTGGAAGAGCTCAGCTGTTGCAGGGACTTATACGGGGCGATGGCGTCGTTACCGGTACGGCCGGCACTGAACCGCAGGGAGAGGTCCTGGAAAATGCGGGTACGCTTGAGCCAGGGCTCGTTGGCCAGATTCCACTTCAGGGCCATGGACGGGAAGAATCCCCACTTGTTGTTGGCAGCAAAGTTGGAAGAGGCATCGGCTCGCCCGGTGAAAGTGACATAATAGCGCTGTTTGTAATTGTAGTTTGCGCGTGCCAGGAATGATATTTTGCGCACTTCCTGGTTGCTGGAGTTGAGCGTATAGTTGTCTTTGTCGCCGATGGCGCTGAGATCGTTCCACATGAGTTCGTCCACCAGCATGCCCTTCCCGGTGATGTTCTGCAGGTTGGCGAGTTTGTAGTACATGGACATGCCGGCCATTACATCCAGATGATGGACCCTGGCGATGTCGGTCTTGTACGTAACGGTGTTGTCGGTATTCAGCTGCACAAGGTCGGTGTCGGAGCGGTCCACCTGGCCGCCTGTCCCCGACAGTTTGCGTACAGGGAGCGTCCCCGGCTGATACTTGTAGGTGTGGGTGTCATACTTGTAAAAAGTGTTCCGGCTTTGGATGGTAAGGCCCTTGACGGGCGTGAGCGTGAGCGCAAGCGTCTGGGTGTTGGAGAAGCTCTTGCGCTGGTTCACCGTCTGCTGGATAGAGATATAGGGATTGTTGAAGGGGCTTCCCTGGCCGTAATTGTACAGGTCGTTCACCTCGGAGTCTATGCCAAGCACCGGAGAGATGTAAACGGCTCCGGACCATACGGCCGTACCGCCGATAGAGGTCTTGTTGTTGTTGTTGATACGATAAAGGATATTGGCATTATAGTCCACCTTGAGCCACTTGTTAAAACGGTGGCCCAGGTTCAGGCGTCCAATCACGCGCTGTGCGCCGGAGCTCAGGATAATGCCTTCGTCGTCGGCATAGGAGAGCGATGCAAAGTAATTGGTTTTCTTGTTGTTGCCGCTCACCGACAGCGCGTATTCCTGGAACGGGGCCGTGCGGGTTATGGACCTGAGCCAGTCCGTGCCGGCGCCCAGGGCCTCCGGGTCTGCGTACTTCTGCGTATAGCTGGGCGTCACGGGATACACATCGCCATGGGCACTCTTGGAGAAGTCGATGCGGTCGTTGTTATAGGTGGCAAACTCTGCTGCGTTCATGTAGTCCAGGCCACGGGCTAATTGGGAAAAGCCCGCCTTTGCCGTAAAAGTCACCGTAGGTTTTGACGCCGTAGGCGACCCTTGTTTGGTAGTCACGATGATAACGCCGTTCGCACCCTGTGATCCATAAATGGCCGTGGACGAAGCATCCTTGAGCACGGAGATGGACTCAATATCGGAGGAGTTGAGGTCGCTCAGGTCCTGGACGGCGTTCATCACGCCGTCCACCACGATGAGCGGCTCATTACCAGCAGTGATGGAACGGGAGCCACGGATGCGGATGGAGGTGCCTTCCGTAGGGTCTCCGGAAACGCTCATGATGTCCGCACCCGCTACACGGCCCTGCAAGGCCTGGTCCACAGAGATGGTGGCCGTGTTTTCCACGTCCTGCATCTTGACCACGGCCACGGAGCCGGTAAGGTCCGCTTTCTTGGCCTCGCCGAAGCCAATCACCACCACCTCGTCCAGGTACTCGGTGTCTTCCTCCAGGACAAAGTCAAAACTGCGGCGGGTGCCAACCTTCATTTTGACACTCTTGTATCCCAGGGATTCCGCTACCAGGAGAGAGCCCTCCCCAGGCACTTTGAGGGAGAATTTTCCGGTGGCATCGGTTACGGTTCCGGTTGCAGTGCCCTCTACGGACACCGTTGCGCCAGGTAACGGAGCTCCGCTCTGGTCCCTTACCGTTCCCGTCACCGGAAGCGAACCGTTTTGGGCCAGTGCCGGCGTGACGCACAGCGCGAAGGCCACAGCCAACGGTAAAAACAATCTGTTCAACATGGGAAACATGGGTTATAGTTTTTTGTGTTTTCGTCTTATGCAAATTTCGAAAGAAATAATTCCATTTCCCATACACGTGCACGCGATTATAAGTGAGATGGAGGCTAAAATATAAGTTAAAATCCGCGTCACAGCTACGTGTAACGCGGATTCTTCATCCCTAAACCCCTCCGGATTCAAAGGGTTTTTATAGGTTTTTTACAGGGGCTCGTCCCGACCGGCGATTGACGATGTCTCTGATAGTAATCATTTGCTTGATGTATTCGGGACCTTCATGCAACGGGAAATTAACGGCTAATAAAGGAGACCAAACATCCATAGCGGAATTCTAGCACCATATCCGGTTTCTATACCATCTACGGCCAGATAACTGTTGGGTATATCTGCAATTTGGTCAAATGTCTTTCCTTCTCCGCCCACTTCAAAGAGATACTTGCCATTAACCAGGAAGTCTCCCTTAGGCGGCATCTGAACGTTCCCAACGGAGGCACACTGGTCTATGAAGAATGTCTCCCTCAGTGTTCCAATCTCAATTTTGGGTGATAACGCGTACATTAGGTTGGTATTTCCCAGATAAATCTTTTCGGGGTTAACCAACTTCTTATAGCTCTTGAGTTCTACGGTAAGGAGTTCCAGAATTTCCGCCTTGTCCAGTTTATAGAGAAGTTTCAGAAGCGTATCCCTGGTGGTTCCAAGAGAAGTGGCCAACTTGTCCACATTTGGCTGTAGAGGAACATTCTCAGCAATTATCATCAAAAGTTTCTTACATTTATCCACCGTGTCATATGTGATTTTCTCCACGGCCGGCAAATCACTTTCAATGACAGTATCGACGACTTCTTTCAGTCGTACAAGGAAATCCTTGCCTGCATCCCTGTAAAAAGGATAGACACCGGTGTGAAGGTAGGTATCGAAAGCCACCAGTACCTTTGTCTTTGAGACAATGTCCATAGCAATGGGGACATGGTTTGCCAGGAGTTCTTCTAGCGTCACCGCATTCATTTTCAGGATGCCGTCATATTCCAAATACTCCCTGAATGACATACCTTTCAAGGTATAGGGTGTCTGTCTTCTGGACATATCCACTTTGGCATTGTCAATTTCAAGCAGCGAGGAGCCGGTATAGACTATTCTGAGGTCGTGGAGCTCGTCTACAAGCGTTTTAAGGATGCTGCTCCATCCTTTATACTTATGAACTTCGTCAATATAGAATTCGGTAATACCTCTTTTGTACATGAACTTAATCAGGTCCTGAAGTTCATGCGTCCCAAACCAGTAATGATCCAGAGAGATATAGAATGTGTCATCCGGATTGACATATTTCTCCTTGATTCGCTGCAGCAGCATAGTTGTTTTACCTACTCCACGCTCTCCCATAATTCCAATGACGCTTGAGTCCCAGTTAATCTGTGGATAGAGGTAACGTTTGAAGTCCAGTGATACCTGGGAGAGTTTACTATGATAAAACTCAACAATTGGGCGAATATCTGCAAGTTCCATAATTCAATTCTTTTTCGGCACAAATATACAAAACACTTTTGGAAAAGTGGAATTATTTTTAAAAATCACTTTTGAAAAAGTGAATCCTCCGTTTTATCTCTCCATTTCCTGCTCGCTTCCTTCTTCCCCGGTCGTTCTTCTCCTCCTGGGCCTGCTCCGCACCCCAGTTGGCATCATTGATGGTAATCCCAGTGGTAGTAATCAACTTCACACCCTTGATTGCTGTTGTTTACGATTTGAGGGGCCGCCCCCCCCGAGGAAAAAGCCATTTGACGGTAAAAGATAAGCGGCACCGGGAATCCCGATGCCGCCTGGCCGTTGTTATTTTGTGAGAAGTGAAGAATCTGGCCTACTTAGTAGGATCTGTTGTCAACACATATGCCCCCATGATCTTGCTATCTCCGCGGTCGTTCTCCTTCTGATCCTTGGCCAGGAGCGCTTTCTGGTTGGGGGTGAGGTCGATGTTGGTAAAGGTCAACTTCTGAATAGCATCGACCGTCATACCTTCACTGTAGTGTGACGCATAAGTGGAGTTATCACTAAGGGGATAAACGCCATTGCTGTAGGTGCCCAGACAATTCTTTCCAAGGTCTGTTACAGTTGCGGCGGGTGTTGTGGTACCTCCGACAGCGAAACGATTGGAACCGAAAATAGAATAATACTGAGCTTTCTTCTGATTATCCCTGTCATCCGCAAACTCTGCAGAAGCACAAATGGTATTGTAGAACCAGCCCTTGTTGTAGTTTCGGTCAAAGTCAGCAGTATTATCTGCAAATGTACAACTAACCAACCAAAAATAGGGAGTATTGTTGCCTTTATTACCACCAGCCGCTAGTGCAGTTCCGTCCGTCGCGGCAAAGGTGGTATTGCCAATAAGAGAATAGGAATAGTTAGTAGTCACTTGAACAGCACCACCGTTGTTTCCTGTCTTTGTTGAAGGAACATTATCCTTGAAAAGGCTGTTCAGAACAATAAGTTTAGTGATATTTCCATCAGCTCCTTCTGTACGAAGCGCAGCGCCGTTTGTTGCTGTATTTCCCGTAAAAGTGCAGCCCTTTATATAACAGTTTGCACCTGCGACAGTGTGAATACCACCACCGTTAGCAGCATGGTTGCCACTGATAAGAGTCTCATCTATTGCTACAGTCCCTGAACAATATAGGGCTCCGCCTCGATATCCACAGGAATTATTCCGTAATATTGATGACTTCACTGTTATCGTACCACCATTCCAAATACCGGCTCCTTGATGTTCCGCTCCATTTGTCAACGCACACTCCTCAATGATGGAATTATTCTGAATCGTGCAATTTGCATCGGCCGAATTATACACCCCACCGCCAAGTAATGATGTCATAATTGTAGATTTCCCCTTACCAGTTATCGTGCTGTTATCCACAGTAAGGGTACCACCGTTGTAAATCGCACCGCCATTGGCAGTAGCATCGCAGGCGGTAAAGCGGCTACCTTTATCGATGGTCCCTATACCAATCGTATGCAGGGCACCACCGTTAGCCGCGACAAGGTCTGAGAAGGTACAATTGGAAACAGTATATTCATAAGCAGCAGATGTTGCGGCAATAGCTCCGCCTTTATCGGCAGCATTTACATCCACGCCGTTACCGATGAAGGAAGAGTTGCTGACGGCTAGCGTGGGGGAATCAGCCCCGTTACCTGTTTTCTGGAAATGAATTGAACCACCGCTTTCGGTCGCTACATTATTGGAGAATGTACAACCGGCCTTTTTGCCTATCGTTGCTGCGCCATCTGTATGGATTGCTCCCCCAAGTTTAGCCTTACAGTTTGAAAAGGTTGCGCCATCGGCAATAAGCGTACCGTGATTGAAAATAGCACCGCCACTTCCTGAAGTAGTACAACCGGTAAAAGAGCAACTGTTTTGCAAGGTTACTGTCGCATTTTTAATAATTGCGATAGCTCCGCCATTATTTGCTGTGCTTGTGCTACCATCACCAGAAAAAGAAGTGTGGTCAAAAACAATTGGACTTGCATTGGCGTACACATAAACTGAGCCGCCTTGATTTTTATTGGCAATGTTGTTGAAGAAAGAACAGTCAGTAAACAGAATCTCGCTCTCGGCAGAGGTGTTTCTGATGGCGAAGGCGCCACCGCGAGCGGCGGTATTGTCAGAGAATGTACATCCTGTAAAGTATATTTTTGCGGCCATGGAGGAATTGATATTAACCGCAGCACCACCATTGTAATCGGACGTGCCGTTAGAACCCGTAAGACCAGAGAAGGTGCAATCCTTGAATCTTACGATATTACCTGAAGCCGGAGCCGGACTGGTTACGTAAGGAATACTGAAGGCAATACCGTCGATATTGGTTTCAGTTGCTTCGGGATTAGCTGTGAAAGTGATGTTCTCAAAGGTAAAGTCGCCCACTTTGTGTGCACCGCTAATTGTAAAGATATGGTCTGTAATGGCCGTCTGGTTGCAGATGAACTTGGTGGGGTTAAGGGCTGTACCTTCACCTTTCACATGCACTTTGAGATTGCTGAGGTTGTAGTGAGGGTCAAATACCTCACCGCCATTCAGTTCCTGGAGGTTATATGTTCCGGGAAGTACGTGGATAGTAGCACCGACAAGACGCCAGCCAGCGGTGGTGTTGTTGGTGGAATAAGACGGATTGAGCAGGTCCATCAGGCGAGCGGGGCTCGCCGGAGCCGACTCAACATTACCAACGCCTGTACCGGACTCGGAGATGTACCAGTCTGTTACAATTCTATCATCCAGCGTGCCCATGTCATAAACCTTGTCGCGCTCACGGAAAAATTTACTCTTGGAAATACCGCCGGCAATTAGGTCTGTGTCTGTGCCTGCATCTCGCTGCTCAATCTTGAAGCCGATACCTTGGGCTACTTCTGCACCCGGCAACATGGCAAGATAGTAGGTAGTATTTGCGGACACCCCCGCATAATCAGAAGGATTTCCTTTTTGGAGAGAAAGGATTGCATCGGATCCATTGGTTGTCACTACAGCAAAAGGCTCCTCGAAGGTAGTGGAAACCGTACCTGTGAGCTTTGTCTGGTCATTTGCCATGACAGCAATGGTATTGTAGCTAAATTTATTCCCGGTTGTAAGCTTCACAATGCTGGTCATGTTCTTGAAATTCAGCTTGGGGTCTTTCTTTGAAGTCTTTGCAGCCATGATGTTGGCTTCGCTGAATGTGCCCTTCTGGTATCGGGGAATAGTAATTGTTATTTTCCCATCGTCTTTCGTAAAAGTATACGTTGCGGTGGTAGGATATACCGCATAATAATAGGCGGTATCGGGAACAACCGCGGTAACTTTTCCGTCAACAACATCGGCGTCCACATAGTCCTTATTTTCAACGTTTCCTTCTCCGAAGATGATTCGAATCTTGTCATCGTCGCTCCAGCCGTGGGTGTGGGTGGAGCTATCCCAGGTGGTCTTAGTGTCATCACCTTCATTGGCGGAGGCGTCACCCTCCTGGGACACGCCAAAGGTGAGGCGGATCATGCCTTCGGGAACGGGCGTTTTATCGGAAGAACCTTCGCTAGTGGGATTCTCCTTGTTTTGATTCTGTTCCTGCTGCAAAGGGTCTACGACCTCTTTGGAACAGGAAAGCGTAGCAAAGCTCAGTACAGCCACACCCATTAAAATAAGGTAAAACTTTTTCATATTGAACATTTTTAAATTTTCCAATCGTAATCTTCTTCATCTACATCGTCCACGGATGTCCTGAACTGCTGCGAGACGCAGATGATTTGCTGAAACTCCATAAGAACGGCATCCGCAAAAGGAGCCAAATAGGTCTCTTTTTCTGTTGTAGTATTCATCGCAAATAATTTTAAAGTATCCAGGTAAACGAATCCTCCATCATCGATTCCATGCCAACTTCCATGGACTGATTGGCAGAGTCACAGATGAAACTTTCCGCTGCAAGCTCCAACGGCTCACATACAGGACAGAGATAGTCACTTTTTTGCTTTACATACATGGTTATAGCGTGTTTTAGTTTTCCTCGCGGTTAAGGCAAATTTCGGAAAGAAATTTTGCTTTGTCCACCCCTGGAAAAGATAATATAAGTGCTTTACAAGGTTATAATAGGGCTGAAAACCTTTGAAATATGGCCTGCAGCGTGATTGTTGCGTTTTCCGGCGCACGCCGTTCGGGTGGAAATTGAGGTACTTTTATAAGTTTTACTCTCTTTTTTTCACCGTTACCTTTGTCTTTCGATGGGGAATCGGCCCTACATTTTTTTTGTTTTGCTGTCCTTTTATTCGTACCTTCGAAAGGACTTTTTTGCGTTTTACCATTATGAAAAAAATTGGACTCGTCATATTTTCGTTCTGCTTCCTTTTTACGAAATGTACCCCCCCCTCCCAGCTAAAATGCGCCCTTCGGGAGTTGGATCAGGTCATTGAGGAACAAAGTCTCTACCAGAAAGCGTTTGAGCACCGGAACGACTCTCTGCGCCTCTGCCTGGCTTCCGGCAGTTGGGAGAGCGCCCATGAACTTTACAATGCCTACCTGCACTATAGCGCTGACTCGGCAGGCCGATATATCTCCCTCATGGAACAGCGTTCCGCCAGTGCTGGACAGGCCCTGCATACGGCTATTGACAAATGCTACCTGCTGGCAGCGGCCCACTTTGAGCAAAACGCGCTTGCCCTGTTCCAATCCATAGACAAACAGGAAGTCGAGCGCGAGGGACTCACCGCGAATTACCTTAATACAGGCATAAGGATATTCACCAATCTGTCACGCTTCTCCCATCCCCTGCAAAAAGACCGCGACTACACAGACAGTCTCACGGCCTACCGGAACGCGTACATTGCCTTGGACACCGTCTCGTATGACGGGCGGAAATTCCTGGCCCAAAGCCTCCGGGACAAGGGCGAGCTGCAACGGGCCCTGGCCATTTTTGAAGATTGCTACACCCAAGCGCCCCCTGAGGACTACCACCAGCTCACGTCCATTGCCTATAACGCCGCCCTGTTGTATGGAAAGCTGGGACAGACTGAGAAAAAGGAAATCCAATTGGCAAACAGCGCCATCTATGACTTTAAAGCACCCAACCGGGACTTCCTGTCCTTATATGAGCTTGCGATAACCCTGTACAAGGAAGGAGAATTTGAACGGGCCTCACGCTATATCAATGCACACCTGGAAAATGTATACGCGGGTGACTTCCAGGCACAGGTAATCCGCTCCTCAGGGGCGCAGAACGTCATTGTCGAGGCGGCCCTACGGGCAGAGCGCCAAAAGCGAGCGGTGTTGGCCATCGCCATCGCAGTCCTAGGCATCTTTGCCTTCTTCATCCTCTGGTTACTTATGATTCGGCACAACCAGGCCATCAAACTGAGCAAAGCAAACACGGCGCTAGAAGAAGTGAATGCAGCCCTTTCCAATGCCAATAAAATCAAGGACAATTACGTATTCCGCTACATGGACCTGAGCGTCCAGTATTTGGACAAGATTGAAAACTACCGGCATCATTTGCGGCAGATTGCCCGCAACCAGGGCACAGACGCTCTTCTAAAAGAACTGCGGAACGCGGCCAATTACGCAGACTACAAAGAGTTCTACCGCATCTTTGACCAAACCTTCCTGGGTATTTTCCCGGGATTTGTGGACGGAGTAAACGCCCTGCTTCGGAAAGAAGCCCGCTTCGAATGCCCCCCAGGGAGCGCTCTACCCACTGAAATTCGAATTTTGGCTTCCATCCGATTAGGCATAGAAGAAAGCCCCCATATTGCCTCTTTCCTTAAATGCTCGCTGTCCACCGTCTATACGTATCGGGCCAAAATGCGCAACCAGGCGCTCTGTCCCAAGAACGAATTCGAGCAGCGCGTCCGCGAGTTGGAATAGGCCTTGTTCTGCTAAAATGTCGGCCATTTTACGTACAGAATGGAGATTGATGGTCTCTACGGCGTAAAAAAGGAGAAAAGATTATGGCAGAAAGAGGTCTAAAAAACTCTACAAAAACCCTGCAAAGGGCCTTAAGAGTTGGAATTACAATTTACAGTGGCTATCTTTGAACCAACAAAGGTAGCCACTTAACATGAAACTGTTCGAAATATTCTCTACAAACCGTGCAAAACTGTTTGCAGAATCGGTGGACAAACTCCTCAATACGGTAGATACCGCATTGATACTCTTTAAGGAAGGCGTCCGCAGTTACCTCTACAACGACGCTGAGAGTTTCTCCCAAACCCTCTCAGCCATGGCCACCGCCGAGACCGAGGCGGGAGCCCTCCGGAGAGAAATCGAAAACATGCTTTATTCCCGCGGTGCGCTCATCCGTTACCGCGGAGACATCATGCGCCTGCTGGAGAGATTTGACCACATCCTCTCCATCCTGAGCAACGACCTCATCCAGTTCGAGATTGAGTCGCCCTCCGTTCCCACGGAGCTCAAGAAAGAGTTTGTCAAGCTGGCCGAGCTTGCCACCATGGCGGCCGAAACCACCATCCCCGGAACCAAGGCCTACTTCACGCATCCGGACCAGGTAAGCGAAAACATCCATCGCGTGTACCTCTATGATAAGCAGGCCGTGAAGCTGTCCCAGTCCATCAAGAGAACCGTCTTCCACGAGATGAACCAGCTCAAGCTGAGCGAGAAGTTCCACCTGCGCTATTTCGCCCTGCACATCGAAGACCTTTCCACTGCAGCCGTCAAGGTAGCCGAGCAGCTCTCGGTGATGTCCATCAAACGAAGCCTGTAGGAAAAGAAAAAGATGATTCTGACCATCCTCACACTGACCTTCGCACTGGTGGCAACGGTTCTTCCGCTGATGAAGCTGGAGTATCCGGCCCTCTCCGGAGTCGTATGCGCTTCCGGTGCCAATGAGAGGTGGTCTGTCAAGATCCTGGTCCCTGTCCTGGCCGTCGCAGCCCTGGCCATCCTGATGCTGGGCGTGCTGCCGGGAGAAGCCCTGACAGACTGGGGCATCACGCTGGACCTTCATGCCGTCGCAATCATTTCCCTGGGAACCGCCGCTTCGGTTATCGTCGCGGCCGCCATCCATCGCTTCACCTCCGTTCCCTATGCGCTGGCTGGGGCCCTTTTCGGCTACCAGTTCATGACCGAAGGCAGCGTGGACGTGTCCCTTGCGGGCGGAATCGTCCTCAGCTGGGTGGCGGCGCCGGTACTGTGCGGCCTGCTGTCGGCCCTCATTGCGAAGATGCTGCTCAGATACGCGACGCGTCCGGGAAGAAACCTCGTCATCATTGACCAGCGCCTGCTGGCCGGTTGCATCCTGGGCACGCTCCTTCTTACGGTGACAGCGGCGTGGAACCTGGGACAGTTTGTCGGATTCTTCCCGCGCCAACTGCTGGGAGAAGGGCCGGAACCCCTCGCCATCACCGTAGCCGCCGCGGGCATCCTCTTCCTGATGCGCACGCGCGTATCCGAGAGCGACACCGACTTCGGCTCGGAGAGCACGCTGGCCGTCCTGCTTTCCATGGCGGTCTGCTTTGGAGTATTCTCCTGGAGCGGAATCCGGAGTATCGGCCTCATACCTACGGTACTGTCGGCCAATTCGCTCCTGGTCGCGGGGCTGGTGGGCGTGAGCATGGCCATGCAGAATCCCATGATCAGCGGGGAGGACGTCCTCAAGTGTGCATCGGCCTCCTTCGTGGCGCCGATCCTGGGTTTCCTCATCACCTATTGCCTGAGCATGGTGTTTTCCACGCTGGTCCTCCTGGGTCTTGTCGCGATGGCGGCAGCCCTCTATCTGTACGTGCGCAAACAGCGCAGCGACAACCGCCGCCGAGAGATGATCCGGGACCGCGAAGAGCAGATCTACTCTACGCAGAAGTCCCTCTCGGCCCTGGAAGTGCGCGTGGAGACCAACGAGAAAGAACTGCTGAACAAACTGGAACTCAAACGCAAGGAGCTGGTAGATTTCGCGGTGGGCGTGAGCGAGCAGAAAGCCTTCATGGAACAGGTCTATGAAGACCTGGTCAATGTGCGGGCCCTGCCGGACGGTCACGACAGGGAAAAAGCACTGGACGAAGTCCTCTCCCGCATTCGGGAGCGCATGTACTTCACGCGCGAAATCAGCGACTTCTATGCCCGCACGGAAATCCTGCACCGGGACTTCAACACCCGCCTCAAGGAAGCCTTCCCGGACCTCACCGAAAGCGAAAGGAAACTGGCCAACCTGCTGCGCCAGGGCTTTTCCTCCAAGTATATCGCCTCCCTCATGAACATCACCCCAAAGAGCGTGGAAATATCCAGGTACCGCCTCAGGAACAAACTGGGCCTGAAGCGCAGCGACAACCTGGTCCAATATATCAAATCTATCTAATAACCTTTTTTATACTAACTTATGCGTAAACTAATCTCTGCTATCGCAATCGTGCTGCTCACTGCGAGCGCCGCCTTTGCACAGAAGGCCCCCAAGTACAACCAGTACGGCGTGGCCGTTCAGTCCGACGTTCTGGACGTGGAAGCTCAGGACGGTATCCTCGTGATGGCTTCCCCGAACTCCAAGTACAAGATGTGGTTCGACATCCGCGTCCAGGCCGACGTGGCCGGCTTCTTCGGCGCCCCCTCCTATGCCGACAAGATTGGTAACGGCGTTTCCATCCGCCGCGCCCGTTTTGCCGTGAAAGGCCAGATTGACGAGAACTGGTACGGTGAATTCGACATGGACCTCGCCAACGGTCTCGTGGAACTCAAGGACGCCATCGTGCGTTTCACCGGCGTTCCCAACCTGGAACTCCAGATCGGCAACTTCAAGGAGAACTTCTCCATCCAGCGCAACACCACCTCCCGCTACCTCCAGTTCATGGAGCGCCCGATGGTATGCTCGGCCCTCACGCCTTCCCGTCACTTTGGCTTCAACGCCAAGTACGCCAAGGACTGGCTCTGGGCCAGCGCCGGTATCTTCGGCCCCGAAATCGCCGGTGCCGAGGAATGGCAGTATATCGCCGACAACAACAAGGACTTCGGCTACAATGCCGGCATGTCCCTCACCGGAAAGGTAGTTTTCCGTCCTCTCTACAAGCTGGATAACGCCAGCCTGCACATTGGCGCCGCCGCTTCCTACCGCACGCCCAAGGCCAGCGCCGAGAAGTTTGGCTACTACCGCGCCAGCGCCCGCAACTCCACCAGCATCAACCGCAAGAAGTATCTGGACACCAGCGACCTCGCCGGCTATGACCACAACCTCCTGTGGACGGTAGAACTGGCCGGTCACTACAAAGGCCTGCGCTATGAGGCCGCCTATGTCCAGGACAACGTGTCCTTCAAGGCCGATGCCGAGGATCCCACCGCAAAGATGTTCAACGGCTGGTATGCCCAGGCCGGTTACCTCCTGTTCGGCGGCACCCAGCGCTACGACGCCAACGGCGGCAAGTACACCAAGATCAAACCCGGCAAGAAGTGGGGAGACATCGAGCTCTGCGCCCGCTATGAGTACTGCAACCTCAACAGCGGAAACGTATTCGGCGGCAGCGCCGAGGCCTACACCGTGGGTCTCAACTACTGGGTCACCAACAACGTGAAGATGCAGATCAACTACCAGTACAACAACAACGACCGTTACGCCAATGGCAAGAACAAACTCTTCGTGGGCCTGGACGAGTCCGGCGCTCCCACCAAGGACTACGCCAAGGTCGTGACCGCCAAGGGCAAGGCCGGCGTTGACTATCACATGATTGCCGTCCGTTTTGAAATTGACTTCTAATACTTGAAAGCCTTATGAAAAAGCTCATTATAGCATCCGTCGCCATCCTCATGGCCCTTACCGCCTGCGTAAAGGACGGCCTGTATCCCTACACCACCTTCTCCTCCCTGGAGAACACCATCGCCTACGATGAGAACGACGATGTAACCGTTACCGTCAAGGCATCGGCCCTCATGACCATCAACGAAATCAACCTCGTCTACACCCTGAACCAGGGAGAGCCCAAGACCGTGGCCATGACCCTGGACGGCAAGAAGTACAAGGCCACCATCCCGGCCCAGCCCATGGACACCGTGGTGGAATTCTACATCGAGGCCAAGACCGATGACGCCGTCACCAAGTCGGCCGTCACCACCTACACCGTGGGCGTGATTCCCATCGACTTCACTCCCCTCAAGCTCAACGAAATCAACGGAAACAACAAATTCATCGAACTTGTCAATACCGGCTCCAAGGACATCAACATGAAGGGTGTCACCATCCAGAAAGACGGCGCCGTGAAGTGGACCGGTTCCGAGGCTACCACCCTCAAGGCCGGTGCCTACCTCCTCCTCTACAGCTCCGACGTAACCGTCACCGGCGGTGCCCAGGAAGGCTATGCAGCCGAGCTCGTCTTCGATGGCGGCCTCTCTGCCAAGAAGGCCGTGCACGTAGAACTGTTCGATCCCAAGGGCAACAGCCTGTCCGACTTCAACCTCACCACCCTCCTCAAGGCACAGGCCCCTGCCTCCTACGGTGTCAACGCCGACGGCAAGTGGTACTACCAGGACGCCACCCCCGGTGCCAAGAACGTTGACGGAACCGACGTAGTATTTGAATAAATACCTTTTTAACTCTATAATTTAATATGGCAGAACTTAAGATTGGCGAGATCTCCAAACCTCGCTTTGAATTCCGCAGCTTCGGTCAGAATTTCTGCGAAGCGCACAAGAGAATGGCACGCCTCTCGGTCCCCGTACCCGAGAAGGTATGGGAGCGCACCAGTGATGAGATTTACATCATCAGCGCCAAGAACGACATCAACAATACCAAGATCCGCGACGGCAAGATGGACATCAAGACCTATGTCCAGACCGTAGACGGCTTCGAGCAGTGGAATCCCCTCATGAAGGGCGAATTCCCCATCTCCAAGGAAGTCCTGGAGAAGGAAGTGTTCCCCGCCTTCATGGTGGAGATGCCCGCCCTCACCAAGGACACCTACACCTTCGAGGAGTTCATCGCTATGGTGAAGGCCTGCCCGGACCTCGCCGCCGTCCGCGTGCACAAGCAGCGCTTCGGCTACATGGTGAACAACACCATCTGCGAGGTAGGTAACGTCCTTATCAACGGCGCCAAGGTGGTTACCATCAACTCCGAGAGCACCGAGATCGAAGACATCAAGAAGACCGTGGCCGACTGCCACCTGGAGGGCGTTGAGAACATCAACTACCTGCAGGCCATCAAGCGCGTCATCGGCATGAGCGACAAACCCTTAGCAAACGAATAAGCCATGGCACAGGAAATTGAAAAGAAATTCTTGGTAAAGGGAGACTTCAAGGCCGATGCCTTCAAGGCCACCCGCATCACTCAGGGCTACCTTTCCTCCGTACCGGAGCGCACCGTGCGCGTCCGCGTGAAGGGTGAGAAGGGCTTCATCACCATCAAGGGTATCGGCAACGCCTCCGGCGCCGCCCGCTTCGAGTGGGAGAAGGAAATCCCCGTGGAAGAGGTCAAGTCCCTCCTGGAACTGGCCGAGCCCGGCGTCATCGACAAGACCCGCTACCTGGTGAAGAACACCGACGGCATTCACACCTGGGAGGTGGACGAGTTCTACGGAGACAACGAAGGCCTCACCGTGGCCGAGGTTGAGCTGGCCGATGAGAACGAGCCCTTTGACAAGCCCGCATGGTTGGGTGAAGAGGTCACCGGTGACCCCAAGTACTTCAACTCCATGCTCATGAAGAATCCTTATAAGAACTGGAAGTAACATGATGGACCCGCTGGACATGAACAACTACAGGGTCGAGAAACTGCCCAAGATGCAAAAATCGGCCTTTGAGATCTGGATGGCACGCCTGGGCGCGCCCCTGGCACTCATTGCATTTGTCTGGATAACATGGTTCTGTCACATCGGGTTCATAGACCATCTGGACACCGGACTGCTAGCCGCCTCGGCTCAGAAGCGGCTGGCAGCACTGGGTCTGGAGGGTTTTATCCGCGCCAATTATGCCATGCTGGGCATATTTGTCGCCAGCCTCATCCTCTGGATGACAGAGGCTATCCCCAACTACCTCACTTCCCTCATCCTCATCCTGGGCGTGGTCCTGTTTAACGTAACCACGCAGAAGGAAGCGCTGGCCCAGCTGGGTCATCCGGTGATGTGGCTCAACATCCTCAGTTTTGTACTGGCGTCCATGCTGGTGAAAACCCGCTTTGCCAAGCGCCTGGCCCTGGCCTTTGTAATCAAGTTCGGCCGCAGTGCCAAGGGTGTGCTGTGGAGCTTCCTCCTCATCAACCTGGTGCTGAGCGCCTTCATATCGGCCACTACCGTCAAGGCCACCATCATGCTGCCCATCTTCATGGTGATCTGCGCCATCTACGGGGCCGGTGACGGCAAGCGCAACAACTTTGGACGCAACCTCGTTATCCAGAACCTGTTTCAGGTGAACATCGGCGCCAACGCCTTCTATACGGGCAGCGGCGCGCATCTGCTTGCTATCTCCCTCATCGCGGGTTTTGTAGGATCCTGCGACTTCGGATATGCCGATTGGTTAGTGGCAGTGGGACCCATGAGCGTGATTATCCTCGTGGTGGGCCTGCTGCTGGGCATGTATGTATTCTTCCCTATGAAAAAGGAGGAGCAGGTGCCCCAGATTGAGGGAGGTATCGAGCGGCTTCGCTCCGAGCTCCAGGCCATGGGGCCCATGAGCGTGCAGGAATGGCGGGCTGTGAGCATTTTCCTTGTGGTACTCATTCTCTGGGTTACCAAGGGAACGTTCCACAACATTGACGAGACCATCGTGGCCCTCATCGGCGCCGTGCTGGCCCTCCTTCCGGGCATCGGCGTGGTGAAGTGGAACGATGTAGACATTCCCTGGCACCTAATGCTCTTCAGCGCCGGTGCCTACACACTGGGAAGCGGCCTCAACGCCACCGACCTTCCCAACACCATGGTGAACGCGGCCTTCGACTCCCTGGGCATTACGGCCAATACGCCCTTCTGGGTCCTGTACGTGGTCCTGACGTTCCTGATGATGTACTCCGGACTGGTGTTCCAGTCCAAGACCATCCGCACCATGGTCTTCGTTCCCATCGCACTGGGCGTGGAGAAGCGCTTTGGCTTCCCGCCCATGAGCCTGGCCCTTCCGGTGTCCATGCTCATCGAGCACTGCTATGTGCTCCCCTTCAACAGCAAACCCGCGGCCCTGCTGTACACCACCAACCACTACAGCATGACGGACGCATTCAAATACGGCATCACCATGATGACCTTCTCCTGGCTGCTCATCCTGCTGTTTGGACAGACCGTCCTGAAATGGCTGCACATTACGCCGGGTTTATTCTAATCTTTGTATATTTGTTATAGCTATGAGTTTTGACTGGGTTATGATTTTCCGGCTGGTCGCCGCCGGATTCCTTGGCGGCCTCATTGGACTGGAGCGGGAATTCCGCGCCAAAGAGGCCGGTGTGCGTACGCATTTCATCGTAGCGCTGGGCAGTGCCCTGTTCATGATTATATCCGAGTTTGCCTTTGACGGCAAGCAGCACGACGCCGCACGCGTGGCCGCACAGGTGGTTTCCGGCATCGGCTTCATCGGCGCCGGTGTCATCATCTTCCAGAGAAACGTAGTGCGCGGTGTCACCACCGCCGCAGGCCTTTGGGTGGCCGCCGCCATCGGCCTGGCCTGCGGAGACGGGATGTATCCTGTAGCCATCGCAGCCTCTGTGCTCACAGTTTCCTGCCTGGAAATGATGCACTTCGTGAACCTTCACTACAGCGAGAAGGTGGTGGACATGACCCTTGTCCCCGACAAGCCCTACGACCTTCTCTCGCTCCCCGAAAAACTTAAAAAACAGCGCGTTAACGTAGAGTCCTATTCCATATCCGAAGGAAAAATTCACCTTACCCTGCGCCTCAGGCAAAGAGATTACCTAAACACAATAAAGAATCTGATGGACAGCCTGGAGGGCTTTAACATCGAAGAAATGAACTGATAACCACAGAACTAACACACAAAACTATGACCTCTTTATTCTATTTGGTTCCGGCAGCCGCGCTGCTGGCGCTCCTCTTTGCCTGGATCTTCTTCCGGCAGATGATGAAGGAGAGCGAGGGAACCCCCACCATGAAAGAAATCGCACAGTACGTGCGCGAAGGTGCCATGGCGTACCTCAAGCAGCAGTACAAGGTTGTGATTATTGTATTCGCCGTGCTGGCCGTGCTCTTTGCCGTGCTGGCCTATGGCTTTGGCGTGCAGAATCCCTGGGTGCCGTTCGCCTTCCTCACCGGCGGCTTCTTCAGCGGCCTGGCAGGCTTTGTGGGCATGAAAACGGCCACCTTCGCCAGTGCCCGTACGGCCAACGCCACCATGCGAAGCCTCAACAGCGGCCTCAAGATTGCATTCCGCAGCGGCGCTGTCATGGGCCTCACCGTGGTGGGCCTGGGACTGCTCGATATCGCCATCTGGTGGCTGGTGCTGAACGCCTTCGTGCATGAGGCCTCCGAGGCCCAGACGCTGGTTGTGATTACCACCACCATGCTCACCTTCGGGATGGGCGCTTCCACGCAGGCGCTGTTTGCCCGCGTTGGCGGCGGCATCTATACCAAGGCGGCCGATGTGGGCGCCGACATCGTGGGTAAAGTGGAACAGGATATCCCGGAGGACGACCCCCGCAACCCCGCCACCATCGCCGACAATGTGGGCGACAACGTGGGTGACGTCGCCGGCATGGGCGCAGACCTGTACGAGAGTTACTGTGGCTCCATCCTCGCCACCATGGCGCTGGGCGCATCGGCCTTCTTTGCCGATGGTACCGCGGTGCAGATGCGGGCCATCCTGGCTCCCATGACCATTGCCGCCATCGGCGTGGTGCTCTCCATCCTGGGCATCTTCGTGGTGCGCACGAAGGAGGGAGCCAACCTGCAGGACCTTCTGGGCTCGCTGAGCCGCGGAACCAACCTCGCAGCCGTCCTCATTGCGGTGTGCTCCTTCGGCATCTTCCGGCTCCTCGGATTCCCCAACTGGTGGATGCTGTCCCTGAGCGTAGTGAGCGGCCTCCTGGCGGGCGTCATCATTGGCAAGGTAACCGAGTACTATACCTCGCATTCCTACAAGCCCACGCAGAAGCTGGCCGAGAGCTCGCAGACCGGTCCTGCCACCGTCATCATCAACGGTGTGGGCCTGGGCATGATTTCTACCGCAGTTCCGGTGGTCACCATCGCCTGCGCCATCCTGCTGGCCTATGGCTTTGCCACGGGCTTCAACTTCAGCGTAGATACACTTAGCCATGGCCTGTACGGCATTTCCATCGCCGCCGTGGGCATGCTCTCTACCCTGGGCATCACCCTGGCGACGGACGCCTACGGCCCCATCGCCGACAACGCAGGCGGCAACGCGCAGATGAGCGAGCTGGACCCTTCCGTCCGTGAAAAGACCGACATCCTGGACTCCCTGGGCAACACCACAGCCGCTACCGGCAAGGGCTTTGCCATCGGCAGCGCCGCCCTCACGGCTCTGGCACTGCTGGCTTCCTACATCGAAGAGATCAAGATTGGCCTGGGACACATCGGGCAGTCTGTTTTGGAGATTGGAGACCGCACCGTGGAAACGGTATCGGCTACCATCATGGACATTGTGGACTACTATGACATTACCCTCATGAACCCGATGGTGCTGGTGGGTGTATTCGTGGGCTCCATGATGGCCTTCCTGTTCTGCGGCCTCACCATGAACGCGGTAGGACGCGCCGCAGAGAAGATGGTGGTGGAAGTGCGCCGCCAGTTCCGCGAGATTGCGGGCATCCTCGAAGGCAAACAGCGCCCGGACTACACCTCCTGCGTGCGCATCTCCACCAAGGCCGCACAGCATGAGATGATCTTCCCGTCCCTCCTTGCCATTATCGTTCCCATGCTGGTGGGCATCGTACTGGGCCCTGCGGGCGTTATCGGCCTGCTGGCAGGCGGCCTCGGTGCCGGCTTTGTGCTGGCTATTTTCCTGGCCAACTCCGGCGGTGCCTGGGACAATGCCAAGAAGTTTGTGGAAGAAGGCCACTTTGGCGGCAAGAACTCCGCTTCACACCATGCCACCGTTGTGGGTGACACGGTGGGCGATCCTTTCAAGGACACCTCCGGCCCTTCGCTCAATATCCTCATCAAACTCATGAGCATGGTGTCGATTGTGATGGCTGGGCTCACGGTCATGCTGCACTAACGTGCAGCGTTATTGCCCCACGTTACCCCCTCCCCAAACCCCTCCCCTCGGGGGAGGGGCTATAGAACGTGCAGCACGTTATTGCCTCACGTTACCCTCTCCCCAACCCCTTCCATCGGGGAGGGGCTATAGAACGTGCAGCACGTTATTGCCTCACGTTACCCTCTCCCCAACCCCTTCCATCGGGGAGGGGCTTTGGGACGCAGCCGTGGATGTAACTATCTAAAGGTCAGAACATTACGTAAAAATGCCTAGTGAAATTTTACTAGGCGTTTTTGATTATTGTGTTATTAATCAACGCGTTAGCTCCACACAACGCGAGCATAGAACAGAACACAGGCACAGCAGCAGCGGTTCTGCGGAGGGGGGAGACCCTCCCGGGTGGCTTGTCCACCCCCGGACAAGGGCAGGGGGAGGGGCCCGCCGGAGACAAGTTCCCGCGAAGCGGGGACGCAGGAAACGGTGGGAGGGGCCGGAGTGAGCGATGGGAGTGAGCGACGGGAGTGACGGGCGCGAAGCATGCGAGCGCCCCGAACTCCCAAGCGAATGAACCAAGCGAACGGAGTCCCCCGGGAGGGTCTCCCCCCTCCGCGGAAGCGCTGCGGCAAGAGCCCACACCACACACAGCAAAGGCCAGTCCCTTACCGCGTTGACACGCAGAATGCACAGGAGGCCGATTTCATGTCGACGCGGCAGCGTTTTGGGCCGTTTTGGCCGAAATCCTTACCGCGTTGACACACAGAACGCGCAGAAGGCCGATTTCCTGTCAACGCGGTCGGGTGCTACTGGTGAGGTGGTGGGAATAAACGTGGCGATCGTGGAGAAATGGGGCGCTGCAGGCGAGAAAGGGGTGCTGCTGAAGGGAATGGGGTGCTGCTGGTGGAAATAGGGACCGGAAGTGGTGGAGGCACTAGAGAGATGGTGGTAATACTGCTAGGCAGGGGCTGGCGGTTTTCGGAGTTTTTCTGTATCTTTGCAATTCTTATGAAAGCACGGCAGGTACTGATATTCTTTGCGGGCGTCTTCGCCATGATGGGCATGCTGTGGCTGGCAGTGCCGGCCGATGGCGTGCCGGTGGGACCGGTTACGGTGCGGTTTGCGTCGTACCAGCGCACGCTGCAGGAAGCGGCCGAAAAGAAGGTGGACGTGGACTCGGTGCTCACCGGCATTGCCAACCGCTTCCGGATGCAGGACGACACCCTGCAGTTCTACCGCCGCTTCTTCTACGAGAACCCGGACCGCATCTACCTTCCCGGAAACGACTATCGCTTCTTTGACGATGTGTTCAAGGAGATGGAGACGGCCGGAAGGCAGAACCGTACGGTTCGCGTCGTGCACTACGGAGACTCCCAGATTGAACTGGACCGCATCTCGCAGGACCTGCGTGAGGCTCTCCAGGGCCGGTTCGGCGGCCAGGGAACGGGACTATTCCCGGCCCTGAGCAACGTGCCGTCGGCCAGTATTTCCAAAAGCGCCAACGGAGCGTTCACCCAGTACACCATGTACGGGGACTCCACCACGGTACGGGCCGGCCACAACCGCTACGGCATGCTGGCACAGGTGGTGCAGCTCACCGGCGGCGGTACCATCTCCCTCCGGGGCTCCAAAAACAAGAATGCCCGGGAAGGCGTCAAGACCTTCTCCAGCGTAAGCCTCCTCTACGGCCGGGCCAGCCAGGGTTTTGACGTGAAGGTTGTCTCCGACACCCTGAAGCCCGCACCCGTGAAGACCGTGGGCGAAGGCGGAGCCACCTTACTCACCTGGACGTTCCCGCGGCCGGTAGAGAAAGCAACCCTCCGTATCTCCGGCAGCGCCGAGATTTATGCTGTCGGGGCCGATGGCAGTTCCGGCGTGGCTGTGGACAACATCCCGCTGAGAGGCTGCTCGGGCACCATTTTCCACCGCATCTCCAAGCCGCTGATGACAGACTGCTTTGCCCTTACGGACACGCGCCTGATCATCCTTCAGTTTGGCGGCAACTATATGCCCGTAGCCCGTAACACAAAGGTCATCGAGCAGTATCAGGAGCAGATTGCCCGCGAAATCCAGTATTTCCACGAGGTGGCTCCCCAGGCGAAAATCCTGTTCATCGGCCCGTCCGACATGGGAAAGAGCGTGAACGGCCGCATCGTCACCTGGCCCAACCTGCCCACGCTGGTAGACTCCCTGCGGTCTACGGCCCTTTCGAACGATGCCGCCTACTGGGACCTCTTCCGCATGATGGGAGGAGAGAATTCCATGGTTCAGTGGGTCAAGCACCGTCCTGCCTATGCCGGGCCGGACTACATCCACTTTACCTCGGAGGGCGCCAGGAAGGTGGGAGATGCGCTCAGCCAGTCCATTCTCACCTGCTACAATTTCTATGAGCTCAGAAAAACCTATCCCGCAAGAAAGGTGGAGGAGGCCATGCATCCATGAAAAAGCGGCTTCTCCTTTGCCTTATAACCCTTCTTGCGCTGGTTCCCGCCGGGGCCCGCGTGCCGCATTATCCGTTTGTGAGAGGAGACCTCAACACCCTGGAAATGCCCGCCGGAGCATCCCCTACCTATAACCGTTTCCTGCGCAAGCTGGACACGCTCATCGCAACGGGAGGAGTAGACGTGCGCGTCCTGCATGTGGGCGGATCGCACGTCCAGGGCGGCACCTGGAGCGACCGTCTTCGCCGTAACTTCCTGAGCCTCAGGTATGGGGCCGATGGCGGCCGCGGCCTGGTCTTCCCCTTTTCGGCCGCCGGCACCAACACCCCCTCGAGCTACAGCAGTTCCTATGCCGGCAACTGGGAGGGCGTCAACTGCCTC
Organism: uncultured Bacteroidales bacterium; assembly: GCA_900318445.1. Taxonomy (GTDB): domain Bacteria; phylum Bacteroidota; class Bacteroidia; order Bacteroidales; family UBA932; genus Cryptobacteroides. The sequence continues at coordinate 125,174 of ONKO01000001.1, forward strand.
AAGCCCCACGATGTCACGCTGGGACTCACCGGCATGGCCGTGACGGCCCGGGATACATCGGCCCGGGTAGTGATAGACCTTCTGCCCCGCGAAGCACATCTCCTGCAGCAGCGCTACACCTTCAACCGGGTGGACGTGCTGGGAGAAGGCACGCTGGAACCCGTCCTGCTTCTGGGCAAAAAAGATACTTTAAGAGGCGTCAAAGGCCATTTCGTGCTCCCCTTCTATACCGACTGGGTACAACTGGGCTTTGAAGGGAAAGGCTACTACACCCTTCGCGGCCTGTACCTGGACAAGCCGGGCCAGGGCTTCAGCCTCATGGAAGCGGGCGTGAACGGCGCTTCCACCACCGCCTGGCTCCGCTGCGAGCTGTGGGAGCAGGACCTCCGGCGCGTGATGCCAGACCTTGTCATCTTCTCCATCGGCATCAACGATATTCAGGGGGCCGATTTTGACGTGCACCGCTTCAAGGAGCACTACCGGGAACTCATCAAGGCCGTGCGCCGCGTAAACCCCTACTGCGCCATCCTCTTCAGCGGCATCAACGACAGCTGGCGCCGCCGGGACGTGAACAGCCACACGGAGGCGGCAGAGAAAGCCTTCCGGGAACTGGCCAAAGAGTGCGCCGGGGTGTTCTGGGACTGGTACAAGGTCATGGGAGGCTATGGCTCCATGGCCCGCTGGCAGGAAGCCGGCCTGGCCCAGGCAGACAAGGTACACTTTACTCCGGCCGGCTATAAACTGGTGGCAGACCTTCTGTTTGACGCTATCATCGACAGTTATCACAAACGCAGATGAGCATGTGGGATGTCATACGGGATTTCCTTGTGAACCTGTTCTCCTTTGACCAGGCTCACCCGCTGCTCTTTACCCAGTTCTACTTCTGGGCATTCTTTGCACTGGTGTTCGCCGTGTTCTCGCTGTTCCACAGCAAGGCACTCCTCAGAAACGGCTACCTGTTTGCGTGCTCGCTCTTTTTCTACTACAAGACCAGCGGCGTATTCCTCGCGCTCCTTGTCTTTGTCATTGTCTATAACTTCTTCGCAGCCAAAGGCTTAGGGAAACTGAAGAGCAATAAGGCGCGGAGCGTTCTCACCGCCGTAAGCGTTGTCGTGGACCTGGGCATCCTGGCCTACTTCAAATACGCCTACTTCCTCACGGACTTTGTGAACAGCCTCCTGGGCACGTCCTTCGAGGTCCATGACGTCCTGGGTGAACTTCTCAACTCCCTCACCGGGGCCGATATCTTCCGGGTAGACGCCATCATCCTGCCGGTTGGCATCTCCTTCTTCACCTTCCAGGCCGTGAGCTACATGGTAGACGTGAAGCGGGAAAAAATTGCGCCCGTGGAGAACTTCCTGGACTTTGGCTTCTACCTGAGTTTCTTCCCCCAGCTGGTTGCCGGCCCCATCGTGCGGGCCGTGGAGTTTGTTCAGCAGCTTCACAAGCCCTATAACCTGAGCCGCCGCTGGTTTGGCATTGCCATCTTCTGGATCATGAACGGTCTTCTGAAAAAGCTCATCCTGGCCGACTACCTGGCCGTGAACTTCGCAGACCGCGTCTTTGAGAATCCCCTCCTGTACAGCGGCTTCGAGAACCTGAGCGCCCTGTTCTGCTATTCCCTGCAGGTATATGCCGATTTCTCCGGCTACACGGACATCGCAACGGGCGTCGCCATGCTCTTCGGCTTCTACCTGCCCCAGAACTTCAATTCTCCCTACAAGGCGGTGAATACGCAGCAGTTCTGGCGCCGCTGGCACATGACCCTGAGCCGCTGGCTGCGGGACTACCTGTACATCCCCCTCGGCGGAAACCGGAATGCATCGGCCGGCACCTATATCATCATTGCGGCGGTGGCTGTGTTCGGTTCCTTCCTCAGCGGCAGCTGGTGGGTAGCCTTCGGCGTAGCGCTTCTGGCGGCGGGCATCGGCCTATGGGCCTGGAAAAAGCCCGGAGACCGCAAGCTCATCACCACCAACATCAACAGCATGAACACCATGCTCCTCGGCGGTCTGTGGCACGGTGCCAGCTGGAATTTCATGATCTGGGGCGGCCTCAATGGCATTGGCATGGTCATCTATAAGATCTGGACCAAGCGTTCCCTGGGCGGGAAGCTGCTGATCATCGGCCTCACCACGGCCCTTTGCGGCACGCTGTCCTTCACGCTGCATTACCCGGTGTGGAACATGTTCTTCGTATGGACGCTCATCATCCTTGTGGGAACGCTGGTGGAGTGGATCTTCAAAATCAAGAAAACGACGGCCTGGGACATCTTCCAGACCTTCGTTTTCATCACCTTCACGCGCCTTTTCTTCCGCAGCGGTTCCAACCTGGACCCTGCCCTGGCCAACGAAGAAGCCTGGAACACGGCCAAGAACATGGTGAACCAGATTGGCGGGCCCTGGGACCTGAACCTCATCCCCGACATGGCCGCCGCTCACTGGACGGTGCTGCTGCTGTTTGTGGCGGGAATGATCATCCACTGGCTGCCGGAGCGCTTCAAGCGCTGGTACCGGCTCAATTTTGCCCTTATGCCGCTGGGTGTCATGGCCGTAGTGGTGGTGCTCATCATTGTCTTTATCTACCAGTTCATCACGGCAGACCTCCAGAGCTTTATCTACTTCCAGTTCTAGGCCAGCAAATTGGTGAGCGCCACAAAGTCCTCCACGGAGAGCTGCTCCGGGCGCTGGGAGAAGATGTCCTCAGAGAGAACATCGGCCTTGCCGCGAGCGATGGCAAGGGGCTTCAGGGGATTGCGCATCATCTTGCGGCGCTGCCCGAAGGCCGTTTTCACAACGGTCTTGAAGAGGGCTTCGTCGCAGCCCAGTTCCGTGCGGGTGTTGCGCGTGAGGCGAATGACGGCGCTTTCCACCTTGGGCGGCGGGGCAAAACAGCCAGACCCCACGGTAAAGAGGTACTCGATGTCGTACCAGGCCTGCAGAAGGACGCTCAGGATGCCGTAGGTCTTGCTGCCGGGTTTTTCGGCTATTCGCTCGGCCACTTCCTTCTGCACCATGCCCACTACCTCGGGGATGTTGTCCTTGTAGTCCAGCACCTTGAAGAAGATCTGGGAAGAGATATTGTAGGGGAAATTGCCGATGATGGCGAACTTTTCCGGGAAAAGCTTTTCCAGCTTAAGTTTGAGGAAGTCCCCTTCCATGAGGCGTCCCTGCATACCCTGGAAGTGGGTGAGAAGGTACTCCACACTCTCCGAGTCGATCTCGATAAGCCTGAGGTCAATGTCTTCCCGCTCCAGCAGGTACTGGGTAAGAACGCCCATGCCGGGACCCACTTCCAGGGTGGGAAGGCCGCCGTGAAGGGCGTCAACAATGGCGCGGGCCACCTTCTGGTCCGTGAGGAAATGCTGCCCGAGGGCTTTCTTTGCGCGTACTTCTGTCATACTTGCAAAGGTAAAGGAAAAATACGTAAAAACCTCGCGAGAAATTGCTATCTTTGTAGGTTGGAAAGTAAATGTAAACCTACATATGTACAGAACACACACTTGCGGAGAACTCCGCATTGAGAACAAAGGCCAGAAGGTAACGCTGGCAGGATGGGTGCAGAAGGCCCGCAAACTGGGCGGCATGACATTCATCGACCTGCGTGACCGCTATGGCATCACCCAGCTGGTGGTAGAGGCCGATGCCCCCGCCGCCCTGGTGGAGACCGCCACCTCCCTGGGCCGTGAATACGTGATCCAGGCAACCGGCGAAGTGGTGGAACGCAGCGCCAAGAACGCCAAGATGCCCACCGGAGACATCGAAATCAAACTGGAAGCCATCACCATCCTCAACAAGAGCGTAACGCCTCCCTTCACCATCGAGGAAGAGAGCGACGGCGGTGAAGACCTCCGTGCCAAATACCGCTACCTGGACCTTCGCCGCGGCCCGCTCCAGCGCGCCCTGGCCCTGCGCCACAAGGTAGCCCACGAAGCCCGCAACTACCTCGACAGCCTGGGCTTCATGGAAATCGAGACCCCTTACCTCATCAAGTCCACCCCGGAAGGTGCCCGTGACTTTGTGGTTCCTTCCCGCATGAACCCCGGCCAGTTCTACGCCCTGCCGCAGAGCCCCCAGACCTTCAAGCAGCTCCTGATGGTAGCCGGCTACGACCGCTACTTCCAGATTGTGCGCTGCTTCCGTGACGAGGACCTCCGCGCAGACCGCCAGCCGGAATTCACCCAGATTGACTGCGAAATGTCGTTCGTGGAACAGGAAGACGTTCTCAATACCTTCGAAGGGATGATGCGCACCCTGTTCAAGAACGTTCTCAATGTAGATATCCCCAACCCGCTTCCCCGCATGAGCTGGTACGACGCCATGGACTTCTATGGCTCCGACAAGCCCGACGTGCGCTTTGGCATGAAGATCCACGAGATCACCGAGGTTGCCAAGGGCAAGGGCTTCAGCGTGCTGGACGAGGCCGCTTACATCGGCGCCATCTGCGTTCCCGGTGCCTCCGAGTACACCCGCAAGCAGATTGACGAGCTCACCGAGTGGGTCAAACGCCCGCAGGTGGGTGCCAAGGGCCTCATCTACATCAAGGTCAACGCCGACGGAACCTACAAGAGCTCCATCGACAAGTTCTACACGGCCGAAGACCTCCAGAAGATTGCCGCCACCGCCGAGGCTCAGCCCGGAGACCTCATCCTCGTGATGAGCGGCGCCGCCAAGCGCAAGGTCCAGACCATGCTGGGCGTCCTGCGTCTGGAGATGGGCGGCCGTCTGGGCCTTCGCAACCCCAAGGAGTTCGCTCCCCTGTGGATTGTGGACTTCCCGCTGCTGGAGTGGGACGACGAAACCCAGCGTTTCTACGCTATGCACCACCCCTTCACCGCTCCCAAGCCGGAGCACGAGAAATGGTTCTACTCCGACAAGAAGGAAGATCTGGAGCGCGTCTGCGCCAACGCCTACGACTTCGTGCTCAACGGCAACGAGCTGGGCGGCGGCTCCATCCGTATCCACAACGCCGACATGCAGAAGCGCATGTTCGAGGTGCTGGGCATCGGCCCTGAAGAAGCCGAGTACAAGTTTGGCTTCATCATCAACGCCTTCAAGTTCGGTGCTCCGCCGCACGGAGGTCTGGCCTTCGGATTTGACCGCGTTTGCGCCCTCATGGGCGGCCAGGACACCATCCGCGACTACATTGCGTTCCCCAAGAACAACCAGGGCCGCGACGTCATGATCGATTCCCCGTCCCAGATTGACCAGGAACAGCTGGATGAACTTCAGATAGCCCTGAACATAAAGCAAATGTGATCCGTCACTTATCATATGATTTGAGTGCGCGGAACACATTCGGTATGAAAGTGTCCTGCGCACTTTATTTAGAGGTGGAGTCTGAACAGGAACTGCACACGCTGGACTGGGACGCCCTGCCCGGGCCCGTCATGGTCCTGGGTGGCGGAAGCAACCTTCTTTTCACGAAGGATTTTCCCGGAACGGTGCTGCACATCGCCCTCCGCCACTGCGAGCGAAGCGAAGAATTCTGGACCCTCGGCGCCGGCGTCGTCTTTGACGATTTCTGCGCCCAGGCGGCGGCAGAAGGCCTCTGGGGCCCGGAGAATCTCTCGCTCATCCCGGGGGAATGCGGCGCATCGGCCGTCCAGAATATCGGCGCCTACGGCGTGGAGGTCAAAGACATCCTGGCCGATATCCGGGCCTACGACCGGGCAGAAGGCCGATTCGTCCACATCGACCCCGCCACCTGCGGCTACGGCTACCGCACCTCCAAGTTCAAGACCGAGTGGAAAGGCCGATACATCATTACCGCCGTCACTTACCGCCTCTCCAGGGAGCCCAGGCCCGTCCTGGACTACGGCGGCATCCGCAAAGCACTGGAGAATAGATCCTTCGGCCTTCGGCCTCAGGATGACAATAATTGTCATTCTGAGCAAAGCGAAGAATCTCTTACCCCGCAGGTGATCCGCGACACCATCATCGGCATCCGGAGAGAGAAACTCCCGGACCCGGCGGTGACGGGAAGCGCCGGAAGTTTTTTCTGCAACCCGGTGGTCTCTGAGGAAGTCTTCCGCCGCATCGAGGGCAATCCGCCGCACTACGAGGTAGCAGGCGGCATCAAAATCCCGGCCGCGTGGCTCATCGAGCAGTGCGGCTTCAAGGGCGTCCGCCTGGGCGGCGCGCAGGTGTACCCGCGGCAGCCGCTGGTGATTGTCAATGCGACGGGAAAGGCCTCGCCGCAGGAGATCATCGGCCTGGAAAAGCAGGTAATCGATGCCGTCCGGGAAAAGTACGGAATAACCCTTCATCCAGAAGTAGAGCATGTCTAAATATATCATCGAAGGAGGGCATAAGCTCTCCGGTACCATAACCCCACAGGGCGCAAAAAACGAAGCCCTGGAGGTCATAAGCGCGGTGCTTCTCACCAGCGAACCCGTCACCATCAGTAACGTCCCGGAAATCCTGGATGTCAAGAACCTCATTGCGCTGTTGCAAAACATGGGCGTAAAAGTGACGCGCCACGCAAAGGGAACTTACACCTTCCAGGCCGATGCCGTAGATACGTCCTACATCGAGACGCAGGAATTCATTGACAAATGCGCCGAGCTCCGCGGCTCGGTGATGATCGTGGGCCCGCTCCTTACCCGCTTCGGGCATGCGTGGTTCGCCAAGCCCGGCGGCGACAAGATTGGCCGGCGCAGGGTGGACACCCACCTGGACGGCATGATGAAGCTGGGGGCCGACATACAGTACGACGCCTCTCGGCATGCTTTCCGCCTCACCTCCAAGGACCGCCTTACGGGCCGATACATGCTCCTGGACGAGGCTTCCGTCACCGGCACGGCCAACATCCTCATGGCGGCGGTACTGGCCAAGGGAACCACTACCATCTACAACGCGGCCTGCGAGCCCTATATCCAGCAGCTGTGCAAGATGCTGGGCCGCATGGGCGCCTTCATCGACGGAGTGGGCAGCAACCTCCTCCGCATTCACGGTGTAGAGGCCCTGCACGGCACGCAGCACAAGATTCTCCCGGATATGATCGAGGTGGGCTCGTTCATCGGCATGGCCGCCATTTGCCGCAGTTCCATTACCATCAAGGACGTATCCTGGTACGACCTGGGCATCATTCCCGATGCCTTTCGCCGCCTGGGCATCAAGCTGGAGCAGCGGGGAGACGACATCTTCATCCCCGAGCAGGACAGCTACGAGATAGAATCCTTCCTGGACGGCTCCATCATGACCCTCGCCGATGCCCCCTGGCCCGGCCTCACGCCCGACCTCCTGTCGGTAATGCTGGTGGTGGCCACCCAGTGCAAGGGAAGTGTCCTCATCCACCAGAAGATGTTCGAGAGCCGCCTGTTCTTTGTGGACCGGCTCATCGACATGGGCGCCCAGATTATCCTGTGCGACCCGCACCGCGCGGTGGTCATCGGCCACGACCATCGCATCAACCTCAGACCTGCCCGGCTGGTGTCCCCCGACATCCGTGCCGGCATTGCCATGCTGCTCGCCGCCATGAGCGCCAGCGGCACCTCCACCATTGACAACATCCAGCAGATTGACCGCGGCTACGAGGACATCGAAGGCCGCCTCAACGCGCTGGGAGCCCATATTACCCGTGCTTAACATGGACTACAACAGATTTTTCTCGGCCGATGTGCCTTCATTCCTACGCTCTCCGGTAAGGGAGATTTTCCGGAAGGTAGACCTCAGTGCCATCTGCTCCTTCGCCGGAGGATACCCCGCCGCCGACACTTTCCCGGTGACCGAAATCCCCGGCCTTGCCGCCGCCGTGCTGGAAAAGTATGGCACCAAGGCGCTGCAGTACGGTGCAACGCAGGGCGTGCCAGAACTGCGCGAAGCCATTGCCGCCCGCTACGGCGTGCCCGTGTCGCAGGTACAGATCACCACTTCTTCCCAGCAGGGCATCGACGTGTGCACCCGCGTCTTCGTGGACCCCGGAGACGTGGTCCTGGCCGATAACCCGGTGTATCTGGGGGCACTGCAGAGTTTCAGGGCCTACCGCGCCAAGGTAATGGGATGTCATTCTGAGCGAAGCGAAGAATCTGAAGTCAAATTCATCTACGTCATCCCCGACTTCAACAACCCCTCCGGCAAAACCATGACCCTGGAGGAACGGAAAGAGCTGGTGCGGCTTGCCCGGGAACTTGACTGCCTCATTGTAGAAGACAGCCCCTACCGCGAGCTTCGCTATGAGGGGGAGCCGGTCACGCCCATCCGAGAACTGGCCCCGGAGCGCACGCTGCAGCTGGGAAGCTTCTCCAAGATCTTTGCTCCGGGCTTCCGGCTGGGATGGATCATCGGCCCGGAAGAACTCCTGGAGCAGATTTACGTTTGCAAGCAGTGCCTGGACCTGTGTCCGCCGGTTTTTGACCAGTACTTGGCCGCAGAATTCCTCACCAGCGGTGCGCTGGACCGCAACTTACAGAAAACCTTAGCATTATACAGGCACCGGAGAGACTTGATGGTGTCCCTGCTGGAGAAATACATGCCGGCCGGAGTGAGCTGGACCTACCCGGAAGGGGGCCTTTTCCTGTGGCTAACCCTGCCGGAGAGCATTGATACCGTGGCGCTGTATGACCGTGCACTGGCATCCGGCGTGGCCTACGTAGCGGGCTCGTTCTTCTACACCGACGGCAGCCACCGCAACACCATGCGCCTGAACTTCTCCTTCATAGACGAAGCCAAGATGGAACCTGGCATCAAGCTCCTCTCAAGCGTGATGAACAACATCCACATCACGCTATACAAGTTCACCGGGGCAGGCAATGACTTTGTCTTGCTGGACGGGCGCCAGGGAGGGGTGGACGATTTCCGCCAAAAGGAGACCATCGCCAGACTGTGCCGGGAATACCGCACCGACGGCATGATGATCCTGGATCAGGCACCCGGCTACGACTTTGCCATGGAATTCTACAACCCCGACGGAAGCGGCGGCATGATGTGCGGCAATGGTGGCCGATGCATCGTGGCCTTTGCCGATTACCTGGGCCTGAAGCCCGCCTCGCCGGACGGAGTATGGAACTTCCTGGCACCGGACGGCCCGCATACAGCCGAGATCCTCCAGAAAGAGGACGGCCTGTGGACCGTTAAGCTCAAGATGATTGACGTAGACGGAGTAAAGCCCGTCCTGGACGGCTACTTCCTCAACACCGGCACCCGTCATTTTGTGAAGTTCGTGCCCAGTGTCGAAGCCCTGGACATGGAAAAAGACGGCCCGGAATACAGATGGGCCGATGCCTTCCAGCCCGAAGGCACCAATGCCAATTTTGTGGAGGCAGCGCCCGACGGCCTGCATGTCCGCACCTTTGAAAAGGGTGTGGAAGGCGAAACCCTGGCCTGCGGAACCGGCCTCACGGCCAGCGCCATCGCGGCCTATGCCGCCGGCGTCATTCCCGGCCGGGCCGGGGATCCCATCCGCCTCCAGTGCCGCCGCGGCGACTGGCTGGAGGTTAGTTTCAAGGCCGCCGGAGAACACTTCACCGACGTGTTCCTCACCGGCCCGGCCGAATGGATTGAAAACAAAGCACACTAGATATGGACAAAATATTCAAAGGATGCGGCACGGCACTGCTTACTCCCTTCAAGGGAGGCGAAGTAGATTATACGGCGTTTGCCGCCACAGTGGACTGGCAGGTGACGGCCGGCATGGATTTCCTGGTGCCGCTGGGAACCACCGGCGAAACGCCCACGCTCACGGAATCGGAAAAACTCCAGGTGCTGGAGGTAGCCCTGCAACATGCCGCCGGAAAACCGGTGGTGGCCGGTGTGGGTACCAACAGCGTAACCGGCACGCTGGCCAACATGCGCCTGCTGCAGGATGCCGACGCCTACCTGATTGTGGCACCGTTCTACAACAAGCCGCCGCAGCGGGGTATCTACGAATACTTCAAGGAGCTGGCCCAGAGCACGGACAAGCCCATCGTCCTGTACAATGTGCCCGGCCGTACGGGCTGCAACATTGAGGCGGAAACCACCCTGGCCCTGGCACGGGACATCCCCAACATCGTAGGTGTCAAGGAAGCGTCCGGCAACATCGGCCAGATTCAGGCCATCCTGGACGGCCGTCCGGATGGGTTCTCGGTGCTCAGCGGCAACGACGACCAGACCTTCGAGCTCATGCAGAAGGGGGCCGATGGTGTCATCTCCGTAGCTTCCAACGTGTTCCCCAGCGCCATGGCAGACTTTGTACATGCACTGCAGGCGGGCAAGTTCGAAGAGGCAAAAAAGATGGACGACCGCCTGAATCCCCTGTTCAAGGCGCTCTTCGTGGAGCCCAATCCCATCCCCGCCAAGGCCGCCATGGCCCAGCTGGGACTCATGGAAAACAGCCTGCGCCTGCCGCTGGTGCCCGCCACAGAAGCCACCGAGACGCTCCTGAAGCAAACCCTTAAAGAATTGTTTTAATGGAAATTACAATACAAGAGTTTAACGAAGTCATAGAAGCCCTGGAAAAGGGAGAACTCCGCGTTGCCCGGAAGGCAGACGGCGTATGGCAGGTAAACAAGCACGTGAAGGAAGTAATTCTTGCCGGCTTCAGGCTGGGCGCCATCACAGACATGAGTGAAGGTCAGTTTCCCTTCTTTGACAAGGATACTTACCCTGTGAGGAAGTTCAGCGCAGAGGACGGCGTCCGCATCGTCCCCGGCGGGTCCAGCATCCGGCGCGGTGCTTTCGTAGCCAAAGGCGCCATTGTCATGCCCCCTTCCTATATCAACGTAGGAGCCTATGTAGGCGAAGGTACCATGGTGGACAGCCATGTCACCGTGGGGTCCTGCGCGCAAATCGGCAAAAACATTCATCTGTCGGCCTGTGCCCAGATTGGCGGCGTGCTGGAGCCGGCGGGCGCCCTTCCCACCATCATTGAAGATGGCGCATTCGTGGGCGGCAACTGCGGCATCTATGAGGGAACCATTGTGGAAGAAGGCGCCGTCATTGCTTCGGGCGTTGTCATCACCGCCTCTACACCGCTGTTCGATGCCACCACGGGCAGTTTCGTACCCCGTAACGCCGACGGCCGCGTGGTCGTTCCCCGCGGAGCCGTGGTGGTGAGTGGTTCCAAGCCCATCGTGCGGGACGGAAAACCCCTCGAAAGCGGCGTACATCTATACTGCCCCGTCATCGTCAAATACCGCGACGAAAAAACCGCCGGCAGTGTTCATCTCGAAGATTTATTAAGGTAATATAAAATGAAAGTTGCAGTAGTGGGAGCCACTGGCCTCGTAGGCTCCAAAATGTTAGAAGTACTTCAGGAAAGGAATTTTCCTGTAACCGAACTGTTACCAGTCGCCTCCGAACGCTCCTGGGGTAAAAAGGTAACCTTCCAGGGAAAGGAATGGACCGTGATGAGTGCCGATGAGGCCATTGCGAAGAAACCGGCCCTGGCACTGTTCAGCGCCGGCGGCGCCGCTTCCGGCGAGCTGGCCCCCAAATTCGCCGCCGTGGGTTGCTACGTGGTAGACAACTCCTCCTTCTGGCGCATGGATCCTTCTGTGCCGCTGGTCGTTCCGGAAATCAATGCCGATGTCCTCACCCCCGGGGACCACATCATCGCCAACCCCAACTGTTCCACCATCCAGATGGTGCTGCCCCTGGCCCCGCTTCACAAGGCCTACGGCATCAAGCGCATTGTGGTGAGCACTTACCAGAGCGTTACCGGCGCTGGCCAACGCGGTATTGAGCAGCTAGAGGCCGAGCGTGCCGGCGGCAGCGGCAGCAAGTTCCCCCACCCCATCGACCTCAACATCCTTCCCCATATTGACAGCTTCCTCCCCGACGGTTACACTAAGGAAGAGATGAAGATGGTGAACGAAACCCGCAAGATCCTGCGTGACGACACCATCGCCGTGTGCCCTACCACCGTGCGTGTACCGGTCAAGGGCGGCCACTCCGAGAGCGTGAACCTGGAATTCTGCAAGCCCTTCGACCTGGACGAGGCCCGTAAACTGATGGCCGACATGCCCGGTGTAGTGCTGCAGGACGACCCCGAAAACAACGTCTATCCCATGCCGCTTAACGCCTGGGGCAAGGACGAGGTGTTCGTGGGCCGCATCCGCCGCGACTTCTCCGTAGAGAACGGCCTCAACATCTGGTGCGTGAGCGACAACCTGCGCAAGGGTGCCGCCACCAATGCCGTCCAGATTGCCCAGGTGCTGCTCGCCAAAGGCTGGCTTCAGTAGTATGAACTGGCACTTCTTTCAAGACCTTTTGAGCATCGATTCCACTTCCGGCAAGGAGCGGGAAGTGGCACTGTGGCTGCATGACACGTTGGAAGCTCCGCAGAAAAAACTCATGGAAGTGGGAGACGGCACCCTCAACCTCCTTCTGTCATGGGGCACGCCCAAAGTGGTGTTCTGCTCCCACATGGACACCGTTCCGCCTTACATTCCCCCCACCTTTGAAGAGGGCGTGGTGAAGGGACGCGGCTCCTGCGACGCCAAGGGCCAGATCTTCGCCATGTACTCGGCCTGCAAGGAGTTGGAAGCAGAAGGGCGCACAGACTTTGGCCTCCTTTTGGTCTCCGGGGAAGAAACCGGTTCCTGGGGCGCCAAGGCCTTTTCCAAGACCGGCTTCGAAGCCCCCTTCCTCATTGTGGGAGAGCCCACGGAGAACAAGATGGTATCGGCCTCCAAAGGTACTCTCTCCTACGACCTCTGCTTCACAGGGAAGGCGTTCCACTCCGGCTATCCGCAGTATGGCGTGAGCGCCGTGGACCTTTTCAACGCGTTCTACAACCAGCTCAAGGCACAGGACTTCGGCGAGGACCCGGAACTGGGAGAGACCACCTTCAACATCGGCCTTCTCCATAGCGACAATCCGCAGAATATCTTATCGGCCCAGCTTACCTGCCGGCTCTACTTCCGCACCACGTTCGTCTCGCATGAGGCGGTGCAGCGCTGGATGTCGGCCATCCCCGAAGCGTCCCTGCGCGCCCCGGGGGACACACCCGCGCACTACGTGACGCTGCCCGGGTTTCCATCGGCCCCGGTGGCCTTCGGCAGCGACGCCCCGCACCTCACCGGTTTCGGCCACAAGATCATCTGCGGGCCCGGCACCATCCGCGTAGCCCATCGGCCCGAAGAACACATCCTGGTCCGGGACCTGGAAACCGCCGTGGAACAATACATCGCGCTTTTTCACAACCTACTCAGTGACAGCTAGTTAACTTTTTCTCTTTAGGCCGATCAGCCTAAAGAGAAAAACACAAGTACTTAACACACAGCAAATTACAAAGATTCGATGATACAGGTTATAATCAGTGGCTACGGGAAAATGGGCCACATGGTGGAGAAAGTGCTCCGGGAAAGGGGCATAGAACTGGTGCAGGCCACCGACGACGTGCAGAGCGTAGATCCCGCCCTCGCGAAGGCGTGCGTGTGCATCGACTTCACCACGCCGGACGCTTTCCGGGCCAATTATCCCTTCATCGCGCAGCACTTCAAGGCGGCGGTGGTGGGCACCACGGGCTGGAATGATATCCGGGCCGATGTCACCCGCGCCTTCGAAGCCGCCGGTACACCCATGGTGCACGCTTCCAACTTTTCGCTGGGGGTGAACGCGCTGTTTGCCGCCGTGAGCCGCGCATCGGCCATCCTGAAGGGAGCGGGGTACAAGGCCGATATCGAAGAAATCCACCACATCCACAAGCTGGACGCTCCCTCCGGAACGGCCAAGACGCTCGCCAGTCTGGTAGAAGAAGGACTGGGCACAAAGCCGGAAATCACCTCCATCCGCGAAGGAGAGGTGCCCGGCATCCATACACTTACCCTGGAGTCGGCCTGTGACAAACTCACCTTCCGGCACGAAGCCTTCTCCCGCGAGGGTTTTGCCCAGGGAGCCGTCACCGCCGCCCTTCTCACGGAAGGACTGCAGGGCGTTCATGAATTCAGCGAGTTGTTGTAATGTACAGAGTCCTGAAATTTGGCGGGTCGTCGGTTGCATCGGCAACGGCCATGTCCCGCGTGCTGGATATCGTGGAGGCCGAGGCAGCCAAAGGCTGTGTCATCCTCGTAAGCAGCGCCATCAGCGGCTGCACCGATTCCCTCCTCAGCGAGGACGATGCAAGGTGGGCCGATATGGAGCGCCGCCATCAAAGCATCGTTAAACGCCTTTTCACCGGTGCCGACCGGGAAGTGCTCCAGCAAAAACTGGATGCCCTCTTCCAGGAGATGCGGCAGGCACCGCAGGAAGAGAAAGTCACCTTTGGAGAGCTTTTCTCCACCACCATCCTCGCCGCCAAACTCGACAGCGAAGGCTACAAAACCGTATGGCTGGACTCCCGCGACCTGGTGGTCAAGGATAACGAGCCGCTCACCTACGAGCGAATCCAGAAGGTCATCCAGGAAAAACAGGCCGATGTTTTCGTCGCACCCGGGTTCATCTGCCGAGACCAGGCAGGCAACATTTCCACTCTGGGCCGCGGCGGCTCGGACTACACGGCAGCCCTCTATGCAGCGGCCGTCGGAGCCGGAAGCCTGCAAATCTGGACCGACGTTCCCGGCATCATGACCGCCAATCCCAAGGAGGTTCCGGCCGCCCGGACCATCCCCCGCATGTCTTATGCCGCAGCCCTGGAAATGGCCTCCCATGGAGCCAAGGTGCTCTATGCACCCACAGTAGCTCCCGCCATGGCCGCAAAAATAGATATCGAAATTCGTAACACCTTTGTTCCGGACGGGAAATTTACGGTGGTAAATGCCCAAAAAGATGCCTCACAGTGGGTTGGAGTGGCATCTGAAGGAGAAACAATCCGGTTAGTGGGCACCCGCGAAGCCGCCGAGGCAAAAGAGACCATTTTCAACGCTTTACAGGAAGAAGGCATACAAGCCAGAAGCATCCAGAAAGATGGAAACAGCTTTGTTATCTGCGTGCGGAAATCCGTGCTGGAACAGGCGCTCAAAGCCATCCACCGGGCCTTTTTCCAGGATTTGCCCGTAGCAGAAGTGAACCTTTTCCTCTGCGGAGACGGCGCTGTGGCTCAGGCACTTATCCAGATGGTACAGCAAAGCGCCTCCACCGTGAAGGAGCGCACCGGAAAATCGCTTCGCATCGTGGGGCGGGCTAACAGCCGCCAATATGGAATAGACCTGGGCGGGCACCCGGTCATCGGCACGGAGGGAGACTACATTGACGCCCTCCTCAAAGTGGCGCCCAAAGGGTCTGTCTTTGTGGACGCCACCAACAGTAAAACGCTCTATAAACGATACGTAGACCTTCTTGAGGCCGGTATAGGCATTGTGTCTTCCAACCGCCGCTCCTTTGCCGTTCCTTACGCCGAGTACGCCGCCATGCATGCCGCCGCCCGGGAAAACGGTGTCATCCTCCGTTACGAGACCACCGTGGGAGCTGCCCTCCCCATCCTGGAATCCATCTCCCGCGGCACCAACAGCTGCGACGAGGTGCTGTCCATCGAGGCCGTGGTCTCCTGCACCCTCAACCAGATTCTGAGCGAGTACCAGCCCGGCGGGGAATCCCTTGCCAGCCGGGTAAGGAAGGCGGCCGAAGCAGGTCTCACCGAGCCCGACCCCCGCGTAGACCTGGGCGGGCAGGATGCCCTCCGGAAGCTGCTCATCCTCGCGCGCGAAGCCGGTGTACGGCTGGAGGAGGCGCAGGTGGAAGTGACGCCTGCCGTACCCGAGACGGTGATGCAGGGAAGCATCGGCCAATTCTATGAAAAACTGGAGGCCTACGAACCCACCTGGGCTGCACATGCCCGCGAAGCCGCTGTGCAGGGCTTCCGCCAACGCTTTGTGGCCTTCCTGGAGAAAACTCCCCACGGCTTCCGCGCCGGTATCGGCCTCAGGAACGTGCCGCCTGTGCACCCCGCCTACTACCTGAGGGGCACCGAGAACGCCATCATCGTGCGCAGTGCCTTCCACCCGTATCCCCTGGTCATCCAGGGCCCCGGCGAAGGCGCCCGCGAAGCGGCCAGCAGCGTTTTGAACGATATTCTTAGATAAAATCATTATCTTTGTGCTCGTGATGAAGAGCCTTGTCTCCATATTCGGTTTTCTCAGCTTTGGCTGGGCCGACGTTCTGGACATCCTGATGGTGGCCACCATTATCTTTTTCCTCATCCGCAGCATCCGGGCCGACTCCACCGTCCTCAACATCGTGCTGGTCCTGGTGGCCCTCCTGGTGCTCCAGGGCGTTGTGAGCGCCCTCAACATGCGCATGATGACGGTGCTCCTCAACACTCTCCTGGACGTGGGCGTACTGGCCCTCATCATCCTCTTCCAGCCGGAAATCCGCCACATGCTCAACCGCCTGGCGGTGCAGAGCGGCCTCACCCGCCGAACCGGCGAACTGTTCAACCGCATCATGGGTATCAAGGAGGAGAAGATGGGCTCCGAGAGCGCCGAGGAACTGGGAGAAGCCGTCCGCGCCATGTCGGCGGAGAAAACCGGTGCGCTCATCGTACTCCAGCACAAGAGCTCCATGGAGGAATACATGAACACCGGAGACCGCTTTGAGGCAGACATCAACCGGCGTCTCATCACCAATATCTTTTTCAAGAACTCCCCGCTGCACGACGGTGCCATGATCATCATCGGAGACCACATCGCCGCCGCCCGCTGCCAGCTGCCCATGACCAACCGCACGGACATCCCCGCTCACTACGGCATGCGGCACCGCGCTGCCATCGGCCTCACGGAAGATACCGACGCCGACGTCCTGGTGGTGTCGGAAGAGACCGGCAACGTGAGCTTCGTGCGCGGAGGGGAAATTACTACCGTAAATGACGTAAAGGAGCTCCGGCAGCTGCTGAGCTCCCTGATGATGACCGACGAGGAGGGAGATTAATATGGACGAGAGACTGGAGGCGAAACTGGGATTTGACAAGGTACGTGCGGCCATTGAAGGCCGATGCTCCACCGACTACGCGGCAGCCCGCGTGGCCGGTGAGGAGTTTTCTACGGACGCCGGTGAAATTCACCGCCGGCACCTGCTCACGGACGAAATGCGTCTCATCCTCATGTTCGAGGACAGCTTCCCCACCGCCGGATACATAGACGCCATTCCTTTCCTGGAGCCCATCGGCAAGAATGCCTCCATCGACCTGCTTTCCCTGGGAAAGCTCCGGACGCTCCTCGACACCCTTCGCAAGGCCCTGCACTTCTTCCATACCGTGAAGGAGGGCATCTACCCCAACCTGCAGCACCTGGCGGCCAGCGTGAACGCGCCCGCAGAGGTGATGCAGCGAATAGACTCCATCCTGGACCGTCACGGAGAGATCAAGGACACGGCCTCCGACGAGCTGTACCGCATCCGGAAGAGCATCAAGGAGAAGGAGATCAACGTGTCCCGCCGCATGAACGCCATCCTCCGGCAGGCCCAGCAGGACGGCCTGGTGGAGGCCGATGCCAGCGTGAGCATCCGGGACGGCAAGATGCTCATTCCGGTGGCATCGGCCAAGAAACGCCAGTTCCAGGGCTTCATGTACGACGAGAGTGCGACGGGAAAGACCGCCTTCATGGAACCCGCCGAGATTGTCGCGCTCCAGAACGAGATTGCCCAGCTCTATTTTGACGAGACGCGGGAGATTAACCGCATCCTCTACGAGTTCGCCGAGTTCCTGCGCCCGTTTGTGCCGGAGCTCATCGAAGGCGCCGCATTCGTGGGAGAACTGGACTTCAACATGGCCAAGGCCCAGGTGGCCCTGGACTACATTGCCGGCATGCCGGTGGTTTCGCTCGACGGCTCCCTGAGCCTCCGCAAGGCCCGGCATCCCCTCCTCGAGAAATCTCTCCGCAGGGAGAAGAAAGCCATTGTGCCGCTTACGGTGACCCTCACCCCCGAGAGGCGCATCCTCCTCATTTCCGGCCCCAACGCCGGAGGAAAGAGCGTGTGCCTGAAGACGGTGGGTCTCCTTCAGTATATGTTCCAGTGGGGCATGCTCATACCCACGTCCGAGACGTCGGAGCTGCCCGTTTTCGACCGCATCATGGTCTCCATCGGAGATGACCAGTCCCTGGAGAACGACCTCTCCACATACAGCTCCTTCCTCACCGACATGAAGGCCATGCTGGAGGAGGCCGACGGGCGCACGCTCATCCTCATCGACGAGTTCGGATCGGGCACGGAGCCCGCAGCCGGCGGCGCCATCGCCGAGGCCATCCTCCACGAGCTGGACACCCGCGGTGCCTACGGCGTCATCACCACCCACTACACCAACCTCAAGCTCTACGCTTCGTCGGCCGATACCGGCGTAGTGAACGGCGCCATGCAGTTCGATGCCCAGACGGTCACGCCCCTCTTCCAGCTGGAGATGGGCCTCCCGGGCTCGTCCTTCGCCTTTGAGCTGGCCCGCAAGATGGGCCTCCCGGAGCCCCTGGTCCACGATGCCGAGGAACGTGCCGGCGAGCAGTTCGTGGGCATCGAGCGCAACCTCCGCAAGATTGCGAGGAGCCGCCGCCAGCTGGACGAGAAACTCACCCGCATCCGCGCCACCGACAAGACGCTGGAAGGCCTTACGGACCGTTACGAGAAAGAGCTGGAGGACATCAAGGAAATGCGCCGGCGGATCCTGGACGAAGCCCGTGCCGAGGCCGAGAAGATTGTGCGGGACGCCAACAAACGCGTGGAAAGCACCATCCGCACCATCAAGGAGGCCCAGGCCGACAAGGAGCAGACCAAAGAGGCCCGGGCAGAACTGCAGGGCTTCCTGGGCGCCCTCGCCGAGGGCCGCTCCAAGCGCGACGCCTACATAGAGGAAAAGCTGCAGACGGTCAAGGAGCGCAAGGAGCGCGAACGGGCCCGGAGGCGCAAGCGGGCCGATGGCGAAACCCTGCGCCAGATGGAGCAGCAGGAGGCCGAGGCCCAGAAGATGGCCGCCTTCCGCACCGCCCCGCTCAAGGTGGGCGAAAAAGTGCGCATCAAGGACAACGGCATGGTGGGAGAAGTGGCCAAGGTGAGCACCAAGGCCGTGAGCGTGGTTGTGGGAAGCATTACCACCAAACTGCCGCTGGACCGCGTGGAAAGAATTACAGCCAATGAATACAAGGCCGTTGCCAAGACGGTGGACAACCGTCCGCGCCAGGTTTACGACACGGCCATGACCGAGCGAAAAGCCCGCTTCAAACTGGAGCTGGATGTCCGGGGAGAACGGGTGAACGACGCCCTTGAAATTGTGATGCGCTATATTGACGATGCCATCATGCTGGGCGTTCCCTCGGTGCGAATTTTGCATGGGAAAGGAACGGGCGCCCTCCGCGAGGAGATCCAAAAATACGTACGCACGGTGCCCGGCGTCACATCTGCCTCCGACGAACACATCCAGTTTGGCGGGTCAGGCGTGACGGTAGTAAAATTTGAATAACGATGAATGTACTGAAAACCAGCAAGATCGGGCAGAACGGAGAGGAAATAGCCTGTGATTTCCTACTCTCCCGGGGGCACCAGATTCTGGACAGGAACTGGCGCTCCGGCCACCTGGAACTGGACATTGTGTCAGAGGACCAGGAGGGACTGCACTTCGTGGAAGTGAAAGCCAGGACGGCGCCTGTCACCTCCACCCTCACCGACCAGGTAAACCCGATCAAACAAAAGCGCATCAGCGCGGCCGCCCTTCAATACCTCAACAAGAAACATCTTGTGGGACAGGAAGTCTTCTTCGACATTGTCTCGGTACTGTTCGACGGGCAGGAGACGGTGGTCCGGTATTTCCCGCATGCCTGGATCCCCATGTATGTCTGAATTAACCTAACCTACTCAGAACTAACTAAGTAACCTATGAGTCAACAACACAGATACTGTGTCATCATGGCCGACGGCAGCGGCTCTTCCAAACAATATCGGCACACATACGAGCGTTTCCTCAAAGTCGTTCCTTCCCGGAACATCCTCGTGGTCACCCTGGCCTCCTTTGCGGCCGACGCCCGGAGGGAACTCCCCGAACTTCCGGAAGAGAATCTCCTGCTGGAACCATCGGCCCGAAAGACAGCCCCCTGCATGGCCCTTGCGGCCTACACCCTTTTATCCCGTGACCCGGAGGCCGTGATTGTGGCTACGCCCTGGGACCTTGTCATCCGGGATGAGGACCTCTTCGTGCGCACGCTGGACGAGGCTTTTGCCTATGTGGAGGAGAATGACGTTCTCATGACCCTCGGCATCGTACCCAAGAGCCCCGACGTCAACTTCGGCTACATCCAGGTGAAGGAAGGGCGCAACGCCCACCTGATGGCCGGGCCGCTGCAGGTGAAGACCTTCACCGAGAAGCCTTCCATGGAGCTGGCCGAGGTTTTTGTCCGCACCGGCGAATTCTTCTGGAACAGCGGTATCTTCGTCTGGAAGGCGGCGACCATCGCCTCCGAAATGGAGCGGTATCTCCCGGAGGTGACGGAACTCTTCCGCGGCTGGCAGAGCCACATCACCGAGCCCGCCTTCATCGAGAGAGCCTACGCCGAGTGCCCCAAGGTGTCGCTGGACTACGGTGTCATGGAGCACACAGACCGCGCCTGGCTGTACCCCGCCCGCTTTGGCTGGGCCGACATTGAACGGCTGTAACTATTGTATAAATGCGAAAAATATCGTATTTTTGCGGGCTAATTTGCAATATTAATTAAAACTATAACAAAATGCAAAGTAAAGGTTGGATCAGATTCGTAGCTATCTGCCTGGCCATCGCCAGCATTTGGCAGCTTTCCTTCACGGCTATCACCCGTATTCAGGAGAATAAGGCTGCCAAGTATGCTCAGGAGCAGGCCCTGCAGTTCGTAGAATCAAACAATGTTGCCGCCGATGTCCGCGAATTCGTGCAGGACTCCGTGGCAGCTGTCCGTAACAGAGCCTACATTGACTCTGTCAACAATGAAACCGTATTCCTGGGCTACTCCTTCAAGAGCGTGAAGGAGAAGGAAATCAACCTGGGTCTGGACCTCAAGGGCGGTATGAACGTCATGCTGCAGGTTCAGCTGGAAGATCTCGTGAAGGCCCTCTCCGGCAACAGCTCGGACCCGGACTTCGTGGCCGCCATGGCTCAGGCCAAGGCCGGAAACACCAACTCCAGCGCAGACTTCATCGGCCTGTTCGAGCAGGCTTGGGAGCAGGTTGCCCCCCAGCGTCGCCTGGCCGAGATTTTCGCCACCTACGAGCTGCGTGAGAAAGTGGCCAACGACGCCACCAACGCCCAGGTCATCAGCGTTATCCGCCAGGAGGCCAAGAGCGCCATTGACAACTCCTTCAATGTGCTCCGCAACCGTATCGACCGCTTTGGCGTTACCCAGCCCAATATCCAGCAGGTTGGCAACTCCGGCAAGATTCTCATCGAACTGCCGGGCGTGAAGGACCCTGAGCGTGTGCGCAAGCTCCTGCAGGGTACCGCTTCCCTGGAATTCTGGCCCACCTACCAGGGCAACGAGATAGACCTCTATGCCGTGGATGCCCGCGTGGCCGAAATCCTGAACAACCTGTCCGACTCCACCACCGTGACCAATCCCCTGCTCCGCGTGCTCTCTCCTTCCGGTTGGAACAACGCCTGCATCGGTTTTGCTTCCGGCGTGGATACCGTTACCGTGAACCAGTACCTGGCCATGGCTGCAGATGTTCTGCCGGCCGGCTTCAAGGGCATGTGGTCCGTAAAACCCTCCGACCTCGTCAAGGGTAACAACCTCTACGAGCTGGTTGCCATCAAGGCCAACTCCCGTGACGGCAAGGCTCCCCTCGACGGCGGTGTGGTGACCGACGCCCGCGTCAACTTCAACGGCGCCCAGCAGGGCGGCAACGGTGCTCCTTCCGTGTCCATGACCATGAACGCCGAGGGTGCTTCCATCTGGGCCCGCCTCACCAAGGACAACATCGGCAAGCAGGTTGCCATCGTCCTGGACGGCCTCGTATATTCCTATCCTACCGTGAACACCGAGATTACCGGAGGCTCCTCCGAGATTACCGGTAACTTCGACGTACAGGAAGCCGAAGACCTTGCCAACGTGCTCAAGTCCGGTAAGCTCCCCGCCCCTGCCACCATCATCCAGGAGCAGGTTGTGGGTCCTTCCCTGGGTAGCGCTTCCATCAAGGCCGGTCTCATCTCCTTCCTTATCGCCTTCTGCCTGGTACTCATTTACATGGTATTCTTCTACCAGGGTGCCGGTCTCATCGCAGACGTTGCTCTGCTGTGCAACGTGCTGCTGCTGTTCGGCGTGCTCGTGAGCTTCGGCGCCGTCCTTACCCTGCCCGGTATCGCCGGTCTGGTGCTGACCATGGGTATGGCCGTGGATGCCAACGTGATCATCTATGAGCGCATCAAGGAAGAGCTGGCCGCCGGCAAGGGCTTCTCGCTGGCCGTACATGACGGTTACAAGAACGCTTACAGCGCCATCATCGACGGTCAGGTGACCACCCTCCTCACCGGTGTCATCCTCTATGCGTTCGGTTCCGGTCCTGTGCAGGGCTTCGCCACCACCCTCATCATCGGTATCATCACTTCCGTTCTTACCTCCATCTTCATCACCCGCATCATCTTCGATGACCGCATCAAGGCTGGCAAGAACGTGTCCATGTCCAACAAGCTCACCGCCGGTTTCCTCAAGAATACCAAGGTTGACTTCATCGGCCTCAAGAAGTGGTCTTATATGATTTCCGGTGCTCTCATCGTCATCTCCATCCTGTCCATCGCCTTCAAGGGCTTCAGCTACGGTGTAGACTTCACCGGTGGCCGTACCTATGTGGTCCGCTTCGACAAGAGCGTCACCGCTGAGGAAGTGCGCGCTTCCGTTGAAACCACCTTCGAGGAAGCTGCAAAGGCTGCCGGCATCGACCAGTATTCCGTTGAGGTGAAGCAGTTCGGTGGAGACGCCCAGATGAAGATCACCACCCAGTACAAGAACGACAGCGAAAGCACCGAGGTAGACGCCGAGATCGAAGCCCTGCTGTTCAATGCCCTCAAGCCTTTCTACGCCGAGGACATCCAGCTCTCAGACTTCACCTCCACGCTGGAGAACCCCAACGGTATCATCTCCTCCGACAAGGTTGGTCCTACCATCGCCCGCGATATCACCCGCAGCGCATTCATCGCCGTATTCCTGGCCCTCATCGTGATCTTCGGCTACATCGCCATCCGCTTCAAGGGCTGGACCTGGGGTCTCGGTGGTGTTGTCTCCCTGGCTCACACCGCCCTCATCGTGATTGGCTTCTTCTCCCTGTTCAACGGTATCCTTCCGTTCAACCTGGATGTTGACCAGACGTTCATCGCCGCTATCCTTACCATCATCGGTTACGCCATCAACGATAACGTGGTTATCTTCGACCGTATCCGTGAGCAGCGCGGCCTGCACCCGAAGGAGGACTTCCGCGACACGGTGAACACGGCTCTGAACGCCACCCTCACCCGTACCCTCAACACCTCTGTGTCCACCCTGCTCCCGATGCTCGCCATCGCTATCTTCGGCGGTGAAAGCATCCGTGGTCTGGCCGTGGCCCTCTGCCTGGGTGTTATCATCGGTACCTACGCTTCCATCATGATTGGTACTCCGGTCATGTACGATGCTACCATGAAAAAGAAATAGTTTGCGTGGCGCTTAAGCGCCTGACTAGCAACGCTTTAGAGTAACTGACGGGTGCCGTTTTGGCACCCGTCAGTTACTCTAAATGGCTTATGGTGAACGACTTAGCCGCCACGAATAAACATTTTTGCCCAGATTCGGAGAAGAATTCGTATCTTTGTTCTCTATGAATTTCGTTCACCTGCATGTCCACACCCAGTACTCCATCCTGGACGGACAATCCTCTATAGAAAACCTATTCAACCGGGCCGAAGAGCTGGGGATGCCGGCGCTGGCTATCACCGATCACGGCAACATGTACGGCGTAAAAGAGTTCTTCAAGTACGCCAAGAAGCATCCGAATGTAAAGCCTATCATCGGCTGTGAGATTTACGTTTCCAAAGGGGATCACCGGGTGAAGGAAAAGGGCTATTACCACCTTATCCTTCTGGCAAAGAACTATGCAGGATATCTCAACCTGGTCAAGATTGTCTCCGAAGGCCACATCAACGGCATGTACTACAAGCCGCGCGTGAGCCACGAGGTCATTGAGAAGTACCACGAGGGCCTTATCTGCTCATCGGCCTGCATGGCGGGCGAAGTGCCCCGCGCCATCCTGGCGCACGACGACAAGGCGGTGGAAGAGGCCATCCTGTGGCACAAGCGCGTGTTCGGAGAGGATTACTACCTGGAGGTGATGAAGCACAAGACGGAGGTTCCGGGCCTGGACAACGACCTGTACCAGAAGCAGTGCTACTACACCGACGAAATCTTCAAACTGGCAGAGAAATATGGCATCAAGGTCATTGCAACCAATGACGCCCACTTCGTGAACAAGGAGGACGGCCCCGTACACGACCGCCTTATCTGCCTCACTACCAATGCCTACATCGACGACCCGGACCGCCTTCGCTATACCCAGCAGGAATACATCAAGACGGAGGAGGAGATGCTCTCCTTGTTCCCGGACCATCCGGAGGCCCTTTCCAACACACTGGAGGTGGCCAATAAGATTGAAGTGTACTCCATCGACCGGGACCCGGTTCTTCCTGTGTACGAGATTGACCCGGCCTTCATGGCCAACATTGACAAGTACCTGGAAAAATACAAGGATATCATTGATGCAGGCCGATGCGACAAGCACGGCACCTACCGCGGAGACGGTTTCTGCCATTCGGTAGCCTACCTTTGCCACCTCACCTACCAGGGAGCGCACCAGCGCTACGGAGAAACCCTCAATCAGGAGCAGGAGGAGCGCATTGACTTTGAGCTCAAGACCATCTGCCGAATGGGTTTCCCGGACTACTTCCTCATTGTGCAGGACTATATTGCAGCATCCCGCGCCATGGGTTCCATGGTGGGCCCGGGCCGTGGATCGGCTGCAGGTTCGGTGGTAGCCTACTGCCTCAAGATCACGAACCTGGATCCTATCCGATATCAGCTCCTGTTCGAGCGATTCCTCAATCCGGACCGTATCTCCATGCCGGATATCGACGTAGACTTTGAGGACCTCACCAAGGCGCACCAGTACGTGGAGGAGAAATACGGCACCAGCCACGTGTCCCGCGTAATCACCTTCGGCACCATGGCGGCCAAGAGCGCCATCAAGGATGTGGCGCGTATCAGCCGATTGTCCATCGACGAGAGCAATCGCCTCACCAAGATGGTCCCCGACCGCCTGAGCGAGAAAAAGGAGAAGGAATACCCGTTCAACCCCAAGCTGGACGAACTGAAACCCGGCTTCAAGGTGGTGGAGAAGGAAGTGGACGGCGTCAAGAAAACCTACCAGGTGGGTATGGAAGACGTAGATGTCAAGATTACCCTTAAGAACTGCTACAGACTGGTTCCGGAGTTCATCGAGGAACTCAAGAACGGCCCGGAGATCAATAAGGAGGTGCTTAAGTACGCCCAGGCCCTGGAAGGCTGCGTACGCCAGGTGGGCGTGCATGCGTGTGCCACCATCATCGGCCGAGGAGACCTTACGGACTACCTTCCCATCTGCCTTTCCAAGGATAAGGAAACCGGAGAGGACGTCCGCACTTCCCAGTATGACGGTCACTACATCGAGGACGTGGGCATGCTCAAGATGGACTTCCTGGGTCTCATTACCCTGTCCATTATCCACAACTGCCTGGACCTTATCAGGGAGCATCACGGGGAAGACATCGACATTGAGGCCATTCCCATTGACGACAAACCCACTTATGACCTGTACGGCCGCGGAGACACCACCTCCGTGTTCCAGTTCGAATCCGAGGGCATGAAAACGTGGCTGCAGAAGCTGCGCCCGTCCCGTTTCGAGGACCTCATCGCCATGAACGCCCTCTATCGGCCCGGTCCTATGGATTACATTCCGGACTTCGTGGCCCGTAAGCTGGGCGAGCAGGCCATCGAGTACGACCTCCCCGAAATGGAGGAGTTCCTGGAGGACACTTACGGCGTTACGGTGTATCAGGAGCAGGTGATGCTGCTGTCCCAGAAGCTGGCCGGCTTCACCAAGGGTGAGGCTGACAAGCTGCGTAAGGCCATGGGTAAGAAGCAGATCGACATCCTGAACTCCCTCAAGGACAAGTTCATGAGCGGCGGTCAGGCCAATGGCCACCCGGAGAAAGTGCTGGACAAGATCTGGAAGGACTGGGAGAAGTTCGCCCAGTACGCCTTCAACAAGTCCCACGCTACCTGCTACGCCTGGGTGAGCTACCAGACCGGCTGGCTTAAATGCCACTATCCGTCCGAGTTCTTCGCATCCTGCCTGGACTGTGCCAAGAGCATGGATGAGATTGTCAAGATCATGGACGACTGCAAGGGCCACGGCATCAAGGTGCTCAACCCGGATGTGAACGAGAGCGCCGCGCAGTTTACCGTGAACAAAAACGGAGACGTACGTTTTGCCCTGGGCTCCATCAAGGGTTTTGGCGCCAATGTGGTGGACGCCATCATCAAGGAACGCGAAGAGAACGGCCTGTTCACCGACATCTACGACTTTGTGGAACGTATGTCGGGCGCAGTGAACCGCAAGAGCTTCGAGAACCTTCTCAATGCTGGTGCCTTTGACAGTTTCGGGCACAAACGCAGTATGTACTATCAGCCCGGCAAGGGCTCCAACGAGCTTTTCATCGACCAGATCACCCGCTACGGGGATCTCTATAAGAACGACACGGTCTCCAGCGCCGCTTCGCTGTTCGGCGACATGGAGGAAATGAAGCCCGAGCGCCCCGCCATGCCCGAAAACGAGGGCTATATGGATATCATGGAGGTGCTGCAGCGGGAAAAAGACCTGGTGGGCATGTACCTGAGCTCACACCCGCTGGACCGCTACGATTTCGAGATGCGCCACTTCGTGAGCTGCAAGCTGGCCGACCTTTCCAACCTCATCTCCGAATGCGAAGCGAAGAAGCAGACGCAGAAGGTCTATATTGCCGGTATAGTGACCGATTTTAAGCAGTTGACCACCAAGACGGGGAAACCCTACTCCCGCACCGTTTTAGAGGATTACAGCGGCTCTTATGAGCTCGCGCTCTTTGGCAAGGACCACGAGGCGTTCATGCAGTACATGACGCCCAAGGCAACGCTGTTCCTGGAAGGCGAAATCGCCGAGAAATTCTTCCTGAAACCGGAGGAGCGCGCACAGGGCAAATCGGCCCCCTATTCCTTCAAACTGAAGAAGGTCACCCTGCTGGGCAACATCTCCGACGACCTCCTCACCGGTTTCAGCATGGATGTCACTACGCCCATGCTTACCCAGCAGTTCCGTGAAGACCTTGTGAAGGTGGTCAAGAAGCACAAGGGAAACATTCCCCTTACCCTCTTCCTCTACGACCCTGGCACCAAGTACCGCATCCAGTTCTACTCCAAGAAATTCCAGGTTGCCGTTACATCCGAGTTCATTCAGGATCTCACCCGCATTGGCGTAAACAAATACGAAGTGACAAGGCGGTAGGGCAGTTTGACCGTGGCGCCTAAGTCGTTCATTATAAGCCATTTAGAGTAACTGACGGGTACCGAAATGGCACCCGTCAGTTACTCTAAAGTGTTGCTAATCAGGCGCTTAAGCGCCACGCAGCACAGCTATTTGCTCAGCTTGAAGCCCACCTTGAAGTTGTCATAACCATCGGCGAGCTTGGCGATGGCGCCGACGGAGCTGGAGGACTGGCCAATCTTGGCAGCGACCTTCTTGAGGAGGGCGACGGTCTTGTTGGCAGGGAAGAGCATCTTGGCACCGGTGAGACCGGATTCCAGGACGCCCGTCATGCAGAAGTACTGCATGGTCTTGCCGAAGGTGAGAGTAACGGTCTTTTCAGCGTCTCCCACCTTGTAGGTGCCGGACAGAGGAATGGAGCCCACGTTCATGACAAAGGTGTTGTCGGCCGAGTTGAAGGTGAACTTCACGACGCCGGGAACGATACCCACCTTGGCCAGGTATTCATCGGCCTTGGTCTCGATACCGGAAGTGACGGCGGAGCCGGCCAGGTTGGCCACGATGCCACCCTCGGAGCTGGTAGCCGATACGGCGATACCATTGTAGTTATACATTCCGTTCAGGCTCACGGGTGCGGAATAAACCGTGCCGGCCAGTCCGGAAACCACGTTGGTGATAGCCGATACAGTGGAAGCGGCCTTGGAAGACTGGCCGCCCTGATTGCTGAAGAGAACCTCCATGAGGCTCTGAGCCGAGACTGCGCCGGAGAAAGCGACAGTCATTGCAAGAACAGTAAATAATTTCTTCATAGTACTTGGTTATTGAGTGTTAAACATTATTCTTCGGGCCATCCCTGCGCCTTCACCGGAAACTCCACGCCCTCGGGGGTGACCAGTACCGTCCCGGCCTCGGGCTGCGCCAGATGGCCGATAACGTCGAACGTCTGGAACTCCCGGCGGAACTTCTCCAGGTGCAGGATGGGGATCACAAAGAGCAGGCGGTTGTCGTCTCCTCCGTTCATGGCAGCCGAAATGGGATCCATGTCCAGTTCCTTTCCCAGCTGGAAGCTGTTGCCTTCGAAGGGGATTTTGTCGGCATACACCTTGGCACCCAGGCCGCTGTCCCGGGAAAGACGCTTCAAGGTGTCGGAGAGGCCGCGGGTAACAAAGTAACCGTACGAAGGATAGATTTCCTGATCCTCCAGACGGTCTACAACCGACGCCTCGAGCTCCGGACGCAGATACGCGCCCACCAGCATTTTGTACTGGCTCATATCCGGCTGCTCACCGCTCTGTTCAAACTTCCTGGCGCCCCTCTCCATCACCTGCAGACCCAGGAAAGCCGCACCCAGGGAACCGGAAACGCAGATGAGATCCTTGGACTTGGCCGCCATGCGGCGCTTGTCGGTGAGAAGGGACGTCTCTCCCGTCGCGCTCAGGGACACGAAGAGACCGTTGTTCGACGGCTGAAGGTCCAGGTTCACGGCCTCGAAGCCATGTTCCTTGGCCGCCACCGTAATTCCCATCCAGAGTTCCTGGATTTGCGGGAAATCCAGTTTGGCCGATATCCCCAGCACCACGT
The DNA here is from genome assembly GCA_900318445.1 of uncultured Bacteroidales bacterium. Classification (GTDB taxonomy): domain Bacteria; phylum Bacteroidota; class Bacteroidia; order Bacteroidales; family UBA932; genus Cryptobacteroides. The sequence goes on from ONKO01000001.1 coordinate 154,135, forward strand.
TCAGGAGCTTGGGACGGGCCAGCGAGGCATAAAGCTCTCCCACCACACCCACGACGCATTTGTATCCCAGGTGCTTGAAGGGGAAGTAGACCAGGTTAAAGTCAATTCCCTCCAGATACATACGGGCCGCCGTGATGATACGGCCACCCTTGGAAGAGATGTACGAAAGGCCGGAAACAGGAGAATAGGCAGAAAGCCTGTACAGCTGCTCGATAGCCTCTATTTTTCCAATTTCGGAGAAAGATTCTGCCATTGAGTAACGATTAATCATTGCAAAAATAGCAAATTTTAGTATCTTGCACAAGATATGAAAAAAGCAGTCCTGTCCGTCCTGATCCTGCTTTCCCTTGGCAGCCAGGCCCAAAACGTCACCTTCAGCAAACACTCCCGCATTGTAAAAACCGCCGATACCCCCGAGATGGCAACGGCCGCCGGCATTCTCCGGCGCTATCTCTCTGAGGCCACCGGCTTCACATTCCCCGAAAGCCAGTCCCCCTCCGCGAGAAAAGGAGACATCCTCCTCAGGGACTTCAAAGGCCTCCCGGAAGACAGTTTCCGCATTGGTACGGAGAACGGCGCCGTGGTGCTGGAGAGCACCGGAAAGGGGCTCATCTACGCCGCCTGCGACTTCCTGGAGCAGGAAATGGGCATGGACTACTGGGGAGACGGAGAGTACTTCCTCCCTAAGGGAGCATCGGCCCAAATCAACGCCCGCACGGAGGTCCCCGCCTTCCGCTATCGGCAAACCAGCCATTACAGCCTCCGCAACGGCAAGGTGGCCACCTCCGACAATGGAGTGGACAAGGAGCACCGGGCCGATGACCTCTACCGCTACTGGTACCGCCTGGAAGAACCGCACCAACTCTTCGTGGACAACCTGTGGGTACACACCTGCAACAAACTCCTGCCTGCCTCCCGGTACGGGAAAGAGCACCCCGAATACTACGCCTTCTTTGACGGAAAACGCCATCCCGGCAGTGCCAGCCAGTGGTGCATGAGCAATCCCGAAGTCCTGGAAATTGTCTGCGGAACGCTCGACAGCCTGTTCCACGCCCACCCGGAGCAGACCATGATTTCCATCTCCCAGAACGACGGCTCGGACACCTACTGCCGCTGCGAGGCCTGCCAGGCCATCATGGACGAGGAAGGAAGCCCCTCCGGCCTCTTCCTCCGCTTTGTCAACGCCGTAGCCCGCCGCTTCCCCGACAAGGAAATCTCCACCCTGGCCTACCTGTTCACGGTAAAGCCTCCCAAGGTTACGCGCCCGGAGAAAAACGTCTCCATCATGCTCTGCGACATTGACTGCCGACGCCAGACCGCCCTCACCGAGAACCCCTCCGGCCAGGAATTCATGGCCTGCCTGGAAGGCTGGAGCGCCATCTGCGACAACATCTTCCTCTGGGACTACGGCATCAACTTTGACAACTACCTCTCCCCCTTCCCCAACCTCCAGACCATCAAGGACAACATGGTCATTTTCCAAAACCATGGCGTCAAGATGCACTTCTCCCAGATCAACAGCACCCTGGGAGGAGACATGGCAGAACTGAGGCCCTACCTCGTTTCCAAACTCATGTGGAACCCCGGGGCCAGCCTGGACTCCCTGGAACGGCATTTCTGTGAGCGCTACTACGGCGCCGCCGCAGAGAGCATCCTGCACTACATCCACACAATCGAAGGCGCGGCCGTCGGCACGGACGTAGACCTTTTCATCTACGACTCCCCCGTCTCCTACAAAGGCAATATCCTCAGACCCGCCCTTCTCCGGCGCTACAACGCCCTTTTTGACGCCGCAGAGGCGGCTGTGGCCGATGACACCGTGCGGCTGCAGCGCGTGCAGCGCACCCGTCTTCCCCTGCGGTATTCGTCGCTGGAAATAGCCCGCACAGACCCCGGGCGGGATTTCGCCGCCGTCGGAGAGGAACTGGACCGCTTTGAGGCCCAAATCAGGCGTTTTGGCATAGAAACGCTGAACGAACGAGGCAATGATCCCCTCGCCTACTGCGAGATGTACAGAAGCCGTTATTTGCGCCGCGAAGAGAGTAATCTGGCCACACACTGCCCGGTTGTATTCCTGGAAGGCCCGCATCCCCGCTATGCCACCCTGGCCAAGACCGCCCTCACCGACGGCCTCTTTGGCGGCACCGGCTACGTGGAAAACTGGGTGGGTTGGGAAGGCTCCGACGCCGAGTTCGTCGTAGACCTGGGTTCCGTGAAACCCGTCCGCCGCGTGGGCGTAGACTTCCTCCGCCAGATTGGCGGCTGGGTGCTGGAGCCCATCGGCCTAAGCGTTTCTTTGAGTGCCGATGGTACCACGTACGAGACTTTGGGTGCCACTGAGAACCCCGAGAATCGCGACGGCACCATTGGCTTCAAGAGCCTGGAAGTCGCAGGCGAAGGAACGGCCCGGTACGTAAAAATAAAAATATCCGGGCAGAAGATCTGCCCGGAATGGCACTACGGCGTTGGGAACCCCTGCTGGTTCTTCGCCGATGAAGTGTGGGTCTTTTAGCGGAGCTGGAAGATCACAGGGAAGGTGTAACTCACTTTCACAGCGCGGTCACGCTGCCTGCCAGGCTTCCACTTGGGGGAGCTGGAAACAACACGGACGGCTTCCTTGTCCAGTGATTCATCCACGCCACGGAGTACGTGAACGTTGGATACGCGACCATCGGCCTCTACAGTGAACTGGAGGGTAACACGCCCCTGCACACCGTTCTCCTTAGCGATTTCCGGATAGACCAGACGGGAGTTCACCCACTTGGCAAATTCGTTGGCGTCTCCTTTGTTGAAAGAGGGCTTCTGCTCTACCACAAAGAAGGGGATGGCGTCCTCCTCTACTTCCTCCTCTTCTACCTCGGCCTCACGATAACCCTGAATCTCGATAGCCTGGTTGTTTTCTTCCAGATGGATGAACAGGTCTTCCTCTACCATAATATCATCGTCTACAATGTTAAGGACATCGGAGAGATTGGGGAGAGAAGGAGCCTCGGGCGGAGGCGGAGGAAGGAAGGTCTGAATGGCGATGTAGTCATCGCACACAACCTGGGTAGTATCTTCCAGAACCGCTACCCGCGTCTCCTTGGAAGACAGATTAAAGCCCAAATAGACAAACAGGAGGGCCACTACGAGACCACATTCCGTAAAGAGCACGCGCTTGTTCTCAAGGCTCTTGTTCTCAGATTTCTTGGTTTCCATAATACTGCGTTTTAAAGGGTTAATGCTATGATACATAAGTTCATACATTGGGCCATTATGCCACTTTTGGTACGGTAAGAATCTCGCATGCGTACCTGTAGAATCTCACAAAGCAGGGCTTCGCTTCTCGCAGTAGTATTATGCTATGTCAAAGATTTTCAACACATTAAGAATATCGCGCCACTTTAAAATCTCTTTTTAGCAGAAAGAAATCTCCCACGGCAGGGCAAAAAAATATCCGGGCAGTTTTTCTGCCCGGATTTTAGCTTGAAAAGCCGCTTAATTTTAGCGGAGCTGGAAGATCACAGGGAAGGTGTAGGTAACCTTTACGGCGCGGTCACGCTGCTTGCCGGGCTTCCACTTGGGGGAGCTGGAAACAACACGGACGGCTTCCTTGTCCAGGGACTCATCCACGCCACGGAGTACGCGAACGTTGGTTACGCGGCCGTCGGCCTCTACCGTGAACTGGAGGGTAACACGGCCCTGTACACCATTTTCCTTAGCGATTTCCGGATAAACCAGACGGGAGTTCACCCACTTGGAGAATTCGTTGGCGTCTCCACCATTGAAGGAAGGTTTCTGCTCTACCAGCTGGAAAGGAATGGCTTCCTCTTCCACTTCCTCTTCTTCTACCTCGGCCTCACGATAGTCCTGAATCTCGACAGCCTGGTTGTTGTCTTCCAGGTTGATGAACAGGTCATCGTCCAGCTTGATGTCATCGTCCACGATGTCAATCTGGTCGGACAGGACAGGGATGGAAGGAGCCTCGGGCGGGGGCGGGGGAAGTTCGTTCTGGATAGCGATCATTTCTTCCTCGACCACGACCTGGGTGGTATCTTCCAGAACGGCAACCTGGGCGTCCTTGGAGGACCAGTTGAAGCCCAGATAGACAATCAGGAGAGCAACCACCAGACCGATTTCGGTGAAAAGCAGTTTCTTGTTTTCAAGGCTGGCTTTTTCGGATTTCTTGATTTCCATAATTGCTTTATTTTTGAGTTGTACTTTTCCGATACAAAGGTAAAAAGACTTGTCAAATACCCCAAAAAAAGCCCAAAAAAGAATCTCGCAGTAGGGTTATTGTAAACACTTTACAATCAATGCTTTACAAAAACACCAAAAATTCATTTTCTCTCACGCGTGTGGTTTTTGGTCGAATATCAGCAAAAAACTGCTTTTTACCACCATTATTTTTTACCGCTCCAACTGCCCTAGAAGGAAATCCCGGTCCTCACTTCCAACATTTTTCAACCGCTCCTTAAGCCGGTAAAGACGGTTGTAAACGTAGGGCTTGTCCTTCTCCAGAAGAGTGGAAATGGTAGTGGAAGAGAAGCCGGCGACGGTAAACATATAGAGCAGATAGTCCTCTTCTTTAACCGTAGGAAGCGCTACTTTCAAGCGCTTCATGACATTGTCGCGGGATTCATTGAGAGACTTCTCCAATCCCTGACGGAGCTTGGAATTGCCGCGAAGACCCTCTACCAGGGTACGGACTTCCTTCAAGACTTTGGGCTGCAGATTGTCCGTTCCCTCGTAAACGTAATATTGTTCAAACAGGCGGTCCAGCATATCCAGGCCGATATCCTGCCCCTTCTGGCGGCCCTGGAGCGCGCTGAGGCGGCTTTGCAGGTCTTCTGCAGCAGAAAGGATGCGCTCGTTCTCGGCCTTTTTCTGGAGGAGCAGCCGCTGTGTCTGGGATTTCCTGGCCCAGAAATACAGCACCAGCGTGGAGAGGATAGCCACCAGGAGCAGCGCCAGATTGGAAAGTCGCATACGCTCGAGTTCCTTGTACTGGTAAGCGCGGGCCAGGGCGCTACTATGAGCGTCATCCAGGAAGAAATAGTTCCTGTAAAAGACCTCTGCGCTGAGGTAATCGTAGGTGGCTTTATCGTGGTTGGAGAGGCTGCTTCTGTCCAGGCTGTCCAGCCGATATAGTGCGCCCTCCGGATCCACGTCCATTTGGGCAGAGATTTCCCGCAAAACAGCATTCTCCCGGTTGCAGGCAACTGGGAGAATGGCTAAAATGCAGAAAATCAGGAGATTTCTCATGATTAAAGATTACGGAGGAGGTTGGTCAGGGACACCTTCTTCTCAATCATGCTGCGAAGATCTTCGATCTTGACGCGCTCCTGCTTCATGGTGTCGCGCTCGCGGACGGTAACGCAGCCGTCCACCAGGGAATCGTGGTCCACCGTTACGCAGAAAGGTGTGCCAATGGCATCCTGACGGCGATAACGCTTGCCGATGGAGTCTTTCTCGTCGTACTGGTAGGAGAAGTCGTACTTGAGTTCGTCCACCACCTTCTGGGCCAGTTCCGGCAGACCGTCCTTCTTGACAAGCGGCATGACGGCCACCTTGATGGGGGCCAGCGGGGCGGGAATGCGCATCACGACGCGCTCCTCGCCGTTTTCCAGCGGCTCCACGGTATAGGAGTGGGACAGCACGGCCAGCACCATACGGTCTACGCCGATGGAAGTCTCGATCACGTAAGGAGTATAAGAGGTATTCTCCTCAGGGTCAAAGTATTCGATCTTCTTGCCGGAGAACTTCTGGTGGTTGCTCAGGTCAAAGTTGGTGCGGCTGTGGATACCTTCCAGCTCCTTGAAGCCGAAGGGGAAGTTGAACTCGATGTCGGTAGCGGCGTTGGCATAGTGGGCCAGCTTCTCGTGGTCGTGGAAACGGTAGTTCTCGGCACCCATTCCCAGGTTCACATGCCACTTCATACGGGTCTCTTTCCACTTCTTGAACCATTCCAGCTCCGTGCCGGGCTTGATGAAGAACTGCATTTCCATCTGCTCGAACTCCCTCATGCGGAAGATGAACTGACGGGCAACAATCTCATTGCGGAAGGCCTTGCCAATCTGGGCAATACCGAAAGGAATCTTCATGCGGCCGGTCTTCTGGACATTGAGGTAGTTCACGAAGATACCCTGAGCGGTCTCCGGACGCAAGTAGATGAGGTTGGCACCATCGGCCGTAGAGCCCATGGAGGTGGAGAACATCAGGTTGAACTGACGGACATCGGTCCAGTTGCACGTACCGGAGATAGGGCACACGATGTTGCAGTCGATGATAATCTGACGGTACTCGGCAAAGTCGTTGGCCTTCTCGGCGGCCACATAACGGTTGTGCACCTCATCCCATTTGGCCTTCTCGCGGAGGACGTTGGGGTTGGTGGCACGGAACTGGGCCTCGTCAAAGGAATCTCCGAACTTCTTGCGGCCTTTGGCCACTTCCTTCTCGATCTTCTCCTCGATTTTGCCCAGATAGTCCTCGATAAGGACATCGGCTCTATAACGCTTCTTGGAGTCCTTGTTGTCGATGAGAGGGTCGTTGAAGGCGCTTACGTGGCCGGATGCCTCCCAGATACGGGGATGCATGAAGATGGCCGAGTCAATACCCACGATGTTCTCGTTGAGACGGGTCATGGCCTCCCACCAATAGTTCTTAATGTTGTTCTTGAGCTGTACGCCCATCTGACCGTAATCGTACACTGCGGCCAGACCGTCGTAGATTTCACTGCTGGGGAAAATGAAGCCGTACTCTTTACAGTGGGCTACCAGCACCTTAAAAAGTTCATCTTGTGTCATATCTCAAAACAAATATCTTGCAAATTTACTGAAATAATTCGGGAAACGCTTCACGAATTTCGGGTTTCGATATCTCCAGCAGCGGTTTACGGGCAAAATCGCGCTCCGCAATGAGCGGATGCGGGATAATGAGGTTCTCCGTACAGATGGTAAACGCCCCATAGCAGAGAATATCGATATCGATGATGCGGTCGTGGTAGATGCGGTTGCCGCCGGCATCGAAAAGGGGTTCATCCAGGTTTCTTCCGAGCGCCTTCTCCACCTCTTTCACCTGACGGAGTATTCCCGTGGCGTGTTCCTCCGGCGTGCCGGTGCGCGGCAAGCGGTACAGGACACAGAAGTTCAGGAAAGGCTGTCCGTCAAAGCCCCAGGCCGGGGTTTCGATGATGCGGGAAATGCGCTCGGGGTGCGTCCCGAAGGCCTCGTCCATCAGGTTCATGGCCTTCAGAAGGTTCAGCTCCCGGTTTCCCTGGTTGGAGCCCAGCCCCAGATATACATTCACCCTTTCCATCTAGTCTTCCAGTTTACCGTAATCGTCTTCTTCATAGTCCAGGCCCAGCTCCACGCGCGCTTCCTCAGAGAGCATGCTGCGGTCCCACTGGGGCTCGAAAGTAAGCTCAATATCACATTTGGTGACTCCGGGAACACTTTCCACGCCCTCTTTCACTTCCTGTAGCACCTGGTCTGCCATGGGGCAGTTGGGTGCCGTGAACGTCATGAGGATGGACACCTCGCGGGACTTGGAGATGGTGAGCTCGTACACCAGGCCAAGATCGTAGATATTCACCGGAATCTCCGGATCGTAAACCTCCTTGAGGGCCGATATCACCGCGGCATACAGCGGCTGCAGGGCCTTCACGTCCTCTGCTGTCAGAACTTCTTTATCTGCCATTTTGCGCCACGGTTTTGATGGTTTCTATCATGGATACAAGACCGTTCGCCCGAGTGGGCGAAAGATTCTCCTTCAGGCCGATTTCCGCCACGAAGCCAAAGTCATCGGCCGCAATCTCCGCAGGCGTACGCCCGGAGTAGACGCCGATAAGAAGGGAGATGATTCCTTTGGTGATGATGGCGTCACTGTCGGCCCGGAAATACAGCTTTCCGTCCTTTATCTCGTGGTCCAGCCACACGCGGGACTGGCACCCTTTGATGAGCCGGTCCTCGGTCTTCTTCTCCTCGGGGAAGGCCTCCAGGGACTTTCCCAGTTCAATCAGATACTCATATTTGTCCAGCCACTCGTCGTAGAGGGAGAAGTCATCTATGACCTGCTGCTTTTTCTCTTCTAACGTCATACTAACATATTAATGGCCCGGTTCAGGCACTCGATAAAGTATTCTGCCTCTTCCAGCGTGTTGTAAGGGGCAAAGGAAGCTCTGAGTAGGCCGGTGACGCCCAGGCGGTCCATCAGGGGCTCCGCGCACATCTGGCCCGAGCGCAGCGCTACTCCCATCTTGTCCATGATGAGGGCAAGGTCCTCGTGATGGGCACCTTTCACGCCAAAGGAAAAGAGAGGAATTTTGGCCGATTTCTCTGTCCCGTACAAGACAATGCGCTCATCCTCAGTAATATTCGTGTAAACGTAATCCAAAATAGCCTGCTGTTCCCGCTCTACGGAAGCATCGGAGCGCATGGCCCTGACCATCTCGATGGCCGGAACCAGCGTAGGAGCCGCGTTGAAGTTCTGCGTGCCGGCTTCGAACTTCTCGGGAAGTGGAGCGTAGGTGGTGCCGCTAAAGCGGACGGTCTCGATCATCTCTCCCCCGCCCATGTACGGAGGCATGGCCTCCAGCCATTTTCTCTTTCCATAAAGGACCCCGGTTCCGGTGGCGGCATACAGCTTGTGACCGGAGAAGGCATAGAAGTCGCAATCCAGCGCCTGAACGTCTACCGGCTCGTGAACAATGCCCTGCGCACCGTCCACAAGCACCGGAATGCCTTTACCGTGGCATATCTGAACGATTTCCCGAACCGGGTTTACAAGCCCTAACACATTGGAAATGTGTGAGATAGCTACAATCTTAGTACGCTCAGTAAGGAGTTTTTCCAAGTCTTCGACCGCCAGCACACCGTTTTCGCGAATGTCGAGCACTTTGAGAACGGCTTTTTTGCGCTCGCAAAGCAGCTGCCAGGGAACGATATTGCTATGGTGCTCCGCCACGGAGACAATAATCTCATCCCCCTCATGGACGAACGCCTCACCAAAGGAGAAGGCCACGAGGTTGATGGAAGCTGTTGCTCCGGAAGTGAAAATGATTTCTTCCCGGGCCGAAGCATGCAAGAATTCCTTCACGGCGTCACGCGCGCCTTCGTAGGCGTCGGTCGCCTGAGCCGCCAGATGATGAACAGCCCGGTGGATGTTGGCATTCTCTTCCAGCGCCAGTTTCTGCCACAGACCCGTCACCGCCAGCGGCCGCTGGGCCGTAGCAGCATTGTCCAGATACACCAGGGGCTTCCCGTATACGCTACGGGAGAGGATGGGAAACTGTGAACGAATCTCGGGTACAGACATACTCATTGGATAAGTCTGCAAATTTACATAAATTTGCGATATGATAGACTATATTAAAGGACAAATCGTGGAGCTCACCCCCACGGAACTCATTCTGGAAAACGCCGGAATTGGCTACAGCATTCTCATCTCCCTGCAAACCTATGAGGTCTTTCAGACGCAGACGCAGGCCGTAGCTTACATCCATCACTACATCCGGGAAGACGAAGAACTCTTCTACGGATTTGCCACCAAAGACGAGCGCGAACTGTTCCGCCTTCTCATCGGAGTCTCTGGCATTGGTGTGGCATCGGCCCGCATGATGCTCTCTACACTCACCGCCGAGGAAATCCGGCAGGCCATCCTGGCCGAAGACGTGAATAAAATCAAAAGCGTAAAAGGCATTGGTCTCAAGAGTGCACAGCGGCTTGTCCTGGAACTCAAGGACAAGATCGTGAAAGGCGAAGGCGCAGCCGACACTCCCCTCTTCAAAACCGACAATTCCTCCCTTGTGGACGAGGCAACCACGGCACTTGTCATGCTGGGATTTTCCAAGGCCAACATTGGAAAAGTCATGCCTGCTATTCTCAAAGAGAACCCGGCAGCCAAGGTAGAAGACATAATAAAAGCCGCCCTAAAGCGGCTATAAATGTTCCACGTGGAACAAAATCATCTTCCAAAGTACACGAGAAGCACCGAAATATCCGAGGGAGAAACCCCCGAAATCCTGGAAGCCTGAGCAATTGTCTCAGGCTTATATCTTTTCAGCTTCTGCCTGCACTCAATAGAAAGGCCATTCAACGCATCAAAATCGAAATCTGCGGGTATTTTAATGTATTCCAGCCGGTTATTTTTCTGTGCCTGGAGCTTCTCTCGCTCAATATAGCCGGCATATTTAATGGCAATTTCGACAGAAGTAACCACGTCGGAACTATAATTTGTTCCACGTGGAACAACTTCAAGAAGTTGAGAAAGGCTCAGCTCCGGACGGGAAACAAGCTCGTCCAAATGCTTGGATTCCGTTAAAGGAGTAGAACCTGCGGCTTCCAGAAGCGCATTCACAGCAGCGGCTTTTACCTTGTGATGCTGACAGAATTCGGTAAGTCGAGCCACCTCTTCCTGCTTTTTCATCATGGCCGCATAACGCTCTTCGGAGGCATAACCCACGGCATGGGAAAGCTCGGTAAGCCGGAAATCGGCATTGTCCTGCCGGAGAAGAATACGATACTCGGCACGGGAAGTGAACATGCGGTAAGGCTCATCTACGCCCTTATTAATAAGGTCATCAATGAGAACACCAATATAGGCCTGGTCACGACGAAGGACAAAAGGTTCCTGTTCCACGAGGAACAAATGGGCATTCATACCAGCAATGATACCCTGTGCGGCGGCTTCTTCATAGCCGGTGGTACCATTCACCTGCCCTGCCAGGAAGAGGTTGTCCACCACTTTGGAGCGGAGCGAATGATGCAGGTACTGCGGATCAAAGTAGTCGTACTCGACGGCATAGGCCGGCTTGAAGAAGACCGCGTTCTCCAAACCTTCGATGGCATGGACGGCATCCATCTGGATCTCCAGCGGGAGCGAGGAAGAGAAACCCTGCAAATAGTACTCGGGAGAGTTTACACCTTCCGGTTCCAGAAAGAGTTGGTGGGAGTCCTTCCCCGCAAACGTCCTCAACTTATCTTCAATGCTGGGACAGTAACGGGGGCCCTTGCCATGAATGAGTCCGGTGAAAAGAGGAGAACGGTCAAAACCGGAGCGAAGGATATCATGTACTCTCTCATTCGTATGAAGAAGATAGCAGTCCATCTGCACTCCCCCACTCTGGACAGATGAAGGAACGTCCAGATAGGAGAAACGCTCAGGGTTCACATCCCCCTCCTGACGGACAAGTCTGGAAAGGTCAATGGATCGGATGTCCAGCCGGGGAGGCGTTCCGGTCTTCATGCGCTCCATGGGAATTCCCATCGAAGCCAACTCGTCGGAAATTCCATAAGAGGCCTTCTCCCCTATCCTACCTCCTTCGAAGGAATGTTGGCCAATAAACATTTTACCGTTCAGGAAGGTTCCGGCAGTCAAAACAACGGCGCGAGCGTAAAAAATTGCCCCTGTAGTTGTACGAACGCCGGCGATTACGCGATTCTCAAAGAGAAAATCGGCCGCAAAATCCGCGTAAATGCTTAATTTATAGCAACTTAGCAATGTTTTAAGCCACTCGGCAGAAAACCGCTGTTTATCACACTGGGCGCGCGGACTCCACATGGCTGGACCCTTTGAACGGTTAAGCATGCGAAATTGAAGCGTGGCCGCGTCGGTCACCAAACCAGAGTAACCTCCCAGTGCATCAATCTCACGGACAATCTGTCCTTTGGCAATCCCCCCCACTGCCGGGTTACAACTCATCTTGGCAAGACCGTTCAGATCCGGAGTAAGAAGCAAAACCGAGGACCCCATCTTTGCGGCAGCCATGGCAGCTTCACAGCCGGCGTGACCACCGCCTATCACAATCACATCAAAACGATTCATCATACGTTGGGACGCTGGGACAGGTAGTAATTCTCCTTGGCACGCATCTGGGCAATGTCTTCTTCCGTGTGGTCGTCATAGCCAATCAGGTGAAGAAGACCATGGACAATCACACGGTTCAGTTCATCAGCGAACTCCGTACCATAGAAAGAAGCATTCTCACGGACAGAGTCTACAGAGATGAAAAGGTCTCCGGATAACTTGTTTCCCTCACAATAGTCAAAAGTAATGATATCTGTATAATAATCGTGTTGCAGATATTTTATATTGACATCCAGAATATAATTATCGGAACAAAATATAACCGATATATCTCCAAGACGTTTGGCCTCACTCTCGGCGACAAACTTGAGCCAGCGGGATGTGAGACGCTTTTCCTTAAAGGGAAATTTAATATCTTCGGTAAAAAAAGAAACCATTGTTCTAAATAAAAATTACCACAGAAAATTATTAAAGGGATACCTTCCCGCATGAATCTCCGCAACAATCTTGTACAAGTCGTTGCGGAGTTTTTCTATACCTATCTTCTCCCGGGCGCTAATGAAGATGCACGGGGTCTTTTCCTCTGCAATCCAGCTGCTCTTGAGCTCTTCAAGCGTACGGTTGACGGGCTGTTTGGGCTCCAGGGAGAACTCGTCATAAGGCTCATAAGTGTAGGCGTCTACTTTGTTAAAAACAACGTAAACGGGCTTGTTGGCGGCGTTAATGTCCCGGAGAGTCTGTTCCACCACCTGCATCTGCTCCTCAAAGTCCGGATGGGAGATATCCACTACGTGTACCAGGACATCGGCCTCGCGGACCTCATCCAGCGTGCTCTTGAAGGCCTCTACCAACTGAGTAGGTAGCTTGCGGATGAATCCTACGGTGTCGCTCAGGAGAAACGGTACGTTCTCGATGACAACCTTCCTGACGGTGGTGTCCAGAGTAGCAAAGAGTTTATTCTCCGCAAACACGTCAGATTTGGCCAATAAATTCATCAAGGTACTTTTCCCTACATTGGTATATCCGACGAGCGCTAAACGCACGAGAGAGCCTCTATTGCCCCTTTGCGTGGCCATTTGCTTGTCCACTTTCTTGAGATCTTCCTTTAATTTGGAAATTCGCTGCTTCACGATACGGCGGTCAATCTCAATCTGGGTCTCACCCATGCCTCCTCGGGTACCCATACCGCCCCGCTGACGTTCGAGGTGCGTCCACATGCCGGCAAGGCGGGGAAGCATATAGTTATAGTGCGCCAGTTCCACCTGCATTTTAGCATAGGAAGTCTTGGCCCGCTGGGCAAAAATCTCCAGGATAAGGCTGGTTCGGTCTATTACATCCGAGCACGCAATCACTTTCTCGATATTGCGCTGTTGCATGCCCGTGAGTTCATCGTCAAAGATGACGTATTCTATTTCGTTCTCTTCACAGTACTGCTTGATCTCGTCCAGTTTTCCCGGGCCGATGTACGTGGCCTTGTCGGGCCGGTCCAGCCGCTGGGTGAACATTTTGTCGGGAATGGCGCCGGCTGTCTCGGCCAGGAAAGCGAGCTCGTCCAGGTATTCCTGTACCTTGCGCTCTCCCCCTTTTTCCAGGATGACGCCTACAAATACTGCTTTGTTGGTCTTAAATTCACTCATATCGGCTGCAAAGATACGAAAAAAAAGAGGTTGACTCAAAAGTGAGCCAACCTCGATTTTTAGTATTACATCTTATTTGCTGTCAGGAATGAAGAAGTCGTAGGCACCGCCGAAGTTTCCGGCGCTTACATACACGTGCAGGTACAGGAAGACATTGTAATCTTCGTAAATACCTCCCTCATAACCTCCTTCGAAGATATAACCATCGTCACCATAGCGGTAACCATAGTCACGGACGCTCATGGCACCATAAGAGGCATGATTAAGGCCTGTAGCCTGAGCAGGAACGCGCAGGAAGGTATAGGTACCGTCAGCATCAGTAGCCGTATATTTGGGATAAGCTACAACCTGAAGGTGAGATCCCTCCTTAAACAGATTCTTGAAACGATAGAGGGTCTTGTCGTCATCGCTCTGCTGCAGTAAAACACCTTCTTTAGAGGCACCAAGAACACCCTTGATAGCACTGCTGCCAAACTTATAAGTTCCGGTAGCCAGGGTATTCCATTTAATTCCATAGTACTCAGCGCTGGCAATATAGGAAGCACCATTCTTGCCTACGGAAACAACGGAAATGAGGTTCTTTCCAAAGAGCTGAGGTATCAGAAATTCAGCACCGATAGAGCCATCAAATTCGCTCACGGTAGTGCTGGAAATCTTAGTTCCGTTTTTAATCACATAGTTGGCATACTCGGCCTCGGGAAGGTTACGGGCTTCCTTGGTAGCGACGGGCTCGGCAAAGTAGTACATTTCGCTGGTAACGTTGTTGGCCGCTACGCGCACGAAAGCATCACAGTCGGGATCGGCGGGGAGTTCCGGAGCATATACATTGACTACAACAAAGGGATTGGAGTCATTTCCCGATACGGCGCCATATTTGTCTTTCTGGCAGGAAGCAACAGCGAGCACTGCCACAAGGCTTACAAAGAGAGAAATATACTTTTTCATACTGTAATTTCTTTAAGAGATTTACCAGGTGTACTCATCGGAATCAGCCGTGGGCTTGATGGGAGTAGGATTCTGCTCACAACCCTTGTTGTAGTTGGTCTCGGTGCGAACAATGCAGAAGGTCATCCACTGGGGAGTTTCAGACGAGTTCCAACGGTTGTCGGCAGGGTGGTTGGTGTTGGGATAGCTGCGGATGATACCCTTGTTCAGACGCTTGATGTCGAACATGCCGAAGCCTTCACCCCAAAGTTCTACGCGGCGCTGCCACCAGACTTCGTTCTGGAACAGGGAAGTGCTCTCGTTGTAATAAGCATCCGTGTGAGTGCCATAGGTGTAGGAAGCGTCACGGGTCTTGGCAAAGGTCTCCAGGAGAGCTTTACCGGCAGCCTCGTTCTGCATACCGGCAGCCTCGGCCTCAATCAGGTACATTTCCTCCACACGCATGAGCGGAACAGCAACGGTAAAGGCCTTGTACTGGTCTGCGTGCTCACCATCCTTGGGACGGAACTTCACGGGCATGCCACCAACATACTGCTTGGTAGTAGAGATCTTGTAACCGGTATTATACAGACCGTCCGGAGCGTCGGAATACTCGGCCAGGGCGGCAACCTTGGCATCCTTGGAAGCCAGGTCATCGATGGCGAAATCTACCCAGCACTTCTTGCGGAAGTCGGTGGCAGGAATGGTCTGGAAGAGGTGATAGTCGATACGCTTGGGACCTACATAGTTGGCGGAATAGCCGCAACCAGACTCAGACACTTCGATAATCATCTGGGAACCCCAGCAGGAGTCGGCATCGTTGATCAGGATGTTGGGATCGTCTGCCTTGAAGGTAAGGGCGAACATCCAGGAGCCGTTGGGCGTATTGAAACCGCTGGTCTGGCTCAGATACTGGTCTTTGTTCATGAGGGTGTATCCTGCCTGGGCCTTCTTGGCATAGGACTGAGCGTTGGCCCAATCTTCCATCACAAGATAGGCGCGGGCCTTCAGACCATACACGACGGAGAGATCCGGGGTGTACTTGTCGGGGCGCTCGTAGTTCTTGATGTAACCCTCGGCGGAGTTCAGGTCTTCAATGATCTGGTCCCACATTACCTCGTTGGTAGCACGGGGATTGTTGGTGAGGGAGGAAGAAGGAGTGTCGTCCAGCACCAGGGGAACGGTGGGAGAAGACTTGTCAAGGCCATAGGTCTTGGGAGCGTACATACGGGCAAGGTCCATGTAGAACATGGCACGCATGGCATAAGCGATACCTACGCCGGCTTCCTTGTCCTCAGTGGGATCGGCCTTGTACATGGAAATGACCACATTGCAGTTCTTGATCCACTTGTAGTAGTAGGTCCAGGGCATCTGGCAAACGGCATAGTCCGGGCCAAGGCCGGTACCGCAGGCATACCAGGTTGTATACCACTCGGAGCCGGAAGTCTCGGCTACGATATCGTTGCCCATCACGTCTCTCATGATAAAGAAAGACGGATAACCAAAGTCATAAGGATATTTGTTACTATCACCGCCATAGGTGAACTGGCCGGCCAGGGAGCTGGTGATGGCGTCTACGAAGTTGGCGTAGGCACCGGGAGCGGCAGCCGCCTGCGTTACGGTAACGGTGCTGCTCTGAGGAACGGTTTCCTTGATGCAACTGGTAGCAAATACAGTTGACGCAATTGCAGCAGTAAGAATGATATAGAATTTTTTCATTGTGCTGTCCTCCTTAAATTAGAAAGTAAGTTGAACACCGCCGGAGATGGTCCGGACAGGAGAGTAAACAGCCACTCTGGTATTCTCCGTATAAGAGTAACGGGGATCCAGACCCTTGCGGGCCGACCAGAAGCCAAGGTTTTCACCGGCTACATAGACGCGGAGCTTCTGAATGTGTCTGAAGAGCTTCTTGGGCAGCGTATAGCCAACCGTGAAGGACTGGAAGTTCAGATAGCTTGCATCGGTGAGGAAACGGTCGCTGGCAGCAGCGGAATACTGGTCACCATAGGTCCAGCGAGGGAGGGAGCTGGAGGTATTGTTGGGGTTCCAGGATTTAACCCAGTCTACGTGGAAGGTGGAACCGGCGTCGCCGCTGTCGGCCCAGGGAGACATGAAGCTGGCATAACGGGTATCGTACACCTTACCGCCAATCTGATAGTCGAAGGTAAGGCTGATATCGAAGTTCTGGATACGGAAGTTGGTGCCGAAACCGCCGAAGAACTTGGGAAGCAGGGTACCCAGTGCATAGTAGGATGCCACGTTGGGGTTGGTGGTGGTTTCATCCGTAAGGGTACCGGGACGGTCGGTCTTGCCCTTCAGGGAAGAGTCTACATAGTAGAGTGCTTCACCCTTTTCGTTCACACCGGCATATTTATGACGGAAGGCATTGTACAGGGGACCGCCAATCTGGTACCAGCGGCTGCTCTCGGTGAAACCGTTGAAGCCGTTTTCGGGATCTACCAGCTTGCTGTCGGGCAGGGACAGGATCTTGGTGCTGTTGTGGGCGATGTTCATGTCTACGCTCCAGTCAATGAGCTTGGTCTGGACCAGCTTACCGCTGAGGGCCAGTTCAACACCCAGGTTGCGGATATCGCCGGAGTTGCCGTAGTAACCACGGGCACCTGCGCTTTCCGGAACAGACAGCCAGAAGAGCTGGTTGGTAGTGATCTTGTCATAGAAATCCAGGTTACCGGACAGACGGCCTTGGAAGAAGCTGAATTCGGTACCGATATTCATGTTCGTGGTGGTTTCCCAGGTGATGTCGGGATTACCCAGCGAAGAGAACGAAGGAGACATGGTGTAGGTACCGGAGTTGCTGAGGGTATAGCGGTCGATGTAGTTGTAGCTACCGATACCGTCGTTACCCTGCTGGCCAACAGAAGCCTTCAGTTTGAGGATATCCACCCAGGAAGCATTCTTCATGAAGTTTTCCTTGGAGATGATCCAGGCACCGCCGACGGACCAGAAGTTACCCCAACGGTTCTGGGGAGCAAACATGGAAGTGGCATCACGACGGAAGGAAGCGGACACATAGTACTTCTGGTTGTAGTTGTACTGTGCGCTCAGGAAGTAACCTTCCACGTTGTATTCGGTCATGTAGCTGCTGGCATCGGCCTTCTTGGCAGCTGCATTGATTTCCTGGATTTCCGGGGAGAACAGGCCCTGGCCGGTAGCGCTCAGATAGTAGGTCTTGGCGTTGTAGTACTCGTGACCTGCCAGAACGTTCACATTGTGCAGACCAAATTCCTTGTGGAAGGTAAGGGTCTGAACATTGTTGGTACGGAAGCCCGTGCTCTGATACTTGGTAAGTTCACCTCTGATGCTCACCTTAGGACCATACAGGGCGTTGTCATAGTGGTGATACAGGGTGCTGCCCCAGTTCACGTTAGAAGTGATGTCCAGTCTGAGCCAAGGAGTGATGTCGGCATTGGCGGTGAAAGTACCGTTGAACTGGTTGCCAATGGTATAGTGCTTGTTGTAGCGGTTGCTGCCCAGCGGGTTACCCGTCTGGAGGAAAGCACGGTTAACGGGAAAGTCCTTACCAGCCACACCGTAGTCATACTGCTCGTTGCCGTTGGCATCGGTGCGGATCACAGGATTGCCGTTGGCATCCAGTACGCGCACGAAAGCGGGATAGATAGGGGCAATCTGAGTAGTGTAGTACATCAGGTTGGTGGAACCCGAAGAAGTATCCATGTTAGGGTTGGACTCGGTGCGGGAATGTACGTAGCCGATGTTGGCACCCAGCTTGAGCCAGCTCTTCACCTTGTAGTCGGCCTTGATACGGCCAGAGATACGCTCGTAACCGGAATACTGGATAATACCGTCTTCGTTGAGGTAACCCAGGCTGGCATAGAAGGTGGCACGGTCGTTACCGCCGTTCACGCTCACGCTGTAATCCTTGCGGACAGCCTTCTTATAGGCCATTTCTTTCCAGTTGTCGGGCTGGAGCCAGTAGGTTTCAATCACCTTACCGGTAGAAGGATCTACTTCGGGAATGGCATAGCCCAGCTTGGCAGAAGGATCAATCTTGCCATTGAGGCCGATGAGCTGCTTGCCTGCATCAACGGTGTAGACCTGATAACCAAGATACTGGATCATATCTTCGTTGGCCTTTACGTTGGCGGCGGCAGCGGTCATACCGTCGTTGTAGTAATTTCTGTTAAAGAGCATGGCGTAGGCAGCCTCATAGTACTCTGCAGGGTCGGAGATAGTCTCGTAATCCTGCATGCTGCGGCTGTTCACACCCCATTTGGCATCGAAGTTCACAATAGCATTGCCGGACTGGCTTCTGCGGGTGGTGACCAGGATAACACCGGCAGCACCACGGGCACCGTACAGGGCAGCGGAAGCAGCATCCTTCAGAACGGTAACGGATTCGATATCGCTCGTGGGGATGTTGGAAAGGCTGGCCGTATAGGGAGCGCCATCAACAATGATAAGGGGAGCCGTCTCTGCATACATGGAAGCAATACCACGGATATTCATGGAACCGCTACCTGCACCGGGAGCGCCGGAAGCGCCTCTCATCTGGAGACCGGCGACGTTACCTACGAGGGCATTGGCCACATTGGTAGTCTGACGCTTCTGAAGTTCCTCGGACTTGATCACCGAAGCAGAGCCCGTAAAGGCCTCCTTGGTGGTGGTACCGAAAGCAACCACGATGGTTTCATCCAGAAGCTGAGAATCCTCAACCAGAACAACCTTGATGTTCTTCTGACCGGCGACAGGAACGTCCTGGGACACATAACCCAGGCTGCTCACCTCGAGAACACCATCGGAAGGAACATTCAGAGAGAAGTTACCTCCCACATCAGTCAAGGCATAGACAGTAGTGCTGCCTTTGAGCACTACGTTTGCACCGACGATAGCTTCGCCGGCACCATCGACCACATTACCTTTCACCGCGATATTCTGTGCGGAGAGGGCAAGTGCCGAAACCATCCATACCAGTGCCGAGAAAAAAACAGTAATTTTTTTCATAAGCATGAAAGTTAGTTAAACATTAAATATTGATACAAAAAGAATTATGCTATTAATTCGCTACCTCGAGCTCCTTTCAAGAAAGTAAACTCGGCTGCAAAAATGGAAAACATATTTCACTTTTGCAAGTACAAAAAATACATTTTTTATACTATTTAGTAAGTAAATTATTCCAAAACCTATATTTTTATTCATTTTCAGACGTAAATTTAGTTAGAAATAATTACTTAACAATATTTTAAACTTATAAATCATAATAAAAAAATTTTTAAATAAAAAAATTACCCGGTTTAACTGAATAAAACCAGCTAAACCGGGTAATAAATATGAATATTATGATTACTCGCTAAACCGTGCTTTCAAATATTCACGGTTCAGGCGGGCAATGTGATCAATAGTAACGTGCTTGGGGCACTCCATCTCGCAGGCGCGGGTGTTGGTGCAGTTACCGAAGCCCAGTTCGTCCATCTTGGCCACCATGGCACGGGCGCGGCGGGCAGCCTCCGGACGGCCCTGAGGAAGCAGAGCCAGGGAGCTGACACGGGCGGCCACAAACAGCATGGCAGAACCGTTCTTACAGGTTGCAACGCAAGCGCCGCAACCTACGCACGCTGCAGCGTCCATGGAGAGCTCTGCATCGTCATGCGGGATAAGCTGGGTGTTACCGTCCTGTGCACTGCCGGTACGTACCGTGATGAAACCACCGGCCTGCATGATCTTATCAAAGGCAGTACGGTCTACCACCAGGTCCTTGATGACCGGGAAAGCGCCGGAACGCCAGGGCTCCACGGTAATGGTAGCGCCGGGTTTGAAGTGACGCATGAACAGCTGGCAGGTGGTTACCTGGTCGTCCGGGCCATGGGCGCGGCCGTCCACATACAGGGAACAGGCACCGCAGATACCCTCGCGGCAGTCGTGGTCGAAAGCGATGGGCTCAATGCCTTTGCGGATGAGCTGGTCATTCAGGATATCAAGCATTTCGAGGAAGGAGGCATCCTCCTCCACATCCGTAACGTGGTAGGTCTCGAAATGGCCTTTTGCTTTGGCGTTCTTCTGACGCCATACTTTTACATTATATTCCATACTCGGGATTAGTCTTTATAGTTACGGGTTGCAATCTTGATGTTCTCGTACTTGAGTTCCTCCTTATGCAGCTCGGGAGCAACGCCCTCGCCCTTGTATTCCCAGGCGGCTACATACATGAAGTTCTCGTCGTCACGCTTGGTCTCGCCTTCCTCGGTCTGCATTTCCTCACGGAAGTGACCGCCGCAGGATTCACGACGGTTGAGAGCGTCGCGGGCCATGAGTTCACCAATATCGAAGAAGTCCACAAGACGCAGGGCTTTCTCCAGTTCCTGGTTGAATTCCTCGTTGGTACCGGGAACACGCACGGTCTTCCAGAATTCCTCGCGCAGCTTGCCAATTTCCTCGATTGCCTTCTTCAGACCTTCCTCATTACGGGCCATACCCACATATTCCCACATGATGTGGCCGAGTTTCTTGTGGATAGCGTCGACGGGTTCGGTACCCTTCACGGCGAAGAGCTTGGCAATGCGCTCCTTCACGGCCTTCTCTGCCTCGGCAAATTCGGGGGCATTGATGTCCGTCTTGGGCTCGGCAAACTTATGGGAAAGGTAATCGCCGATGGTGTAAGGCAGCACGAAGTAACCGTCGGCCAGGCCCTGCATGAGGGCTGATGCACCCAGACGGTTGCCGCCGTGGTCGGAGAAGTTGGCCTCGCCGATGGCGTAGAGGCCGGGGATGGTGGTCTGGAGGTCATAGTCTACCCAGAGACCGCCCATGGTATAGTGGATGGCGGGATAGATCATCATGGGCTCTTCCCAAGGGGAAGTGGAGGTGATCTTTTCGTACATGTCGAAGAGGTTTCCGTAACGCTCTTGCACTCTCTGGTGACCCAGGCGCTGGATAGCGTCGGCGAAATCCAGGAACACGGCCAGGCCGGTCTCGTTTACACCGAAGCCGGCGTCGCAACGCTCCTTGGCGGCGCGGGAAGCCACGTCACGGGGAACGAGGTTACCGAAGGCAGGATAACGGCGCTCGAGATAGTAGTCGCGGTCTTCCTCGGGAATCTGGGAAGCCTTGATCTCGTGCTTGCGCAGTTTCATGACATCTTCCTTCTTCTTGGGCACCCAGATACGGCCGTCGTTACGGAGCGACTCGGACATGAGGGTGAGCTTGCACTGCTGGTCACCGTGCACCGGGATACAGGTGGGGTGAATCTGGGCAAAGCAGGGGTTGGCGAAGAAAGCACCCTTGCGGTAGGCCTGCATGGCGGCGCTGCCGTTGGAATTCATGGCGTTGGTGGAAAGGAAATAGGTATTGCCATAACCACCGGTAGCCAGTACCACGGCATGCGCACCGAAGCGCTCGATCTCACCGGTAACGAGGTTACGGGCAATGATACCCTTGGCCTCACCATTGATGATGACGAGGTCCAGCATCTCATGACGGGGATAGCTCTTCACAGAACCTGCAGCAATTTCCTTGTTCAGGGAAGCGTAGGCACCCAGCAGCAGCTGCTGGCCGGTTTGTCCGCGGGCATAGAACGTACGGCTCACCTGCACGCCGCCGAAGGAACGGTTGGCCAGGTATCCGCCGTACTCACGGGCGAAAGGAACACCCTGAGCCACGCACTGGTCAATGATGGCGGCACTTACCTCGGCCAGACGATAGACGTTGGCCTCGCGGGAACGGTAGTCACCACCTTTGATGGTGTCATAGAACAGACGGTAAACGGAGTCGTTGTCGTTCTGGTAGTTCTTGGCAGCATTGATACCACCCTGTGCAGCGATGGAGTGTGCACGGCGGGGGGAGTCACTGATGCAGAAAATCTTGACGTTGTATCCCATCTCGCCCAGAGAGGCAGCTGCGGATGCACCACCAAGACCAGTACCCACCACAATCACTTCCAGTTTCCGCTTGTTGTTCGGAGAAACAATACGGATTTCGGCTTTGCGCTTGGACCATTTGTCCTTGAGCGGTCCTTCCGGAATCTTGGAAATCAATTTAGGATCTGACATATAATTAAATTATTGTTGTGATTTTCCTTTAGATTTGCAAATATAAGTATTTTTCGGGATTTATTTAGGACTTTTTATAATGTATAGGCTTTACAAGGCACCTTATCGGGTTTTCCCAGACTGGCCCACATGGTTTTTCCCTCAAATACGATTGCACACGAAGTGATGTCCCGCATGATGGGCGCACCGGAACAGGAAATGTTCCGGATAAGGAAGTCATGGTCCCATTCGCTCATGGGAACATCGGTAGAGGCAAGAATCCGGTGTGCCTTCACATAGCGATCCACGCCTTTGCGGTCCTCCACGCGGCCCGTGGTGGTAAAGTTGGTCACCACCCTGTACCCAAGCGGTTCGCGGTTTACGTCAAACTTAACCCAGCTGTGATTGTTCACCTCATAATAGGCTGCCCCTCCGAACTCGTCGATGACGCCGAAGTTGGCTTCCACTCCCATCGGCCTCGAAAGGGTATCCAGATAATGCTCAAAGTCTTCCAGGCTGGAACATATTTCCAGCGCCCGGTACATGAACACGCCCTCCCTGTCCATCATTTCGGACGGGATGTCGTCATCTTTCAAATCATAGGTGGCCGTATTCATGATGGCAAAGCCCGTCTCATTCTCTCCGGCCCAGGCTTCGCGGGTTCCCGGCGTCACCTTTGCCAGTGGATTCGTTCTCCAGTCGGCATTGACAAGGCACATCATCCGATACTTTTCTCCCTGGAAGTATTCGACGGCAACGTCCTGACAGCTGGAATCCCGGTGCTTGAACATCACCGCCTTCCCGTCCCTAGTATAGTTTCCGCTTATTATGCATGAAGTACATGCAAAGGAAGGAACGCCGGCAAGCAGGAAAAGAAGAATGCTAAAAAAGTGAACCGCTTTCATCGGAAGTGTATTTACGTTGGTTGAGGTAGGCTTCCATGCCAAGATGCTGGTAGGCGAGTTCCGTCGCAACGCGTCCCCGCTGTGTACGTATGATGAATCCTTCCTTGATCAGGAAAGGCTCGTACACCTCCTCCAGCGTACCGGCATCCTCGCTCACGGAGGTTGCCAGCGTCCCGATTCCCACCGGACCACCCTTGAAGGTAAGGATGAGCGTACGGAGAATTTTGTTGTCTATGGCATCCAGGCCCCGCTTGTCTATCTTGAGTTTGTTCAAGGCAAAGCGGGTAATCTCCAGATTGATACGGCCGTCTCCGAGCACCTGCGCGAAGTCTCTCACGCGCTTGAGGAGCGCATTGGCGATACGGGCCGTTCCGCGGCTGCGGAGCGCAATCTCGAAGGCAGCGTCGTCGTCTATCTCAAGCGCAAGGATACGGGCCGACCGGAGCACAATCTTCTTAAGGTCTTCCGTATCATAATACTCCAGCGCGCAGTTGATGCCGAACCGGTCCCGGAGCGGCGCCGTCAGAAGGCCGCTGCGGGTAGTGGCTCCCACCAGCGTGAAAGGATTGAGGGATATGCGCACCGACCGGGCACCGGGGCCCTTGTCTATCATGATATCGATGACATAGTCCTCCATGGCGGAGTAGAGATACTCCTCCACTTCCGGCGACAGCCGATGGATCTCGTCAATGAAAAGCACGTCTCCCGTCTCCAGCGAAGTGAGCAGGCCGGCAAGGTCTCCGGGCTTGTCCAGCACCGGGCCCGACGTCACTTTCATGTTCACTCCCATTTCATTTGCAATGATATGGGCCAGGGTGGTTTTTCCCAGTCCGGGAGGGCCGTGGAACAAGACATGGTCCAGTGCCTCGGAGCGCATCTTTGCGGCTTTTATATAGATGCCAAGATTGGAAACGATTTCCTGTTGACCGGTGAAGTCCTCCAGTCCCTGCGGACGGATTATTCCCTCAAATTCACTATCTTTGCGCTCTACTGTGTCGTGTGGATCGAAGTCAGACATGCGGGCTTGGGTTCAAATTCAGATACAAATATAGTTTTTATTTTTTAGAAACTGATGATTTTTATATACTTGTTAAAAAGTTGAAAACTTAAATAAGTATCTAAGAATCAAAATTTTATAAAATTAAATAAGTGTTGAAAACCTTTTGATTCCGTGTGAACGGAGTGTTCATAGGCAGGGCACCGGAGAGGGGGAATGGTTATCCACAGGGTTATAAACAGGTTTTCAACAGATAAAAAGAGGGAAATGTTAATAAGTGAAAATTCCTCAGCGCTCCTGCAAAAAAAGCTTCAAAATGGGAATGAAGTATTTTGCAGCGGGCTTTTTTTGTCTGCCCGCTGGGCGGTTCTTTCCCAGGTTGCGAAGACGGGAACCCATCTTGTGATTCTTCCTACCCGCGAGTCGGCCGAGTACTGCAGCGCAGACCTTTACAATATGGTGGAAGGGGACTGTGTGTTTTTTCTTCCCGAGTCCGGAAAGAGCATAGAGCGCAGCAACTACAAATCCTCCCTCGGCGTGCAGCGTACGGCGGCGGTTGGAAAACTCCTCGGCAGCGACGGCTCCCTCCTTTATATAGTAACTTATCCGGAGGCCCTGGAAGAGAAACTTCCATCGGCCCAAAAACTCACCGGCGCCCTCCTGACGCTCAAGGTGGGAGATGAGATTTCCCACGACGCCCTTCGCACCCGGCTCATCGAGGAAGGGTTTGAAAAGGTGGATTTTGTGAGCGCCCCCGGGCAGTTTGCCATGCGCGGGGCCGTCATAGACATCTTCTCCTATTCGCTGGAAAAGCCTTACCGCATCAATTTCTTCGGAAACGAGATAGACAAGATCAATACCTTCGACTGCAACACGCAGCTTTCGGTGGAGCAGGTCCCGTCGGCCGATATCTATCCGGACATTGCGGCACGGGAGGCCGATGGTGATGATGAGGAAGGAGAGAACCTCATCGGCCTTCTTCCTTCCGATACCACCGTCTGGCTGGATTCGTCGGATATGTACAAGGACAGGGAGTTCTTTCCGTCGGCCCTCTCCTTCAGGCATGTTTTCCTCGATATACCTCTTCAGAAGCAGGACGTTCCTTCCGTCAAGTTCAACATTTCCCCGCAGCCGGTTTTCAACAAAAGTTTCGAACTGCTGCTGTCGGATATACGTACCAAGGTGGAAAACAGCTTCAAGGTATATATCTTCGGGGAAAAGGAAAGTCAGCTGGAGCGGCTTCGTTCCATCATGCTGCAGGAAGAAAATGCCGTCCTTCCCGAGTTTGTGAAGGGAAAAAACATCCATGCCGGTTTTGTCGATAACGAGGACAAGGTTTGCTGGTACACAGACCACGAGATATTTGACCGTTTTCACCGCGTGCGCATGCGGCGGACGGTGGAAAAGAGCGAGCAACTTACCATTAACGACCTAAGCGCTTTCAACCTGGGAGATTTTGTGGTGCATATAGACCATGGCGTGGGCATATTCGGCGGCCTTGTGAAGATGAAAGACGACTTTGGCCGGGTGCACGAGGTGGTAAAACTGATGTATTATGGGGGAGATGTGGTATTTGTTTCCGTCCACTCCCTGCATAAGATTTCCCGGTTCCGTTCCAAGGAAGGGGAGGCGCCCCGCATCAACAAGCTGGGTTCCAAAACCTGGAGCAACCTTAAGTCGGCCGCCAAATCCCGCGTAAAGGATATAGCCAAGGAACTCATCCAGCTGTATGCGAAAAGAAGGTCGGCGCCGGGTTTTGCCTATTCGCCCGACACGTATCTGCAGGAAGAGCTGGAATCTTCGTTCATGTATGAGGATACGCCGGATCAGGAGAGAGCGACGAAGGCCGTGAAGGAGGATATGGAGGATAACTGCCCCATGGACCGCCTCGTCTGCGGAGATGTAGGCTTTGGCAAGACGGAAATAGCCATCCGCGCGGCCTTCAAGGCGGCCTGCGATTCCAAGCAGGTGGCGGTGCTGGTTCCCACCACCATCCTTTCCCTGCAGCACTATGAGACCTTCAAGGCCCGCCTTCAGAATCTCCCCTGCAATGTGGAATATGTAAGCCGGCTTCGCAGCGCCAAACAGATTGCCGATATCAAAAAGCGCCTGAAGGAAGGGTCTATCGACATTCTCATCGGCACGCATAAAATTCTGGGAAGCGGATTTGAGTTCAAGGACCTGGGACTCCTTATCATAGACGAGGAGCAGAAGTTCGGGGTGGCCGCAAAGGAAAAGCTGCGCCAGCTCAAGCACTCGGTCGATACCCTGACCCTTACGGCAACCCCCATTCCCCGTACCCTGCAGTTCTCGCTGCTCGGTGCAAGGGACCTTTCCATTATCCAGACTCCTCCGCCCAACCGTATTCCCATCCAGACGGAAATAATCCTTTTCAATGAGGAGGAAATCAAGAGCATCATCAACTATGAGCTCAATCGCGGCGGACAGCTCTTTTTCATGCACAACAAAGTGGAAGAGCTGCCGGCTATCGCGGATATCCTGCACAGGCTGGTTCCGGACATGAAAATCTGTGTAGCCCATGGCCAGATGGAATCGGGGGAGCTGGAAGACCGTATGCTCTCCTTCATGCGGGGAGACTACGACATGCTGCTTTGTACCACCATCATCGAGAACGGCCTGGATATTCCCAATGCCAACACCATCATCGTGAACCAGGCGCAGAATATCGGCCTCAGCGATCTGCACCAGCTGCGCGGACGGGTGGGCCGAAGCAACAGAAAGGCTTTCTGCTACCTTATCGTTCCTCCGCTCATTTCCCTGTCCGACGATGCCAGAAGGCGTCTGAAGGCCATTGAGGAATTCAGTGACCTGGGCAGCGGCTTCAACATTGCCATGCAGGATCTGGATATTCGCGGTGCAGGTAATCTCCTGGGTGCCGAACAAAGCGGTTTCATCTCCGACATGGGATATGAGACATACCAGAAAATCCTTTCGGAGGCCATGGAGGAACTGGGCATGGAAACAGGAATCCAACTGCGTCCGGGCACGGAAAAGTTTGTGGACGACTGCACCATCGAAACCGACAGGGCGGCCCATATTCCCGACGATTACATTGACATAACGGCGGAGAAAATCCGCATTTACAAGATGCTGGATGCCCAGACCGACGACAAGGAGATTGACCGGATTGGTGCGCAGGTGCAGGACCGGTTCGGCCCGCTTCCGGATGAGGTGAAGAATCTTCTCACGGTGGTGAAAATCAGGAACCTGGGAACGCTTCTCGGATTTGAGAAGATTATTGTAAAGAACGGGATGCAGATTATGTTCTTCGTGAACAATCCGCTTTCGCCTTACTACAAGTCCAAAGTATTTGAAAAGGTGCTTTCGAAGGTCAATGAAAACCCTTCGCTTTTCAAGTTCAATCAGGACGGAGGGCGCCTCAGAACCGTTTCCAGGGGAGTGAATTCACTGGACAAGGCCCTTTCAATTTTGAAAAGACTGCAATAATTGTTATTTTTGTGGGCTATGTCCAACTTGCTGGTAGAAATAGGAAACACCGCTCTCAAGGCTGCCTGGTCAGAGAAAATGACGCTGGGCAAAACCTTTCGCTATCAGGGGGAGAAGGTAATTGAATTCATTCTTTCCCTTACGCACCGGGAAAAACCGGAAGTGATGGTAGTTTCCTCGGTATCTCCTCTCTCCGCCCAGGATACAGAGGCGCTGGAGAAGGAGTGCACCCATCTTCTGGTGCTGGACAGCGCTCACCGGGAGCCGCTTATCGGCCACGGGCTTCCCGCCTACCTTTCCTATGACAGGGCGGCGGCCATCCTGGCTGCCAGGTACCTCTTCCGCGGCCGGGGCTGCACTATTGTAGACTTCGGTACAACCCTTTCCGTGGATTTCACGGATAAGGAAGGCTTGTACATGGGTGGGAACGTTACGCTTGGTTTCCGTACCCGTTTCAAGGCGCTCAGCCGTTATTCCCGCTCCCTGCCCCTCGTGGAAATTCCGGAAAATCCGGCTTCCCTGGGCCTTTCGGAGGTAAGTTCCATCGAGAGCGGAGTGGTTTCAGGCATTATATTTGAAATGGAGGGCTACCTGAATCTTTACCCGGAGAATATTGTTGTATTCACGGGCGGGGATGCAAATTATTTTGCAAAACGGATGAAAAGTTCCATCTTTGCAATTTGCAATTTAGTATTGATGGGTTTGGCTTTAATGGCTGACGAATATGTTCGGAAGAAAGAAAATTAGTTGGATGGCTGCACTGCTGCTGTTTGCTGCCGTGGGAAGTGCGTCTGCACAGACCGACGGTACTTACGGCGGATTCTCTCCCTACTCCGTCTTTGGCGTGGGGCAGCTGCACCAGAGCGGAACGGCATGGAACCGGGGCATGGGTGGCGTAGGCATAGCCGCCCGCAACAACCGGTTCGTGAATATCATGAATCCGGCATCTGTCACTGCGAGAGACTCCCTTTCTTTCATGTCGGATCTGGGCCTGAACGGCCGCATTTCCGTTTTTCAGGAAGGCAGCAAGCGGGCCGCCAACACCATTTTCAATATCGATGATTTCGTCATTTCCTTCCCCATGTGGCAAAATACGGCTTTCATGACCGGTATTCGTCCCATGAGTGATGTAGGATACCGGATTTCCGCTTCGGAGGTTAACGTGGACACGGGTACCCAGACCTTCGTATCGGCCGGCAACGGCGGTATTTACGAATTCTTCGCCGCAGCGGGCATCACCCTGTGGGACCGTCTGTCCCTGGGCGCCCAGTTCAACTACCATTTCGGCAATGTGAACAAGAAGGCGGCCCTTACCTATTCCGACGCATCGTACCGCTCCGCCAATTCGGGAGACTCGCTGCAAGTGAGAAGTTTCACTGCCAAGCTGGGTCTGCAGTATGTACAGCCGCTTTCAAAGTCCGCTTCCCTTACCTTTGGTGCAACCTATCAGTTCTCTTCTCCCATGAAGGGATACAGCATCCATTATCGGGAACTGGGGAGCTATGACCGCACCCGCTCATCGGCCACCCTGGACGAAAATGGTCTCCGCATGGGAGATGAGCTGGGCCTGGGCATTGCCTATAAGTTCGGTGACAAGTTCATGGCAGAAATCGACTACACCCGCGAGGGATGGGCCAATACCCGTCTGGACCAGGTGTCCGGCTTCTCAAACCAGGGAGACGTAACTTTCGCTCCCGGTGTGGGCCAGAGCTTCCGTCTGGGTATGGAATATACCCCCAACCGTTCGGATATCCGCTATTATTTTCGCCGATGCACCTACCGGGCCGGCGCCTACTTTGACCAGTCGTACTATCTGGTGGACGGCGTCCACGTCAATTCCGTGGGCGTTACCCTGGGCATGACGCTTCCCGTCTTCCGCTGGTACAACGGACTCAGCCTGGGCGTAGACTTCGGACGCAGGGGCCTTGCAACGTCCCAGGTAAAGGAAAATTACTTTGGATTCAGCGTGGGCTTCAACGTGTTTGACATCTGGTTCCAGAAGCGCCCGTACGAGTAGTGGTATGGTTGTTGAGAAATAAAAAACATAAAACAATATTAATATGAAAAAGTTAAGTGTACTCTTAGTAGCCGTTGCAGCCGTCTTTGCCGGTTCCTTCCAGAAGGCTTCCGCACAGGATGGCGACTGCGGTGTGTATGCCTCCTATTATCAGGAGTACTACAAGCAGAAGAATTATCAGGCAGCCCTTCCCAACTGGAGAAAGGCCTATGCCCTGTGCGCCAAGCATTACAAGCAGAACATCTACATTCACGGCGCAAAACTCATGAATGATGAGATAAAGAAGAATATCCAGGCCAAGAACTTCGACCTGGCCAAGGCCCAGTATGATACCCTCCTGACGCTTCTGGACGAACGCCTCCAGTACTATCCTACGGCCAAGAAGGGTGGCGTGATCGTTGAGAACAAGGTGGAAGTGCTCAACAACAAGGGCACCTACATCTTCAACTACATCGCCCTCAATGACAACAACCAGAAGTACCTCTACGACATGCTCATGCCCATCGTAAACGAACTGGGCCCCGAGACGTCCTCCAAGGTGCTGGTGAACGCTTTCTCCGCCGCCGTGGCCCTGTACAGGGAGAATCAGATCAGTGCCGACGAAGTCATCGCCGTGTACGAACAGATTGCCGATGACATCGAAAAGTCTGAGGCCAAGAACGCTTCCGAGGAAGAGGAAAAGGGCAGGACCAAGGCTACCGTCGAGTCCCTCTTTGCCGACAGCAAGGTGGCTTCCTGCGAAAACCTCATCGCCATCTTCGGCCCCCGCTACGAGGCTGACCCGAACGACCTCGCCGTTGTGTCCAACATCGTTCGCCTGATGAACTCGGCCGACGACTGCTCCGACAACGACCTGTATCTGAATGCCGTTACTTCCATGCATAAGCTGGATCCTTCCTTCCGCAGCGCTTATGGTCTTTACAAACTCAACTCTTCCCGTGGCAATGTGGCCGATGCTGCCGAGTACCTGCAGCAGGCTATTGACTCCGAGGAGTCCGATGCTGCCCTGGATGCCCAGTACAACTATGAAATGGCCGCTTTCTGCTATAAGAACGGTCTGCGCAGCAAGGCTGTCGAGGCTGCTAAGAAGGCTGTGGAACTGGATAACGGTTTTGCCGGCAAGGCGTACCTTATCATGGGTAACATCTGGGCTTCCGCTACCTGCGGTGACACCGTGGACAAGTGGGCCCGTTACTGGGTGGCTGCAGACTACTATCAGAAGGCCCGTAGTACGGATGCATCCCTCTCCGACGAGGCTGCTTCCTCCATCTCCAGCGTAGCCCGTTATTATCCCGAGGCATCCGAGGCCTTCATGTATGACCTCACCAAGGGCCAGAGCTACACGGTTTCCTGCAGCGGCATGACCGCTACCACCACGGTTCGCGTACAGTAGCAGTGAAGCTTTGCAAAATACTTTCGACGACGGCAAGCGCTCTGGCGCTTGCTTTCGTCGTTTATTCCTGCAAATCCAATCTGTCCGAAGCCGAGAAGCTGGATCTCGAAAAAATCCCGCTTCAGACGGTGGATGACATGTTCTTTGTGCAGTCGGAGAACGGTCTTCTGAAAATGCGGGTAGAGTCTCCCAGGATGGAGGTTTATGAGCACGATACGCTCTCTTATGACCTCTTTCCGAACGGAATCCGTGTGTATGCCTATGCAGAGGACGGAAGCCTGGAGACAACCATCGTGGCCCGCAAAGCCCGGCACGACAAGTATCCCGGCCGTGAAGAGAACGAAAAGTGGTCGGTCTTTGGCGATGTGGTTATCCGCAACATCATCAAGCAGGAGACCATGGAAACCGATACCCTTTACTGGGACAACAAGGCCCACGAAATATGGACCGACTGCTATATCAGGCTGTCGTCTCCGTCGGGATATATGCAGGGCGTCGGCATGCGCTCCGACGAAAAGGCCCGCAATGCCATCCTGCATCATCCCTTCGACAATGAGTTCCTGATAGATAACGATACCACCAAAGTGGTGATAGACACGGTCAATTTTATCGGCCCTCTATTAAAAAAATAGTGATTGTTTGGAAGAAAATTCGTATTTTTGCATCCCTTAAGCGAAAATTATAAAAAACAATAATAAAATGGCAGCTCTCGAGACCATCAGAACTAAATTCGGCATTGGTGCTTCCCTCATCATTGCCTTCGGTCTGTTACTCTTCCTTGTGAACCCGTCCGACATCATCCAGACCATCCAGTCTGCTTCTACCAAGTACGATGTCGGCAAAATCAATGGAAAACGCATCAGCTACACGGACTTCGACCAGAAGGTGAAAGAATTCTCCGAGGTTCGTGAAATGCTTACCGGTTCCTCCGCTTCCAGCGAGGATATCCAGCGTCAGACCCGCGAAACCACCTGGCAGAACCTGGTGGATGAATATCTTGTCATCCCTACCATCGAAAAGGCTGGCGTACGTGTGGGCCAGGAGGAGCAGATCAACCTCGTCATCGGCGAAAGCATTTCTCCGGTGCTTCTTTCCATGGGTATCTTCACTGACGAAAACGGCAATTATTCCGTATCGGCCGCCCGCGAGTTCCTGGAGAACGCCGCAGCCGACGAAACCGGCCGCCTGGTGCTTCTTCGCAACTACCTGCTCAACGCCGTGCGTTCGGCCCGTTTCAACGAGAAGTACAACGCCCTCTTCTCCGGCAGCTCCTATGTGAACTCCCTGGAGATGAAAAACGCCGTGGCAGAGAACAACACCACCGCTGACGTGAGCTTCGTGATGGCTCCCAACACCTACTATCCCATGGACTCCACCATCGTGGTATCCAACAAGGAGATCAAGAGTTTCTACGACGCCCATAAGGAGAATTTCAAGCAGAACGCTACCCGCGAAATCGAATATGTGGTGTATGAGGTTACTCCTTCCGCAGAGGATATCGCCGCCCAGAATGATGAGTTCGCTTCCCTCTATGAGGAGTTTGCTTCCTCTGAGAACGTGCGTGCTTTCCTGCAGCGCAACAGCGACCGTCAGTGGAGCGACGCTTGGGTGAAGGAAGGGGACCTTCGCAGCGTGAACCGTGACGTGGATGCCTTCGTGGCCGCCAACAAGACGGGTGTTTCTCCGGTTTATACTTCCGGCGAAACCTTCTATGCCGCCCGTATCATGGAAAACGCCAATGTGCCGGATTCCGTGTATGTCCGCCACATGATGTTCCAGGGCGCTGACGCCCGTCACCTGGCCGACAGCCTCATGGGTGTGCTCAAGAAGGGCAACTTCGCCGCTCTCGCTACCCTCTACTCCGCCGACAAGGGCAATGCCGCCGACGGTGAGCAGGGCAACATCGGCTGGATGACCCAGAATATGATGATCCCCGGCTTCGAGCCTGTTCTTACCGCCAAGGTGGGTGAGCCTTTCATCATCACCACCCAGTTCGGTACCCACATCGTTGAGGTGACCAAGGCTACCAAGCCCGTTGCCAAGAAGAAGGTGGCTGTCTTCGAGAAGGCTACCCTTCCCAGCAAGGAAACTTACGCTGCCGTGTACAACAAGGCTAATGTCCTGGCTGTCCGCGCTGCCGGCAAGTACAATAACTACAAGGCTGCCTGTGACTCCACCGGCACCTATTCCCGCTCCCTTACCGTGAACGAGGGTACCGATACGTACGGCACCATCGGCCACGCCAAGGAAGTGACCCGCTGGGCTTTCGACAATAAGCCCGGAAAGGTTTCCGGTATCATTACCGTTGACAACAACTACTTCTTCGTGGTGGCCGTGAAAGAGGCCCACAAGGAGGGTTACGCCAGCGTGAAGGAAGTGGCAGAGAACATCCGCACCCAGCTGTATCAGGAGAAGTATTCCCAGGCCCGCAAGGAGCAGGTCGCTGCTCAGATCGAGGGTCTTTCCAGCCTGGATGCCATTGCCGAGAAACTGGGCGCTACCGTGTCCAACGTGACCGACGTTACCTTCTCCACCAACTCGGCTCCTACCACCGAGCCCGCCTTCGTGGGTGCCGTGGCTGCTGCCAAGGAGGGTGTTGTTTCCGGTCCTGTGGCCGGTATCATGGGCACCTATGTGTTCCAGGTGAATGGCCGCGAGACCGGCGCCTTCTATACGGAGGACGACGCCAAGGCTGCTCAGGCCCGCATGGAATCTTATCATGGCCAGATGCTGCTGCCCCTCATGATGCAGAACACCGTGAAGGACAACCGCGCCCGCTTCTATTAATAGATAGATTGTTGCATTTTAGAGTCATGCCCGGCCCCTGACCGGGCATCTCTTTTATTAAATAGTGTTATGTCTTTGAAATGTGGAATTGTGGGACTGCCCAATGTAGGCAAGTCTACGCTGTTTAACTGCATCAGTTCGGGAAAGGCCCAGAGCGCCAATTTCCCCTTCTGTACCATCGACCCTAACGTGGGTTCCACCAATGTGCCCGACAAGCGTCTGGAGGTCCTTACGGAGATTTGCAACCCCAAGCGTACCATCCCGGCTACGGTGGAGATCGTAGACATCGCCGGTCTGGTGAAAGGCGCTTCCCGGGGTGAGGGACTGGGAAACCAGTTTCTGGCAAACATCCGGGAAACGGATGCCATCCTGCATGTGCTGCGCTGCTTTGACGACGGCAACATCGTGCATGTGGATGGTTCTGTAGACCCTGTCCGCGACAAGGAAGTGGTGGATACCGAGCTCCAGATCAAAGACCTGGAAACGGTGGAAAACCGCATCAAAAAAGTGGAGAAGATGGCTACTACGGGAGGAGACAAGGAAGCCAAGAAACTGCTTTCCCTGCTTGTCCGTTACCGGGAAGCCCTGTTGAAAGGCCTCTCCTGCCGTACGGTGGTTCCCGAAAACGCCGAGGAGGAGCAGATGGCCAAGGATCTGTACCTTCTCACCAACAAGCCTGTAATGTATGTCTGCAACGTAGATGAGGCATCGGCCGCCACCGGCAATGCTTATGTAGATGCCGTTCGCGCTGCCGTCGCTGCAGAAAACGCCCAGATTCTGGTGATTGCTGCCAAAACCGAGGCAGAAATTGCCGAAATCGAGGACTACGAAGACCGTCAGATGTTCCTGGAGGAAATGGGCCTCAAGGAGAGTGGCGTAGTGCGCCTCATTCAGAGCGCCTACAAGCTCCTGGGCCTCCGCACCTTCTTCACCGCCGGTGCCGACGAGTGCCGCGCCTGGACCATCGTGGCAGGGGACAAGGCTCCCCGCGCCGCCGGTGTCATCCACACCGACTTCGAGCGTGGTTTCATCCGTGCCGAGGTCATCAAATACGAAGACTTCGTCCAATACAAAACCGAGGCTGCCGTCCGCGCCGCCGGTAAAATGGGTATCGAAGGCAAGGAATACGTAGTGCAGGACGGTGATATCATGCACTTCCTCTTTAACGTGTAATTGCGAACCGCTGATAAATCGCTAATTTACAATGTTTTAGTTTTTTCTCTTTAGGCAGGATAACCTAAAGAGAATTTTTTATATTCTTGATTCTCAGCGCTTTACATGCGTATCGAGATTTGAATGGGACAATGATCAGACACTCCGCCTACGTAGCGGGGACCGGAATACGTGCGCAGGGGCTTGGTGCCCGTATGGGCGCCGTCCCGGGTCATCAGGAAGGGAATCTGGAGGATGCGCATGGGACCCGTCCGGGCCGATGGAGAGGCAAAGAACATGTCAATCAGTTCCCATCGGCCCTCATATTTGATGGTTCCTTCTCCTTGCCGATGGAGGTCCGCGGCCCTGTTCTCCAGCACAGGCGTGAGCAGCTGGAAGAGAGGTTTCTCCGGCGTGTCGTTCATGTCACCCATGGCGAGGATTCGCGGGGAACCATCGGCCTGCAGGGAATCGGCCAACTGCTTCAGCCGCATGAGCGCCGTCCTCCGCCGGGGCTCCGAGGCCGCCGCTCCGCCGTACTTCGAGGGATGGTGGTTCACCAGGAAGGCAATTTCGCTCCCGGCCCCCGTCCGTAGCTGCGCGAGAAGAATGTCCCGCGTGGCGAGGACGGTGGAGTCTTCTGCGTACAGGTGACAGGGCTTGGCCGATACCAGTTCCAGCCGCGATGCCCTGTACAGCAGCGCTACGTCGATACCGCGGGTGTCCGGCGAGTCGAAGTGCACGATACGGTAGTCCAGTTTTCGCAGGGCGGTCTCCTGGAGGAGGCGCTTCAGAACGCGGGCATTTTCAACCTCGGCCAGGCCGATGACATCCGGCGCCCCAGCCCACAGGATAGCCTTTGCAATGGCATTGCACTTGGCCGCGAAGCGTTTCCGGGTCCATCTCCGGGCCCCTTGCGAGGAGAATTCGGCGTCCGACACGCTGGTTGAGTCGTTGCGCCAGTCAAAGAAGTTCTCTACGTTCCAGAACAGTACCTTGATGCTGTCTGCCGGCTGGTTTGCAGCCAATAACAGGCAAAATAACAGTGTCTTCATACCACAAATATACACCTTTTGTAGAATACACTTTTGCGCGAAATGCATCTAACTCTTTGAGTATTAGTGGTTTAATTTTTTCTCTTTAGGCTGGTCGGCGCAAAGAGAAAAAGCTAAAACATTGTGGTTTAACGAGTTATGAAGATTCGAGGTTGGGCGGTTTTCGCCAAGGGATGTACGTACATGGAAACCGCAGTGGGAGGCCGTTTTTTTGTACGTACACCGGGGAGGGCGTCCGAAAACAACAAAACTTTTACTATCTTTGTAAGACAATCTAACGAAACCAGTAACATGAAAACTAAAATCCAGGCAAAATTCAAGGAACTCTTTGGAAAAGAGGGTACGCTTTACATGTCGTCGGGCCGCATCAATCTCATTGGCGAGCACACAGACTACAACGGTGGTTATGTATTTCCCGGCGCCATTAACTTTGGCATCATGGCGGCCATCGAGCCCAATGGAACCGACAAAGTAAAAGTATTCTCCCTCGATTTCAACGAGTGCGTGGAGTTTGGCCTCAGGGAAGAAGATAAACCGGCCCAGCAGTGGGCCTCATATGTGTTTGGCGTGTGCCGGGAAACCCTCAAGCGGGGTGGAAAGGTGCAGGGCTTCAACGCCGTGTTTGCCGGCGATGTGCCGCTTGGCGCAGGCCTCAGCTCCTCCGCCGCTCTCGAGAGCGTGTTTGCCTATGCCATTAACGAAATCAACGGCAATGGCATAGAGAAGTTCGAACTGGCTAAGATTGGCCAGAGCACCGAGCATAACTACTGCGGTGTCAAGTGCGGTATCATGGACCAGTTCGCCTCCATCTTTGGTAAGGAGGGAGCCCTCATCCGCCTCAACTGCAAGACAGGGGAGTACAAGTATTTCCCCTTCAACCCAAAGGGTTACAAACTGGTGCTCATCGATTCCTGTGTCAAGCACGAGCTTGCCTCCAGCGCCTATAACAAGCGCCGTGAGTCCTGCGAAAACGCTGCTGCAGCTATCCGCAAGAACCACCCCGAGGTAGAATTCCTCTCCGACGCCAAGCGTCTGTGGCTGGACGAAGTGCGCGCCGAAATCCCTGAGGAAGACTTCCTGCGCGCAGAATACGTGATTGGAGAAGTGCAGCGCGTGCTGGATGTGTGCGATGCCCTGGAAAGAGGAGACTACGAGACCGTGGGCGAAATGATGTACCAGACCCACTTTGGTTTGAGCCGCCTCTACGAAGTATCCTGCGAAGAACTCGATTACCTCAATAAACTGGCCCGCAAGATGGATGTGACGGGCTCCCGTGTCATGGGTGGCGGCTTTGGCGGCTGCACCATCAACCTGGTGAAGGATGAACTGTATGAGCCCTTCATCAGCGCCGCCAAGAAGGGCTTCGAAGAGAAGTTCGGCCACGCCCCCAAGATTTATGATGTAGTAATTAGCGATGGCGCTCGTAAGCTGTAAAAACTGTAACAAACAGACGGAGGTAGAACTCCGTCAGAGTATAAATGTCGCCCTTGATCCGGAACTCAAAGCCCGGGTCAAGGACGGCTCTCTATTCGTATGGGAGTGTCCCTACTGCGGCCAGCGCAACCTGGCACTCTACCAGACCCTCTACCACGACCCCGATGCCAAACTCATGGTTTGGCTCCTGCCCGGACAGGCGCAGCCGCCAAAGGCAGTGGCCGATGCCGTGAAGGAGCTCGAAGGCTACACCCTGAGGATCGTTCGCGAAGTGGGAGACCTCATCGAGAAAGTGAACCTGCACGATGCCGGCCTCGACGACACCGTCCTGGAAATGTGCAAGTGGGTCATGAGAAGGGAGCTGGCCGATAAGAATCCCGATGCGGCCGATGCCAAGCTAAGATTCCTCCGGATGGAAGGGGCTGATAACGAACTGGTCATGGCCTTTCCCCTGAACGGACAGATGCAGGTAATCAACGTAGGGTTCAACGTCTACGAAGATGCCCGCGGCATCCTCATGCGAAATCCCTCCGTGAAGCCTGCCGATGGCTTTGCCCAGGTAGACGCTGCCTGGATTGAGCAGTTCTTCCGCTAGGGAATTCTTTATTCAGGTCTTTCCAGCCGATTCAAAAAATCGGCGACAGTTACTATCTCAATGCCTTCATAATTATTGATGGAGAGCAAATCGTTGTCCCCGCTAACGATATAAAGGCACTTTCCATCAACTGCACAGGATAGGAACTTGTCATCATCTGGGTCACGGCTGACGTGAACATCGGAACTCACGCAGATGATTTCAAATTTGGCGAGAATATTCGAAAGAGGAATTTTTATTCCGAGAGCAGGATACTTTTGCTTGAGCCGATCAAAAATCTCTTCATACTCGTCTACAATCTCCTTGCTGGCCACAACATTCACACGGCTCTCCATGATGTATTGAAGAAGCTGATAAGGCTTGCCTCCAAAAAACACAGCGGAAGCAAGGACATTGGTATCTATGACGATTCTCATTTGCGATTCTCTGCTCTCATTGCCTTGATTTCCGCATTGAGATCATCCTCTGTGAGCCCAAGCTCGGCTGCTGTTTTTTGCGCTTTCTCAATAAGGGAGTAGAATTCGTCAAGAGATGGGTCTTTAACGGGTTTAAGGAGGATATTCTCGTTATCTGTTACGACCAAAAACTGCGAACCCTCCCCAAGATTGAGTTTCCTGCGGATGGAGACGGGCAGAACAATCTGTCCCCTCGATGACATAGCTGCAATTGTTGCCATAATTCCAATAGTTTAAGAAAAATAAGAAAAACTTACTTTTCTGCAAAAATAGGAAATAATATCAAATAATCAAACAAAGAGATCAGGGGATTAGAATATCCACTGTTTATAGAGAGCTGCATTTGGAGAATCCGTCTCAAGAATCTTTTCCTTGAGACGGGATTTTCTTGTATAGTAGTTGTTAGTAGATAATCCTGTTATCATGCATGTCAACGTGGCGTCAAAACCGAGAATCATGTATTCGATAAGCTGGTAGTCTATATCTTTCAGTTTGGGAAAGTCCTCCCGTAACGCGCTTAAAACGCCTCCCGTCTTTTCATTTATGAACTTCTCTCTTTCCTCACTTTTATTTGGAGAAGAGAAGAATTCAAGGTTCTCTTTTAGACGTTCAATATACTTCTGGCTAGCCCTCTTCTCATCTTTCAGTTTTATTGCCTGCTCCAGGCAATACTTGATGTCATTAAATTGTTCCCGGTAGAATACTTGACACTCTTTCTGTAGTTCTGCTATTTGGCTTGATTGTTCTTTTTGCCGTTCTTCCAATGAATCATTGAGAAGAGTCATTTGCATCAAGCGTATTTCTTTTTTTGTATCCCTCTTCCTATATACAATCGTAATGATAAGCAGAAATAGGTTTGAAAGCAAAAACAGGGAGAGGATGACGGTAGAAGTATTCATTGTAATGCAAAATATCGGGAAAAGCGAAGTTATAAGTATTTCAAAATTAAAGCTTTATAAGTTCTGTAAGAATTTACATCTTGCAGAAATGCGCTGTTGTTTGTATGTTGTTTAAAATTAAGCACTTACATCTTTTTGAAAAAACGAAAATGTAAGGACATTTTTGGGTAATCATTTGAATACAGATGAACACCACTCTATCTTTGTCGAAACAAAAATAATTTAAAAACAGCGAAACACAATGAGCGCACAAAAAAAACTGTCGAAAATCATTAATGATCCAGTAGAGCAGCTACTGGTGAGTCTTTCCCTGATTCTCTACCTATTATACTTAAATAACGGATACACCGTTTTACTGGTATGTACTCTCGTACTGGATGCTCTCTTTTTGGCCAGAATTGTT
Organism: uncultured Bacteroidales bacterium; assembly: GCA_900318445.1. GTDB lineage: Bacteria > Bacteroidota > Bacteroidia > Bacteroidales > UBA932 > Cryptobacteroides. The sequence goes on from ONKO01000001.1 coordinate 194,043, forward strand.
CAAATAGCGTTAATGAAAGATAAGCAGCTCGGCGCCAGGACAATAAGAATACTCTCTTTCCTGGACTATGGCCTCTTCTTCTTAACTATCTACATGCTATTCAACTTAAAAATGAGTAGTGACAGCGCCGTGGGTCAAGTCTTTGTTATCGTGGCATGTGCCGTTCTTGTCATTATGACGATTATCAGCCTTGCAAAACCATCCAAATAGTAAGACTATTATGAGGCTAAAAAACATATTGGAAAACACGTTGAGTGAATATTTATCAGTTGTGTTTTTGCTTATGCTGATTAAGATGTTTTTATCTCGACCTTTCTCCGAAACCTTTTCATGTGTATATTTCATACTACTAATCGCAACCTTCATCATAGGGGTCGTAAGTATTGTTTGGAATAAAAACAATCAGCATATTAATTGCTCTTTACTGTTTCAGTCCATTTCGTCTTTTACACTTCCGCTCCTAGTGTTGGTAAAACATGAGTATTTGTCATCTCATGTGACAATAGCCTCAATAGTAGTATTTGAATTGATGGGTCTAATATTGGCTTTAGAAAGTATTTTTCATATCTTTGCCAAGAATGAAAAAGGATTTTGAATACGCTCAAATATGTTTAGAGGATCGCCTGCTTCTTCTTTTGGAGGAAACTGGCGGTTTCTTCTTAATTGTATCAATAATAGCACAAAACCAGGTTTGGATTTATTGGCCAAGCTTATTATTTTCATTTGTGCTATGGATTATCGGTGTCGTGTATTATCTCGGCCTTTTAAAAAAAAGATATACCCCTCATAAAGAAGGCTTCCCAAAGTTTATTCTGGTTTGGCAAACGCTCTTTCTTGTTGCCTATCGTTTAGTTGAAGGTGCATTTCAAGCAAAGACGTTGTTTTTCTGGATTATGCTCGTATTAACGCTGTTAATCTTTGTATCAAAACTACGTTCTGCGATAAAAAGCTAAAGCAGCGCCTGCAAAACCTTCTCCGGAACCGCATCTTTGAGCAGCACCGTCTTGTTCTCATCCAGGAGGTAGAGGGAGGGCACGGCGCGAACGTTATAGATAAGGTCTGTGCGGATGCTGAAAGTGGGGTCGTAGCCGTTGATCCAGGAGGCCGGATAAGCGGCCTTACGGGCCTTCCAGAGCTCGATGTCCTCGTCAATGTAGATATCTACCACCTTGAGCGTTCCGTCGGCAATCTGGGCCGATAATTCGGGGTACTGCGTAAAAGTCTCCTGAATCTCCTTGCAGGCCGTGCAATCTGGGTTTCCAAAGATAAGAAGGATGCGATGGGCCTTCACTCCGTACAGCGTCCTGCGCCTCCCTTCCGTATCCACAAAGACAAAATCGGCCGCCTTGGTGCCTGTGCGGTTGAGGGCGCATTTCTCTGCGTCCCACTCGTAGCCCATCCGGTAGTCGGGGTCAATAAGGGCCGATGCCGCCAGCTGTGTCACAAACGGAAGATAAAGGTCTTCGCTGCGAACCGGGGAATTGGGATCATAGAAGTAGCGGGTGGCCATTGCCACCGTCTGCGGCAGTACATTTCCGGCCGGCTTTGCCATCTGAAAAGCCTCCAGATGCTCATAGAACAATTCCATGGACCGGACACCGTCCGCAAGCGGAATCTCCTGCAGAATAGAGGCAAAAAGCCCCATCTGTTTCTCCAGCTGCTCCCTGGGCACCCCGTTCACCGTGAGCGAGTCACAGAAATACAGGCTGTCCGTAGCCGTAAACCGGTCCCAGAAGTGCTGTCCCAGCCAAACCATGCGCTCGGAGGGCTCCGTAATCATCATGGGAATCTCTGCCATGGGGAAGTCCCGCGTCTGGTTAACCGGTGCTGCGGCCTTCTTCCGGGGCCCGCAGGAGAACAAAACCGCCACGAAAGCGGTAATAATTAGGGTCTTTCTTGCTTTCATTACATACAAAATTACGCTTTTTTTCTAAATTTGCGTCGTATGCACAAGAAGACACTCATCGCTTTGCTCCTTTTGGCCTGCGCCCTCCCGGCAAAGGCCCAGTTTTTTTTGGCCGGAGACGACCCCGCACGCCTGCGCTGGTACAGCGTGGAAACCCCTCACTATGAACTCATTTACCCGGAAGGGGCCGATTCCCTGGCCCGCAGCTACGGCCGCGCCCTGGAACAGTTCCGCGTCCCCATGGGCCGGAGCCTGGGCGGCATGACGCCCGGTGACGGAATGCGCCGCAAGATGCCCGTCGTGCTGCATACAAACCACATCTACTCCAACGGCTCCGTAGGCTGGGCTCCCAGCCGCATGGACCTCTACACCCATCCCGAGTTCTACGGCTCCGAACCCACCTCCTGGACCACCATGCTGGCCTCCCACGAGCCCCGTCACCAGGCCCAGCTTCAGTTTGGGCAGCGGGGCGTGATCCCCTGGTTTACGGGCCAGATGTGGGCCCCCGTGTACTGGCAGCTCTACCTGGAGCAGGCCCTGGGAGAAGGAGATGCCGTTGCGGCCGAGACCGGCCTTGCCCCCGGAACCCGCGCCCGTACCAACGAATTCCTGAACTTCTACCGCGTATCGCTGGACCACGGAGACTACCGCAACTGGGACCGCTGGCGCTACGGCTCCTTCAAACACTTCACCCCCGACCACTACGCCCTGGGTTATGTGACCATAGCCGGCGCCCGCAGCCTCTATAACGATCCCCAGATTGTCCGGGAAGCCCTGGACCTTTCCTGGAAAAAGCCCTGGTACTTTGCTCCGTACAATACCCGGAAAATCATCTCCCAGCATGCCGGAAAGCCCTTCAAGGAAGCCTTCCGCGACATCCTGGACCATTTCAACGAAACCTGGCAGGCCAGTGCCGATGCCCGTGGCCCTTTCATGCCCGCCGAGCCCCTCACTCCGGACGCCTCGTACGGACTCTGCTTCAGTTCCCCGCAGTGGGGAAATGACGGCGTCCTGTACGCCCTTCGCGAGAGCTACCTCCGGCCCATGGAACTGGTCGCCATCAATCCTACAACCCGGAAGGCCAAACGCCTCGCCTCCTTCGCCAGCCACACCTCCTACCTGGTCTACGAGCCCGTTAAGCACCGCCTGTACTGGTCCGAGACCATCCCGGACCCCCGCTGGAGCCTCTCCGGGACCTCCATCCTCCGCTACTACGACATTGCCACCGGCTGCATGCACGACGTTACGCACGGCACGCGCCTGTATAACCCCCAGTGCAGCCCCGACGGTATTCACCTGGCCGCTATAGAGCACCGCGTAAACGGAGAAACCGCCCTGGTAGAAGTGGATATCGAGACCGGGGAAATCCTTCACCGCTGGCCCATGCACGGCGGCATCCAGCTCACGGACCCCATTTGGGCCGATGACGGTTTCTACGCTTTTGGCGTGTCGGATGGCGGATACGGCCTGTACAAGCTGGAGGCCGATGGAAAATGGAAAACCGTGCTGGAACCCTCCCACCAGAAGATAGGCAATCCCGGCGCCGGAGAAGGCTGCCTGGAGTGGGAGAGCGACCGCACCGGCGTCAACGAGATGTACCGCTTCTACCCGGAGGAAGGCCGCCTTCTGCAGCTGACTAGCTCCCGCTACGGCGGAGTGGACTATGCCTGGGAAGAGGATTATATCTGTTACAATGTCCCTGTGAAGGAAGGCTTCCGCATCTTCCGCACCCCCATCAGCGCGCTTGAGCCGCGGGAAGTAGAATACTCCGACGTTTGCAGCTACCCGATCGAAGACCGGCTCACAGCCCAGGAAAAAGCCCTGGGCGCAGAACCTGACCGGCAGGCCGATGTCCCCGTCACGGAGCCCAAACGCTACCATAAACTGGCACACCCGCTCCGCCTTCACTCCTGGCTCCCGCTTTATGTAAACTACGACGCCGTAAAGGAGGGGAGTATGGACTTCTCCTACGAGACCGCCTCCCTGGGCCTTAGCGGCTATTTCCAAAACACGCTGGGAACGTTCTCGGGCATGGTGGGCTATGCCATTCACCCTGACCCCGACACGCCGCAGCACTGGCGCAGCGCCCTGCACCTGAAGATGGTGTACACGGGCCTTTATCCCGTCATCGAGGCCCAGATGGACCTGGGCGACGAGAACGCCCGTCTGTACCTTCCCAGTACGCATCAGGACGGCAATGTCACCACTTACCGGCTGCAGGCCCTTGAGCAGGAGCGTCCGCTTCTCAGTGCATCGGCCCGGGCCTACATTCCCTTGAAATATACCCGGGGAGGCATCCACTATGGTGTCACGCCGCAGGTAAGATATTCCGTCAGCAACAATGTGTTCGCGCGCAGTCCCCTTTCCTATGCGGTAGCGCGGCGCTTCGAAGGCCTTCCGGCCCTGTCCGTCCTGTCGGCCCCCATCGAATCCCTTGCCGGCCCTCTCATGCAGCATCTGGCAGCGTCGGTACGTGGTTATGTGATGGCCTCCCGTGCCGATTCCCAGACCTACCCGCGCTGGGGTGTGGGTCTTGAGGCCGGCATCGGCCTGCGACCCGGCCTTACCGGCTATTATGCCCCCAACCTGTACGGATATGCCTACGGCTACCTCCCGGGCATTACGCGTGCGCAGGGCCTTAAATGGACCCTCACGGGGCAGAAGAAACTGGGGGACGCCCTCATCGGAGACCTTTATGCCAGCGTGGTTCCGCGCGGCTACGGCAGCCGGGCATCGGCCCTCGTGGGCCAGAACTTCGCCTCGCAGTGGCGGGTGACGGCCGACTACGGCATCCCCATCTACCTGGGAGATATTTCCATCCCGGCCGTTGCCTATATCAAGAACTTCCTCCTTACGCCCCATGCCGACTACATGGGCGTTCCCGGAGGACACAACCTCTGGAGTGCCGGAGCCGACCTGTCGGCCTCCCTGGCCCGTCTTCTCTTCCTCCCGTTCGACGCTTCCATCGGCGTGTCGGTTTCCTATCTGGGCGGCAGCCTCTACACGCACACCGGACAGGGCCGGCCGTGGGACGTTTCCCTCATTTTCGGGGTGGATTTTTAAAATATTTACGTATCTTTGTGTTCTATGCAACAGTACCTGGATCTCCTCAGACATATCAGAGCAAACGGCGTCATGAAAGAAGACCGTACCGGCACCGGCACGCAGAGCGTGTTCGGCTATCAGATGCGGTTTAACCTGGCCGATGGTTTTCCCCTCCTCACTACCAAGAAGGTGCACCTTAAGTCCATCATCCACGAGCTCCTGTGGTTCCTCTCCGGAGATACGAACATCAAGTACCTGAAGGACAACGGCGTCACCATCTGGGACGAGTGGGCCGATGAAAACGGCAACCTGGGTCCGGTCTATGGCCATCAGTGGCGCTCCTGGGCAGCGCCCGATGGAAGGGTAATCGACCAGATTTCACAGGCAATCGACCTTATCAAGCACCATCCGGACTCCCGGAGAATACTGGTGAGTGCATGGAACCCCGCCGAGATAGAGCAGATGGCCCTCCCTCCGTGCCACTGCCTTTTCCAGTTTTATGTAGCAGACGGAAAACTCTCCTGCCAGCTGTATCAGCGCAGCGCAGACGTTTTCCTGGGAGTTCCCTTCAACATTGCATCCTATGCCCTTCTCACCCTCATGATGGCGCAGGTCTGCGGCCTGGAGCCCGGTGAGTTCGTGCACACCACCGGAGACACGCACCTGTACCGCAACCATTTTGAGCAGGTTGCCCTGCAGCTTTCCCGCGAACCCCGCCCGCTTCCCGTCATGAAGCTGAATCCGGAAGTAAAGTCCCTCTTTGACTTCAAATACGAAGATTTCACCCTGGAAGGCTACGACCCGTGGCCTGCCATCAAAGCCCCTGTAGCCGTCTAGATTATGGAAAAATGCATCATTGTGGCCGTAGCCGACAACTATGGCATCGGCGTAAAAGGTGACCTTCCCTGGCACCTGAGCGAAGACCTCAAGTACTTCAAGGAGACCACCCGTGGTTTCCCGGTCATCATGGGGCGTACCACCTATTTTTCCCTGCCTTTCCGCCCGCTGAAGGGCCGCAAGAACATTGTCCTCAACCTGGGTGGAGATCCCATCCCGGAAGTAACCTGTGTCTATTCCTTCGAAGAGGCCTACAAGGAAGCCGAGGCTACCGGCGCCGACAAATGCTTTGTGATGGGCGGTGCCTCCGTGTACAAGGCTGCCCTCCCCGACATGGACAAACTCTACATCACGCATGTCCATACGGAAGTAGAGGGGGCCGATGTCTTCTTCCCGGTCATCGATCCCGCCGTGTGGGAGCGTGAAAGCACCTCCGAGACGCACACGGACCCCGAGACCGGATACACCTTCGAATTCGTGGTGTACCGCAAAAAGTAACCCCTTAAACAGCCACATATATGAAAGCACCGCGCGAAAAATTCGGCGGCCGCATGGCCGTTATCATGGCCTTTGCCGGCAGTGCGATTGGCCTTGGTAACATTTGGCGTTTCCCCTATCTGGTGGGAGAGAACGGCGGCGCGGCGTTCATTCTTATCTACGTGGCCTTCACGCTTGTACTTTCTCTCCCCATTTTTTTGGCAGAGTCTGCCATAGGCCGAAGCAGCCAGGCCAACTGCCGTGCGGCGGTGGAGTTCCTGGTGCCCGGCAAAGCAGGCCGGCTGTTTGGCCTTCTGATGGTCATAACCCCGCTATGGATCCTTTCTTACTACTCGGTAGTGGGCGGATGGTCCCTCGATTATCTTGTGCAGTCCATCAAGCTGGATTTCATCCGTGCTGCGCCCTCGGAAGTGGCTGGCAGTTTCGGCCGCTTTATCGCACATCCCTGGGTGCCGGTCGTGTTCCACCTGGCCTTCCTGGCCGTGACCGTGGGCGTGGTGGTCTCCGGTGTCAAGGGCGGCATCGAGCGCTTCTGCAAGTGGAGTATCCCCACGCTGTTCGTCCTTATTGTCCTGATTGCCGCGTATTCGCTCTCGCTTCCCGGAGCGGGGAAGGGTGTGGAGTACCTGGTAAAGCCGGACTTTTCCAAAGTAACGGCACATACCTTCATTGACGCGCTGGGACAGTCCTTTTTCTCCCTGTCTCTGGGGACGGGCATTATCATCACCTATTCCTCGTACGTTAAAAAAAATGAAAACCTGCTGGTGGCCGGCGCAGGAACGGCCTTGAGTGACCTTTTCTTCGCTGTCCTGGCCGGTTTCGCCATTATTCCCGCCGTCTTTTCGGCCGGTATCGAGCCGGGAACGGGCCCGACGCTCATCTTTGACACGCTGCCCTACATTTTCTCCCATCTGGGACAATCGGCCCCGGTACTCAGCGCAGTGGCCGCCATCCTCTTTTTTGCCGCCATTTTCCTGGCCGCCCTCACCTCTTCCATTTCGCTGCTGGAGGTGGGCGTGACATACCTCACGGAGGACAAGGGAATGAAACGCGGCTGGGCGTGCGCCCTGTTGTTTGTGATATGTTCCGTAATGGGGACGCTGTGCAGCCTGTCCTTCGGGCCGCTTTCACAGGTGAAACTTCTGGGAAACAATATTTTTGATTTTGCCGACAGTGCTGCCTCCAACGTTTTCATGGTGACAGGCAGCCTCATCTCCGTTATCCTGGCCGGCTGGGTGATGCCTCGCAGCGTGCTGTTCCGCGAACTGACGGGCGGGGGCGTTTTCTCTGCCAATGTCCGCGTATTCCCGGTGGTACGATTCCTGGTGCGCTATGTGGCGCCCATCGGCATTCTGGTGCTGGTCCTTTCCTCTGTGTTATGAAGCAAAGAGAACATTTCGGAAGCCGTTTTGCGGTGATTGCTGCCATGGCCGGCAGCGCTGTAGGTCTTGGCAATATCTGGCGTTTTCCCTATATCCTGGGAGAGTACGGCGGTGCCGCCTTCATTCTCCTTTACGTGGCAGCCTGCCTCCTTCTTGCGCTTCCCATCTTCTATGCCGAGTCCCTCATTGGCAGAGCTTCGCGTTCCGACACCTTTGGTGCCATGAAAAAACTGGCCCCCGGAACGGCCTGGCGCTGGGCAGGGCTTCTCACCGTGGTGTCTCCGCTCCTCCTTCTGAGCTACTATTCCGTAGTGGGCGGCTGGAGCGTAGAGTACCTTTTTAAGTCGCTTTCCTTCAGCTTCACCGACGTTCCCGCCGATGACATCCCCCATTTATTTGGCCGATTCATCTCCTCCCCCTGGCAGCCCCTTTTTGCCCATACGGCCTTCATGGGCCTGGTAGCGGGCGTGGTGCTGGGCGGTGTCAAGGGAGGCATAGAGAAGTTCTCCAAAGTGGCCATGCCGGCGCTGTTCCTCCTCATCCTGGCCATCCTGGTGTATTCGCTTACCCTTCCGGGTGCCGGCCGGGGCGTGGAGTATCTCCTGAAACCGGATTTCTCCAAGGTTACGGCCGATGCCGGAGCCGCTGCACTGGGACAGGCCTTCTTCTCCCTGTCGCTGGGCGTAGGCACCATCCTTACCTACGCCTCTTATATTAAAAAGGATGAGAACCTCATGGTCTCTGGCCTTGGAACGGCTGTGAGCGACCTCCTGTTTGCCCTCATTGCGGCTTTTGCCGTGATTCCGGCCGTATTTGCCGCCGGCCTGCAGCCGGGTAGCGGCCCCGGTCTGGTATTCGAGACCCTGCCCTACATCTTCCACAAAATGGGACAGGGCGTTCCGCTTGTGAGTACGCTGGTATCCTCCGTGTTTTTTGTGGCGATCCTGGCCGCTGCGCTTACATCGGCCATCTCCATGCTGGAAGTGGGCGTTGCGTTCCTTACCGACGAACGCGGGATGAAGCGGCGCACCGCCACCTGGATCCTGGCCTTTGGCTGCTGGGCGGTGGGCATTCTGTGCAGCCTTTCCTTTGGGCCGCTATCCCATGTCAAGGTGCTGGGATATACCTTCTTCGATTTCCTGGATCACCTTTGCTCCGACTGGCTTCTGCCGCTGGGCGGCCTCATCTTCACCCTGTTTGTGGGCTGGAAGATGTCCAAAAAAGAGGTGCGCAATGAGTTTACCAACGGGGAAACCGTGAACACGCGCATCTTTGGAGTAATCTACTTCCTCATGCGCTTTGTGACGCCCGTCGGTATTGTGATTGTATTCCTGACGAATCTTCTGATGTAGCCCTACCGGGCATCAAAAGCCCAGATAATAGCCTCTTCGTACACTTCACCGGGCCTGAGGACCGTGGTGGGGTACTCGGCCTCATTGGGGGAATCGGGGGCGTGCTGGCACTCGATGGCTACGCCGTCGTAGTCCTCGTACTCGCGGGTTTTACCCATGGGGCATCCTTTGAGCCAGTTTCCGGTGTAGACCTGTACGGCAGGCTGGGTGGTGAGAATCTCCACGTGACGGCCGCTCCCCGCGGCCCAAAGCTCTGCGGCGGTAGTTAACTGGCCGGGAATGGCACCGTCAATGAGGAAGCAGTTGTCGTAGCCCTTGCCATAGTTGAGGGCGGGGAAATCGGCCTTGATATCTTCTCCAATGACCTTGGCCTCCACAAAGTCCATGGGGGTGCCTGCTACGTCTTCCGGTGCGCCCAGCGGGATGAGGGTGTCGTCGGTGGGAAGCCACTCGGATGCGTTGAGCTCCAGTTTGTGGTTAAGAACGCTGCCGGAGGCTTCTCCGTCCAGGTTCAGGTAAACGTGGTTGGTGAGGTTTACCACGGTGGGTTTGTCGGTCTCGGCCGTCATGATGAGTTTGAGGGAGTTGTCTTCTCCCCAGGTGTAGTGGGCTACCACCTTGAGGTTGCCGGGATAGCCTTCCTCACCGTCCTCGGAAAAATACATGAACTCTACGGCGTCTCCCTCGATGCGGCTGTCCCAGATCTGGTTGGCAAAGCCCTTGGGGCCGCCGTGCAGGTGGTTGGGGCCGTTATTGATGGGAAGGGTATACTCCACGCCGTCCAGCGTGAAGCGGCCCTTGGCAATGCGGTTGGCGTAACGTCCGGGGATTTTGCCGGCAAAGGGACCGTCTCCGAAGTAGTCCTGCGGGGTTTTATAACCCAGGGCGACATCGGCTAGCTTCCCCTCTTTGTCGGGGACGACGATGGATACGATGCCTGCTCCAACGCTGCAGAGCTCTACATAGGCGCCGGAAGCGTTTTTGAGCGTATAGAGATAGATTTCTTTTCCGTCGGGTGCTGTGCCCCAAAGTTTTTTACTGATAGCCATAGTTATTTGTTTTTCAGGTATTTATAGAGGAACCAGGCAGTAATGCCCAGGCCGATGACCGTGGAAAGAACAGAGGTCTCTGCTCCGAAAGCGCCGCCGGTGAGCCACTCCGGGCCCGTCACCAGCGGGTGCAGCCAGGATTCACCGGAGTTCGTGCCGGACACCGCGAAGCCAAAGACGTTGCCCTGGACAAAGTTCCAGGACCAGTGAATGCCAATGGGGAACCAGAGGTTGCCGGCCCACTTGTAGGCCATGCCCAGCATGAGGCCGCTCTCCAGGGCAATGGCTATCCCGGACCAGAGCGTGGCATTGGGATTGCCCACATGGACCAGCCCAAAGACGAGGCCGGAGACCACAAGGGCGGTCGTAAGGCCCCACTTTTCGTCCAGCCAGCGGAAGAGAATGCCGCGGAAGACCACTTCTTCGCCAATAGCGACGATTAGGAACATGGCAAAGGCATCGGCCAGGGCTTTCCAGTCGCAGCCGGTACTCTCCACCTTGTAGTAGCCCAAAAGCGCCATGACGCCCACTACCAGCACAAAGTTTCCTATGCCGGTAGCAAGGCCCAGCGCCGTTTGTCCTGCGCATTTTCTGAGCGGAAGATCCTCCGGCCAGGAACCCTCGAAGGCGTGCACAAAGAAGGCATACAGGCCCAGCATGATGGCGCCAATGAGAATGGACATGCACCACGCCAGCGGGCCATGATAGACTTCCTGTGCCATGCCTCCCAGGCCGTACATGATAAGGCCCAGGAAAAGGGAAACCACAAGGAGGAGTGCCCATTTCCAGGTGGGCATGGACTTGATAGACATTATATTCCCAGTTCTTCTTTCATTCCTCTCAGCAGGTCAAAGGCCTGGAGCGGAGTCATATTGTTGAGGTCGGCGGTCTTGAGGCGGTCCCGGAGGCTTTCGAGAAGAGGGTCGTCCAGCTGGAACATGGACAGTTGCAGCGAGCCGTCCTTCTCTACCTTCCCGGCCTTGGTATTGTGCGGTTTCACGGGGGTGAGGGCGCCAATGGCCTCCAGCTTTTCGCTGTTTTCCAGGGCCCTCAGGGTGCGCTCGGCGCTCTCCAGCACGGCCTGCGGCATGCCGGCCATGCGGGCCACGTGGATACCGAAGCTGTGGGCGGTGCCGCCTTCCTTGATCTTGCGAAGGAACAGCACTTCCCGGCCCACTTCCTTTACGGTAACGTGGAAGTTCTTCACGCGGGGGAAGAGGCTTTCGAGGTCGTTGAGCTCGTGATAGTGCGTGGCGAAGAGCGTCTTGGCACCCTTGCCGTATTCGTGGATGTATTCTACGATGCCGCGGGCGATGGACATGCCGTCGTAGGTGGACGTGCCGCGGCCAATCTCGTCCAGCAGCACCAGCGAACGGGCGCTGAGGTTGTTGAGGATCATGGCCGTTTCCAGCATCTCCACCATGAAGGTGGATTCTCCGCGGGAAATGTTGTCGGTGGCGCCCACGCGCGTGAAGAGTTTGTCGAACCAGCCGATGTGCGCCTCCGTGGCCGGGACAAAGGATCCGGCCTGGGCCATGAGCACGATGAGGGCGGTCTGTCTTAACAGGGCGCTCTTACCGGCCATGTTGGGACCGGTGAGGATGATGATCTGCTGCTTTTCGGTATCCAGATACACGTCGTTGGGAACATATTCTTCCCCGGCGGGCATGAGGGTCTCAATTACGGGATGCCGGCCTTCCTTGATGTCCAGGGCCTTTCCGTCCGTCATTTCGGGGCGGCAGTAGTGGCGCTCCAGGGCCTGTTGGGCAAAGCCGGCCAGGACGTCCAGCTTCGCGAGGATGCGGCTGTTGCACTGGATGTCGGGGATGGAGAGCTGGATGTGGCCGATGAGCTGTGCGAACAGGCGCGTCTCAATGGCGTAGATCTTGTCTTCGGCGGTGAGAATCTTTTCCTCGTACTGCTTGAGTTCTTCGGTGATATAACGCTCGGCATTTACCAGCGTCTGCTTGCGGATCCACTCCGGGGGAACCTGGTCCTTATAGGTATTCCGGACCTCGATATAATAGCCGAAGACGTTGTTGTAGGCAATCTTGAGGGAGGAAATGCCGGTTCTCTCGGCTTCCCGCTGCTGCATCTGCAGGAGGTAATCCTTGCCGCCGGAGGAGAGGGCGCGCAGCTCGTCCAGTTCGGGGTCTACTCCAGGGCCGATGACAGGGCCCTTGCCAATCTGGATGGCGGGCTCCGGGTCCATCACGCGCTGGATTTCCTGCAGCAGTTTTTCGCAGTTCCGGAGGCCTTTCAGGAGCTTTTCCAGGGCATCGGCCCCCTTCAGTCGCTCCTTGATGGGGCCGGTGAGCGCAAGACCCCTGCCCAGCTGCATAATCTCCCGGGGGTTGGCTTTCCCGGAGGCGATGCGGCCCAGGATGCGCTCAAGGTCTCCCAGCTTGCCAAGGTCTGTCTGGGTTTCATCCAGGATTTCCGGGTTTTCCGTGAAATACTGGACAACGTCGTATCGGGAGTTCAGCTCCTTGAGGTCCATGATGGGCATGGCCAGCCAGGAGCGCAGCATGCGGGCTCCCATGGGGCTGGAGCACTTGTCCAGGGTCTGGACCAGTGAGACGCCGTCGGCCCCGGATGCGCTCTGGAAGACTTCCAGGTTGCGGAGGGTGAACTTGTCCATCCACACAAACTTGGCTTCGTCTATGCGGCCAATGGTGCAGATGTTCTTAAGCCCCGTGTGCTGCGTCTGTTCCAGGTATACGAGGAGGGCGCCGGCGCTGCAAAGCCCCAGCGGATACGGGTCTACGGCAAAACCTTTGAGGCTGTCTACCTGCAGCTGGCGCTTGAGGCGCTCCACGGCGGCGTCATAGACAAAGGCCCACTCGTCGATGGACGTGGTGAAGATGTCTCCCAGGCGCTCGCGGAGGCCCTTTTCATACCCTCTCTGGACCACCAGTTCGCGGGGCTTGAGAGAGCCGATGAGAGTGGCTATGTAGTCCAGCGAGCCCTGTGCCACCTGGAACTGGCCGGTGGAGACGTCCAGGAATGCGGCGCCGCACTTGTCTTTTTCGATGGTGAGGCCGCACAGGAAGTTGTTTTCCTTGACCTCCAGCATGTTCTCTCCGAAGGAGATACCCGGCGTTACAATTTCCGTTACTCCGCGCTTGACCAGTTTCTTGGCAAACTTGGGGTCTTCCAGCTGGTCGCAGACGGCCACCTTGAAACCGGCTCTCACCAGTTTGGTAAGATAGTTTTCCAGGGCATGGTGGGGGAAACCGGCCATGGCCACGGGGCCTTTTTCTCCGTTGGATTTTTTGGTCTGGACGAGGCCCAGGACGCGGACGGCCGTAACGGCGTCGTCGGAGTAGCATTCATAGAAGTCTCCCACACGGTACAAAAGCAAAGCTTCGGGGTGTTGTGCTTTCACCTCGAAGTAATGCTTGAGCATGGGGGTATCTTCTGCAATTTTTGCCATATTCTGATTTTGTGAATCACAAATATAGCAAAAATGGCGCAAATTTTAATCCTTCAGTTTATCCATCAGCTGAACCAGCTGGGCACGGAAACCGTCGGGATCGAAGGTGCGGGCGCCGTTCACCAGCTCCCGGGCCAGGCTCAACGTAGCACTGCCTTTGTACTCCGACTCGCGAAGGACCAGGGCGTAGGCGGCCACGCCGGCGGCGAAGTTCATGTTCTCGGAGGCGCTCTCGGCGGTCTTTACATCGGCAGTGAGGGAGCGGCTTTCCGTATCTTTGAGGGAGAATTTGTAGCGGGTCTCGAACGTGGCCAGGGAGGCGTCCTTCGTGTATGCATCGGTGGGGATGACTTCATAGAGGGCGGTGATGGTCTGTCCTGCACCAATCTCGCCGGCATCTTTGCTGCTGTCTTCGAATTCTTCCTGGCTCATGAGGCGATTCTCGTATCCCAGGAGGCGGTACTGGGCCACGGCCTCCGGGTTAAAGCGCACCTGGCACTTGGTGTCGTTGGCTACGGAGTAGAAGTGGCTGCGCTCGTTCACGAACACTTTGATCATTTCTTCTTCGCTGTCAATGTAGTTGTAGGTGCCGTTTCCGTGATTGGACAGGCTTTCCATGCGGCTGTCATCGAAGTTACCGGTGCCAAAGCCCATGATGCTGAGGTAGATGCCACTCTTCTGGTAGCTCTCCACCATTTCTACCAGTGCTTCGGTAGAGGAAACGCCCACGTTGAAGTCACCGTCGGTGCACATGATGATGCGGTTGTTGGCGCTCTCGGAATAGTGTGCCTTTGCTTCGTCGTAGGCCATCTGCATGGCCGGGCCGCCGGCAGTGCCTCCGTTTGCATTGAGGCTGCGGATGGCTCTCTTGATGGACTCGGCTCCCTTGGAGATAAGGGTAGACTCTACCAGTTTCTTTACGGAACCGGAGTAGGTGATGATGGCAACGCGGTCGTCGGGACGCATGGCATCTACCATGGCGCACAGCCCGGTTTTAACCAGTTCCAGCCTGTCATTACCGTACATGGAGCCGGAGGTGTCGATGAGGAAAATAAAGTTGGCAGAAGGGATTTTATTCTCGGGGAGGGTTTTTCCCTTGAGGCCCAGGCGAATGAGAAGGTGCTCCGGAGCCCAGGGACAGGTGAAAGCCTCGGCGTTGATGCCCAGCGTTTCTCCGCTTGCCGGCTCGGGGTAGTCAAAGGTAAAATAGTTGAGGTATTCTTCGATGCGCACCGAGTTGACGGGGACAGGAGATCCGTACCTGATGCTGCGGCGCATGTAAGCGTAGGCGGCGCCGTCGGCGTCTACGGAGAAGGAGGATACCGGGGTTTCGGCCACGCTAACAAAAGGATTTTCCTTAAATTCGTCAAAGCGGTCTCCGGAGATCAGGATGTCGGGTTCGCCCTCGGGGTTGGGACCGGGATAACTCATATAGCCCGTTCCGTCAAGTTCGCCGATATACCCGAATTTGGAGCAGGAGCTGGCGCAAAGGCCGGCGAGAAGAAGGAATAATGCGATTTTTTTCATATCTGGTTGTTTTTAAGTTCCGTGAGTGATAATCCTTTCCGGACCAAATCTTGCGTACATTTTTTGAAAAATGTGTAATTTCGTGCAAGATTCTTCCGCCCGGAGGATTATAGATTCGCCATGAAACGATGGATAGAAATCATATTGAGTGTCGTATGCCTTGTGTCCGGGTGTACCAAGGGCTTTTTCCCGAAAGACGCTGCCAGTGCGAGCCCGGAGCCTGTCCTTAATGAGTATACGGCCATAGTAACCGTAAAACAGGAATCCTCCGGTCGGGTTTTTCTCCAGCTGGACGACGAAACGCGCCTCTATCCCACCCGCTACCCGGAGCCTTTCACCCGTGAGTGCCGCATTATCTGCGGCCTTTCCTGGTGGAGCGGCAGCAGTTCATGTAATCTCCAGTGGATGGATTATCTGCAGGAGGGGGCTGTGCAGGACGGCCCGGCCCGGGAAGGAGATCCTGTGGATATCCTGGATGACTGGATGACCAGTGCAGAAGACGGCTATCTTACCCTGCACTATTCCACTTTCTGGGGAGACGGCAGCGTTCCGCATACCCTGAAACTCATTACCGGAGAGAATCCGGAAGATCCCTACGAGGTTCGGCTTGAACACCAGAGTAATGGAGATGCGGCCTTGGAGAAGGCGGATGCCCTTATCTATTTTGACTTGTCCAGCCTGCCTCCGACCGGCGGCAGCAAACGAAAACTTACCTTAAAATGGAACGGCAGTGACGGTGAATCTGCAAAAAGCTTCCTATACAAAAGCAGGCAGTGAACTGACAGAGTTGCAACTGCTGGAGGCGCTCCGCCGCAGGGACTCTACCGGAATACAGGCGTTCTATGACCGGTACGTGGGCTACCTGACGGCGGTGGCCCTTCGGTATGTGCCGGACAGGGCGGCCGTGAAAGACATTCTGCAGGATGCCTTCCTCCGCATGATGGATGCCGCCGGCCGTTTTGAGTACCGGGGAGAGGGCTGTCTCAAGTCCTGGGCCTGCCGCATTGTGGTGAACGGCGCGCTCAAGAGTCTCCGCAGCCAGGGAAAGCTGCAATATGTGGAGGATTTGCCCGATATGCCGGAGGAGGAGGACGTTCCGGTGCAGGAAGTGCCAGCCGCCGTGCTGCAGCGCATGATCCAGGAACTCCCCGACGGTTACAGAACCGTTTTCAACCTGTTTGTATTTGAAAAGAAATCCCACCGGGAAATTGCCGGGCTGCTGGGGATCCGGGAAGACTCGTCGGCTTCCCAGTATTTCCGTGCCCGCGCGTATCTGGCCCGGCAAGTCAAAGCTTATTTGAAGGAACATGAAAGATAATTGGACAGACAAGCTTCCGTCCCTTCTGGAAGGGTATGAGGAAGCGGCACCGGAAGGGCTGTGGGACGCAGTCCGGGCCGGCGCTGCCCGCCCGAAAGTGATCTGGTGGCCCTGGGCTGCCGGCGTAGTTGCTGCCGCTGCCGCGGTGGTGTTGGCCGTGTTCCTCTGGAGGCCGGCACCATCGGCCATTCCATCGACCGATGTCCCCTTTGGCGACGGGCTTCTCTGCGTCCCTTCGGAGAGGCTGGTTTGTGTTTCGCGTCATTCATCCGGGCCGATGCGTGTTGCCGCCATGGCGGTGGAGCCGGTGGAGGCTGAAGCGGAGGCGGCACCTGTGGAGGCTGATACGCTGGCGCCGCAGCAATCGGAAGTCCCTCAGGAGAAGCCTGCACCGCCTGCAGAGAAGCAGATCTTGCCGGAAACCAAACCGTTTAGATGGCAACCGGAAGAGACTGCGCCCCGGAAAAAGCCCGGCCGCGTGGAGATTACCGTCACATCGGGAGGATTTCTCCTGGCACAGGCTCCCGGAACTGTTACCAAGAGTTATGGAGTTGCCTACAATCCCGGAATGGGGAATACGGTGCCTGTGGTGAAGGGCGGCGGCATTACCACCCAGATGCTCAGCCGTAACCGGGAAACCACTACAGAATCGAGTCACAGGCGGTTTCCCCGCATTTCCGTGGGGGTGAGTTATGAGTTTGCCCCCCGCTGGAGCGTGGGAACGGGAATTACCTACAGCGTCCTCCGCTCGAACTACACCGCCCTGTCCGGTACTACCGAAACCCGGACGGAGCGCTACCTGCACTATCTGGGCATTCCGCTGAACGTCCAGTATCGTGCGTGGGAATGGAAAGGATTCTCGCTGTATATCAGCGGCGGCCCCATGGTGGAAACGGCCGTAGGCGCCAGGGTGGAAACGCGTTCCTTCGTGAGCGGAAAACCGGCCTCGGAGCAGTGGGAAACCCTCTCCTGCCGGGACTGGTTCTGGTCACTGAATGTCGGAGCCGGCTTCCAGTTCAGGATTACCCGTGAGACGGCGCTCTATCTACAGCCCGGCCTCAGCTGGCACATCCCCGGCGGGCATCACATTGAATCCAGCTACACCGCCCGTCCTCTCTCCTTCGAGATGGATTTTGGCGTTCGCTGGAGTTTCTGATTCTGTTTTTAGTTTCCTAAAACTAGTACAAAACACCCAATTTTAGGAAAATAAACGGTCGCTATTTTCCTAAAATTAACCATTTTCATTTGTTTTAGGAAAATTAAAACGTATTTTTGCAGAAGAAACGTAAAAGATATGGTAGGTAGAATCAATGAGCAGCAGCAGCTGTTAAAGCTTTACAACAGTAAAGAATCTGAGTTTGTCGCCGTATATGGAAGACGGCGGGTAGGTAAAACCTATCTTATCAAGGAAACATTTAAGGGAAACTTCACTTTCTGGCATACAGGACTTTCCCCATATGACAGAGATAAAAGTAACCTATTGCAAGACCAGTTGATTACATTCCATAACAGTTTGTCAGCTTATGGATTAAAAGGGTCCCGTCCTCCCAAATCCTGGATAGAAGCGTTCTCGCTATTGAAAAAGTTGATTACGAGTAGGCCGGAGAGTGAAAAAAAGGTGGTTTTTATTGATGAACTTCCGTGGATGGATACTCCACGCTCTCGTTTTGTTCCTGCTCTCGAGAACTTTTGGAATGGATGGGCAGCCACGCGTGATGATGTTCTTTTGATTGTCTGTGGCAGTGCTACTTCCTGGATGGAAGACAATCTGATTAATAACAAGGGAGGACTTTATGGGCGATTGACGCAGAAGATTCATCTAAGTCCTTTTACGTTGTCTGAATGCCGGTCTTTTTTTGCCGAACGAGGCATAAAAATGTCTTTGTATGACGTTGCGCAGTCATATATGGTGCTGGGGGGTATTCCCTACTATATGAAGATGTTTGATTCAAATCTGTCTTTTGCGCAAAATATCGACGAACTATTTTTTATAAAGGACGCCAAACTGAATGATGAATTTGATTTACTATTCGGTTCACTTTTCATCAATCCAGAACAATACAAGAGCATCGTCCGTTTGCTTGCTGGCCGGCACTGCGGATATACGCGGGAAGAGATATCAAAAAGAACGGGGATACAAAACGGTGGAAATCTCACAAAGCAGTTGAAGGCGTTGATCGCCAGTAATTTTATTGAAAAGTATATCCCCTTCGGCGTGGATCGCAAGAAGCCTTATTATCGCCTGTGTGATAGTTTCTGTCGTTTTTGGCTATATTTCCTTGAGAGGAAGCAGATCTCTGACAAACATTTCTGGATGAATAACATTAATTCA
This sequence comes from uncultured Bacteroidales bacterium, assembly GCA_900318445.1. Lineage (GTDB taxonomy): Bacteria > Bacteroidota > Bacteroidia > Bacteroidales > UBA932 > Cryptobacteroides. The sequence continues at coordinate 212,725 of ONKO01000001.1, forward strand.
CCCTCGTTGAATGTGTGGAGAGGACACGCTTTTGAGGAACTATGTCTGAATCACATTGACACAATAAAGAAAGCCTTGGGCGTGAGCGGTGTAAACACCTATGAGAGCCAGTGGTCCGTTTGTGGTGACGATGAAAAAGACGGAACGCAGATAGATTTAATTATTGACCGGGCCGATAATGTTGTCAACTTGTGTGAGATGAAGTTCTATAATGAGGAATTCCGTGTAACGAAGGATTACAGCAAAAAGCTGATGCATCGTATTAATCTTCTACAAGAGAGACTACCAAGGAGAAAGGTCGTGCATTTGACTTTAGTGACAACAGAGGGACTATTCTCGAATGAATATCAGGGCGTCTTTCAAAAGGTGTTGACTTTGGGCGATTTAGCCCAATAGACAGTACGGTTTACTGCCACCAGGTGGGTTTCTGGTAGGAGAATTGTTCACGTTCGGCGGCCCAGGACTCATTGACATAGACGGTGTCGGCCCGGTCGGTGTAGAGGATGCCGTCCAGGTGGTCGCACTCGTGCTGGAAGATGATGGCGGAATAGCCTTCTACCTGCTCGGTGACCGGGGTGCCATCGGCCTTGAGATAAGAGATCTGAACCTTGGGATAGCGCTGGACGGTGCCGCGAAGGGGCGGCAGCGAGAGGCATCCTTCCGGCCCCGGGATCTTTTGGCCCAGGAGGCTGTCTATGCGGATGTTGAGGTACGGTTCAATGGGCTTGTCCGGTTTGTCGTAGCGCATGACCATGATGAGGCGGCGGTTGATGCCAATCTGGGGCGCTGCAATGCCCACGCCGTCCTGAGAAGGGTCCGTGAGGGTGCGGTACATCTTGGCCAGGAGTGTCTTCAGTTCCGGTGAGGCTAGTTCCTTTTGCCCAAAGTCCACGCTGGGTGCGCGCAGAATGGCGCTGTCCTCGGGCATGACACATACGTACATGACGGAGTCGGAACGGTCGATGACGGTCTTTTCCCACTCGGTCCAGCCGGAGTGGGCCGAGCAGCTGGTGATGATAGCCAGTGCGGCCAGGATTCTAAGCAGGTTTCTCATGCAGCAAAGATAGCAAAAATGTGCTATCTTTGTATGTTTATGAAACGAGTCCTCGTAATAGCCTACTACTGGCCGCCGTCGGGCGGTTCCGGCGTGCAGCGCTGGGTGAAATTCGTGAAGTACCTGCCCTCTGAGGGTTGGGAGCCGGTGGTGTTTGCTCCGGAGAATGCCGATTACCCTTCCCTGGATCCCTCCTTCGAGAAGGAGCTGCCGGAGAACCTGGAAGTGCTCCGGGGAAAGATCTGGGAACCCTATGCCGCCTACCGAAAGCTCACCGGCGCCAAGAGTACGCAGGTGACGGAGATTTCATCCGGGGAAAAGACCTGGAAACAGAAGCTTTCCCTCTGGGTGAGGGCCAATCTCTTTGTGCCGGATCCGCGCGTGGGCTGGGTGAAGCCCTCGGTGAAAACTTTGCTGGGGTATTTGCAAGAGCACCCCGTAGACGCCATCGTAACCACGGGGCCGCCGCACTCGGTCCATCTCATCGGCCTCAGGCTTCATAAAGCCACCGGCATTCCCTGGATTCCGGACTTCCGGGACCCGTGGAGCAAGATGTACTATCTCAAGTACCTGCCCATGACATCCGGCACCTGGGACAGGCTCCGGGCTATGGAAAAGCATGTGCTGGATAGCTGCAGCACCGTTCTTACGTGCACCCCGCTCATGCAGGAAGACTTTGCGGCGCTCACGGAAACGCCCGTCGCCTGCATCACCAACGGCTTTGACGAAGAAGATTTTGCCGCGGAAGCCCCCGCTCCCGACGGTCATTTCAATATCACCCATACCGGCCTTTTTGCGGCCGATGGAAACCCGTTTACCCTCTGGAAAGTCCTGGGAAAGATGGCCTCCTCGGAGCCCGGTTTCCGGGAAGACCTCCGCATCCGCCTGGTGGGAAAAGTAGACCGGGAGGTGCTGGATGCCATTGCCGATGCCGGCCTTGCCGCCAACGTGGTGGCCCTTGGTCCCTCCGACCACGCAACCGCCGTCCGCGAGCAGCGCAGTGCCAGCGTGCTCATCCTGCCGCTTCGCAACGACCCCGATTACAGGCCCATCCTGCCGGGAAAACTCTTTGAATACCTGGCATCGCGCCGCCCCGTGCTGGGCATCGGCCAGGAAGATGGCGCCATGGCCCGCGTGCTGTTTGAGGCCCGTGCGGGCATCACCGCAGACTGGGATGAGTCCGCCGCCATGCGGGCTTTCCTCTCCAACGCCTGGCGTCAGCACTGCGAGGGGGGAGTGCCCTCCACCGAAGGGAACATCGGCCTTTATACCCGCCGCGCAACAACCCATGCGCTGGCTCAACTGCTTGGCAGCTTATGAAAGACATTTGGAAGAAAGTAGCCGTGGCAGCCGGCATTGTGCTGCTGTTTCTGGCCCTCAGCTACGGCTTTGTGCCGCAGGTGCTGGAAGGTAAGATTGTATATCAGAGCGACATCTCCGGTTATGTGGGCATGTCCCACGAAATGAATGAGTGGAACGCCGCCCACCCCGATAATCCTACATACTGGACCGACTCCATGTTTGGCGGTATGCCCACTACGGCCATCTCCACGCAGAATGGTGGAGACTATACGCAGTGGATTTACAATCTTCTTTTATCTGGTAAGCGTCCGGCAACCTACCTGTTCATTGCCCTTCTGGGCGCTTTCCTGCTATTTCTGGCCATGGGCGTGAGCGTGCCGGTTGCCATTGGCGGTGCCATTGCCGTGGCGTTCTGCAGTTATAACTTCCAGATTATCCAGGTGGGTCACAATACCAAGATGCAGGCCATTGCCTTCATGCCCTGGGTGCTGGCGGCGCTGGTGTTTACGTATAAGAGCCGTCACAAGCTTCTTGGGGCCGTACTCTTTGGCCTCGCGCTGAGCCTGCAGATCAAGGCCAATCATCAGCAGATTACCTATTACCTGGCCATCATGGTGCTGCTCTATGGCCTCATGGAGCTCATCCATGCCATCCGTTCCCGGGAGTGGAAGCCGTTCCTCGTGGCATCGGCCCTTCTCCTCATGCTGGGCAGCGCCGGTATCGCTACCAACGTGAACAAGCTGCTGCCGCTGGCAAAATATACGCCCAACACCATGCGCGGTGGCTCCGAGCTTTCGAAGGACGGGGCCAGTTCCAAGGGACTGGATCTCGATTATGCCACGTCCTGGAGCTATGGCTGGGAAGAGCTTCCCAACCTCATGATTCCGGATTTCAACGGCGGCGCTTCTTCGGGTGCCGTGAATCCCGACAAGAGCGAGACCATCAAGCTGCTGCGTCGGGCGGGCCAGAAGAACCTCAAGGAAACCGCCAAGAGTTTGCCGCTGTACTGGGGCCCGCAGCCGTTTACGGCCGGTCCCATGTATATGGGCGCCATTACCATTTTCCTCTTTGTGCTGGGACTCTTCCTGTATAAGGGGAGGGAGAAATGGTGGCTGGCTGTGGCATGCCTCATTGCCATCCTGATGGCGGTGGGAAACCATTTCATGGCCTTTACCCGGTTCTGCTTTGATTATCTTCCGCTGTACAATAAGTTCCGCACAGTGTCCATGGCACTCGTGGTGCTGCAGGTGGCCCTGCCGCTGCTGGGCTTTGTAACCCTGGACCGCATTACCAAAGCGGAATACGACCGCAAGCGCTTCATGAAGGCCTTCTGGTGGGCTCTCGGCATTACCGGCGGTTTCTGCCTCGTGGCCTGGCTGGCCCCCGGCCTCTTCGGTTCCTTCTCCGGAGCCTCCGACGCCCAGATGCAGGATGTGCTGGTAGAGGCGCTGGTGAAAGACCGTATCGCCCTCTTCAAGGCAGATGCCGGCATCTCCCTGCTTCTCATCCTGGCCTCGGCTGCACTCCTTTTCTGGGCCTATATGCCCAAGGGGCGTAGGGAGCTGGCCGCCGTCGCCATCTGCGTCCTATCGCTGGTGAACCTCTTCGCCGTAGGCAAGCGCTACCTCAACGCCGACCATTTCACCACCCCGAAGGACTTTAACAAACCCTTCGCCGAGCGTCCCGTGGACAAGATGATTAAGGCCGACGAAGATCCGCAGTACCGTGTGCTGGATCTCACCGTGAACGTGTTCAACTCTTCTGTTCCCAGTTACCATCATAAGAGTGTGGGCGGTTATTCTCCGGCAAAGCTGCAGCGGTATCAGGATCTCATCGAGCATTATCTTTCTTCTGAGATCAATGGCCTTTACAAGCAGCTGGGAGAGGTGGAAGAGATAGAGGAGGTATCGGCCTGGATGGCTCAGAATACGCCCGTTCTCAATGCGCTCAATACGCGCTATGTTGTCCTGGACGGAAACTATCCGCCGCTGGCGAACGAAGGTGCTTTCGGTGCCGCCTGGTTCGTGGACGGCGTCGTTGAGGCTGCAACCCCCGACGAGGAAATTGCCCTCCTCGGAGCGGTAGACCTTCGCCGTACGGCTGTGGTTGGCAGCGGGGTAGCATCGGCCCAACTTTCCGGAGCGGCCGGGGATTCCATTGAACTCACCTCCTACGCTCCCAACGAGCTGCATTATCGGTATTCGGCATCGGCCTCCCGCCTGGCCGTCTTCAGCGAGATTTACTACCCCGACGGCTGGCATGCCACGGTGGACGGTGAGCCCGTGGAGCTGCTTCGCGCCGACTGGACCCTTCGCGCTGCCCTTCTCCCCGCCGGCGAGCACGAGGTGGTGATGACCTTCCTGCCGGCGAGTTACCGCACCGGCGCGTTGGTATCGGCCATCGCCTCGCTCCTCCTGCTTGTGCTGGCGCTTTTCTCGATTTGCCGCAACTGCTTGACTTTCAGGTGCAATGAAAAATCTCTTTAGGCTGATGTGCCTAAAGAGAAAAATTTAAAACATTAACAATCAACACGATATAACATATTCGACAAAATGGATCAAACCGATATTTTGCAGTGGCTGCAGGAGGTGCAGCACCCCGCAAAGGGCGACCAGAGCGTCGTGGCGCTGGGGATGGTGGACAAGATTGAGCTGGCCGATGGCAGCATCCACGTGACGCTGGCCTTTCCCAAGAGACCGGACCCGCTCAAGAATTACCTTGTTGGAGCTGTTGAGGCCTGCCTGTACCGCAACGCCCCCGGCGGAACCGAGATTGAGGTGGATACGGTGGTGAAGGATCCGGCAAAGCCTGCCAAGAAAGGCATTGAATTCAACCTGGAACAGCTGCGGGAAGTGCGCCACATCATTGGCATCGCTTCCGGCAAGGGCGGTGTGGGCAAGAGCACCGTAGCCGTGAACCTGGCCGTGGCGCTTGCCCGTCTGGGGTATAGGGTAGGTGTGGCCGATGCCGATGTCTACGGCCCTTCCATCCCTACCATGACCGGTACCGAGAACATCGAGATTGAGATGTATGGGGAAGACGAGAACAACAACCTCTTTGTCCCCGTAGAGAAATATGGCGTCAAGTGGCTCTCCGTGGGTCATGTGTCCAGTGCTGGACAGGCGCTCATCTGGCGCGGCCCCATGGCCTCCACCGCCCTTAAGCAGATTATTCTCCAGACCCTTTGGGGGCCGCTGGACTTCCTGCTCATCGACATGCCTCCAGGAACCGGCGACATCCATATTTCCCTCATCGGAGACGTTCCCATGAGCGGTGCCGTCATTGTGACCACTCCCCAGAACGTAGCCCTGGCCGATGTCCTGCGCGGAGTGAACATGTTCCGTAACCCGCAGGTGAACAAGCCCATCTACGGCCTTGTGGAGAATATGTCCTGGTTTACTCCCGAGGCGCATCCGGAAGAGAAGTACTACCTCTTTGGCAAGGACGGCGGCACCAAGATGGCACAGGAGCTGGAAATCCCCCTGCTGGGCCAGATTCCCCTGGTGCAGGGCATCCGTGAAGGCGGGGACAGCGGAGAACCCGTGGCGCTTGGCACCCGTCCCGACTCCCTGGCCTTCCTGGAACTGGCTCAAAAGCTTGCCGCTTCGGTAGGTTGATAAATAGCTGATAGTCAACATGAAAAGAAAATCTCTTTAGGCCATCGAGCCTAAAGAGATTTTCTTAATTTATTGATAATCAATTATTTGACTAATTACCGAACGTAGGTGATTTCGTTAATGATGTTGGAAGCCTTGCCGTACTTCTCTACCAGCCACAGGACGTAGCGGATATCTACGCAGATGCAGCGCTGCAGGGCAGGCTCGAACATGACGTCGGAGCTCATGCTCTCCCAGTTGCCGTCAAAGGCCAGGCCGATGAGGTTGCCCTTGGCATCGAGCACGGGGGAACCGGAGTTACCGCCGGTGATGTCGTTGTTGGTGAGGAAGCAGGTGTGCAGGCTGCCGTCCTTGTCGGCCCAGCGGCCGTAGTCCTTGGCAACGAGGAGTTCCTTGATGCCGGCAGGCAGGATGAACTCGGGATCCTCGGGATTTTCCTTCTCCAGCAGGCCCTTGGCTGTGGTGAAGTACTCATACTTGAGGGCATCCTTGGGGCTGTAAGGCAGCACGTGGCCGTAGGTGAGGCGCATGGTGGAGTTGGCGTCCGGGTACATGGCCTGGCCCTTCTGCCACTCCATGAGGGCGGCGGCGAAGTTCTTGAGACCTTTCTCGTAGGCCTTGGAGTCTATCAGCGAGGCTTTCTGGAAGTGAGCCATGACGGGAGCCATGATGGCGGAGTAAAGAGGAATAGCAGGGTCTTCGTTGATCTGATCCGGGGTAGCGGCCATCAGTTTCTCGGCGCTGGTGAAGATGCTCTTGTTGAACAGATCTTCCACATAGGCCGGGATGTCCATGGTGGCGAAGTCATAGCCGGGAATCTGGATGGCATCTTCGGGGAGGGCACGCTCACGGTAGAACTCCAGGAGGGCAACGGCCTCCTTGCGGTCTACGGCCTCCACATAGTCGCGGTAGCGGCCGGCTACTACGTTCTTGGCATATTCACGGGCAGTAGTGCTGTCCTTTCCGGCCTGCATCTGACGGCCGTAGGTGTTCATCAGGGAGGCAACAAAGCTCACCAGCTCAATGCGGTAGGGGCCTTCTGCCACCAGCGAGATGGCACGGTCATCGGCTGCACTGGCCTCTACGTAAGCGGCGATGTCGGCCATGGGGTCTCCGTATTTCTCCTTGCGGGCGGGGTCGGCTTCGATCCAGGCCTTGAGGGCAGCTTCTTTCTCCTCCTCGCGGCCGATGATGTTGAGGTTGGCGAAGGCCAGTTCCTCACCCTGCCACTTCTTCCAGCCGTTGGCGCTGCCGGCATACTTGTCGGCATACTTGAGCTGTACGGAAGGGTCGGCGCACATGGCTTCCCACATGATGTCCTGACGGACGGTGCGGGCATCGATGGCGATGCGGTTGCCGGCCATCATTTCCTTGAGCTGGGCAGCCGTCTGGTAACGCTGGGTGCGGCCGGGATAGCCCATAATCATGGTGTAGTCGCCTTCCTTCACGCCCTTGAGGGACACCTTAAGGGCCTTGGCGGGCTTGTAGGGGACGTTGTCGGGACTGTAGGCGGCAGGCATGTTGCCCTTGCCGGCATACACGCGGAACATGGAGAAGTCGCAGGTGTGGCGGGGCCACATCCAGTTGTCGGCCTCTCCGCCGAACTTACCCATGTCCTCCGGCGGAGCGCCCACAAAGCGAACGTCGTTATAGGTGCGGTATACAATAAGGTAGTGTACGTTGTCGTTATAGAAGCCAGTTACCTGCACGCGGCAGCCGGGGTTGGCTTCTTCGGCGGCCTTGGCGATATCGGCCTCGGCCTTCTCAGGGTCTTCGGCCTTCTCGATGGCGTCGGTCACGTCTTCCATCTTTACCAGGAAGGTAACGGAAAGGCCGGGAGCGGGGATTTCTTCGCTGAGGTTCTTGGCCCAGTAACCTTCCATGAGGTAGTTGTGCTCGTCGGTGGAAAGGCCCTGGATGCTGCTGTAACCGCAGTGGTGGTTGGTAACCAGGAGGCCCTGGTCGCTGATCATCTCACCGGTGCAGCCGCCGCCGAAGTGGACGATGGCATCCTTGAGCGAAGTTTTGTTGATGGAGTAAATCTCCTCGGGAGTGAGTTTGCAGCCAGCGGCCTTGAGGTCTTTGCCGTTAAGTTGCTTCAGGAGCGGCAGGAGCCACATTCCTTCGTCGGCCAGGGCAGAGAAAGACACTGCCAGGGCGGCCAATACAGTAAGAATACGTTTCATATACAAGGTTTTGAATTTGCACAAAGGTAAGAAAAAAAACAATACCAGCCCCTCAAAATGGAGGCTGGTATAGGGATTAAGCAATGCGGCGGGAGAATTATTCTTCTTCATGCTCCTGGGCAGCGTACTCGGCCAGCAGTTTGGTCTGGACGTCGGCGGGAACCTGAACGTACTCTGCGAACTTCATGGAGAAGGTGGCGCTGCCGCCGGTGATGGAGCTGAGGACGGTGGAGTAGCGGTAGAGCTCGGCCAGCGGCACGCGGGCGTGCAGCACGGTGAAGCCCTTGTCCATATCCTGGTTCATAATCATGCCGCGACGGGTGTTGAGGTCGCTCATGCAGGGACCCACATACTCGTTGGGGGTGATGATGTCCACATTGTAGATGGGCTCCAGGATCTTGGGACCGGCATTGCGGAAGGCCTCCTTGAAGGCGTTACGGCCGGCGATGATGAAGGCAATTTCCTTGGAGTCTACCGGGTGCATCTTACCGTCGTAGACATACACGCGGATGTCACGGGCATAGGAGCCGGTGAGAGGGCCTTCCTCCATCTTGCTCTTGATACCTTTGAGGATGGCGGGCATGAAGGACAGGTCGATGGAACCACCCACGACGCAGTTGTAGAACTCCAGCTTGCCGCCCCATTCGAGGTCTGTGATATCCTGGCTCTTGAAGTTGAAAACGGTGTCCTTGCCATCAATCTTGAAGTTCTTGGGTGCTTCCTGACCTTCCACGTAAGGGCATACCAGGAGGTGCACTTCACCGAACTGGCCGGCGCCGCCGGACTGCTTCTTGTGACGGTACTGGGCCGTTGCAATCTTGGTGATGGTCTCACGGTAGGGCACCTTGGGAGCATAGAGCTCGATCTGGAGCTTGAACTCGTTGGTGACTCTCCACTTGACGTAGTTGATATGCTGCTCGCCCATGCCGGTGAGGATGGTCTGGCGCAGTTCCTTGGAATATTCTACGCCGATGGTGGGATCCTGGGCGGCAATCTTGTTGAGGGCGTCGCCAACCTTGGCTTCGTCGTTCTTGTCCACGGCCTTGACGGCGCAGCGGTACTTGGCATCCGGGAACACCATGTGCTTGATGGCTTCCTGTCCGGGGGCGGCCAGGGTGACGTCCGTCTTGCCGGCCTTGAGCTTCATGACGCAGCCGATGTCACCGGCGCAGATCTGGGAAACTTTCTCCTTCTTGGAACCGGCCACGGCGTAGATGGCGCTGAGGCGCTCGGTGTTGCCGGTTTCGGGGTTCACGAGGTCTGCACCTTCATTGAGGGTACCGCTCATCACCTTGAAGTAAGATACTTCACCGAGGTGCTGCTCTACGGTTGTCTTGAAGATGAAGAGGGAAACGGGACCGGCGGGGTCGCACTTGACGGTGCCGCCGTCCACGGTGGGCTCTTCCTTGCCTTCCGGAGAAGGAACCACGTTCACGGTGAACTCCATGAGGCGCCTGACGCCGATGTTTTCCTTGGCGCTGATGCAGAACACGGGGATGGCGTCTCTCTTGAGGATGCCCTCACGCAGACCGTTGCGGATTTCGTCGGTGGTGAGCTCCATGGTCTCAAAGAATTTCTCCATGAGGGCGTCGGAGCCTTCGGCAGCCTTTTCCATAAGGGCCGAGCGCAGTTCCTCAGCCTGGTCTGCATAGGCGGCAGGGATGTCCAACTCTTCGTTCTTTCTGTTATAATACTTCATGGTGATGACATCCACGAAGCCTTCCAGGCCGGGACCGGGGTTCACGGGGAACTGGCACAAGACGGCCTTCTTGCCGAATTCTTCGTTCACGGCATTGAGCACGCCTTCCCAGTTGGCCTTTTCGTGGTCCATCTGGTTCACGGCAATCACAATGGGAATCTGGTAGTTGTCGGCGTAACGGGCATACAGGGAGGTGCCGACCTCGATGCCTGCGGTGCCGTTCATCACCATAATGGCAGCATCCACTACCTTGAAGGCCGACAGGGCGCCGCCCTGGAAGTCGTCGGAACCGGGGGCGTCGATGAAGTTGATCTTGCAACCGTTGATCTCACCGTACAGCGGGGTGGCGTTGATGGATTTCTGGTTGTTCTGCTCGAATTCGGAGCTGTCGGAAAGGGTGTTCTTATCTTCTACGGTGCCGCGGCGATCGATGACCTTACCCTCGAAGAGCATGGCTTCGGAGAGCGTGGTTTTACCCGAGCGGGGGGCACCGATAAGGACAATGTTGCGAATGCTTTTTGTACTGTAGGTTTTCATGGTATTATTAATTATTAGTTTTCGGTTCGTGGAATGCAAATTTAGCGATATTTAGTTCAAAAGCAAGGTTTATGGCGTTTTTTGAGTATATTTGCGAGAAAGATTTTTAGTCTGGCAAGTATAGTATGAAAAAATTTTTAACAACACTGCTGCTTTCGGCAGTATGCTTGAGTGCTTTCGCTCAGAAAATCGAGGATCCGTTCAAAGATACCAAATGGGACCTCGGTTTCCAGATGAACTTTTTCTATAACCATAGTTTCAAAGCCCCCGAGGGTCTCTCCCCTAGTGGTTTCGGTTTCGAGGTCATGCCCATCGAGATGCAGTGGAAGGGCTGGAAAGGAGGTTCCCTCTCCGTTGGTATCCTGGATATGTATTTTGACTGGCAGTACCTTAATAAAGGTTACAACTTTACTGGATATGCAGGAGAAATTCTTCCCGTTATAAGCGGAAAGGGCCAGCGCTTTGACCTTACGCTGGGCTTCCCGCTTGGCTTTAATCATCAGTTCAGCAAAGATTTCGGTATTAGTTTGAGCGCCGTTCCCGGCATCGGCTTCTACAGCTATCACAATAAATATGACTTTGACGGAGTGCGCCACAAGGATACCATGTACCCTGTAAATGGGCATGTGGGCTTCCGGCTCAACCTGAAGGCCGTCATCTGGTACAGCGATTTTGGTGTGGTGTTGCGTTACCAGCCCATCGCATCCAAGGACATGGGTACCACCATGCTGTCTGTGGGTATCGCTTTCCGTAACTAAATTGAAACCGTCCTTACTGCCTTATATGGAAAAAGACCGGCTGGAAGCCGGTTGTGACGAGGCCGGCAGGGGTCCCCTGGCCGGCTTTCGTTTTATCCGGCAAAAATATCTAACTTTGCCGCGCCGTTATGTCAAGGAAAGCCGAAATAGAGCCCATCTTCCAGGCGTGGTACCGTCCACTGTGCCTGTACGCGCTGCATTATCTGGGGAATCCCGACGCGGCAGAGGACGTCGTACAGGAAGTTTTCATCTCCCTTTGGAAGCTTGACGGGCCGATTGACAACGCAAAAGCGTGGCTGCACACCGCCGTCCGCAACCGATGCATCGACCAGCTCCGACGCAGCAAGACAAAGGAGCTGCCGCTGCCCTGTGACCTGGACGGGCCGATAAGCGACGAGGAAGCCTTTGACCGCTCCGCCGTGGAAGCCCGCCTCTGGGCCGCCGTGGAAGCCTTGCCCGAAAAGCGCCGCCAATGCCTCATCATGGCCAAACGCGACGGAATGAGCTATCAGGAGATTGCCGACGAACTCGGCCTTTCCGAAAACACCGTACGGAATCACATCGCCAGGGCCCTGGAAACGCTCCGCCAGGACCGCCGCCAGATCAGCGGATTGTTTTTTTTCTTTTTCTGATGGTACTTTTCCCGAAAGCTGCGTCTTAGGGATGTATGAATACCATCGATCCTCAACTTAACTTTGTCCTGCGGCACTTTCGCCGGGGACAGTTTCATCCGCAGTCGGCCTGGAAAAAGATTGCCGGGCCCCGGATTCCCCGTTACCTGTGGTTCATTCCCGCGGCAGCGGCCGTCCTGCTGCTTTTCTTCTTCCGTTGGCAGAATTCCTGGACGGAATACCGTGGTTACGACGTCCCGCAGTCTTTCACGCTCGCGGACGGAACCCACATCACGCTGGCGCCTCAGGCCACTTTGCGCTACCAACCTCACAAGGCTCCCAGAACGGTTTCCATGACCGGAAAGGTTTTCTACGAAGTCGCCCGGGACGAAGCGCACCCCTTCACCGTTACGCTGGCATCGGCCCACGTACAAGTACTGGGGACCAGCTTCCAGGTTTTCGAACGCGACAGCACCGTGTCGGTGAATGTCGTTTCCGGCCTCGTCCGGTTCTCGGGATCCGAAGGGGACGGGGTTTTACTGGCAGCGGGGCAGTCGGCCTCCCTTGCAGGGACCGTTCCGGTAATGGACGAAAAGGCTCTCCCGAATGCGGCGGCATGGGCTACCGGCCGCTTCCACTACGACACTACCCCGCTGGACCGGGTGCTGGAAGACCTGTCGGCCTACTATGGGGTATCGCTCTCGGCCCCGGCCGAAGGAAAATGCCTTACGGGTGACTTCACTACGGATAGCCTGGATGAAATCCTGGAACTGGTAGAGCAGGCCCTGGATGTCCGGATCGACCGTCAATCAGAATAATATGAGAAAACAGAATTGGCTTTGCCTGCTGCCGGCGTTCTTCATGCTGGCCGGGTGCGGGATAAAATACGAGCGGAACATGACCGAGGCGGCCCAGTTGACGGCCGACAAGGTCTGCGGCATTTACCAGGCGGTGGAAGCCACCTGGGATGGCGAACCGCTGGACGTGAACAATGACGGGGTTGCCAAAGAGTCTTTCCTGGAAGAGCTGCTGGACGGTCCTTATCTTGGAATCCAGTATGATCCTTCAAGATTAACTACGAGGGTCAACCCCTGTTATGACAGCAAGAGTTTAACATCGGTATCATTCCCTTTTTTCAAGGGGTGTTATTCCGAGTCGTATCTGCGCTTCTCCATCCCTCTCTACACCAGTGAGAGGATAGAAATATACTATAAGATTGATGATGACGGCCTTCTGACGATACAAGACCGGTTTGTATATCTAAGAACGGCCGGGGAACATGATCATGACCAGATTCAGAATGTTTCCATAAAATGGGAAGCAGATGGAGACTTTATCGTTTCCGGCCAGACGGGCTTCTATAATTTTCTGACGCAAAGACACACGGAAGGGCGTGCAACCTTCCGTTATCACTGCATCTCCACCAAAGAAAAGAAACAGCGATGAGAAAAACGATAGTTTTGCTGTCACTCCTTTTTGTAAGTGCCCTTTCCTGGGCCCAATCCACCCTCAAAGACGAAATGGCCCGCGTGGAGAAACAATATGGTGTCCGTTTTATCTACGACGCTTCGCTGAATCTCGGCGTTCCGGCTACCCAGAAAGCCACCTCGCTGACCGAGGCCCTGTCCCAGTTATTCGCGAACGGTGAAATACAATATGACATCAAAGGCAGCTATGTCGTCCTTAGAAAAGCCCGCCGGTTCACCGTCAGCGGGACGGTAACCGATGCATCGACGGGAGAGACCCTGATCGGCGCCGGCGTCTTTTACGGGGATAAAGGAATGGTAACCAACAGCTATGGGATCTATTCCCTGACGCTGCCGGAAGGGAAGCTCCGTCTGTCTTTCTCCTATGTAGGCTATGCCCCTGAGACCGTAACCCTGGTGCTTGACAAAGACCTTTCCCTGGACATGGCGCTCACGCCGGATGCCTCCATCACCGCCGCCGAGATAACCGGTTGGAAAGAGGCCGGAATCGGAGCTGTAGGCCTGGGTTCGCAGGAAATTCCGCAAACCGTCATCCAGCGCGCCCCCATGCTGTTCGGGGAGGCCGATGTCCTGAAGTCGCTCCAACTGCTGCCCGGCGTACAGGCCGGCTATTCAGGCTCGTCGGGCATCAATATCCGCGGCGGAGGTCCGGACGAGAACCTGCTCCTTCTGGACGGAATCCCTATCTATAATGGGGAACACCTGCTGGGCCTGTTTTCCGTGTTTGCCCCGGAATCCGTTAAAAAGATCACGCTTTACAAGAGTTCCTTCCCCGCCCGTTTCGGCGGCAGGACCGCCAGTGTCGTGGACGTCCGGATGAACGACGGAAATGCGGAAGGGCTTCACGGTGGCTTTACCGTAGGACTGCTCACGGACAAGGCACACCTGGAAGGGCCGATAGGAGGGAAGACCACCTTCTCCCTCACCGGCCGTGTCCTGCATACGGGCCTGGTGGAACTCATCGGCCGGCCGATGGGCCTGCCCGCGAACTACTTCTTCTACGACGTCCATGCCAAGGTTTCCCACAAGCTGAGTCCGAAAGATATCCTGACCGCCAGTTTCTATCACGGCAGGGACCGTTTCCGTCAGGGAGAGGGCCGATACAACGTTTACCGCTATTATGACGAGAACTACGCTCCATACGACCGCTATGTCGATGACCTGAGAACCTACCGCATGGACTGGGGAAATACGGTTGTCGGCCTCCGCTGGAACCACGTATTCAACGGACGGCTGTTCTCCAATACCACCCTTTCCTGGACAGGATTCCGCTCCGGCATGCAGACCGGCAACGGGGATAAGATACGGGATTACGAGCAAAGCTCCTATAAAGAGAGCGACTTCCGTTATTTTTCCAACATCAGCGACTTTACCCTTCAGACCAACTTTGAGTACACGCCGAGTCCCTCCCATGCCGTAAAGTTCGGTGCGGCCCTTACCCGCCACGTCTTTGTCCCGGACGGGCAAACGCTCTCGGAGAAGGAGATGACCAATGAGGTCGTCGTTCGCGACACGGTCCTGAGCCACTACAGCGGAACATATATGCCCGGTCTGGAGGCCTCGGCCTACGTGGAAGATGAAATCGCGCTGGGCTCGAGGGTAACGGTGAATCCCGGCCTCCACGTGGCGCTTTTCTCCACCATGGGGAAGACATACACCTCCCTGCAGCCCCGTTTCTCTGCCCGATGGGACGTTTCGGATGCGGTAGCCTTGAAAGCCGGCTATTCCCGGATGGCACAGTATGTACACCTGCTGCCCTTTACCCGTATCAGCCTGCCTACGGATGTCTGGGTACCCATTACCGACAAGATTGCACCCCAGACGGCCGATCAATGGTCCCTGGGTTTGTATTACACGGGGCTTCCCGGCTGGGATTTCTCCGCAGAAGCATATTACAAGGACCTGCAGAACATAGTGGAACGCAAGAGTGACCGGCTGGCCTTCGTGGGCGCCGACCAGTGGGAGAATACCATCGTCATGGGGGTCGGCCGCGCCTACGGTATCGAATGGCTGGTGGAGAAAACGACCGGTCGGCTCACCGGCTGGCTCTCCTACACCCTTTCCCGGAGCGAACGGCGTACCCCCGACGGCACCATCGACAATGGGGCCTGGTTCCCTTTCAGCAATGACCGGCGGCACAAGATATCCCTCTATGCCGCCTACGCCTTGAATGACCGGATTGACTTCTGTGCTTCCTGGCAGTTTGCCAGCGGCAACCGGATGACGATCCCTACCCGACACACCATTGTCATGGGAGAGAACGGTCCTCAGGAGCGGCTCTATATTCCGTCCCGCAACAACTGGACGGCTCCGCCTTCCCACAGGCTGGATGTAAGCGTGAACTTCCGCAAGAAAAAACCGCGCGGGGAACGCGTCTGGAGTATCGGCTTCTACAATCTGTATGGCGCACGCAATCCGGACTATCTCGTGGCGCTGACGAACGAAAAACACAGGACCAACGATGGCGTCGAGTATCTGGATTATGACCAGATCCCGGAAGGACGTATTTATCTGAACAAGGTGACCGCCCTTGTTTTCCTCCCTTCCTTCAGTTATACCCGATCTTTCTGATAATATGAAAAATACCTTTCTGTCCTTATCTGTCCTCTGTCTG
The DNA here is from genome assembly GCA_900318445.1 of uncultured Bacteroidales bacterium. GTDB lineage: Bacteria > Bacteroidota > Bacteroidia > Bacteroidales > UBA932 > Cryptobacteroides. The sequence continues at coordinate 228,590 of ONKO01000001.1, forward strand.
GCCTTTTCCTGCCAAACGCCCGTCTTTATCGAGCCCGTCGGTCCGGAAAAGGAGCTGGTCCTGCAGGCCCGTCTGCTCACGTCGGACGAGCAGCATACCGTATATGCCTCCTATAGTTTCCACGATAATTGTGAACCCGCCGAAGACATTACCGTCTCCTGTTACGTGAATGGACAATTGGTGGCCGTAACGTCGGAAGATACCCGCCTGGGCCAGTACCGGGAGGCCGCTTATCAGTTCAAGGCCACCATCCAGCCCGGAGATTCCGTGCGCATCGAGGCCATCGGCCCGGACAATCGTGCCGTCGCGCGGACCAAGGCGCCGGAGGCCCTTCCCGCCATCCCGGATGTAACAGCGGAAGAATTGACCATCTACAACGACAAGGGCAATGTAGTAACGCGGTTCCGTTTCCATATCCCGGTCCACGATATTCCCCAGGAACGGAACTGGTATAGAATCAATACTACCTGCCACACGATTGTAAGGATGTACGTATCAGAAGAGGTACACGAGAAAGAACCCTGGTATCCAACGGGCTGGAGTACGCTGGAGGAAAACACCCTTGCGATTCGACATAGCAACACGAAAGACCCTGTCCTGAACCCGGACGGCCGCGAGTCTAAGGATTCATACGTGGACGATTACCTTTCCAATCCCCACCATTTCTTCACGGACGAACTGTTCGAAGACGGCAGCAATGAGTTTATCCTGGAAGCAAGTCCGTACGACTATACCCAAGGGGCTCGTTTCTCCATGTCCAGTGGTATTCAATACCAATACACCATCACGGCCTATTTCGACATTCAAAGCCTCTCCCGCGAAGACTTCATGCATAGCCGGATGCTGGAGATGGATCATTTTAACCTCAGCGGAGTCTCCATAGTGGATGACCTGTTCTCGGAAGACATGGTCCTTCCGGGAAATGTGGAAGGCGGGATGGGACTGGTGACCGTCCGCTCCGTCACTCGCGCTCCGTATGATTTTGGTACTTACGACTGCGATGTTCACAATTGGTACGATGTTTACGATCTACACCTGAAGCACTGATTCTGGTTTTTTTTATTTAAATTTGCGTGGACAAATCCCGCAAATCAATTGAAACCGTCCTTACTGCCTTATATGGAAAAAGACCGGCTGGAAGCCGGCTGCGACGAGGCCGGCAGGGGTCCCCTGGCCGGCCCCGTTTATGCCGCCGCCGTCATCCTCCCGCCGGATTTCTACCATCCCCTCCTGAACGACTCCAAGCAGATGACGGAGAAGGCCCGCGAGGAGCTTCGGCCCATCATCGAACGGGAAGCCGTCGCCTGGGCGGTGGAGGCGGTATCGGCCGATGAAATTGACCGGCTCAACATCCTCTGGGCCTCCGTGACCGGCATGCAGCGTGCGGTCCTGAAACTGGATCCGGCCCCTGCTTTCCTCCTTATTGACGGCAACAAGTTCCGCCCCTTCGGCCGATACGGCTTCAAGGACTACCAGACGGTGGTGCATGGAGACGCGACGTATGCATCCATTGCTGCCGCGTCGGTGCTGGCCAAGACCTACCGGGACGAATTCATGCGGAAACTGGCGCAGGAATACCCCGAATATGGCTGGGACCGCAACATGGGATATCCCACACCGGAGCATATAGAAGCCATCCGGCGCCACGGATATACTCCATGGCACCGGAAGAGCTTTCATGTAAAAGAACTAGAACCCTCGCTGTTCTAGAGGGTGAGTGATTCGATGAGGTCGTCCAGCGTCCCGTACAGGGCGGGAGCCGTCTCGGGCGTAATGCTGCGGCAGGCGACGGCCGAGCCAATCTTCTGGGGAATGCAGGACGCCTTGTCTTCAATGGCTTTTCCTTTTTCCGTGAGGCTTACTATCACCTGGCGTGCATCCTCAGCGCCACGCGTGCGCTGGATGAAGCCTTCGGCCTCCATGCGTTTGAGCAGCGGGGTTACCGTATTGGTTTCCAGATACAGTTTCTTGGCAATATCATTTACCGGCATGCGGTCCTTCTCCCACAGTACCATCATGACAAGGTACTGCGGATAGGTGAGCCCCAGCTCGCTCAGGTACGGGTGGTAAGCCTGCGTGATGAGCCTGGAGGCTGTGTACAGCCTGAAGCAGAGTTGATTTTCCAGTTTAAGCTGCTCGTGCATGGCCGGAAATTACTTGTTCTCAGCCTTTTCTACAGCCTTGAAGTAACGGTAGCTGCTCACCTTGACCTCGCTGATGGAGTTCTCGTCGCACACGATGGTGCCGGCGGGGTGGTTCTGCAGGCCGCTGAGGGTGCAGTAGTGGCTCATGGGGCCTTCTACGGCGTCCTTGATGGCGCGGGCCTTCTTGGAACCAAAGGCCAGGATAACTACTTCCTTGGAGCTGAGCACGGTGGCCACGCCCACGGTGAGGGCCTGGGCGGGAACAGCGGAGGGATCGTTGTCAAAGAAGCGGGCGTTAACCTCGCGGGTGTCCTGGGTGAGGGTCACTACGCGCGTGCGGGACGACAGGGAGGAGAAGGGCTCGTTGAAGGCAATGTGGCCGTCTTCGCCCACGCCGCCGAGGAACAGGTCAAATCCGCCTGCCTCCACGATAGCCTGCTCGTAGGCGGCGCATTCGGCCTCGATGTCCTGAGCGTTACCGTTGAGGATGTGGATGTTCTCCGGCTTCTCGTCAATGTGGTCGAACAGATACTTGTGCATGAAGCTGTGGTAGCTCTCCGGATGGCTTTCCGGCAGGCCCACATACTCATCCATGTTGAAGGAAATCACGTTCTTGAAGGACAGCTCGCCGTCCTTGACCATGCGGATGAGCTCGGCGTAGGTCTCAATGGGCGTGGAACCGGTGCAGAGGCCGATGACAAAGGGCTTGTCGGTGACGGCCGCCTTTTCCTTGATTCGTTTGGCAATGTAATGGGCGGCCCACAGGGAGCCTTCCTTGGCGTTGTCGCGAATGATGATCTTCATATTAGTAAAGTTTAAGGAATACTTCGATAGCTTGATACTCTGCCATTCCCAGCTGGTCGTAGAGTTTGGCGGTGTTGGCGGTGCGTTCCTCGGCTCTCTGCCAGAACTCGCGCGGATCTTCTCCCGGGAACGGGACAATGTCCTTCTGGGACAGGTGACGGAAGATTGCGTGACGCTTCATCACCACTTCCTCGGGGCTCAGCGGAACGGCCATGTCCACGCGGCCCAGCTCCCATTCCATCCAGGCGCCGCGATACAGCCACACGTGGGTCTCGGACAGCCAGGCATTGCCTTCTTCCTTGAGCTGCTCCATGGCTTCGAGGGCGGCCTCGGTGCACACACGGTGCGTTCCGTGCGGATCGGCCAGGTCACCGGCCATGAAGATCATGTGCGGCTTGAGTTTCTTGATGAGGTCTTTGATGATGTCCACATCGGCCTGGGTGCGCGGGTTCTTCTTGATGCCGCCGCTCTCGTAGAAGGGCAGGTTGAGGAAGTGGGCGTTGGTGTTGTCGTTGAGGCCGAAACTGCGGACGGCGCCGCGGGCTTCGCTGCGGCGGATGGCACCCTTCATTTCCAGCAGGGCGCGGGGTTCGGGCTGGCCGGGAACCTTGCTCTCCACCAGCTTTTTCACCTCGTCGAATTTGTCGGCGAAGCCCAGCTGGTAGGCGCAGTCCATGTGCTGGAGCACTACGTCGTCGTGCACGGCCACGTTGCCGGAGGTCTCGTAGGCGACGTGTACGTCGTGTCCCTGCTTGGCCAGACGGATAAAGGTACCGCCCATGGAGATGACGTCGTCGTCGGGGTGCGGGGAGAAGATGAGGACCGTCTTGGGATACGGCGTGGCGCTCACCGGACGGGTGCTGTCGTCGGCATTGGGTTTGCCGCCCGGCCAGCCCGTGATGGTGTGCTGGAGGTCGTTGAAGACGTCGATATTGATCTTGTCAAAGGCGCCAACCTCTTCCAGGAGCTGGCTGAGACCGTTGTTGAGGTAATCTTTCTCGGTGAGTTTGAGGATGGGCTTGCCGGTTACCTGGCACAGCCACACCACGGCTTTGCGCACGAATTTGGGCGTCCAGTCGCAGGGACCCACCAGCCAGGGAGCCACGCTGCGGGTAAGGAGGCTGGCAGCGGTCTCGTCCACGTAGAAGGAGATGTGGTCGTGCTGCTGCAGGAGGGAAGCCGGGCAGTCGGTGTCCTGGGGACCCTCGGTGATGGCCTTGACGGCAGCGGCCTTGTCCTCGCCCCAGGCCATGAGGATAATCTTCTTGGCGCTGAGCATGGTGCTGATGCCGATGGTGATGGCCTTGTCGGGGGTTGCCGATATATCGTGGTTGAAGTTGGCGGACTGGCGCTTGCGGGAACCGTAGGAAAGGCGCACTACGCGGGTGCGGGTCTTGGTGTTGGAACCGGCTTCGTTGAAGCCAACCTGCCCCTGCTCGCCGATGCCAATCACGAGGAGGTCTACTCCGCGGGCAAGTTCGTCAAAGCGGGTGCAGTAGTCGGTGAGCTGCTCGGCGGGAACGGAGCCGTCCGGGATGTGGATGTTCTCCTTGAGGATGTCCACTTTGTCCAGCAGGGCCTTGTGCAGGCGGTTGTTGCGGCTCTGGGCTTCCTCCTTGGAGGAAGGATAGTATTCGTCAATGGAAACCACCTCTACGTTTTTGAACGACACTTTTCCGGCCTCGTAGCGGCGGGTGAGTTCGTTGTAGAGGGAGGTGGGGGTAGAGCCCGTGGTGAGGCCCAGGCGGAACAGGCCGTCCTTGTGGGCGTTGATGGCGTCTACGATGACGTCTGCAATGGCATATGAGGCCGGACGTGACTCCGGGTAAACATGGGTCCAGATTTTCTCGTAGGTGTGGAGAATACCGGCAGGCAGATTCTTCTCGATGAGTCCGCCGTCATAAGGAAGTGTAAAATGCTTTCCCATAGGTTTATTTTAGGATGTTAACAATTCTTTCCAGGTTTCCGTCGGTGGCGGCGGGTTTAATCCCGAGCAGCTTGCATAGCAGGGGGTAGATGTCAACGTTTCGGAAGGCCGACTGTTCTCCTTCCGTGAACGGCGCCTCGTACCCTTCCTTGAAGTCCGGTCCCACGGCGCGGAACATGACCATCATGTCCGGCTCCTTGGGGCTGTAGCCGTGTGCTCCGTTATTCTTAGAGGGAGAAGAGGCAAACTGCCAGCCCAGATCCGGGGCTGCAATGAGGTCTCCCAGGCGGTCGGACGTGCCATAATTGAGGCTGGCAGGCACTTCCCCGTGCTTCCACACGCTCAGGTGCTCTACCCGGGACAGGCGGTTATAGAGGCTGTCTACATAGCCTTCCTTTACAAAGATGCTGGTGGGGGAAGTTCCCTTCACGTTCTCTGCCCAGCCTTCGGGAATTTCGTGGTGCCAGCTTATGAAGCGCTCCGGGGAAATATCTTCCATGCCGTGGTCCGAGAGAACGATGAAGTTGATCCTGTTTCCATGCGGGAGGGCTTTCAGGCGCAGGTACAGTCCGTGCATGAGGCTGTCCATGTGCTCCACCATCTCCTTGGTCTCGGGGGAGATGGGACCGTAGACATGGCCCGTGTGGTCGGGCTCGTCAAAGTAGCCCATCACAAGGCGCGGGCGCTCGTTCTCGGGGAGGCTCATGAGGCGGACAATTTCGTCTACGCGTTCCTCGAAGTTCCAGTGCGGGTCTTCATCCCAGTTGCGGTAGTAGGTGGGATATTCCCCTTTGATGGGAATGTCCGACCCCACCCAGTAGACGTTGCCGGTCTTCACGCCCTGGCGCTGCGCCGTAATCCAGATGGGTTCTCCGCCGTAGTAATAGGGGTCATAGCGGCAGGCGGGGTCGCTCATGCTGTAGCTGTACTCCCGGCCGGGGTCCCAGAAGCTGTTGTTCACCAGGCCGTGATGGTCCGGGACCAGGCCCGTCGCCAGCGTATAGTGGTTGGGGAAGGTGGAGGCAGGGAACGACGGTTCCATGCGGGCCGATACGCCAACCGTGGCGAGGGAGTCAAAAAATTCCGTATTGTAGTATTGGGGATAGTCCCAGCGGTTCCCGTCCAGGGAAATGATGACGGTGTAGTTATCTCCGGCACTCTGGCAGGAAGCACAGGCTGCCAGAAGGGTAAACCCAAGAATTAACCAGCGTAATTTGCGCATACACTATAAATCGAAATACAAAGGTAATAAAAAATGGCTATTTTTGTATCATGAAACGCATGATTATTTTAGCAATAGCCGGCATGGCGATGCTGGCAGGTTGCTCCGGGCCGGTGAACACGACCGGCCGCTCGTCTGCCCCCGAACTGGGCTGGCTTTTCCTTGAAAAAGGTCCCTACACGCTTTCTACCCATGTGGATGCCGCTCCCGGGCCCGCCAGCTTCGAGCTGGTGAAGGACCTCTCCCTCATGGCCGACGTCCCGGAGGTCGTTTTGCGGGCCGATGTCACCGTTGCGCCGGACAGCACCCTGGAAGTTGCACTGGGAAAGCTGGAACCCGGTTTTTACCAGGTACGCCTGCGGGATTCCGTGCGCTGGAATATCGGCGTACGTCCCGACGACGTGGTGAGCGCCCCCGACGCTCCGGCCGATTTCGATGCGTTCTGGGCCTCGACCCTTGAGGAGCTTTCCCGCATTCCACTGGAGCCCGTCCTCACGGAAATTCCGGAGCACTCGAACGAAGTGCGCACCACCTATCATGTGAGTTATCCCGCCTATGGCGGCGCCGTCTCGGGCGGCGTGGTGTGCATCCCCAACGCTCCCGGCAAATATCCCGTGAGCATCAACTACATGGGGTATGGGGCCGATGTCTATTATATGGATCCGTCGGCGAACCCCGGGTGCATCGAATATCTTGTGAGCGTCCGTGACCAGGGCATCTTCAAGGAGGGCCAGGAACGGTGGATAGACCGGGGCATCACCTCCAAGGAGACTTTCTACTACCGCGGCGCCTTCTGCGACGTAAAGCAGGCGGTGGATTTCGCCGCTTCGCTGGAGAAGGCCGATACCACCCGCATGGTGGCCTGGGGAGAGAGCCAGGGTGGTGCCTTTACCTTCATCTCTGCGGCGCTGGATCCGCGCATCAAGGCCATCGCCCCGTCCGTTCCCTTCCTCGGGGACTACCGGGACTACGCCCGCATCGTATGGTGGCCCGTCCATGAGGTGTTCGCCGAAGCCGATTCCATCGGCCTGCCCCGGGAGGAACTCCTGGACATGCTCCGCTACTTTGACGTGAAGAACTTTGCCCCGCGCATCCACTGCCCGGTGTACATGGCGTTCGGCCTGCAGGATCCCACCTGCCCGCCGCATACCAATTTCTCTATCTACAACAACCTGGGAACCACCGATAAACGTTATCTCTGCGTGCCTACGTGCGGCCACGGAATGTGGGCGGAGAAAGTGTGGGAGACGGAGCGTGCGGCTTTCCTGCATCCGTTCCTGTATCCGCTTCGCGTGGGAACCTACAACCTGCGCTTCTCCAACCTGGACAATAAGAGCGAAGAGAATAACTGGACGCTCCGGGAGCCCCGTCTGCTACAGTCTTTTCTCTCCTGCGACATGGATATCTGCGGGGTTGAGGAGATTGGCTCCGCCGAGCAGGAGAGCCTTCCGCGCCAGCTGTCGGCCCGTGGCCTTTCCTACGACAGCTACTTCTTTGACCCTTATGCCGATGACGGTGTCGGCACGCGTGCGCACGGGCTTCTGTGGAAGAAAGACCTTTTCTCGCTGGCGGGCGAACCTCATTTTTTCTGGCTGTCCAATCCGCCGGATGTGCGGCAGTCCAACGATACCGTCCCGGCGTGGAAGGCCAACTACACCCGCGGCGGCTTCTGCCTCACGCTTAAGGACAGGGCAGACCACAAGTATTTTGTCATGGTGACGCATGCCCCGCTCAATAAAGAGCAGCACGCTGCCAATGCCTCCATTTATGCCGATATGGAGCGCCGGTACAATCCGGAAGGGCTCCCGTCGTTCTTTGTGGGGGATTTCAACGCCAATGAGGCCGATGCCTGCAGCGCCGTCCACCGTTCCTACTGGGCCGATGCCTACCGCGCCGTTCCTTCGCCCGCCGGGCCGGAGGGAACGTTTAATGCCTGGAAGTGGGAAGCGCCTTCGGCCGACCATCGGATAGACTTTATCTATTATAGGGGAGAGGGCGTCACGCCGGTTGCCTATACCTGCGACAATACCCTGTATGGCGGGTATCCGTCCGACCATTTCCCCGTGTATGCCGATTTTTTCGTGATGGCGCAGGTCCCGGTGCGAACGGCGCAGGTTCCATTTTAGGCAGGGAACTTGCGCCATCAGAATAGTGTAGAAGGCCGATTTGCGGTGCAGGTTCCGCCCCTCTTTTGGAACCTGCGCCAACGGTGCCATTACTCATCTCGTAATTATTTGTATTTTTGCAAAAATGAGCAAATTATGAGAAGGGTAGTTACTGCCGCAGTGGTTGGCCTGATCCTTGTTTCCTGCGTGGGGAAAGAGGATAATCTCGTTTTGGAACGGGACCAGATCCACGAATTGGCCATAAAGGAATCTCCGGAGAAGGCGCATGCGCTTTTTCAAGAGTTTGCCGACAAGTGCCATGCACGGGGAGATTACGAGATGGAGTCTTGTGCACTCTACGAGATGGCTACGAATTACCTGGACCAGCGCGATACCCTGGGAATGCGACGTCTCCTGGACCGGATGAAACGCCTAGCACAGGATCATCCGGATAATCTTGGGGCCTGCTACAGTTATTACTCTGTTCTGGGTGCGTACTATGCCGCTTTGTGTGAAACGGACACGCTGGCTACAACCCGGCAGGCAATGTTCGGGGCACTCAGGTCTGCGATAGACTATCAGGAACAGATGACTTGGGACGACTACCGGAGGCAGGCGATTGTCCCGGCCTGGAATTACTACAACATGGCGGTCTGCTATGATCTTTACTGCAATCCTCCGTTGCGTGATTCCATTGTCAAGTATCTGGACCTTGCCGACAAATCCAATCGTGCGAATACGGAAAACCAGCACTTTCAGCATCAGCAGATCGATGTTTCCATACGGGATGAGAAAGCCTGGCTTCTCTATTATGACGGAAAAACAGAGGAAGCCCTGGCAGAAATGAATGCGGTTCTCTCGCTCATAGACAGTGTGGAACTTGTAAGTCCCAACACCGTGATTACGGAAAGGGGAGAAGCCTATGGTTTTTTTGTGGAGGTGTATTCCTCCATTGGAAACTACGAAAAAGCGCTGGAGTACGCGACGCTGAAGGCACAGAATGACCAGGTGCGGTTCGGGGTCCAGCGCAATGCTGCCGTGCGGGAGGTTGAGGCCAAATACAATGTGGCCAAGGTAGAGACCCGCCTGGCAAGGGTACGCGGCTGGGCCGCTTCCCTTGGCATCCTTTCTCTCCTTCTGATTGCCCTTTCCCTTTACTACCGGCTGCTGATCCGCAGTAAGGAAGAAGGCCGATATACCGCTGCCGTTGAGGCCCTGGTAGAGACGGACGCCGATATCCGCACCCTGACGGAGAATGTCTCCTCCGAGAAAGCGGCGCAGGTAATATCATCGGCCCAGAAACCCCTTTCCGCCGTCGAACGCAAGTACATCCTTCTGTTCATGTCCGGCAAATCCACGGAGGAAGTAGCTGAGGCTATGCACGTAGCGCCCGCCAGCGTGTATACCATGAAATATCGCATCAAAAAGAAGTACCCGGATTCGTTACCCCTGCCTTTCTAGCAGGAACTAGACGAATCTTACCGTTTTTATACACTTTTGTCTAGATTTGTCTATTTGAGAACTGTGTTCCCTTCCATACTTTTGTAATGTGGAAGGGATTATCATATTGTTACTTTCGCTGTGTCTTGCCGTGGGGCTCATGGTCCTCATAACGGTAGTGACGCATTATATGCACTGGCGTCGCAGCAACCGGCCTCTCACGGTACAGGAAAGCAGTTCTGTCCAACAACCTTCCATCATCCAGTCGGCCATAAAACCCCTGTCCAAAATGGAGAAGAAGTACCTGCTTCTTTTTTTGGAGGGGAAATCAACGGAAGAAATCGCTGCCATCATGCATGTGGAGCCCAACAGCGTATATACCATGAAATACAGGATTCGGAAAAAGTTTCCCGACGACTATATTTTGCCGTTTTAAAGACTAGTAACCTTTTTTTTGTCCATATGTTTGCCAGCATCGCAATCGCATTTTTGTTATCGCTGGGAATTGCCTTGGTTCTGCTTTTTGTAACAAAAGGCGTCTATCCCCGTTTTTCTCCCCAGGCACTGCACATCCTTGTCGCAGCCCTGGTTATTGTGGGCAGTACGGCGGCGGGTGCGGTCGCGCTCGTCAGCAGCAAGGCGCTGGGCTATTTGGACTCCCTGGAGGCCGGAGCCAAGAATGTGACCGGGCAGGTGGATGCCGTGCAAAACCAGTACGGTCTGGACGTGTTGGGCATTTCTGCCTCGGATTTGGCCGATGGCTATGTGGAAGGGACAGCGTCCTTCGTGAGAGGAAAGCTGGTACGTGCAAAGACCCTCTCCATTGTCGTTGCCATTGTGCTGAACGTCCTTCTGGGCCTTTTCCTTCTTAATGCAGGAAGCAAATGCCGCCGGCGCAGTAGCTACAGCTCCGGCATGGAAGATACGGAAGATCTGGACGATGTGGGAAGCTCCTCCTCTTTTGACGACCTGGACTTAGACTGAAGATGCTCAGGAATTTCATACAGGTTGTATCGGGCGGGCTCCGGATGGACGGAGCCGTATGGCTTGTCGTCTATATCCTGCTGGCCATAGCCCTCAGCGCCTTTATCTGGTGGGTGTGCACCCATTACACCCGGCTGTGGAACAGAGTATATGAGGTTACGCCCTCTTTCCATGTCCTTTGTGGAGCAGCGGCACTGATTACCTTTTTTACGACGCTCGGTTTTATCGGCCTCAAAAACATGCGGCCTGTCGCGGAAGAAATGGTGGAGGCTTGGAGCGAAGACGTCATGGAAGACGACGCATTGGCTTCCCGCTGTTTTGCCGAGGCCTTCTATGCCATCAAGGAGTCTGGCCTGGAAAGCATGCGCGGCTACATTCCTCCTGAAAAAGGCGGAGACCTCATTCCCATCAGCCGGCGAGAAACGCAAATCCTGGTGGGCCAGATCTATGCCGGCAATGCCTGCCGGGATTTCTCGGAGCGTTATCCTTTCATCGGCCATTTCCTTAAAGCGAAGGAAGGAGTCCCCTCCGGGCTCATCGCCGCCGATGTGGAGTCCTTCTTCCGTTCCGGGAAAGGACGTACGTATCCCCTGGAACAGGGTTTTGTCCTGGCCGTTGAAAAGATTTCTTCGGACCTGCAGGCACAGTGCGGCCGCATCGTCCGCGTGTGCCGGGGGTGGCTTATCCTCCTGTTCCTCATGGTGCAGCTGGTCCCCTTCGGGCTCATCGGCTATCTGGCCTACAGGGAACTGAGGCGCTGCAGGAAGGCCGGCCGGCCCTCAGAGTATGAAGACATAGACTTTGAAAATATTTAACACAAAACAGCCAATGAACGTTAACAGCAATTACATCCTCGTGGGCCTGGGCGGCACCGGAGGAAAAGTCCTGAAAGCTTTCAAAAAGCGTATGTTTCAGGAGTTCAGTGCAGAGGAACGCGCAAAGATTCCTGTGGGTTTTGTCTATGTGGACACCACCGATGAAATGATGCGTCCCGGAGACAAAACGTGGTATGTGCTGGGCGAGAACGCGCAGTTTAACACCAACGAGTTCGTCTTTATCAAAGGTGTGGACCTGGATCAGATTTTTGCCAATCCTACCGGCTTTCCCGGCCTTAGCGGTGTTATCGGAGACCCCGAGGTAATGCAGAAAACCATTGGTAACCTGGGCGCTGCCGCCGGCCAGAAACGCCGTGCGGGCCGAATCCTGTTCGGTGCCAACGTGGCCCGGTACCGCCAGGCCGTAAACGCCCAGTACGACAAGTGCAAAGTGATCAGCGGCAACGACAAAACCACCGTTCTCATTTTCTCCGGCCTTGCTGGTGGCACCGGTTCCGGTTCCATCGTGGACGTAGTGGCCCAGACCCGTAAGATGGACCAGTTCAACAATGAGGGTACTTCCATCGTGGTTTTCCCCATGATCCCGGAGGTGACGCCTCCCGGCGGCTGCGATGCCGGCCGGTACCACGCCAATGGTTACGCCGCCCTGCAGGAACTCAATGCCCTCATGGTAGGCGCCTACAAGCCCTTCGACCTCACGGGCCTCTCTCCCACCGGCCGCGTTGAATTTGGCGGCATCAAGCGCATCGCCAACGGTCTCATGGTGTATTCCGACGTAAACGAGAACGGCTACACCGTGAACCCGCATACGGAACTGCCCCAGATTGTCTCCGACTTCGCTTTTGCCCGCGTGTTCATGGAAACCAACGGCAACACGGAGGAGTATGAGCGCAGTTTCTCCTTCGAGAACATTGACGACTGGCGTACGGAGTATTGGGAAAAGGCCAAAAACGGCGAAATTGTCCCGTACCGCACCAAGGCGCTGGGCTCGTTCGGCATCAAGCGCATCATCATTCCCGATGAGGAAATCAAGGAATACTTCACCTGGACACTGGGCCGCCAGAGCCTCCTCCAGCTGCGCTACAACAACTGGAACGACGACATCGGCTTCCGCGACGCTCCGGCCAACGTGGACTGGGCCGACTATGTAAAGGGCCAGGACAAGAAGCTGGGCAACCCGCTGGAGAACTGGCGTTTCTCCGACAAGCACCTCATGCTGGATATTCCCATCCTGCCTTCCGACGAAGGAAAGTGGGGAACCTTCCAGGCATACTGGGGCAAGGTGGTTCCCAAGTGGCTGGAAGATGCTGAGGATACATCCCAGCCCATCGCCAAGCTCAACGAGCTGGTGGCTAAGGGCCTGCAGAGCGGCTTCCGCGCCGCCGGTATCGCCGATTTCTTCGCCGGCAAGAAGGAAGCCCGCGAGAAGATTGCCGATGAAATTGTCCAGCGCATCGAGGCCGACCTCTTTGACAAGTGGGCCGCCGGTACGTTTGCCCTCTATAACCTCCTGGAACTGAGCGAAGCCATTATGGCCGAGACGCAGTCCAAGATCAAACAGTTTGAGGACCGCAGCGTGAAACTGCGCCAGGTTGTGGATAAACTGGAACAGGAGCGGCAGGCCCGTGCCAAAGAGTACAACGATGCCGGTCTTATTACCCGCGGCCTCAAGGGAAAGCAGATGCTGGCCGGCTATGCCGAGACCATGCAGAAAATCTGCGTACGCAAAACGGAAGTGGAAGCTTCCGGCTTTGCCCTGGACCTCCTGAAAGTACTGCTCGGAAAGGAGAACATCCTGCATTCCCGTCTGGAGAAATTTGTCTCCACCGTAAGCGACGCCATCGAGGAAGCAGACCGCCAGGCCGGCTCCCGCTGCAAGGACGAGGTGAATACCACGAGCCTTGAGGGTACCGTAATCCGGTATTATGACCAGCCCAAGGTGAAGGAATTCACCCAGACCATGGTGCACAGCCGGAAGAACCAGGAGAACATTTCTACGGCCGTGCGCCAGGAAATCCTGAAGGCCATCGGCTCGGAGAAGACTTTCGCCCGTGCCAACGAGACCATCGACCAGGACGTCCTGGACGGTATCTTTGAGAAGACCGTGCGGGAGAAGGTGATTTCCATCCACGACAACACCCTGGTGGAAGCCAGCGAGAAACTCATCAACCGCAGCATCCTGGAACAGCTGGCCGAACAGTATACATCGGCCGACAGCCTGAGCAACTTTGCCCGCAAGATCATGAAGGAAAGCGGTGTGATGGTCAAGCTCAACCACACGGAAGTGGGCCTGTCCGTGCCCAACAATCCTACCACCGAGATTGGCAAGAACGTGGCCAAGAAGGTCATCCTGGTGAGCCTGCCCAAGGTGGAAGGCAACGAGAAGGTGCAGAAGTTCGCCGCCGACCTCAAGTCGGCCCTTATCTCTGCGGCCGAGGCCGGCATCAAGGTGCTGGTGGATTCCTCGTCGGACCGCAAGAACGAGATTACCGTGATGAACATCACCTACTGCATGCCTATGCGTACGCTGGAGAGCCTCAAGTTCTACAAGGAGCGCTACGACTATCTGGTGAACAATCCCAACATGACGGCCGCCCAGATTCGTGAGAATAAAGTGATTCTGCATGGCGAAGGTACCGGCGAGCAGTTCCCGGACCTGTTCCTCACGCCGGCCAAGCAGAAGTCTCAGCTGCGGGCCGAGTACACAGCCTGGATTCTTTTGGCCTATGCAACCGGCATTATCAAGTACGGTGACATAATGGACGGTACCGGCCGCAAGATGTTCGGTACCGTGGAGGTGGACGAGGACACCGGCTTCGAGACCCTCAAGCCCCTCGCCGCCAAATTTACGGAGATTGGCTATGCCGATGGATTCACGGAGGATTTCTGCGAAAGCATCAAGGCCCAGGTGGAAGAAAAGTTCAAGGGCCCGTACCTGAACATCGAGAACCGGGTGAATGAACTCCGTCCGAAGATTCAGCAGCTCCTGAACGAAACCCTGCTCCCGGAGACCGGCAACAATCAGGGCTCCAAAGCCTTCCTGGAATTCCTGGAAGCCGCCAAGAAAGCAATACAAACCCTTAAAAACTAATTGATAAAACTATGGCAAAACAATACAAATGCAGCAACTACGGCATCTGCCCGGAGGCCGATAAAGAAACCATTTTCCAGGAAACCGACCTGGAAGAAGTAGATGGAAAATTCGTATGCCCCAAGTGTGGCCAGGAACTGGAAGTGATTGAAAAAGGCGGCGGTGGCGGCAAAGGCAAACTCATCGGCATCATTGCTGCGGCCGTGGTGCTTCTGGGAGGTGGCGGTACCGCCCTTCTCCTCAGCGGGGGGAAGGATGAGCCCGCACCCGAACCGGCTCCGGTGGCCGTGGAAGAGCCCGTGGCCGTGGAAGAAGAGCCCGCGGTAGAGGAACCCGCTCCGGTAAAGGAAACGCCCAAACCGGCCCCCAAGCCAGCCTCCTCAACTACCTACAGCCTGGGCTGGGGTACCTATGAAGGCCCCATGCAGGGTGGGAAGCCGCACGGCATGGGCGGCGAGATCAAGGTTACCAAGGATTACCAGATTGATATGAAGAACGGTTCTTTCAAGAGCGTATCCCGGGGTGACAAGATTGTGAGCTGCAAGTTTAATTCCGGCAAACTGGTCCAGGGCTATATCCACCATGCCAACGGCCAGCAGGAAAGCCTGTACATAGGAAACTAGTTCCATGCTAGGGAGCATACTGATATCTCTTCTTGTTCTGGCGGGACCGGGTCCCGCCTTCCGCAGCGACCGTCTGGAGACGATGGCCGATGCCCTGGGACGCGCCCGTGTTGAGGCGCTTCCGGACGGCGAAAGCCTTCTTTCATGGAGCGGAGCCACCGTCTCCGTGGTCAAGTGCGGCGGAACGGTAGAGCATATCGGCTATGCCCTCTTCTCTCAGGAGCAGCGGGAGCTAATCGGCCCAACTGTGGGCCACTTTGTGGAGCGTTATTCCCTGGAGGCGGACCTTCCCCTGCAGCGGGAAAAGACCCTGGAAGTCCAGCTCATGGAGGACGGCGTTTCTTTCCCGAAGGGAGGAGGACTGGATAGTCTTCTGCCGCTGAGCCTTGAACCGGGACTTTCCCTGAAGCTCTCGGAGCTGGGTGGACGCTGGTACCTTTTGGAATGGGGAAGCTTTTCCATGACGTTCCCTTCCGATGCAGAGCTGCTTCTCGGACGCACCCGTCAGGAGGATGAACGCCGGCTTCCGGGGGAACTGGCCAGTGCCCCGGATCCGGTGGCGCCGCCGCTTCCATCGGCCGGTGAACTTTCCGAAAGGACAGACCACATTCTGGAGCAGGCGCTGGAATGGTACTACCTTTCCAGCCTCAATGCGAACCGGTACTTTACGGCTTCGATGGAGCCGGTAGATGCGCCCGAATATCCTTCCGAGACTTTTGCCAACATCCTGGCGGGCCTGGTGGATGCCGGGAGCATTACCGTTCAAGTGAGGCGCAGCGTGTATGGCTTGCAGTGGGACTACTTTACCATTCCTCTCCGTGCACTCATTGGCTATTCCCAGCAGTTTGCCTGCACGCCCTACTGGGGAGTCATTGCCCGGGACGGGGAGCTGATGGAAGGAGAACTCATCCTGCGAAACGCGGCTGCCGGGTTCAATCACGTACTGCGGCTGCAGGTGCCTTATGAGGTGCTTGCGCTGAAAGAAGGCAGCATCCTGGCCCGGCTCACGCCCTATGTCCCCACACATTCCCTGAAATATTTATTTGAAGAAACCAGACAATGAAACGACTCATAACCTGCCTTATGGCTCTCTTTCTCGTCACCGTGGCGGCCTGGAGCCAGGGCACCAAGAAAATCAACTCCATCAAACGGAGTAACCAGTACCTGTATGCCGAGGCTACCATGCCCACGCAGGCCGAGGCCTTCGAGGTGGCCAACGACCTTCTGCTTATTCAGGTGAAAGAGTATGCCGGCTCCAAGAAGGCGTTCAGTGACAAGGATATCCTTATCCGGAACATCAGCTCGGCGCGGGATTCCGTCCAGCTGCGCAGGGGAGAGATGGTGAAAGTGTTTCTCTACGTTAAAAAGTCTGACATCCAGACTGCAGAGAACGTGACGCTGCTCTCCGGAGGAGGCCAGGCCGATGCTCCGGAGGAGGTTGCCATTGGAAACGTGGAGAAAGTGGAACTGGAAAGTACGCCGGCTCCGGCATCGGCCCAGGTTCCTTCCCTTCGCCTGGAAAGCGCCTGGCAGCAGAGTGCCGTGGACCAGTTGCTGTCGGCCAGCTCCTTTGCCGCAGCAAAGGCTCTTCTGGCCCGGATGAAGGCCGAGTATAAGATTAAGAATACCGGTTCTTTGGCCAGTTGCAGAAAGCCGGCCGAGTGCTTCATGCTGGTTGGAAAAGCCGGAAAGGTTGAGACCGTGCTGGGCCCCGGCGCCAGTACCCGGACCGATTTCCGAACCCTGACCAGCGTACCCGCTACGCTTCCGGGAGAGGCAGATATTATTTGGTTTACGTTCGCAAAATAGATAGATGATGAAAAGAATACTAATCGTTTTGGGCCTGCTGCTCACCGGCTTCTTTATGGCCGGAGCGCAGGATAAAGTGGTTTTTGAGCTGGCCGATGGTATCTCCGAAGGGAACCTCAAAGCCCGGATGGAAAGCCAGGTTTCGCGCCTTCTGACGGCCATCAACTCTGCGGAGAGCGCTTCGCAGGCCGTCAATTTCTCCGGTCTGGATATTGACGACATGGCCTCCCACAGCATTGCCATGCTTTGGGAAAACGTGCATTTCCGTACCATGGATGACGAGATTGTTACCAGTTGCCTTACGCTGCGAAACGGATCATCGGCCCGCGGATACCAGGTGCGCAACATCGAAATTGAGATGAAGCCGCTGGACAATACGTATACCGACGCCAAACTTCAGGAAATCTGTATTGACTTTGATACGCGCGGCCGCATCGTGGACTTCAACCTTACCCTGGGTGTGAACCAGTACATGCGCATCATGCGCGAAGGCGTGGAACTGGACGACCTGGACCGCCGCATGCAAATCCTGCACTATGTGGAGCAGTTCCGCAATGCCTACAACCAGAAAGACCTCAACTTCATGGATGCGGTCTTCAGCGAGGATGCGCTCATTATTACGGGAAAGGTGATTCGCCGCGTTCCCAATGAGCTCAATATCAGCAGTTCCCGTCCGGAGATTCAATACTCCAAGCAGAGCAAGCAGCAGTATCTCCAGAATCTCAAGCGGGTCTTCGCCCGCCAGGGGTACATCAATGTGAAATTCGACGACATCAAGGTGATGCGCCATGGCGCCAATCCCAATTTCTACGGGGTTACCTTAATCCAGCACTGGAACTCCTCCACGTACAGCGACGAGGGTATCCTCTTCCTGGTGTGGAACTTCGAGAATCCGGATGCACCTGAGATCAATGTGCGTACCTGGCAGCCCATGGAGGTTCCCGAGGAAGATATCTTTACGCTCGACAACTTTAAGATCTAGTTATGAGAAAAGCATTCCTTTCCTTATTCCTGTTTGTGTCCGGCTTGGCGTGGGGCCAGGAATTGACGGTCAAGGATTTCCATCAGGACCCGAGCGATATAAGCGCCGTGCGTTATGAGGTGAAGGACCTGAACGGGAATCCCTGCGCTCTCCTCAAGGTGGGCCTTGTCCTGCAGGACGTGGTATTTGAGGGCTCCATTGTCAAGCAGGAATTCAAGGATGGGGAATGGTGGGTCTATATGCTGGACAAGGCTTGGTGGCTGAACATCAAGACCAAAAAGTATCTTCCGCTGCGTTACGAGTTTCCCGAGCCGTTGGCGATGAAATCTACCTATATCCTTCAGGTGGAGGCTCCTCACGTGGCCTATGACGGGCCAACCGGCAAGATGCTCATTAAGAGCAACACGCGTAGCGGAGACGTATATGTAGATGGGGAAAAGCTTTCCAGCGTGCTTCCCTTCGAGTATGAAGGGCCGGAGGGAACCCATACGGTAGAAGTTCGCGCGGCCGGCTATAATCCGGAGAGGATGTCCTTTGAGATTGCCCTTGGACGGAAAGGGACGCTGAATGTGGTCCTGAAGGCCGAAGGCAGTTTCTCGCTGGAGGGCGTATCCTATGAGATGGTGAATGTTCCCTCCGGCCGCTTCCAGATGGGCGTCGGCGGCAGTGTCCTGATGGCCCCGGTTCATCCGGAGACGGTGCGGGGGTTCAGTATCGGCAAGACGGAGGTGACGCAGGCACTGTGGAAGGCCGTGATGGGAAGTAATCCGTCCCTCTCACCCGACGACAATGCTCCTGTGGAAAACATATCCTGGTACGACGCAGAGGAGTTTATCGGCAAGCTCAATGCCATGAGCGGGTCGCATTTCCGCTTCCCCACGGAAGCGGAGTGGGAATATGCGGCTTCCCGCAGCAAGGCCCTGGGCATTGTGGGCATGACGGAGGGGGTTGCCGAGTGGTGCGGGAACTGGTTCAGCTCGTATGGGGCTGCTGGCGAAAGCGGGTTTGTCAAGATTGTACGGGGCGGTCCTTATCCCAACAAGGGATGGCCCTGCTCTTCGTCGTTCAGAGGGTTCATGCGCCCCGACGAATTCAATGCGTCAACCGGCCTCCGGCTTGCGCAGGACGAGTTATAGAATAACACTAAAAACGGTACAATTATGAGAAGAATCTTTTTAATGATGGCATTGTCTCTTTGTATGATGCCGGCGCTTGCCCAAAAGCAGAACATCGTTCTTGGAAAAGTCGGCGGGAATTCGGGCGTCGGCAGTCAATGGGTGACCAAACTGAAAAGCGGTATCCTGGAGGGACTCACCTCTACCGGGCGTCTGGATGTTGTGGACGGAGCTACCTTGGGCGGTCTTTCTTCCGTTACCGCCGAGGCGATTGCCCAGCTGCGGGAGGCCGGTGCAAAATACTATTTGGAAGCTACCCTGGAAACCATTACTACCAGTACGGATTCCTATGACGGCAAGACCATGTACAAGGCCAAGATGGAGTATGCCTATCAGCTGTATGACGTAACTTCCGCAGCTACGCTGATCAATAAGAAAAACAGTCATTACGGTTCTTCCAGTGACGGGTACGATGCCGCTACCGCTGATGCCTTCGGCCTTGTGGACAATGACCTTGTCGCTTTGGTGAACAATGTGTTCCGCGTGAGTGCAGAGATTAAAGCCGTCAACGAAACGCATCCCAAGAAAGGCATCAAGTCTGTGTACCTGGGTGCGGGTTCCTCCGACGGCGTGGTGAAAGGCAACATCTTCGAGATATTCAAGGTGATGGACGTGGCCGGAGAACTCATTACCGAAAAGATTGGCGAGATGAAGGTGGTCGAGGTAAAAAGCGCCAGCCTGAGTCTGTGCAATGTTACCAAGGGCGGGAAAGAGCTCCAGGATGCCCTGGACAATGATATTCCCATTCAGGTTACTTCCCGTCCTCCCAAGGATATCGGCAGCCTGCTGGGCGGCATCAACGACGTACTCAACAGTTTGTAATGAAACGTTTTGTATCTATTGTCATCGGCCTTGCCGTCAGCGGCCTCGCTGCGCTTGCCCAGGTAGAGCGCGGAGGGGAGGTGACGCTGCTGGAGTTTGACGGAAAGACAGCGCTGTTTGCGGCTGAGGGCGTATCGGCCAAAAAGGGGGACATCCTTCGGAGTGCCGAGGAAACGATTTTTGAACGCTTGCTGTATTCGGGCGTTGAAGGAATCAATAACGGGCGCCCGCTGATGAATAAGACCCGCGAGCAGCTGAAGACCAAGGACTATGCCGTCAATTTCTTTACGAAAAGGATGCATGCCTACCTCAAGCAGGATGCTTCCGGGAAGAATGTCCTGTCAGAGCCCCTGGGACAGGCTGTTAGTGTGCCGGGCGGGTACAGCTGCGTGTATCTGATTCCCATCAAGTATAATGTCCTTATCCGGGACCTGAAGACAGAGGGTCTTCTTAATCTATGAAAAAATGTACACTCTTTTTGTGCGCATTCTTGATTTCATGCGCTCAGCCCGGCGGCAACATGTCCCTTGCCGTGGGGTCTCCCGATTTGGATTACAAGCAGGATGTGGCAAAGTTCGGGTTGCTGGGCCCTGTGAAAACAGTGTGCCGGGAAGACGGCGCCCTTCTGCTTGCCTTTTCCAAAGAGGGGGTAGCCGATGACAACGACGAGCCTGCCACCCATTTCGAGGGCCGGGTACGCTGTGATACCGGGTTTTCCGGTTACAGCGAGTGCGAATTCGACGAGCTGGGAAGGATTGTAAGAGAATATGCCGCCTGGGGATATCTGGGTGTATATACCTATGAGGGAAAGAATTATTTTCCTTCGCATAAACACGAAGAAATCAGCGACGAAGAGGATGCTCCTCCCCAGATTGTCGAGATTGATTACGGGTACAATCCTCAGGATTTTGACACACACGGCAACTGGCTGGTGAGGACGGTGAACGGCTGGGAAGAAAAAAGGATCATCACTTATTACGAATAACCATGAATCAGACATTTGACATCACCCACGACCGCGAATTCCTGCAGCATTTCCTTACAGGATGGCGCACCAAGACCCTTTCGCCAGAGATGGTGGAGAAGCTGAAGGCCGGGAGCGAAGAAGACCCCTATGCCGCCTATGGTTATGGCCGATGGCTGGCGCTGGTGAACCCCGGCGGCAAGTGTCTTCCCGAGGCCGAGGCTCTTCTCCTCAGGGCGGTGAACGAGGGCGTTGAGGACGCAAAGGCAGCACTGGCCCAGATGTACTTTGATGGCCGCACAGAGGCCGATGAAGCCAACCATGGGATGCATGCCTACCTCATGGACTCTTCTTATAAGGCCGGGAGTGAGTTGGCGCAGTATATGACGCTGGAAAACACCATTTTCGGAGATTATGGATTCCAGAAGGATCCTGCTCTGGTGGCCGATATCCTTCAAAAGCATATAGAGAAGAACCCGGACTGTGATACCATTTACTATGATTTGCTGGGCCTCGCTCTGCAAGATACGGATGCGGATGCAGCAGAAAAGGCTTTTCGGATCCATATAGATCGTGGAGATACGGAGAGCTATTACTCCCTGGCCGTTCTCTACCTCAATCGGGGAGACGAAGCGGAGGCATACGCCATTGCGGAAGAAGGTGCCCGGAAGGGAGCCATCAACTGCAGACGCTTTAAATCCGGAATGGAGCAGGAACGTTTCCTGGAATATTCCCAGGAGGAGCAGGAAGCTCTTCATCGGGAAATTGCTGAGGGCCTTGATTACGCCATTGCTCACCACGACCGGTATGCCTGTTTTGTAAAGGGTTGCTGCCTTTATTGTGGCTACCTGGGGTATCCGGAAGACCTGGAGCAGGCCCTGGAAGTGGTGGAGAGAGGCTGCGAAATGGGCCATAACAGCTGTTTCTGGCTCAAGGCTGTCCTTCTGGAAGCCCTGGAAAGAGACGGCGTTGCCAAAGCCAGTTTGCAGGCTGCCCGTTTGGGAGACCGGGAAAAGTTTACCCTTGAGCAGGTGGCCAGGGGCTATGTTTCGGGGAAACTCTCCAAGCATGCAGAAGAAATAGAAGAGTATTGGCTCAAAGAGTATCTGGCCGCCAACCCCGAAGAGGAGGATACAAAGGACAGTTTAGGTGCCATCGCCGTTTATCCGAGAGGATTCTATTATGCCATGGATGTGGAAGAAGACCTCGATCTGGAGGACCTGGCTTCCCAGGTAGATGCCCGCGGTTTTGACGTAGTGCATTTCTCCGAGGCGCTTACCCGTATCACCAAAGCCCTTTCCCTGGAAGGCTGCCATGTAGCCATGCTCGTAGACAAGGACGGCTACATGAAAGACCTGCCGGACAATATGGCGGGTACCCTTGTGTATGGTCATGGAAACGAAATCCGAGGCACCGTAGTCTTTGTGCTGGAAGATGACAATGACTACAGTCTCATGCCCATGAAGGGCCTTCAGCGCGTCTATATGTTTATTCAGCTTCTGATGGCGGCTACCGGTGGCTTGGTGCGCCAGCCCACTTCGGAGGAGCTGGAATCCATCGGCGCCGAAGACGGCGGCTTCGAGGAGTACGATGACCCCGATATCTTTGACGGCGACGAAGAGGAAGACATGGTGAGCGAGGATACTTATGAGGAGCCCAAAGAACTCACAGTCCCCGTAGACAAGGTCCTGGAGGGCATTTCGCAGTGTAACCTCTGCATAGACACTCTTTTCGTTACGCTTTCTTCAGATTACGCCTTTGTTTCCACGGAAGATCTGTTCTATGAGCTGGGCCTTATGAACGCCATTGAGAAGAACATCGAGGCGCACGGCGGCTACATGATAGACGAGTGGCAGTACGTGGATGCCCGCCAGGTTCCCATGGACATCCGCTCCCGCGTACGGTTCAAGTAGGGACGTCGTCGGCCGTTTTCCAATGGATTTGGTCTTGGCGGTGTTCTGTAGCATCTCTGGATGCGCATTTTGGGCCAATTTTGCGCATCTCCACGTGCTCGAGCATCTCTGGATGCGCACTTTGGGCACTTTTTGCGCATCTCCACGTGCTGGGAGTCGGCCGATGCCCTAGGGTGCTTATCACAAAAAACCGGAACCGCCCAGTTCACAGGGTGGTTCCGGTTTTTTGTGCCCAGAGCGGGAATCGAACCCGCACGATATTGCTACCACAGGATTTTGAGTCCAGCGCGTCTACCAATTCCGCCATCCGGGCGTGGTGCGTCGATGAAGACGGAATGCAAATTTAAGTGAAAAAGCCGAATCTGCAAAATTATTGCTCGTCAATGCCCCGGCGGCCGTCGTAAGCATCGGCAATGATGTGACGCTCCATCTGCTTGCGGGCACGTTTGAGTGCCCAGAAACAGCCGAGGAGGATGGCTACGGTGATGGCGCCGCCCAGTTCGGGCGTGACTTCGGCTGTCATGGCTACGGTGTCGTAGATGCCGTGGGCCAGGACGGGATAGAGCCACATCTTGAGGCCGGCGAGCGGTGCACGATAGCGGTCAAAGTGGTTGAGGGAGTAGTAGTAACCCATGATGACGGCAAAGGCAAAGTGGCCGGGGATGGCCGTGAGGGAGCGGCCGATGCCCGTGGTTACCCATGCCGATCCGGACGCAAACAGGTACTCGATATTCTCGAAGGCGGCAAAGCCCATGCCCACACATACGGCGTATACAATGCCGTCCATGCGCTCGTCAAAGTCCCGGCACTTCCGAAGGAACAGCCACAGCATAAAGAGTTTGGCCGTTTCCTCGGGAATGGCTGCACCGAAGAACGCCGTCCTAAAGGCATCGGAAAGGCTGTGGATCTCCTGCGGGAACAGGCCCATCCTCATGGAAGGGATGGAAATGAACATGGACGCAAAGACCGAACCCCATCCGTAGAAGAAGGCTTTCACGATATTTTTCACGGGTTCCCGCTGCAATTTATCCTGCTGATAGGTATAATACAGAAGAATGAGGGCGGGCAGTACCGCCAGTGCTATTACATGGATCATGTGGTTGTCGTTTTCCGCAAAATTACGGATTTTTTCCCTTATCTTTGTAAACTATGTTGAAGGAATTGACGCATATTGCCGATGTCAAAATCCATCTCTCCTCAGAGCCAGAGGTTTACGTGGTGTATGACCGGAACGTGGCGTGGGTAGTGAAGGACTTCCCCTGGAAGGCGCTTCCCATCGAAACGTCCGAGTCCCGCAAGACCCTGGAGACAGTAGAGGGGATTTGCCGATGGCTGGTGGAGCAAAACGCTTCCCGGAGTGCCCTCATCCTCGCTGTGGGCGGCGGCATCACCACCGACATGGCCGGCTTTGCGGCCAGCATCTATAAGCGCGGCATCCGCTATGCCAACCTGCCCACCACCCTCCTCTCGCAGGTGGACGCGGCCATCGGCGGAAAAACCGGCGTCAACCTGGACGGCTACAAGAACATGCTGGGCGCCTTCCGCATGCCGGAGGCCACCTTCATATCGGCCGATGTCCTTCGCACCCTCCCCCAGCGCGAGCTGCGCAGCGGCCTCGCCGAGCTTCTCAAGACCTTCCTTCTTGCCGATGGCAAAGCCTACGAAACGGCCCTTCTTCACGGTGTGACGCAGGAGCTGATCCTGAAGGCCGCCCGCATCAAGGAGGATATCGTCGGGCGCGACCCCTTCGAAAAGGGCGAGCGCGCGAAGCTTAACCTCGGCCATACCTTCGGCCATGCCATCGAGCACGCATCGGCCGGAAGCATCCCCCACGGGGAAGCAGTCGCCATGGGCATCATTCTGGCGGCCCGGCTGGGGGAAAGCCTGGGTATCAGCACCATCGGCTTGTCCCGCGGGCTGAAAGCCGATTTTGAGGCGGCGGGCCTCCCCACAGATTGCCCTTACCCCCTGGAAACCCTGAAGGACGCCATGGCTAAGGACAAAAAGGCGCTGGGCGGCGGAAAAGTGAAATTCGTGATCCCCGTCACGCCTGGAGAAGTGGTTTTCCATGAAATGAATCCTTATGATCTGCACTTCGATACAAAATAAAGAACTCTCTGAGATTCAGGAGCTTCTGCCGCAGCTGGAGATGGCCGAAATCCGCCTGGACCGCTGCGCCCTGGAAGACGAAGACATTGACGTTCTGTTCGGGGACAGCGACGTTCCGCTCATTGCCACCTGCCGCCTTTCGGAGGAATCGCAGGCCCCGGAGATTCTGGAGCGGGCCATCAAGGCCGGCGCCAAGTACGTAGACCTGGAGATGGAGGCTCCCGCCGCCGTGGGCCGGCGCATCCGCGAAGCCTGCCGGGAGTACGGTACCGTGCTCATCCGTTCCTACCATAACTTTGACGGCACGCCTTCCCGCGAGGTGCTCCTTTCCATCCTGGAGCGCGCCCGTTCCTTCGGGGGAGAGGTCGTGAAGATTGTGACCACCGCGTCGGAGGAGGCCGATAATGCCGTCGTCGCGTCGCTTTATAAGGAGGCCGATCCCGGAACCCTGGTAGCCTTTGCCATGGGAGAAGCCGGAAGGCCCTCCCGGCTGGAGGCCCTGAAGCTGGGGGCGCCGTTTACCTACGCTTGCCTGAGTCCGGAAGAAGCCGCGGCTCCCGGTCAGTGGACCGTGGAAGAAATGCAGCAGGCCGTGTATGGAAGTTTCCGCTTTGTGAAAGCCGGCGAAATGCCCATGCCTTCTTCCAAGAGCTTTGCCCAGCGTGCCATCGTTGCAGCCGCGTTGGCCAGTGGCACTTCGCATTTGAGCGGTTATTCGCCCTGCGGAGACAACGAAAGTGCCATTTCGGTTGCCAGAGCCCTTGGAGCGCAGGTTTCCGTGGAAGGTAACATAATTGTTATAACCGGAATTGGCGCAGCCCCGGGATGTCTCTCCCTGAGTGAATTACACACCGGAGAATCCGGTTTCCTTACCCGCATGATGATTCCGCTGCTGGCCGTCCTTTCCCCTGAACCAGTGCGTGTTACCGGAGAAAAAACCCTGCTGGAGCGCCCTCTGTCCGATGCTCACGACATCATGGCCGCCTACGGCATCCGCCTTTTCCCGGAAAGTAACAAAAATGTTAGCGATGAGAGAAAGGCCGATTGCTACCTTCCGCTCAAGGTGGCCGGTCCGCTCATCCCCGGGAGGGCCGATATTTCCGGCAAAGGAGGCTCGCAGCTCATCTCCGGCCTCCTGGCGGCACTGCCGCTGGTGGATGGAAAATCTACCGTTTATGTGCACGATCCCCGCAGCATACCCTACCTTTTCATCACGGTAGATGTGCTCAAGAAATTCGGCATCCGCATGAGCTCCGAGATGGAGGGTGACGACGACTTCTTGGAAACCCAGGACTGGAGCCTCTGCACCGGTCTCAATTTCCACGTGAGAGGCGGCCAGCGCTACAAGGCCGCAGACTTTTCCATCGAGGCCGACTGGTCCGGCGCCGCTCCCTTCCTGGTGGCGGGCGCCATCTTCGGAGATGTGGAAGTGACGGGCCTCGACACCACCAGCCTGCAGGCCGATATCTCCATCATGGACATCCTCATGCAGGCCGGCGCCAGCATGTCGCAGCTGGATGAGCCCACCGGCAGCATCCACATCAAGCGCGCACCCCTGAGCCCCTTCGAGGCCGACCTCAACAACTGCCCGGACCTCTTCCCCATGGTGGCCGTTCTGGCCGCCTTCTGCCCCGGTGACAGCCACATCCTGGGCGTTCAGCGCCTCCGGCACAAGGAAACCGACAGGGCATCGGCCATCCAGGAAATGCTGCTCCAGATGGGGGTCCCCGTCACTATCGACGACGACGAAATGACCATTACGGGCATGGGGCTTACCCAGCGCCTCGCTACCGGTCAGCTCCTGAAGGGCGGGCATTATGCTTCCCACGCCGACCACCGCATGGTGATGGCCCTCCAAGTGGCCTCCCTGGGTGCCGACAGCCCTGTTGTCATTGACGACGTAACCTGTGTGGCCAAGTCGTTCCCCCATTTCAACGAATTATTTGAAAAGTTATGAATACATTTGGCAATAAATTCAGAGTCAGCATATTCGGCGAGTCTCACGGCCCGCGCATCGGTGTCACCGTAGACGGTGTCCTTCCCGGGATTCCCCTGAGTGAAGAAGACTTCGCCACAGACCTCGGGCGCCGCAAGGCCGGAGCCCTGGGCACTACTCCCCGCGTGGAGGACGACTTCCCCCAGATTGTCTCCGGCGTGTACGACGGTCACACTACCGGCGCCCCGCTCACCATCCTTTTCCGTAACGAGAACACTCGCAGTGAGGATTACGAAGGCTTCCGTGAGCATCCCCGTCCGGGCCATGCCGACTTCACCGCCAACCTCAAGTTCGGCGGCTTCAACGATCCCCGTGGCGGCGGCCACTTCAGCGGCCGCATCACGCTGGGCGTAGTGGCAGCGGGCGTCATCGCCAAGAAGATGCTCTATTTTGCCAAATTCCACGCGCAGCTCGTAGAGGTGGGAGGTCTGGCCGATGCCACTGCATGGCCCGATGCCCTCAAGGCCGCCGAGGCCGAGGGTGATTCCCTGGGTGGAGTTGTGGAGTGCACGGTGGAGGGCCTTCCCATCGGCCTGGGGGAACCCTTCTGGAACAGCGTGGAATCCCTGGTTTCCCATGCCGTATTCTCCATCCCCGGCGTCCGTGGCATTGAGTTCGGAGACGGCTTTGCCGCTTCCCGCATGAAGGGCAGCGAGCACAACGACCCCTTCCCGGAGCACAAGTGCTGCGGCGGGCACCACCACGAAGAGGGTGAGGAGCACCACTGCTGCCATGGCGAAGGCGGCCACGAGGAGGGACATGAGTGCCAGTGCCATGGCGAACATGAGGGCGGCGAGCACCACTGCTGCGGCCGTCATAAACATCCCCAGCCCCCTGTGACCAACCATGCCGGCGGCGTGAACGGCGGCATTACCAACGGCAACCCGCTGGTGTTCCGTGTGGCCTTCAAGCCCACGGCCAGTATCGCCAAAGCCGGCATCCCCGGCCGCCACGACGTGTGCTTCGCCCTTCGCACCCCCGTCATCGTCGAGGCCATGGCCGCCATCGTGCTGGTAGACCTGGCGCTGTAGCCCCTCAAGCCCTGCGCCGTATCTTACTTCTTCAAAAAAAAGCAGTATCTTTGTACGATATGTCTGAAGACAAGAAAATCATACAGGAATTTACCAGCGCAGAGTACAAAGAGGGCTTTGTGACGGACGTGGAGCAGGAGTTCATTCCCAAGGGATTGAACGAGGACATTGTGCGCATGATATCGGCCCGGAAGGAGGAGCCCGAGTGGCTGCTGGAGTTCCGCCTGGACGCTTTCCGCAAGTGGCAGGCTATGCCCCAGCCAGACTGGGCGCACCTGGACATGCCGCCCATCGACTTCCAGGACATCATATACTTTGCTGCTCCCAAGAAGGACAAGGACCGTCCCAAAGAGATAGACCCCAAACTGGCCGAAACCTTTGACAAACTGGGCATTCCGCTCAAGGAACGTGATGTGCTGGCGGGTGTTGTGGCCGTGGATGCCGTCTTTGACTCTGTGTCCGTTACCACTACTTTCCGCAAAACCCTGGCAGAGAAAGGCATCATCTTCTGCAGCTTCTCCGAGGCCGTGAAAGAGCACCCGGACCTGGTACGGAAATACCTTGCCACGGTGGTGCCTTCCTCCGACAACTACTTTGCCGCCCTTAACTCGGCCGTCTTCTCCGACGGCTCCTTCTGCTACATCCCCAAGGGCGTCCGCTGCCCCATGGAGCTCTCCAGCTACTTCCGCATTAACGCGCGGGGAACGGGCCAGTTCGAGCGTACGCTCATCGTGGCCGATGAAGGCTCGTACGTAAGCTACATGGAAGGCTGCACCGCCCCCATGCGCGACGAGCAGCAGCTGCATGCCGCCGTGGTGGAAATCATCGTGGAGAAGGATGCCGATGTCAAGTACTCCACCGTCCAGAACTGGTACCCCGGAGACGCAGACGGCAAAGGCGGTATTCTGAACCTTGTTACCAAGCGCGGCATCTGCAGGGGAGAAGGCAGCCACCTCTCCTGGACGCAGGTGGAAACCGGCAGCGCCATTACCTGGAAATACCCCTCCACCATATTAAAAGGAGACTACAGCAGCTCGGAGTTCTACTCCGTCGCTGTTACCAATAACCATCAGCAGGCCGACACCGGCACCAAGATGATCCATCTGGGCCGGGGTACGAAGAGCCGCATCGTGAGCAAAGGCATATCGGCCGGCGTGAGCGAGAACAGCTACCGCGGCCTGGTGCGCATGGGAAAGGGCGCAGTCAATGCACGCAACTACTCCCAGTGCGACAGCCTCCTCATTGGCTCCAAGTGCGGAGCCCACACTTTCCCCGTCATCCAGAGCCAGCAGCCCACTGCTACCGTGGAGCATGAGGCCACCACCTCCAAAATCTCCGAGGACCAGCTGTTTTACTGCAACCAGCGTGGAATAGACCCCGAGGATGCTGTGGGCCTCATCGTGAACGGCTATGCCCGGGAAGTACTCTCCCGCCTGCCCATGGAGTTTGCCGTGGAAGCGCAAAAACTGTTGCAAGTATCACTTGAAGGATCTGTAGGATAATGTTGGACATCACCCTTTTTGAACTCGCCGGACGTCCGGTGCTTCTCATAGACCTTATTTCCAGCCTGCTGGGACTCACCTGCGTGTTCCTGGCGGGCCGCAACTCCAAATACAATTTCTGGGTGGGATACCTGTACACGGCCGCCCTGTTCATCCTGTTCTGGGACAAGAACCTCTATGCCAGCCTGCTGCTGCAGCCCGTCTCCCTGGGTATCAACATCCTGGGACACTACCGCTGGACGCACCCGAGGGAGGAGGAACAGAGCTCTAAGGACAGCCATTCCCTCAAAGTGAGCCGGCTCACCCCCACCGCCATCTTCCTGTGTGTGGTGGGAACCTTTCTGGTGGCGGGCCTCTGGGGCTGGACGCTGGACAACCTCTTCCCCGAAGATCCCCACCCCTATCTGGACTGCATGGTCACCACCCTCATCCTCCTGGCCCAGCTCCTGAGCTCCCTCAAGAAGTGGGAATGCTGGATTGTATGGCTTCTGGTGAACGTGTCCCAGATTTTCCTGCACCTGAGTGTAGGCAATGTATTCATGCCCATCGTGTGCGGCCTGTACCTTATCAACGGTCTGTGGTCGCTCTACACCTGGGTGAAACTGTATAAAAACGAGGCCTGATATGCTGCTTGAAATACACAACTTGCACGCCACGGTTGGCGACAAAGAAATTCTGAAAGGCATTGACCTTACCATCGACAAAGGTGAAATCCACGCCGTGATGGGCCCCAACGGCGCCGGTAAAAGCACCCTGGGTGCCGTCCTCACCGGCCGCCCCGGCTACGAGGTTACGGAAGGTACTATATTATATAATGGTAAGGACCTTCTTGCCATGGCACCCGAAGAGCGTGCCTGGGCCGGCCTGTTCCTGAGCTTCCAGTACCCCATCGAAATTCCCGGTGTCACCATCACCGCCTTCATGAAAGCAGCGGTCAACGCCAAGCGCAAGGCAAATGGCCTGGAGGAAATGAAAACCTCCGACTTCCTTCGCCTCATGAAGGAAAAGATGGCTTTTGTTCAAATGAAGCCGGAATTTGCCAAGCGAGAAGTGAACGTGGGCTTCAGCGGCGGCGAGAAAAAGCGCAACGAGATTTTCCAGATGGCCCTCCTGGATCCCACCCTCTCCATCCTGGACGAGACCGACAGCGGCCTGGACGTAGACGCCCTCAAGATTGTGGCCGATGGCGTGAACGCCCTCCGCAGCCCGGAGAAATCGGCCATCATCGTCACGCACTACCACAAGCTGCTGGAGTACGTCCAGCCAGACTACGTTCATGTGCTCAAGGCCGGACGCATTGTGACAACCGGTGGCCGCGAGCTCATCGACGCCATCGAATCCAAAGGCTTTGACCAGTTCTAGTATGGGCCACGGACATTATATCGCCCCCGCTAAAGGACAGTACCAGGTAGCAGCCGGGCAGGTGCTCGAGCTGCAGTTTGTGGTGCTGCCCGGAGAATCCCGGGACATCGAGGTGACGGTGGACCTGTGCGGCCCGGGCGCCGAGGCTCATCTGAAAGGTCTCTATCTTTGCAAGGCCGATGAGAAGGTGAACTTCCGCGTAGTCATGCACCACAAGGCTTCCGGCTGCCATAGCACGCAGCTTTTCAACGGTATTGCCGGCGGCAGCGCCGAGGTAAACTTCGATGGCACCATCGTAGTGGCCCCCGACGCCCAGAAAACCGAAGCCTTCCAGGAAAACCACAACATCGTTCTCACGGAGACCGCCAAGGTAAATACCAAGCCGCAGCTGGAGATTTATGCCGATGACGTCAAGTGCTCGCACGGCGCCACGGTGGGCCAGCTCAACGAGGACGAACTCTTCTACATGCGCTCCCGCGGCATTCCCGAGGCCGAAGCCCGTACCCTGCAGATGCTCTCTTTCCTGGCTCCGGTCATCCCCGAGGGACGGGAAGAAGAAATAGAAAGGGCTGTGCGCAGCCTGTAAGTATGCGTGCTGGAAGGTGCATACGGGCTTTACTCATGACGGCCGTTCTGGCCGCCTCCTGTATGGTGCCTCCCAAAACCGACCGAAAAGTCCAGAAACTGCTGGAAGAGCTGGACGGCTACCTGGCCACCCGCGAACTGTACGTGGCCAAGAAGAGCGACCAGCTCAGTGCCTACCGCAGGCTTATATCGGCCACCTTGGACCCGGCCAGCCGCTACGAACTGGCCATGATCGCCGCCTCCGACTATTTCCCTTTCAGCTTTGACTCCACGCAGGTTTACCTGAAAAACGCCCAGTCCCTGGCTCTTCAGATCCGGGACCATGACCGTTATGACCAGGCTTCCATTGCGCTGGGCCATCTGTATGCCAAGGCAGGAAACTATTACGAGGCCAGCCAGATCCTGTATTCGCAGATTGACACGGCCGCCCTGTCGGCCCCTTTGATGGAAGAGTATCTGTGGGTTCTCTATGACTTCAGCAAGGATATGGCCGGCAATTCCGGCATGGTGGAGCGTTACTCCATTCCCCCGGCGGCCCTGTTCCGTGCGCGCCTTCTTACCATGCTGCCGCATGAGTCGCCCCGCTATCGGGCCCTCCTGAGGGACCAGCTCATTGACGAAGGCCGCCTCGAGGAGGCCGACAGCGTGAGCCGCCTGCTCCTTTCGAGTGTGAAGCCCGAGGACCGTGACTTTGCCATCCATGCCTTCTTCCAGTCAGAACTGGAGAATATGTTTGACCATCAGTACGAGCGCATGTACTGGCTGGTGAAATCGGCCGAGGGAGACGTGGTGAATGCCGTGCGGGACTATGCTTCCCTCACCATGGTAGCCCAGCTCATCCTTCCCACCGACGTAGACCGCTCCTTCCGCTACCTTCGCATGGCACAGGAAGATGCCATATCATATAACGCCAAACTCCGTCCCTGGCAGATTTCCCGTTTCCTCATGCAGGTGGAGGGCGCCTACCAGAAGCGGCAGGCGCGTGCTTCCCGCAGCAGCCAGGTGTGGGCCATCCTTCTGGCTGCCCTCACGCTGATTCTCTCGCTGGTGACCTATTTCCTCATTGCCCGCTCCCGCAAGCTGACCAAGATGCGGGCGCAGCTGGAAGAGAGCAACACCTCGCTGGCGCTGGCAAACGCCACGCTCAATGACCTCTATCACCAGATAGCCAAGGCCGACAAAGTAAAGGAAAAATACATCCTGAGCTTCCTCCGCGGGTTGGCGGCGCAGGTATCGGCTACCCGCGCCGAGGACAACCGCTTCCGCAACCTCCTCAAACAGGGGAAGGCCG
This sequence comes from uncultured Bacteroidales bacterium, assembly GCA_900318445.1. Lineage (GTDB taxonomy): Bacteria > Bacteroidota > Bacteroidia > Bacteroidales > UBA932 > Cryptobacteroides. The sequence goes on from ONKO01000001.1 coordinate 261,307, forward strand.
ACCAGCTGCTCAAGGAGCTTTCCATCAGCGGTCGCAGCGAAAAGGTCCGTGAAGAGTTCTACGAGACCTTCGACACCACGTTCCTGGGTTTGTACCCCGATTTTGTGTCCCAGTTCAATGCCCTTCTGAAGGAAGAGGCACGGGAAACACCCGCCGACGGACGTCTTACCACCGAGCAGCGCATCTTCGCGCTCATCAAGCTGGGCGTGGATGACAGCAAGGATATCGCCGGTATCCTGGACTATTCCCTGAGTACCATCTACAACTATAAGGTGTCTGTCAAAAATGCCGCCCTCCATGGCCGCGACAACTTCGAAGATGCGGTCAAAAAGATAGGGAAGTAGCACATTTCCCTCTCTTTATTCACTACTTTATTCAATATTTAAAATAATTTAATTTACTGTAAATCCGGTTATTATCTTTTCCGGGCCACTACTTTATTATTCCTATTCAAAGCGTTGATGCATTTTGCCTATAATTTTGCATCAGACCAAGTGTCGCAACACAGTTTAACCAATAACCTAACGCAAACCAACTCTAGCGTATGAAAAAAATTATCACCTTAATCCTTTCTTTGGGATTGAGCCTGGTTGCAATGGCGCAGGGCGTTACCTTTAAAGGTGAAGTCCTCGACAGCTCCAACCAGCCCATCGTGGGCGCTTTCATCGTCGAGCAGGGAACCGCCAACGGTACCATGTCCGGTGCGGACGGAGCTTTCTCCCTCCGCGTCAAGTCCGGTGCCGTTGTAGAAGTAACTTGCCTCGGTTACGAAAGCCGTCAGTTTACGGTATCAAGCGACCAGACGCTGACTGTTATCCTCGAAGATGACACCCAGATGCTGGAAGAGACCGTGGTCGTCGGTTACGGTGTGCAGAAGAAATCGGTGGTAACCGCCGCCATTTCCAGCATTACCTCCGAGGACCTCAAGGCCACCGCTCAGACCCGTGTGGACAATGTCCTGCAGGGTATGACCTCCGGTGTTACGGTTATCCAGAGCTCCGGTGCTCCGGATGCCGGTGCACAGGTCCGTATCCGTGGTATCGGTACCATCAACAACTCCGAGCCCCTCTACATTATAGATGGTCTCCCGGCCGGTAGCATCGATTTCCTGAACCCGAACGACATCGAGCGTATTGAGGTGCTCAAGGATGCTGCTTCCGGTGCTGTTTATGGTGCCCGTGCAGCGAACGGTGTCGTGCTCATCACCACCAAGAAAGGAGCCAAGGGTAAGGCCCAGGTTTCCTACAACTTCTCCTACGGCATGCAGAATCCCTGGCGCAAGCCTGCCGTTCTGAACGCGACCGAGTATGCCGTGATGATGAACGAAGGCCAGCTCAATGCCGGCAATGTCCCCATGTTCGACGATCCCTATTCGCTGGGTGAAGGCACCGACTGGGTGGGCGCCATCTTCGACAAGAACGCTCCCGTTGTGAAGCACGACCTCTCCGTGAGCGGCGGCAACGAGACCATGGATTACGCCGTTTCCCTGGGCTATGTATCCCGCAAGGGTACCATTGGCGGCCGCTTCGGCCGCTCCTTCAGCGACCGTATCACCTACCGCCAGAACATGGGCTTCAAGGTGTTTGATTCATCGGCCACCCGCAGCTTCCTGAACAGCCTCAATGTGCGTACCAACCTCACGTACGCCAACATCAGCGGCGCCGGCATCTCCACCAACTCCGAGTACGCTTCCCCGCTGGGATCGGCCATCGGCATGTCTCCCCTGGAGACCATCCTGGCCAGCGAAGAGGATGAGGCCAAGTACCGCACCATGTACGAGAAAGGCTACCCTTACATCATCCGTGATGCACAGGGCCGCGCCTACACCATCGCCGATGCCGGTACCTACAACGAGCAGGTGAACCCCATCGCCGACCTGGACCGCCCTACCGGCTCCACCGTAACCAATAAATTCGTTGCCGGCGCCCAGGCCGAGCTCCAGATCTGGGACAACCTCAAAGTCCGTTCCTCCGTTTCCCTGGATCTGGCCTACGTGGACTACCACGGTTACACTCCCCAGTACTTCCTTACTTCCAAGAACTATAAGTACGACACCATCACCGAGACCAAGCAGTACGACAAGGACGGCAAGGAATCCATCATCGAAAAGATCAACTATGGTTCCAGCACCTCCCAGAGCAACAGCAAGTACTTTACCTGGCAGGTAGAGAACGTCCTCACCTACGACAAAACGTTCGGCAGGCACGGTATCAGCGCCGTGGTGGGCCATACGCTTTTCCGCTCCACCAGCGCCGAGGTAGGTGCCGAGGCCAATGGCCTGCGCTATCCCGACGATCCCTGGAAGATCTCCGTGAACAATACCATCGGCCAGCGCGTGGACGGTGACCGCAACGGCTGGGGCAGCTGGAATTCCGTTCCTTACAGCCTCATGTCCTACTTCGGCCGCGTCTCCTACAACTTCGACGAGCGCTACATGGCCGAGGTTACCCTCCGCCGCGATGCCTCCAGCCGTTTTGGCCCGGACAACAAGTGGGGTACCTTCCCTTCCTTCTCCCTGGGCTGGAACATCAAGAACGAGGCCTTCATGAAGAATGTGGGCTGGGTGTCCACCCTCAAGCTCCGCGGTTCCTGGGGTATCAACGGTAACGACCGCATCGGTGATTTCACCTATGCCGTTTATGCCAACCCCGGCAACAACTATGCATTCGGCAGCGGCGCCACCGCCAGCGAGACCATCACTATTGGCACCAAGCCCAGTGGCCTGGCCAACCCGAACGTGAAATGGGAGCAGTCCATCCAGACCGACCTGGGTCTCGAGACCGGCTTCCTCGGAAACCGCATTACCGCCACCGTGGACTTCTATAACAAGCTCACTTCCGGCATGCTCCAGGCTATGGCCGTTCCTTCCTACGCCGGTGATTCTGCCCCTATGGGCAACGTGGGCAACATGGTGAACCGCGGTGTCGAAATAGACCTGGCTTACCGTGACCATGTGGGCGACTTCCACTATAAGGTAAGCGCCAACGCTACCTACAACCGCAACAAACTCACCTATCTGGGCGACGACGCCACGTTCCTCAACGGCTCCAGCCACAAGATTGGCCAGCTCAGCCGTGGTATCGTGGGCATGCCGTTCCCTTACTTCTACGGTTACAAGGCCGACGGCATCTTCCAGAACCCCGCCGAAGTCGCTGCCTACGTGAACGCAGACGGTGCCCTCCTGCAGCCCAAGGCCGAACCCGGTGACGTCCGTTTCGTGGACGTAAACGGTGACGGAACGCTGAACGACGCAGACCGTACCTACATTGGAAAGGGTATTCCCGACTGGAGCTTCGGTATCACGCTCTCCGCTGAATACAAGGGCTTCGACTTCTCCATGCTCCTGCAGGGCGTAGCCGGTATCCAGGCTTTCAATGTATCCCGCCGTACCGACCTGTACTATATCAACCTTCCCAAGACCATCCTCAACCGCTGGACCGGCGAAGGCTCCACCAACCGTTATCCCCGCTTTGTCTTTGACAGCGCCAACGAGAACTACCGCGTGTCCGACCTCTGGGTAGAAGACGCCTCCTTCCTGCGCGCCCGTAATATCCAGCTGGGCTACACCCTTCCGGCCAAACTCACCCAGAAGGTCAGGATTGCCCGTCTGAGAATCTACGCCCAGGCCGAGAACGCCTTCACGCTTACCCGCTACACGGGCTGCGACCCCGAGGTGACCGGTGGCAACGGCTTCGCATCCGATGCCGGTATCGACCGCGGTGTATACCCTCAGGCCCGCACCATCACCTTCGGCCTCAATCTTAACTTCTAAAATGAATCCAGAGATGAAAAAGATATATCTTGCCCTGAGCGCCGCCGCGCTGCTCCTTGTCTCTGCCTGCTCTACGGACTTCGTGACTCCGAAACACAACAGCTCCGAGCCTCTGGCCGACTATTTCAACAGCGAGGCCCGCATGTCCGAAGGCCTTACGGCCGCCTACGACCCGCTCAACTGGTTTGACTATGCCTTTGGCCAGTACGACGCTCTTCACCTGGTGAACGACATCATGGCCGACGACATGTATGCCGGCGGTTCCAACGACGGTGACCAGCCCATCCTGGTCAAGACCCACTACTATACGCTTACTCCCACCGAGCAGCCCAACCAGATCTGGACCGTGTGCTACTCCGGTATCAACCGCGCCAACACGGTCCTGGAGTATGTGGACGGAGTGCCCGGCATGTCCGAGGACAAAAAGACCCTCTTCAAGGCCGAGGCCATCACCCTTCGCAACTTCTACTACACCCTCTTGTGGAAGTACTGGGGCAACATCCCTTACTATGAGGAGAACCTGAAGGCTCCCTACTTTGGCGAGCAGCTGGGCCACGACGAGGTGTATGCCAAGATTGTAGCCAGCCTGGAAGAGGTCATCGGCCTCAATGTCCTTCCCATGAAGGCCGCCGTAGGCAGCGAGGGCCGCGTAACCAAGGCCATGCTCTACATGCTCTACGCCGAGGTTGTCATGTACCAGAAGGACCAGTCCCGTTACCAGACCGCCCTTAACTACATGAAGGAAATCATCACCGGCCATCAGTATTCCCTCGTCAGCGACTTCGCCTCCATCTGGCTGGAGTCCGGCGAATGGGGCACCGAGTCCATCTGGGAGATCAACTACATCTCCGAGGGTGGCGTCCGTAGCTGGGGCAACTCCATCGCCCTGGGCGGTGAGGTGTTCTCCGTGCTGTGCGGCATTCCCGCCGAGAAAGGAACGGAGTTCCAGGAAGGCTGGGGCTTCGGCACCATCGCCAAGAGCGCCTACGACATGTATGACGACACCGACATCCGTCGCGATGGCGGTATCCTGAACTTCGAGGCCTATGCTGCCGCCCACCCGGGTGCCCAGTATACCCCCCGCTGGCAGGACACCGGTTACTTCAACCTCAAGTATCTGCCCTACAAGGGCGGCAACCACGGTTACCTGGCCGACGATAACCTCAATTACGGCAACAACTTCCGCTACTACCGTTATGCCGAGACCCTCCTGAACGCTGCCGAGCTGAGCAGCCTGCTGGGCCAGGACGGCTCCTCCTACCTCAAGGAGGTCCGTGACCGTGCCCACAGCCAGGACACCGGTACCAGTTACGACGACATCATCGAAGAGCGCCACAAGGAGTTCGTGGGTGAAGGCAAGCGCTACTGGGACCTCGTGCGCAGCGGCCAGGCCGCCGAAGTACTGAAGGGCGCCAACCACGAGTACCGTACCAACGACTGGAACGAGTCCAAGAAATACTGGCCCATTCCCCAGTCGGAAATTGACAAGGATCCCGCTCTCAAACAGAACGACTATAAATAGCAGATATCATGAAAAACATCTGGAAATATATTGCCGTTGCAGCAGTGGCCGCCTTTACGGGCGCCTGCACTCCCCACTATCCGGAGCTTGTGCCGTCGGCCGTACCGCAGGCCAGCGACCTGGATGTGAACATCAGCGTGGACCAGGAGACCAACTATGTCACCTTCACCGTGAACAATCCCGGTGTGGTGCCCGTGTGGATCTTCGGAGACCAGCTGGTGGACGGAAAAGCCAACAAGAAATACTCCTATCCCGTAAACGGCCTCAAGCTGCGCTTCCGTGCCGCCGGCGAATACTCCGTTGAGGTAAAAGCCTACAACCGGAGCGGTATCTCCGAAGGTTCTCTCCTGAAGACCTTCACCCTGGAGAACACGTACCGCGATCCCTTTGACCCCAAGCCTTACATCCGTGCCGTCAGCGGCGGCGCCTCCCAGAACTGGGTGTGGAACAGCACCGCAGACGGTCACTTTGGCTGCGGCCCCAGCCTGGACGCCCCCAAGGGCTGGTGGTCCTGCGAAGCCAACGGCAAGGCCGGCTTCCTCTATGACGACATCATGACCTTCGACTCCGAAGGCAACTACACCTTCAACCCCGTGGATGGCCAGGCCTATGCCAACAAGGGCTCTGAATTCAAGCCCGAGGCAAAGACCGGCGACGAGGACTACCTCTTCCCCGTGGAGAAGGCCACGACCAAGTACACCTTCGAGAACAACTGGAACGATGCCGGTATCGAGGAAATCTACCTGGTGCTGGACGAAGGCAGCGTGCTGTCCTATGTGCCCCACAAGAGCCTGGTGGAAGAGCCCCGCTTCCTGGTGACGGAGAGCAAGACCTCCGAAATGAAGAAGAAACTCCAGCTCGCTGCCTTTGTGAAGACCCCCGACAATCCCGACGGCATTGCCTGGTACTACGAGTTTGTTCCCGAAGGCTCTGTAGCCGGTGCCGATGACCCGCTCTTCGGCAAGGAAAGCAAGACCTGGGTGATTGACAACGAGACCCAGGGCTACATGGGCTGCGGTCCCAGCCTGGCCGATCCCGCCGGCTGGTGGAGCGCTGCTCCGCACGACAAGGACGGTTTCGCCGTCACCGACGACGAGCTCACCTTCTTCAAGGATGGCAAGTACATCTTCGACCCGGGTGCCGATGCCATGGTCTACGTGAACAAGGGTTCCGGCTACCATGCCGAGCTGCTCACCGGAGACGAGGACTACAATGCCCCCGCCGACAAACAGGAATCCACCTACACGCTGGGCTCCGACGACAACGGCGACTACATTGAGTTCCCTGCCGGCATCCTGTACGGCTATGTTGCTTCCCCGGATGTCATCAACGACCAGCCCAACCGCCTCTACGTAAAGGAGCTCTCTGCTACCAAGCTTGTTTTGGTAGCCAGCTTCGAAGGCATCTCCTGGCAGCTCATTTACCGTCCCAAGGACGGCCAGGTGGACGACAAGCCCGCTTCCCTTGCCGAGGCCCTCGTAGGCTCCTGGACCTGGGATGCCGATGTCAACGGCCACTTCGGCTGCGGCGAGAACCTCGCGAACCCTCTGGGCTGGTGGAGCGGCGAAGCCCACTGCAAGGACGACGCTTCCATGTACAACGACGTCATGACCTTCACGGCCGACGGCAAGTACACCTTCGATCCCGTGGACGGCAAGTCCTACATCAACAAGGGTGTGACCCTGTTCGAGAGCCAGAAGGCCGGTTCCCCCTACGGCGATGACTTTGACATCAACGTGGAGAAGGTGACCGTGGACTACACCCTGGACGAGGACGGCGACTATGAGGTGATCAAGCTGGCCGATGGTGCCATGTTCTCCTACATCCCTAACGATGACTTCATGGACGACATGACTCTCTATGTGAGATCCTACACCAAGGACCAGCTCGTTCTCATGAGCTACACTCCTACCGGCAACGACGGTGGTTCCATTGCCTGGCAGTTTATTCTGAAACGCGTTACTACGAATGAATAGTTTTTTGAGGAAAGGGTTGCTGCTGCCGCTAGCGGCGGCAACCCTTTTAATTACCGCTTGCGGATCGAAACCGGCGCAGCCTGCGCAGGAAAAGAGCCTGAGCGTAAATCCCTCCAGCCTATCCCTTTCCGATGCCTCCTCCACGGAGACCGTCACCGTAACGTCCGACTGTGACTGGGGCGTCGCTTCCGGCAACAAGGACTGGTGCACGGTGTCGCCCTCCGGCGGCACGGCCGGTACCACCCCCGTTACGGTGAAAATCAGTGAAAACAAGGGCTACGACACGCGCAGCACCCTCCTTACTTTCCGCTATGGCGGCAACAAGCTGGAAGTGCCTGTATCCCAGACCGGCAAGCAAAAGCCCGAGACACCGGAAACCCCCGAAGGAATCACCGTTCCCGAAGGCTACGAGCTGGACTGGAACGAGGAATTCGACACTCCCGGCAAGCCCTCCCTCTCCGACTGGTGGTACGAAACCGGCGGTGGCGGCTGGGGCAACAACGAGATCCAGACCTATGTGGCCAGTGCCAAGGACGGCCAGGACCTCTGTTATATTGCAGATGGAAAAATGACCCTCGAAGCCCGCAAGATAGGCGGAACAGTCTATTCTATCCGCATCAATACCAAGAAATACTGGAAATACGGCTGGTTCGAGGCCCGGCTCAAGGTGAGCGACGTGCCCGGATCCTGGCCGGCCTTCTGGATGATGCCGCAGAACTTCCAGACCTGGCCCGGAGACGGCGAAATCGATATCATGGAATACGCCATCTCCACCCAGGGCAAGAACAAGTCCTCCTCCAGCATCCACTGCGGCGCCTTCAACTGGCCCGCCGGTACCCAGAAGACACATGTGATGCCGGTTAATAACGCCGCCTCCGAGTTCCATGTGTACGCCCTGGAATGGACGGCCGACTATATGAAATTCTATGTGGACGGCAACCTGCACATGACCTTCGCCAATGACGGCAAGGGCTATTCGCACTGGCCGTTTGACAATCCTTTCTACCTTAAGTTCAACCTGGCTTACGGTGGAAACATGGGCGGGCAGACGGACGATGCAAAGCTCCCGGCCCTTTACGAAGTGGACTATGTCCGTGTATTCAAGAAGAAATAATTAGAAGAGATGAAATATATCCTGAACCTGAGCCTTGTGGCACTCCTCCTTGCTGTCTTCTCCTGCGACGGGAACAAGACCGCCGGTACGCTGGGTGCCAGTGACGAGGTGGAGACCCGCGTGGAGCGCATTCTCTCTGAGATGACCCTGGCCGAGAAAATCGGCCAGATGAACCAGGTGTCTGCCGGGGGAGACGTCGCACAGTATGCCGATGCCCTCCGCAAGGGACAGATCGGCTCCATCCTCAACGAAGTGGACCCCGCGAAGATCAACGAGTTCCAGCGCATTGCCGTGGAGGAATCCCGGCTGGGCATTCCGCTCCTGGTGGGCCGTGACGTGATTCACGGTTTCCACACCGTTTTCCCCATTCCGCTGGGCCTGGCGGCCACCTTTGACCCCGCCCTGGTGGAAGAAGGCGCCCGCGTGGCTGCCATTGAGGCCACCGCGCAGGGCGTGCGCTGGACGTTTTCGCCCATGCTGGACATTGCCCGCGACCCCCGCTGGGGCCGTATTGCCGAGGGCAGCGGTGAAGACCCTTACCTGGATGCCCGCATGGCCGAGGCCATGGTGCACGGTTATCAGGGAAGGGAGGCCGATTCCACCTCCATGGCTGCCTGCATCAAGCATTTTGTGGGTTACGGCGCAGCCGAAGGCGGCCGCGACTACAACAGCACCTTCCTCACCGAGCGTCAGCTGCGCAACATCTATCTGCCGCCCTTTGAGGCAGCCGTAAAGGCCGGTGCCATGACGCTGATGACTTCCTTCAACGACAACGACGGCGTTCCCTCCACGGGTAACACCTTCGTGGTGAAGGACGTGCTCCGCGGCGAGTGGGGCTTTGACGGGCTGGTAGTCACCGACTGGAACTCCATGGGAGAGATGATCAACCACGGTTTTGGCGAAGACCGCAAGGACGTGGCCGAGAAAGCCGTGAATGCCGGCGTGGACATGGACATGATGACCTATGGTTTCCTCTCCCACCTGGAAGAGCTGGTGAAAAGCGGTGCCGTGAAAGAGAAGACCATCAACCAGGCTGTGCGCAACATCCTCCGCGTGAAGGTGATGCTGGGCCTGTTCGATAACCCCTACGTGGACGTGGATGCCGCTGCCGCCGTGCAGTATGCTCCCGCGCATCTCGCATCGGCCCAAAAAACCGTGGAAGAGTCTGCCATCCTCCTCAAAAACGACGGCGTGCTGCCGCTCGGGAAGGGCCTTCGCATCCTCGTTACCGGTCCCCTGGCCGATGCCCCGCACGACCAGCTGGGCACCTGGGCCTTCGACGGCGAAAAGGCGCACACCGTTACGCCTCTCAAGGCGCTGAGGGAGCGTTTCCCCGGTCAGGTGGACTATGTCCCCGGCCTCCGGTTCAGCCGTGAAAAGCGCAGCAGTTTTGCCGATGTCGTCGCTGCCGCCCGCCGTGCCGACGTGGTGCTGGCGTTCCTGGGCGAGGAAGCCATCCTCTCCGGCGAAGCCCATTCCCTGGCCGACCTCAACCTGCAGGGCTCCCAGAGCGAACTGCTGGCCGCCCTGAAGACTGCCGGCAAGCCGGTGGTGGCTGTTGTCATGGCGGGCCGTCCGCTCACCATCGAGCGGGACCTCCCCAACGTGAACGGCCTCCTGTACAGCTTCCATCCCGGTACCATGGGCGGTCCGGCCCTTGCCAACCTTCTCTTTGGCGACGTGAACCCTTCCGGAAAGACGCCCATTACGTTCCTGCGTACCGTGGGACAGGCACCCCTGTATTACAGCCACAACATGACCGGGCGTCCGTACAACGGCGAAACCCTGCTCGAAGACATTCCGTTGGAGGCCGGCCAGACGTCCCTGGGCAATACCTCCTACTATCTGGACTACGGCGCCTATCCGCTGTTCCCCTTCGGCTATGGTCTCAGCTACACCAGCTTTGCCTACTCCGGCATCGGCCTGGATAAAGAGGCTTACAAGGCCGACGAGACGCTCCGCGTGAACTTCACCCTCACCAACACGGGTGCCTTCGACGGCACCGAGGTGGCCCAGGTGTACATTCGCGACCTCGTGGGCTCCATCACCCGTCCGGTAAAGGAGCTCAAGGCCTTCGAGCGCGTCTCCCTGAAAGCCGGGGAGAGCCGCACCCTTACGGTGGATATTCCCGTTCAGGAGCTCGCTTTCGTGGGCCTGGACGGTGAGAAGAAAGTAGAAGCAGGAGAGTTCCTGCTTTGGGTTGCCGGAGACAGTGCCTCCGGTGAAGCCATTCGTTTTAAAGTGTTGTAGTGCGATGAAAAGTGTGCGGTCCCTGCTTCTGACACTGGCGATGACAGCTTGCAGCAGTTCCTCGGCCCCGGTACCAGAGCCGGCGCCTGAGGTTAAACCTTTCGCCAAAGTATATACCACCTCGGTAGCCGGTGCCCGGATGGCGCCCTCCCAGATAACGCTGGGGCAGCCCTCCGACGCCCATTTTTACAAGGTAACGCTAAACGGTGATTGCTATCAGAGCGTGGATGGCTTTGGCCTGGCCGTAACGCAGGCCAGCTGCTATAATCTGCTGGTGATGAATGCAGCGGACCGTACCGCTTTTCTGGAAGAGATGTTCAGCCGCGAAAAGGGGATAGGCTCGTCCCTCATCCGTGTGTGTATCGGAGGGTCGGACTTTTCCCTGGACGAGTTCACCTGGTGCGATACGCCGGGCATGGAGAACTTCGCCATCCATCCCCTGGACCAGGAATACCTGTTTCCCGTCCTGGATGAAATCTACCGCATCAACCCGGACGTAAAGATTATCGGCTCTCCCTGGAGCTGTCCGCGCTGGATGAAGATGGGAGAAAACGGAGGCTTCTACGATGCCTGGACGGGCGGCCGCCTCAATCCCGAGTATTATGCCGACTATGCGCAGTACTTTGTGAAGTGGATTCAGGCCATGGAAGGGCGCGGCTACACGGTATCGGCCGTCACCCTGCAGAACGAGCCCCTGCACCGGGGCAATTCCATGTCGCTCTACATGCCCTGGGAAGACCAGCGGGACTTCCTCAAGGTGGTGGGACCTGCTTTCAAGGCCGCCGGCCTCACGACGGGCATCCTGGTCTACGACCACAATTATGACGTGACGGACTATGCCCTGAATCTTCTGAAAGATTCTTCATTGGACGATTATGTGAGCGGCAGTGCCTGGCACAATTACCTCGGAAGCGTGACGGCGCTGGACAAGGTCCATGCCGGTGCTCCCGACAAGGGCATCTATTTCACCGAGGCGTCCATCGGCAACTGGAATTACAGTTTTGACGGCTGTCTCATCAGTGATTTCCGGGATATCTTCCTGGGAACGCTCTCCCGCCATGGAAAGGGCGTAACGCTGTGGAACCTCATGCTGGACGACGAGCACAAGCCTTACAGGCCCGGCGGCTGCGATACCTGCTGGGGCGGCGTCACCATCTCCCATACAGACCATTCCCTGAAGGGAATCACCCGCAATTCCCACTATTACAATATTGCGCAGTGCTCCAAGGTGCTTGAACCCGGTGCCGTGCGGCTGGGAACCAGCGGCTACTCCGCCTCGGGCCTCACGTACCTGTGGTTCCGCAATCCCGACGGCTCCTATGCCGTCCTCTTCCTGAATGAGAGCAATGCCCAGGTACAGGTAAATCTTGTTACCGACAAGGTTTCGGTGCCCTGCAAGGTGCCGGCGCGCTCCATTCAGTCGGTGCGCTGGGAAGAGTAGGGGACTAAGCGTCCCAGCTTAGCGTCCGGCTTCCGTCGGCATTTACCTGAATATTCACTTTGAGGGTCTCTTCCGGCAAGAGGCCTTCAATGTTTTCCGGCCATTCCATGAGGCAGAGGTCTCCCGAGTCCAGATAGTCGTACAGGCCGATGTCCAGCGCTTCCTCGGGCCGTTCGATGCGGTAAAAGTCAAAGTGATAGATGGGCTGTCCTTTCCCGCCGCGATACTCGTTCACGATGGCGAAAGTGGGCGAACTGATGGCGTCTTCCTGAACGCCAAGCGCCTTGCAGACAGCTGTGGTAAAAGTCGTCTTCCCGGCCCCCATGGGCGCATAGAATGCAATAAGAGAATTGTTCCCGATGGCCTTCAGGAACTCTCCTGCGGCCCGGTCCAGGTCTTCCAATCCTGCTATCTGAATTTGATGTTTCATCCTGCAAAGATACTACAAATCCAGTATATTTCTTCTATCCAGGAAGCGGTAGAGGGCGGCCTCGGAGAGGTGGGGTGGTTGGATGAAGGGAGAACCGGCGAGGTCGGCGATGGTGCGGGCAATCTTGATGATGCGGGTATAGGCGCGGGCGCTCAGGCCCAGTTTGTCAATGATGCTCTCCAGAAGGTCCTTGCAGGCGCTGTCCAGGGGGCAGTACTTCTCCAGCTGCTTGCCGTTCATCTCTGCGTTGCAGAAGATGCCGCTGCCGGCAAAGCGTTCCCGCTGGATTTCGCGGGCCTTGAGTACCCGCGCGGCGATATCCCTGGACGGCTCGGCCTTTCCACCCCTTACGAGGGCCGATGTCTCTACCGGGTGCACCCACAGCTGGATGTCGATGCGGTCCATGATGGGGCCGCTGAGTTTGGAGAAGTACGTCATTCGCTGACCGGGGGAGCACGTGCAGCGGTCTCCCTCCCCATAGTACCCGCAGGGGCAGGGGTTGGACGCCGCTACCAGCATGAAGGACGCCGGATACTCCACCTTGGCCTTGAGCCGGGAGATGGTCACCTTGCGGTCTTCCAGCGGTCCTCGAAGCGCTTCCAGCGTGCTTTTTGGCGCTTCGCAAAACTCGTCCAGGAAAAGGACTCCATTCGTAGCCAGCGACACTTCCCCCGGCAGGATGTTCTCTCCGCTCCCGCCGCCCAGCATGGCAGCCTTTGAGGCCGATATATGCGGCGCCCGGAAGGGACGGGTGCGCATGAAGCCCAGGTCTCCGGAAGCGCGTCCCGCCACCGAATACACTTTGGACGTGATGGCGCTCTCTTCCAGGTTCATGGGCGGGAGAATGCCCGCCAGCGCCTTGGCGATGGAACTTTTTCCGCTGCCCGGAGCGCCGATGAGCAGGACGTTGTGCCCTCCGGCGCAGGCAATCTCCACCCCGCGTTTGGCGCCCTCCTGGCCGATGATATCGGCAAAATCCATATAGCTGCGCTGCGGCCCCTTCGACGCTTCCTGCGCCTTCCGGTACAGCTCCGTGTTCCAGATGAGAAGGTCCGACGGGTCTTCTTCCTCCTCCAGGATGCGGAGTACGTCGTCCAGCGTGCGCACACCGAAGAGGTCCACGCCGGAGTAGTCCACAGCCTCGAGCGCCGACTCCTCGGGCAGGATGCAGCCGCGGAAGCCCTGGCGGATGGCCAGCTCTACCATGGGCAGCGTACCGGGCACGGGGCGGATGCCTCCGTCCAGGCCCAGCTCCCCCATGATGAGGTACTTGTCCAGCGCCCGCAGGTTCCGCTGCCCGGAAGCAGCGATGATGCCCAGGGCGATGGGCAGGTCGTAGCCGCTGCCCTGCTTGTGGAGGTCGGCGGGTGCCAGGTTAATCACAATCTTCTTTCCGGGGATGTGAAATCCCTTGGCCTGCAGGGCGGTTACCGTGCGCAGGAGACTCTCCTTGACGGCGGCATCGGCCAGCCCGACGAGGTGAATCCCCACCCCCAGGGTGATGTTCACCTCTACCGTAACGGGAACGGCGTCGATTCCCATACATTTGGCGCCATGAATGTAGACGAGCATAGCTTATTCGATGTAGATTCCAGTAAAATAGCCGTTGAACGACATGGGATGTTTCCGGTCATTCACTACGAGCAGGTTCTCCTCATGCTCGGTGTCTCCGGTGAGGGCCAGGGCCAGCGTTCCCTTCCGGTGCTGCACGCAGCGCGGGGTGTGCAGCCGGTAGGACTCGTTGGGAAGGCTCACGCTCACCGTATCCCGTATGGCCAGCACAACGCAGTCTTCTCCGTCCAGGATGACCACGGCCTGCTCCTTCTCCCGGGCAAAGATGTCTCCCTGGTGGCGGTACAGCATGCTGTGATGGTACAGAAGCGAGTCGGCATCCCGGATCCAGCTGTGGATATTCCGGTTTTCCTCGTGGAAGCCCTTGATGCCCATGGTGCCGTCTACCGGCGTCAGGCGCATCCCGTGCGCTCCGTCCGGAAGCGTGAGCGGGGTAAGGTCCTCGTCCCGGATAAAGCACAGGCGTCCGTAGCGGTATTCCAGCCGATAGACAACGCCGTCCATGACGCGGATGTCGTGCAGCTCGCTGCCCGTGACGGCGGGGATCATTTTCCTGATTTCCCCGCCCTTCATGACCCGGTATTCCCAGATTTCGCTTTCCTCGTCCTTCACGGGCAGTGCATACGAGTAGTACACGCCGGTTTCGTCCCGGCTCAGGGCTCCGCCTTCCCAGTCGGGGTTGGCGCTCCAGCTGAGAACCATTCCCTGCGGGGAGGAGAAGACTTCCTGTCCGTTGATGCGATAGGTAAATCCGCCGCCGGGATGCTGTCCCAGCGTGTGCACCTCCCCGCCCGCGACGAGGAACCCCAGGGGCGCCTCCTCTCCCGGGTAGTCAAAGAAGACATTCCCGTCGCAGGCGATGGTGGTTTTGAAGCCGTCGGTGAACTGGGTCCACAGGTGCCCTTCCTGGAAGGTGTGCCGGTCGGGCTGCGGCTGGTTTCCCGCGTCCAGCATCCTCAGCGGAGCCGTGTCCTTGAAAAGAACCAGCCTGGCACCCTGGGTTTGCCCCTTCCGCCAGTTTACCGAATCGGGAAAAACAATGGCCGTGGAGTAGACGCTCCGGGTGTACCGGGCCGTGTCGGGAGGAGACGGCGGGGGAACGCGCCCGCCGCTTCCCGTACCTTCACGGGCAGGTGTGTCAAAAAGGGGACGCTGGCAGGAAAAAAGAGCGGCCGCCATGAGGAGAAGGTTGAATAGTTTTCGCATAGAGCAGCACATTTTTATGCCGCCAAGGTGGGAAAAGTGTTTGGAATAATTGCAATGTGGCTAAAAAATAGTGTGGTTTTAGCTGCTTTTTGTTATGTTTTGACCGATTTGTGGCGTATCTTTGCCTCCATGATCTCTAATCCGAACGTAAAAATCAACCTGGGACTCAACGTTCTCCGGAAGCGGGAGGACGGATTTCACGACCTGGAAACGCTTTTCATCCCCTATCCCGGCCTCTCCGACTGCCTGGAAATTATTACCGGGGAAGACTGGTCCCGCACCCTGGCAGGGCTTAAGGAAAAGTACGGAAAACTTACGCAGGCCGTGTCGCCGGACGGAAAACTCCTCATTACCATCGCCCGCGCGGAAGGCGTGGACTGGGACCCGCTGAAGGACCTCACGGCAAGGGCCTACGCCCTGCTTGCAGAAGATCATGACCTCCCGCCCATGAAGATTTTCCTGGAGAAGCGCTCCCCGGTGGGCGCGGGGCTGGGTGGAGGAAGTGCCGATGCCGCCTTTGCGCTCAGAATGATCTCGGAGCTGGGCGGGCTGGGCCTTGACGACAAGGCGCTGGCCGGCTATGCCGCCCGCCTCGGAAGCGACTGCGCCTTCTTTATTTACAACCGGCCCATGCTGGGAACCGGCCGCGGAGAGGTGCTGGAGCCCTTTGAGGTGGACCTGACCGGTTATCGGCTGGAAGTATTTATCCCGGAGGGAGTAGCGGTCTCTACCGCCGACGCCTATCGCGGCATTGTTCCCGGCGTGCCTGAAAAGCCGCTGCGGCAAGTGTTGGCACAGGATATTTCCACCTGGAAGGAAGACCTTCGCAATGACTTCGAGGCCACGGTTTTCCAGAAGTATCCCGCGCTTTCGACGGTCAAGGACATGCTCTATGGACGCGGCGCGGTCTACGCTGCCATGAGCGGCAGCGGAAGTGCTTTCTTCGGAATATATAAAGATTAGTACCTGAGCCAGCCCTCCGGATTCTGGGGGGTGCTGCCCTTCCACAGTTCAAAGTGGAAGAGGTCTTCTCCGCCGATGGTGTCTACCGTTCCCACCACCTGGCCGGTGGTGACGTTCTCGCCCACCTTGACGGATACGCTCCTGAGCTTGCTGTACAGTGTGAAATACGCGCCGTGATTGACCAGCACGCACTGGTTGTAGCCGGGCAGCACCACAATCTGCGTCACTTTTCCGTTGAAGACGGCTTTGGCCTGGGCTCCCGGGCGTACGGCCAGCGTGACGCCGTTGTTCTGCGGCAGTTCCACGTTGGTATAGACGGGATGGTGGTGTTTGCCGAAGTGCTCCACGATGGCGCCTTCCACCGGCCAGGGCAGACGCCCCTTGTTGGCGGCAAACTCATTGGACAGCTTGGTGTCTACGGCCGTAGAGGTGGTTTTCCCGCCAGACGACTTCTTGCCGGATGCTCCCTTGGAGGCCTTCTGGCTCTCCTGCCGGATGAGGTCTGCGATCTTCCGGTTCAGTGCCTCTTTCTGGCGGTTTTTCTCCTGCAGTTCCCGCTGGAATTTCTTGCGGTCTTTGCTCAGCTGGTTCACCAGCTTGTTGGCATCGGCCTCTTCTCCCCTCAGGCGCGAGCGTTCGCCCACTACCTTCTTCCGCATGGCGGCCTCCTCTTTCCGGAGCCCGTCCAGCCGCTCTTTTTCCACCGCCAGACGGGCCGATGTCTCCCGGATGCGGAGGGCCTGCGTGCTCAGCTGGGCGCTCATCCCGCGCAGGTATCCGGCGCGCTTGAGGCCCTGGCCGATGGATTCGCTGGAGAGGATGTACATGTACCACAGGCGGCTGTCACGGTTCTTGTAGGCCCCGCGGATGAGGCGGCCATAGTAGTAGGAAAGGGTGTCGTGGCGCTGCTGCAGCCGGTTCATCTCCTTCTGGACCACGGCGATGGAGTCGTCGAGGACTGCCAGGGTCTGGTCGCAGCCCGCAATGAGTTTTTCCCGGGCCTTGATCTTGCTCCTCAGGAGCGACAGGCTGGAAAGGGCTGCGCTTTTGTTTTTGGAATTCTGCTCCAGTTTGCGGTTGAGGAGCGCAATGTCCTTCTCCAGCTGGGCACGCTGGCTTTCCAGCTTTTTCATGCTGGTTTTCTGGCCTGCCGCCGGAAGGGCGCAGACGGCGAGAAGGGCCAGTATTGTGAGCAGTTTTCTCATTCTCATCACTGCGAGACGCGTTTGGCCATGTTGCGGTAGAGCTGGGCCGAGTCGGTTTCCCCGAGCGCCTCCAGCACGGTGGCGTAGTGCTCCAGGATAACGGCGCTCTCCTTGCCTCCGTACAGCATGGCGTGCTTGAAGAACGGCTTGGCCTCCAGGTCGCGGCCCAGAAGGTGCAGAATCCAGGCAAAGGTGTCCAGGTAGGTTGCGTTGTCGGGCTCGGCCTCGATGGTCTTCCGGGACATGTTGTAGGCTTTCTTGAGCTTTTTGCCCTCGAGACTCAGGTAATAGGCGTAATTGTTGAGGACGGGCGCATAGGCCGGGTTAATCTTGAGCGCCTTGTCGTAGGCTTTGAAAGCTCCTTTCGCGTCCCCTTTTGAATGCATGGCATCTCCCATCATGGCCCAGGCGCCAAGGCACAGGTCCTTGTCCTTGGGGAAGCGGGAAATGAGATACTGGCTGTTTGCAATGACGGCGTCGTAGTCCTTGAGCTCATAGCTGGCCATGTTGGCGTAATCGAGGAAGGCCAGTTCATGGAAACGCTCGTAGCCCACCATGGCGCGCTGCCGCAGTTCCTCCCACTTTTTCTGCAGCGAGAGATACTGCACGTAGGCGGCCGTCTGGCCCAGGCTCTCCGGGGCGATATCGGCCGATGCCTTCAGCCACTTGCCGGCTTCCTCCGTCCTTCCCGTCGCGTAGTAATAGGTGCCCGCGGAGGTGAGGATGGTGGTGTCGGCGGGGTGCGTGGATGCCGCCAGGACTACCAGCGAGTCAAATCCGGCGCGGTGAAGCTGCAAAATCTTGGGGTCTATGGTGCGGGTGATGCTTCCGATGTACATGCTCTTGCTGGAAACCGGTACATCCAGCGAGGAAAAGAACGGTTTCACCGTCTTGAAATAGTCGGAATAGCGGCGCTGGTGGCGGTGCACTTCCCCGAGGCCCAGAAGGGCGGGGACGTAGCTGCTGTCCAGCGAAAGCGCTTCTTCATAGCGCACCTGTGCCAGGGAGTCCCGGTACTCATTGAGGTAGTAGTCTCCGGTAACGGACAGAAGGGCGGGTGAGGAATACTCGCGGTTGAACTTTTCCAGCTCTTCCACGGCTTCTTCCTGGCGTCCCATGGCCGACAGCACTTCATAGCGGGTGCGGACGACTTCTTCGGAGAGGCCCCGCTGCTTTTCGATATCGTCGAGGGCGCTGAGCGCCTTTTCGAATTCCTTGCGGTTCAGATAGATGTCCAGCAGTTCATAGACGGAGTTGGCATTGTCCGGAAAATCTTTGGCGAGAGCTTCGTATAGGGCGATGCCTTCCTCGGTTTTTCCGTGCATCAGGCACAGGCGGGCCAGCATGCGGCGATACCAGTAGTTGCCGCCGTCGAGGCTTACGGCTTTTCGCAGGGATTCCTCGGCGCCGTCCAGATCCTGGGATACGGTCTGGGTGAGGGCGAGGTAGTACCAGACGCCGTCGTTTTCGGGGGCGGCCACCGACAGGGTTTTCAAGATAGCCTGTGCACGGGCGGTCTGTCCGTCGCTATATAGCTGAACGGCATCTACCAAATTGGCCTCTACCGATTGGGCAGAGGCAGAAATCGCAAAGGCAAATGCCAGAAACAGGGATAAGAGGAGTCTTTTCACAGTTGCAAAAATACGGGAATTTTTCCAAATTTGTATTTCAGAATACACAAATTCCGGACCTTTTGAAACGTTTTTGGCCCAAACTGCATCTTATTAGTCGGACAAAGGAAGATTCTTCCCCCGATGCTT
Source organism: uncultured Bacteroidales bacterium (assembly GCA_900318445.1). Lineage (GTDB taxonomy): Bacteria > Bacteroidota > Bacteroidia > Bacteroidales > UBA932 > Cryptobacteroides. The sequence goes on from ONKO01000001.1 coordinate 280,518, forward strand.
CGTCTTCGCCGGAGCAGATTTATTCTGCCCTGGCGCCTAAGATGATGGCGGTATGCATGCGTTATATGGGCAGCCGCGAAGATGCCGAAGACGTTCTTCAGGAGGGTTTTATCACTTTGTTCAGTAAGCTGGACAGCTATCAGGGAACGGGTTCCTTCGAGGGCTGGGCGCGAAAGATCTTTGTCAATACTGCACTGATGCATCTCAGAAAGACAGACGCCCTGGGCCTGAGCGACGACATCACCGAGGCCCGCGGCCTTTTCACGGAAGAGGCTACGCCGCTTCAGAAAATGGGTTACAAGGAACTGATGCGCATGATTGAGGCGCTGCCGCCCGACGCCAGGACGGTTTTCAATATGTATGTGATAGAGGGCTATTCCCATAAGGAAATCGCCGAGCAGCTGGGATGCACGGAAGCTACGTCACGCTCCAAGTTGCAGCGTGCGCGGCTGAGGCTGCAGGAAATGATAAATGAGAACAAATGACAGAAACTGAATTTGATAAATATGTAAAGGACCTCCTGTACAATGCACAGGAGGAGGTCTCTCCCAGAGTATGGGAAGGCGTGGCGGCGGGGCTTCCCGCCAGGCGCCGCGTGGTTCCGTTCTGGGGATGGGCTGCTACGGTGGCGGCTTCTGCCGCAGCCGTCGTTGCGGCCGTTGTCCTGCTTCATACGGCATCTTCATCGGCCGTTTCACTGTCTACATCGGCCCTGACGGCCCCTGTGGCCGCTGTCTATACTCCGGTCGAGGTATATGAGCTGCCCATGGCGCCGGTCAGGAAGCAGCCACAGCCCGTGGAGCAGCGCGTCGCTGTCCGGGAGGAGGCCATCCCGTCCGTATCCCTGCTTTCGGGCCGGGTAGAGGCTGCCGCCCCCGGTGCGCTTCGTCAGAGAAAAATGCAGGCTGCCGCCCGGCTCATGGATCTTCTGGCCTTTTCTGAGGACCATCCGCAGCTTTCCGGGCGCGGCCTGTCGCTGGTTGCCGACGGCTCCCTGCAGGGAAACCAGCGGGGGAACATCGGCTCGGGCTCTTTCCGCAGGCCTTTCAGCGCGCCTCCCGTGGGAGTCGGTGAAGGTATCTACAACGAAACCCCCGAGACCAGTTTCATGCTGCCTTTCTCCGTCGGCCTGGGTGTCCGTTACAATTTCACCAGCCGGTGGGCCGTGGGAACGGGAATCCGCTATACCAACCTGAGCCGCACGTTCGTGGCCGACTTCGTGTCCCGGGACGGAATCATTGTGCCCCAGACCGATATCGACAACCACCAGCACTGGTTCGGCATTCCGGTCAACCTGTACTATGACATCGTGAACACGGGCCGCTGGCGCGTGCATGCCTTTGCGGGCGGTGCTGCAGAGCTTCTCATGGCCAACAGCTTCCTCATCCATTATTCCCCGAAGGACCTGCACTATGAACGGAAGGGGACGGTGCCGCAGTGGTCGGTTGCTGCCGGCCTGGGTGTGGAGTTTCGCGTGACGTCCCGTGTGGGTCTTTACATCGACCCCCATTTCCGGTATTATTTCGACGCAGGGCAGCAGCCGCGTTCGCTGCGGACCATCCAGCCGCTCCGCTTTGACATTGAGGCGGGTATCCGGTTCAGTTTCGGGCGGCAGTAGGCTCTCTGTGTTGAAAACCCGGGCGCCCGCGAAACAATTCGGTTTCCCCTGGGCGGCCCATCTTTAGATAATCACGGCCCTGGGCTCGTTAATGCAGTAATTAACAGGCCCGGAGCTTTTTCTGTTGATAACTTTTTTCGCTGAAACTGTGGGAAAGTTGGACGACAAAATCTATCTTTGTTCGCGTGGCTTATCTATTACCTTAACTAAACACTGAAACTATTGCCCTATGGTCAAGCGTGTACTCAAGCGCGACGGACGTCGTGTGGATTTTAACAACCAAAAGATCGTAGCCGCCATCCTCAAAGCGATGGACGTAACCGAAGGTGGTGAGGACATTGTCCTCGCAGCCCAGATTGCACAGGATATCTCCAAACTGGACAAGGAGGAGATGACCGTGGAGGAAATTCAGGACGTGGTGGAGAACCACCTTATGAACAGCCCCCGCCAGGAAGTCGCCAAGGAGTACATTCGTTACCGTAACAAGCGCAACATTGCCCGTAAGGCCAAGACCAACGAGATTTTCGAGACCATCATCGACGCGCAGGCCAACGATATCACCCGTGAAAACGCCAACATGAATGCCGACACTCCTGCCGGCATGATGATGAAGTTTGCCTCGGAGGCTACCAAGAGCTACGTGGACGAGTGCCTCCTGAGCGATCCCGTCCGTGAGGCCGTGGCCGGCAACTATATCCATATCCACGACAAGGATTACTATCCCACCAAGAGCCTTACCTGCATCCAGCACCCGCTGGACAAGATTCTCAACTGCGGTCTCAAGGCCGGTCACGGGGAGTCCCGTCCCGCCAAGCGCATCGAGACGGCCAGCGTGCTGGCCTGCATTTCCATGGAAACCGTCCAGAACGAGATGCACGGCGGCCAGGCCATTCCGGCTTTCGATTTCTATCTGGCTCCTTTCGTGCGCAAGACCTTTGAGGAGGAGATTGACAAGGTGAGCGAAATGGAGAACGTGGACTACAGTTTCCTCAAGCCGGCTCCCATCGACGACTATATCAAGCGGGACCTGGTGGGCCTTCAGGGTAAGGAGCGCGCCATGCAGCACGCGATCAACCAGACCGTCAACCGGGTGCACCAGTCCATGGAGGCATTCGTGCACAATATGAATACCATCCACAGCCGTGGCGGCAACCAGGTGGTGTTCTCTTCCATCAACTACGGAACCGACACGTCGGCCGAGGGCCGCTGCATCATCCGTGAAATCCTCAATACCACTTACGAGGGCGTGGGCAACGGTTCCACCGCCATTTTCCCCATCCAGATCTGGAAGAAAAAGCGCGGCGTTTCCTACCTCCCCGAGGATCCCAACTATGACCTTTACAAGTTTGCCTGCAAGGTAAGCGCCCGCCGTTTCTTCCCCAACTTCCTCAATCTGGATGCATCCTTCAACCAGGACGATGCCTGGAAGGCCGACGATCCCCGCCGCTATGAGCACGAGGTGGCCACCATGGGCTGCCGCACGCGCGTGTACGGCAACAAGTTCGGCCCCAAGACGTCCATCGGCCGCGGCAACCTCAGTTTCACTACCATCAATATCGTGAAGCTGGCCATCGAAGCCATGAAGGAAGAGCAGGATAAGACCAAACGCCTGCAGGTGTTCTTCCAGAAGCTGGACTGGGCGCTGGACATTGCTGCCCGTCAGCTCAACGAGCGCTTCGAGTTCCAGAAGACGGCTCTCAAGAAGCAGTTCCCGCTCCTGATGGCGGGCCTGTGGCTGGGCAGCGAGAAGCTGGACGACAACGACCCTATCGAGCCGGTGCTCAACCAGGGAACGCTATCCATCGGCTTCATCGGCCTGGCCGAGTGCCTTATCGCGCTCATCGGCAAGCATCACGGTGAAAGCGAGGAGGCGCAGGAGCTGGGCCTTCGCATTGTGGCGCACATGGCGGAGAAGATCAATGGCTATGCGGAGACCTATCAGCATAACTTTACCTTCCTGGCAACGCCTGCCGAGGGCTTGTCCGGCAAGTTTACCAAGCGGGACAAGAAGACCTTCGGCATCTTGCCCGGCATTACCGACAAGGATTACTACACCAACTCCAGCCATATTCCTGTGTACTACAAGTGCTCCCCGGAGCATAAGGCCAAGATTGAAGGCCCTTACCACAAGTATGAGAACGCCGGCCACATCTTCTATGTGGAGGTGGACGGAGACGCCACGCACAACCCCGAGGCCATCATGCGAATCGTGGACCTCATGGATAAGTACGACGTAGGTTACGGCTCCGTGAACCACAACCGCAACCGCTGCATGGACTGCGGCTACGAGAACGCCGAAAAGAATCTCACCGAGTGCCCGCACTGCCATGGCCATCACATTGACACCCTGCAGCGCATCACCGGTTACCTGGTAGGTACTACCGACCGCTGGAACTCCGGCAAGCTCGCAGAGCTCAAGGACCGCGTAGTGCACGAATAGCCTGGCGGCTATTGTGCCCAGAGGGCTCTCTACGTTACCCCTCCCCGAAACCCCCTCCCTCGGGGAGGGGACTTTTCATATGAAAATTAGAGTGTTAGATATCATTGAACAGACAATGGCCGACGGACCCGGATTCCGCACGGCCATTTACTGTGCCGGCTGCCTTCATGCCTGCCGGGGTTGTCACAACCCCCAGAGCTGGGACTTCAATGCGGGCCGCTGGATGTCCACGGACGATCTCCTGGAGATAGTGAAGGCCGATGACCTCTCTGACGTCACCTTCACCGGAGGAGACCCGTTCTATCAGGTCGAGGCCTTCACCGAGCTGGCCCGTCGCATCAAGGAAGAAACCACCAAGACCATCTGGTGCTGGACCGGCTTCACCCTGGAGGAGATTCAGGCATCGGCCCGCCTCTCTCAGCTGCTTCCGTACCTGGACGTCCTGGTGGACGGCCCCTTCATTCTGGAGCAGCGCGACACCGACCTCCTCTTCCGCGGCAGCCCCAACCAGCGCATCATCTACCTCCACGGCGAGCCCCCCTCCGACGACATCCCCGGCACCGTGGCGCTGGAGCCGCTTCGGTGAGGCCGGTTTCTACGCTGGCCTTCTCCTTTGCGCACAAAGGCTAATGTCTTGTCTATTAACCATTTGACTTTTTCTCTTTAGGCAGAGCAGCCTAAAGAGAAAAAGCTATTCTACTTGTAATCAGTCACTTATCCCATGTTCGCGATTTGGGCCGATACGCTTGTGCCGTACCAAGCGCCCGTCCTGGCGCTGCTTCGGCGCTATTCCCGGTCTGGATGGCGCAGGTTCCAAAATAGGGCCGGAACCTGCACCGCATATCGGCCTTCTACCCCCATACAGTGGAGCAGGTTCCCCTGCTAAAATGGAACCTGCTCCATCTACGCCGTAACCTGCGCCATGCGTTCCTGGTACCTGCACCGAAAGGACACAAAAAAGCCAGCCCCGAAGGACTGGCTTTTTATATATAAGGTGTGAAATTACAGGTTGGCGTTCATCTTCTTCCAATCCTCGATGGCGGGGACGATGCCCAGGGAGACAATCTCGTCGCGCATCTTCACCAAGTGCTCGTAGGAAGCGTCCAGAGCGGCCATTTCCTCGGCGGTACCCTGAGGAGCGGTAAAGTGGCACCCCGTAGCGTCAATCACAGTGGGCATAGCCATCATCACGTTCTTGTACTTGCCTTCGTTCACATAGGTGCCGGCGGGCCAGGTGAACTTGTCGCCGCCCATGGCAGCCTCGATCATCTTAACGGCGTTGTAAGCGGGGCTCTGGAAGGAGCTGCGGCCACGCAGTTTGATGATGTTGGAACCACCCTGGATGGTGTTGTGCTTGATTTCTTCCCAACGCTCGGCGCTGAGCTCCATCTCTGCGAGGGGCTTACCGTCAATCTTAACCTGGGAAGCGAACACGGCCATAGCCTCGCCGTGACCACCGTAGGTGTGGGCGCCGGTCACGGAGCACTGCTGTACGCCGAACTCCTGGGCCAGGGCTTCCTGCAGACGGGTGCTGTCAAGAGCGGCCAGGGAAGTGAGCTGCTCGGGCTTGAGGCCGGAGTGGATGAGGGCGGTGAGAGCGGTGACATCGGCCGGGTTGAAGATAACCACCACGTGCTTTACGTCGGGGCAGTACTTCTTGATGTTGTCACCGAATTCGGCAGCGATCTGGCAGTTGCCCTTGAGGAGGTCCTCACGGGTCATGCCTTCCTTGCGGGGTGCACCGCCGGAGGAGATGATGTACTTGGCGTCGGAGAAGGCGACTTCCGGGTTGGTGGTGGCAGTGAGGTTCACGCCGGGGAATGCGCAGTGGTCCATCTCGGCCAGTACTCCCTTGAGACCGGGCTCGAAGATATCGTACAGGCAGATGTTAGGAGTAAGACCCAGCATGCAGGCGGTCTGAACCATGTTGGAGCCAATCATGCCGGCAGCGCCAACAATGACAAGCTTTTCATCAGTTAAGAATTTCATGATGTGTGTGTATAATTTAAGTGTTCTCTTTCGTTTGAGCCCACAAAGATACGAAATTCCCCGCAAAGATTTGTTTTGCAATTGGAAAAAATGAGTTATCTTTGTGCCGTAAACTTGTAACGAAACGTATGGAGCCTCCCAGTCAGGTTAAATCCAATCAGTTAACGGGCGTCGGTTCAGACGACCCTCTGTCGCGATTACCCTACTAACAACTGAGAAACCCGGTGCCGCAAAGGCATTCGGGCGCTTCCGTATTGTCGTTCGAAAACCTACGTAATGGGACTTTATTTAAAAAAGAAACTTGAAAACGAAGCCACAATAGGTGTGTGGCAAATCACAGAAACGGAGGAGGAACTCATCGCCCTGAGTGCCACCCCCACGGACGAGATGGAAGAAATCTCGTTCATCAAGAGCGAATCCCTTCGCAAACAGCGGCTGGCCGTCCGTGCCCTGCTGAACGCACTTTTTGAAGAAAAAGTGTACCTGAGCCATCACGACAATGGCAAACCCTACCTGGAGAACAATCCTACCAATATCTCCATCACCCATACAGAAAAGTATGTAGCCGTTATCCTGCACGACGAAAACGACTGCGGCATAGACGTAGAGTCCCTGGACCGCGATTTCTCGGCCGTGGAGAAGAAAGCGCTGAGCGAGGACGAAATCGAGGACCTCGAAGACGAAAAGAGAAACGAACAGCTGGCCATCTACTGGTGCGCCAAGGAGGCCATCTTCAAGCTCCTGAGCCGCTACAACGTAGATTTTGCCGAGCAAATCGAGATCGAGCGCTTCCGTCCCCGCGGCGAAGGAGAGCTCGAAGCCACGTTTATTGACAAGAACGAGGACGAAGAAGAGTTCAACCTGGAATACATGACCTTCGACCGCCATGTGCTGGTCTGGGTCGTGGGAGACTGATTCAGCCCAAAAGACAGTTCCATCCCGGAGGCTTCACCGCTTCCGGGATTTTTTGTGGTGGAATCCGCCACAAGAAGCTTGTGGGGAAGCGTTATCTTTGTGAAAAACTGATAACCATGAAGAAGCTCTTCACCCTGTTCGCTGCTGGTGCGCTGCTTGCGCTGGCGTTTTCGTTTGCCGCGAAGGCGCAGCGGGTGAACCCGCAGATCGGCGTCTTTTACCAGAAAGGGCAGTACTCCTTCGAGGAGGCCCAGGTGAAGGACACTTTCCTAGGCGCGTCCTTCCTTGTGCAGTTCAACATCTTCTATCCGGAGTCCATCTACCTGACCACCGGCCTGGAGGCGTCCCTGGGACTGAGCAAGGAGAACAATGTGCCCGACTACCGCATCGAGCTTCCCGTCAGGCTGTCCTGGATGTGGGAACCCACGCCGCGGTTTGCCATCGGCCCGTTCGCCGGCATCTACGGCGCCGCGAACCTGATGGTGACGCCCGACGACAAGACCCTCTACAACACGCTGCAGGGCGGATATACGGCCGGCGCCTCAATCCAGTTCGGTTCCTTTGACCTGAGCGGAGGCTACTGGAGAGACTTCGTGCCCTTCCATAAGGGCGGCAGTCCCTTCAGCGGATTCCGCGTTTCCCTCAACATGTTTATTTAGGCCGATATGAAACGCATTCCCATCCTCCTGGCGGCCGGTCTGGTCGCCCTTCCCGCCGCCGCGCAGTCCGTTCCGCCGGTGAGCCAGGCCAAGGTGGTTGCCACCTACTGCACCTATTGCGGGTTTATCGACTTCGAGAAGGGCGAGACGCACAAGAGCGACTGCCCGTCCCTGGGCGGGTCCTCCGGGGGCAGTTCTTCCTATGGTGGCGGCGGCGACTATTACTCCTATGACGAGCGCCACGAAGACGCCTGGAACGAGCGCAAGGCCGCCAAAGCTGCCAAAAAGGCCGAACGGGAGGCCAAGAAGGCCGCCCAGAAATACGCCCGTCCCAAAAAGGTGAAGCTGAAGGACTACCAGCCGATGGCCGGGAAGACAGTCGTGGCCGATATGGGCGCGACGGAGAACACCCAGGTCATCGCCAAGTATAACAAGAAGGGCGTCCCCAGCTACGGCCTCCGGAACAGGAGCACCGGGAAATGGGTACGCAAGCCGCAGTTCCAGGGCATCACCATCGTAGGCCCCCATGCCGCGGCCGCCAGCCTCAAGGGCAGGACCGCCATCATAGACCCGGACACCGGCGAGCCCACCACGGAGTACGCCTTCGACCAGTTCAAGGCCTTCCACTACCCGGACAACGCCCGGAACACCCTCCTCGCCCTGGCCAAGACCACGCCCCAGGGCCAGCGTACCTGGTATATGATGGTGGCCGATGGCAACGGCAACTACACGCAGGCCATGACCTGCAGCGCCGTGGATTTCATCGAGGACGGCACCGGCCGGAAGATCCTGTACCGCCGCGACGACACCGACAAGGTGGGCATGCTGGACGAGTTCGGAAACGAGATTCTCCCGCCCGTGTTCGACGGCCTCAAGAACCTGGAATTCTCCGTGGATGACGCCGCCTACTACCAGGCCCGGCGGATGCTGGCCGACGGCAGCACGGCCGTAGGGGTCATCGATGAGAAGGGCCGAATGGTCGTTCCCTGCTCCTATGACCAGATCGACGCCAAGAGCTGGGGCAAGTACGGCATCCAGGTCAAAAAGGGCGACAAGACCGGCGTCTATGACATGCGCGGCAACCAGGTGCTGCCCGATATGTTCAACCGCCTGACGCTGGAGCATTTCTGGGACGGGAACAAGTCCTGGGCTTACTACCGGGGCACCGTCTATGAGGCCGACGGGTCTTCACGCTGCGCGCTCTTTAACACCTACGGTGAGCAGCTCACCGACTGGGAACCCTATTACGCGTCGGAGGACCGCATCTATGAAATGACCTCCCGACTGGAAGAATACCGAATCTATTAGAAGCCTATGAAACTGATCGCACTGGCTATTGCACTGGCCATCCTCCCTATCCATAAGAGTTTTACGGGCTCGCCGGAGAGCAGTTCGTCGGCCCCGGCGTACACGGCCGGGCAGGCCCGCTATTTCAACCTGACGCCCGGCGGCATGCAGGGAAACCTGGTCGTCGTGCGCGAAAACGGCCTGCCGGGCCTGTGGAACAACACCACCGGAGCGTGGCAGATCCAGCCCGGCGGGGTTCAAGAGCTTTTCTTTGCCACCAGCAGCCTCCTGTTCTACACCAGCCTGGAAGGCCGCGCCGGATACGGAAACGTCCAGCCTGGCTTTGAGGAAAGCCCCGCCCTGGACTCCAAGGACCTGTATTTTCCCTTCCCCGAGGCCAGCTACTACCCCTCCCGGACCGAGATGAAGTACATCTGCCTGAGGATGGAGGGCCAATGGGCCGTCCTTGGGGCCGATGGCTTCCTCCTGCCTGGCATCGGCAGTAATCCCCAGGGTGCCATCTCCATCCTGGAAGGAGCGCCCCGGAAAGCCCCGGACGAATCCAACGAGGCGTTTATCCTGCGTGAGTTCCGGGAAATGCCCTCCGCTACGCTGCACGGAGGAGCCACCGCACGTGAAAAAGACACGAATGGTTTGTTCATCTCCCTGGTGGAGACTCCCTACGCCGGTCCCTATTTCCTTTCCGACGCCGAACCGGACGCCAGCTATCTGCCGGAATACGGCATCTTCGGTGTCCGGGACGGGGTCCTCACCCTGGCCTTCGGCTGCTTCATCAACATGGAGACGGGGAATTACCACTGGTATGAGGACCTGTCGGTGGAAGAGCCCTACATTCCCCTGAACAGTGTCAGCCGCACGGCCACGCACTGGGATCCGGACAATTGGAAGATCCCCATCGACATGAGCTTCCGGGAGTTCTACTTTGCCTACGAATTCAATCGGTACGTCAACGACCCGGATTATGATGAAGACGAAGTATGGGAGGAAGGGAAATACAAATTCCTGCGCGCGAACAGCTTCACGGCGGTTGGTAGCCTCTACCCCATGATGCCCGAAGCCTATGACCCGGAAAGAAAGGCTTTGAAATTAGTCATCGCCGAGGACATGTGCCCTCCTTTCTATGTTCCCATGACCGCCCGGGAAGCACAGAACCTGATCCGCGACTACAACAAGTACGGCCCGGACGAACTGGTCTGGTGGTACGAGCGAGGTATCGACAACCACGAAAACATGTACGTCTCCCGCGCCGGCATCGGCTGGCCCGACAAATCCCCCGGCCACCCCACCGGCAAAGTCTTCTATTACTCCGCCACGGAATAGAATATGTTAGCGGAGGGGCTCCAGCGCCACGGTGCCGGGGATGTCGTCGGAGGGGGGCTCGCCGTGGAGGTAGATGATGCGCTGGTTGGGGCTGCCGCGGAAGAGCGCGGAGCAGGTTTCCGGGGCGGATGGAGCAGGTTCCATTTTAGCAGGGGAACCTGCGCCGCTGTAGGGGGATAGAAGGCCGATATGCGGTGCAGGTTCCGCCCCTATTTTGGAACCTGCGCCGTTCAAGCTGGAACCTGCGCCGTTTGGCCCGGAACCTGCGCCATGGAGAGCGAGACCTGCAACGCGTAACAGGTAAGTAGTTGTAAATCAATGAATAACGAAAAGTCCTCCGGGCGGAATCTCCTGGAGGACTTTTCGTTATCGATTGGTAGTCAAGTAGTTAGCGAAAACGCTCTTGCTGCCTTATAATCAGAGTACGCTACACGGGCCACACCAGCAGGCCGATGCGGTAGGCGGCGAAGGCGAAGATCCAGGCAACGAGGATGGTGTAGAGGCACAGGAGGATGGCCCACCACCAGGAACCGGTTTCGTTCTTTATGGCTACAAACGTGGCAATGCAGGGGAAGTACAGCAGCACGAAGACCATGTAGGCCAGGGCTGCGGCTGTGGGGATGGAGGCCTTGAGGGCGCTTTGGAGGGCGGTGTCACCTTCGTCGGCCGATGAAGCGGAACCTTCCTGCGCATACATCACGCCCAGGGAGCTGATGACCAGTTCCTTGGCGCCGATGCCGGTGAGAAGGCCCACGTCCATCTTCCAGTTAAAACCCAGGTGCTCCAGGGCCGGCTCAACCGTTTTGCCCACCATGCCAATATAGGAATGCTCCTGCTGATAAGCCCCGGTGGCACCCTCATGACGCGGGAAGTAGCCCAGCGCCCAGATGGCAATGGAGAAGACAAGAATGGTGGTCGCCATCTTTTCCAGATACTGTTTTCCCTTTTCCCAGGTGTGCCGGCCGATGGCGCGGGCGGTAGGTACGCGGTAAGGTGGCAGTTCCATCACAAAGGGGAGGTCGTCCTCCTTGATGAACTTGCCGATGATAAGGGCCGATAGTATGGCCACCACAATTCCCAGCAGATAGATACCCAGCAGGGCCGTAGCCGGATTCTCCGGGAAGAACGCCCCCGCAAACAGCACAAAGATGGGCAGGCGCCCGGCACAGGACATGAACGGGATAATGGCGATGGTAATGAGCCGGCTCTTCCGGCTCTCGATGGACCGTGTGGCCATAATGGCCGGCACATTGCATCCGAATCCCATCACCATGGGGATGAAACTCTTGCCGTGCAGCCCAATCTTATGCATGAGCTTGTCCACGATGAAAGCCGCGCGGGCCATGTACCCGCTGTCCTCCATGATGGAAATGAAGAAGTACAGGATAAGGATGTTGGGCAGAAACACCAGCACGCTGCCCACGCCTGCGATGATGCCGTCCACCACCAGGTCCTTGGCCCATCCGTCCGGCATCCAGGACGCCACTTTCTCTCCAAACCAGGCCACCGCCGCGTCTATCCAGTCCATGGGATACTGGCCGATGGTAAACGTCGCCCAGAAAATGAACCACAGAAGCAGGATAAAGATGGGGAACGCCGCCCACTGGTTGGTTACGAGCGCGTCAATCCGGTCTGTGAGGGTGCGTCGGGGACGCTCCTCCTGATACCGTTGATAGGTCTCGGCCAGGGCACCCTGGATGAAGGCATACTTGGCATCCACGATGGCACTCTCCAGCGAGGTTCCCATCAGGGCCTGAATGCGCTGCTGCTCGTCGGAGCGTGCATCGGCAATGTCCTGGATATTGCTGCAATCCTTCTTCAGCAGCTTTTCAATATCTTTGTCACCTTCCAGGTATTTGATGGTCAGGTATCGGGTGGAGTACTGTGCCTTGAGTTTCTCATTGTGAGCAATGTACGGCTGCACATGCTTGATTCCGAGCTCAATCTCCGCTCCGTGGTTGATGTGGATATGCCGCGCCAGTTTGGGATCCTGGTGCTCATAGATCCTGATAACGGTATCGAAGAGTTCGGAGATTCCTTCCCCGCTGCGGCTTACCGTGGGACACACCGGCATACCCAGAAGGTATCCCAGCTGCACCGTGTCCAGCTTATCTCCCTTGTGGCGGAGCTCGTCGTACATATTGAGCGCCATCACCACGCGGAGGTTCATGTCAATGAGCTGTGTGGTAAGATAGAGGTTGCGCTCGATGTTGGAAGCGTCCACCACATTCACCACCACGTCCGGCATGGTCTCCAGGAGGTTCTTTCGAACATAAAGCTCTTCGGGGGAGTAGGCCGATAGGGAATACGTGCCCGGAAGGTCCACGAGCGTAATATCGTAGTCCTTGAAATGGAATTTTCCTTCCTTGGCGTCTACCGTGACGCCGGAATAATTGCCCACGTGCTCATGGGCGCCCGATGCAATGTTGAACAGGGAAGTTTTTCCACAGTTGGGGTTTCCCACCAGGGCTACGCGGATGTTGTGGTGCCGTTCCTCGGCCACATGGGCCAGGGCTTTTTCCAGCCGCTCCGTCTCTTCGAGGTCTGCGGGCAGCGCCTGCAGGTGCTCGTCGCTCACCAGGGCCTCGCGGGCCTCCTCTTCGGTAACGACCTCAATCTGGCGGGCTTCTTCCCGCCGCAGGGATACCTTGTAGCCGATGATTTCGTATTCAATGGGATCCTTGAGCGGTGCGTTCAGCACCACCCGTATTTCCTTACCCTGGATGAAGCCCATCTCGATGAGGCGCTTGCGGAAACTGCCGTGTCCATGGACGCGGACAATGACCGCTTTCTCACCGGTGGCTAAATCTGCCAATATCATGATACGTACGAATTTCGCTTGCAAAGGTACTGTTCTTTTTCTCTTCCGGCAATCCCTATTTGTGAGGATTTTTGTATTTTTGTAAGTTATGAACAAACGAGTAGAATCTGTAGATGTCCTTCGGGGCCTTACCATGGCCTTCATGCTCATCGTAGACAATCCAGGCGGACGCATGTTCGCTCCCTTTAACCATGCAACCTGGAACGGGTTCACCCCCACGGACTTTGTGTTCCCCACCTTCGTGTTCGTGATGGGTGTTTCCATGTTCCTGAGCCTTCGTAAACAGGAATTCAAACTTTCCTGGAAGGTGCTCAAACGCTTTCTCCTTATCCTTGGCATCGGCTGGCTGTGCAACTGGATCAGCAGGTGCGTCTGGGGCGGCGGCATCGTGGGCCTCGAAAACGTACGCCTGTCCGGCGTGCTGGTGCGCCTGGCCCTGTGCTATGGCCTGTCGGCCCTCATCGTATGTACGGTAAACCATAAATGGCTGGGCTGGGTGGCCGGCGCCATCCTCGCCGTCTATTCGGCCATCCTTCTTCTCGGAAACGGCTACGTCCACGGTCCGGAGAACATTCTGGCCCGGGTGGATACCGCTGTCCTCGGGCTCAACCACATGTATAAGTCCGACAACGGCGTAGACCCCGAAGGCCTGCTCTCCACTCTTCCGGCGGTGGCGCACACCCTCATCGGCTTTCTCATCGGCAAGCTCCTTGTGGAAAAAGATTTCCGCAAGATGGACGCCGTGGGAACCCTCATGCTGGTGGGCGGTTTCCTCCTGGGATACCTGCTCCCCATTAACAAGAAGGTATGGTCCCCGTCCTTCGTGCTGGTGTGCTGCGGCGCGGCAACCCTGCTTCTGAGCCTCTTCCACTGGCTCATTGACGAAAAGGGCGTGTGGAAGCATACGGGCTTCTGGAAGGTGTTCGGCTCCAACGCCATCCTGTGCTTCCTCCTGTGCGACGTCCTGGTCTGGACCATGCACGGAAGCGGCGCCTTCAAGGCCGTCATGGACTTCCTGGGCCGGAATGAGTGGACCTCGCTCCTTTATGCCGTAGCCGGCGTCATGCTCATCTACCTGATTGTCCTGCCCCTGTACAAGAGAAAAATCTTCATTAAACTATAGTACTATGAAAAAAATCATCATTGGCGTGCTCTCTGCCGCCCTCTTCCTCATCGGAACCCAGTCCCATGCTCAGGTCCTTGCCGGAGCAGGTTATCTTTTTGCCTCCGAAAAAACCAGCGGCTTTGACGAAACCACTCCTTACCATGGTTTCTATATTGGAGCCAGCTACAATATCCATCTGGTGAAAGGCCTCAGCGTAGCGCCCGGCCTCTATGCCAACTTCCTGGCTCACAGCGAAAGTGCCGGTGCTGGCAGTGCCAAAGCCAATTTGTTTCTCATGGGTACTACTCGTGAATTTGCCCTCAACCTGCCCGTTAAACTCCGCTATTCCTTCCCCCTCGGAAACGACAGGAACATCTTTGCCTTTGCCGGTCCCGTTTTCCAGCTGGGTCTTACCAACAAAACCACGGTGAACGGCTCCGTGAGCTTTATGGGCCGTACCTATGGAGATGGAACCAAGGTGGATAACTATGATTCCAAGAACGGCACCGCCAACCGCTTCAACATCTACCTTGGCGGCGGAGTGGGCCTGCAGCTCGGAGATATCATCTTCCTGGTGGGCTACGACCACAACCTGCTGGATCTTGACCGCCTGGAAAACTACAAAACCAACCGCAATCAAATCAAAGTGGGCATAAGCCTCGATTTCTAAACTGTAAGACATGGCCATCAACACCGAGCCGCAGCAGCACCGGGCCCCCAGCAGCCGCAAGATGAACGGCTGGCTGGCCCTGAGCCCGTTATTCGTGTTCCTTGCCGTCTATCTGGCCGGTTCGCTGGTGGCCCACGACTTTTACAAAGTACCGGTAGCAGCCGCATTCATCGTGGCGTCGGGCTATGCTCTCCTCATTACAAGGGGAGTAGACAAAACCGACGACAAAATCTCCATCTTCTCCGAGGGCGCCGGCAACAAGAACGTCCTCATCATGATCTGGATCTTTGTGCTGGCAGGGGCTTTTGCCTCCACGGCCAAGGATATCGGCGCCATTGACGCCACGGTGAACGCCACGCTGCGCATCCTGCCCGGAAACCTCATCTATGCAGGTTTCTTCCTGGCAGCCTGCTTCATCTCCATGGCCATCGGCACCTCTGTGGGTACCATCGTGGCCCTCGTCCCCATTGCTACGGGCATTGCCTCCGAGACCGGCATCGGCCTGCCCTTCATGACCGCCATCATCGTGGGCGGCGCCTTCTTCGGAGACAACCTTTCTTTCATATCGGACACCACCGTGGCCGCCACCAAGAGCCAGGGATGTTCCATGAAGGACAAATTCCGCGTCAATCTCTGGATTGCCGCCCCCGCCGCCATCCTCGCAACCCTCATCTATGTCCTCATGGGCCTTTCCGTTGAGGCCGTTCCGACGGCCGCTCCAGTTCAGTGGGTGGGACTCATCCCGTATCTTCTGGTCATCGGCCTGGCCCTCTCCGGAATGAATGTGGTGACGGTGCTGGCCATCGGAATCGGCATCAACGGCATCATCGGCTGGTGCACCGGAGCCTACGGCTTCGTGGGCTGGATGGCTTCCATCGGCAGCGGCATCGGCTCCATGGGCGAGCTCATCATTGTGTCGCTGCTGGCCGGCGGCCTGTTGGAAATCATCCGCTACAATGGCGGCCTGCAGTTCATTATCGACGGTCTTACGCGCCGCATTGCAGGCCCCCGGGCAGCCGCCTTTTCCATTGCCGGATTGGTGTCGCTCGTAAACGTGTGCACGGCCAACAACACCATCGCCATCATCACCGTGGGCCCGCTGGCCCGCCACATCACCGAGCGTTTCGGCCTGGATCCCCGTAAATCGGCCTCCATCCTGGATACCTTCTCCTGCATGGTGCAGGGCATCCTTCCTTACGGCGCCCAGATGCTCATGGCAGCCGGCCTGTCGGGGGTGTCGGCCCTCTCCGTTACCGCCAACCTCTACTATCCCTTTGCCCTGGGCCTTGTGGCCTGCGCGTCCATCATCTTCCGTTTCCCGCGTAAGTACTCATGAGTAAGATTCTCCTGCATGCCTGCTGCGCACCCTGTTCCAGCGCCATCGTAGAATACATGATGCAAAACGGGATGCAGCCCGTCATTTTCTACTCCAATTCCAACATTTACCCGCGGGAAGAGTACGACCACCGTCTGAACGAGTGCATCCGCTACGCGAAAAAGTGGGGCGTGGAGATTGTAGACGACGTGTACGACCACGCCGACTGGGGCCTCTGTGCCGTGGGGCTGGAGAAGGAGCCCGAAAGGGGAGGCCGATGCCTCCAGTGCTTCAAGTACCGCCTCCTGCGGGCGGCAAGGTACGCGGCAGAAAACGGATTTGACACCCTTACCACCACTCTTGCCAGCTCCCGCTGGAAGAACCTGGACCAGGTGAACGAAGCCGGAAGGTGGGCCTGCGCGCAGGTGGAAGGCGTTACCTGGTGGGACCGCAACTGGCGCAAGGGCGGCCTTCAGGAACGCCGGAACCAGATCATAAAAGAAGAAAATTTCTACAATCAATTGTTCTGCGGCTGTGAATTTTCGCAATGATTTTGTATCTTTGCGTCCCAAATGAAAGCGCAAACTTCCCAACCGGTCCTGAATACGGCGGAGTTCTGCATTGATACCAGTCGCCTGCAGGACATTCTTACATTCCTCCGGAAGAGCCATCGCTACTACATGGATGTGATGGTACCCAATCTTGCGGCCAGTTTGGAGCGCCTCACCAAGCCCTGCAACGAACACCAGCGCCAAACCCTCTTCAAATTCTTCCAAGACTACAAAGAAGAGCTCATCACCCACTTTTCCTATGAGGAAAATGTGGCTTTTCCGTATATAGAGGCCATGCTGGCCGGAGAGCGCAGCTGCCAGTATTCCATCGAGGAGTACGAGCAGAACCACAGCAACATCCAGGAAAAACTGGACGACCTCAAAAACCTCATCACCCGTTCCCTTCCCAAGGAGTGCAGCCAGGAAGATGCCACACAGGCGCTGTACAACCTGTATAACCTGGAAATGGACCTCCAGAAGCACACGTTCATCGAGGACGACGTCCTCATCCCCGCCGCCATGCAGCTGGAGAAGAAGATGGAGCCCGTCGCGACAGGGGCCGATGAACTGAGCGCCCGCGAAAAGGAAATCCTCGTCTGCGTGGCCCAGGGCATGCTCAACAAGGAGATTGCCGACAAATTCAATCTCTCCATCTACACGGTCATCACCCACCGCAAGAACATCACCCGCAAGACCGGCGTCAAGACGGTGGCGGGCCTCACGGTGTATGCCCTCCTGAACAACCTCATTGACATGAATACCATAGAGTAATATGAATTATAGCGATTTTATCAAATTCTATCCCGACTTTCCTATTAAGGGCGTCAACTTTGTGGACATCATTCCCTTCATTCAGGACAAGGAACTGTTCAGGAACCTGTGCAACGACCTCGCCGCCATGTGCGACGCGCCCAACGTAGCCGCCCCCGAGGCCCGCGGCTTCCTGTTCGGAGCCGGCATGCTCTATGCCGATACTCCCATCCGCAACCTCATCCCGCTGCGCAAGAAAGGTAAGCTCCCCTTCGCCGAGGGAGACCTGGTGCAGGTGGAAATCATGAAGGAATATGGCCCCGACCACGTGTACTTCCGCCGCAGCGACCTCGCTGCCGGCGTTCCCGAAGGCGGCGTCCTGGAAGTAACCTTCTTCGACGACATCCTGGCAACCGGCGGCACCGCCCGCGGACTGGCGCAGGGCCTCAATATGCAGAAAGTGGTCATTGACGGAAAGACCTATCCCGTCAAAGTGAAGGATTTCGTGTTCCTTGTGGAAATTGACGACTTGCCCGGCCGCAGCAAACTGGAAGAGATTGCCCCGGTGAAGTCCCTCATCCACGTGACGGAAGGCTAACGGCTCCGTTTGTAGTCAAAACCGTTTCCGTGCCAGGTCCAGGAATGGAGGGTTTCCCCTTCCCGAATGGAGACCACCTGGCGGAATACCCGGATCTCTTTCCCCTGAATGGGACCTATGGAAGCGGCAAAGACCCAGCGGCCACCGGAAAGTGTATAGAGGGTGAGTCCCACCTGGGAATTGTTCCTGCGGGCAACCACCAGGTCCGGAACACGGTTTCCGGTGAAGTCGTGGACGCCTACCACCACTTCCCCGCGGCCCCCTTCCAGGGCGGAACCTCCCACAGAGACATCTCCGCCGTCCACCATAACCTGAAAAACTTTACCATCGGCCCGGAACTCCAGCGTGCCGGTGCGGCCATAGAAATAGCTGTCCAGCCCCACCACGAAGGTGCCCGACGCATTGTCCGCATAACTCCTTGTCTGAGCGGCAGAAAGAAGGCACCAGACAGTAGCCAGAAGTGTGAAAAAAAGCTTTTTCATACCCCACAAAGATAAGGAAAATATAGCTAACTTTGCAAAAACCCAGATATATGTCCTTTGTAGATGACAGAATTGCCATGGAAGGCCTCACATTCGACGATGTCCTTCTCATCCCGGCTTATTCGGAGGTGCTCCCCCGCATGGTAGACCTCCACACCCGTTTCTCCCGCAACATTTCCCTCAACATCCCCATCGTGTCGGCCGCCATGGATACGGTCACCGAGGCGCCCATGGCCATTGCCCTGGCGCGCGAAGGCGGAATCGGCGTCATTCACAAGAATATGAGCATCGCCGCCCAGGCCGGTGAGGTACGTAAGGTAAAGCGCTCGGAGAACGGCATGATTTCCGACCCCGTTACCATTGACCAGGACCAGACCGTGGCCGATGCCCTTCGCCTGATGAAGGAAAACCACATCGGCGGTATTCCCGTCACCGACGGCGGCCGTCGCCTGGTGGGTATCGTCACCAACCGTGACGTCCGTTTCCAGCAGGACCTTTCCGTCCCCGTGCGCGACGTCATGACTTCCGAAGGCCTTGTGTGCATCCCCGCTACCCGCACCGACCGCGAGTATGTGAAGTCTGTCCTGCAGCAGCACAAGGTGGAGAAACTCCCCGTGGTAGACGACAAGGGCTTCATCGTGGGCCTCATCACCTATAAGGACATCATGCAGGAGCGCCGTTATCCGGCCGCCTGCAAGGACGCCCAGGGCCGCCTCCGGGTAGCCGCCGGCATCGGCATCACCCCCGATGCCCTGGACCGCATCGCCGCTCTGCGTGCAGAGGGCGTAGACGCCGTGGTGCTGGATTCCGCTCACGGTCACAGCAAGGGCGTGATTGACCTCCTGAAGAAAGTGAAGGCCACCTACCCGTCCCTGGACGTGGTGGTTGGCAATGTGGCCACCGAAGAAGGTGCCCGAGACCTCGTGAAGGCCGGCGCCGACGGTGTGAAGGTGGGCATCGGCCCCGGTTCCATCTGCACCACCCGTATTGTGGCGGGCGTGGGTGTTCCCCAGCTCACCGCCATCTACAATGCCTCCCAGGCCCTGAAGGGTACGGACGTAACGCTCATTGCCGATGGCGGCCTGCGCTACTCCGGAGACGTTGTGAAGGCCCTCGCCGCCGGTGGAGACTGCGTCATGTGCGGCTCCATGTTCGCCGGCACCGAGGAATCCCCGGGAGAGGCCATCATCTACAATGGCCGTAAGTTCAAGGCCTACCGAGGCATGGGCTCCATCGACGCCATGGCCGCCGGTTCCAAGGACCGCTACTTCCAGGACGACAAAGTAGAGCTCAACAAGTTGGTACCCGAAGGCATCGTGGGCCGCGTTCCCTACAAGGGCACCCTGGCCGAGACTGTTTACCAGCTCATGGGCGGCCTGCGCTCCGGCATGGGTTACTGCGGCGCCGCCAACCTGGAGGCCCTCAAGAAGGCCAAGTTCACCCGCGTGACGGCCAGCGGCATGACGGAAAGCCACCCGCACGACATTACCATCACCAAGGAAACTCCTAACTACTCGCGCAGTGAATAAGATCCTCATCCTCGACTTCGGCTCTCAGGTAACGCAGCTCATCGGCCGCCGGCTCCGGGAGCTGAACGTTTACTGCGAGATTTATCCGTTCAACAAGGCTCCGCTTCCCGATGAAACCGTGAAGGGAGTCATCCTCTCCGGCAGCCCATGCTCCGTGCGGGATGCCAACGCCCCGCAGGTAGACCTTACCCCCTACAAGGGGAAGCTCCCCCTGCTCGGTATCTGCTACGGTGCCCAGTACCTTTCCGCCAAGTTCGGCGGCAAGGTGGAGGCCTCCAATACGCGTGAATACGGCCGCGCCATGTTAAAGGTAGTGGCCGATTCCCCTCTTCTGAAAGGCGTAAGCAAAGAGTCTCAGGTGTGGATGTCGCACGGAGACACCATATCGGCCCTCCCGGAAGGGGCGGAGGTCATTGCCTCCACGGCCGATGTTGAGAACGCCGCCTTCCAGTTCAAGGGCGAACAGACCTATGCCGTACAGTTCCACCCGGAGGTGTACCACACCGCCGAGGGCTCCCGGATGCTCGCGAACTTTGCCCTGGACATCTGCGGCTGCGAAGGGGACTGGACGCCGGATTCCTTCATCGAGACCACCGTTGAGGCGCTCCGGAAGCAAATCGGAGACGAGCAGGTCATCCTGGGCCTGAGCGGCGGCGTAGACTCCACCGTGGCCGGCGTGCTCCTCAATAAGGCCATCGGCAAGCAGCTCACCTGCATTTTCGTGAACAACGGCCTGCTTCGCAAGAATGAGTTCGAGGATGTGCTGGCCTCCTACCAGGACATGGGCCTGAACGTGATCGGGGCCGATGCTTCCAAGGAGTTCCTGGAGGAGCTGAAGGGCGTCACCGAGCCCGAGGCCAAGCGCAAGATTATCGGCCGTCTGTTCGTTGAGACCTTCGACAAATACGCCAAAACCATTGACAATGCCCGCTGGCTGGCTCAGGGTACCATCTATCCGGATGTGATCGAGAGTGCCGGCATCGAGGGCATTGCTTCCAAGATCAAGAGCCACCACAACGTGGGCGGTCTTCCCAAGGAGATGAACCTCAAGATTGTGGAGCCGCTCCGCATGCTGTTCAAGGACGAGGTCCGTCGCGTGGGCCGTGCCCTGGGCATCAAGGAAGAGCTCGTGGGCCGTCACCCGTTCCCGGGACCGTCCCTCGCCATCCGTATCATCGGAGATGTCACGGAGGAGAAGCTGGCCGTCCTGAGGGAGGCCGATGACATCTTCATCCGCGGTCTCCGCAGCTATGACTGCACCGGCATGGGATTCCCTTCCGCCGCCGATCCCCGCGTCATGGCTACCAACCTGTACGACGCCATCTGGCAGGCAGGTGTGGTGCTGCTGCCCATCAAGAGCGTGGGCGTGATGGGAGATGAACGTACCTACGAGAACCCCGTTGCCCTCAGAGCCGTGGTTTCCACCGACGCCATGACGGCCGACTGGTTCCCGTTCCCCTACGACTTCCTCCGGAACGTTTCCAACGAGATTATCCGGAAGGTTCGCGGCGTCAACCGCGTCGTCTACGACGTCTCGTCCAAACCGCCGGCAACTATCGAGTGGGAATAATTCCGTGGCATATTAGCCGACTTCTCTTGGTTGTGGGTAACTTGACATTTTAGGTCAAGTTACCGTCAAAAAAGGCCTTTTTTGCGGGTAACCGGACTAAAATTGTCACGTTACCCGCAGAGCTATCTTTCCGGGCGCTCCGCCTCGAAATCGTCTCTCATAAGGGTGCGAAGAAAAGATAAGGCTCATCGGGTAAACACTCATCGGCTCACCACGTGCCGCTCCACGACTTTGCCGTCTTCGTAGACCCAGAATGCCGTCGTGCCAGAGCCTTCGGGCGCGCGGCCGTACCATCGGCCTTCCTTCTCACGGCAGGCCTTTTTTGCGGCCTTAAGGGCGGCCTCGGCATCGGGATGAGGAATTTGTCGGCTGGTGTCTTTGGGCTTTTTTACGGGCCGACCTGGAATCCAGGAGGGGCGGGCATAACGAGGAGACCAGACATAGTCCGGAATCTCCGTTATCGGTGGGGCAACAAAAATGGGCTCATGTGGATTCATGCGCCCAAAGGTAATGCTTGCTTGTGCCAAAGTGCTGCCACTTCTACTGTCCGCGGGCACAGGGTGGTGTCGGCAGTATCTCCGTTGAGCGGAAAGACGGTGACGAGAACAATGTTGGCGACTTGGGCTATAGGATTCTGACGTCGTGGTGGTCAAAGGGTATCGGCACGGTATCGGCACGGAAGCGGTACGGCATATGTGCGGGATTGCTCGTGAGGAGCTGGGGCTGGAGCGGATATCGGCTACGGTGTTTGAGGGGAACCGGGCATCTGAGCGGGTACTGGAAAAGAACGGGTTCCGGCTGGAAGAAACGGCTGGAAGAAACGAAAACGGGGGCTGTTGTGAAGGGAGGGAAGGTGATGGATGTGAGGGTGTATTGTAATAATGATTCGGTTTAAGGTTCAATATAATCTGCGGAATCTGCATTTTATTTGCAAATTCCGCAGATTATAACTTAAATTAAACGAAAAGTGGAATCAGTCAAAAAGGTCGTCCAGCGTGATTACGTTTTGGAAAGTCCCGGAGTATTCGTTGTAGACCAAACCAAAGGTAGTTACAAGGACTGGATTGATTGTACTCCGTTTAGGAATCATGGTATCAAGCCTATTGTACCTGGCGATCAGAACGCGGTCGTATGACTTGGTAACGGTGTACTCGTCATTATAGAACTTCATTTCACACATATTGACGATGTTATCCTTACGTTCAATAATAAGGTCTATCTGGCTTCCTTCCACTTCATCGTCACCTTTGAGGAGCCAGCTGGATTGATTGGATGACACGCCGGAAATACCAAGGGCCTTTTTTATCTTGTCAACGTGCCGAAAGCACACTTCTTCGAAAGCAAAACCGCGCCAACTGCTAATGCTCTGCGAGGTGACGTTCGTCAACCAAAAATCATTTTCCAAACGGCTATGCCCCTTGACGTATTTCAGATAGAACACACAAAACGGATCAATCAATTTATAATGCTCATCTCTCTTTGACTGACCGAAAGGCACATATCTCATTACAAAATCGCTGGCGACGAGAGCATTCAACATTTTCGAGAGCAGTCCATTATCGCCCAGTTTCGTTTTGTCAATAATATCTTTTCTGGAGTAACCACATCTGCGTCCGGCAAGAAGTTCGACAATCTTTTTCATCTCTTCAGGATTGCTGAATACGGACGAGAACAGGCGGTCATACTCTCCACCAAGTACACGCTCGTTGGAAAAGAATATACTATCAATGTTTTGAGCAAGACTGTAACCTTTTGTAAAATACTGTAGATAGTAAGGGATGCCGCCAAAGACCATATTGCTTTGTACGATATCATAGCGGGATAAATGCACACCGTTGTTTTTGAAAAACAACTCGCATTCTCTTAACGTAAATGGGGAGAGTTTGATTTCGCGCGTAACACGCCCATAAAGTCCCCCGTGATTGTTGATCAAGTTATCTTGAATCCAGGAAGTGGCGCTCCCGCAAACAACAACCATTATATTGTCCCTGTGGCAGGCCCACGTGTTCCAGAATCCCTCGAAGGCAGTTATGAATTTGGATCTGGGAGTATCCAGCCACGGGAGTTCATCCAAAAAAATGACTTGACGGGTTCCGTTATCAATGCTCTGAAGCCACTGTTCCAGCATGAAGAAGGCTTCGAGCCAGGATGCTGGCCGATGACTTTTTTTCATTCCATGCAGCAACAATGACTGGTAAAAATGCTGAAGTTGGTCTGACAACATATTGGCATTGCCGTCCTCATCTACAGGAGATAATCCTGCATGCCGGAATGTAATAAGCCCTTTCAAGGCCTCGTCAACAAGGAATGTTTTTCCGACTCGCCTCCTTCCATATACTGCTACCAATTGGGCTTTATTACTAAGAAAGAGGTCGTTAAGCTCCTGTATTTCTTTGTCTCGACCGATGATTGTCTTCATACATTTATGCATCTTATTGTGCTGTAAATATAGCAAAAACATTAATTCCAGCAAAATAAAACGGTAAAATCCTTTTGTGTATGAAACGCAAAACTCTCAGAATCTGCTATTTGGTATTAGAATGTCTGTTGGAACCCCATATCTGGATTGACAGCCATGTGTCTTCACTTTCGCCATATACAGATTGGATTCGGGAGATTTACAATAGCGGGCACGACTGGACGGCAGCGGTGGTCGAAGGCGCTACAAAGAACGATATCCCAAGCAGGCGAAGGCCTGTGACGGTTGGGACGATTCCACTTTCCTGGACCGGAAAACTAAGAGAACTCAAAGAGAAAAATAAGAGAACTTCGAGTGTAATAAGAGAAAAAATAAGAGAAAGCCGCCCTCCAGAAGAATCATTTGACTTCTCTTGGTTGTGGGTAACTTGACATTTTAGGTCAAGTTACCGTCAAAAAAGGCCTTGTTATGCTGGCGTTTTGTTCGTATCTTCGCGTCGCGAATGAAACGAGTACTTCGCAGTGTCCTTCCTCCCGGTTGACAAAAGGAAGGAGTACCAGATCCGTCAGACGCTACTTGCTAGAAAGAGCAGAATCAAATAAAATCGAATAAATGAAAAGAACGCTTTACTTTTTTTTGGTCGCTTTTGCCACCTTATATGCCTCGCAAAATGTTTTTGCTCAGACGAATAAGGCCTTTAAGAAGGGATATCGTGGTTCCGTAGGGGTGAGTACCGGTGTTGCTGGTGGAACTATGCAGAAAGGTTTTTTTACGGTCGCCAATGGAGCCAACGCTAAGGATCAGCTGAAGCCGTCCGAGTTTATTCGTCTCTCGACGGTCCACGGTTATCAGCTGGGGAATGGTGTTTTCCTTGGAATGGGCCTTGGATGGGATTTTGAACTACTGGAAGAAATGCAGTATGGTTCGGTTTTCGCCGATATAAAGTATAATCTGGTTGACGCCTCCGCGAGTCCTTTTATCGAGGGCAGAACCGGATAGTATTATTATACCACGAAGCAATTCTTCTTCTCGGTAGCGTACATCTTTTAGGTGTCGCATGGTTTTGTTCAATGAGCAACGCGCTAAAACGGACTTTAGCGCGTTGCTCGTTGCATTTGTTGCAATGAATAACACGGAAACTTGCCAAATTGCGCGTTGGACGTTGCAGTTGGCAGGTTTCCGGATTGTACACTTCCCACTTGAAGCGCTTGGTGTCCGGGACGCCGTTCCGGGCAAAGGAGACCCACTCGTCGCTCATGAAGTCGGCCAGTTTGTAGGCGCTCTTGTCGCAGCCCACCATAACCGCGTCGTTTACGACATCTCGTCCAAACCGCCGGCAACTATCGAGTGGGAATAAATATCCGTAGGATATTCACAGTTGAAGCAGGCAAGGCACATTCCGGTGTTTCTGCCTGCTTTTTTCAGGCCCTCTTCGGAGATGAAGGCAAGGGTGTCGGCGCCGATGAAACGGCACACTTCGTCCACGTTTTTGCTGGCCGAAATGAGCTCCTTGCGGGACGAGATGTCTACGCCGTAGTAGCAGGGATTCTTGAGCGGCGGACTGGTGATGCGCATGTGAATCTCTGCGGCACCGGCTTCGCGGAGCATCTGGATAAGCTTTCCGGAGGTGGTGCCGCGCACGATGGAATCGTCAATCACCACCAGGCGTTTGCCTTTGATGAGGGATGTAACCGGTGAGAGTTTCATGCGAACACCGTTCAGGCGCATATCCTGCGTGGGTTGGATGAAGGTACGGGCCACGTAGGCATTCTTCACCAGGCCCATTTCCATGGGAATGCCGCTTTCCTCGGAGTAGCCGATGGCAGCGCTGAGGCCGGAGTCCGGCACGCCGATTACCATATCGGCCTCCACGGGGCTTTCCCGATACAGGAGCTTTCCGGTTTCCTTTCGGAAAGCGTGTACGTTGATGCCGTCTATGTCGCTGTCGGGGCGGGCAAAGTAGATATATTCCATGGCGCAGGTGGCGCGGCGCATGCCGGGGGAGTAGGAGAAACGCTCCATTCCTTTTTTCGAGAGTTTTACAATTTCTCCGGGCTTTACGTCGCGAAGCTCCTTTGCCCCCAGCGCATACAGGGCGCAGGTTTCACTGGCAGCAGCATAACCGTCGGCCAATCGGCCCACCGAAAGCGGCCGAAGGCCGTACTTGTCGCGGCAGGCGTAGAGGGCGTCGCGCGTGAGCACCAGGAAAGAGAACGCGCCGTCCACCTGGCTCAGGACGCGGGCGAGGATTTGCGCGTTGACATCGGCCCCCATCTTCAGGGACTCGCCGATGAGCGCCCCGAAGAGCTCGCTGTCGGTGGAGGAGGAGAAGAGCACGCCGCGGGCCGACAGGGCTGCCGTCAGCTCGCGGGCGTTGACGATGTTCCCGTTGTGGGCCGTGGCATAGGCGCCGCTCTGCCGGCGGAAGACAAACGGCTGCACGTTCTCTACTCCGTTGCCGCCGAAGGTTCCGTAGCGCACGTGGCCGATGGCGTTCGCGCCTTCCCAGGCACTGGCCTTCCCTTCCGGAAAGACGGCCGATACCAGCCCAAGGCCCTTCTCCAGGGTTATTTCTCCGTTTTTGTCGGCATAGGCGATTCCGCATCCTTCCTGGCCGCGATGCTGCAGGAAAGTGAGGCCTGTCCTGACGATGCCGGCGGCTCCCGGGACGCCGAAGACGCCCATGACGCCGCACTCTTCGTGAATCTGGGAGGTCATATTACAGGTTGGCGACAAAGTCCATGAACAGCGGGTGCGGGTTCAGCACCGTGGAAGAATACTCCGGGTGGAACTGCGTGCCGATGAACCATTTCAGCGAGGGTACTTCCACAATCTCCACCAGGTTGCTCTTGGGGTTGCGGCCGGTGCAGAGCATGCCGGCTTTCTCGAAGCGGTCCAGGTAGTCGTTGTTGAACTCGTAGCGGTGGCGGTGACGCTCGCGGATGCTTTCTGTTCCGTAGATTCCGATGACCTTGCTGCCGGGCTCCAGCGAGCAGGGGTAGGCGCCGAGGCGCATGGTGCCGCCCAGCTGGCTCAGGGCCTTCTGGCTTTCCATGAGGTCTATCACGTTGTGCGCGGTGTCGGGGTTGATTTCCGCGCTGTTGGCGTCTTTGTAGCCCAGTACGTTCCGGGCATACTCGATCACCATCATCTGCATGCCCAGGCAAATGCCGAAGGTGGGGATGTTGTGGGTGCGGGTGTAGGTGATGGCGGTCATCTTGCCCTCGGTTCCGCGGGAGCCGAAGCCCGGGCAGATAATGACTCCGTTAAAGGGCGAAAGGGTTTCCTCGACGTTTTCCTCGGTGAGGTTCTCGCTGTTGACGTAGGTGATATCCACTTTCTTCCCTGTGTGGATGCCGGCAATGTGAAGGCTCTCGCGGATGCTTTTGTAGGCATCCTGGAGGTCATATTTGCCCACCAGGCCCACTTTCACGACGTCCTTGAGCCCCTT
Source organism: uncultured Bacteroidales bacterium (assembly GCA_900318445.1). Taxonomy (GTDB): domain Bacteria; phylum Bacteroidota; class Bacteroidia; order Bacteroidales; family UBA932; genus Cryptobacteroides. Next base: position 308,028 of record ONKO01000001.1, read on the forward strand.
TTCTTTCTTTACGAAGTCTTCCCACTGGGCCAGGGACTGCTCGTGGCCTTCCAGGTGCTCCATGCCAAACTTGGCCAGGATGGACTTGTCCAGGCCCTGCTTGTGCATGTTGAGCGGAACCTCATAAATGCTGGGAAGGTCTTCGCTCTGCACCACGCAGCCGGGGGCCACGTTGCAGAAGGCGGCTACCTTCTGGAGAATGTCCTGCCTGAGGTGTCTTTCGGTTCTGAGGATGAGGATGTCGGGCTGGATGCCCAGGCTCTGCAGCTCCTTTACCGAGTGCTGCGTGGGCTTGGTTTTCACTTCTCCTGCGGCCCTCAGGTAGGGTACGTAGGTGAGGTGGATGCAAAGGGAGTCGTTACCCAGTTCCCATCTCAGCTGACGGATGGCTTCCAGGAAGGGGGCACTCTCGATGTCGCCGATGGTACCGCCGATTTCGGTGATGATGAAGTCGAACTCGCCTTTAAGGGAGTTGGCCTTGATGCGGTCCTTGATCTCGTTGGTGATGTGGGGAACTACCTGGATGGTTTTACCCAGGTAGTCTCCGCGGCGCTCCTTGTCAATCACGGCCTGGTACACTTTACCCGTGGTGACAGAGTTGTTCACGGTGGTACGGATGCCGGTGAAGCGTTCATAGTGCCCCAGGTCCAGGTCGGTTTCCACGCCGTCCTCGGTGACGTAGCACTCTCCGTGCTCGTATGGGTTCAGGGTGCCGGGGTCTATATTGATATAAGGGTCAAACTTCTGAATGGTAACCTTATAGCCGCAGGTTTGCAGCAGGCGGCCAATGCTGGAAGAAATAATACCCTTCCCAAGCGACGAGACTACACCTCCCGTCACAAAAATGAATTTTGCCGATTTCATTGTCTTAGTTGATGAAGAGAATCTCGCGGTACTTGGGCAGCGGCCAAAGGGCGTTGTCGGTGATTTCTTCCAGTTTGTCGATGCTCTCGCGGAGGGTTCTGAGGATATCGGCGGCTTTCTCCGCGGCTACGGCCTTGGCGTAGGAGTCTTCCTTGGATTCGGCTGCTTTCCGGGCGTCGTTCAGTTTATCGGCCCGCTCCTTGATTTCGGAGAGCAGGGCGGCGCATTCCCGGATGAGGGTGGTCTGCGTGGCGGCGAGGGTTTCGTAGTCCTGGGGGAAGTTCTGGCGCATGAGGTCGAGGTCCTCGAGGAGGCGGCGCTGGTATTCCATGCCGGCGGGCATCACGTGGTTGATGGCCATTCTCACGGCCATGCGGGCCTCGATGAGCACTTTGGTGGAGTAGGTGTCCCACTTTACCTCGTTACGGGCTTCCAGTTCCTTTTTGCTGTAGATGCCCAGCTGGGTGAACATGTCCACGGAAGCGGGGGCGGTGAACTGACAGAATATCTTGGGAACGCTGTTCTCTACGTCCAGGCCGCGCTTTTTAGCTTCTTTCTTCCAGGCGTCGCTGTAGCCGTTGCCTTCGAAGCAGATGGTGTCCAGTACAGAGGCTATGAGGGGTTTGAGGGTGTCCATGACGGCCACTTCCAGGGTCTTGCCTTCATTGAGCGCTTTGTCTACATCGGCCTTGAAGGCGGTGAGCTGCTGGGCCACGGCGGCGCTGAGGACCGTGAGGGCACCGGCGCAGTTGGCGCTGGAGCCCACTGCACGGAACTCGAAGCGGTTGCCGGTGAAGGCGAAGGGGGAGGTGCGGTTGCGGTCCGTATTGTCCACGAAGATCTCGGGGATTTCCACGGCTACGCGGCGGCCTTTCTTGCCGGCGATGACGATGGGGGTGTCGGAGGGGACTTCGAGGAGTTTGCGAAGGACGTCGGTCATGGTCTGGCCCAGGAAGGCCGATACAATGGCGGGCGGGGCTTCCTGAGCGCCCAGACGGTGGGCGTTGTTGGCGCTGGCTACGCTGGCCTTGAGAAGGCCGTTGTGCTTCTGGACGGCGGCGAGGACGTTCACGAAGAAGGTGACGAACTGGAGGTTGCTCCTGGCGTCCTTGCCGGGGTTGAGGAGGCCCACTCCGGTGTCGGTGCCCAGGGACCAGTTGTTGTGCTTGCCGCTTCCGTTGATGCCCTCGAAGGGCTTTTCGTGGAAGAGCACTACAAAGCCATGCTTGCGGGCGATGCGGGTCATGGCGTTCATGATCATCTGGTTGTGGTCGTTGGCCAGGTTGGCTTCTTCGTATACGGGGGCCATCTCAAACTGGTTGGGGGCTACCTCGTTGTGGCGGGTCTTGAGCGGAATGCCCAGTTTGTAGCCGGCGGTTTCCACGTCTTTCATGAAGGCGGTGACGCGGGAAGGGATGGCGCCGAAGTAGTGGTCGCTCAGCTGCTGATTCTTGGAGGAGGAGTGGCCCATGAGGGTGCGGCCGGTGAGCATGAGGTCCGGGCGGGCGGCGAAGAGGTCTTCGTCTACCAGGAAGTATTCCTGTTCCCAGCCCAGGAAGGAGTACACGCGCTTCACTTTGGGATCGAAGAGCTGGCACACGGGAACGGCTGCGTCGTTTACGGCCTTGAGGGCCTTCTTGAGAGGGGTCTTATAGTCCAGTGCTTCTCCGGTGTAGGAGATGAAGACGGAGGGGATGCACAGGGTGTCGTCCTGGATGAATACGGGGGAGGAGGGGTCCCAGGCGGTGTAGCCGCGGGCTTCGAAGGTGGCGCGGATACCGCCGTTGGGGAAGGAGGAGGCGTCGGGCTCCTGCTGAACCAGGGATTTTCCGTCGAACTGTTCAATCACGCTGCCTTCGCCGTCGGGGTTCATGAAGGAGTCGTGTTTTTCTGCCGTGCCCTCGGTGAGGGGCTGGAACCAGTGGGTGACATGGGTGGCGCCGTGCTCCAGGGCCCAGACCTTCATGCCTTCGGCTACTTTGTCGGCGGTGGCGGCGTCCAAGGGTACACCTTCATCGATGCAACGGGTGAGCTGGGCATAGGTTTTACTGTCCAGATACTTGCGCATGTTGCTGCGTCCGAAGACGAGAGAACCAAAATAATCGGAAGGTTTACCAGCAGGAGTTTCTGTGACGACAGCCTTCTTTTTGAAGGCTTCCTGCACGACGTCGAATCTGAGATTTCCCATATGATTTGTAATCAATACGGGATACAAAGATGGCGCATTTTCGCGGGATATGCAAATTTTTTAATATGTCTTTGTTTACTTTTGACAGGGGCGTTTGCCCCCTAAAAAGCATAGACAATAATATAGAACAGCATCACGCCCGCACAGGTGAGTTTGAGCCCCGTTCCAAAGATGAATCCCAAGAACGCCCCGAAGGCCGACTTGAGCGAAGTGGCCGTGTCCTTCCCACCCATGAGGAGTTCTGCCAGGAAGGCGCCGGCAAGCGAGCCCAGAATCATGCCCACGGGGGGATAGATAAGTCCTACGAAGAGGCCGCCGATAGCGCCCCAGCTTCCGTATTTGCTCCCCCCCGTGAGTTTGGTGAAATAGGCCGGCACCACGTAGTCCAGCAGGCTCACCACCAGCACAATCCCCAGCCATATCAGCAGAAGGGATGTGCTCATGGGCTCTCCGGCACTGTTGGCCCCGCTGCCCCAGATATACAGGATGGCCAGCCCCACCCAACTGAGCGGCGGCCCCGGCAGTGCAGGCGCCACCGACCCGATGATGCCCACAACGCCCAGCACAATGGCGATAATGGCAATGAACGTTTCCATACGCTTTCTGTTTATGCCGTAAATATAGCCAATTTCTGGTGATTATCCGAACCTGCGCCATCCATTGCTGAACCTGCGCCAGAAGAGAACCTACTTCTGCATGGAAGCCTCTACGTCGTCGGGGCTGGCGGGGAGGCGGCGGGAGCCCAGGCGGCGGGCGCCATCGGCCGTAATGAGAACGTCGTCCTCGATGCGGATGCCGCCAAAGTCGTAGTAGCTCTCCAGTTTGGCGTAGTTCACGAAGTCGTAGCCCAGGCCTTCTTTCTTGAACTTTTCGATGAGGGCGGGGATGAAGTAGATGCCAGGTTCGTCGGTGATGACGTGGCCGGGGACCAGGCGGCGGGCCATTCGGAGGGAGCCGAGGCCCAGCTGCTTGGCGCGGGTCTGGTCAGGGTCGTAGCCCACCTTGTTTTCTCCCAGGTCTTCCATATCGTGCACATCCAGGCCCATGTTGTGACCCAGGCCATGCGGCTGGAACAGACCGGCGATGCCCTTGGCTACCATCTCGTCCAGGTCTCCGTGGACCAGGTCCAGGGCACTGAGGCCTTCCAGCATCTTGCGGGCCGTGGCCAGATGCACGTCCCGGTAGGTGATGCCGGGTTTGGCCAGGGAGAAGGCGAGTTCGTTGCAGTCGTAGACAATCTGGTAAATCTCACGCTGCTTGGTGGTATACTTGCCGCTGGTAGGGTAAGTACGGGTAAAGTCACTGGCATAGTGCTCATTACTCTCAACACCGGCGTCAATTACCATGAGCTTTCCAGGTTCAATAACGGCCGCATGACCGTGATTGTGCAGGGTCTCACCGTGCTGGGTGAGGATGGTGGGGAAAGAAACGCCCCAGCCCTTGGCCAGGGCAACGGCCTCCATCTTACCCACGATGTCCTGCTCCACAATGCCAAGCTTGATGGCATCACGGGCGGCCGAATGCATCTCGTAACCCAGGTCACATGCAAAGTCGATAGCCGCAATCTCCTCCGGTTGCTTGACAAGACGCATGGAGATGATGGCTTCGGTGAGGGGAGCCGATGCACCATCGGCCACATTCTCCTTGCCCGTGAGCTGCATCAGGCGCAGCGTGTTGAAGTATCGCGAAGGGTTGATGTAATGGATGGGGCGGCCGATGTTCTGGGCAGCGTGAACGTCCGTATCCAGCATGGAATAGGGCTGCGTAAGGCCGATGCCCACAGACTCCGCCTTGGAACGGACACTGGGCTGAGGGCCCATCCAGATGATATCGTCAATGTCTACGTCGTTGGCGTAGAGGGTCTCCGCGCCCGACTCGATGTCCAGGACAGCCGCCATGAGGGGCTCATCCAGGCCTATATAATACAGCCAGGTACTGTCCTGACGCCATTTATAGCAATTGTCCTTGTACTGAGCCGGTGCCTCGGCATTGCCGATAAGGAGGATGATACCTTTTTCTCCGGCCGCGCGCATCTTGGCCAGAAGGGCCGCGCGACGTGCTACATATACTTCTTTCGTAAACATGGTTTTCTCGTTTATATCCCTTCAAAGTTAGCAAAAATTTGTGGCTTTAGCAATGGTAGCAAACAGATGGGGCAGGTTTCGGGGCATAGTTGGCGCAGGTTCCCAGGGTGTGCGGTGCAGGTTCTCAGGGTGGATGCCCCGGAACTTGCGCCAAACGGCCTAATACCGGCCTTGCTGTTTCCATAAATAGAACGTATAACGCGTTTTTCCCGCAAAAGTGCGTTATAGCTCAGCATTCGGACCAACCTATAACGCGTTTTTGGGCCTTTTTCGCGTTATACGTCTGGCGCCATATCGAAACCTGCGCCAAAAGCCCCGGAACCTGCGCCGTAACCCTCACGGGCAATAGGAAAACCGCAAGGATTTTCGTATCTTTGCGGCCCTATGGTAAGTCACATCAAAGATATCAGTCTGTGGGAGAGCGGTGAACTCAAGCTCAGTTGGGTCCGCAGCCACATGCCCCTGCTCGATGGAATCGAGAAAGATTTTCTCAAAGAACAGCCTTTCAAGGGCCTTAAAGTGGCCCTGAGCGTGCATCTGGAGGCCAAGACAGCTCATTTGTGCGAGGTGCTGGCTGCCGGCGGTGCCGACATGTACATCACCGGATCCAATCCGCTGAGCACGCAGGACGACGTCGCCGCCGCCCTGGTGCACGAGGGCCTTAACGTGTTCGCCATCCATGGCTGCACGGAGCAGGAGTATTTTGACGATATTCGCAAAGTACTGGAAGTGGGCCCCAATATCATCATCGACGATGGCGGAGACCTGGTGACTACCATCCACAAGGAATTTCCGGAACTCATCCCGAACGTGATCGGTGGCTGCGAGGAAACCACCACCGGCATTCTCAGGCTCAAGGCCATGGATGCCGCCGGGGAGCTCAAGTTCCCCATGATGCTGGTAAACGACGCCGACTGCAAGCACCTTTTCGACAACCGCTACGGCACGGGCCAGAGCGTATGGGACGGTATCAACCGCACCACCAACCTCATCGTGGCCGGCAAGAGCGTAGTGGTAGCCGGATACGGCTGGTGCGGCAAGGGTGTTGCCATGCGCGCCAAGGGCCTGGGCGCCGAGGTCATCGTAACCGAGATCAATCCCATTCGCGCCATGGAGGCCGTGATGGACGGCTTCAAGGTGATGCCCATGCTGGAAGCCGCCCCCCTCGGAGACTTCTTCATCACCGTTACGGGTTGTGCCGATGTCATCGGCCCGGACGCTTTCCTGCGCATGAAGGACGGCGCCATCTGCTGCAACGCCGGGCACTTCGACGTAGAGGTGGCCGTCGCGAAGCTCAAGGCCATGGCGGTTTCCCATCGGCCTGCCAGAAATAACATCGAAGCCTATACCCTGGAAAACGGCCGCACCATCTATATCATCGCCGAAGGCCGATTGGTGAACCTCGCCGCCGGAGACGGACATCCCGCCGAGATCATGGACATGTCCTTCGCCATCCAGGCCCTGAGTGCCCGCTACCTGGCCCAGAACCGCGGCAAGCTGGAAACCATGCTCAACAACGTTCCGGCCGTCATTGACTGGGAGGTATCCCTCCGTAAGCTCAAGGACTGGAACATCCATATCGATACGCTAACCCCCGAACAACAAAAATACATTTTTGGCTAATAAGATGGCACTTATTCCCATTTACTGGTGGAACAAAGAAGTCCGCAACTTTAAGATTTCCCAGGACAGTTTCCGCAAACAACCCTGGGCCAATGGCGTAATCCTGCTGGCCTGCGTGGCCGTGGCTATGCTGCTGGCCAACCTCCCCTTCACCAAGCACCTGTACCACAATTTTCTGCACACGGAACTCACCGTCCACGTGGCCTCGCCCGACGGCGTCATCGACTGGTTCTTCCCGCACGGAATGACCATGGAGAAGTTTATCAACGACATTCTCATGGTCGTTTTCTTCTTTACTGTGGGCCTGGAAATCAAGCGTGAAGTGGTGTGCGGAGAACTTTCTTCCTTCAAGAAAGCCATCCTTCCGGTCATTGCCGCCTTTGGTGGCGTTGTCATGCCGGCCCTTATCTTTACCATCGTCAACCATGGTACGCTCGCTTCTTCCGGATGGGGCATCCCTACCGCTACGGACATTGCCTTTGCGGTGGGCATCCTTTCCATCCTGGGAGACCGGGTTCCCGTTTCCCTGAAAGTGTTCCTTACGGCCCTTGCCATTGCCGATGACCTCATCGCCATCCTGGTGGTCGCCCTCTTCTACGGCGGTACCATCAACCTCACCCTCCTGGGTGTTGCCGTGGTGGTCGTCCTGTTCGTGGCTCTCATGAAGCGCCTCGGAGAGAAGCGGCTGGGCTTCTACTTCGTTCCGGCCATCATCGTGTGGTTCCTGTTCTACTACAGCGGTATCCACGCTACCATGACGGGTGTGGTCATGGCCATGCTCATCCCCATGGAGGCCCGCTACAACCAGGCCAAATGGCATCGCAGACACAAGATCCTCTTCGAGGGTCTCCAGGAGGCCGAGGCTCTCCATACCGGTGAGGACTTCCCCAACGGTCCCGAGCGCCACTTCCTGCGCCGCATCTCCAGCCTCTCGTACAAGGCCATTCCGCCGTCCTACCGTCTGGAACATCGGCTCAATCCCATCGTGAACTTTGCCATCATGCCCATCTTCGCCCTGGCCAACGCCGGCGTAGAGATTACAGACCCCTCCTACTTCAACGTGTTCAAGGCCATTGACCCTGTCACGGGCAGCGTGGGACTGGGTGTTTTCCTGGGCCTGCTCCTGGGTAAGCCCTTGGGCATTACCGCCGCATCCTGGCTGGCCATCCGTTTCAAGGTGGGCGCCATGCCTTCCAAGGCCAGCTGGCCCATGCTCTTCGCCGTGGCTTGCCTGGGCGGTATCGGCTTCACCATGAGTATTTTTGTGGATACGCTCTCCTTCGCCGGCCCCGACATCGCACCCGAGGTAACCCAGCACCTGAGAGACGCCGGCAAGATTGCCGTACTCATGGGCTCCCTCAGCGCCGGCATTCTGGGATCTATCCTCATCAGTTTCGTTGCAAAGATTGAAAAGAAAAAATAATATGGAACTGTTAAAAGACAAGGTGGCCCTCATTACCGGTGCCGCCAGGGGTATTGGCAAAGCCATTGCCCTCAAATATGCCTCCGAAGGCGCCAACATCGCTTTCACCGACCTCGTTATCAACGAAGCCGCTGAGGAAACGGTCAAGGAACTGGAAGCCTTCGGCGTAACCGTGAAGGCCTATGCCTCCAACGCCGCCGAGTTCGAAGCTACCCAGACCGTCGTGGACCAGGTTGTGAAGGACTTCGGCCGCATCGATATCCTCGTGAACAATGCCGGTATCACCAAGGACGGCCTTGTGATGCGCATGAGCGAGCAGCAGTGGGACGCCGTCATTGCCGTGAACATGAAATCGGCCTTCAACTTCTTGCACGCCGTGGTGCCTGTGATGGCCCGTCAGCGCAGCGGAAGCATCATCAACATGGCTTCCATCGCCGGCCAGACCGGTAATCCCGGCCAGGTGAACTACTCTGCTTCCAAGGCCGGCCTCATTGCCATGGCCAAGTCTGTGGCCAAAGAGATGGGCTCCCGCGGCATTCGTGCCAACGCCATCGCTCCCGGCTATGTCATCTCCGAGATGACCGAGGCCCTGCCCCAGAGCGTCCGTGACGAGTTTGTGAAGATGATTCCCCTGGGCCGTGGCGCCTCTGTAGACGAGATTGCCTCCGTGGCCCTCTTCCTGGCCTCCGACCTCGCCAGCTATGTCACCGGCCAGGTCATCGCCGTGAACGGCGGTATGTACTGCTAATCGCTGAGTGTCAGCGTTTTATGAATTGTCGGGTGCACCGCGCGGTGCACCCGACAATTCGTATCTAGCTATGAGCTAGCTATTTACGCTTCACCCAGCTTGCCCTGCAGGGCCCGCATGGCGTTGAGGACGGCCAGCACCGTGACGCCTACATCGGCAAAGACGGCCATCCACATGGTGGCGAGGCCCAGCGTGGCCAGGACCAGCACCAGCACTTTGATGCCAATGGCGAAGACAATGTTCTGCCGGGCAATGGCGAGCGTACGGCGGGCGATGCGGATGGCCGATGCAACCTTCGAAGGCTTGTCGTCCATCAGAACAACGTCGGCAGCCTCGATGGCAGCGTCGGAACCCAGGGCGCCCATGGCGATGCCGACATCGGCCCGGGTGAGCACCGGCGCGTCGTTGATGCCGTCTCCCACGAAGGCCAGCGTCCCCTGCGGCAGCAGCTTCTCCACCTCGGAAACCTTGTCGGCCGGCAGCAGCTGGGCGTGGAACTCGTCCACTTTGAGGGCCGATGCTACCGCTGCGGCAACGCTTTCCTGGTCACCGGTGAGCATGACGGTCTTCGAAACGCCGGCAGCTTTGAGGGCAGCGACGCCTTCGGCGGCATCGGCCTTGATGCGGTCGCTGATGACGATGTGGCCGGCATATGCGCCATCAATGGCTACATGGATGATGGTGCCGCTGTGCTCGCAGGGATGCCAGGCAGCGCCCAGTTTGTCCATGAGCTTGCTGTTGCCCACAGCCACCTTCTTGCCGTTCACCGTGGCAATGATGCCGTGACCGGCGGTCTCCTCGATGCCTTCTACCGTGCAGTCGTCCTGCTCATTGGGATAGGCGTTCCTGAGAGCCATGGCAATGGGGTGCGTGGAATGGCGCTCCACATGGGCGGCCAGGTGCAGGAGCTCGGTTTCGCCGATGACCTCCGGATGCACGGCCGTCACTTCGAACACGCCCTCGGTGAGGGTGCCGGTCTTGTCAAAGACTACGGTATGGAGCTTGGAGAGCTGGTCCATGAGGTTGGAACCCTTGATGAGGATACCCTTCCGGGAGGCTCCGCCCAGACCGCCGAAGAAGGTGAGCGGAACGCTGATAACGAGGGCGCAGGGGCAGGATACCACAAGGAACATGAGGCCGCGGTAAATCCAGGTGGCCCACTCGCCGGTGATAAGGCTGGGCACCACAGCTACCAGGACGGCCAGCGCCACGACAATAGGCGTGTAAACCCGGGCAAAGCGGGTGATGAAGCTCTCGCTGCGGGACTTGCTGGCGGCGGCGTTCTCCACCAGGTCCAGGATCCTGGCGGCCGTGGAATCGCCAAAAGCCTTGGTGGTCTTCACCTTGAGCACACCGCTCTGGTTTACGCAGCCGGAGAGGATTTCGTCTCCCTCATGCACGCTGCGGGGAACGCTTTCGCCGGTAAGGGCTACGGTATCCAGGCTGGAATGACCTTCCAGCACCACACCGTCCATAGGTACCTTTTCGCCGGGCTTCACCAGGATGACGGCACCGGTCTCCACTTCTTCGGGCTTGACGTCCTTAAAGGTATCTCCGCTCTGAACATGCGCAATGTCCGGGCGAAGGTCCATCAAGTGCGCGATGGATTTTCGGCTCCGGCCCTCGGCCACCTCTTCAAAGAGTTCTCCCACCTGGAAGAAGAGCATGACAAAAACCGCCTCCGGGAACTGCGTCTCAGCACCGGGCATAAAGCCGATGCCCAGCGCGCCCAGCGTAGCCACGCTCATGAGGAAGTCCTCGCTCAGGGCTTCCCCCTCCAAAAGGCCTTCGGCCGCTTCCTTGAGGGTGTCCCAGCCTACTACCAGATAAGGCACCAGGAACAGCAGCAGGTACTGCCAGGTGGCCCAGTCTGTGTATTTTTCAATGATGACGGCAATGGCGAGAAGAACCGCCGCCGCAATGACCTTTACAAGGCGTCCGTGGCCTTCTTCCTCCTCTTCGCCGTGGTGGTGATGCTCGTGTTCGTGCTCATGATGATGATGCTCATGTTCGCAGTGCTCGCACGCATGTTTGTGATCTTCGTGTATCATATTGCATTCTGTTATTTTCCGAATGCAAAGGTACCCTTTACGGCGTGCAACCCGGTTGCAAAGGCAACCTAGTCTTTCGCGAGACGCACGGTGCCCCAGGCCAGGAGGCTCTGGGCAACCAGGTAGGTGAACATGATGGTGAACTCCTGCAGGGGGAAGTTCAGGACATCAAAGGTACCGGCCGCAATGAGGGAGTCGGAGAAGGTAAAGAGCACCGAACCCAAAAACAGAATGGCCCAGGTGCCTTTCTCCGGAAGCCGTACCAGGCCGCAGAAGGTGCTGAACATGAGGATGGTGAGAACAAATCCATACACAGCCATGGGCGCCAGCAGGGCTCCGCTGATCCGCAGTACTTTGACAAGCCCGAAGACCAGACCCAGCATTACCGCAATTCCCGCGGCCCAGGGCTTCCACCCCATGCCCTTCCAGGATTCACGGCCGAAGATGCTGATATAGAACAGATGGCCCACAAGGAAAGCGCCTATTCCGCTGGCAAACAGCGGGAAACTGCTGCTGATAAGGCAGATGTCCCCTACGCAGCCAAAGAGCTCTGCACAAATGAGGAGCGTGAGCTTGCGCTTGTCCAGCCGGCGGGAGATGGCATAGACCAGCACCGCCATGGCCAGAAGCGGCAGAAGGGCCGGTTTCACGGCCGACGACATACGGGGAATGTCCCAGATGCGGCCCGCCCAGTTCACGAGGCAGGCGATGGCAAAGAAATAGGCGGGAATGTTCTTTCTCATGGCTTATTCCATATAATGTAAATAGACGGCTTCCACGGCGGTGACCGCAGCCGTCTCGGTTCTCAGGCGGGATGCGCCCAGGTGGATGGGAATGTACCCGTTTTCCAGTGCCAGACGCGCTTCTTCGGGAGAGAAATCTCCTTCCGGGCCGATGAGAATGGTGATGTCACGGCCCTGGAAGCCGCTCAAGGCAGCTTTGATGCTGGTGCGGAGCGTCTCGCCCTCGAAGCAGTAGGCGATAAGGCGGAGGCCATCGGCCGGCCGATGGAGGAACTCCTTGACGGAAACCGGCTCCTCAATGGCGGGGATGCGGGCCTTGAGGGACTGCTTGGTGGCCGACAGCGCAATGCGCGCAGCACGGTCTGTCTTATAGACCTTTCGCTCGGAGCGCTCGCCGATGAGCGGGACAATGCAGTCTACGCCCAGTTCGGTGGCCTTTTCCACGAACCACTCAAAGCGGTCGTTGTTCTTGGTGGGGCAGCAGCCGATGGTGAGGTGGTAGGGGTGGGCGTTCCAATCGGCCTGCATCTGAAGCACCTGCGCCTCGGCCCCCTTGGGGCTGTCGTCCGTGAGACGGCAGTGATACAGCGTGCCCAGGCCGTCAATCACGTCTATCTCGTCCCCGGCCCGGTGGCGCAGCACGCGTACGCAGTGGCCGCTCTCCTCCGCGTCCAGCCGGCAGTATCCGCCGTCTGCCTCATGTGCATAAAACAGTTCCATTCCTACAAATTTACATGCATTGTCCTTTATTTCCAAAAATATTCCCCGGCCAGGATGAAGCGGCTAATCCTGCACCACGGCCAGTGTGGCCACAGAGATGCGCTGCGAAGGGTCCAGTACCTCCCGCAGCGCATTGTAGCATGCGGCGAGGGTGGCGCCGGTGGTGAACGTGTCGTCCACCAGGAGGATGTGCCTGGCCTCGCGGGGGACGCGTCGGACCCGGAACACGCCCGCCACGTTTTTCATGCGGGCCGTTGCATCCAGCTGCGTCTGGGTATGCGTCCTGCGGGAACGGGACAGAAGGCGCGGGGCACAGGCCGCTCCCAGTTCCCGGGCCAGTTCGCGGGCAATGACATCGGCCTGGTTATAACCTCGCTGCCACTTGCGCATCCAATGCAGCGGCACGGGGACGACGAGGTCTACGTCGGCAAAATGCGCTGCCCTGGAGAGAAACCGGCCCAGCATGGCCGCGAAATGCCGCCCGGCCTTGAGGTTTCCGCCATACTTGAGTGCCCGGGGAATGGCTTTGTAGGGGTTCTCGTGATGGTAGAGAAGAAGCGCGGCGGCGTAGACATAGGGGAGAGACTCACCGTCGGCCCGCCCCCTTTCCAGAAGGGCGTTGAGCTCGTCGGCCATGGGATTGTGCGGCTGCTCCCAGTTCCAGGTGAGGGGCAGGTCGGAGCGGCACCAGATGCAGAGGTGCTTCTCCTGCGCCCCCAGCTGCCGCCCGCATGTGAGGCACGTGCGTGGCATGAGAAGGTCTGTCAGTTCCCGTATCATGTAACTAAGGTAAGGAAAATTTAAAAAAAATGGGTATTTTTGTAAGTTAAAGAAGAAAAAGCCATGGCCAGTCTGTTCAACTTTGGATTTTTTGGCAACCAGCCGCACAGGGTGTTCAACTACAAGCCCCGGTACTACAATCCGGAGGAAGAGGAGCGCCGCCGCATGTTCGGAGACGTGGACGGCACCAACGAGAAAGCCCGCGAGAGCGGCGAATATGTGCCCGGCAGCAGCCTGCGGGGCGCTTTCCGTAATGGTAACTACCAGAAAACCCGCAGCTCCATGAGTACGGCCCACACCATCATCACCATCGTTACGCTGGTGCTCATTGTGGTGTCTCTCATCTACATGGCCAAGTTCTTCGAAATGCTGTAATGGAACTCAGGATCTTACCGAAAAATATCGCCGACATGATTGCGGCGGGGGAAGTCGTCCAGCGGCCCGCCTCCGTCGTGAAGGAGCTCATGGAAAATGCCGTGGATGCCGGCGCCACCGACGTGAAGGTGGTGGTGACCGACGCCGGCCGAACCCTCATCCAGGTCATTGACAACGGATGTGGCATGACCCCCGACGATGCCGTCCTGTGCTTTGAGCGGCATGCTACCAGCAAGCTCTCCTCGCCCGAGGACCTGCATCATATCCTTACCTTCGGCTTCCGCGGAGAGGCCCTGGCGTCCATCGCAGCCGTGGCCGAGGTTACGCTCAGAACCCGTATCGGCAGCGAAGAAGCCGGTGTGGAGGTTGTCATGGCCGCCTCCGAGAACAAGGGAACCCGCGAGGTCTCCTGCCCCGTGGGCACCAATATCGCCGTGCGCAATCTCTTTTACAACATTCCCGCCCGCCGGAAGTTTCTCAAGAGCGACACCGTGGAGCTCCGGCACATTGTGGAAGAGTTCCAGCGCGTGGCCCTCACCCGGCCGGACATTGGCTTCACCCTCACCCACAACGGCAAGGATGTCCATGTGGTGAAACCCGCCAAGAGCTACAAATTCCGCATCCAGGACCTGCTGGGAACCGGCATTGTGGGAGACATCGTGGATATATCGGCCGATACCACCATCGCGTCCCTCCGCGGCTACGTGGGAAAGCCGGAGAGCGCCCGGAAGACCCTCGGCAACCAGTTTTTCTTTGTCAATGGCCGATATTTCCGCAGCGCCTACCTCCACAAGGCTGTAATGAAGGCCTACGAGAACCTGGTCCCGGAGGGAAGCACGCCGTCCTACTTCATTTACCTGGAAGTGGACCCTGCCACCGTGGACGTGAACATCCATCCCACCAAGGCGGAAATCAAGTTTGAGGAAGACCAGCTGCTGTTCCAGACGGTGTTTGCCGCCGTGAAGGAGGCCATGGGCCGCAGTTCCGTTGCCGGAGCCATCGACTTTGACAATCCTGTGGCGGCCGATGTCCCCGTAGTGGGCGCGAGCTTCGAGGAATATCGTCCTTCCAGCATCCCCACGGCCGGGATAGACCCTACGTTCAATCCCTTCGAAGACCTGGGACCGGCGGCCGTGTACAAGGAGCCGGCCTACAAGGAACCATCGGCCTTCCCCGGTTACGCCTCCCATGTGGAGAAAAGCCAGAATTACGGCGCCCTCTTCGAGGAGCGTACGCTTCCATCGGCCCAGATTCTCATTGTCCAGGGCCGATATATCCTCACGCAGAGTGCCTCCGGGCTCATGGTGGTGCACATCCGCCGCGCCCGCGAGCGCCTCTTCTACGACCGTTTCCTCAAGGCTCTCACCGCCGAGACGCACGTTACCCAGACGGCCCTTTTCCCCGTGCAGGTGACGGTGGGAGTGGAAGGCTGCCTTACCTTTTCCTCGCATGCGGAGCTCCTTCGGAAACTGGGCTTTGACATTACGCCCTTCGGAACAGACACCGTGGTGGTGAACGGCGTTCCCGAAGGCTATTCGGCCGAGCCCGGAAAGGCCGAGACCCTGGTGGGAGACCTTCTCCTCATCCTCTCCGACGACCATTCCGCCCTTCCCGGCGTGATGGAGCAGGCACTGGCGCAGAAATTTGCCATGCTGGGTGCATCCGGCAGTGCCCGCCTCTCTTCCCCGCAGGAGGCCCAGCGTCTTGTGGACGCACTCCTGCAAAGCGATAATCCCGAATTCACGGCTGCCGGTAAGCGTATTCTTTCCATCGTGCCGGCCGACGAACTCGAAAAAAGATTTTAAACCATGGCCCGATACAATCCCATAGACAACATTCCGGTGGTTACCAAGAACCTCCTTTACCTGAACGTAATCATGTTCCTGGCAACGCTCGTGAGCCCCGCCTTCATGAAGGACACCTTTGCCATGGCCTTCCCCCTGAGCACGGAATTCCGCTGGTGGCAGCCTGTCACGCACATGTTCATGCACGACGGTTTCCTGCATATTTTCTTCAATATGTACACGCTGCTCATGTTCGGTATGGTGGTGGAACGGGCCCTTGGAACCAAGAAGTTCATCTGGTTCTACCTTATCACCGGATTCGGCGCCGTGCTGCTGCATACGGGCGTAGAGTTCATTCAGGTGCAGAGTCTGCTGCACACCTATCCCAACGTGGATCCGCAGCTTATCTATAACAGCATTCCCGGCGTGCTGGGCGCTTCGGGTGCCGTGTACGGTGTACTGGTGGCGTTTGCCATGCTGTATCCCGAGGCCCGGCTCACCCTCATCTTCCCGCCCGTTACGCTGGACGCCAAGTGGTGGGTGCTCATCTTTATCGGCATTGAGCTTCTCACCGGCATTACCGGCACCCAGATGGGTGTGGCGCACTTTGCCCACCTGGGCGGTGCGCTGTTCGGCTTCCTCCTTATCCGCTACTGGCGCAAAACCCGTCAACTTTATTAGCCTATGGCTAAGGCCCAAAAACGGCACTGGCTGTCCCGGCTTTCCTTCGGAACGGTCTCACTTATAGCCTCGGCCCTCATGGTGCTGGGCTATCTGTCGGTGATCATCGACCCGGCCAAGGCGTGGTTTTTCACCCTCTTCGGGCTGGTGTATCCGGTGGTGCTGCCCCTGACGTTGACGCTGTGGGTGTGGTCGCTTTTCCGCAAATCTTCCATGCGCGGGCTGCTTACCCTGGTGCTTCTTCCGTCGCTCTTTTTTGCAGGCCGATACTACCGCATCGCGCGGCCTTCGCCGGAAAAGGAAGCGACGCTCAAGGTGGTCTCCTACAACGTGGGACTCTTTGCGCATGGGCCCGAGGGGATGGGCCGTCTGGAGCTGGCCGATTCCGTGAGCCGTTACCTGGTCTCGCTGGATGCCGATGTCATCTGCCTGCAGGAGTTCTTTCTGCCGGCCGGCCATCCGCTGGATGTATGGCTCATGCGCCATTTCCCGGGGTATAAGGCGGAGTTCTATGTGCGGAATGGAAAGAGCGGGCACTTTGGCAATCTCACCCTGAGCCGTTACCGGGTGGCGGACAAGGGGAAGATCAACTTCGAGCATTCCACTAATATGGCACTCTGGACAGATATCAAGCTGGACAGCAGCATTGTGCGTTTCTATAACTGCCATTTCGAAAGCTACAACATTTCCCTGCCCGGCCTTATCAAGAAGGACCATGCCGTGGAGGAAACCGAGAGAAAGATGCGGCGCTCCATTACCGAGCGTCCCAAGCAGGTGTCGGCGGTGCTGAAGGATGTGGAGGGCGCCAGGGTGCGGTCACTCGTGGCCGGGGACTTCAACGACACGCCGCTTTCGTATACGTACTTCCGCCTTCTTCACGGGCGCAGGGACAGTTTTGTGCGGGGCGGCCATGGCTTTGGCTCCACGTACAGCGTGCTGTGGCCGTGGCTCCGTATCGATTATATTCTTTACCCGCAGGACCTCGAGGCCGTGTCCTATGAGGTGCAGCGGGTGCATTATTCAGACCATTATCCCATTATTGCCACTTACTATGAAACCGGAAGAAATTCTCGCTGAAGCCCTTAAGACGCTGCGTGACGGCGGCACCATCCTGTATCCTACAGACACGGTGTGGGGCCTGGGCTGCGATGCCACTAACCCCGAGGCCGTTGCCAAGATTTTTAAGATTAAGCAGCGCTCCGACAGCAAGTCGCTGGTGCTTCTTGCCAGTGACCTGGACATGGTGGCCAAGTATGTGAAGGAGATTCCTTCCATTGCCGTAGACCTTGTGGAGGTGAACGATGCGCCCATGACCATCATCTATCCCGGTGCCATTGCCGGCGAAGAAGGCGCTCCGGGAGACCGCTGGCACCTGGCCCGTAATACGGTGGCAGCCGATGGTTCCGTGGGTATCCGCATTCCGCTCATGGAGTGGTGCCGGCAGCTGGTTTTCAAGCTGGGACGGCCCATCGTGAGTACATCGGCCAATATTTCCGGCGAGCCCACGCCGCAGCGTTTCTCGGAGATTCCGCAGGAGATCAAGGACGCCGTGGACTTTGTGGTGCCCCCGTCCGTGGATACCGAGTCTACCGGCAAGGCCTCCCAGATTCTCAAGGTGGGCCTCAGGGGTGAAATCGAAATCATTAGGAAGTAGCGCGCTATGGTGGATTTCAGAATTGGTAACGGTTACGACGTACACGCCCTGGCTCCCGGCCTCCCCATGTGGCTGGGCGGTGTCCAGATTCCTTCCGAGACCGGCTTCGTGGCCCATTCGGACGGCGATGTCGCCATCCACGCCCTGTGCGACGCCCTGCTGGGCTGTCTGGCCCTTGGCGACATTGGCCATCTGTTCCCGGATACCTCCGACGAGTGGAAGGGAGTAGACTCCAAGCTCCTGCTGGAGAAGGTGGTCGCGCTGGTACGCTCCAAGGGCTATTCCGTTGGCAATGTGGATATTACCATTGCGCTGCAAAAGCCCAAGCTGGCGCCTCACATTGCCTCCATGCGTGCAACCCTGGCACCCCTCCTTGGCATCCCCGAGGACCGCGTCTCCGTAAAGGCCACCACCACCGAGCGTCTCGGCTTCGTCGGCCGCTGCGAAGGTTGCGAAGTGTGGGCCACCGCGCTGATCGTGAGGGAGTAGGGGGGGAGTTGCCGCTTGCGTTTCCTTTCCACCTGGAACACTTCGAGGGCCCACTTGCAACGAAATGTGTTCCAGCACCGCATGAAGAGCATTTTGCCGCGATTCTGCTCTTCTCCGCGTGCTGCAGCATTTCTGGATGTGCATTTTGGCGGGCTTTTGCGCATCTCCGCGTGCTGAGACGTGACCATCGCTTAACCTGCAACACTTCGCTGTTCCATCTGCAACACCTTGGCCGCGTTGACAGGAAATCGGCATTCTGTGCATTCTGCGTGTCAACGCGGCAAGCATTTTGGCGAAAACGGCGCAAAACCCGGCCGCGTTGACAGGAAAATGCCATTCTGTGCGTTCTGCGTGTCAACGCGGCAATGGCTCTCGTGGCTTCTAGTGTGATTTGTGTGCTAGCTTCAGCAGCGGTACGGCGGAGGAGGGAGACACTCCCGGGGGACTCCGGTCGCATGGGTGGTCAGGTCGCTTCGCGCCCTTCGCGCCCATTGCTCCCTCCGGCCCCTCCCACCGTATCCGGCGTCCCTTGCTTCGCGCGGGACTTGTCTCCGGCGGGCCCCTCCCCCTCCCCTTGCGCGGGGGTGCGCAAGCCCCCGGGAGGGTCTCCCTCCTCCGCCGTACCGCTGCCGCTGCCTTATTTTTGATTTCAGTGTGGCTCTGCCCTGTTTGCCGTTGCATGCTTCCACCTGCAACACCCTGGCCGCGTTGACGGGAAATCGGCATTCTGTGCATTCTGCGTGTCAACGCGGCAAGCATTTTGGCGAAAACGGCGCAAACCATGGCCGCGTTGACGGGAAATCGGCATTCTGTGCATTCTGCGTGTCAACGCGGCAAGCATTTTGGCGAAAATGGCGCAAAACCCGGCCGCGTTGACAAGAAAATGCCAGTCTGTGCGTTCTGCGTGTCAACGCGGCAATGGCTCAAACAATCTGGTGCGAATTCAAATATAATTTGTATCTTTGTACTCGAATTAATTCAGACAGATATGAATCTCAGAGACATCAAGAAAGACATTCAGTATGTTGTGGGCGCTTTCATCGACGATTGCACCCTGTTCCTGAATATGAATCCCGGCAAGAACGCCGACGAAATCACCGGCCTCATCGACAAAGCCGTAGACCTCTACAATGATCTTCGTGACAAGGTCGTGAAGGGCGCAGAGGCCGAAAAGGCCAAGGCCTACTACCTCGCCGTTCGCAAGGAGCTCCTGGAAAAGACCGACGCTCTGTACGATGAACTCAGCGCCTGCGTCAAGAAAGGTCTGGGTAAATAGTTCGTGGCGGCTAAATAGCTGACTATTAATAGATTAGATTAACTGACGGGTGCCGAAATGGCACCCGTCAGTTAATCTAACTAGTTGTATGACAATGAGATAAGCGCCACGCTCCACGGGGACCTGCGCCGTTTAGGCCGAGACCTGCGCCATCCGCGACGAGACCTGCGCCATCCTCGGCGGAACCTCCATCCTAGGACTTATTATTCCCCAAAACCGCCTCGAAAGTACTTCCATAAGCCAATAATTCTTCGTATATTTGTTTATGCGTAAGTACTTCTTTTTAACCTTGATCTGCGCCATTGGCGCATGCACCGGACATGAGGCTCCGGAACCTGTATCTTTTGTAAATACCCGTATTGGCAGTGGAGGCCATGGCCATGTTTTCGTGGGCGCCAGCGTGCCCTTCGGCATGGTCCAGCTGGGCCCTACCAGCATCCCCGAGGAATGGGACTGGACGTCCGGCTACCACGCCAGCGACTCTACGGTCATCGGCTTTAGCCATACCCATTTGAATGGCACCGGCATCGGAGACCTGTTTGACATTACCGTCATGCCCGTTACCGGGCCTGTTACCCTGAGCCGCGGAACCGAAGACCAGCCTCAGAGCGGCCTCTGGTCCTATGCCGACCGCACCCGGGAGGTGTCCGAGCCCGGCTACTACAGCGTTCCGCTCACCCGCTACGGCATTGTGGCAGAACTCACCGCCACCGACCGCGTGGGCCTGCACCGCTACACTTTCCCGGCTTCCGGCGAGGCCGCCATTGTCTTTGACCTCGAAAACGGAGGCTGCTGGGACAGTGCCACCGACACCGGCTTCCACGTCATTGACAGCGTAACCGTAAGCGGCTGGCGTCATTCCAGCGGCTGGGCCGCAGACCAGAAGCAGTTCTTCTACGCCGTCTTTTCCAAACCTTTCCGTGCAGAAATCACCGAAAACTACGGCCGCTTCAACTTCGAAACCAGCGAAGGCGAGAAAGTCCTTCTCAAAGTAGCCCTTTCCGCCGTGAGCGAAGAAGGCGCCGCCAAGGCCCTCAGGGAAGAAGACGCAGACTTTGACTCGGCCCGGAAAGCCGCTCGCGCCCGCTGGAACGAGGCCCTTTCCAAGATAGTCGTCGAAACCCCCGACGAAAGCGCCCGCGAAGTCTTCTACACCGCCCTTTATCACACGATGATTGCCCCCTCGCTCTTCTGCGACACCGACGGCAGTTATCGCGGAGCCGACGGAAACGTCCACACGGCAGAAACCAGCACTTATACCACCTTCTCCCTCTGGGACACCTACCGGGCCGCCATGCCCCTTTATTACATGATTCATCCGGAGCGCCGCGCCGACATCGTGAACACCATGCTGCGTATCTTCGACGAGCAGGGCAAACTCCCCGTGTGGCACCTCGTTGGAAACGAAACCGACTGCATGGTAGGCAATCCCGGCGTCATCGTAGTGGCCGATGCCATTGTCAAGAACATCCCCGGCTTTGACCGCGAAAAAGCCTACGAAGCCTGCAAAGCCTCCGTCATGCTGGACGAGCGGGGCCAGAACCTCCGCAAAAAATACGGCTACATCCCCTGCGACCTCTTCGGGGAAGCCTGCGCCAACGATATGGAGTATGCCATAGCCGATGCCGCCGTCGCGCACGCCGCCGCCGCGCTGGGGCGCGATGAAGATGCCCGCCTGTTCACAGGGCGCAGCCACAGCTGGCGCAACTACTTTGACCGCACCACGGGCTTTGTCCGCGGCCGCACCTCCACCGGCGGCTGGCGCACCCCCTTCAACCCCTTCTTCGCCCAGCACCGCGCCAACGACTACTGCGAAGGCAACGCCTGGCAGTACACCTGGCTGGCCCCCCACGACCTGCAGGGCCTCATCGAAGGCTTCGGCAGCAAACCCGCCATGCTGGAGCGCCTGGATTCCCTCTTCAAGGCCCCCCAGGACAATGGCGAAGGCGCATCCCCCGACATGTCCGGCTTCATCGGCCAGTACGTGCACGGCAACGAGCCCAGCCACCACATCACCTACTTCTACACCATGGCCGGCCAGCCCTGGAAGACCGCCGACCTTGTGCGCGACATCCTATCCAACCAGTACAGCGCCTCCGAGGATGGCCTCGCCGGTAACGAAGACGTAGGCCAGATGTCGGCCTGGTACATTCTCTCCTCCCTGGGCTTCTACCAGGCAGAGCCGGCCTCGGGCCGCTTCTGGCTGGGAACGCCCCTCTTTGAAAAAGCCTCCATCCAGGTAGGAGACGGAAAAGTCTTCACCGTGGAAGCCCCCGGCACCAGCGACACCAACCGCTATATCAAAAGTGTATCCATCAATGGGAAGCCCTGCCTGAGACCCTTCATCACCTGGGAAGAAATAGAAGCCGGCGCCACCCTCACCTTCGAGATGAGCGATGAGCCCGCCGTCTGGTACTGCCCCGAGGATTTCCTGGGAGACGGCACCTATCCGCAGCGCCGCCCGGCCCCGGAAAAGCGCTCCTTCACCTCCGGTGCCGTAGAGAAGACGGTAGCGGAAACCGCCGCCCTCCTCACGAATCCCAAACTGCGCCAGATGTTCATCAACTGCTTCCCCAACACGCTGGATACCACCGTACACCCCATGGAGGACGAAAACGGGAACCCCGACACCTACGTGTTCACCGGTGACATCCCCGCCATGTGGCTCAGGGATTCCGGCGCACAAGTTTGGCCTTATGTCGCCCTGGCTAACGAAGACCCCGCCCTGGCCCGCATGATTGCCGGCGTCATCCGCCGCCAGTTCAAGTGCATCGGCATAGACCCTTACGCCAATGCCTTCAACGTAGACCCCATCGGCGCAGCCTGCGCGAGCGACCTTCCCAAGGCAAACCCCTACGTGTTCGAACGTAAATGGGAAATCGATTCCCACTGCTACCCCATCCGCCTGGCCTACGAATACTGGAAGAAAACCGGAGATACCTCCGTCTTTGACAACCACTGGCTCACAGCCATCACGAGCATCCTCACGGTCCTCCGTGAACAGCAGCGCTATGACGGCCACGGCTCCTATACCTTCCTTCGCGTCACCGACCGCCAGCTGGACACCAAGTGCGTGGTGGGCCGCGGCAACCCCGTTCGTCCCTGCGGCCTCATCGCATCGGCCTTCCGCCCTTCCGACGACGCCACCACCTTCGAGTTCCTCATCCCCTCCAACTTTATGGCAGTCAGCGCGCTCAGGAAGGCCTCCGAGATTCTCGCCGATGTCAACGGAGAGAAGGATCTGGCCGATGAATGCATTGCCCTGGCCGGAGAAGTGGAACGCGCCCTCAAGGAGAACGCTGTCGTGGAGCATCCCGTCTTCGGCCCCGTCTATGCCTTCGAGGTGGACGGCTTCGGCGGCCACTTCCTCATGGATGATGCCAACGTCCCGTCCCTTCTGGCCATGGCCTACCTGGACCCCGCCATGCAGGAAGACCCCATCTACCGCAACACGCGTAAGATGGTCTGGAGTGAGTATAATCCGTATTTCTATCGCGGAAAAGCCGGAGAAGGGATCGGCGGACCGCACATCGGAATCGAGAACATCTGGCCGATGAGCATCATGATGCGGGCCTTTACCGCCACCTCCGACGAGGAAATCCTGGAGTGCATCCTGCAGCTTCTTCGCACCGACGCCGGAACCGGCTTCATCCACGAGTCCTTTAACCGGAACGACGCCTCCGACTTTACCCGCGAATGGTTCGCCTGGCAGAATACCCTCTTCGGGGAACTGATCCTGAAACTGATTGAAGACGGGAAGCTAGAGCTTCTCAACAGTATTATATAGAAGGATGGCGGCCAGCGGCAGATAATCCTTGAGCGAACGCCGCATGGCTGCAAGCCCGTTCTGGATTTCCCGTGTAACCGTACGCACGGGAATCCCCAGGGCCTCAGCAATCTCTTTATAAGTTTTGCCCTCCACCCGGGATGCGTAGAATACGCTGGCCGTCATGGGGGGCATTTTCTGCAGCTCCCGCTCGAAGATAGTGACAATCTCATCTTCGAACAGCTTCTGTGTGAGGCTGTCGTTTTGCAGAATTCGGACTTTTGCGTCCATGCAGGCCTGTTCGTAAATATTGAATGTGCGTTTCTGGGAACTCTGGCGGGAACGAAGGTGATCCAGGCATTTGTGCTTGACGATGCCCAGGATATAGGCAGGGAGAGATTCGGGCAGCTCTGCCGTCTCGCGGGTATCCCAGAAGGTCATAAAGCTCTCAGAAACCACATCTTCCGCCTCCATCCTGTCCTGCAGATAGGACATGGCAATCTCTATGAAGCGGGCGCTGTATTTCCCATACAACGTAGTGAATTCCTGGAGGGATATGATAGAATTTTGGGACATTTCCGCTGCAAATATACAACAAAAAGAAGAGATAAAAAAAGGCGCCGTAGCTCTCAGTGCGGCGCCTTTTAAAAAGTTAGTTCTTGTAAGTGACTTTAATACCCGTCAGATACGTGTTTGTAGAGTTGGTAAACGTTACGGTCCTGGCGTTACCTGTCCAGGTGTTACCGGAATACTCTCCGGAATCCGGAGTGAATTTGGTGCTGTAGTAGGAGGAGTAAGGCGTGAAGACAATCTCCGAAATGAAAATTCCTTCCGGAACGGAGAAGGTCATGACACCGTTTGCACGTACATTCATATACCAGGAAGAATAGTTGTTGTTGCTTCCCGTGAAGGTAACATCCTCGTAGGTAAAGCTGGCCGATGTGGGCAGGAACGACACCGTTGCCAGCACGTTGACGGTAACATCGACAGACTGCGTGAAGCCGTTGGAGGCAACCGTGAAGGTGACATCTCCGGCACCCACCAGGTTTACAAGGCCCGTCTTCTCATCCACGGTAGCGATGGTCTCGTCGGAGCTCGACCACACGGGATCCAGTACGCCAAGGGCATCGGCCGGGTCCTTGCGGACGCTGAGCTGGAAGCTGTCGCCTTTGTACACCTTGCCGGCGGGAACGCCGCTGATCACAAGACCGGTCATGTCCACGTTGACGGTAAGGTCGATGGAAGAGGTGACATCGCCAGCCTTCACGTAGATGGTGGCATAACCGCCCATGCGGCCGGTCACGACAGCCTTGGTGGGATCACCGGCATCGGCCGCAACCGTCGCGATGGTCTCGTCGGAAGACGTCCACTTGATGCTGTACGGAACATTGATATCGTCCGGGCCGATGGTGACGCTGAGGTCACCGGTAGCACCCTTCTCGATGGTGAGCTCGCTCACGCTGGGAACGACGGAAGTGACGGGAGAGCTTACCTTGACCAGGCACTCGACGCTCTTTCCGGAGGCCGATGCCGTTACAGTAGCCTCGCCGGCGCCCACGGCCGTCACCACACCCTCTGCCGTAACAGAGGCCACGGCGGCGTCGCTGCTCACCCAGGACACCTTGGCGGCGCCCTTGGGCGTTACGGTAGCAACCAGCGCTTCCTGGTTCCCTTTGACAATGGTAATCTCGGCCTTGTTCAGGAAGAGGCCGTTACCGTCGGCGGTACCGACGATTTTCTCTTCCTTCTCGCAGGAGGCGAAGACCGCCGCGCAGGCAGTCAGCGCAATCATATAATGAAATACCTTTTTCATAATCTTTACCATTCAAGGGATACGTAATCAAGAGACTTGGTCTGGGGATAGAACTTCGTGGGCTTCTTGAGCTCACAGCCGTAGATAGCCTTGGAAAGGATATTCATGGCATTCCAGTCACGCTGCAGGTTCTTGGAATCGTTCCACAGGGAGAAGATCATCCAGAGACCGTAGTCGGAGGCCATCCACTGGGAAACCGTGCTCTCGGTGGGAGTGGATCTCCACTGGGCAAATTCGCTGGACTGGTAGGATACCTGTGCATTGGTCATACCGGAGTAGGCAACACCGCGACGGCCGTAGTCACCCACGGCCCATGCCATGTACTCGCCGGGCTCCACACCGTCCACGGCGGCATTGCCCAGGGCGCTGCCATACTGGTAGGACATCATCTCCTTGTCGGGCATGGCCTTCCAGGTCTCGTAGTAGAGGCGGTTGCCGGCAGCCTGGGAGCGGCTGGTGAACCAGGGAATGGAGAGGTCGGG
This sequence comes from uncultured Bacteroidales bacterium, assembly GCA_900318445.1. GTDB lineage: Bacteria > Bacteroidota > Bacteroidia > Bacteroidales > UBA932 > Cryptobacteroides. The sequence continues at coordinate 333,572 of ONKO01000001.1, forward strand.
GCTGTTGGAGTACTCGTCGTCGTAGTTGACGCCGTCAAAGCCGTAACCTTCGCAGAGGGCCTTCATCTCCTGGGCAAAGGCGCGTGCGCCTGCGTCGGAGAGCTGGGCCAGACCGGATGCATCGTGATTGCCCAGCACGGAGATGAACACTTTCATGCCTCTTTCGCGGAGGGGACGGACAATCTCGTTGTAGTGGTCCAGGATGTACTGGCACTGCGGGTTGGCAAAGCAGTACACCTTGCCCTTCTCTGCATCGTAGTTGATGTTGTAGGCAAACAGCACCAGGTGGTCGATGAGCAGATGACCGTCCTCGGTCTCGAACTGAAGCATGTTGAGCGGGTTGGTGTTGTTCACCTCAATCCACACATTGACCTTCTTGCGGGCAGGGTCGTCGGTGGACACCGTCGTCTGGAAAGCCATGTTCTTCACAAGGTAAACCACCCTTTCCTCCGACACCTTCACGCCGCCGGCGGAGGTGCTGGCCTTCAGGGGAAGAAGATAAGTCTTCTCCTCCTTGTCGCCAAGGGGGCTCAGCGTAACGTCCAGGCTGCCGGAACGGGTCTTTTTGGCCTCGACAGTCACCTCTCCGTTATCCTGGATAGCCACCAGCTCGGAGGGGAACAGCTCGAAGCTCGTTCCGTGCTTTTCGTTGTACTCTCTCAGGTATTCGGCATCAAGGGCAACCTTGACCTGGACATTTGCAGCAGCGGCTCTCGGGAGCGCGAAGACAACCGAACGGGTAATCTCCTCACTGCGGATCTCCACCACCTGGGAGGTCTTGTTGGTAGAGAGGTCTCGTAAGCTGCCCACCAGCGTGCCCACATTGGCGTAGGCGGCCTCGTCCACGTGGTCTACCGTGATGGCTTCTTTCTCACAGGAGACCAGCGTGCAGGCGGCAATGGCAGCAACAGTAATAAATATCTTTTTCATATCCGTTTCCTTTATTATTCGGGAAGTGAAACCTTAGGCCACTGAGTAGCCGAATCAAGCGTAAGGTCGTTTCCGTTGGGAGAAGCGTCCTTGAGAACGGTACCTGCGCCGTCATCCATCTTCCAGTAGGCGATGAGGCCCTCGGAAGCGGGATCTACCGCGTAGAAGTGGGTGTCCTGGTTGATTTCCTCTTCGGTGAGGCAGCGGTTCCAGATGCGAACCTCGGCCATGTCACCATCCAGGTAGCGGTTGCTCTCATAGGAGTAACCCAGCCAGAAGTAACGGCCGCTGGTCTCGCCCTTGTCGTTGCCGTAGGCGCCCCAGGTAACCGTGCTGCGGTTGGCATTCGCGGCATCCAGCACCTTGCGGCCATCGAAATACACGGTGCTCTTACCGTTGTCGAAGACGCAGGCCACGTGGGTCCACTTGCCCAGCGTGAAGTTCATGTTGGAGTTGGTCTGGTTCTGCGAGGAAGCCACCTGCAGCTGTGTGTCGGGAACACCGGCATCACCAATACGGAGCAGGTAGTGGCCTTCCACACCCATGATGGTGGAGATGAGACGGCCGGCGACGTTCTGGCGAACCAGGGCCTCGGCGGTGAACTGCCTCATGTTCGTGAACTTCTCGGGGGTCTTCCAGCTCTGGGCGCCGGCACGGTTGTTGGCCATGTTGCACACGACGTTGATGAGAGCGGCACCCTTGAACACGTAGTAAACCACCGTCTTGGAAGCAATCACGTTGATGTCGGTGACGTTCTTGAGCACCACGGGCATCACGTAAATGAGGTTGCGGTTGAGGTTACCCAGGTTGGTGAAGGTGATGATGGCGGGAGCCGATGCATTGGACCCCTTCAGGATCTTCACCTCGGGATTGTCAATGTTGCAGCAGGAGAGCGGCAGGGCCACGGCATCCGGCTGGGCATACTCGGCCTTGTAGCAGTCCAGGTATGCGGGATCTGCGACCAGGACGCCGTCCAGGTCCTCTTCCACCTTGAGGGCGGTGCCGATGCTCAGCGTGCGCATGATGTCTCCGCTGCCGGCCTTCACCAGGATTTCCTCGGATACCGCCTGGGTGTTGATGTAAAGCTTGTTTGTGAAGTGGTGCTCTTCCATGGCCTCTTTCTCCGTCTGGCAGGATACCCATGCGAAGGCGGCGGAAAAGAGGAGAAGTGCATATCTGTTGAGTTTCATGATGGTTCCTCCTTATTTCAAAGGTGAAGGGTTCATAGTGGCGATGGCAGTATTGATCTCACTGTACACATTCTGGATGTTGAAGTAGTCAAACTGCGCGTGATTCACGCAGATGCCTTTCTTTCCAAAGCTGGCATCGGGCGTGACGGCCCAGCGGGCGGCACCGTCAATGGCCGAGATGTTGCCGGAGAAAAGGCCTGCGGTAGCCGTCTCGTCGGTCACGTCAAAGGCGGTGACACCTACGACGAACTTGTCGGCGGGAACACCTTCGCCGGAAGCCATGTGGACGGCAAAGTTAAATCCTTCGAGGCTGGTGACAGTCTCGGCCGGAACAATGATGTACTGGGCCGGAGTGAGCACGTCGGCCTCCAGCAGCAGGTTGTTGGGATTGCCCTGGAAGAAAAGGAGTTTCCCGCCGGCGGCATAGGTAAGCACCGGGCCGAAGAAAGCTTCCTGGAGTGCGATCACCTTCTCGGACTCGCCGGATTTGAGGCCCAGCGGGTTCTTGCCCACGTAGGAAACCATCACGCCGTCAAGGCCCAGTTTCGTGGCCGTTCCGATGAACGCGTTCACTTTTTCTCCTATCCAGGCAACCTCGTCCTCGAGCGTAGGCTCGGTCTCGGACTCAAGGCCTTCCAGATAGAGGGCATATTCCTTTTCCAGAACGTCGAAATCCAGGGGAATGAGGGTTTTGATTCCCTTCTTTTCCTTCACCTCGGCTACCTCGGAGAGGATGGTCTCGCTGATGGTGCTGTAGTTGTTGAGGACAACGTAGTCCACGCTGTCGGGCAGATTGTTCACGTGGTCGGCACGTCCGGTGAGGGCGCCGGCCTTGTTGTCGAAGCGGGCGATGAGTACCTGATGCTCGGTGGCATGGTAGCTGCGGACACTCTCCAGGTAAGCCTCGTAAAGAGCCGGATTCTTCTCCTCGATAGTGACGTAGTTGAATTCCAGGGCTTCCTGCTTCGTCCACTTGCTGCATGCACCGGCGCTGACGATGACCGCCGCAAGGATGGCAATGTATTTAATGCTATTTTTCATATTCTTGTCTCCTCATTATTTGCAGTCGAACCAAAGTCTGGTAGCCATCTGGTCGGGACCACCCAGGTACTTGGAGATGGCCTCGCTGAGGTTGGCTGCATTGCTGGTATATTCTTCCTGAGGGTACTTGATCCTGCGGGGACCTTCGTTGGGAACGAGTCCGCCGGAGTTGTTGGCCTCGTCGGTGCAGGGGAGGATGTGCGGATAACCGGTGCGGCGGATATCGGCCCAGCTCTCATTGCCCAGCGGGAAGTTGGCAATCCACTTCTGGATCATGATTTTTTCCTGCTTCACCTCGGCGCTGGCGCTGTCGTCCCAGGCCACCGAAAGGTTGGTGAGGATGTTGTTGTAGTCGTTGGAACCGGCCGGGTCGGAGTAGGTGCCCGGAACGGAAGTCATGTCGGCGAGGTAAGCGTCGGCACCGTTCACGCCCCACTGCTCGAAGCTCAGGCGCACGCCCTGCTCGTAGAAGTCCTTGGCGCTGCCGCCCATGTTCCATCCGAATACGGCCACGGCCTCAGCCTTGAGGAAAGCCGTCTCGGCCGGAGCCATCAGGACGATGGGGGAATTGAGGCGGTCAATCTTGATGCCGGAATACTTGTGGCCCACCGTCTTGTGGTCGGGGATCACAATACCGTGACGCAGACCCACGTACTCGTAGCCGTCCCACTCACTCTTCGTGAAGTAGGCGCTGCGGCGGGGATCCTTGTAACCGTTCATGTAAAGGACGATGTCGGCGGCGGCGTGGGAGTCACCGGTGGTGATGCAGGCCGATCCGTCATCGTGCGTGGACACGCGGTTGTAGTTAACGGCTACATAGAGGGGGTTGCCGTCGTTGCCGAAGGCCAGGAGCTGCGCAATGTCATCGGCCGATGCCATTGCACCGATCTCGTGAGCGGCGACTTCCTCGGCCTTCTGCTGGGCATAGGCGGGGTCGGCATAGCTCATGCGCATGGCAAGGCGAAGCTTGAGCGAATTGGCATAGCGGCACCATTTCTCCACGTTACCGCCGTAGATGATGTCGGAGGAGGCGGAGAAGTTGTTGGTACGGTTGCGGGTGAGCACCTCGATGGCGGCATCCAGTTCCCCGATCATGGTCTTGTAAACGGTCTCCTGGGAGTCAAAAGGCACCTGGAGAGAGCCGTCGTCGGTGATCTTGGAATAAGGCATGGGACCATAGGTATCGGCGATGCGGTGCATGCCGGCCACTTTGATCACGTTGCCCACGGCCAGGATGGTCTCGTTGGAAGTGACCTGCTTGAGCTGGCGCAGGTTGGGATAGATGCGGGACGGGAAGTCCTCCATGAGCACCTTGGTCCAGTTGTTCGGCGGGTTCAGGCGGCCGATGGAGTTCTGGTTGAAGCCTGCGTTGGCGTCGGCGAGATAACCGGCCAGCGGACCGCCCAGGAGGGCTTCTGTGAACTGGGTGGTGTTGACGTCGAGGGCGATGATACCGTCGGCGAGGCCCAGCAGGGCGGATTTTACGTTGTATCCGTCACGGGCAAGCTCTTCCTCCGTAGCTCCGTAGGGGTCTGTGTTGTACTCCTGGAAGTTGCGGGTACAGGCGGCCGCGCTCACGGCAGCTGCGAGTATCAGAGTATATTTAAAGCAATTTTTCATGTAAGTGTCCTCCTTAGAAGTTAATCCTTACGTTGAAACCGAAGTTCCTGGTGTTAGGAGTCATGAAGTAGTCCAGGCCCTGATAGAAGTTGTTGGTGGTCGATGCCACGGCTTCCGGATCGAAGGGGGCCTTGCAGTAGATCATCAAGAGGTTGCGTCCCACCAGCTGCAGGGTGATGTCGCAGACATTTCCAAGAGCCTTGCGGGGGAAGGTGTAGCCCAGGGAAACCTCCTGCAGGCGGACGTTGGTGGCGCTGTAGGTATAGAACTGGGGTACGGTGTCGGTACCGGCGATGGTGGTGTACCACTTGTTGGCGTCAATCATGTCGGAGCCGTTGATGACAACGCCGCCGGCATCACGGGCGTCGGCGGAATTGGCCGATACGCCGTACCAGTCCAGCTTGGCCTGGGTGTTGGAGTACACGATACCGCCAAGGCGGGCCGTGATGAGGGCGCTGGCGTTGAAGCGGCCCAGCTTGAAGTCGTTGCGCCATGCCATGTTGGCCTTGGGCAGTACGCTTCCCAGCTTGATCATGTCTTCGAACTTGGTGAGGGTGCGGGTGGCGATGTTGCCGTTCTCGTCCACATAGATGTTGCCCTGATTGTCGCGGACCAGGTCGGAACGGGAATACAGGTCTCCCAGGGTGCCGCCTTCGGTGAGGAAGAAGCGGGCATTGGCAAGGCCGCCCTTGGCCAGGTTGTCAAACGAGACCGTCTCTCCGGTGACAGGGTTCTTCACGTTCTCGGCCAGGCTCACCACCTTGTTCTTGTTGGTAGAGAAGGTGTAGTTGGTGTCCCATGAGAAGATGCCCCAGGTGTGGCTGTAACCGAAGGAAAGCTCGATACCGGTGTTGAGGATGTTACCCGTCTGGATGAAGGCCGACTCATAACCGGAACCCGAAGACAGGGGAATCTCAAAGGTCTGGTTCTTGGTGTTGGTGTAGTACCAGGTGAGGTCCAGGCTGAAGCCGTCCAGGAACTTGGACTGCAGGCCCACCTCCCAGGAAGTGGTCATCTCCGGCTTCAGGTCCAGCGGATAGTTGGCGTTGGTTGCGTAGGAACCGGTGGTGCTGTTGTAGGAGTGGATAGGGTTGGCGATGAGACGCTCGAAGGCAGAACCTACCTGGGCGAAGGAACCGCGAACCTTGAGGTATTCAATCTGGCGGGGCAGCTGCATAGCCTGCGAGAGGACTACGGAAACACCGGCCGACGGATAGAAGAAGCTGTGCTTGGTGCTCAGCGGGCCGAACAGGGAGGAATCCCAGTCGTTACGGCCGGTGAGGGTGAGATAGTAGGCACCCTTCCAGCCCACCTCGGCCTGTCCATAGACGGACTGGGTCTGGTGACGGCTTTGGCTCTGGCCGGGAGACATGAGGTTCTGGTCCAGCATGTAGAGGTTGAACTTGTTGGCCAGCTTGCCGGCGGCGATGGGGCCGCCCAGGCTGGTGCTGTACCAGTACTGGTCGTTGATGGAAGCGCCCAGCTGTGCGTTCACGGACCACTCTCCGAAGGAGCGGTTGGCGCTCAGGAGTGCATCGGCATAGGTCTGGCGGTCATTGGCCTGACCCTCGCTGTAGGAACCGTTGATGGAACCGCCGGTGAGCTGGGTGTTGGTGGTGGCGAAGTTCTTGGACTCGTCGGTGATCCGGGAATTGTCCACGCGTACGCGGGCGCTGGCGGTGAGCCAGTCCAGGATCTGGTAGGAGAGGGTGCCGCCCAGGACAAAGCGGTTGCGCTTCTGGGTGGTGAGGTTGCGGTAGTTGATCCAGTAGGGGTTCTGCATGGTGATGCCGGCATCGCCGGCAGGCCAGTACTGGGTGTGGAGCTGGCGGGTGTTGTCCCAGCGCTCGAACATGCGGATATCGGCCCATTCACCGCCGCGGGGGAACAGGTAGGCGCCCACGATGGGGTTGTTGTACAGACCCTGGTTGCGCATGTTGCGGTGGTCCTGCATGATGTACTCGGCCGATACGTCCAGCGTCATCTTGTCACCGAAGAACTTGGTGGTGTTGCGGAACTTGACGTTGTAGCGGTTGTATGCGCTACCCGGGATGATGGCCTTGTTGTTGACGGCCGATGCGGAAAGGTATGTCTGGTTCTTGTTGTTACCCGTAGAGAGCGTGAGGGTCTCGGTTCCGGTGAGGCCATACTGGAAGTAGTCGCTGCGGGGATTGTAGCCGTAGTTGTTGCTCTCCTGGAGCGGAAGGCCCCAGCTGCGGACGATGGAACCCTCGCTGGAGTTGAGGTCGCCGGTTCCGTAACGGTTCTGGAACTCGGGAAGACGGGCTACGCGGGAGAACTCCGTGTTGGAGGAGAAGGAGATGGTGGTCTTCTCGGCCGAGCCTTTCTTGGTGGTTACCACAATGGCGCCGTTGGCAGCGCTGGAGCCGTAGAGGGCGGCAGCGGCTGCACCCGTCAGGACGGAGATGGACTCGATGTCCTCGGGGTTGAGGTCGGCGATGGGGTCGGTCTGGCCGGAGGAGCCGAATTCGGTTCCGGCGTCCTGTACGGTGGACGTCATGGGAACACCGTCAATCACATAGATGGCGTTGTTGCTCTGCGAGATGGACTTGGCACCACGCATGACAGCCTTGGTCGCACCACCTACGCCGGCAGAGGAACTGTTGAGTACCAGACCGGCTACCTTACCGTTGAGGGTATTGACAAAGTTGGCGTCCTTGGCGGTAAGCAGGTCCTCGGCCTTCACTTCCTGCACGTTGTAGGAAAGGGCTTTCTGCGCACGGCGGATACCCAGGGCGGTGACAACCGTACCTTCCAGCATCTCGGCCTCTTCCTTGAGGATGACGCGATAGCTGGCGCGGGCGTCGATGGGAAGGGTGACCGTGGTGTAGCCCAGGCTCGAAAACTCCAGGGATGCGTTGGCATACTCCACAGGGACGGTAAACTCAAAGCGGCCGTCGATGTCGGCGCTGGCACCGATGGAGGTGCCTTTGATGACGACGGCACCGCCGATGATGGGCTCACCGGATGCGTCCACGATGAGACCCTTTACGACCTTGGGACCATTCTCCTGCTCCTTGGCCTGGGGCTTCGGAGCAATCACGATGGTAGAGCCCTCGATCTGATACGCAACATGGATGGGCGTAAACACGGCGTCCAGCGCCTCATTTACGCTTTTACGTTCCACCTTGGCGGTTACTCGCTGCCGGGTGTCTACGTTCATGTTGACAAACAGGTAGTTGGTTTGTTGCTTGATGCTCTGGATAGCCGTTTCCACCGTAGCCTCCTTGAGGTCCAGGGAAACCAGCTGTCCCTGCGCGCGGAGCGGTCCGGCGCAGAGAGTCAGCAGCAACGCCAGGAAAACCTGGCAGATGACTGTTTTCTTCATGATTTTTTTGGGGGTTAGTGTATAATATTGGTTATGGGGATTATCGGATGATTACCGTCCCTTCATAAATCTCATACTCGAAATCAATGACGTGCTGGAGCACTTTCAGGGCGTGGTCGATACCCTCGGAAATGCGGATTTCTCCGCTGAGCCCGTGGATGGACGGATTGGCGGTGGTGACAATCTGTACTCCGTAGACCCGCTCGAACGTATTCATCAGGTCCTTGAAGTCCTTCGCTTCCAGGCTCACGAGGCCGTCCAGCCAGCCAAGGGAACGGGAGAAGTCGGCGGCCGACCGCTGCAGGCGTCCGCCCGAGAGGGTTACCATGTCTCCGGGTTTCATGAGCTGGACGTCCGAAGGATCGCTGGCGCTGGTCACCTGGACGCTGCCTTCCATCAGGATGGTCTCGAAGCGCTCCTCTTCCTCACAGGCGACAACGTCAAAGGTGGTTCCCAGCACTTTGACGTCGGCGGCATAGGTGGACACCACAAACGGGTGGCGCTCGTCATGGTTTACTTTCAGAAGGGCCTCGCCTTCAATACGGACGCGGCGTTCGCGGCCCTTGAAGGTGGTGGGATACTCGATGCGGGAGCCTGAGTTGAGGGTGACGACGGTGCCGTCGGAGAGTTCGATGTCGGCCCGCTGTCCCGGCTGGGTCTGGAGGGCCATCATCTCATGGGAAAGTGATTCCGTGGTAAAGTACCGGACTCCGAGGCCCGTCAGGACCATGGCTGCGGCGAGGATGGCTGCGTAGGAGAGCTTCCGGCCCCAGTAGCGGAGACGGTAAACGAGCGCCTTTCTGGCGGCGGGTTTGCGGGATCCGCCGTAAAGCACCATTCCTTCGTAGATGAAATGGGCCTGCTCGAATTCCCGCTGGGCGTCCTCCCCGCTAAGGAGCCATGCTCCAATCTGGCGCTGCTCCTCGGCCGAAGCTTCACCCCTGAAGTATCTGAAAAGAATTTCCTGTGTCATACATTATGCGTAACACATATATGTCGGAGCTGAGAAGAGGTGTTTACCGAAAAAAAAGTATAATTTTGGATAAAAATATGTAAATTTGTTTTGTCAAATCAAAAAGAAAGGAATGAGGTATCTGACCAAATATACTGAAGAAGTACGTTTTTTCTTGATTCTTTCCGCGCTTGTGGTCTTGAGCGTCTGGCTGTCCGGATACATCCCTTCTGCCCTTTTTGACAACGTCCTGAGTCCTTCCATGCTTGCCTGCTCCATCACGGTGTCACTGGCTGGCGCCTGGATGGTGCTCCGGCATTCGGAAGGCCTTCGTGCCAGAAAGCTGTGGGGCATTTCCATCCTTATCTGGGGCCTTGCCGACGCCGTCTATCTGCTGTCGTGGAAACTGATGCCCCACCCTGCAATGAATATGGGCGCACCCCAGCTCACCACCGGCGAAATCCTTATCGGCAATGTACTGGGCTGGCTCATGATGCTCTATCCCACCGAGGCCCTTCGGCCGGGCTGGATTAACCTCAGGCACGCCGCCGAGCAGCTGGCCCCCATGTTTGCCCTGGCCGTGCTGGACTATCTGGTCCCTGTCAACCTTCAGCCCGTCATTTCCCTCTATCCGTTCTTCCTCGTGATCTTGCTCCTCACGCACGTGCGCAAGTACAGGATGTGGTGTGAAGAGAACTTCTCTTCCCTGGACGACATCGATGTCCGCTGGATTATCCGTTATCTGGCCATGGTATTCCTCACGGGGCTGGTATTTTTCATCATGTGCTTCCGCCAGGGTCATACCCGCGGGTTTACGCAGCTGTGGCTTACCATCTATATGATTACCTACGGAACCGAGCAAATCATCTTCCGCCGGGATCCTTGGGAACTCCTGCGCCGGGAAGAGAGCAAGAAAGCTCCTGTGGAGGAGCCGGAGAAACTCCAGCCGGACTCCGCCTACCGCAAGGCCCTGGACGAATGGATGGTGAAGGATAAGCCCTACCTCAATCCGGACTTCAAGCTGCTGGACCTGCAAAACGTACTGCCCATGAACCGCACCTACCTCTCGCAGTTCATCCACTCGGAATACGGCTGTAGTTTCTACCAGTTCGTGAACCGTTTACGTATTGATGAGGCCAAGCAGCTCAAGCTCAAGCACCCCGACATGAAGCTCTCGGACATAGCGCTCCGCTGCGGGTTCTCTTCCCCTTCCGTCTTCTCCCGCACATTCACGGCCATTACGGGCCTTACTCCGCGTGAGTGGGCTCGTGAGGAGCTGGAGTAGGATTCTTGCGATAGGCTCCCGGGTTCGTTCCTGTCGCCTGCTTGAAGCGCGTGCTGAAGTAGCGGGGGCTGGTGAAGCCCAGGGCATCGGCAATCTCCGATATTCCCATTTCGGTCGAGGTAAGCAGCGCGCAGGCTTTCCGCATCTTGATACTCTCGATATACTGGGCCACACCCATGCCGGTGATGGCCTTTACCTTATTATATAGGGAAGCGCGGCTCATGGCCATCTCGGCGGCAATGGCGTTCACATCCATCTCGGGTACGTCCAGGTGCGCCTCGATGAACTGGTTGAGGTGCTGCAGGAAGGCTTCGTCGGCTTTGGTGAAAGTGATTTCTTCCGGGCTCGGAGCCTGCTCCTGGGGCGAGAGGAAGCGGGTGCGCATCTTTTCGCGGGCCTGCATAAGATTGCCAATTACCTGCAGAAGGAGCGCCGTATCAAAGGGCTTGGCCAGGTAGGAGTCGGCGCCGGCCTTGTAACCGGTGAGGACGCTGGCGGCATCGGCCCGGGCCGTGAGCAGGATGAGCGGTATGTGGCTGATACTCAGGTCTTGTTTTACCTGCCGGCACAGCTCAAAGCCGTCCATCCGGGGCATCATCACGTCGCTCACCACTACGTCGGGCTGCCAGTCGCGGATGACTTCCAGGCCTGCCTCTCCGTCGCAGGCCGTGCGGACCTCCTTGCAATAGGGCGTCAGCTCCGTAATGAGCAGATCCCGCAGCTCGGGATTGTCTTCCACGCAGAGAATGCGGTACGGCTTGAGGTTGACTTCCGGCATACCTTCATCGGGCAGGCTCACCAGATGGTTCTCTTCCAGGGCCTTGCTCCAGGCCGGGAAATTCTCCCGGTCCAGCACCATGTCGGTGATGCTCTTCATCTTCTCGACATTCCGGAAAACACCCTCCAGCGAGGGGTCTTTCGAAACAAAACGCTTGAGGGGCGCGTAGATGAGCGTGAGCGGTGTACGGATCTCATGGCTGATCTGTGTGAGGAACCGGACCCGTTCCTGGGCATAGCGTTCCCGCTGGCGCACAATCAGGTACATCAGGAGAAAAGCCAGGAGTCCCATGACCATCAGGGTCATTCCCGTGAGGAACCACCAGGTGCGGTACCAGGGCTCGGGTACGCGGAAGCTGAGCATATCGGCCTCCGGTCCCCACTGTCCGTCCGTGCTCAGGTACGACGCCCGCAGCTTGTAGCGTCCCGGGGCCAGCATGCCCACGGGGAAGGTGTCCTCGTAGGACACGGTGACGCGCGAGCCGCGCCCTTCCAGCGAATACCGGATGGGACGCCGGCTGAAGGGGTCGGTGCCCGGAACATTCACCGTAATGTCAAAGGTCTTGTAGTCCCGGGGCAGGGTGAGCGCCTTGCCCGAGGGAAGGACGCGGTGCCCGTCCAGCGCGGCCTCGTAGAACTCGGGAATGAGCATGGGCCCCGACGAGAGCGTGCGGGAACTGCCATACAGGGCCACCAGGCCGCCCAGCCCTCCGAAATAGAGCGGGTAGGAGCCCGTGGCCGATGTGGCCGAGCACAGGATTTCCTGCGGGGAGAATCCTTCGCTCTCGTCCATCGTCTCCATGCGCTGGCGCGCCCAGTCGTAGCAGAACAGGCCGTGGTCTGCGGTAATCCACAGGAGATTGTCGGCCGATGCCTGCAGCTGCGTAACCCGGTTGAACATGGGGGTTTCCACCGCGGTGGCGCTGTCGCTGCCGTCCCGTACGTATTTGATGCCGTAGTCGGTCCCGATCCAGATATAGTCGTGGGCGCGGGCCGCCGCATTGATAAAGTGCGAATCGTGAACGGTGTAGAGCGCATCGGCCGTCATGCGGCCGGCGCTGAGCCGCAGCACCTGGCGGTAGGAAAAGGCCAGAAGGCCTCCTTCCCCGTCGGCCCAGAATTCCTGCAGGCCCTGCAGCTCCTCCTGGACGGGAAAACGGTAAAAGCGCCGGGTGGAGAGCTGGTAGCAGTAGGTGGAGGCGCCAAAAATGTAGATGTAGTCTCCCGACCGGGCCAGCGAAGGCGTGTATCCCGACTGAATCTCTTTCCCGTCATTCTCCCGGTCCATGATGTAAAAGCGCGTTTTTTTGCCGCTGGCGGGATCGTAAACGTAAAGTCCCCCGCTGAACGCGGAAAGAAGCAGCTTCCCGTCGGAGAAAGGACAGAGGGAAGAGACAATTTCCGTGGAAAATCCTTTGGCCGGGCCGATGGTGCCGTCATCGGGCCGGTACACGTTGAGGCCGCCGCCGTCCGTGGCCAGCCAGACGCGGCCGTCCGCATCCAGGCACAGGTCGTTGATGACATTCTCCGACAGGCCGTCTGTCTCCCGGAAGCTGCCGATGGCCGTCTCCCGCAGGCAGAACAGGCCGTGGTGCACGCTTCCGGCCCAGATGCTGCCGTCGGTACCCACGTGCAGGAAGGTAAAGGAACTGGAAGGGAAACTGTGCTCCGGAAGCCCCAGAAGGGCCGGGAGCGTCTGGATGCTGCCGTCGGAAGGGTTCAGCGCGCAGATGCCGCCGCCGTCGGTGCCCAGGAGAATATGGTCCCGGAAAGGAGCCATGGACAGCACAATGTCGAAGGTGAGTCCCGAATGGGCCGCATCCCAGTGGGCAAGGATTTCTCCCGTCCCGGGATTCACCTGGTAAACGCCCTGCCGGTAGGAGGACAGATACAGCAGACCGTCCTTGAGAATGCTCTGGAGAATCATCTGGCCGGGGGCCTCCATTGCAAGAGGCACCGGCTGCCAGCTGCTGCTTCCCGGATCGTAGAGATAGAGCCCGTGGGAGCGGCTCACCAGCAGCAGCTTTCCATCGGCCCCGGGATAGATGGCCAGGATGACGGGAACCGCTTCCTCGGGGAGCTTCCGCTCATAGGTGCCATCGGCCTTGTTAAAGAGGAGCAGGCCTTCGTATCCTCCGAAGCAGATGGTCTCCGGCGTTTCGAAGGCGCAGAGGACGGCCTCGGTCCGGGTGCGGACGAACGCGTCTTCGGACTCCGAGTAGAGGGAGAGTCCCAGGTCGGTGGAAACCCACAGTCTTTCCTGAGAGTCCATGTAGAGGAAACCCACCTGGTTGCCGGTAATGGTGGGAGAGGGGCCGTTGTCGTCTATATAGCGTTTGATATGTCCGTTCCGGTAGCGGTTGAGCCCGAAACGGGTGCCAATCCAGATATTGCCGTGGTTGTCGGGAACCACCGTGCTCACCGTAGGTTGGGAAAGTCCTTCCCCGATACCAATCTGTTTCTGGTGATAATGGGCCTGGACGCTTGTAGAAAGCAGAAACAGGAGCGCCAGGCAGCATCCCCTCAGTAGTCTCCCGTGCATAAAAACCGATGTTTTTTTTGCAAATATATACAAAAACTGAGTTATTTTAGACAAAATGGGCACGTGTTTCCGGGCTGCGAGGGATAACTTTGCTGCCAGACACAACCAATACTTAACAACACAAAAATACCATGAAGTTACTGAGAATACTGGCGGCCGGCATGGTCATGCTGTCCGCAACGGTGAGCTTCGCACAGAACTCCCGCTCTGTTTCCGGTACAGTGACGGCAGCCTCGGACGGGCAGCCCGTGGTAGGTGCCAATGTGGTGCAGGCGGGAACGCGTAACGGCGTTTTCACCGATGCCGACGGCCGCTTTACCATTACGGTACCCGTTCCCTGCGAACTCACTGTTTCCTCCATCGGATTCCTTACGGTCACTGTCAAGGCCGACGGATCCTCCACCTTGAACATTACCCTCCAGGACGACGCCACCCTGCTGGAAAACGCAGTGGTCACGGCCCTGGGCATCAAGCGTGAGACCAAGGCGCTGGGTTATGCCGTGGAACAAGTCAATTCCGAAGAACTCAATGGGGCCCGTCCCATCAATGCTATGGACGCCCTGGCCGGCAAGGTGGCCGGCGTGGACATTTCCGGAACTACGGCCGGCCCGTCCGGCTCTACGCGTATCGTCATCCGCGGTAACGGTGAACTGTCCGGCAACAACCAGCCCTTATATGTAGTGGACGGTGTCCCCATGGACAACTCCAGCCTGGGTCAGGCCGGCATGTGGGGCGGTTACGACATGGGTGACGGCCTCTCCAGCATCAGCCCCGAGGACATCGAGTCCGTCTCCATCCTCAAGGGAGCATCGGCTGCGGCCCTCTACGGTTCCCGCGCTTCCAACGGTGTCATCCTCATCACCACCAAGTCGGCCGGCAAGAAAGGATTCAACATTGACTTCTCTTCCAGCGTGGACTTTGTGAATCAGCTTTCTAGGTTCAACGACTACCAGCGCGTGTACGGCGCCGGCCGCAACGGCGAGCTTCCGCTTACCGTCGAGGTGGGCCGGGGCATTTCCCAGAGCGCCTGGGGCGCCAAGCTCAACAAGGAGCTCACGGGCTACATCTACGACGGCCGTCAGATGCCCTACACCAATGTGGCCGACAATATCTCCAGCTTCTTCCGCACCGGTTCCACCTTCACCAATGCCCTGTCCATGAGCACCGGTAACGAGAAGAGCAACCTCCTCGTGTCCCTCTCCGACATGCGTAACCGGGACATCGTCCCCGCATCGGGCATGAGCCGCACGTCCATCATGCTCAAGACCGGGGCCGAGCTGTTCAAGGGCTTCCGCCTCGAGAGCCGCGTCAACTACTCCGTGGAGAAGGTGACCAACCGTCCCGCCCTGTCCGACTCCCCCAACAACGTGGGCCTCAGCCTCATCGGCCTGGCGCCCAACATTGACCAGAAGTGGCTGGGTGAAAGCTATCAGGACGAGTACGGCAAGTACATGGACTGGAACGGCGGCAACATCTACCGCATCAACCCCTACTGGTCCATTAACAACATGCGCAACACCTCCGTCAAGGACCGCGTCATGGGCTACCTCCTCGCCAGCTACCAGATCATCGACGGGCTCAGCGCCCAGCTGCGTGCGGGTACCGATTTCTACAAGTTCCGCATGACGGATTTCAACGCCATCGACACGCCCATCGCCCTGCAGGGCGCCATGACGGAGACCACCGCCCTGGTCAACGAAACCAACGTGGAGGGCCTCATCCGCTATGATACCAAACTGGGCAAGGACTTCGACCTCTCTGCCTTCGTGGGCGGCAACCTCATGTTCTTTGACAGCGAATACACCGCCAATGCCGGTTCCAACCAGATTATCCCCGGCATGGAGAGCATTACCAACTACATTGACAGCGAGCTCACCTACAACCACGGCCGCAAGCAGGTACGTTCCGTGTACGGCGCCGTGAACCTGGGCTGGAAGGGCCTCCTGTACCTGGATTTCACCCTGCGCAACGACTGGTCCTCCACGCTCCGCAAGGGTCACAACTCCTACATGTATCCTTCCGTCTCCGGCAGCTTCGTGTTCTCCAACCTCCTCAAGGACAATTCTGTCCTGAGCTTCGGCAAGCTGCGCGCTTCCTGGGCCGAGGTGGGTGGCGACACCGACCCCTATCAGCTCAACCTCAATTACGGCGTGCTGCCCTATACCCTGAACGGCATGCCCCTTGGCGACATTGCCTCCGAGCGCATCCCCAACCTGGACCTCAAGCCCACCCGCACCTATTCCTACGAGCTGGGTCTGGACCTGAAGTTTTTCAACCGCATCGGCGTAGACTTCACCTGGTATTCTTCCCGCACGAAGGACCAGATCATGAGTCTTCCCATCTCCTCCACCACCGGTTACTCATCGGCCATGATCAACAGCGGCGTCATCTCCAACAAGGGCGTGGAACTGGCCCTGGACGCCGATATTATCAAGGCCCGCGACTTTACCTGGTCGGCTAACGTGAACTTTGCCCGTAACATCAACAAGGTGGAGTCCCTGCATCCGGAGCTGAAGGAGTATCCGCTGGCCGAGGCCCGCTGGGCCGGTGCCATGATCGAGGCCGTGGAAGGTGAAGCCTTCGGCGCCATCCTCGGAAAGAAACTCCTCCGCAACCCCGACGGAGAGGTCATCTACGGCTCCAACGGCTACCCGCTGGTGGGCAGCAAGCTGGAAGTGCTGGGGAACGGCGTCTATGACTGGACGGCCGGCATTGGCACCTCCCTTAGCTGGAAGGGCCTGTCCCTGAGTGCCCTCTTTGACGTAAAATGGGGCGCCGACGTCTATTCCATGTCCGACATGATGGCCTGCGGAAACGGTACTTCCCTGCGCACGCTGGAAGGCCGCGAAGCCTGGTACGCGTCGGAGGAACAGCGCAAGGCCGCCAACGTGCAGCTCTCCGACTGGACCCCTACCGGCGGTTACGTGGGCAAGGGTGTCGTGAATGTGGGCACCGAGGACAATCCTGTCTGGGAAACCAACCAAACGCCCGTAGACCCCCAGAAATACTGGGCCTACTTCCAGAGCGCCGGTACTCCCGAGCCGTTCATCTATGACGCTTCTTTCATCAAGCTCCGCGAGCTCACGCTCTCCTACAGCCTCAACAAGAAGTGGCTGGCCCGTACGCCGCTCACCGGTGTAAGCCTGTCGGTGTATGGCCGCAACCTCTGGACCCTTTATTCCAACCTTCCCAACATTGACCCCGAATCCAGCTATAACAACGGCAACGGCCAGGGCTTCGAGTATGGCTCCCTGCCTTCCCGCCGTGCCTGGGGCTTCAGTGTAAGACTTTCCTTCTAATACCGCGAGACTTATGAAAAAGAGCATTATATCCCTGGCCATTGCTTCGCTGGCGGTTTTAGCCGGATGCAGCGACTTTGGAAACCTGAACCAGGACCCCACCAAGTCTACCGACATGGATCCCAACATCCTCCTGCCCAACCTGCAGGCCATGCCCACCAACGACTACCAGGAGTGGCACCGTCACTTCATGTATCCGGGCGGCTTCGTGCAGCAGTGGTGCGGTGACTGGGGCACTACCGAGTATGGCTGCCTGGCCATCAAGAACGACTCCTACATGGGCGAGCTGTGGCTGCAGCGCTACACGCGCATGTCCAAGGGACTGGCCGACATCGTGGACCGTACGGCCGATGACCCCGCCCTCCAGAATATCAACGCCGCGGGACGTATCCTGCGCGTATATACCTATACCCAACTTACCGACCTGTACGGTGACATTCCTTATTTCGATGCCGGTGAAGGCTACTACAAAGGCATCCTGAAGCCCGCCTACGACAAGCAGGAAGACATCTACGACGACTTCTTCAAACAGCTTGACATGGCCGACGCCCAGCTTCGCACCGGTACCGACATCCTTACCTACGACCAGTACTACGGCGGCGACACCGAGAAATGGCGCAAGTATGCCAACTCCCTGCACCTGCGTCTGGCGCTCCGCCTGGTCAAGGTGAACCCGGAAAAGGCTAAGGCCGAGGCTCAGAAGGCTATCTCGAACGGCGTGATGACTTCCGTCGAGGACCTCTGCCGCATCAAGTACGAGAATGTGGCCAACCCCTCGGCCGGTCCCGGACGCGGCAATGCCGTCTCCAACCGCCTGAGCGCAGACCCCCACAACTTCCGGTATTCCCGTCGTTTCATCCAGTACCTGGAAGAGACCGGTGACCCCCGCCTCAGAATCCTCGCCGCCAGCTATTACAACGACGACCTCAAGCAGGATATCACCGACCTGGTGTATGCGGAGAAGGGCTCCTATGCCGCCATGGCCCGCGCTACCGACCGCTTTGACTGGGAGAACTACGACAACGACGCTTCCAACCCCGACCCGTCCCTGCAGATTGACGTGAACGGAGACGGCGTAACCGAGGAAGTGACCCCGCACATGCAGTACCTGCAGCCCAGCGCGTTCTTCTATGCCTACGACGCCCCTTATGTAAACATGGGATACGCCGAGGTGGAACTCCTCCTGGCTGAGGCCGCCCTCCGCTGGGGACTGGGCACCGGCACGGCCGCCGAGCACTTCGAAAAGGCCCTGGCCGCCGGTGTGGAGCAGATGAAGGTATACAGCAAGGACATCCAGCCCAGCGCCGCTTCCATCGCCGCCTTCGTGGCTGCCAACCCGCTCTCGGCCAACCAGACCGAGGCCCTGGAGCAGATTAACATGCAAATCTGGGTGGGCCATATCTTCAATCCTTTCGAAGCTTTTGCCAACTGGCGCCGCACCGGCATCCCGGAGATTGTGTTCCTCAACCGTGACCCGGCCCGCAACCAGTCTGGCGGAAAGACGCCCCGCCGCCTTCTCTATCCGGTAGAGGAGCAGATCAAGAACCCCGAGAACTACCAGGCCGCCATTGACCGTGTACCCGGTTATGACTGGACCGTAGGCGTATGGTGGGACAAGCAGTAACCCTTCAAAAGACACAGTAAAATGAAAACAATGAAATATCTGATGGGCCTTCTGGGCGCTCTTGTCCTTGCTTCCTGTGCAGGCGAGAAGGTAAGCGACCCCGTGTTCGGCCCCGACGAAACGCCCTACATCTATATGGAATGGTCCAGCAGCCAGGTCTACAGCGTAGGAGACGTCGTTAAATTCACCGCCCAGGTTTCCCCGCTTGAGGGAACCTCCGTGCGCTGGCTCATAGACGGAAACGTGGTCTCCACCACGCCTTCCATCGAATACACCATTGAAGGAACCGAAGGCTTCACCCTCCGTTTCGAGGCCGAGCGCAACGGTATCGTCAACTACCGCCAGGCCACCGTGGCCATCCAGGTGCCTTTCGTGCCCAAGAACCCCGCCCACAAGGTGATGGGTGTCATCACCACCGACGGAAACGCCGACATGGTGCAGTGGGACTACATCTCGCACCTTCTCATCACCTCCTTCCAGGTGACGGACGCCGGTAAGCTGGAACTTCCCGATGCCGGCAAGCTCGCCACCCTGAAGACCCTGGTCTCCCTGGCGCACAACAAGGGCGTCTATGTGCAGGCTGATGTCACCGGCATCATCAACATGCCTGCCG
Source organism: uncultured Bacteroidales bacterium (assembly GCA_900318445.1). Lineage (GTDB taxonomy): Bacteria > Bacteroidota > Bacteroidia > Bacteroidales > UBA932 > Cryptobacteroides. Next base: position 352,794 of record ONKO01000001.1, read on the forward strand.
GCTCGGGTCTCTACAACAGCATGGTCTTCCAGACGGTGGTGGCCGATGACGCGCTTCGTGCTTCCCTCGTGGCCGACATCAAGAAGCTGGTGGCCGATCTGGACCTGGACGGCGTGAACATCTATGTGAACGAGCTCAACTGCGACGCCGGCGCCATCCAGGAGAAAGATGCCATTGTCCAGTTTATCAAGGACCTGCGTGCTGCCTTCCCGGCCGTACGCGAAGGCGAACGCCTGAAGTACCTGGTAACGGCCTCCGTGCCGCGTGCCTGGAACAGCTATGAGTTCTACTTCCTGGGCCAGGCCGAGGCGGAGCTGGACTGGATCAACCTCCTTCTGTTCGGCGCCCTGGACCTCACGCCCTGCGACTTTGCTCCGGACTGGTATGTGAACGACTTCTATGCCAACTTCCAGAGTTCTGCCGGCTTCCCTTACAGCAAGCAGATGGTGGGTGTGGGCGCCTTCGGAATCCACTACCAGTACCCCGACGGGGTTACCATCACCTGGGGCAACCAGGACCAGTACCTGGGATGGCCCACCTATTCCGAAATCCTCAAGATGGATGCATCGGCCTCTTCCAACTGTTACCTGAATCTGGGAAGCGGCCTGTATTATACCGGCGCCACCGGCACAAACAGTGCCACTTCCAAGGCCCTCATCGTGAAAGACACCCCTGAGAGCGCCGGCATGTTCATCTGGTGTGTCGACTACGACTCCACCAGCGCACAGACATCCCTTACCCAGGCTGTCTGGAATACCTTGAATCTATAGCAGAAATGAATAGATTAATAGTAGTGTTTGCGATTCTCGTCCTCGGGGCAGCCTGTGCCCCGATGGACGGGCAATCGTTCCCTGTCCGCTATACCTACGAAAAGGATGCGGACTGTCCCAACTTCATCTCGTTCGAGGCCCAGGACGTAAAGGCCGGAGATGAGTGCAGCTGGACTTTTTCCGACGAACCCGGAAAGAGCTACAGCGGCACCTCGCGGGTGCATTATTTTCCCAAGGCCGGGAGCTATGAAGTGACGCTGCATGTGCGCCGGGACGGAAAGGAAGGAACCCATGCCCTCAAGGTGGGCGTGGCTTCCGATTCCCGTTACGAGAAAGCCGGAGAGCATCTTCTCTGGGCCGACGAATTTCTGGGAAAATCCCTGGACCTTAAGAAATGGAATTATGACCTGGGCACCGGCCAGTGGGGAAACAACGAGCTGGAGAACTATACCAACGCTCCTGCCAACTCCCACCTGGAGGACGGAAAGCTCATCATCACCGCTATCAAGGAAGACGACCGTGAGGCGGTGGGCAGCTATACATCGGCCCGCCTTACCACGCAGGGAAAGGTGGAATTCCACCGCGGAAGGGTTGAGGTACGCGCCAAGATGCCTTCCGGAAAGGGCACGTGGGCGGCCATCTGGATGTTTGGCCGGCATGCCGCTCCCAGCTACTCCGAGCTGGATATCCTGGAATACGTGGGCTGTGACAAGAATATTATCTACACCACGGTCCATACCACGGCCACCCTCTCGGAGTGGGTCCCGAAGTCTACGGCCAGCAAGGTTGTGGGCGATGTGGAGACCGCTTTCCATGTGTATGGCATGAACTGGGAGGATGAGAAAATTGAATTCTATCTGGATTCGCCGGACAACGTGTATCTCACCTTCGGAAAGCCTGCGCAGAAGGGCGCCGACTACTGGCCCTTTGACAGCGACGAGTACCTGATCCTGAACCTTGCCGTAGGCGGTGACTGGGGCGGTATGCGCGGAATAGACAACAGTATCTGGCCGCAGTCCATGGAAGTGGACTATGTAAGGGTGTTCCAGAAGTAATTATTTTGTATCTTTGTGCTACTATGGCAAGCGCAAAGACAAAGTCCGTGTGGTTTTGCAGCCACTGCGGCAATGAATACGCCAAATGGATGGGCCGATGCCCGGCCTGCGGCGAATGGAATACCTTCGTTGAGAAGGAAGTGGTAAGCGGGAAGAAGACGGGAACCATGACGGTGCCCGGCGCTTCCCGCAAACCTATGCCCCTGAAAGATGTCTCCACCACCCAGGAAGACCGCGTGTCGCTGGGTTCCCCGGAGGTGGACCGCCTGCTGGGCGGGGGCATCGTGAAAGGCTCCCTGGTGCTCATGGGCGGCGAGCCCGGCATCGGCAAGAGTACACTCTCCCTGCAGCTTCCGCTCCACCGGCCTCAGCTCAAGACCCTTTACGTCACCGGTGAGGAAAGCGTCAAGCAGGTGAAGATGCGGGCCGACCGCCTGGGGGGAGACGCCTCCAACTGCCTCATTTACAGCGAGACCGACATGGGGGCCATCCTGTCGGAGGCGGAAGAGACCGCACCGGACCTCATCATTGTGGACTCCGTGCAAACCATGTATTGCCGTGAGGTGGACTCTACCGCCGGCAGCGTGAGCCAGATCAAGGAAGTGGCCGCCCAGCTCCTGCGCTTTGCCAAATCCAGCGGCATTCCGGTCCTTCTCATTGGCCATATTACCAAGGAAGGCACCATTGCCGGCCCCAAGATCCTGGAGCACATTGTAGACGTTGTGCTGCAGTTCGAGGGAGAGAACCGCGGCGCATACCGCGTCCTCCGCAGCATCAAGAACCGTTTTGGCTCCACCTCCGAGCTTGCGGTCTTTGAAATGACGGGCGCAGGGCTCCGGGAAGTGGCCAATCCTTCCGAGATGCTCATCCCCATGCACGAGGAAGGCCTCAGCGGCACGGCCATATCGGCCATGCTGGACGGCAACCGGTCTTTCCTGTTCGAGGTACAGGCCCTGGTGTCCAGCGCCGTGTATGGCACCGCGCAGCGCAGCGCTACGGGTTTTGACGTGCGCCGCCTCAACATGCTGCTGGCCGTGCTGGAGCGCCGGGCCGGCTTCAAACTGGGCCAGAAGGATGTTTTCCTCAACATGGCGGGCGGTCTCAAGGTAAACGACCCCGCCTGCGACCTGGCCGTGGTGGCCGCCGTGCTTTCTTCCAATTTTGATTATTCCCTTCCCTCAGATATCTGCTTTGCAGGGGAAGTGGGCCTGAGCGGAGAAATCCGTCCTGTTTCGCAGGCCGAGCGCCGGGCCACAGAAGCGGCCCGCGTGGGCTTCAAGCGCATCTTTGTGAGCAGCTATACCCACTTTGATAAAAAACCCCAGGGCATAGATGTGGTCAAAGTGGCCGACATCCCTGCCCTGGTAAGGTCTCTGTTTAAATAATATTACTCGCCTTTCACGGCTTCTTTAGCAGCATCGGCAGCCTCTTCGATTTTCTCGATGGCAGCTTCCTGAGCGGCTTCCTTCACCTCCTGGGCGGCGTTCTCAACGGCCTGGCAAACGGTGGTGTCTACCTGCTCGGCAGCTTCTGCGGGAGCTTCTTCAGCTTTCTTGTTGTTGTTGCTGTTACCACAAGCAACAGTGGCGGCCATCATGGCGATCACGGCCACAGACATAAATACTTTCTTCATAGTTCTAATAAATTAAAAGAATACACATTCCTTTGTCGGCGGCAAATGTAAGGCTTATTTCTGAGATAGCAAAGGATTTTTTAATATTTTTATTACGAACTGTAAGCGCTAAAAGCTGAAAATATAGCTCAAACCGGGGCTCAGCATGATTGAATTGTCATATTGGGCACTGAAAAGCTTTGTGCCTTCAGTGTTTGTATCCAGCTCATATTTGTCGTTATAATCTATAAGCAGGTAGGGCTTGAGCTCATGTCTTTTGCTAAAGTTGAAGGAAACGCCCACCTCTCCCCTGTAGCGGTTGTTGTACACGTGCGTGTAGCCGGAAGGGGTGTAGTTGTAGTAGGTCTTGGTGCCCGACTTGTTCCACTGGGCCTCTCCGCTGGTGGTTCCCCAGGGCTCGTTGAGGGCGGTACGGAGCTCGAAGGAGGCGTAGGGCTCGGCAACATAGAAGCCTTTGTACTTGATGGTGAACTTGCTCTTGAGCGCCAGGGCGTCGGGATTGTTCTGGTATACGTTGAAGGTGCCGGTGCGGCGGGTGTACTGCAGGCGTTCCTTCAGGGAGAACTGGAAGTATCCCAGCTGGAGGCTGCCGGTAATGTCGGCGAACACCCTGTGGCGGGGCTCCTTGAAGGTGGCCGTCGAGACGTCCCGGGTGTTGATGAGCGTATAGCCAACGCCCAGCTTAAGCGCCTTGAACGGTTTGTAAGTGAATCCCAGCGTAGTGCGCATACTTGCGAGCGACGTGGCCTCTGTGCGCAGCTCTTCTTCGGCATAGACGTGTACGCCCTTGGATATCTTGTAGTTGGCCTCCACCGAGGCGCGGGCGCCCCATTCCGTCGCCGTCTGGGCAAAGGCACCGGCGGGAGTGAGGAGCGCGAGAATAAGGAAAAGTCGTTTCATGGTTATTATTCTACGTAGTCTTTGGCCCGGGTAAGGGTGTTGATGGAATTGCTTTCTCCCTTGGGCAGGTGATAGTATATTTTGATGAAGGCGGAGTCCTTGAGGAAGTCCACATGGCCAATCTCCAGGTTCTCAATCTGGACGCCGATGCGCTTTTCGAGGTCTTCGATGAGCTCTTTCCGGCGCTCGGGCACGATGAGGTCAATCTTGTCGTAGAGCACCAGCTTGGTGGTGGTATGCCTTACCAGGCTCTCGCTTTCCAGGATCCACACCAGGAGCACGATGAGGCCGTTGACCAGCGCCATCACGCCCACGTTGCCCCAGCCCAGGGCATAGTGCGGCGTGGTTGCAACATCCACTACATTATAGATGGGAGCCAGGCCATTGGCGGCTGCCAGGGCAATGATCACGAAGAGGTAGGTCATTTCCCGGATGGGAACGGTCTCGGTGCGGTAGCGGATGACTCCGAAGATGGCGAATAGGCCCAGGGTGAGGCCCACGCCCACTTCCACGTTACCCATGATGTAGAGCAGGGTGAGCATGGCCGACGAGAAAATCATGAAGGTGAAGTAGTAGTCGCGGCGGCGGCTCTTGCGGTAGTAGAAGCAGTGCACCAGAATCCAGCATACAAGGAGGTTCAGGGCAAAGCGGATGCCCAGTTCGGCCACCTTCTGCGCCGTAGTCATCATGGCGTCGGTGATGGTCTGGACGTCCAGGGGGAGGTCGTCGTTCATGTCCACGTCTCCGAAGGAGGAGAGGTCGTCCTGCACAAGGCGGAAGAGGAAGTCAGGTATCATATCGTTGTCAGTTTTTTGCCGATGATCTTTTCAATGGCCCGTACCTTTACCTTGAAGCGGCCGGTCTTGGCCGAAGGGTCGGTGAGGGTGATGGCCATACAGTATTTGCTCACGCGGAGCGGTTTGATGCGAAGGTCCAGGAGGATGCTCTTCATCTGGCTGGCAGCCCGGCCGTCCTGCTTGAGCTCGATGATGACGGCGTCTTCCAGGGTGGTCCTGAGGCCGGTGCGGAAGTTGGTGAAAGCCAGTTTCGTGTCAATGGTAAGGCGCTCGGTGAGCGCGGGGTTCACCAGGGTAATGCGGGAAAAACAGGTGCGGGCCGACGGCGAGAGCTCTCCGGCCTGGAACCAGGAATGCCGGGCCAGGTAGTCCGCGGCCTCCGGAACGGAGCCAAAGTCCATCATCTTGTCGGAGGGAATGGACATGCGCTTCTTGCTGGTGCGGCCGTGGTTGTTCTTGCGCTTGATTTCCAGGAAGCTGTCTCCGGAGTTTACGTACTGGCGGGTGCGCACTTTCTGCCGCACGAGCCTGCGGTTGTGATGCAGGTAGAACATGGTGAGGCCTGCCGTGTCGTAGTAGACGGAGTCGTAGGGGCTGATGCGGGCGCCTTCGGTTTCCAGGGCGCGATAGCCGGCTGCTGCAGCTGCATCCAGCATGCGCAGCAGCGTGGCTTCGCTCGTTACGTATTTGGAATCGATGCGGTTCATCAGCTTGACGGCGTTCATCTCGTCCAGCGTAATGGCCCCCATTTTTTCTAATCCTTGCATAGCTTACAAAGATAGCGATTTTTTTGCTACCAGGGACGTCCTCCGCCGCCGGGCCATCCGCCGCCGCCTCCGGGACCGCCCTGCCCGCCGGAATACGTGGTGAGGCTCACGGCGGTTCCGCCGGAGATACCATCGGCCGCCCATACTCCATTGCACACGGGTTCTCCTGCCGATACGCCGGTGTACCCCTGGGAGAGCGAAGGCGCGCTCACGGCTACGCTCGAGACGCCGGAAGGTGCCTTGAAGGCGGCGATGAACGAGCTGCCGTTCCACAGGCCGTTCCAGCCTCCTGCGCTGCAGCTCATGCTATACACGCTCTGGGAAGCCGAATAGCCGTTTTCCAGGCCGCCGTAAGCCACTAAGGTGGCGCCGCTGTTGATGTAGAGCTTGTAGCCGCCCTCGGTGTTGGCGTCCAGGGCCACTTCGGGTGCGCCCCGGGTGGTGATGGCAAACACATAGCCTCCGGAGAGTTTCATGTCTCCGTTGGAGTCAATGCCGTCGTTCCCCGTTGAGTGGCCGTACACGTAGCCGCCGGTTACATTCATTTCTCCCTGGCAGTTGATGGAGTCGTCGCTGCCGGAGTAAGCATAGAGGCTGCCGCCCGTGACGGTAATCTTCCCCTTGGCTTCCACGGATTCTCCCTGTGCGCTGCTGGCCGATATGCTGCCGCCGCTCACCAGAAGGTTGCCCCCGTACACGTAGCTTCGGCCGCTGCCTTCCTTGTAACCAATCTTGATGGCCTTGGTTGACACGTTACTACTCTCCTTGCCGGAGGTGGTGACGGTAAGGGTGCCGCCGCTTACGTAGCTGTCGTTGAGGCTGCCGTTTTCCGCAAAGTAAGTGTAGTTGCCGGCACGGATGCCTTTGCCGCCGGCGCCGGTGTTCACGATGGTCACGGTGCCGCCCGTCATGCCAAAGTAGTTGTCGGCCTTGATGCCGGCCGTTCCGGTGTATTCGCCGTCCTCGCTGTCGTAGGCTACCCCGCCGCTTACGTTGATGGAAGTGGTGCCGCCTTCCACCAGCACGAAGCCGTCGGAGGTGATGCCCTTTTTCATGGCGGCCTGGGTGCTTACGTTGAGACTGCCGCCGCTCAGGCGCACGTAGTCATTGGCCTTGAGGCCGTGACCGGCCTTGTTGCCGGCGGTGACGGTAATGGCCGGTCCGTCCTGGATGTAAAGGTAGTCGTCGGTGGCGATGCCGCTCTTGCCGGCAGCGTTACTGGCTGTAACCGTGAGGCTGCCGCTTCCGCTCACGAGGAGCTGCCCTTCCGAGAACAGCACGGCTTTCATGTCTTCTTCGCCGGAATCGTAGGAGGCCGATGCGGCATCGGAGAGCGTGTTGGTGCCGTTAACCACAATGTAGCATTTCTTCTTTCCCTGGTTGTTGATGGCGGCGCCGGACGGGTTTGTGATGGACACGCCGTCCAGCACCAGGGTCTGGCGGTTGCCCGAGTAACTCTTGAAGAAACCGTTGGTGGTGCTGCCCTTGAGGATGTATTCGATGATCTCGTTGTAGGCGGAATTATCGGCCGTTACCCGGTTGCCATCCACCTTGACCATTCCGTTCTCGTCTCCGGTCACCGTCGCCCCGCCCTCGTCGGAGAATACGATGGTGATGGTGCGCTCCAATGCGGTTTCATCCGTATTGTCGTTGTCTTCTTCGGTGCCGGGAACGGGCGCGATATTCTCTCCCGCATCCGTGTCGATGATACTGTCCTTACTGCATCCACATGCCAGCACCGCCGGCATGAGGAGCCATACTGCCAATCTTTTCATAGTCGAATCTTTTTTTGCCGGGGAAAATGACAAAAACCCGGCCGGGAATGGTGCCAGGACGGGTTTTTCAGCGAACGTGCGGTTTTTCTCAGTGAATGGAAACGTTCTCCAGCGTAATCATGGCCGGATCGTCTATCCGTGTTCCATTTTCCCATACGTGGAAGACGGCGTCTTTTACGGTAATGTCGTGGATCATCTGCAAGGTACCGCTGGCACGGATGCCGGTTTGGGCGCCCCAGCAGGTGATGCGTTCCATCACAATGTCCTGGAAGTGGGGCAGGAAATTCTCCGTAGTAGCGGCCTGGTTGTCCTCATGGCCGGCGGGGCGGTCGGCGTAGGTGGTCTCGAAGACGATGGCTTCTTCCCGGATGTCGTTCATGACAATGTCGCTGATGCGGATGTTCCGCGTGGTGCCGCCGCGCTCCGGCGCACTCTTGAAACGCAGTCCGGTGTCGGTGCCGGAGAAGGTGTTGTGACGCACGGTGATGTTCTCCATGCCGCCGCTGAACTCGGACCCGATCACAAAGCCGCCATGGGCATGGAAGACGGTGTTGTACTCGATGAGGATATCCTTGCAGGGGCCGTTTTTGAGGGCTGCCTTTCCGGCGCCACCCTTCATGCAGATGCCGTCGTCCCCGACGTCCACCATGCAGTGGCGTATCACTACATTCTGGCACTGCATAAGGTCTATTCCGTCTCCGTTCTGGGCATTCCAGGGGCAGCGTACGGTGACACCTTCAATGGTGACGTCCCTGCAATAGGCCGGAACCAGGTGGAATTTGGGCGAGTTCTGGATGGTGACGCCCGTCACGCTCACGCGCTGGCAGTCTGTGAGCCGCACCAGATGGGTTCTCATTCGCTCCATCTCCCGGGAGTCGGGATACCACAGGCTGCCGTCTTCGGTGACGCTGCCTCCCATGGAGAGGAACGCTTTCCACTCCACGTCGCTTACCTTGGTGCGTTTGACGGGCCGCCACCAGGCGCCGTTCCCGTCAATGATGCCCTCGCCGGAGATGCTCACGTCGTGTCTTTTGGAGGCTGATATGCCCGGCCGCACCTTACCGTTCTTGTCCAGGTGCTGGGACTTGTCGGGGGTGAGGAGGATCATGGCTCCGCGCTCCAGGTGCAGGTCCATGCAGTCCTTGAGGACAATGGGGCCGGTGAGATAGAGGCCCTCGGGGACAATGAGGTGTCCGCCGCCGGCCTTCTGCAGGGCGGCTACCGCCTTCTCGAAGGCCTGGGTATTGAGCGTGAGGCCGTCGGCCACGGCTCCAAAGTCTTGGATATGCACCGTATAGTCCGGGATAGAGACGGGCGCAGGCTGCTGGGCAAACAGCAGGGTGGCTGCGAGAAGAAGCGGAAACAGGAGGAGTTTTTTCATAATTTCAAGATGCGAATGGCGGTAAAGGTACACATTTTTTTGTATTTTTGCGTTATCATGGACGCTGAGAAGAAACGCACAATCACCGCTGCAGCTCTCATTACGGTCTCGCTGGCCCTGCTGGCGGCGGCGGTATGGCTGTTCCTTGCGCATCGGCCTCCCATGCCCCAGGGCCCTCCTCCCGGCGGTCCTGGTCCCGGCGGCCGCCCGCCCATGATGATCGAGGAAAAGATGGCCATCATCAGCGCAATGGTGGTGTGCATGACCCTCTGTGTGGTGTCGGCCGTGCGTCTTCTGCGGCGCAGGCCCGCGCCGTCTCTTTCCGCTGCCGCACCGGATGCCATCCGTTTCAAGGTAGACTACAAAACCGTCACGGTGCCGCTCGCTGACATCCGCTACATCGAGAGTATGAGCGAGTATGTGAAAATTTTCCTGGAGGGAAGGGAAGAACCCCTCGTTGTGCTCTACAGCCTCAAACGGCTGGAACAGGAGCTCCCGTCCAGCCGTTTTATCCGTATTCACCGTTCCTATATCGTGGCACTGGACCGCGTCCGTGCTTCGAGCGCAACCACTGCCGTCCTGGACGGTGATGTTATCTTACCGGTAGGCGCCAGTTACCGCGCCGCTTTCCGCTCTTATTTCCCGGCCAGGTGACACTCCCAGGCCCAGGCGGCCTTGAGGGTTTCCTCGATGGTGCGGGTCGCTTTCCAGCCCATCTGCGTGTTGGCCTTGGTGGGATCGGCCCAGATGGCGGTGATGTCGCCGGCGCGGCGGGGAGCCATTTTGTAGTTCACCTTTACGCCGTTCACCTTCTCGAAGGCGTTCACCAGTTCCATCACGCTCAGCGGACGGCCGGTACCCACGTTGAACACTTCCACGTCTTCCTTCATCTTGCCCTCGATCATGCGGGTGACGGCATAGACATGGGCCTTGGCCAGGTCTACAATGTCAATGAAGTCGCGCTGGCAGGTGCCGTCGGGCGTGGGATAGTCGTTTCCGAAGATGCTCAGGCATTCGCGTTTTCCAATGGCCGTCTGGGTGATGAACGGTACCAGGTTGTTGGGAACGCCGCGGGGGAGTTCTCCGATGAGGGCGCTGGGATGTGCGCCGATGGGGTTGAAGTAGCGGAGGAGTATGCCTTTCAGGACGCCCTTGGAGGCCTTGACGGCATCCCGGAGGATATCTTCGCACATGGTCTTGGTGTTGCCGTAGGGAGAGGTGGCCGGCTTGCGGGGCGTGTCCTCGGTTACGGGCACGGCGTCGGGCTCTCCGTAGACAGTGGCCGATGAAGAGAACAGCACATTGCATCCGCCTTTCTCCTGGGCCGTTTCCAGCACGTTGATAAAACTCATCAGGTTGTTCCTGTAGTACATGAGGGGCTTTTCCACCGACTCACCCACGGCCTTGAAGGCGGCAAAGTGGATGACGGCGTCAATGGGATATTTGGCGAACAGGGCCTTCACGGCTGCTGCATCGCAGAAATCCACCACCTCAAGCGGCAGGGTGCGTCCGGTAATCTTCTCGACACCTTCAAAACAGGTGCGGTCGCAGTTGGAGAAGTTATCGGCCACCACTACGTCGTAGCCGGCTTCAATCAGTTCCACGGTTACGTGGCTGCCGATAAATCCGGCACCGCCGGAAACAAGTACGGTTTTTTTCATAAGCTTATTGTTTGGTTTTATTCTTTTTCTGTGCTCTTTCCCTTTCCCGCTGGAGATACTTCTCAAACAGGGCGCGCTCTTTCTGCGCTTTCCTTTCCAGTTTCCGCAGCGCCTTCAGCTTGCGGGCCCGCTCCTTTTCCAGTTTCTTCTGCTTCTTGGCGGCCTGTTTTTCCTGGTAAATGCGGTCTTCCTCGGCCCACTTTGCTTCGCGCGCGGCCTGTTTCTCGGCTTGGATGCGTTCCCGCTCGGCTTTCTTCTTCTCTCTCTCCAGCGCCTTCTGCTGGGCGCGGGTGAGCGGCTTTTCCTGGACCAGCGAGTCGGCCGGGACTGTGGCAGGCGTGGCTGCAAGGGAATCGGGCAGGGCGGCGGGTGCTGTGGCAAGGCTGTCCGGCAGGGCCGGTGCTACGGCCGTGCTGTCGGATATGGCAAGGCTGTCCGGGGAGGCCTGTGCCACCGTGTCTTTCGGGGCCAGGACCGCTTCCATCTCCTTCCGGCGCTGTTCTTCCCGCTGGCGTACTACCGCCAGGGAGTCCCGGATGGCAATGTCACGGTATACTTTCCTGATATAGCCGGGGAAGTAGTCGTTGGTCTGGCGGAACTCCGTATGCGGCCGGGCCAGGTAGGACGTGCGTTCGCTGGGGCGGGGTACCAGGGTGGTTACGTCCAGCGGGGAGGCCGGGCGGCGCTCCGGCTCCCAGCGGAAGCCCTTGAGCTGCTTGTCGTCCTGCGGCAGCTGTACAGTGGGATAGCCGTCGTTCTTGGGATTGTCGTAATAGTACATGCGCTCAATCTCTCCGTCCTTGAACGTGGCGTAGATCATCTTGGTTTCCACCTTGTTCACTGTGGCCAGGGCGTCTTTTTCCTCCAGGTAGAACAGGGAGGCGGCACCGCCCAGGGCGTCAAAGCGGGTGAGGGCGCTGGTGGAGTCAAAATAGGCGACCATCTCGGCACCGCGGATCTGGTCGTAGCTGTGCGGGTCTTCCTGGATGGTGATGAAGGCGTTGGACAGGAGATGGGCTTTCTGGAGCTGCTTGCCCTTGATGACCATGTAAATGCTGTCCGCGGCGTACTGCCGGTTGCCTTCGTTGTAGAAGATGGGGTCCTGATACAGACGCACCAGGGAATCCAGGTCTGTGTAGGTGAGGGAGTCGCCGGCCATCTGGAGGTCCCGGCGGAACAGCCGTACGCGCTTTGAACCCCAGAGGAAAGCAATCTTGGAGGTGTCGGGGGCTGCCGGAGTTGTATCGGCTGGGGCTTTCACGGTGGTATCGGCCGACGCGGGGACATCGGCCCTGGGCCCTCCGGTTTTTTTGGCATCGGCCTTGGCGTCTGCCTTGGGCTCCGGCGGGCGGTTGGGGTCATTCTTGGCGGCTTCTTCGGCCGCCTTGCGGGCTTCTTCGGCGGCCTTCCTGCGGTATTCCATCACAGGGTCTCCGGAGATGTCGGCCAGCCGTTTTTCGGCGGTTTTGGTCCAGTCGGCGGGGATGTCGCATTTCTTGATGCTGCGGTACAGCAGTACGTCGGCGCCAATGTAGAGGGTGTCCCGCTTTTCATTTTTCTCGTCGATGGACATGATGGCGGGCTCCCGGGTCATGCGCAGCTGCTTAAGGGAGTCGGCATACTCGAAGCGGCCGGCCAGGGCGTAGACGTTGCGGGTGGTGTCCATCAGCTCCACGTGGCCCAGCATTTCAACGTCTCCTGCGGCGCGGTGGTAGTACAGGGAATCCGACCAGGTTTCCTGGTTTTCCGTGAGCAGGTGGACGTTTTCGCGGAACATGAACAGCTCCCGGCTGCGGTCGTACCAGCCGTCGTTGGCGCTGAGCATCTTGTCGTCCTGCCACATGTCGGTGGCGTAGCCGAAGTAGGCGGTGGAAAGGTCGCTGCGGTATTCCAGGCGGGAGGTTTTCACGAACGTGGTGTCCATGTACATGTTCACCTGGTCGTTGAACACGAACAGGTGTGCCTTGGAGTCGTAGGTGCCGTAGAGGCTCTCGATTACCTGTCCGTCCTTGTCACGCATGGCCGCGCCATTCTGGAAAATGGCTACGGAGTCCTTGGTGTTGTAGTCCAGGTAGCGGGTGCGCAGCGTGTTGTTCTCCTTGTCTTCCAGCTGCACCAGCGAGCCGCGGAACTTGGCCATGTCCTCGTCCACGACATACTGCAGGGTTTCGCTGGTGAGCCGGGTCTGGTCCTGGATAATGCTCACGTGGCCCACGGCATCGATGATGTTGGTGCTCACGTTCCAGAGGGCCGTGTCGCAGAGGAGGTAGGTCTTGTTGTGGAAAAACTTGGCGGGGCCCACCACCTTGCGGTAGTTCTGGCCGTCCTTCTCCAGCAGCTGGGCGCTCTGGGCACTGATGAGCCGCACTTTGCTGGAATCGGGTGCCTGGGCCTTCAAAGGCAACGCCGCAGCTGTCAGGGACAGCAGCAGCGCCGAAATCTTATGGGAGAAGTATTTTCGCACTATTTTCTCTTGTTCCAGGCTTCGCGGGAGAATTCACACTCCGAGAACAGCGGGTCAATGACAATGTAGGTAGATTTGATCTTCTCTTCCAGGAATTTGTTGACGGCCTCCATCTGTTTGTTCTGCTGCACTTTCTCCAGAATCTGGGTGTAGTCGTTCTCGAAGGTGGCGGTGTGGGCCGGGATAATCTTGTCCACGCGGATAATCTTGTAAACCAGGTTGCCGGAGCGGCCCTGCTGGTAGCCTTCGTTGTCCTGGGATTCCACGGGCTCGGAAATCTCACCCACCTTGAGGTCCTTGATGGCGGCGTAGTCGGCCGGTTTGAGCTGGTCAATGTCAAAGTAGGAGGAGCCGGTGGAAGGGTCGGCCATCTGTCCTCCGTTGGTGCGGGTGGCCGGGTCTTCGGAGAAGAAGCGGGCGGCCAGTTCAAAGGTCATTTCCTTGTCCTGGATGCGGGTTTTCAGGCTGTCCAGCCGGGCGAAGGCCTTTTCGCGGTCCTCGTTGGTGTACTGGGGTTTGATGAGGATGTGGCGGGCGTTGAACATGTCTCCTTTCTTCTCGATGACCTCGATGATGTGGAATCCGTCGGGGGTTTCCACTATCTGGGAGATGGTTCCGGGCCTCAGGGCCATGGCGGCATCGGAGAAGGCCGGCCAGAAGATGGACTTGGAGGCCATGCCCAGTTCACCGCCGCGGCGGGCGCTGCCGGGGTCCTCGGAATAGATGCGGGCCAGGGTGGCGAATTTCTCGCCGTTCATGATGCGTTCCCGCAGGCTCAGGAGTTTCTCCTTTACGGCCATGGCGGCCGCTTCGCGGTCCGGGTAGACGCAAATCTGGCTCAGCTGGTATTTTACGGGCACCATGGGAAGGTCTTCGGGTTCGGTGGAGTCAATGTACTGCTGGACGTCGTAGGGCGTGACCTCGGCAATCTTGGAAGCAATCTCATAGCGCTCCTGCTCGGTGAGGCTCTGCTCCTCCAGCACTTTCTCCCACTCCTGGCGCAGCTTGTACAGGGGCTTTCCAAAGTATTTCTCCACTTCCTCGTCTCCTCCCAGCTGGGTGCGGAACCAGTCCAGGCGCTGGGTGAGGTTGCTCTGGACCATCTCGGTGTTGACGGTGAGGGAGTCCACGCGGGCCTGCATCAGGAACAGTTTGGCCTCCATCATGTTCTCCAGCAGTTCACAGCGGATGTCCCGGTCGCTGGAGGCGCCGTTCATGCGCATCTGCTGCACCTCGCTCTCCAGGTCGGAGATCAGGATGGTTTCTCCTCCCAGCACGGCTACCGTCTTGTCGGCGACGCCGTTTTTGTATTTCTGGGCGTTCAGGCCCAGGCAGGTGAGAAGGGCTGCGGTGGTAAGGATGATATGCTTCATAGACTAGTAAATTACAAATTTTTGGTTGCGGCTGGCATCTTCCAGCAAATTCTGCTCCAGTTCTGTTTCCAGCTTGTGCCGGCGGCTGCTGAGGATGATGTCGCGGATGCGCTCGTTCACGTATTCCAGCGGGGCGGGCTTTCCCTCGGGCACCATGTCTGCGATATAGGCGATGCGGAGGATGCTGCCGCCCATGTCTTCAATCTGGGCAAAATGGTTCTTGATGGAGGAGAGCAGGCTCCGGTAGTCGGTTCCCATCTCCTGGGCCAGGGTAATGGCGTCCATCCAGGTATCGGCGGCATTGGCATACTTGATGGCGGCGTAGGCGCCCAGGCTGTCGGCCTCCATCACTTCCATCTCGTCCTCGGAGGACATCTTTTTCATGAGCGTCTTCAGGCTGCGGGCCTCGGCCGGAATAACCATGTAGCGGGCTTTCAGAAGGGGACGCTCCAGGCGGAAGCGCTCGGGGTTTGAGAGGTAGTACTGCTCCACTTCCTCATCGGTGATGAGGGTGTCCAGGCGCTGGTTGATGTAGAGCTGTTCGTAACGGTATTTGAGCAGGGTGCGGCGGTACTCTTCCAGCTCCTTGTTCACGTCCTTGTCGGCGTCGGAGAGCTGTTCTTCGGCCATGTCCAGGAGAAGAAGGTCCTCCGCCCAGGCATTGATCCACTGGCGGGCCAGGCTGGCGCTGTCCTCGGAGCTCACCCCGGCGGGAATATAATCCTGCAGCTGGCTGCGGTACAGTTTGTGGTTGCCCACCTTGGCCACCACCTCTCCGCGGAACAGTTCGGCGGCGGCATCCTGGAACTGGCGTGTCACCTTGCAGGAGAGCGCCATAAGGGCCAGCATCAGTATGCAGATAACTTTTCTCATAGAACCTACAAAGATAGCAAAAATTCAACAATACCCATGAGGGCGGTTCGTACTTTGCCCACGGGCGCTATGGCGTTGTTGGTGAGGAGGGAAAAGCAGTAGCGCGGGGCTCCGTCCGGCCCGAGGATGTAGCCGGAGTAGCACAGTACGCCGTCCATGCTGCCGCTTTTCATGCGCACGCGCTCTCCCTTCCGGGACAGCCTGGCCACGCTGAGGGTTCCTTCTCCGGGCGCGGGAAGGGAGGAGAGGAAGGCACCGAAGGCGGGGCTCTTCCGCATGGCCAGGAGATAGTCCGTCATCCAGCGGGCCGATATGTAGTTGTTGCGTGAAAGCCCGCTTCCGTCGGCCAGCTGGATGCTGCCGGTAGACAGGCCCAGGTCTTCCAGGACGTCGTAGATGGCCACCCGGCAGCTGTCATAGCAGGCACTGCGGGTGGCGGCTTCTCCCATGGCGCGCAGGAAGGATTCTGCGTAGAAGTTGTCGCTGCGCCAATTGGTGAGCCGGGCGATGTCACTGATTTTAGGAGACTCCGTGGAGCCCATCAGTACGGGTTTTGCGGCAGGCTCTTCACGGGATTCGTCTGCCCCGGAAATATGGCCGCTGCGGTTTACGCGGGCATAGCCGCCGGTTACTTCCCACCCGGTTTCCTTCAGGTTTTTCCAGAAATAGTAGGCGCAGGTAAGGTCTCCGTATTTGTTGGCAAAATGTTCGGTCTTGGGGCGGCGGCCCAGGGCGAAAGTGCCTCTGAGCTGGGCATAGGGCGCCAGGTCCGTGGTGTACAGGTACAGGCTGTTGCCCGTTCCCCGGGGGCCGGTGACGCCGTAGTTGAGCGTGCTCATCCAGGGCGTCTCGGGGTAGACTTGCGTGAACTGGACGGGGCTTCCGGCCTCGGGACCGGCCGCTACGTCGTAGTCGATGGCGTTTTCATAGAAGCACAGGGCGTTGGAGCCGGCGGCATAGTAGGTGCCCACGTCGTCGTAGTTCCAGGAGGCATGCTCCAGGTGCCCTTCGTAGGCACTTCCGTCGCCAATGATGCGCCCGTGGATGCGCTCGATGCCGGCCTGCCGGAGGAGGGTCTTCCACTTCCAGAACAGGGCTTCGGGCCTGTAGGCAACGGAGTCGGCCGAGCCGATGGTGGGATCTCCCCCGCCCACAATGTAGAGGTCCCCTTCCAGCGTCCCGTTTTCAATGCAGCCGGAGTAGCCCAGGCCGGTCTTGAAACGGTAATCTGGTCCAAAGGCGTGCAGGGCGCAGCCCGTCGTGATCAGTTTGGTGTTGGAAGCGGGCGTAAGCCGCGTGTCGGGGCTATGGGATGCCATCACGTTTCCGGCCATGTCCCGCACCATGATGCTCACCGGCGTGCCCGCAAGGGCGCCTTCGCCGGCCGCCTGACTGATGTATTGCTGCAAAGTGGACTGTGCCTGCACCGAAAGGGCCGCAAAGCACCCCGCCAAAATGGGAATGAGACGTTTCATAACTGCAAAATTACGCCTTTTTTCGCATAAATGATGCCAGCCCGGTTCCCGCCGTTCCCGAAATCGGACAAAATCGGCGAAAATGCGCGATTTGGCGTCGGCCGTTGTGTGAAATCGGACAAAATCGACGAAAATGCGCGATTTGGCGTCGATGGCCGATGGCAAGGCGGCCGATGCAAAGTCGGCCCCCTATATACTGTGGTGTTTGGGAACCAGAACTTTGAGCGCCCCGGGAACGATTTCCATTTCTATGTGCGTTCCGGCCTCAATGGGGTCTCCGTCATAGTGGATAGGGCCGGGCTTCTCGCGGTCGATGGAAATGTGGCGCCCCGTGAGGGTCTGGACGTGGTGGCTGGTATGGGCGCGCCCGTCCATGAGTTTGGCGGCCAGAACGGGAATCTCGCGGGTACGGAACGGTTTTACGATCACCAAGTTCAGGAGCCCGTCCTGTACCGAGGCAAGGTCTGCGATGCGGGCCTGGTTCCCCCACTGGTTGGCGTTCCCGACCGTTACGAGCACGGCCGGTGTTGTAATGACGGTTCCGTCAATGTCTATGGTGTACTGCTGGGGGCGGAAGTGCTTCCAGAGCTGCCAGGCCAGCACAATATAGGTGATGAGCCCGCGGCGGGTAGAGGCGGCGAAGCGCCAGGCTACGTCGGCATCGAGTCCCATGCCGGCCGTGCAGAAGAACGGCTTCCCGTTCACGCTGCCGCAATCCATGTGCGTGATGACGCCGCTGTTGAGGGTGTTGATTACCTGAATGGGCAGGGGCGGGATGCCCAGATGCAGGGCCAGGCCGTTGCCGCTTCCGCAGGGGATGATGCCCAGTGCCTTGTCGGTACCCATGAGCCCGCGGGCCACTTCGTTCACGGTGCCGTCTCCTCCCATAGCCACCACGACGTCGGCATCGGCCTCCCGGGCCAGCTCCGTCGCATGGCCGGGGCGCTCCGTGTATGCAACAGAATAAGAGGGCTGAAGGAACGTATGAAGAACCTTCAGCCACTCGCGTTTTCTTTTTCCTCCCGAATGCGGGTTAACGATAAGCAGCATCCTTTTCACGCTGCAAAGATACGAATTATTTGAGCATGATGCTGCGGAGGTCGTCGATATCCTTCTGCGGCACGCCAATCTGGAGAAGGTATTTCACAATGCGCTCCTGATAGGTACCGGTGTCGGTTTTCTCGAAGATGGTCTTTCGCACCGACTTGAAGCTGTAGGTGGTGCGCACATGCTTGTACTCGTAGCCGATGACTTTCCCGTTGTCGTCCTTGATGGAAGACATGCCCCAGTCCGTGGGCGAGAAATAGGTGAGCTCGTAATCCTTGGCCATGTCGCTCTCGCTTACACCCAGGGCCCCTTCCAGGAGGATGGCAAGGGTGGCGGTGCGGTCGCGTCCGGCGGCGCAGTGGAAGTAGACGGGCTTCCCTTCCCGGAGACGGGCTACCACCCAGGAGAAGGTGTCCCTCACTTTGTCGGGGTTATCCCGCACCATGTGGTTGT
Source organism: uncultured Bacteroidales bacterium (assembly GCA_900318445.1). Lineage (GTDB taxonomy): Bacteria > Bacteroidota > Bacteroidia > Bacteroidales > UBA932 > Cryptobacteroides. Next base: position 371,218 of record ONKO01000001.1, read on the forward strand.
AGCCGCTGTCAAATCCCGGAGCATAGAAGGCGACGCTGCTGCCGAGCGGTGAGCTGGAGGGTACGTCGGAGGCTTCCCGGAGGTCTACCTCGGCCCGGATGCCCTCGGCCAGCATTTCCTTCTTGCCGGCACTGCTGGTGCGGGAGCCGTGGATGGCGCCGCCGCGGTAGAGCTTGCGGTACACGACGGTCTTTCCGCCCAGGCCCTTGTAGCCGCCAAGGTCGCGGCCGTTGCGCACGTTGGGCGCAAAGTACACCTGATGCAGCAGGCCGCGGGTCTCAAACTGGCCGCTCTCTACGATACTGCCGCCGGCGGTTACCTGCCACTTGTACGTGACGCCGGGAACCAGGTTGGTGATGTCCTGCCTGCCCACGCCGCCGGAGAGGGAGTACTCCCGGCTCCAGTCGCCTTCGTAGACGCGAAGGGTCTGGCTGCCGGAAGCGGGTGTCCAGGTTATGGTATAGGTGGGCGGAATCTCGACGTCGTTCTCGCTGGGACCGCCGCCGGGATAGCCGATGACGCTGGAATAGCTGTATTCCTTGTCGGTGTCCGGGTTATTGGTGCAGGGGTAGTTCACTTCCTCCATGTATTTCTGGACATAGGAGTTGGTGGCGAGAAACGCTTCTTCTTGGGGGGCCGAAGGGTCTTTCCAGTCCAGGAGCACGCCGGCTATGGCCTTGGAAAGCGACCAGTTGGCGTCATCGGCCTCAATGTTCCAGTACATGGCGCCGCGAAGGTCCTTGTCCTTTATATACTGTGCCTTGAGTTCCACCGACAGGGCGTCGTCGTAGGTGAGCACCATCTGGCCGTTTTTCGTGAGGTAAGGGACCTTGGCAACGTCGTCCCACTTCTTCTCATATCCGTCGAAGACAATCTCGTTGAAGTCCACTTCCTTGTCTCCGTTGTGCCCGAAGAAGGGAATGCCCATCACAATCTTGTCGTAGGGAACGCCCTTGCCGAAGTGCCGTTTCACGGAACCGTCGCAGTTGTGGGAGTCTCCGCTTTTTGTCATGGAAGAGGGGTAGAGCGCGCCGTTGTGATACGGGGGCTTTCCCATGTCGTAGGTCATGATGTTCACCCAGTCCAGGTAGGGAAGGGCGGTGGCCCAGTCAATGTAGTCGGCGTTGGAGGCCGATGCCATGGTAATGAGCTTGTCGGCCCCCAGTACCTCGCGGAGGTCCTTCAGAAGGAGGGTGAAGTTCCCCTTGTCGGCGGGGGAGGAGGAAATGCCGGCCGATGAACTGGTGGGGTATTCCCAGTCCAGGTCAATGCCGTCCAGGTTGTATTTGCGGACGGCCGACGAGCAGTTCTGGCAGAACTTTTTGCGGTGCCCCGCATCGGCCGCCATCTCGCTGAAATTGCCGGCGCCCCAGCCGCCTACGGACAGCATCACCTTGAGGGTGGGCTTCACCCTCTTGAGCCCGGCAATCTGCGAAAGACGGCTCTCGGTCTTGATGTCCAGGGTTTCGAAGTCGCTCTTGATATGGGCGAACGAGTAATTGATATGCGTCAGGTACGTCGGGTCCGGGAGGGTCTTGTCCCAGTATGTGGCGTACCCCACCACGATGAAGCCTTCCTTGGGCTGCGTGGGCGGAGGCGTCTCGGTGCCGCCGCTTTCTCCGGTTCCCGTGCCGCTGCCGGATTGCCCGGAAGACGGTTTTTGGGGCGGAGGTATGATGTATCCCTGCGGCTCCTTGCCGCAGCAGCAGGCCAGCTGAACCAGCACCAGAATGACGATGTGCTTGAATCTCATGTGCGTGTTACTGTTATGTGTCGCTACAAAACTAGCGGATTCCGCAACAGAGAAAGTCGCAGAATCCGCAGATTGTGTCTATTTTTGCGTAGAGACCTATTTGTCGTGCGATTCTCCCACGCGGGCTTCCACTACGTTGATCACGTAGTCTCCGGTGCGCTCGCACTCGCTGATGAGGTCTGTGAATACGGTGCCGTTGTCGTAGCCGTAGATATGCTTGTCCAGGGCGTCGATATTCTCCTTCTTGAGGCGGTTGCGGCACTCGTTGATGCAGGCTTCGATGTAGGCCGACTTGCCAAGCCCCACCGTCCCGCGCGGGCTGGAGAGCACCAGGTTCATCTGGGTGAGGGCCTCTTCCAGGAGCTGTACCATCTCGGTGCCGCCCTTCAGCTGCTTCTCATCAAACTCTACCTTGTTGTCGCGCTTGCGCTTAAGGATGCGGGCCAGGTTGAAGAAGCTGTCGCCCACGCTCTCGAGTTCACCGATCTGGCGCAGCATGGAGCGGATTTCTTCCTTGGTTTCGTCGGAGAGGTGCGCCTGACCCACTTCACCGAGATAGCGGCCAATCTCGGCCTCCATGCGGTCGGACAGGTCTTCGTACTTTTCGATACGGTCAAACAGTTTGGGGAATTCTTCGTCGCTGCTCTTGTACAACTCCCTTACGAGATCATACATATACTGCATCTTCTGGCCAAAGAGAACAATTTCCTTCTGGGCCTGCAGCACGGAGATTTCGGGGGTTTTCATGAGACCGCCACGGATATACTGCAGGCGGAATTCGTCCTCTTCTTCCACTTTCCTTGGCTTGATGATAAAACACACGAACTTTTCAATCTGGGGGATGAACCAGATGAGGATGGCGGTGTTGATTACGTTGAAGAAGGTGTGGAAGGTAGCCAGGGCAAAGGAGAGCTGGGTGGGGCTCTGCTCGGGGGCTTCGGAGTCCAGGCCCACGATGCCGCACACCATTCTCACGAAGGGGAAGAAGAAGATGAGCACCCAGCACACGCCGAAGACGTTGAACAGCATGTGGGCCATGGCCGTACGGCGGGCCTGCGTGTTGGCGCTGAGGGCGGCCAGGTTGGCGGTGACGGTGGTGCCGATGTTCTCACCCATCACCAGGGCGATACCCTGGAAGATGGTGATGGCTCCCGTAGAGCACAGCACCATGGTGATGGCCATGAGGGCGGCCGAGCTCTGGACAATGGCCGTGAGGATGGTTCCGATGAGGAGGAACAGCAGGATGGTTCCGTAGTTTGTCTTGAAGCTGGCGAAGAAATCTACCACGGCCGGATTGCTGGCGAGGTCCAGGTCCGTTCCAGCCTGCTTGAGCATGCCCAGGGCGAAAAGGAGGAACGACAGGCCGAAGAGGAAGTCTCCGATGTAGCGGTGTTTTCCCAGCTGGATGAGGATGATACCCACAAGGAAAGCGGGCCATACCACGTTGGTAATGTTGAAGGAGAAACCGGCCGACATGATCCAGGCGCTCATGGTGGTGCCGATGTTGGCGCCCATGATGATGGAGATGGCCTGGCCCAGGGTGAGCAGCGCTGCATTCACGAAGGATACCGTCATGACGGTGGTTGCGGCGGAGGACTGGACGGCTACGGTTACGAGGGCACCGGTGAGGACGCCGGAGAACCGGTTGGTGGTCATGGCTCCCAGGAGGTGTCGCAGCTGGGGACCCGCCATTTTCTGGAGCGCCTCGCTCATCACCTTCATGCCGTAAATGAGCAGGGCGATGGAGCCGAGGAGTTTCAAAGCGATTAACATAGTTTTGTTTGAGTTTATCCTCACAAAGATAAACGAAAAACCGCTTTTTGTCAAAAAATTGTGCCTCGCTTTTTGATAATCTCCTGTATTTCAATAACTTAGAATTTTCTCTTTAGGCCGATTGACCTAAAGAGAAAATTTTAAAACGTTGAATATTAGCGATTTACGCCGGAGCGAGAATTACTTCTTCACTTCTGGCCGCACGTAGCGGTCACCGGTAGGTTCAGCCTTAAATGGTGCAGGTTCCGTTTTAGGGCCGAAACCTGCACCGCTAGAGTAACGTAGAAGGCCGATTCGCGTCGCAGGTTCCGCCCCTGTTTTGGAACCTGCACCGCCTGCCTCTGAACCTGCGCCCGTTTATCCCGGAACCTGCGCCGCCTGCCCCCGCCCGCAAAAAGGGCACAAAAAAACCGCCGCTAAGTATAGCGCCGGGGCAGGTATAATGAAGTTTAAGTATGGTGTGGTAGCGGGAGTGGGTCACGATCCCACGACCTCCGGATTATGAATCCGACGCTCTAACCAGCTGAGCTACCCCGCCAAAATGTGTTGAGATAGAAGGATTCGAACCCTCACTGACAGAGCCAGAATCTGTAGTGCTACCATTACACCATATCTCAATGAGTCCCGCGAACGGGACTGCAAATGTACGACTTTTTTCCGAATCCGCAAGGGGAAGAGTGTTTTTTTATCAAAAAAACTTTCGTACTTTTGCGAAATAGGAATTGATAACACGCTATGTCTGCCAAAAAATATCAACTGGATCCCCACTGCGAAGCCATCCTGGAGGAGTATCGGGAACACCTGCCCCAGTTCGAGCAGGTTAAGAATCAGGTACTGTCCCTTCTCAAGGAAGTCTTCGAAGAGGTGGGTCTCATTGTGGCTTCCATCGAAGGCCGCGTCAAGACGGAAGGCTCCCTCGCCGGAAAACTGGAACTCAAGGGCTCCAAGTATGCTTCGCTCGGGGACATCACCGACATCGTCGGCGTTCGCGTCATTACATTTTATATAGATGACGTGGACAAGGTGGCATCGGCCGTAGACCGCCTTTTCGAGATAGACTGGGAGAATTCCGTGGACAAGCGAAAGGCTCATGAGATTGACAGCTTCGGCTACATGTCCCTGCACTATATCTGCCGCACGGAGGGCTTCCCGTACCGGTTCGAGATTCAGATGAGAACGGTACTGCAGCACGCCTGGGCCAACATGAACCACGACACCGGCTACAAATCGGGCGTGGAGGTACCCAAGGAGTACCTTCGCAACCTTTCCCGCCTGGCCGGCATGCTGGAGCTGGTGGACGAGCAGTTCAGCCAGATCCGCAGCGACCTCACCGACTACCGCCGCCGCGTACAGGCCCTTGTGGCATCCGGCAACCTGGACGAGGTCCAGCTGGACGGCGACACCTTCCGCAGCTACCTGCAGCTCAAGCCCTTTGACAAGCTCAACAAGCGCATCGCCGCCGTGAACCAGGCCGAGATCCAGGAAGTGAGCCTCATGCCTTACCTGGCCGTGTTCAAGGCCATGGGCTGCAAAACCCTCGGTGACATAGACAACCTCATCAAGAAATACCGCGAGGGCGGCTACCAGATAGCCTGCTACCAGATTGGCCTCACGGACCTCGACATCATCTCCTCTTCCCTGGGCCCGCAGGACCTCTGCATCGCGGCCATTGTGAAAAACGGAGGTGGCAAACGAGACATCACCAAACTTTTTGACGCCCTCAACGGAGAATCTCCCTCCAACGAAATGATGGCCGAGATGCTCCTGGAACAGGTGCAGGACCTTCCCTTCATGAACCAATAGACTATGGAACAAGCCAAACAAATATCCCTCTCGGACTACGTCCTTTCCGGTGGCGGCGCCAACGGAGAAAGCTTCGACTGCATCAGTGACCCCAGCGTGATGCTCAAACTCTATTTCCCCGGAAAAATCCAGCAGCCCCTGGACGAGATGCATCTGGCCCAGAAAGTATACGACCTGGGCATCCCCACGCCCGAACCCGGAGAATATGTGGTGACGGAAGATGGCAGGTATGGCATCCGCTTCCACCGCATCGTGGGCAAAAAGTCCTATTCCCGCGCCACGGCAGACGAGCCGGAGAGAGTGGGTGAGTTCGCCGCAGATTTTGCCAGGATGTGCCTGGACCTTCATAAAGTGAAAGTGGACACCACCCAGTTCGAGAACGTAAAAGACCGTTACTACCGCCTCCTGGAACAGAATCCCTTCTTCACCAAGGCAGAGAAAGATGCCCTGGGTAAGTTCATCGCAGATGTCCCCGACGAAGATACCGCCATCCACGGAGACCTCCAGTACTCCAACGCCATCTTTGTGGGAGACAAGCGCTATTTCATAGACCTCGGAGACTTCTGCTACGGCAACCATCTCTTTGACGTAGCCATGGTCTACCTTTGCACCTGCCTCAGCGGCGAGGCCTTCATCCAGGAAACCTTCCACATGCCCAAGAGCCTTGCCATTCGCTTCTGGGAGGAGTTTGTCCCCGTCTATTTCGGAACAGACCGCAGCCTGAAGGACGTGGAAGAGGAAATCAAACCTTTTGCCGGTCTCAAGACCCTCATCGTGGAACGCGACACCCGCTGTCCCATGCCCGAATTCCGCGCCGTGCTCAAGGGGATCATCTAGCTTCTTATGCGCTCCATCAAGAACAATCATAACCTGGTCGCAGCCCTGCAAGGTGCCGCGGTTGTCCTGACGGCCGTAGGCCTGCTCTTCCTGACCTCGATGCTGCAGTACAGCCGCATGCGCGAAATGGTCACGAGGAGTTCCTACCGTCGTGCGCAGGACAATATCGACCGGGTGGAGCAGGATTTTGTCCGCGTTGTGGAACTGGTGGAGAGTGCCGTCCGTAACAATATCTGGAGCGCACGCGCTCTGGTACCCGTTCCCGACAGCCTGTGGTCCATCACCCGCGGCGTGGTGCTGGATAACCCGATCGTCTATGGATCGGCCATCGCCCTCGTGGAGAATTATAACCCCTCCAAGTCCGGGCGCCTCTTCGCCCCCTATGCCTACCGGGACGGAGATACCATCAGGAGCGCCCAGCTGGGAACGGAAGAATACAACTACCTGGAACATGAATGGTTCAAAGGTGCCCTGGAAGCCGGAGATGCCGGTTACTGGTCGGAGCCCTACTACGATGAAGGCGGCGGAAACCGGCTCATGATCACCTATTCCGTCCCCGTGCGGGACCACACGGGAAAACTGGCCGCCGTCATTACCGCCGACGTTGCAATGAACTGGGTGTCGGACCGCCTTGCCTCGGTGGACGACTATCCCGGAGCCCTCAAGATGCTCATCAGCCAGAGCGGCAACATCATGGCCACCAGCCCGCCCTACGAATCCATGTACCGGAAGAGCATCCTGGATCTTTCCCGCGACATGGATAAAGCCTCCGCCTTTGACGCCGTCAACCAGGACATCCTGGCCGGAAAGGAAGGCAGCCGCCGGGTGCATATCCAGGGAGAAGATTACTATATCTTCTATGACAGGATGAATAAGACCGGCTGGTCCATGTCCATCAGCATCCCCGAGGACGAGATTTTCAGTGAAATCCGCCACCTGAACCGGCGGATGCTGGGCCTGGAGCTTCTGGGCCTCATGCTTCTCCTTGTCATTCTGCTCTACACCATCTTCAATCAGCGGAAGCTCCTGGCGGTCCAGGAAAAGAAGGGCCGTATCGAGAGCGAACTGCACGTCGCGAGCGGAATCCAGGAGTCCATGCTTCCCAAGACATTCCCGCCGTTTCCGAGCCGGCACGACGTAGACATCTACGCCACCCTGGTATCGGCCAAAGAAGTGGGAGGAGACCTCTACGACTTCTTCATCCGGGACGAGCGCCTGTACTTCTGCATCGGCGACGTGTCGGGAAAGGGCGTCCCCGCCTCCCTCGTGATGAGCGTGACCCGAAGCCTGTTCCGTACGGTGGCCGGCCACGAGAAGAGCCCCGTGCGCATTGTCGCCAACATGAACCAGAACCTGGTGGAGATGAACATCAACGACATGTTCGTCACCTTCTTCTGCGGCGTGCTGGACCTCGCCAGCGGGCATCTCCGCTACTGCAACGCCGGGCATAATGCGCCCGTCATCCTGTCGGCCGATGCTTCCGTCGTCCTCCCGGTCGTTCCCAACCTGCCGCTGGGCGTCATGCCCTCCATGTCCTTCACGGAGCAGGAAACAGACCTCGCCTGCGGCAGCGGTATCTTCCTCTATACCGACGGTCTCAATGAGGCCGAGGACCAGAGCAACAACCAGTTCGGCACCGAGCGCATGATGCATGAACTGGATCATTCCCTTTCTGCTAACCAGCAAATAGAACGCCTGGAAGGTGCCGTCCGGTCCTTTGTGGGAACCGCCCCGCAGAGCGACGACCTTACCATGCTCTACATCCGATATTTGAATGACAGTCCAATGGAAAAGAAAGAACGTCATCTTATCCTCCACAACGACATCCAGCAAATTCCCCAGCTGGCCGACTTCGTGGAGACGGTTGGCCAGCTGGCCGGCCTCAGTTCCTCCCTTACCCTGAGCCTGAACCTGGCGCTGGAAGAGGCCGTCACCAATGTCATCCTCTACGCCTATCCGGAAGGGTCTGACGGGCTGGTGGACATTGAGGCCATCATTCACAAAGACCATCTCAAGTTCATCATCTCCGACAGCGGCAAGGCCTTCGACCCCACCGCCGCCCCCGAGGTGGATATCACCCTGGATGTGGAAGACCGTCCCATCGGCGGCCTGGGCATTTTCCTGGTGCGCAATATCATGGACAGCGTCCAGTATGAACGTGTGGACGGAAAGAATATTCTTACGATGTCAAAAAATCTACAATAAATTATGGAAGTAAAAATCATTGAAAAGGACAATGTCCTTACTGCTGTTCTTAACGGCCGTCTTGATACCGCCGTATCTCCGGAAGTCTCTGCCGCCCTGCAGCCTCTCGTAGACCAGGCCGACAAGACGCTGGTGCTGGACTGCAAGGAACTCAGCTATATCTCCAGTTCGGGTCTTCGCATCTTCCTTACCGTCCGTAAGGCCGCTGCTGCCAAGGGCGGAAAGGTCATTGTGAAGGACATCAACAGCGAAATCCGCCAGGTATTCATGATGACGGGCTTCCTGAACTTGTTCGAAATCCAAGAAAGTTAAGTTTTTTCGAATATTTTTGTATATCTTTGCATCCCAATGTATAATTCGTAGGAATTATGCAAATTTTATACAAAAGGATGCAAATGAAACCTTTCACCATCTGCCCGGCTACAACGGAGCACCTTCCGTATGTAGACGCCGTAGTCCAGGCCATTGCCGATGCCTCGCGCGCCAAAGGCACCGGCCTGGCTTTGCGTAGCCATGACTATGTACGTTCCAAAATTGAAGAAGGAAAAGCCGTTATTGCCCTGTTCAAGGAGGAATTCGCCGGCTTCTGCTACATAGAATCCTGGGAACACTCCCGCTATGTGGCCACCTCCGGCCTCATTGTGCAGCCGCAGTTCCGCGGTCACGGCCTGGCCATGGCCATCAAGAAGGCCGCCTTCCACCTGGCCCGGCAAAAATTCCCGGGGGCCAAGCTCTTTGGCCTTACCACCAGCCTCGCCGTCATGAAAATCAACAGCGAGCTGGGCTTTACGCCGGTCACCTTCACCGAACTCACTACAGACCAGGAGTTCTGGAAAGGCTGTGAAACCTGCCAGTATTTTGATGTTCTCCAGCGCAGCGGCAACAAGAACTGCCTTTGCACGGGAATGATATTCGACCCTAGCCCAAAAACAAAATGGAAAAGAAAAAAGTCGTCGTCGCTTTCTCTGGCGGCCTTGACACCTCCTATGCAGTAATGTACCTGAGCCGGGAAGGCTGGGAAGTCCATGCCGCCTGTGCCGATACCGGCGGGTTTACCCCTGCGCAGCTGGGGGCCAACGAGGAAAACGCCTACAAGCTGGGCGCCAAGGCCTTTGTCGCCCTGGACGTAAAGCAGGAATACTACTCCAAGAGCATCCGTTACATGGTATATGGCAACGTCCTGCGCAATGGGACCTACCCCATTTCCGTCTCCAGCGAGCGCATCTTCCAGGCCATCGCCATCGCCCGCTACGCCAACGAGATCGGGGCCGATGCCATTGCCCACGGCTCCACCGGCGCTGGCAACGACCAGGTCCGCTTTGACATGACCTTTGCCATCCTGTGCCCTGAGAAAGAGATTATTACCCTCACCCGCGACAAGGCCCTTTCCCGCAAGGAAGAAGTGGACTACCTGAACAGTCACGGATTCGAGGCCGATTTTGCCAAACTCAAATACTCCTACAATATTGGCCTCTGGGGCACCTCCATCTGCGGAGGAGAAATCCTGGACAGCCGGGAAGGTCTCCCGGAAGAAGCCTACCTCAAGCCCGTCACCAAAACCGGCAGCGAAACCATAAAGCTGGGCTTCGAAAAAGGTGAACTCTGCAGCGTGAACGGCAAGGCCTTCTCTCCGGTAGAAGGCATCCAGTACCTGGAAAATCTGGTAAACGGATACGGCCTCGGCCGCGACAACCACGTGGGTGACACCATCATCGGCATCAAGGGACGCGTGGGCTTCGAAGCCGCCGCTCCCATGCTCATCCTGAGCGCCCACAAATACCTGGAAAAGTTTACCCTTAGCAAGTGGCAGCAGTACTGGAAAGACCAGGTGGCCACCTGGTACGGCATGTTCCTGCATGAGAGCCAGTACCTCGAGCCCGTGATGCGGGACATCGAGGCCATGCTGGAAAGCTCCCAGCGCCAGGTAACCGGCACCGTCATTCTCACGGTGGGTCCCAAGTGGTATGAGTGCACGGGCGCAGACACCCCGAACGACCTCGTGAACAACCCGCTGGGCGCCTACGGCGAAGGCCAGAAGGGCTGGAGCCCCGAAGATGCCAAAGGCTTTATCAAACTCATGGAAACCCCGCTCCGGGTTTACTACGGCCGTCATCCGGAAGAAGCCCTATGATAGAGCTTCTCAAAGCGCTGGTCGCCCGTCCTTCGCCCAGCGGCGGGGAAAAGGAGGTGGCCGATTTCCTGGAGGCGTGGCTTCGCGGCCATGGCCTCAGCCCCATCCGGGCAGGAAACAATCTCTTCTGCATCAAAGGAAGCGGCCCCGCCGTGCTTCTCGACGCGCACATCGATACCGTGAAACCGGCCGATGGCTGGACGCGCGACCCCTTCGCCCCGTTCCTGGAAAACGGACGGCTCTACGGGCTGGGCGTCAGCGACGACGGCGGCTCCCTGGTGGCGCTGACCCATGCATTCCTCGCGGCTCGTCCCAGGCGACATACGCTGGTGCTTTCGCTGTCGGCCCAGGAGGAAAACAGCGGGGCCGATGGCTTTTCCGCCGTCCTTCCCCTGATGGAAGAAAAGGCGGGCCCTTTTGTCTGCGGCATCGTGGGAGAACCCACCGACCTCCGGATGGCCGTGAGCGAGAAAGGACTCATGGTGCTGGACTGCACCGTAAAAGGCGTCGCCGGCCATGCCGCAAGGGGCAACGGCGTCAATGCCATTTATGAGGCTCTTCCCGTTATCGAATGGTTCCGCGAGAGTGGCATGCAGGTTACGCAGATCAGCGCCGGAACCCAGCACAACGTTATTCCCGATGTCTGCCGCTTTGTGGTGGACGTCCGCACAACGGGCCCCAATGCAGAGGTCCTGGCGCACATCCAGCGCAGCGTGAACTGCGAGGTGAAAGCCCGCTCTACCCGCCTGAACGGTTCTTCCATCGGCCCGGACCATCCGCTGGTAAAAGCCGCAGAAACGCTGGGCCTGGAGACCTATGCATCTCCCACCCTGTCCAATCAGGCGCTGTGCCCGTTCCCTACCGTAAAGCTGGGCCCCGGGGATCCTTCGCTTTCGCACAAGGCCGACGAATACATCCTCATAGAAGAAGTGGAAAAAGGTGTGCAGACCTATCTGAAACTGCTGGAAGCTTATGAAAATTTGGGATAAAGGATTTGACAATGCCCCGCAGGTAGACGCCTTCACCGTGGGCAAAGACCGTGAACTGGACCTCCTGCTGGCACCCTACGACATTGAGGGTACCCTGGCGCATATCACCATGTTAAAGGAGGTGGGCCTTCTTGCGGCCGATGACTTCGCGTTGCTCCGCCCCGCCCTGGAAGCCCTCCACCAGGAGGCGCTGGAAGGCAAGTTCGTGATTACTGGCGAGGATGTGCACTCCGAGGTGGAAGCCCGCTTGGGCCCCTTGGGAAAGAAAGTTCACACAGGCCGCTCCCGCAACGACCAGGTGGCCCTGGACATCAAGCTCTTCACCCGGGCGCGGCTGAAGGGCACCCTGGAGAAGGTGTCGCAGCTGTTCAATCTTCTCCTTGCCCGGGCCGATGAACTCAAGGATGTCCTCATGCCCGGTTACACGCATCTTCAGGTGGCCATGCCTTCTTCTTTCGGCCTCTGGTTCAGCGCTTACGCCGAAGCCCTTTGCGACGACGTGGTTTTTCTCAAGGCCGCCTGGGAAGTGAACGACCGCAACCCGCTGGGGTCCGCTGCCGGCTATGGGTCATCGGCCCCGCTGGACCGCAGGCGCACCACCGAGCTCCTGGGTTTTGGCTCCCTGGCCGTCAACTCCATCTATGCCCAGATGGGCCGGGGCCGATGCGAGCGTCAGGTGGCCTTTGCCTATGCCAGCCTGGCCGAGACCCTCGGAAAACTGGCTACTGACTGCTGCCTGTTCACCAGCCAGAACTTTGGCTTCGTGAAACTGCCCGATGCCTACACCACTGGTTCCAGCATCATGCCCCAGAAGAAAAACCCCGATGTGTTTGAACTGGTTCGGGCCCACTGCAACCGCCTGCAGGGTATTCCCAATGATATACGCCTTGTAACCGGCAACCTGCCCTCGGGCTATGCGCGTGACATGCAGGTGCTCAAGGAACTGTACCTGCCTCTCTTCGATGAGCTGGACAGTTGCCTGGACATGCTCCTCTTTGCCCTGCCCGGCATGGAAGTGAACCGCAGCCTCATGGAGAATCCGCTCTACCAGCAGGCTTTCTGCGTAGAGGAAGTGAACCGGCTGGTGCAGGAAGGCGTTCCGTTCCGTGATGCGTATCGTGAAGTGGGAAAGAAGGTACAAAAAGGAGCCTTCCATTTTGAAGGAAAGCTCCATCATACGCATGTTGGCTCTATTAACAATCTCTGTCTGGACGAGATCCGGGCCCGGTTCGAGGCTTGTTTTTCTTAATTGCTTCTTAGTGAGTGATTTACGACTTTTCCTCCGGGAATAATTGGCTGGAGGAAAAGTCGTAAAATGCGTTATATCAGCGTTTTGATAAAAACGGTTGATGGGGATTATTTTTGGAGAGTTTAATTATTTTTCATACATTTGAAAGTCGTTGATAAATAGGCCGTAAAATGAAAGATAATGACGCGCTATCGGGCAGAAGAGAGTTCCTGAAACGACTCGGCGCTGCCACTTTGCCAGCCATCGCCATCATTACTGGATTGGTGCCCTTGTCCTCCTGCGTCAAGGAAGAACTTGTTGTTTTGGACTGCAACGAATCGTGTACGCAAGGCTGCACGGGATCGTGCGTCGGAAGTTGTACGAGCGATTGTAGTTCCGACTGCGTGAGTGCGTGCTCTTCCGTTTGCACCGGCAGCTGCGGCAATTCCTGCGAAGGCGGATGTAAAGGTTCCTGCCGGACCGGATGCACCAGCTGCACCGGCGGCTGTGAGAACTCCTGCACGGGTGGCTGTGGCGGATCTTGCACGGGCGGCTGCAGCGGATCGTGTACCAATGGCTGTAAAGAGGAGTGCACGAATGCGTCCAGCCGTGGATGCTATGAGTGCTCAAAGGCTTGCTATGCCAGTTGCTCCAGCAGTTGTTCCACTGCGTGCTACCAAGAATGTGCCGGCAGTTGCAGCGACTATTGCATCAACTCTTGCAGAGGTTATTGCACCAACAGTTTAAAGAGTCAGAGTAGCGGATGCTCCGACAAAGGCTCCTGCTCCTTTTTTTGCGTGAACAGCTGTTATCACCTATGTTATGGAGCTTGTAAAAACGCCTGTGTAGCATCTAGCAATTAATCGCCATGCAGGTCAAGGAAGGAAATACATCTTGGCGCGGCGGAATGGCCAAGAACATCACCTTCATCGTCACCAAGGATTGCCAGTTGGCATGCAAGTACTGCTACCTGGTAGGTAAGAACATGAAGGAGAGGATGGGTTTTGAGACCGCCAAGGCTGCCGTAGACTATATTCTTGGAGACAGGGAGCAGTTTTCCGAGGACTCGGTCGTCTTTGACTTTATAGGTGGCGAACCCTTTCTGGAAATTGACCTGATTGACCGCCTGTGCGACTACATCAAGCAGCAGTTGTTTCTTCTGGATCATCCCTGGTTCAATTCATACCGGTTCAGCTTCTCTACCAACGGCATCAATTACCACGAGAAAAAAGTTCAGCAGTATATTGAGAAGAACAAGAGTCACCTCTCAATAGGAATCACCATCGACGGCACCCGCGCTAAACATGATCTCAACAGAGTATACAAAAACAGCAACCGGGGCTCCTACGACGATGTCGTCCGCAACCTTCCTCTCTGGCTTTCACAGTTCCCCGACATGGGAACCAAGGTTACGATCAGCAGCCCGGATATCCCTTTTGTGAAGGAAAGTATTCTGCACCTGTATAGCCTTGGCATCAAGGAAGTCAATGTCAACTGCGTATTTGAGGACGTGTGGAAAGACGGGGACGATGCCCTTTTTGAAGAGCAACTGGTGGCGTTGGCCGATGAAATCATAGACCGTGGGCTCTACCGGGACCACTTTTGCTCGTTCTTCACCGGAGATATTGGCCGCCCCTTGGATCCCGAGCGTGAGAATCAGAACTGGTGCGGGGCCGGAATGATGCTTTCGGTGGACGCTGCGGGTAACTTCTATCCGTGTACCCGTTTTGCCGCCTTCTCGTTAAGAAACAAGAAGCCTATTATTATAGGTAATGTCCGTGAAGGAATTGACCGGGACAAACTGCGCCCGTTCCTCACCCTGGACAGACTTACCCAGAGCCCGGAGGAATGCAAGAACTGCGAGGTGGCAGCCGGTTGTTCCTGGTGCCAGGGAGAGAACTATGATGCGGCTTCAAAGCCTACCATTTTCCGCCGTTCTACGGCCATATGCCGCATGCACAAGGCACGTGTCCGGGCCAATAATTACTACTGGTCCCGTCTCGAAAGGCTTGAGACCAAGGAAGAAATTGAGAAACTTAGAAACAGGGAGGGAGCATGCTGCGATATCTTATTATAATGCTGGATGCATCGGCCCCATCTTTCTGCTACTATCCGGACCCTCCGTCCGGAGGGGACAAGATGCCACTGGAGGTTCTCCGGAAAGCCGTTTTTTTTGCACAGACGCACGCCATGGGCGTGAATGTCCTGTGCGCTGAACCGCCCGCGAAAGAGATGCTGGAGGAGCTCGATAAGATCAATCATATTATCATCGGCCCTCCGTCCATTACATGTGATTTCGTTTGGAATATTCCCATACTGAATGCTGGGGAAGACTTGTCGGCTTTTGCCGGGAATCCCGATAAGAACGTGATTCTTCGAACCAGCATGGCTTCTCTTCCGAATCTGCCGGAGGCCGTCCGCACCTTGAAGGGAAAGTTCCGGCGGCTGAACGTCATCATTACCGATGAGTGGAAGATGACGACCGCTCAAGTTGCTCATTTTCAGGAGATTCTGAATGATGTGGGCCGATACGCCGATGGCGTTCAAATCAGCCTTGTCACAGACCGTGGCATGCTCGATAAGCCCTCTCACTGCGATGCTGGCGTAAGGCATCTGACCGTTGCTCCCGATGGCCGGTTCTACGTGTGCCCGGGTTTCTTCCTGGAGGATCCGGATGATTCCTGCGGCAGCGTGGACGAAGGTGTATACATCCCGCTAGAAGAGCTCTATCGGCTGGACCATGCACCTATATGCAGGGTTTGCGATGCCTGGCAGTGCAAGCGCTGCGTTTGGATGAACAGGAAGAGAACACTGGAAGTGAACACGCCTTCCCGCGGTCAGTGCATTACTTCGCACGTGGTGCGAAACCATGCGCTGAAAGACAATCCTACCCCATATCTTGACCCTTTTGAACTGATAGGAAGATGAGACGCATTTTGATGAACATAGCTCTGGTAATCCTTACCGCTGCCTGCAGTACTGAGTACAGGTATGAGTACTCTTTCTCGAAGCCTTTTGTCAGCAACGTGACGGTAGATGCCGTAACGGAAAAATCGGCCATTCTTTCCGGAACCGTCTACCGGGATGGGGGACAGGTGGTTTCTGAAAGGGGCTTTTATCTATCCACGTCTGCGTTCGAGGAGAATCCGCCTTCATCGGCCCAAAAACTCGTCGCGCCGGGGAATTCCGGGGTGGGGAAGTTCGGCATGGAAATCGTTGGGCTTTCGCACGGAACCACGTACTATGTGTGCGCCTATGCGGTGAATGAGGAGGGGACCGTATTTTCTTCCACCGAATCCTTCTCCACAAAGAAAGTGGCGAAGGTTACACTGGGAGACACAGAGGTGGATTTCCTTAGTATTAATAAAATGCATCCTTCTATAGACCATGAGTACGAGTACAATTGGGCCTTACGTTTTCCCTTGCATTTCGAAGGCGTAGAGTCACTGGTCTCTGCAGGTGTTTGTGTAGATGGGAAAGATTTTCTTTATGACAAGGCGCTTCCTGCTTCCGACGACGAGAGTATTGTCGTGGATTGCTCCACGGAGAGGTCTCCATCGGGAGATGTCACGGTCAGTGTGTATGCATTTGCGGAAGATAAGGAGGGCAAGCGACTGGTGTCCGACCCCCGTCAGCTCTCTCTCTCTACTATGGGCGTCTCCCTTCGCCCGTACGCAGAAGCTGTCGAAACCGACTGGTATTCCGAGCCGGGCAAGGGCTATTATCTTCATTTCTTTGAGATAGGTGTCAAGGTGACAACTGGCGCCTCGAACATCACTGAATTGGGTGTTTTCCCTTCGTCTACCTATATGACAACGTATTTTAAGCCCGATTATTTCGTGGAGAACGTTTATTATAATACTACTGAAGTTGTACGTAGCAGTGAGCCGGAAGTAACGCTGAATACCAGCGGTATGGGCGTGCTAAAAAATGGAATGAATTTCTATGGTTGGGATCACTATACCGCCGAAAACATGGCTACATCAACTTATGGAGTGAGCGCCGGTTACGAAGTTTATTTTTCCGAGGAGTTTGCTGGCGGCTTGGGCTCATCGTTCAGCGCTGTGGCTAATACCCAGGGCTCATACACTTGGGTGTGGGATTCCAGCATGCAGTGCGCGAAAGCAAACGCCTATTCAAGTGGGAGTAACCGTGCGGCAAATACCTCTCTTGTGTCCAAACTCATTGATTTGAAAAACCGTACTGCGGCATTCCTCTCTTTCAGTGCCTATGCAAAGTACTTTACGAATGTGAACGAGGAAGTATCCCTTTCTGTCTATTCGAGTAAGGACAACAAATGGTACCCGTATTCTATGGATCTCACGAACGATGTTTCTTGGGAAGTCAAAGTCATTGACTTAAGCCGGTTTCTCGGTGACGAGATCAAGCTCTCTTTCAACTATACCAGCACAGAGGCATCCTGCGGCTCCATTCTCCTTGACAATGTTGAGATTTTCTCATCCGCGAAGGCTCCGTCTGCTTCGGCGCTCTTTTCCCGGCAGCGGGCTCTTCAGCAGAATAAATTGGATTCAGTAAACAAAGAACGATATGAAAACACTCGTAGGTAAAGTCTCCGCTGAAGAGCGGGAAGTGATTCAGGCTCTCTTTGAAAGAAAAAACGGTTTAGCAGAGCTTGCTAAGATTGTGAGCGTTGAAAACGCTCCCTTGTACGAGAAACTTGTAAAGGATATGGGCGAAACCGCAACTCGCTTTCAGAAATGGTGGGACGAGATGTCGGCCAAATATGAGTGGCGTTCTGCCGCTAATGGGCATTGGGAAATAGACTTTGATACGTGCGAGATTTATTTGAACGAGCCGTAATTTTCGGCGCAAGTTCCGGGTGTCAGCGGTGCAGGTTCCAAAATGTTGTTGGAACCTGCATCGCGAATCGGCCTTCTGCGTTGCTCCGGTGGCGCAGGTTTCGGCCCTAAAATGGAACCTGCGCCATTTATGGCTGAACCTGCACCTTCGGGGTGCCAGTGGGCTTTTTCGCAACTCCCCAGCCAAGCCGATGTACGTACATCGGTAGTCGTGGCGCTTAATCCGTCAATAATCAGCATGTTAGCACAACTGACGGGTATGAAACGCATACCCGTCAGTTGTGCTAATCCTTTAGTATTCACCTGTTTAAGCGCCACGCTGCATTAGGAAAGAGGCCTTGCCGGGGTGGGGCGTTTTAATAGGGCTCGGGCACGAGTGGTTTTGTAAATGGTTGTATATCAACATATTAGGAGGTGTATCATGCCCGAAGTCGGCATATTAATATGGTTCGGGTATGAGCGGTTCTACAACTGACTGTATATCAATACGTTAGAAAATAAGCCATGCCCGAGGTTGGCATTATCAGACAAGGCATCAGCCGTTACCAACCACAAATGTCACAATCACCAACCATTTTGTCAATTATACTGAATTTTTGTGATGAGTTGATATTTAGTCGGTTTTACATCACGCCACAAAGAGTGAGATGATGTTCAAAATGACCTCGTAGGCTTTCTCCATGCTCTCCAGGGGTACGAATTCCATTTTACCGTGGAAGTTGAGGCCGCCGGCGAAGATGTTGGGGCAGGGAAGGCCCTTGAAGGAGAGGTTGGCACCGTCGGTTCCGCCGCGGATGGGCTGAATCTTGGGCTTGACGCCGGCCATTTCCATAGCCTTTACGGCCTTCTCGATAATGTGGTAGTGGGGCTCCACCTGCTCTCTCATGTTGTAGTACTGGTCCTTCACCGTGAGGGTGACGGTGCCGGCGCCGTATTTCCCGTTGATGAAAGCGGCGGCTTTCTCGATGAATTCCTTCTTCTTTTCAAACTTGGCGCGGTCGTGGTCCCGGATGATGTAGGCGAAGTCCGCTTCCTCCACCGTTCCCTTGAAGGAGATGATGTGGAAGAAACCCTCGTAGCCCTCGGTGTACTCCGGGCGCTGGTCTACGGGAAGCAGGGCGTCGAACTCCTCGCCAATGTGAATGGCGTTTCTCATCTTGCCCTTGGCGCTGCCGGGGTGCACGTTGCTGCCCTGGATGTGGACCTTGGCACTGGCGGCGTTGAAGTTCTCGAACTCCAGCTCTCCAATTTCTCCGCCGTCCATGGTGTAGGCATACTGGGCGCCGAACCTCTTGACGTCGAATTTGACTACGCCGCGGCCGATTTCTTCGTCGGGGGTGAAGCCAATCTTCACGGGGCCGTGCTTGAACTCGGGGTGTTCTGCCATGTACTCAACCGCCTGCATGATTTCGGCCACGCCGGCCTTGTCATCGGCCCCAAGAAGGGTGGTGCCGTCGGTGGTGATGAGGGTCTGGCCCACAAAGTGCAGCATCTCGGGGAATTCCTCCGGTTTGAGCTGCAGGCCGGGGACACCCTTGAGGTCTATGGCGCCGCCGTCGTAGTTCTTGATAATCTGCGGCTTGACGTCAGCGCCGCTGGCGTCGGGGGCGGTGTCTACATGGGCGATGAAGCCTACGGCCGGGACATCGGCCTCGATATTGGACGGGATGGAGGCCATCACGTAGCCGTATTCGTCCAGCGTTACTTCCACGCCAAGGGTCTGGAGCTCGTCTCTCAGCATTTTGAGGAGGTCCCACTCCTTGGCGGCAGAAGGCTGCGTTTCACTTTCTTCGTTACTTTGGGTGTCTACGCTCACATAGCGCAGAAAACGGTCTAAAATCTTTTCCATAGAAGGTATTTATTGCCAATACAAATGTACGAAAAATAGGTTATATTTGTACAAATAAAAGTATTATGGAAGAAAAGAAACCCCTCTCCCTTCCGGAGAACGCGCACCGGGAGCTCAAGGCCGGTGAAGAGTACCGCCCCATCCTGGATCCCGCACAGAAATATGCCGAGGCTACGCCGTATTCGGTGGCTGTGGGCATCCTCATGGTCATTTTGTTCAGCGCCGCAGCGGCATACCTGGGCCTCAAGGTGGGTCAGGTGTTCGAGGCCGCCATCCCCATCGCCATCATCGCGGTGGGCCTTACCGGCGCCCTGGGCCTCAAGCAGGGGCTTTCCCAGAACGTGATTATCCAGAGTATCGGCGGCTGCAGCGGCGCTGTGGTAGCCGGCGCCATCTTCACCCTGCCCGCCATCTATATCCTGGGCGTTGAGGTGAGTTTCTGGCAAATGGCCCTGAGTTCGCTCCTCGGAGGTGTGCTGGGCATTCTGTTCCTCATTCCGTTCCGTAAATACTTTGTGAAAGAGATGCACGGGAAGTACCCCTTCCCGGAGGCAACTGCCACCACGCAGGTACTCATCAGCGGTGAAGGCGGCGGCTCCAGTGCCAAGACACTGATTACGGCCGGCCTCATCGGCGGGCTGTACGACTTTGCCGTGGCCACCTTCGGCACCTGGGCCGAGACCGTCTCCACCACGGTCATGGGCTGGGGCGCCGCCCTTGCGGACAAAGCCAAACTGGTCCTGAAGATGAACACCGGCGCGGCCGTGCTGGGCCTGGGCTATATCATCGGCCTTAAATATTCCTTCATCATCTGCTGCGGCTCCTTCCTGGTATGGCTCGTGATTATCCCGCTCATGAACCTTATCTGGGGCGGTGACGTGCTGGACCTGATGGGAACGGGTATCGCTTCCACCGTGGGCCAGATGGCTCCGGAGGAGATTTTCAAGACGTATGCCCGTCACATCGGCATTGGCGGCATTGCGACGGCCGGCATCATCGGCATTGTCAAGAGCTTTGGCGTCATTAAGAGCGCTGCCGGCCTGGCCGTGAAGGAGTTCCGCCGCAAGCCCGGCACCCTGGACGAGAAAGCCGTGCGTACGGAGGAAGACCTTCCCATGAAGACGGTGGTCTTCGGCGTTGTCATCGCCCTTCTCTGCATCTTCGCCTTCTTCGCCTTTGGCGGAGTGGTCAACAATATCTGGCAGGCCCTGGTGGGTCTTGTGATTGTGGCTGTGGTGAGCTTCCTGTTCACGACGGTGGCGGCCAATGCCATTGCCATTGTGGGCTCCAACCCCGTGAGCGGCATGACGCTCATGACCCTTATCATCGCTTCCCTCATCCTCGTGGCCGTGGGCCTCAAGGGCAATACCGGCATGGCCGCGGCCCTGGTGATCGGCGGTGTGGTGTGCACGGCCCTTTCCGTAGCCGGCTCCTTCATCACAGACCTCAAAATCGGTTACTGGCTGGGCTCCACGCCCAAGGTGCAGGAAGGCTGGAAGTTCCTGGGCGTAGCGGTATCGGCCGTCACCGTGTGCGGTGTCATGCTGGTGCTCAACAAGACGTATGGCTTCACCGGAGACGAGGCCCTGGTTGCGCCCCAGGCCAATGCCATGGCGGCCGTCATCCAGCCCATGTTCAGCGGCGGCGGCGCTCCCTGGCTGCTGTACGGCATTGGTGCGGTCATCGCCCTGGTGCTCAATTTCTGCAAGGTTCCCGCCCTGCCGTTTGCCCTGGGCATGTTCATTCCCATCGACCTCAACCTGCCCCTCCTCGTGGGCGGCGCCATTTCCTGGTTTGTAAGCACCCGTTCCAAGGATGCTGCCGTCAACAGCGCGCGCATGGAGAAGGGTACCCTCATCGCTTCCGGCTTCATTGCCGGCGGCGCCCTCATGGGTGTGGTGAGCGCCATCCTGCGGTTTGCCAACGTAGACCTGTACATGACGCAGTGGGCGGCAAACTACGGCGAAGCTGTAGCCATTGTCCCGTTCCTCGCCATTATTGGCTATATGGTGTACGCTTCCATGAAAAAGGAGTAGAACCTCTCGCGATTTTTTCGTAAATTTGTGTCCACAAACCTAATCACTGTGAACGCAAACGAATTTGATGTCATTATCATTGGCGGAGGTATCACCGGCGCCGGCACGCAGCGTGACTGCGCCATGCGCGGGCTAAGAACCCTTCTGATAGAACGTTCCGACATTGCTACCGGCGCCACGGGCCGTAACCATGGCCTGCTGCACTCCGGTGCACGCTATGCGGTCAACGACCCCGAAAGCGCAGAGGAATGCATTAAAGAGAACATGATTCTCCGCCGCATTGCAGCCCATTGCATCGACGAGACCGACGGCCTGTTCATAACCCTGCCGGAAGACGACCTCGCTTACCAGCAAACCTTCGTGGATGCCTGCCGCCGTGCGGGCATCGGCGCAGAAATCATCGACCCCGAACTGGCCCGGCGCATGGAGCCTTCCGTGAACCCGGACCTCATTGGCGCCGTCAAGGTGCCGGACGGCAGCGTAGACCCTTTCCGCCTGTGCGCGGCCAACATGCTGGATGCCAAACTCCGCGGCGGCCAGGTGCGCCTGCACACAGAGGTCACCGGCTTCATCAAGGAGGGCAACACCATCAAGGGTGTGCACACCGTGAACCGTCAGACCGGTGAGAAGGCCGATTACTATGCGCCCGTCACCGTCAATGCCTGCGGTATCTGGGGGCAGCACATCGCGGAACTCGCCGGCGTGAAGGTGGGCATGTTCCCGGCCAAGGGAGCCCTCCTCATCTTTGCCCACCGCGTCAACAACGTCGTCATCAACCGTTGCCGCAAGCCGGCCAACGCCGATATCCTGGTGCCGGGAGACACGGTCTGTGTTATCGGCACAACTTCTACCCGCATCCCCTTCGAGGAATGCGACCACGTTGCCGTCACCCCCGACGAAGTCACGCTCCTTATCACCGAAGGCGCCAAGCTGGCCCCGTCGCTCTCCTCTACCCGCATCCTCCGCGCCTATGCCGGCGTGCGTCCGCTGGTGAGCGCCGATGACGATCCGTCGGGCCGAAACATCTCCCGCGGCATCGTGTGCCTGGACCATGAAACCCGCGACGGCCTCAAGGGCTTTATCACCATTACGGGCGGCAAGCTCATGACCTACCGCCTTATGGCAGAAATCGCCACGGACGCCGTTTGCCGCAAGCTGGCCATTGAGAAGGCCTGCGAGACGGCCGATATCCCTCTCCCGGGCTCGGAAGAGAAATCCTACGAGGCCGTGGCCCAGAAGATCTGGGAAGCACCCACTACTGCCCAGAAGGCGGCTGCCTCCCGTATGGGCACCCGCGCCAGCCGTATCCGTACCGGCAACAAGCGGGACGACGCCCTCATCTGCGAATGCGAGGAAGTGTCGGTGGGGGAAATCAACGCCGCCATCGATCGTCTGGAAGTGAGCACCCTCACAGACCTTCGCCGGCGCACCCGCGTGGGCATGGGTACCTGCCAGGGTGAGTTCTGCGCCTGCCGTGCCGCCGGCCTTCTGGCCAAGGCGCATGGCTGCATCGAGCGCGAGAGGAAAGACCTGGAAGATTTCCTCCAGGAGCGCTGGAAGGGCAATTTCCCCATCGGCTGGGGAGACACCCTCCGGGAAGCCGAATATACACAGTGGGTCTATAAACACGTACTGGGTCTATGAAATTCGATACTGTCATCATAGGTGGCGGCCTGGCCGGCATGGTAGCCGGCATCACCCTGGAGAAAGCAGGGAAGAAAACCGCCATCATCAGCACCGGGCAAAACGCCCTGCATTTTTTCTCGGGCAGCTTTGAATCCCTTCAGGAGCCCGAGCAGCGCATCGTGGACCTCTTCTCCGAGGCCGGCGTGCGGCTTCACTACAGCCCCGGCGTGCGCCTGATGCCGCTGGGCACTTTTCGGGAATCGGCCCTCGCGCTGGAAGACATCGACATCTTCCCGTCGGCCCAGTTTGCCCGGAAGGTTCTCATCGTGAACTTCCTGGGCTACCACGACTTCTTCTCTTCTTTCCTGGCCGATGGCCTGGAGAAGCAGGGCATGAGCTGCCGCGTGCGCTTTTTGAACCTGCCGGAGATGGAGAAACTGGAGCAGAGCCCCAGCGAAATGCGTTCTGTCCAGATTGCCCGCACCATGGACCGCGTATGGGAGAAAGTGGTGCAGGAGGTGCGCGTGCTGCTCAAGGACGAGGACACCGTGGTGCTGCCGCAGGTGTTCGGCCTGCAGGACATGTCTGTTCCCGGCCGCATCCGCCAGGGCATTCCCGCCCGCGTCGTATTTGCGGGCACGCTGCCGCCGTCGGTTCCCGGCCTCCGTACCCAGATTCTCCTCAAGCAGCGTTACCAGCTGCTGGGAGGTACTTACTTCATGGGAGACGAGGTCGTGCGCGCCCACATGCATGACGGTGTGGTGCATTCAGTGGCTACCAAAAACCTGGACAACCACTACATTGAAGGAGACCACTTTATCCTGGCTACGGGGGGCTATTTCTCCAAGGGACTGGTATCCAACCCCTTCCAGGTGTTCGAGCCGGTCTTCGGCCTCGATGTGGAGTACAATGAAGACCGCAACGCCTGGTACAATCCCGCGTTCAAGGAGGACCAGCCCTATATGCATTTTGGCGTCAAGGCCGACGAAAACCTCCATGCCCTGAAGGACGGGCAGCCTGTGGAGAACCTCTACGTGGCCGGCTCTGTCCTGGGGAACAACCGTCCCGAGTTTGGTACAGCCGCCGGTAAGGCTGTCCGTACGGCCCTGAAGGCCGCCGATGAGATTCTTAAGGTATGAAACTACAGGAATATACAGAGAGCAAGCACAACTTTGAGGAGTGCATGAAGTGCACGGTGTGCACCGCTTACTGCCCCGTGCTGCAGGCCAATCCGCTCTATCCCGGCCCCAAGCAGGCCGGCCCCGACGGTGAACGCCTGCGTCTGAAGGACCCCTACTTCTTTAACCAGGCCCTCAAGTACTGCCTTAACTGCAAGCGCTGCGAAGTGGCCTGCCCGTCGGGGGTGAATGTGGCGGACCTTATTCAGAGCGCCCGCATCAAATACGACCATACCCCGCCCAAGCTGCGGGATGTCATGCTGGCCAACACCGACTTCATGGGCAAGCTGGCCCGTCCGTTCGCGCCCATCGTGAACGGGGTTACGGGCCTGGGCATTACCAAGACGGTCCTGGACGCTACGCTCAAGATAGACCATCACCGCACTTTCCCTAAGTACAGCGGCACCAGCTTCGAGGGCTGGCTCAAGCGTCATAGGAAGGAGCAGGCGGCGTTCCCGGAGCAGGTGGCCTACTTCCATGGCTGCTATGTGAACTACAACTATCCCCAGTTGGGCAAGGACCTCGTGAAGGTGCTCAATGCCCTGGGGGTGGGCGTACAGCTGCTGGAAAAGGAGAAGTGCTGCGGCATCGCCCTCATTGCCAACGGCATGTCGGCCCAGGCCCGGAAGCACGCCGAGCACAATGTGGAGCAGTTGCGGCAGGCCGTCACCGGGAAGGGACTCAAAGTTGTCACCACCTCCTCTACCTGCACGCTCACCATGAGGGAGGAATATCCCAACCTGCTGGGGGTGGACAATGCCGATGTCCGTGAATCCCTCCTCCTGGCCACCCGTTTCATTTACGAAAAACTGGAGAAAGGGGCCCAGCTCAAGTTCAAGCCAGGCTATCACAAGAAAGTCGCCTACCATACCCCCTGCCATCTGGAAAAGATGGGCTGGGGCATCTTCTCCCAGAAGCTGCTTCAGATGATCCCCGGCGTGGAGTTCACGCTTCTCGACAGCAACTGCTGCGGCATCTCGGGAACCTATGGCTTCAAGAAAGAGAATTACGAGGTTTCCCAGGCCATTGGCGAGCCCCTCTTCGCCCAAATCCGTTCCGTGAATCCGGAGGTGGTTGCCTGCGACTGCGAAACCTGCAAGTGGCAGATTGAGATGAGCACCGGCTACACTGTTATGAACCCCATCTCCATCTTAGCGGAAGCAATAGAATCATAATAACCATGTTAAAATTCCTTCAGCAGCCGGCCTACCTTCCGGCGCAGACCGGCCCGGAGGCCGATGCCAAGTACAAGCGCTTGCGCCTGCAGGTTTTTGTGGGCGCTTTCATCGGCTATGCCGGTTTCTATCTGGTTCGCAAGAACCTTTCCATGGCCATTCCGGCCATGGCGGCCCTGGGTTTTGCCAAGACCGAACTGGGCTTTGTGCTGGGCCTCAATGCCGCAGCCTATGCCCTGTCCAAGTTCCTCATGGGAAGTGTGAGCGACCGCTCCAATGCCCGCGCCTTCCTGCCGCTGGGCCTTATCCTTACGGCCATTTCCATGTGCTTCATGATTGTGCCCATCCAGTTTATCGGCGCAGAGCATAAGACCATGGCCATTCTGGTGATGGGTGTCCTCAACTGCCTGGTGGGCTGGTTTAACGGTATGGGCTGGCCTCCCTGCGGCCGCGTCATGACGCACTGGTTCTCCGTGAGCGAGCGCGGCACCATGATGAGCATCTGGAACTGCGCGCACAATGTGGGCGGTGCCCTGGTGGGCCCCATGGCTACGTACGGCGCCGTGTGGTTCGGCAGCTGGTTCTATGGTTCGCATACAGAGCTGTACTTCCTCATCGGCACATTTGCATTCCCGGCGGCCGTCGCCCTTCTGATTGCCCTTCTGGCCTATGTCCTGCTGCGCGATACGCCCCAGTCCTGCGGCCTTCCTTCGGTTGAGGCCTGGCGCAACGACTACCCCAAGAACTACTCCGAGAAACACGAGAAGACCCTCACCACCCGTGAAATCTTCTTCCAGTATGTGCTCAACAACAAGTTCCTGTGGTTCATCGCCCTGTCCAACGCCTTTGTGTACATGGTGCGTTACGGCTGCCTGGACTGGGCTCCTACCATCCTCACGGAAAAGGGCATTGACCTCAAGAGCGCCGGCTGGGCCTATTTTGCCTATGAGTTCGCCGCCATTCCCGGCACGCTCCTCTGCGGCTGGCTCTCCGACAAACTGTTCAAAGGCAAGCGCGCCCTTCCTACCATCCTCTTCATGGGACTGGTGCTGGTGTTCATCGTGCTTTACTGGCAGTTTATCGACAACCTCACCATGGTCATCATCTGCCTTATCGGCATCGGCTTCTTCATCTATGGCCCTGTGATGCTTATCGGCGTGCAGGCTCTGGATCTGGCTCCCAAGAACGCTGCCGGCACGGCCGCCGGCCTCACCGGCTTCTTTGGCTATTTCCTTGGTACCTTCATCCTGGCCAACACGGTCATCGGCTGGGTAGCCCAGAACTTTGGCTGGAGTTGGACCTTCCTGCTCCTTGTCGCCGCCTGCCTCCTCTCCATGTTCTTCATGGGCCTCACCCTCAAAGAAGAGAGCAAATAGCGCTGATGCGTAATTGCCTGATCTTCAGGTGAATATAGAATGTCGGGTGCACCGCGCGGTGCACCCGACAATTCGTAAATAGCTCAGCCGCAGCGAGTTATGCCTCAGCTAGAAAACCAGCAGGAAGAGGCCGGCGGCGAGGCAGGCACCCAGCATGGGGCCGGCGACGGGGACCCAGCTGTAGGACCAGCCGCTGTCGCGCTTGCCTTCGATGGGAAGGACGGCGTGGGCGCAGCGCGGCGAAAGGTCGCGGGCGGGGTTCATGGCATAGCCGGTGGTTCCGCCGAGGGACATGCCGAGGGCCATGATGACGCAGGTGACGGGCCAGGCGCCGATGGCGCCGGTCTGGGCCGATACGGGCCCTACCTGGAAGGCGTTGCCCTGTGTGCCCAGCGCCAGGATGAGGAACACCAGGATGCAGGTGGCAATGAACTCACTCAGGAAATTGCGCCAGGGATTCCAGATGGCGGGCATTGTGCAGAAGGTGCCCAGCATAGTGTCGGGTTGGTCTGCCGTGGCCTTGTAGTGGTCTTTATAGAATACGTATACCAGCACGGCGCCCACAAAGCCGCCCAGCATCTGGGCCACGATGTAGCCGCACACCTGTGCCCAGGCGAACTTGCCGGCAATGGCAAGGCCCAGCGTTACGGCCGGGTTGAGGTGGGCGCCCGATACGGGGCCGGCCACCAGTACACCCATCATTACGGCCAGGCCCCAGGCCAGGGAAATGACTACCCAGCCGGCGCCCTGCGCCTTGGATTTGTTCAGAGAGCAGGCGGCGCATACGCCGTCGCCGAAGAGCACCAGGATCAGGGTGCCCAGAAATTCGAATACGTAAGGGTTCATTTTACAGTTCTTTTAATAGCATCGGCCCAGCCCTCCTTGACGGAGGTGACATCGGCCCCGGAAGGGGAGAACGTGCGTTCCGCCTTCCACTGTTTCTTGATTTCGTCCAGGGAACTCCAGAAGCCCACGGCCAGGCCGGCCAGGTAGCAGGCGCCCATGGCGGTGGTTTCGGTGATTTGCGGCCGGATGACGGCGGTGTCCAGGATATCGGCCTGGAACTGCATCATGAGGTTGTTGCGGGAAGCGCCGCCGTCCACTTTGAGCTCCGACAGCTTTACGCCGGCGTCCTTCTCCATGGCCTGCACAATGTCCATGGTCTGGAAAGCGATGCCTTCCAGTGCCGCGCGGGCAATGTGGGCCGATGTGGTGCCGCGGGTAATGCCGCAGATGACGCCGTGGGCGTACTGATCCCAGTAGGGGGCACCCATGCCGGTGAGGGCCGGCACAAAGTAGACGCCGCCGTTGTCGGGCACGCTGGCCGCCAGGGCTTCAATATCGGCCGATGACCGGATGATGCCCAGGCCGTCCCGCAGCCACTGCACAACCGAGCCGCCCACGAAGATGGAACCTTCGAGGGCATAGTTGACGGTATCGCCGATTTTCCACGCTACCGTGGTGAGGAGGTTGTTCTTCGAAAGGATGGGCTTGGTGCCGGTGTTCATGAGGAGGAAGCAGCCGGTGCCGTAGGTGTTCTTTACGCTGCCGGGCTGGGTGCACATCTGGCCGAAGAGGGCCGCCTGCTGGTCTCCGGCGATACCGGCGATGGGAACCTCGTGTGCAAAGATGGTGGTCTTGGTGTGACCGTACACTTCCGAAGAAGATTTCACGGTGGGCATCATGGAAACCGGAATGTCCAGAAGTTCCAGGAGTTCCTGGTCCCATTCCAACGTGTTGATGTTGAACAGCATGGTGCGGGAAGCATTGGAAACGTCCGTAATGTGGACTTCTCCCCGGGTGAGCTGCCATACCAGCCAGCTGTCTACCGTACCGAAGCGCAGCTTTCCGGCCCGGGCTTTTTCGCGGGCGCCCGGAACGTTGTCCAGGATCCATTTGATCTTGGTGCCGGAGAAGTACGCGTCTATGATAAGGCCCGTCTTCTCGCGGATCTTTTCCACTAGCCCGCGCGCCTTGAGCTCGTCGCAGAAGGCCGATGTGCGGCGGTCCTGCCACACGATGGCGTTATACACGGGAACGCCTGTTTCGGCATCCCACACGATGGTGGTTTCCCGCTGGTTGGTAATGCCGATGGCAGCAATGTCCTTGCCGTTAATGCCGATCTTTGAGATGGCCTCGGCAATGACGGCCGCCTCCGACGACCAGATTTCCATGGGATTGTGCTCCACCCATCCCGGCTGCGGGAAGTGCTGGGTAAATTCCATCTGGGCCACGGAGCAGATGTTGCCCTCGTGGTCGAAGACAATGGCCCGGGAAGAGCTGGTCCCCTGGTCCAGGGCCAGAATGTAATTTGCGCTCATATTATTTTACGATATAACCACATGCCTCCCCGTCCGGATAGGAACCGAGTTGGATCATGTTCTTGACAGTCTTAAGGAAATTGGACACCTTGAAGATGTAGGTTTCGGGATCTTTCTGGTAAGAGTTGGCATGCACGGCGCCGGGGCATACGTACATTTCCTTATAACCCTGTTTCTTAGCATCGTAATTCATCTGCAGGTGGCTGAAGGGAACGAAGTCGTCGGCGTCTCCGTGGATGAACAGCATGGGGACGGTGCTCTTTTCCAGCTGTTTCACCGAGGAAGCCTCCCAGAAACTCCATCCATATTCTTTCTTGGTAACCAGGCTGGCGCTTTGCAGGATGTCCGGCGGAATGAAGCCGAAACTCTGCTTGCGGGTGTTGTTGAACTGGAGCACGACGGAGGCATAGCCGCAGTCTTCCACGACGCACTTCACATAGTCGGGCAGCGGGTCTCCGCTGGCCATCATAACCGTGGCGGCGCCCATCGATACTCCGTGCAGCACCATAAAGTTGTCCTGGAACAGTTCGTGGGCGATGGGAATCCATTTTTCGATGTCGTAGCGGTCGTACCAGCCCATCTGGATTTCGTCACCCTCGGAATAACCGTGGTACTGCAAGTCCGGGAACAGGACGTTGTAGTTGAGGATGTCGCGGTACATACGCACCAGGTATAGGAAGACGAAGTGGTTGTCCGTGTAGCCGTGCACCACGATGGCGGTGCCGTTGGCCTGGGCCGGGTTGGCGGCGGGCACGTAGCAGGCGTGGATCTTTTTGTCGTCCCAGCTGGTGGTCCAGGTGTCCTTGAGGATGCCCTGGGCCTTGAGGTTGTCGTACCAGGCCGTGCTGCCGGGCAGCAGGGAATCGGCCTTATGGCGCGTGCGTTCGATGTCGTCTACCCCGTGCGGCGTGGGCTGCAGGGCATAGTGGGACATATATTTGCCGGCCAGGCAGCTGTTGAGGGAAACGGCCACCAGGCCGATGGCAATAAGTTTGAGAAGTCTTTTCATATTAGAAGATGTAGTTTAGGCCGATGTTGATGCCCAGGCCTTCGCCGTCGTTTTTGTCGAAGCACTTGCCGAACTCGAAGTTGATGTTGAAGTTCTGGTTCATAATGATGTGCAGGCCGGCACCGGCGCTCATATGCAGTTTTTCGTTCTGGCCGGTGTACATCTTGGAGGCCAGGACGTCATTGCTCTCGGCCAGTTTCTTTAATTGTTCCAGACGGTAGGGCTGGACCACCATACCCAGGTCGAAGAACGGATTGGTGGCCAGGATGAAGTTCTGGTTAAAGAGTTTGAAGCGGGCGAAGCTCCAGCGCAGTTCGAAGTTGCCCCATACATAGCCGTTGCCCAGGAAGCGGTTGATGACAGTACCGCGGATGGTGTTGGTGGTGCCCAGGCCGTCGGTGATGATATTCTTGCGGTTGATGGGCATAATGGTTTGCAGGGTGTAGAACGGGGAATTACCGGCGATGAGGCCCTGGTAGGCTACGTGACCGCCGAAGACCAGATGGTCCGGCACCAGGGTGAAGAACTGCTTGTAGTGGACGGCCAGTTTGAGGTAGTCGTTGCGGTAGCCGTTTCGGTTTCCGTTGAGGATGTCGGGCGAGCCGTATACGAAGAGTTCTAGGTTGGAGCCCTTGCTAGGATTGTTCTCGTGGTCGCGGGTGTCAAAGACAACGCCGGCCTTGAACTCCAGGTGGGAGCCGCCGCCTGCTTCCTGTGCCGGGATGACGTCGTTCTCTACGTAAATGTCGTAGAGGGACCTGTCAAGGGTGCGGTCCGGGTCCAGGCTCCTGTTCTCGGCGTGTCCTACCTTATACATATTATAGGCGATACCGCCCACCCAGCCCCAGTGGCTTTCTCCAATCTTGCCCTGGGCGGTGAGTTCCACGCGGAAGTTATCGCGGCGCATCAGGTACAGGCCCTGGCCGTCTACAATCTTGTCCATATCCTTGAGGTAGCGGGCGGCGGCGCCGTTGAAGCCATAGAAGTTGCTGGTTTTGTTGCCCAGGTAAGTAAGGTCTGCCGATACGCGGATGCCGGGGATGATGTACTTGCTGTCGAAGAAAGCGTGGTACACGGAATTGCCCTTGGAATACCAGGAGGCCTCCACGTTGGCCTTCCAGACATAGTCCGGATAGACGGTGCCGTCTCCGTACCAGTAAATATCGGTGAGGGCGCCGTAGTGCCAACCCAGGTCTGAGGAATAGCCGACAGCCGGGAGGGGGCCGAAGTTGATGCCTTTTTTAACGATTTCGCCTTTCTGTTTTTCCTGTGCGGCTGCCGGGAGGCAGATGGCAGCCATAAGAAGGATGGAAAAAAGTTTTTTCATGTAAGGAAGTTATTTTTAGTATACGTTATCTCCTATTATATATGGCATCACAAAGCTACGAAAAAAATATTTTCAAAAAAAGTTAAAAAAAATTTGTCGGGAGAAAAAAAAGTTACTACCTTTGCAGTCCCGTTCGAAACGGGGTAGTTCATTGACAATACTGAGAGAATAGATTAGAGGTAAAGCAAAAGATAGAATTTAGTCTGTAAACTTATACGGATTTTTTCGTAAAAGATTGTGGACAAGAGCAAACGAATAGAAATATTCGTGATTCACACGCGGAAGGGCCTCACGGGCCCGGAAGCGTACAAGAGAAAGGAACGAAGAGCGAACGGAGGATGCCTAGGCTATCCAGAGGCGATGAAAGACGTGGTAAGCTGCGAAAAGGCTCGGGGAACTGCAAACAGGTTTTGATCCGAGCATCTCTGAATGGGGCAACCCACATGGTTGAAGACCATGTAC
>ONKO01000016.1 GCA_900318445.1 uncultured Bacteroidales bacterium
ATCTTTCCTGCCGGCCTTGAACGGTATTATTGATTGGGCTTTGACAAACAGAGATGCTCTGGCTCCGCATGGCCGCCGCGAATAACATCAAATAAATTCGGATTTATCGGTGTAATCTCTTGCCCGGGTGTTCTGTGATGATTGCCCGGGCATTGTCATAATGGGGGAGAGGGGCGTTGTGCAAATTTATGCTAAATTGCTCACCTATGATTGATTATCAATTAGTTAGGTGGTATATTCTACTTCCCGATGCATTAAGTAAGACTAATCGAATATCAATTAGTTACAACTCTTTGGTTCATATACGGTCCAGTTTCTCCCTAACTTCCTCCGCAGGAGAGGGGAACCCAGCCTTGATGGCGCCTGCAAAAGCCGCGGTATCAATAACCGGCTACTTTGGCAATCAGGGGAGCGATCTCGGCATTGTCTTTCACGGCCGTGAAAGCTTCGCTTCCCGCGCCCGTGACGTAGAGGCCCACCGGAGAACCGGAGTGGGATCCGAAACTGAAGCGGAATCCGGCGGCGTTGTCAACGATGCGGATGGCCTCATCCACGAGTTTGGCGTTCACGGAATACAGGTTGGCTTTCCCGAGGTGACGGTTGCCGTTCTCTCCGAAGGTCTGGATGTAGACTTCCCGGAGGGAAGCCTCTGCTTCGGCCGGTACGTCCACATGCTCCCATAGGCCCAGATGCTGGGCGAAAAATGCCTTTACAGCCTCCCAGGTAGGAGCTTTGTAGGCTTTCTCGTCGGGGAAGAAGGCGTCGCGGAAAAGGTCGGTCAGGACGGTGGCCGATCCATCCTGCCACGCGAGCCGCTCCGGGTTCATCTTGTACTCGCCGGCGCCCAGCATCAGACCGCCGGTCTCGTGGTCGGCCGTCACCAGGATCAGGGTCTCCCCGGGATGACGCTCCAGGAAGGAGAGGGCGAGGTCCACGGATTCAGCCATGTCCGTCACCTCCTGAAAACAGGCGGCGGCGTCGTTCCCGTGACCGCCATAATCAATCTTTCCGCCCTCGATCATGAAGAAGAAGCCTTCTTCGCAGAAATGCGTCTCCAGGTAGCCGATGCCGGCTTTCACAAAATCTGACAGGGCCGTGTCGCCTTCCTTGCGGTCGATGGCGTACGGGAGGTCGTTCTGCGGCGTGCCGCTCAGGCACAGGACGCGGCCGTCGGTCGCGGAAACGCCCGTGAAACCGGGTCCCCGGAACAGGGAAATGCCCGCGCGGACCGCCTCCTGCTCATAGAACGCGGCGTCGTGGCCCGAACTGCGGCGTGTGATGAAGCCGCCGCCGGCGAGGAAATCGACAGGGGCCTTGATCTGCTGCAGGGCGATGTCGTCATAATTGCCCCGGCGCGCGGTGTGCGCAGAAAACGCCGCCGGCGTGGCGTGGTTCACGCCCACGGTAGTGGCGATGCCCGTCCCACGGCCGGCCGCATGGGCCCACTCGGTGACCGACGTGACCGGCTTTCCGTCGGGATCAACGCCCACGGCGTCATTGTAGGTCTTCACGCCCGTGGCGAGGGCCGTTCCCGCGGCGGCGGAATCCGTCACCAGGGAATTGTCCGACACGGTGGTGATAAACACCCGCACGGGGAAGTGGTTGAAGTTGATCTCGGCCGGGCCTTTCCCGGTGGCCCGGTTGTACTGCTCGGTGCCGATGACCTGGTTCACGCCCATGCCGTCGCCGATGAAGTAGAAGACGTATTTCGCCTGGGGCTGGGCCAGGAGGGAGACCGTAAGAAAAGCGGTGAGAAGGAGGAGTGCGGTTCGTTTAAGCATGTTATGATATCCAATCTAAAAAGGCTTTCACGCGCTGGCGGGATACCTGGAGGGGCTCTCCGGTGGAAGGCTCGACCTGGATGTCCAGCCTCCCGTCCGGACGTTTCTCGATACCCCGGATGCTGTGAAAGGAAATGTAATAATTGCGGGAAATACGGAAGAACAGGTCTTCGTCCAGTTCGGCCATCAACTCTTCGATGGGCTCGTCGAATATGTAGCGGGAGCCACTGTCCATGACGATGTAGTGCGTCTTCCCTTCAGCAAAGAAATAGGCGATCTCGCTGATTGTGACGGGGATGATCTGGCGGCCCAGGCGCACGATGACCCGTTTCCGGTACTGGTTTGACTGGCACTTGGCGAGGATGCGCATGGCCATGCGGATGGAGGCGAGGTTCATCTCCTGGGAAGACGCCCGGCAGCGGCTGACAGCCCGGACGAGAGCCTGGTCTTCGTAGGGCTTGAGGAGATAGTCTACGCTGCCGGCCTCGAAAGCCTTCAGGGCATATTTGTCAAAGGCCGTGGTCATGATGACCTTGGCCGTCACCTTCGTCTGGCGGAAGATTTCGAAACTGCTGCCGTCTTCGAGTTCCACGTCCATGAAGATGAGGTCCACCTCATGGCCGGGTGTTTCCAGCCAGGATACGCTTTCCCGTACCGACCCCACGGCGGCGATAACCTGGACGTCCGGGCAGGTCCTCTTCAGCGCGCGGAGGAGTACCTCCCGGGCCGGCTTTTCGTCTTCTATGATCAGCGCATTCATCTAGAGCAAAGGGAGTTTTACCGTATAACGTTCCGGTGTTTCTTGAATGATCACATCTGTCCCCACGGCGTCGCGGTACCGGTTCCGGATGTATTTGAGCCCGTTTCCGGTGGAAGGCTGTGATGTGATTTTGGGATTGCGGTTGTTGGATACGACCAGGTAGCCGTCTTCTGTTGAGATTTCAAGGACCAGGGGGTTTTCGGTCGAGACGGCGTTGTGCTTCATGGCGTTCTCCACCAGCAACTGGAGCGAGCAGGGAACTACATAGCGGGCATGGTCCCCGTCGGCGACGTTTACCTTGACGATCAGACCTTCCGGGAATCGGTTCCGCATGAGTGCGATGTACTGCTTGACGAAGTCCATTTCATCGGACAGGTACACGACCGGTTCGTCTTCATTCTCCAACAGATAGCGGTATATGGAGGAGAGGTCGTGGATGAATCGCATCGCCTCCGACTTGTTCCCGGAGTCGACGATGCACCCGAGGGTGTTCAGGCTGTTGAACAGGAAGTGCGGCTCAATCTGCTGTTTGAGCCGGTCGTAGCTGTACTGGGCTTTGTGGCGTTTGCTTTTTTCCCGGATGACATCGCGGCGCGCCCGGTTTACATAGTAGGCCATCCACACGATCACCGCCATGCTGCAGGCGAAGATGAGGGTGACGTTCAGGATGGCGTTCCCCTTGAAAAAGGACGAGGACGAATGCAGGACCATCACCATCCGGACGATGAGAACGGCCGAAAAGGCGAGGATCAGCGGCAGGGGATTGTCCTGGAAACGGGCGGGTTGCCCGTGCCGGATGCGGTCCACCAGCCTGGCGCAGGCGACCTGGATGAAGCCGACGATGAGGGTCGTCAGGAAAGTGGAAAGCGGACCGGCGATGTAATGCCGGTGCGGGATGGTGGCCGTAATGATGTAGCGGCGAACCTGGACACCTATCCATTGCCCGATCCACAAACCCAGGAAGTTGATGGCGATCAGGGCCACCACCATGAAGACCATCCCCGACTGCTGCCGCATGGACAGGAAGACGGACATGAGCATGGTGAGCATCGTCAGGATCAGGAGGGCGTTGAAATTGAAGACGAGGGCCAGCAGGGACGCAGTCGCATGCAGGAAGGCGAACAGCAGGATAGTCAAATATGTATCAGCCCTCTTACTCATACTGCAAAGATAAGAAAAATGCCCCGGATGCGAAAGGGGTCCGGGGCGTTTCGCAATTATTCGTAGTCGGGGTTCTGCTTGATATTGGGATTGTAGCGAACGTCATCCTGCGGGATGGGGAAGACATTGTACTTGTCATCGACGTCCTTCCCGTTGACATCGCCCGTGGAATTGGGCATGTAACCTTTGAAATCCCAGTTGTAGCCTTTCGTGTAGCAGCCGAAGCGAACGAGGTCGGAGCGGCGCCAGTTTTCGGTCCACAGCTCGCGGGCGCGCTCATCCAGCAGCCAGGCGTAGGTCAGCTCGGCCTGGCTGATCCGGCCGTCGGTGTCGTTCTTGCCTGCCTGCTGGTACTTTCCATGGCAATAGGCGCGGTCGCGTACTTCATTGACATAGCCCAGGGCTTCCGCATTGGCCGTGCCGTTGTTGGCCCTGAGGATTGCTTCTGCGGCCATCAGGTACACGTCGGCGAGGCGCATCACGGGGAAACCTACGTTGGAGTACTTGGTCGGGGCTTTCACCACGCGGTCTTTGGTGACGTTCCTCCACTTGGTGTACAACGCGCCGTAAGGGGCTTTCCCTTCTACTTTGGCTGCCGTGGGGTCGTCACCTTTGTAGAGCTCTTTGACCAGGGCCTTGTTGGAACCGTCCAGCTTGCCGGCGGTCTCGGGGCCCATGAACAGGAGGGCGCGGTGGTCCTTCTTGCGGTCGCCCCAGCTGTCGTCATAGTGGAAGTCGCGGTCGGCTTCGTCGAACTTCTCCACGAACTTCTGGCGGAGGCAGTGGTTTCCGCCCCACTGTTCGGTGATGCCGAAGTCCAGCCCCGTTCCTTCGGCGATCATGGATGCGTGCAGATTGGCCTTGATCAGGTAGTTGGTGCTTCCGGAACCGTTTACGTGGTCGGTCTGCGTCGCGAGACCCCAGATGATCTCCCGGGAGGAGCTGTTGTCTGCGAGGAAGTTCTCGATGTAGTTGGGCGAGAGCTCGAAAGCGTTGCTCTCCAGGATCTTCTTGCAGTA
This sequence comes from uncultured Bacteroidales bacterium, assembly GCA_900318445.1. GTDB lineage: Bacteria > Bacteroidota > Bacteroidia > Bacteroidales > UBA932 > Cryptobacteroides. Next base: position 4,722 of record ONKO01000016.1, read on the forward strand.
GGTGAGTGCCTTGCCATAATCATCCTTGGAACCGGCGTACACATGGCATCCGAGGCAGGTGCGGGCCAGGAGGAACCAGGCCGAGGCCTGGTTGGCGCGTCCCCAGATGCGCTGTCCGGCGGGAATCAGTTCGTCCTGGATGTCCTCCAGCTCGGAGACGATGAACTCGTAGATCTCCCTGCGGGGCTTTTGCACGGGATAGGTCCCATTGGGAACGCTGTCGTCTACGAAGCCCACGTCACCGAAACTGTCCATGAGGATGTAGTACATATAGGCCCGGATGAAGCGCGCTTCAGCACGCCAGTATGCCACATCGGCCTTGCAGTCATCGTACACTCCGTTTTCCTTGAGGACGCTTTCTTCGGTGCGACGCAGCAGGTCGTTCGTGTAGGTGATGATCAGGTAGCAGCGGTAATACAGCCAGGCGGGGAACTGCGTTCCGGGTTCCCAGTTCAGGGCCGTGGCGTTCCGCAGGCCGTAACCGGAGCCGGAACGGTTGTACATTTCATCGGAAGTGGCTTCCTGCGACCAGTACAGGGCGCGGAGGAAGGTGGAACGGCCGGCATCCCAGCCGGAGAGATCATCTCCGCCATGGCCGCTGCCCTGGCTTTCGCACACCATGGCCAGATAACATTTCAGGAAAAAGCCGTGATAGCCTTCGTAGGTGGAGAACACCTCATTTTCGGAGAGGGCCGCTTCGGACTGGGGGAACAGGTCCAGTTTCTCGCAGGAAGCACCCAGGATAAGGGCCGCAAGGATATATATGATCTTTTTCATAAGGCTGTACAATTAAAACTCTGCGCTGACGGAAAGCATGACCATGCGCGGACGCGGGGTGCTGGAGGAATCCATGCCTCCGTACACTTCCGGATCCAGGCCGGGGTACTTGGTGATGGTAAAGACATTCTGCAGGCCCAGGGCCAGGCGCAGGCTGCGGAAGACGCGGGTCTTGTCAAAGGTGTAGCCGACGACGATATTGTCCATCTTGAAGTAGTCTCCCTTGAAGAGCCAGTAGTCCGATTCGTAGTGTTCGTTCTTCCAGTCCGGAACAATGCCCTTCACCGTGTTGGTGGGGTAGTTGTTGTACTGGCTGTAGAAGGAGTTGTCGCACCCGCCGTACAGGGTCTGCCAGAAAACATACTGGCCGAAGCCGTAGTGGGCGTTCAGTCCCAGGTCCCAGTTCTTGTAGCGGAACGAGGAACTCAGGCCGCCGTAGAACGGCACCAGGCCGCTGCGGTCTTCGCCCTTCATCCAGCGCGAGGAATCGGACGGGGTGTCGTCCACGAATTCGGGAGACTCCGGATCCTCGGGGTTGTAAGAGGGGTTGTACCACTTCTCGAGCGGTTTTCCGTTCTCGTCATACACCTGCTTCGCAAGGTAGAAGGTGTATGGCTTGTGACCCACCTGGTGCACGCGCATATAACGGCTGGAATTGCCGATGGTGATGTATGCGTCGGGATCCTCGTAGGAGGTGAGGGATTCGATGCGGGCGGTGTTCCAGGCGAAGTTTGCGCCGATGATCCAGTAGGCGTTCTTCGTATTGACGGGGACGACGCTCAGCGACACCTCGACACCCTTGGAGGACATCTGGCCGATATTCTGGTCCAGGGAGTTGGAGAAGTTGGAGCCCGCGGGAATCATGACCGAGTTCATCAGGAGGTTGTCGGTCCAGCGATCGTAGTATTCCACGCTGCCGCTGAGGCGGTTCCCGAAGAACCCGAAGTCCAGGCCGATGTTCTTGGTGGTGGTCACCTCCCACTGGATGGTGCGGTCAAAAGCGGTGGGGCGGTAGGCCGGATACCAGGTGCCGCCGTCCAGATAGGAGTGGTTCTCGTCGGAGATGTAGTAGCTGGCCTGGTAGGCGTAGCGGGTGCCGATATCCTGCTGGCCGGTCTTTCCGTAGCTGGCGCGAAGCTTGAATTCATCTACGAAACCCAGGTTCCGGATGAAGGGCTCGCGGTCCAGTTTCCAGGCGATGGCCGCGGAGGGGAAGAAGCCCCAGCGGGTCTCGGGCGCGAAACGGGAAGAGGCGTCGGCGCGGGCTGTGAAGGTGAGCATGTAACGGTCCAGGAGGACGTAGTTCACGCGGCCGAACCAGGAGGACAGGCGCAGCTGGGACTGGCTCTCGGATTCCAGGGAATTCTCTACCGGGGTACCGTCGTTGTAGCTGGAGGCCGATTGGTAAGACTTGCCGAAATCGTCTTCGTAGGAGTGGCCCAGGGTGAGGTCCAGGGCGTGTTTCCCGGCGAAGGTATGCTTGTAATTGAGGTAATAATCAATGTTGTAGTGGTAGCTGCTGGAAGTGTTGTAGGACTGCTTCCCCTGGCCACCCTTCCCGAGGGCCACCATCGAGGCCGACCAGGTCGCGGGGGTATTGTCCCGGCCCAGGTTGTCGGATCTGGATGTGTAGTAGTGGCCGTTGAAGGAGATGGTGGCGGACAGGTCCTCGAGGCCGTGAAACTTGTAGATGGTCTGGACATTGGCCGACACCCGGTTGTTCTTGCTGGATCCGAGGCCCGGGAACAGGGCGTCGGCGACTTCGTTGTCCGTGGAGATCGGGCTGCCGCCGGTTGCATCGGCCCCGAACATGTTGAACCCGAAGGCCTTCTTGTCATAGTTCACGCCATTGACGGTGGCGTGACCGTAGTCGGTGTAGATGGGACGGGTGGGGTCCGTCATGGCGGCGTCGGAGATGGAACCGCCGTATTCGGGGGTGTGCTTGTAGGTCTCCCGGAGGCCGATATTCAGCAGCAGGTGCTTGTCCAGCAGGACGGGATTGAGTTTGAGGGAGGCGGTGAACATGTCCTGCTTGTTGCCCTTGACAGCGCCCTTGCTGTCCTGGAAGCCCAGGGAAACGCGATAGGGGAGATGAGGGAGGGCTCCCTTGAGGGACACGGTGTGCCGGTGGTTGAAGGCTGTCTGGGTGATGGCTTTCTGCCAGTCGCTGTTGGCGTCACCCAGCAGGGCGGCGTCCCATCCGCGGCGGATGTATTCCTCCCGGAATTCATCGGCCCCATAGACCTCTAGTTTCTGGTAGTCGTAGTTCAGGGAGTAGTCACCGCGGTATTCGACGCGGGGCGCAACGGCCTTGTTGCCCTGGGGGCCGCTCTTGGTGGTGACAATGATGACGCCGTTGGCACCCCGGGCTCCGTAGATGGCCGCCGAGGACGCGTCCTTGAGCACGCTGATGGACTCGATGTCGTCGGCATTCACGGAATGGAGGCTTTCGCCCACCATACCGTCAATGACGATGAGGGGTTCGTTGGAGGCGTTCAGGGAGGCCCCCTGGCGGATGCGGATGGTGCCAGTGGAACCGGCCGATCCCGAGCCCTGCGTTATTTGCAGTCCGGCGATTTTGCCCAGCAGGAGGTCCTCCGGGGTGTTGGCCTTGACGCGGTTGAGCTCGCTGGGTTTCATAGCGACGACCGAACCGGTGAGGTCGCTCTTGCGCACCTCGCCGTAGCCGATGACCACGACTTCGTCCAGGTACTCGTTGTCCGGGGTGAGGTTGACGATCTGCGGCAGGAGCGATGCCTTGCTGATGACGGTGGTGTAACCGATGCAGCTCACTTCCACAAGGGCGTCAGCGCTGCCCACCGCGATTGTGAATGCACCGTCCGCTGCAGTGGAAACGCCGTTGGAGGTTCCCTGTTCGACGACGGTGGCTCCGGCTACCGGACCCTCGGCGTCAACCACGACCCCCTTCACCTGATATCCGCGCTGGGCGGATACGGCCATGGTTACCATGCCCAGCAGCAAGGCGACCACGAGTTTCTTCAGGGTAGTTTTCATAAATGTACAGTTTGACTGGATTGGTTATTGTTTGGTCGCAAGGTAGGAAGTCTCGTGTGCCCATGAAAGCTTGTAGCAGAACGAAGGGAGCCAACGGTCGGTTTTGGAGAGTGGATGGCGGAAATCCGTCGGATCGGTGGTGCAAGTCTGATCTTGATGCGCTTAATATTCCGCAAATGACTATATCTGCAAAAAAATGAGGAATTTTTTTCCCATGTCGCAGGTCAGAGTCCTTTCCGTCGCAGGTCTGTGTTTTTGGGCCGAACTGCGACGGAAATCGTTGACTCAGAGCATATAGCGTCGCAGGTCAGGTTATTTTTGCAGACCTGCGACGTTTATGCGACCGACCGATAAATTCGGATTAACAAGCATTACTGCAAAATCTCCCTGGCTAGAGCGTTGACGGCATCAACGTCGATTGGTTCGAGGACGATTTCTTCCGGCTCCAGATCCAGGAGGAACTGCATATAGTTGGGGAGTGTGAGCAACTGGCCTTCCCGGCCGACATTGTAGTCGCCGAATTTGATGGCGTGAAATATGTGGTAATTATCCGGATGCTTCAGGGCTGTAGAGAGGCTTTTAGCCTTTGCTGTTTTAGCTTTAACTTCCACAGGAACACATTCACCTTTGTAGCTAATAAGGAAATCCAGCTCCATCCCCGATTCTTTACGATAGTAATAAAGACTATGTCCCTTTTTGTGCAGTGTGTCTGCCATCAAATTCTCATATATAGCCCCTTTGAAACCGCCTAGATTTCCTTGTAGTATATCGCTTCTTGTGGATCCTCCAAGCATAGTGACGAGAAGGCCGATATCCGTCATATAAACCTTAAATACAGACTCAATGGCATTTCCTTCAATCGGTAAACCTGTTGCCGCTGTATTATAGCACCGTCGTATCATCCCTGCATCTTCAAGCCATTGCAGGGAACCGACATACTCTTCGGCGCGGCCGTCCTTTTTAATTAGGTTATACTGGAATTTTTTGTAGTCCTTGGCAAGCTGTTTCGTAATAGAATCAAAACAACCACGAATATATGGCTTATCATCATCTCTGGCATACTTCACCATATCATCCTTATATTCCTTAAGAATCTTGCGCAGAACCGCGTTAACTTTGCTCAGGTTTTTTGTCTCAAGCAATTTGTTAACGGCAGCTGGGAGTCCACCGACTGCAACATATCTGTTCAGAAGATCTTTCAGTGCCACATGGATTCCAAGTGAAACAGGAGATTCTTTCTTCAAGCAATCTTTCAAGTAATCGATAACTTGTTCCGACAGTCCATTGGCCCAAAGGAACTCTTCGAAATCCAGTGGATACATCTCCACAATATCCTCATATCCTACTGGGACCGAATTCTTTCCGAGCTTCAAGCCGTCCTGCTGAATGTGCTTTTCTTTCTTCTTTTCTTCACCGTACCCGAGAACACCAAGGAGAGATCCGGTAGAGATTACGTCAAAGCGACCATCTTCCTTGAAAAACTTCAAGGATGTTCGCGCATCCGGACAATCCTGGATCTCATCAAAGATAAAGCATGTTTCTCCCGGAACGAAATTCGAGCCATGGATTTGAGTTGAGAGTTCCATCAAAATGTTGTCAACTTCCTTAGAGCCTAGAAACGCCGCTATGCGCTTTGGCTGCTTAATGAAGTTAAGATAATAAACGTATTTGTAGTTCTCCTCAGCAAACTTGCGTGCGATGAAAGTTTTCCCACATTGACGGAGCCCCATAATTACGAGAGGATTATGGTCTGGAGTGTCCTTCCACTTTATAAGATAGTCTTCTATTTTTCGCCTTAACATATAAACATATCGTTTTGATGCAAAAATACGTTTTTCTGGGCGAAAAATCAAGGGTTTCCACGTTTTTCCGAACGAAAATTATGCGAATCACACCGTTATTCTGAACGAATAATTTACTTTTATTATCTTATTATCAGCTTATTACGCAAAAGTTAGCAAATTACTTTCCGATGCAATGCTTCGCAAATATATTCTGCAGAATAGTCTCGGGGTCCAGGAGGTCGGTGCCGAGGATGGCATTGACGGAGGAGAGGGCGCGGCGGAGGTCTTCGGCCACGAGGTCGGAGGGGATGCCGCGGGTGAGGGCGCCGATGCAGTCGGCGAGGGCCGATGACGCATTGCGCAGGGCCTCGAAGTGGCGGAGGTTTGTGACGAAGGTGGAGTCTTCGCTGGGGATGAGGTCTTTTTCGGCCGCGAGGAGCCCTTCCTTCAGCGCTTCGATCCCCTGGCCGTACTTTGCGGATATAACAAAAACGTTATCGATATTAACATTTTTGTTACACTCCAATAAGTCAGCCTTATTATAGATTAGGAAGACCTTTTTGTCCTTCAGGCGTTCGTCTGCCAGATTGAAGGCCTCCTTCTTTGTGGCATCCTGCATCACCAGCACAATCTCGGCCTGGGAAATGGCGCGGAAACTGCGCTCGATGCCCATCTTTTCTACGGTGTCCTCAGACTCGCGGATGCCGGCGGTGTCAATGAAGCGGAAGAGGATGCCGCCCAAGTTCAGGGTCTCTTCGAGGGTGTCCCGCGTGGTGCCCGGAATGTCCGTCACAATGGCGCGTTCTTCTCCCACCAGGGCGTTGAGGAGGGTGCTTTTACCAGCATTGGCCGGGCCGACGATGGCGACCGGCACGCCGTTTTTGATCATGTTGCCCTGCCGGAAAGAAGCCGCCAGGGTGTCCACATGGGCCTTGCCTTCTTCCAGAAGTTTCAGAAGTTTCCTTCGATCGGCGAACTCCACGTCTTCCTCGGAGAAGTCCAGTTCCAACTCCATGAGGGAAGCCATTTCCAGCAGCTGCTCCCGCAGGCGTTCGAGCTGGGCCGAGAACCCGCCCTTCAGCTGGTTCATGGCTACGCGGTGCGACGCAGCGGTGGTGGAGGCGATGACATCGGCCACAGCCTCGGCCTGCGCCAGGTCCATCTTTCCGTTAAGGAAAGCGCGCCGCGTAAACTCGCCGGGCTGGGCAAAGCGTGCGCCCGCTTCCAGAAGGAGCCGCACCAGCTCCTCTACGATGTAGGCCGATGCATGTGTGGAAATCTCCACCGAATCTTCTCCTGTGTAGCTGTGCGGGGTGCGGAACACGGACACCATCACCTGGTCCAGGCCGGGCACTTCTCCGTAGTGAAGCGTATAGCCTGCGGCCTCGGAAACCGTCCCGGAGGCCAGCCGTACTACGGCGTCCGTGATGCGGAAAGATTCCGGCCCGCTGATGCGGACAATGGAAATTGCTCCGGTACCTGGAGTGGTAGCCGGAGCAACGATGGTGTCTGTGTATAGATTCTTCACTAGTCGTAACGTCCAAACTTGGACATGTTGTCAATGAGGTCCTTGTTGGTCTTGAACTCGTCCATGTGCTGCTGCATCCAGGTCATGGCCTCTACGGGGTTCATGTCCGAGAGAAGTTTCCGGAGAATCCAGATGCGGTTGTTGGTGTACGGGTCGTAGAGGAGGTCGTCTCGGCGGGTGCTGGAGAGTACCAGGTTCACGGCCGGGAAGATGCGCTTGTTGGACAGGTTGCGGTCCAGCTGCAGCTCCATGTTGCCGGTACCCTTGAATTCCTCGAAGATAACGTCGTCCATCTTGGAACCGGTCTCGGTGAGGGCCGTGGCCAGGATGGTGAGGGAACCGCCGCCTTCAATGTTACGGGCGGCGCCGAAGAAGCGCTTGGGCTTCTGGAGGGCGTTGGCGTCCACACCACCGGTGAGCACCTTGCCGGAAGCCGGCTGTACGGTGTTGTAGGCACGGGCGAGACGAGTGATGGAGTCCAGGAGGATGACGACGTCGTGGCCGCATTCCACCAGGCGGCGGGCCTTGTCCAGGACCATGTTGGCCACCTTGACGTGACGCTCGGCGGGCTCGTCGAAGGTAGAGGCCACGACCTCGGCCTTGACGCTGCGCTGCATGTCGGTCACTTCCTCCGGACGCTCGTCGATGAGGAGGACAATCTCATATACCTCCGGGTGGTTGTCGGCGATGGCGTTGGCGATGGCCTTGAGGAGCATGGTCTTACCCGTCTTGGGCTGTGCCACGATGAGGCCGCGCTGGCCCTTGCCGATGGGCGTGAACATATCCACTACACGGATGCTCTGGTCTTTCTCATGGCCGTGTCCGAGGAGGTTGAATTTCTCCGTGGGGAACAGGGGAGTGAGGAAGTCGAAGGGCACGCGGTCGCGTACGAATTCCGGGGTGCGTCCGTTGATGAATTTGATTTTGACCAGCGGGAAGTACTTGTCTCCCTCCCTGGGAGGACGGATTTCACCGGTGACGGTGTCTCCGTTCTTGAGGGCGTTCTGCTTGATCTGCTGTTGGGAAACGTAGATGTCGTCCGGGCTGTTGAGGTAGTTGTAGTCGCTGGAGCGAAGGAAACCGTAACCGTCGGGCATGATTTCCAGGACGCCGGTGGCTTCTACGGAACCCTCGAACTCGATGCGGGGCTGCTTGGCCGGTTTCTCCGGCTTTTCGGGCTTCTCCTGCTTCTCGGGCTGGGCCTGGGCCTGCTGCCCCTGCTGCTGGCCCTTATTCTTCTTTTTACTTTTCTTCAGCTCCTGAATCTCTTCCTGCTGGGCTTCGTCGTCCTTGAGGTCGTCAAACAGGTTGTGGATGAACTGCTTGCTGTCCACTTCGCCGGCCTTTGGGGCCTCGGCGGGAGCTTCTGCCACAGCGGCCTCTGCGGGGGCTTCGGCGGCGGCAGCAGCAGGAGCGGCGGGTGCCGCATCTTCGGCCGGCGCAGCCTTGGGCTTGCGGCCGCGCTTCTTGGGCTGCGGCTGGGCAGCATCGGCCTGCTGCTTCTCCTGAGCGGCGGGAGCGGCCTCCTTGGGCTCCTTCGTCTCCTTGGGCGCTTTATCCTCTTTCTTCGGGCGGCCACGTTTTTTGGCAGCCGGCTTGGGCTCGGAGGGCTTCTGGGACTCGATCACGGCTTCCTGGTCCAGGATGGCAAATCCCAGGGCGGCGCGGTCCATTTTCTTGGCGCCCTTGATTTCCAGGGATTCGGCAATGCTTCTGAGCTGTTCTTCGCTCATCGCATTCAATTCTAATAAGCTATGAGGCATTTTAAAAATATATTTTCCGGTAAATGCGGCTTCCAGAGCTGAAAGCTCGCTGCAAAGATACAAATAATTGTTGAAATAACAACTACTTGAGCATATTATCCATGTAGCTGTCGCTCTTTTTGAAGCGCAGGAGGTCTGCAAGGGCCGACGCATTGGCGGCAATTCTGAAGCTGTAGCTCTTCCACTGTCCCATAGGCACCCAGCTCACGGCAATGTTGAAGCAGTGGAGGTCATAGGTGGCGCTGAACTGCGTTGTCGTCAGCTTCATAGCCATGATGTCGAAGCCGGATGTGGCCTGGATGCTCATGCGGGGCGTGAGCTTGATGTTGGCGCTGAGGTTGATGGTCTGGGTGAAGCGGTTGTTGGTGATGAGCTCCTTGGTGGCCGACTGGTACGTATAGCTCTTGGAGTAATTGAAAGAGTAGCTGGCGTTGATGGACCACGGAGCATTGGTGTTCATATAGTACACATAGCCGCCGGGGATGTATTCTCCGGTGACGGGATGGTAGTATATGCGCTGGTAGGAGTTGGCGTTGGAGTCTCCGCCGCCCCTCTTGCCGTCGTTGCCGTCGGTAGCACCCTTTCCGTTGAAGGAGACGGAGGCCGACAGCGACGCGTTGGTCAGCCGCGCGAGGAGACCGTTCTGCGTAACCTGGAACTTATTGATGCGCTGGCCCCTCTCGTTGATGGCATACGGGTCGAAGTTGAGGTTTCCGCTGATATTGATTTTGTTCAGGAGGTTGGTGGAGGCCGATATGCCGATGTTCTGCATGCGCAGGGAGTCGGCCAGGAAGTTGTAGCTGGTGTTGATGTTGAGCTGGTCCAGGATCTTGACCTTCTTGGTGCCGGTTCCCGTGGTGTCGCGGATGTCCCGCACCTTGGCCTCGAGGTTGTTGCCGATGGACAGGGACATGGTAGCGCTCTTTCCTCTTGACGGCGGAGATGCTGTATTGTGGTTGCCGCTGAGACTGTATATATTATACATGGACTCGGCGTGGTAGCCGCCCCGCTTGTCGTAGTAGGCGTCCAGCGTGCGCCAGCCGTTGAAGGCCGTTCCTTTCTCCGGGGAAAGGCTCACGGAAACGGACGGCGAAATCACGTGGCGGATGGCCTGCACCTTGCGGTGCTTGCCAAAGTTGAACATGCCGTAGATACGCGTGGACATGGAGAAGCTGCCGGAGTACGTATGCGTGGCTCCGAAGCCGTTGAAGGCCGTTCCGGGGTCGGTCTCTACCCGCTGGGCGATGACCTCGTTGCCCTCACGGTCGGTGACCAGGACGGGATTCCCATTCTCGTCCACCTCCGGCACCAGCGTCTGGCTGCCCTTGGAGAACATCCAGTTTTGCCCGTAGCTCACGCTGGGCGTCACGTTGATGTATTTGAAGAGGGTGAAGTTGGGAAGGCCAATCTGGAAGGAGTGCGTCATGCCGTTGGTCATGCGCTGTAGCGCCTTGGTGGCCAGGGAGTCTCCGAACTCCTTGACGCGGATGACGTTCCCGGCGGCGTCGGTGTCGGTGACAAAATTTCCGTTTGCGTCCATCACATAGTCCTGCAAGTCCCTGACCTTGAAGTTGATCCGGTTCTGGAACGATGTATTGTAACCGAAGGAAATCTTCTCGTAGAACTTTTCCTTTCCCACGCGGTTCTTCTGCTTGAAAGGATAGAACCTCGTTACGGAGAACGTAATGTTGGGAAGCGTGATGGAGTAGCTGGAGTCGCGGGAGTTCTGGTTGTGCAGGGCGTTCACGCTCAGGTTCATCTTTCCGTTCCAGTTGTGGGAATAGGAGATGGAGGAGGAAATCTGGTTTTGCTGGGCTTCCTGCACCGAGCGCGAGTTGTAGCGGCTGTTGGACGGGCTGGAGAAGTTCACGGATGCGCTGAACGTGGTTCCGGGGTGGGCTTTGGAGTCCTGCGAGTGCGACCAGCGCAGGCCGAAGTTCTTGCTCTGGACAAAGTCCGTGCTTCCTTTTTCGCCGGCCTGGTCGTTGGAATAGCTGAAAGAGAGCGTTCCGTTGAACTTGTAATTGACTTTGTACCGTGAGTTGACATCTACCGACCACGACCCCAGGGTAAAGTAGGAACCGGTGATGGAAATGTCAAAGTAGTCTCCGAGCACGAAGTACATGCCGGCGTCGCGGATATAGAAACCGCGCGCCTGCTCCTCACCAAAGGTGGGCATGAGGAGGCCGGTGGCGCGCTGGGGTTTCTTGGGTACAAAACCAAAGGGCAGGAAGAGGGGAACGGGCACGCCGGCCACCACGGGCCAGGCCGGGCCGAACACCGTCTTCTGGGAAGGCTGGGTGATGACTTTGGCGAGACTCAGTTTGAGGTAGTAGTGAGGCTCCTCCAGGTCACAGACGGTATAGACGCCGCTGGTGAGGTTGACGGATTTGTCGGGCATCATCTTGATGTCCTTTCCCTGCAGGAGGCCTTCGTTCTCCTTGGTGATCATGTTGGTGATGCGGGCCTTGCGCGTGTCAAAATTGTAGCGGAGCTCGTCCATCTTGTAGGATTGGCCGCCCTGGGTCATCTCCGGCAGGCCTTCCATCTCTCCGGTGGCGATATTCTTGCGGCCGGTAGCATAGACCGTATTGGTCTTCATGTCATACTCGATGTAGTCGGCCGTGAGTTTCATGTCCTGGTAGTTCACGGTGGCGCCGCCGTAGTAGTAGATCTTGCGGTTTCCGCCAGAGAAGTCCGTGATGATGGAATCTTTTGCGGTGGAGAAGGCCGGCTGCTCCAGCGAGCTCTTCCCGAGGAGGTCCAGGGAATCTCTCCGGGCCGATGTCGTGGAATCGGGCCGGGCCAGGGAATCCAGCCGTGCCAGGGAATCCGGCCTCGCGGGGAGGACGAGGGAATCGGGCAGCTGGCGCAGCGCACGCGCAGACGCCTGCGGGCCGATAGGGGTGGCGGCCGCAAGTGAAAGCGCTACGGAGAGATATTGCAAAAACTTCCTCAAGTTTGGATATTTTTTGCTAAATTTGTGCAAAATATAAGATGCAAATTTAAGCCTAATTCCACAATTTTCAAAACTGCATTGCCATGAAGCTGCTTTCCCCCCTTTCGCTCATGCTCATTGCTGCCGCCTTTCTTGCAATCCCCGTGCCTGCGGCTTCGCAGGGCCCGATCAAGCTCAAAACAGTAGTCATTGATCCGGGGCATGGCGGCAAGGACGCCGGATGTGTAAGCAGGGACAAGAAGACCTTTGAGAAGAACATTGCATTGGACATTGCTTTGAGGCTTAACCGCAAGATTGCATCGGCCTTCCCCGATGTTGACGTCAAGATGACCCGTTCCGACGACCACTTTGTGGAACTGGAGCAGCGGGCCGTATTTGCCAATAAGGCCAACGCGAACCTCTTCATCTCTGTCCATGTGAATTCGGTAGAACGCGGGACATCGGCCAACGGATTTTCCGTCCACGTACTGGGGCAGTCCCAGCGGAAGGGGAACGACCTCTATTCGAAGAACCTGGACCTGGTGAAGCGGGAAAACTCCGTGATTATGCTGGAAGACAATTTTGAGACGCGGTATCAGGGCTTTGACCCCAACGACCCGCAGTCTTCCATCATTTTCTCGCTCATGCAGAACGCGCATCTTTCGGCCAGTCTGGCCTTTGCCGAGGACGTGGCGGGCGCCATGGCGGGCGGTCCCATCCGCCATTCGCGCGGCGTGTCGCAGGATCCTTTCTGGGTGCTGTGGAGAACGGCCATGCCCTCCGTCCTTATTGAGGTAGGCTTCATGAGCAATCCCGACGACCTCGCCGTCATGCGCTCGGAAGCGGGCCGGCAGGGGATTGCCGATAATATCTTTAAGGCTTTCTGCGTGTTCAAGACGCGCTATGACGGATCGGCCTCCATTCCACCGGTGGAGGATGTGAAGCCGGTGGTGACCCCTTCCGGTGAGCCGGCGGTCCCGGCAGAGCCTCAGCATCGCAACGGCCCTAAGGATGGCGTGCTGTACGGTATCCAGGTGCTGGCCATCGGCAAGAAGATGGACCCGAAGGATCCTTTCTTCCAGGGATACGAGCCCATGGAACTCAAGGTGGGGAAACTTTATAAATATATCATCTGCCCCGACACCTATCTTTCGCAGGCCAAGAAATCCTATACCAAAGTGGTCACCATTTTTAAAGATTCTTATTTGGTAAAAGTAGAGAACGGAGCCTCCTGTCCAGTTCGGTAAAAATCCTTAAATTCAGTAAGTTTAGGAGCCGATTATCTTGCAATTCATTATTTGGAATAATTCTAAATAACGTTGTCGGCCCGTGACCCTTAGAGTGCATGTTTTGCTTTGTAAGGTGCTTATTTTCAGCTTGTTTGAAAAAGTGTGGTTTTAGTCTTTTGCTACTTAAATTATAGCGATTAATTTTTTATAAAACAATAGTCAAATCGTTTTTTTATGAAAAATTTTTCCGCCATTTTTGCATTAGATTTAACGCAAAAACAGCACGAGTATTCTTACAGATTCCGGCATGACAGACCAGGAAAGACATATCGCGGTATGGCAGAATTGTTTGCAGATCATCGAAAGCAACGTTGATCCGCAGCAGTTCAATACCTGGTTCAAGCCCATCCGGCCCATATCGCTGGTAGAGGCCAAGCTCACCGTGGAGGTCCCTTCGGATTTCTTCCGGGAGTACATTGAGGGAGCCTACAAGGATCTTCTCCGCCTCACCATCCGCCGCGCCATCGGGGCCGATGCTCAGCTGTTTTATCTGGTTCGCCCCGTGCAGTACCGCGAAGGCATGGTCCTTCCCTCTGCCAAGAGCGCCACTCCTACCAACAATCCGGTTTCGGTTCCCACTTACCAGCCTTCGGGCAGCCCCAGTCCTTTTGTATTCCCGGGCACTACGCGCGTGAGGATTAACCCGCGCCTCAATCCGGTGTACTGCTTTGGAAACCTGGTGGAGGGTGAGTGCAACAAACTGGGTATCAATGCCGGCGAGAGCATCTCGCACGCCCCTGGAAAAACGCCTTTCAATCCGCTTTTCCTCTTCGGCGGCCCCGGTCTCGGCAAAACACACATCGCCCAGGCCATCGGCATCGATATCAAGGAACGTTTCCAGGACAAGGTGGTGCTCTACGTGACCGGCAACGAGTTCAAGACGCAGTACATGGACGCCGTCAAAGGCAACCGAATTGTGGATTTCATCGCTTTCTATCAGAGAATTGACGTTCTCATCGTGGACGATATCCAGGACCTGGTGGGTCAGGCTTCCCAGAACACCTTCTTCAATGTGTTCAATCACCTGCACCAGAACGGCAAGCAGCTCATCTTCACCAGCGACCGCGCTCCCGTGGACCTGCAGAACTTCGAGGAAAGGCTGCTCTCCCGCTTCAAGTGGGGCCTGTCTGTGGAACTGTCCCGCCCGGATTACAACACCCGCCTGGAGATGCTCCGCGGCCGTGCCCAGCGGGAAGGCGTCACCCTGTCGGAAGACGTTCTCTCCTTCCTGGCTTCCCGCATCAAGACCAATTTCCGTGAGCTGGAAGGCACCTTCACCTCCCTTGTGGCCTATGCCACGCTGGGTCACCGCAACATTGACGTAGACCTGGCCCAGAACATTACCGGCAAGATTGTCGGTGAGGAGGAGACCGAAGTGAGCATGGAAACCATCATCTCCACCGTCTGCGAGTACTTCAACATCACCCGCGAGCAAATGCTCTCCAGAAGCCGTGTGCGCCAGATCGTCCAGGCCCGTCAGATTGCCATGTACGAGTGCCGCAACCTCATCCAGAACTGCTCCCTCTCCACCATCGGTGCAGAACTGGGCGGCAAGGACCACGCCACCGTCCTCCACGCCTGCACCACCGTCCACGACCTCATGTCCACCGACAAACTCTTCCGCCAGTGGGTAGAGGACATCGAAGGCATGATTGTGGTTCCCGTAGAGCAGTAGGGCAGCGCAGGCTTCTTCTTTTTGGCGCAGGTTCCAAAACAGCGTCTGAACCTGCACCGCATTTTAGCCTCTCACCCCCTTCCAGTGGCGCCGGTTTCGCTTATAAAATGGAACCTGCGCCATCCACCCTTGGAACCTGCGCCATCCACCCTCGGCCCGCTGACATATATGGCGTTACCCCCGCATGGCACGGATGGCGGCGGCGGGGTTATCGGCCTTAAAGACGGAACTGCCGGCGACGAGCATGGTGGCACCGGCTTCTTTTACGGCGGCGGCGTTGGCTGGGCCGATACCGCCGTCTATCTCGATGGGGACGTCGGGGCGGCCGATGGCGTCGAGCTGCTTACGGACGGCGCGGACACGGTCAATGGACTCCGGGATGAACTTCTGGCCGCCAAAGCCGGCGAACACGCTCATGATGAGCACAAAATCCACTTTGGGCAGCAGCGGAAAAATTTTTTCTACGGGGCAGTCGGGGTTGATGACGATTCCGGCCTTTACGCCCAGTGCCTGGATTTGCTGCAGGATATCGGCCGATGCCTCACCGGCGGCCTCATAGTGGAAGCTGATGTAGGCGGCTCCGGCTTTGGCGAAACGCTCTACGTATTTTTCCGGATGCACGATCATCAGGTGCACGTCCAGGGGCTTGCGGGCTTTGCGGGCAATGGCCTCCACCACGGGGAAACCGTAGGAGATGTTGGGCACGAAGGTGCCATCCATGATGTCCAGATGGAAAAGGTCTGCAAACTCGTTCACCAGTTCCACATCTTTTTCGAGGTGCAGGAAGTCGGCGGCGAGCATGGAGGGTGCTATCTGTACCATATTATCTGAAGTTTAGGACGACGTCGTTCAGGTGGGCTACAAACTTGTCCAGTGAAGCCAGCTCCAGTTTTTCTCCGGGGGCGTGTACGCCGCGGAGGGTGGGGCCGAAGGAAATCATGTCCAGATCCGGGAACTTCTCCAGGAAGAGACCGCATTCCAGACCGGCGTGGATGGCTTTGACTTCGGGTTCGTGGCCGAAGAGCTTGACGTAGGATTCGCGGGAGACCTCCAGCACGTGGGATTTGAGGTTGGGCTTCCAGCCGGGATATTCGCCGTGGTGTTCTACGTCGAAGGAGCCCAGGAAGAAGGCGGCTTCCACTTTTTCGGCCATGGCGTGGAGCTCGGAAACGACGGAGCTGCGCTGGCTGGTGATAACCTTGAGCACGTCTCCCTCGATGTGTACGGCAGCCAGGTTGGTGGAGGTTTCTACCAGGCCGGGGATGTCGGAGGAGACTTTCTCCACGCCGTGCGGGCAGGCAAGGAGCGTGGCGATGAGGTTGGCGGCGTCTCCCTCGGCGATGGGCTTGTCCTTGCACTCGCAGGGGGTGCAGTCGGCCCGGACATCGGGATCCGAAGCGGCGTACTCGGCGGCGAGGAGGTCGCTGAAGGCTTTGACATCGGCCTGCATTTCCTCGGCTTCGTCGGCGGGAACGGCGATGATGGCCACGGCCTCGCGGCAGATGGCGTTGGGCTTGTTGCCGCCGTCCAGGCCGATGAGCTGGAAGTCGTACTGAAGCTCCGTGAACAGGAAGCGGACGAGTTCCTTGAGGGCGTTGGCGCGGTTCTTGTTGATGTCGTCTCCGCTGTGGCCTCCCTGTGCGCCAAAGACCCTGACCTTCAGTGTCTTGTATCCTTTCCGGAGCGGTTCCCGGGTGAACTCGAAGGTGGCGGTTGTGTCCAGGCCGCCGGCGCAGCCCACGAAGAGCTGGCCCTCGTCCTCGGAGTCCAGGTTGATGAGCGTCTTGCCCGTAAAGAAGCCCGGCTCCAGTGCAAAGGCACCGTCCATGCCGGTCTCTTCCGAGATGGTGAACAGGCACTCCAGCTTGCCCATGGGCAGGTCGCTGTCCAGCAGAGCCAGGCAGGCGGCTATGCCGATGCCGTCGTCGGCGCCCAGCGTGGTGTTCTCGGCTACCATCCAGCCGTCTTTGATGACATAGGGGATGGGCTGCGAGTGGAAGTCGAAATCGAAGCCCGCATTTTTTTCACACACCATGTCCTGATGGGCCTGCAGCACCAGCGTGGGTACATTCTCTTTTCCCTTGGATGCTTCCTTGGTGATGACGACGTTGCCGGTGGAGTCTGTCTTGCAGGCCAGCGTGCGCTTAGCGGCGAACTGCTGCAGGTACTCGGTCATTTTTTCTTCGTGGCCCGACTCGCGGGGGACACAGGTAATTTCCTGGAAAAACTTGAGGACAGATGCGGAATCCATAATATTCTTGGTTTTTCTCACCAAAGATACACATTTTTCAGTGGAATTGCAACTGCAGGTTGCGGGCTTTGCTGGCGCAGGTCCCGGGTTTGGCGGCGCAGGTCCCGGGCTGTGCGGCGCAGGTCGCTGGCTCGCTGGCGCAGGTTCCGGGCTAAATGGAGCAAGTCCCATTTTATGGTCGGAACTTGCTCCACTGGAAGTACCTGGAAGGCCGAAATGCGGTGCAGGTTTCGGCCTTGTTTTGGAACCTGCACCACTATCGGCCCTCATCCCCACTATCGGCCCTTCTCTCCGCATTTCCCCTTCTTGGTTTCTGCGTCAGCCTCTCCACATCTTCCCGTTTCATTCTCATGCAGCGGGCGAGCTGTGGCACTGAGGTCCTGTAACAGCGGTAAATGTAGGGAACCAGGCGGATTTTCTGTTCCGGAGTGAGCTCTGCCGGCGTTTTCTGGAACCATCGGCCTGCAAGGTCGTTCACGGTGAGGAGAAACTCGGCATCGGGACGCCAGGCCCGCAGGTTAGTGATGAGTTTTTGCTTCATTTCATCGGGATTGACCGAGCCGATGGTTTTCAGAAAAAACGCCTGATCGTGGTTGAAAGCGGCCTCCAGGTATTCCCAGTTGCTGCAAGTGGCGGGTACCAGATGCCCGTTGCGGTCCAGCATCCAGGGGACCTTGCTCAGATCGGCATGGGTGTGCATCAGATCTTCCTTCTCTCTTCGTGAGAGGGCGGCTACGGCCTTGTACCCATCGGCACTTTTCCCGCCCGCGAACATGGCCCGGTAACTGCACCATGGGTAATCTTCTATCCGGCATCCGATATCGGCGACGTTCCGGGGAATGTATGCCAGGACACTGCGGACGTACCAGTTGTTGTCCAGCATCTGTACGTCCACGGACGTTCCCAGCAGCACATTGTTTTCGCCATACTTTCGGGAGATATACATGGAACAGCGCCTTTTCAGCTCATTGGCTGCACGCCGGGCGGCCTCCAGGCTGGTAGCCAGCACACTCACATGCGCATGGTTGGACATGACTACGTGGATGATTACGTCGACACCACATTCCAGCGCCGATATGAAAATGTATTTTTCCACAACGTCATAGTCTTCATCGTCCCTGCACAGCAGATTGCTCTCCAGACCCTCCAGGCTGATATGGAATGGAAAAAACCTGGCCGATAATCCGTTCGGAAGTGTCCGGGTTACAACTCGCTCGAATCCCATGGAGCTTCCTCCTCCTCTCTATATTCTTCCGGATTATTCTTCCTGTATTGGAGCACGATGTCCAGAATCTCATTGCCGAAGCGATCCAACTGATTGAACCCGAATCCCTTGATGCTCATCAGATCTTCCTCGGTGACCGGCGACAGGTTGGATATGGCAAGCAATACCTTGTTAGTGAGGATGATATAGGCCGATAAATCCAGCTCCCGCGCTTTCTCCCTTCGCCACTTCCGCAGAATCGAGGAGAGCTCCGGATGCAAGTTGACCGGAACGTTGTTCTCCAGCATTGTGAAGAAGTCCGGACTGTTGACCGTGATCTGGAAGATGTCGCTTTTGGCCTGGATGATACCATTGTCATCCTGCGTGATAAGAAGTAGTGTTTTCATAAACTTTTGGTTTTTAGGTGTTATGATTTGTTTTAGGTTGCGCGCATGTACCGTGCTGCGCTTTTGACAAAGGAAAGAAGAATTATCCGTTTCACATGAATATGAAACGTTTAACTTTATTTTCGGCCTTTGAAGGCCCTGCAAGGCCGATTTTTCTGCCGACCGAAACGGATAAATGCAGCATTTTCATTTCCGGAAAGGCCAAAAACAGCCTCTGGCGTATGTCTATGGCCGATTATCCGTTTCAACTTTTGCCCTATTTTTCCGTCATGTTTTTTCGAAATGGCTATGGCGAGGCCCGCGGAGGGGTGTGATGAGGGCCGCGGAGGGGTATGGCAAGGTCGGCCGATGGATCTGGGCGGCGGGTATGGGCGATGAGTATGGCCGATGGCGCAGGTTCAGACTCGGATGGTTCAGGTTCCGACACGGATGGCGCAGGTTCCATTTTAGGGCCGAAACCTGCGCCACCAGACTAGGGTGGAAGGCCGAAAAGCGGTGCAGGTTCCGACCTTGTTTTGGAACCTGCGCCGCTCAGGCTGGAACCTGCGCCGTTCACACCGGAACCTGCGCCGCTCGGGCTGGAACCTGCGCCGTTCACACCGGAACCTGCACCGCTCGGGCTGGAACCTGCGCCGTTCACACCGGAACCTGCACCGCCCGCCGCCCGCTCGCCGCCCCGCCGCCGCCGCTGCCCCTGCTGCCAAAATGGCAGGAAAATGGCGGGCGGACGGGGGAAGGGCGGCGGGCTTGGGAATGGCTTTATTTTTGTTTATATTTGTAAGAATTATAAACACCATTTATATGATTACACACGATCTTCGGCTGATTGCCGATGCTATCATCGATAAGAAAGGAGAGAATGTGGTTTCGCTGGACCTTCGGGAAATGGGCGGGGCCATCACGGATTTTTTCGTGGTGTGTGACGGCTCCAACACAACGCAGGTGGGCGCAATCGCAGGCAACATTGCAGAGAAGATGAAGGAGGAAGGCCATACCCTGTACCGCAGCCAGGGAGAGGGCAACAACTTCTGGATCATCCAGGACTACGGCAACATTGTCGTGCACATCTTCCTCAAGGAGTACCGGGACTTCTATCGGCTCGAGGACCTCTGGGCCGATGTCCCCCGCAAAGAGTATAAAGAACGGAAGTCCTCCGCAAAAGCAAAAAAACAACAAGACTAAATGGCTCAAGACAAGAAAGACCCCAAGGGTCGCAAGATATTCAGCGTCAGCTTCAACTTTTCATGGGTATATTTCCTGATTCTTCTCGGAATCGGCTACCTGATGTTCAACAACAGGCAGAGCAGTGCCCCGGAAAAGGTGGAATGGACGGAAGTTCAGCAGATGATCGGCCAGGGAGACGTGGCCGAGATTACCTTCGTGCGCAATGACTTCAGGGGCGAAGTGAAACTTCGGCCCGAGCGCATTGCCAAATACACCGACAAGTTCCGCGGAGGCATCCCCCCGAAGCGTGCGCCGCAGTTCTATTTCCTGGTCTCCACCAAGTTTGACCCCGAGCAGAGCTTTGCCGCCCTCAATGCGGAGCTCAGCCCCGTGGAACAGTTCAAGGTAGTGATCAAGAACGAGGAACGCGTGTGGATGGACATTCTTCAGATGACCCTTCCGCTTCTCATCCTCATTGTGTTCTGGGTGCTCATGTTCCGTGGCATGAACCGCGGCGCAGGCGGCCCCGGCGGCGGCATCAACCCCTTCAATACGGGAAAATCCACCGCCCGTGAAACCGAGAAAGGCGAGGTCAATGTTACCTTCAAGGACGTAGCCGGCCTCTACGGCGCCAAGGACGAAGTGATGGAAATCGTGGACTTCCTCCGCAATCCCCAGAAATACACCGCCCTGGGTGGTAAAATCCCCAAGGGCGCCCTCCTCGTGGGCCCTCCCGGAACCGGTAAGACCCTCCTCGCAAAAGCCGTGGCAGGGGAGGCCAACGTGCCCTTCTTCTCCATCTCCGGCTCGGACTTCGTGGAGATGTTCGTGGGCGTAGGCGCTTCCCGCGTCAGGGATCTCTTCCGCCAGGCCAAAGAGAAAGCCCCGTGCATCGTGTTCATCGACGAGATTGACGCCGTGGGCCGCGCCCGTGCCAAGAATGGCGGCTTCACCTCCAACGACGAGCGCGAGAACACCCTCAACCAGCTCCTCACGGAGATGGATGGCTTCGGAACCAACAGCGGCGTCATCGTCCTCGCCGCCACCAACCGGGCCGATATCCTGGACCAGGCCCTCATGCGTGCCGGCCGCTTTGACCGTCAGATCCATGTAGAATTGCCTGAACTCAAGGAACGCGAGGAAATTTTCCAGGTACACCTGAAAGATATCAAGCTGGGAGACGACTTCGACGTCGCCTTCATGGCCAAGCATACGCCCGGATTCTCCGGAGCCGATATCGCCAACGTCTGCAACGAGGCCGCCCTCACCGCCGCCCGCCGGGGCCACGAGAAAGTGATGCAGCAGGACTTCCTGGATGCCGTAGACCGCATCATCGGCGGCCTGGAGAGAAAGTCCAACACCATCATGACCCCCGCCGAGAAGCGCACCACCGCCTACCACGAGGCCGGTCACGCCCTGGTGGGATGGCTCCTCCCTTACGCAGACCCCGTCTTCAAGGTAAGCATTATCCCCAGAGGCAAGGCCCTCGGCCTCACCTGGAGCCTGCCCGAAGAAAGGAAGAACTGGTCCAAATCTGTCATGATGGACCAGATGAGCATGCTCATTGGCGGCCGTGTGGCAGAGGAAGTACTCAACGGAGAACCCTCCACTGGCGCCCTCAACGACCTCGAACGCATGACCGGCATGGCCTACGCCATGGTCCAGTACTACGGCATGAGCGACAAAGTGGGAACCCTCAGCTTCTATGACTCCTCAGGCGCCAAGGGCTACAACCTCGTGAAACCCTACTCGGAAAAAACCGCCGAGCTCATGGACCAGGAAGTGAAAGCCATCGTGAAGGAAGTTCACGACCGCACGCTCCGTATCATCGACACCCACAAGGATGCCTTTATGAAACTGGGCGCTCTCCTTTTGGAAAAAGAAGTTATCTTTGCAGAAGATATCGAGAGCATCCTGGGCCCCAAGGTTAAACCTGCGCCCGATGATCAGTTTGTAACCGATACCGTCAGCGCATGAACACAACCGTAAAACGCTCCCTATCCGGAACCGTCTTCCTGGCAGTGATGCTGGGAGGACTTCTGCTTGGTAGATGGCCCTTCACCATCCTGTTCGCGTTCATTACCGCCACCATGATGGAAGAGTTCTACCGCATGACCATGGGCAAGTCCTACCGGCGCCTGCAAAGCCTGGCCGTCAGCCTTGCCATCGGCCTGTTTGTCGTTGTCAATTTCGAGCTCTCCGACGGCGAATCGGGTATAACCGCCCTCTCCTGCGGCTTCATCTTCGTCATCGCCCTCATGGTCGCCTCCCTTTTCGAGAAAGACCATACCGATTTTATGAAAACCGGCTTCCTCTATGCCGGCATGCTGTACATCGGCCTTCCGCTGGCCCTCTCCAACTTTGTGGTATTCCAGGAAGGAGGTACGTTCAGCGGCATTCTGATGATTGCCTTCTTCTCCATTATCTGGGCCTCGGATGTAGGCGCCTACTGCTTTGGCCTTCTCCTGGGGCAGAAAATCTGGCCCGCCAAACTGTGCCCCACCATTTCTCCCAAGAAGTCCTGGGCCGGTTACGTCGGCGGTCTTGCCACCTCCGTCCTTGCCGGCGCCATCCTCAGTTGGACGGGCCTCGTGAGTTTCCCCATGGTCCACTGCCTGGTGATGGCCGCCCTCATGCATGTGGCGGGCGTATTCGGAGACCTCTTCGAGTCCATGTGGAAGCGCGCCGCCGGCATCAAGGATTCCGGCAACATCATTCCCGGACACGGCGGCCTCATGGATCGCTTCGACAGCGCCCTTTTCGCTATCCCCACCGGCTATTTTTACCTTATGTTATTTGATTTAGTGTAGTATATGAAATGGATCAAAATTGACAACGACTCCTACGGAACCATCCTCACAAGCTGGTGCGTCTGCGCCGTCCTTATCTTCCTGGTAGCTCGTTTTGTCCCCATCCTCTGGCTCAGCATCCCGCTCTGCGCCATGATGATCCTGTTTATGATTTTCATCACCTGGTTCTTCCGCGTCCCCAACCGCGAGACTCCCTTCCAGGACAACGACCGTCTGGTAACGTCGGTGGCCGACGGAAAAGTGGTCATCGTGGACAAGGTCTACGAAAAGGAATACCTCAAGAAGGACTGCATCCAGATTTCTGTGTACATGGATTTCTTTGACGTGCACTGCAACTTCTGGCCCATCTCCGGCAAGGTGGAGTACTATAAGTATCATCCCGGCAAGTACCTGCTGGCCTTCCATCCCAAGAGCTCCGAGCTCAACGAGCATTCCTCCAGCTGCATGTGTAACGACTACGGCCAGGTCTTTTTCAAGCAGATTGCCGGCACCTTCGCCCGCCGCATCGTATGCTACTCCGAGCCCGGCAAGATCGAATACCGCGGAGACCAGTGCGGAGTCATCAAATTCGGCTCCCGCATAGACCTTTTCGTCCCGCTGGAAGCCGATGTCAAAGTAAAGGTGGGAGACAAAGTCCGCGCCGTGGAAACCGTCCTGGCTATTCTGCCCGATCGGCAGTAATGAGCTCCACCAGTTTTTCTACAGCCTCGTCCTCGGGTATATGCCTCAGGACGGGGTCTTTTTTTCGGTACAGGGTTACCTTGCCGAAGCCTTCGCCCACGTACCCGTAGTCGGCATCGGCCATCTCTCCCGGCCCGTTCACGATGCAGCCCATCACCGCGATGACCACGTCCTTGAACTGGCCCGTCGCGGCCTTTACCTTGTTGAAGGTATTCTCCAGGTCATAGAGCGTGCGGCCGCAGCCCGGGCAGGCAATGTACTCCGGCTTGTAGAAACGCCGGCGGCAGGCCTGCAGGATTTCGTCCTTGAGGTACTCATCGCCGATGGGAATGTCATCCACCTCATGGTTGAGAAGGGGAGCGCCCCAGTCGCAGGCCGCCTTGAGGATGGCCTCTTCGCGCGCCGGGAGAATGGCCGGCTTAGCCCCCACTCCGTATCGGCCCGCCAGATACTGCGCCACCGGTATCTCGTTCTCCGGGGGTTCCGTGAGGGAGACGCGGATGGTGTTGCCGATGCCTTCGGAAAGGAGCGTGGAGATGGCTACGCAGCTCTTGATGCGGCCGCTGTCTCCGTTGCCGGCTTCGGTGACGCCCACGTGCAGGGGAAACATTTCCCCCTTTTCCTGCATGAGGCGGGCGAGCTCGCGGTAGGCCTGGACCATGACAACGGTGTTGGATGCCTTGAGGGAAACCACCACATTATAGAAGTGGGCGTCCAGGCACATCTGGACCCATTCCATGGCCGCGAGGGCCATCGCCTGCGGCGTGTTGCCGTACTGCTCGACGATATACTTTCCGAGGGACCCGTGATTGAGGCCGATGCGGATGGCCCGGTCATATTTCTTGCATTCCTCCAGGAATTTTCCGAAGAGCTCGCGGGCCTTTTCGTGATTGGGATGGAAGTTCCCCGGGTTGATGCGGATCTTCTCCACCACCGGCACGACCGCCATGGCGACCTCCGCGCTGAAGTGAATGTCTGCCACCAGAGGGACATCGGCCTGCACCCTGCGGCGGATTTCCTTCAGCGGAGCCACGTCCGAGAGGGAAGGCACCGTGATGCGGATGAGCTGCGCGCCGGCCTTGATGAGCCGCTCGCACTGGGCGACGGTTGCGTCGACGTCAGAGGTATGGGTGTTGCACATGGTCTGGACCACGATGGGATGGTCGCTGCCGAGAAGGACGTTCCCTACATGGACCGTCCGGGTTTTTATTGCTTTATTCATGATGCTGCGATTCTTCCTCGACCATCTTGCGGGCCAGTTTCTTGAGCTGGCCGCGCGTATGTCCGTGCCGGGGTGAAAGTTGATAATAGATGCCGAAAGATACCACGCCGTCCAGCGGGTAGGCATAGCGGTAGTAGTACGGACTGGCGTAGTCGGGGCGCCAGAAGCTTTCCCAGCCCCACTTGACCTGCGCGTTCACGTGAAACTCGAAGGGCGCAATCATTACGCCAAGGCCCAGGCCGCCCTGCAGTCCGTACGAGAGGCGGCGGTCGTAGTCCTGGAACGAGTACTGGTGCTCCTTGTATACGTCATAGGTCTCGTAGTCGGGGTCCAGGGTGCGCTCGATGCTCATGCGGTAACCGCCGTAGAGACCCACCTTGGCCATGATCTTGAAATACTCGCCTATGTCAATGTGGAAATGCGAGAGGAGATAGGCCTCGGGCACTTTCATCACCACCTTGTAGGCGCCGCTCTCGGTGGCGCGGGCCCCGGTCTCGGGGTTTGTCTTGAACTGGTAGCCCTCGTAATTGAGCTGCCCGCCAAACTCCAGGCCCATGTTGGGGAACAGCCCGAACATGGTGAAGTGGCGCATGATCGAAAAGCCCACCACCGGGCCGGCCCACTGCGTGGTGGTGTTGCGGGCGGGGTTGAAGAAACCCATCTGGAGGGAAGCTCCGCCGTACGCACCCACAAGCCAGTAGTTGTTGGGCGGTGCAATCTTGACGTCCACGCTGTCCAGGTAGGAGGTGGTGATGCTGTCGGGGAGGGAGAAGAATTCCTTGTCCAGGTCTACCTGGGCCCGGGCCGTGAAGGCGGCCGCAAGAAGGGCCGCGAGAAGGAGGATCTTTTTCATCGGAACAGTTCCTCCATGTCTACGTTCCATACCATCTCGGCCTTCTCCAGCACCTTGATCAGAAACTTGTCATTCACTTTATAGAAGCGCACTTTCTCCGGCTGCTTATGCTCCAGGAGGTTGCCGGTGTCCACAATGTTGTTCCCGTTGATATCCTCCGTCATGCGGATGCAGTAAGAGCCCGCCTTGAGGTAGGGGAAGATCACCGGGCCGTCCCCGTTCACGATGAAGCTGCGGATCACTTTGTCCCGCTTTTCGTTGAGGAGCTCGATGATGTATTTGTTATGCACGCCGCTGAGCTCCAGCGTGATGTTACTGAGTTTTTCGTCGGTGGGAAGCATCACCTTGAGCTCCGTGGAGTCGTTGTAGAAGCCGTTGATGTCCCGGAAACCCCGGTGGGGAATCTTGAGGAAGTACTCGTAACCCACCTGGAAAGGCTCTGTGGGCATGACGCGGAAGTGGCGCAGGTTGGTGGAGTCTTTGATAAGCTTGACTTTTCCCATGGTCTCCTGCTGGCGCGGGTTGCGGATGCGCAGCTTCAGGGAATCCCAGGCGGCTTCGATGAGCGGGTACTGGAATTCGATGTCAAAGCCATACTGCTCGATGGTGGTGGGGTCGGCCTGGGTTGTCATGACCGCCAGGGTGTCCTCGTGCCTGCGGTTACGGGTGTCGCGCTGCTTTTTCTGGAGCTCGGCCTTGTATTCCTTGGTATAGGCCAGCTTGACGGTTTCGTCCATCGGCCTGAGTTTTCCCGTGGTATCGGTCTTGTCGTAGCGGATGACAAGCTGCAGGGTGTCGGGCATTCTGCGCTGGTCGTTCACCCACAGCTCCAGGGAGTCCTTCTGGGGATTGAACTGGGAGATGATCTTATCCCGGTGAAGTCCCTTGATGCGCATGTCGCGGATGCGGGTGTCGGGCGCCATGAAGGTGAGGTAGGCGGTGCGTTCGCCCACGCGCTCCTTCTTCACGATCATCTGCTTGTGGGGCTTCTCGCGGAAGAGGTTGAGCTCCAGCTGGGCCTTGCGGGCCAGGCACAGGGCCGTGTCCTTCATGTCAAACTTCTTGAACTCGTACAGGGAGTCGCTGTAGATGATGGACGGGCGGAACAGCGAGTCCAGGAAGGCGATGCGCTCGCTCTCGGGGTCGTATTTGTTGTTGTTGTTCTCGTCGCGGATAGCATACACGCGGTATACGGTATCCTGGATGTTGCGGATGGAGAAGAATCCCCAGTCGTCGGTCTTGGCCGCGGCGACGGGGCGCCGGAGGAAGACGGCGGAGTCGGCCTGGTCCTTGTACAGCAAGACCGTTGCGCCTTTCACGGGCATGAGGGTGTTGCAGTCCTGCACCACGCCCGTTACGCACATGGAGTCTATCTGCTCGCCCGTTGCAAAGACCAGCGTATAGCCCGGGAAGAGGTTTCCCTCGTTGTTGTCGGCGATGGCGCCGGTGAGGTCCAGGGTATAGGTGGCGCTGCTGTCCAGCGGGTTCTCGAACGTAACCACCAGCGATTTGCCGCTGATGACGGCCTTGGGCTTTTTCTCCTGCGGGGGAGACAGGTACACGCCGTTCGCGTCCTTGATCTTGACGTATTCGTTGAAGGTGAACACCAGTTTGACCTTGCCGGGGTCTACGCGGGTGGATCCCGGGAAGGGCGTCACCTTGGTGATGACGGGCGGAATGGTATCCTTGGGCCCTCCGGTGGGGGCCTGCGTGGTGTTGGCGCAGCCTCCCGGAATGAAGAGACTGGCCAGAATGAGCGATGCGGGTATGAGGGGGAGGAGTTTTGTCAGCTTCATAGTTCGCTGCGGGTAACGTTGTCGATTCCTTCGATGGAAGAGAGTTTCTTGATGAGTTTGTCCAGGATGTCGCGGGAGTTTACATAGAGGTCTATATAGCCCTCGAACAGACCGCTCTCGGCCTGCAGGGAAAGCCGGCGCATGTTCACGCCCATCACCAGGGAGAGGTAGCGCGTGATGTCGTTGAGCATGCCCACGCGGTCGATGCCCTTCAGGGAAATGCGCACGAGGAAGGAGGCGTCCTCGGCCTGCTCCAGCCACTTGGGGACCACCACCCAGTCTCCGTGCGTGGCGGCGATGGTCTCGGCCACCTTGCAGGATTTCTTGTGGATGGTGACGGTGCCGTCGGGGGCTTTGAAGCCGACGACCGGGTCTCCGGGGATGGGGTTGCAGCACGTTGCAATGTGGAAGTGGGGGGCGTCGGGATCCGAGCTGCCGATGATGATGGTCTCACCCGCGGGTGCCTCGCTCTTTTCGGGGTGCTGGGCGTCGAGGCGCAGCACGCGGCGGATCCAGGACATGCGCGTTCCGCTGGAACGCTTGATGATGTCCTCGAAATTGTCGAGGGAGATGGTGCCGATGCCGATACCGTAGTAGAGCTCGTCCCGGGATTCCACGTTGTAGGCGGCTTCCAGGCGCTGGAGAAGACGTTCGTCCAGTTCCAGGCCGATAGATTCCGTCGCCTGCTCCAGCGACTTGCGGCCGAACTCGACCGTCTGCTTGCGCTGCGCCTTGAAATAGTCGGTGACGAGCGTCCTCGCGCGATGGGTGATGAGAAACTTGAGCCACTCCGGCTGGGGACGGGCGTCCTCGGCCGTGATAATCTCCACTTTGTCGCCGGTCTTGAGGACGTGGTCCAGCTTGACCAGTTTCTGGTTTACCTTGGCGGCGATGGACTTGTGGCCTACCTCGGAGTGGATGAGGTACGCGAAGTCCAGCGCGGTGGCGCCTTTCTGGATGCTGCGTTGTTCCCCGCGCGGGGTGAAGACGTAGATCTCGGTGGCGGTGAGGTCGTTGTGGATGATGTCGAGGAGCTCCAGCGCATTGATGTCCGGGTTTACCAGGATATCCTTGATGCGGTTGAGCCAGTTGTCCATCTCGTAGTCTCCCTCTCCCATCATGCCGTGCTGCTTGTACACCCAGTGGGCGGCGATGCCTTTCTCGGCGATGTCGTCCATGCGGCGGGTGCGGATCTGGACTTCCACCCAGATGCCCGAGTCGCTCAGGAGGGTGCAGTGCAGGGCTTCGTAGCCGTTGGACTTGGGGTGCTTCACCCAGTCCCGCAGGCGCTCCGGCATGTAGCGGTATATGCCTGTGATGATGGAGAAGATGTGGTAGCACTGGTCTCGCTCGCTTTCCTTGGAATTAGGGTCTGTGTCAAAGATGATGCGGATGGCGTAGAGGTCGTAGACCTCGTCGAAGGACACGCCCTTGGACTGCATCTTGCGCCAGACCGAGTACGGGGTTTTGATGCGCTTTTTGAGCTCGTAGTGGAACCCGGCGGCATCGAGGGCCCGGGTGATGGGCTGGATGAACGCCGTCATCTCCGCTCCCTTGCCGGCCACCTCGCGGTCAATGCGGGCCTTGATGTCCTCATAGGCCTCGGGCTCCTTGTAGCGCAGCCAGATGTTCTCCAGCTCGCTCTTGATGCTGTACAGGCCCAGGCGGTGCGCCAGCGGGATAAAGATGAACATGGTCTCGGAGAGGATCTTGTCCCGCTTGTGCTCCGGCATGTGCTCGATGGTGCGGCAGTTGTGGAGGCGGTCGGCCAGCTTGATGAGCACCACCCGCACGTCGTCGTTCATGGTGAGGAGGATGCGCTTGAAGTTCTCGGCCTGCAGGCTCTGCTGGGAGAGGTCGGTTCCGTGCGTCTTCTGCTCGGTGTCCAGGACGTTCTTGATTTTGGTGAGACCGTCCACCAGACTGGCGATCTTGTCGCCAAAGTGCTCCCGAATGTCCTCTACGGTATAGTCGGTGTCCTCCACTACGTCGTGCAGGAGGGCAGCCGATATGGATTTGTAACCCAGGCCGATGTCATCCACCACAATCTGTGCGACGGCGATGGGATGCAGCATGTAGGGCTCACCGCTGCGGCGGCGCACGTTCTTGTGTGCCTCGTTGGCAAACTCGAAGGCCCGTTGGACCACTTCCAGCTCTGCTTCGTTGGCACAGCGTTTGACCGCCGACTCATGCAGTTTGGCGTAGTCGCGGTTGATGACTTCGTAGTCCTGGGATGTGAACTGTGAAAAACTCATAGTGACAGGTTCTTTTGGAAGCGCTTCCTGCGGGTGCGCACCGCTTCCTCGTTCAGTTTATCGATAGTTTCGACGGTTACCCGGTGACGCTCCACGTTCTGGAAGGCGAACGAGAGTTCCGCTCCGTACAGGATGATGGTCCATGCGAGGTTCATCCAGACCATGAACAGCGGAATGGCAGCCATGACACCGTAAACGGCGCTCTGCTTGGCCACCATCACCTGGGTTTCCAAGTATAGGTATTGTACTCCGGCAAAACAGAGGCCGGATATGATTGCAGCTTTAAAGGCATATCGGTAAAGCACCTTGGTGCCGGGGATGTACTTGTACATAACGGCCAGGATGAGGATGATCAGCCCGGCAAACGTGGCCCAGGAAAGGAGCGACTTGAGGTGCTCGGTAAAAAATTCCTTGGTGGGGAAGATGAGGTCCAGTACGTGCGAGTACACCACCGACCCGGAGAAAAGGATGATGACCACAAACGGCGCCAGGATGGTTATGCCGATGATAACCCCAATCATCTTGAGGAAGTTACTTTCCCGTTCTACCTTCCATACATTGTTGAACACCTGTCGCACGGAGATCATCAGGGACAGCACAATCCAGACGAAGGAGGCCATGGAGATAAAGCCGAACAGGCCGCTCTCGGCCGTCCTCACAATGTTGTCCGCCGCTCCCAGCAGCACGTCCGTGAGATGCTGTTCTCCCAGATTGGCATACAGCACTTCGGCAAACTTGTCCCTCAGGCCCAGGCCGTCGGTAAGGTAAATGCCGATGGCAATCGCCGGCACCACCGCCATCATGCTCTTGAACGCCAGCGCCGTAATCTGGAACCCGATCTTCTGGTCCGAGAACGTGTTCATCATGAGGACCACAATCTTGAGATCCTTCACCCCCCTCGCCGTCCACCTCGAGAAATCCTTCTCATTCAGCAGCCACAAATCATGCATCAGAAAGCGCACAATCCGTGTTATCCAGATGGACACCCACCGGACAATCACCTCAATCTTATGCACTAACTTCCTGAACATTTATAGAGATATGGAAAAATATAGAAAAATATAGAAAAAATATATAACTAGAATAGAGTGGGTTCGGAAGGTTCGACGGAAGGGGCGGTTTCCGCCGCCCCATCGGCCTTTTTTATTGGGGCGGCGGAAACCGTCCCTTCCGGAGAACCGATGAGGTCATACAAGAATTTCTCGTCGATAATCTGTATTCCTAACTCGTTGGCCTTTTTTACCTTCTCCGGACCAGGCTTGGAACCGGCGAGTAAATATGAAGTCTTGGAACTTACGGAGCTTCCGTTCTTTCCTCCGTTGGCTTCGATGAGGGCTTTCATATCGTCGCGGGAGATGGAGAAGTTGCCGCTGATGACAATGGTTTTTCCGTTCAGTGCGTCGGATGCCTGCGCGGCTTTTGCACCCACCTCCATCTGGAGACCGGCGTCGTACAGACGCTCGATTTCGCGGAGATTGGTATCGGCCTGCATGAATGAGAGGACGCTGTCGGCGATGACCTCCCCGACGTCGGGGACGGCGAGAAGTTCTTCCCGCGTGGCCAGTTTGATGGCGTCGATGCTGCCAAAGTGGCGGGCAATGTCGCGGGCGGTGGTTTCACCTACGTAGCGGATGCCGATAGCGAAGAGGACGCGCTCGAAGGGCACTTTCCGGGATTCCTGCAGACTCTTCAGAAAGCGCTGGACGCTCTTTTCCTTCCAGCCTTCGAGCTGGAGGAGCTGCGTGCCGGTGAGGGTATATAAATCGGCCGGGGAGTGCACCAGGTTGAGGTTGTAGAGCTGCTCCACGGTGGCTTCTCCGGCGAGGATGTTCATGGCTTTGCGGGACAGAAAATGCAGGATGCGGCCCTTGATCTGGGTGGGGCATCCGGCCGTGTTGGGGCAGAACCAGCGGGCTTCGCCTTCGGGCTTTACGAGCGGCGTACCGCAGTCGGGACATACCTTGGGGAACTGAGGCTCCTTGGCTCCGGGTTCGCGCTTGGACTCTTCCACGCCCGTGATCTTGGGGATGATTTCTCCGCCTTTCTCCACGTACACCCAGTCTCCTTCGTGGATGTCCAGGGAACGGATCTGGTCTTCGTTCACCAGCGTGGCACGCTTTACCATGGTGCCGCTCAGGAGGACGGGCTCCAGGTTGGCAACGGGAGTGACGGCGCCGGTTCGGCCCACCTGGTAGTCGATGGAGAGGATGGGGGTGCAGGCCTGCTCTGCCTTGAACTTATACGCCACGGCCCAGCGGGGGCTCTTGGCGGTGTAGCCCAGCTGGCGCTGGACGGCCATTTCGTTGATCTTGATGACAATGCCGTCGGTGGCATAGGGGAGGTCTTTGCGGGCCGTGTCCCAATGGCTGATAAAGGCCTCGATCTCTTCGATGCTCCTGGCAATCTGCCGGTGCTCGCTCACGGGAAGGCCCCAACTGGCGGCGGCCTTCAGGGCGTCGTCGTGGGTGGGATAGTCTACCTGCCCGGCGGGAATGTGGTAGAGGGTGCAGAAAAGGCCTCTCCGGGCTACTTCTGCGGGGTCCTGCAGTTTGAGAGAGCCGCTGGCCGCGTTACGGGGATTGGCGAAAAGGGGCTCTTCCTCCACTTCTTTCTCATGGTTGAGGCGGTCGAAGGACTCGTAGGGCATGAGGATTTCTCCTCTTATTTCGAACTCCTGCGGCCAGCCGGTGCCGTGAAGTTTGTGGGGGATATTGGCAATGTGGCGGGCATTGACGGTGACGTCGTCTCCCTGAACGCCGTCTCCCCGGGTGAGGGCGCGGAAAAGCACTCCGTCCTTGTAGGTAAGGCAGATGGCGGTTCCGTCAAACTTGAGTTCGCAGCAGTAGGTGAAGGCGGTGTCGATGGATTTGGCGGCTCTGTCGGCAAATTCTTCCACTTCCTCAATGCTGTAGGTGTTGCCAAGGGAGAGCATGGGGTATTTGTGGGGGTACTTGGCAAAGCCTTTTGCTCCGGCTTCCTCGAGGTCCGAGCCCACGCGGCGGGTGGGGGAGTCGGGAGAGGCAAACTGCGGGAACTGGGCTTCCAGGGCCTCCAGCTCGTGCATGAGCTGGTCGTACTCATAGTCGCTCATGGTGGGAGCGTTTTCTACGTAATACTTGCGGCTGTTCTCCCAAAGAACGGCCCTGAGCTCTTCTATCCTGCTTTTTGCCTGTGTGTTATCCATGTTCACTGCTCACGTGCGCGCATATGCGTGCATAGAATACAAAGATACAAAAAAATTGGGGAAAGGAAAAATGTGGGCGCGCTCCCTCTTTCGAGGCGGGGCTTCGGCCCCTTTGGGGGGCTTTCGTCTCTTTGGGTTGCTGTGGCGCTTAACCAGCTTATTATCAACGTGTTAGTACAACTGACGGGTGCGTTTTTCATACCCGTAAGTTGTGCTAATACGTTGAATTACAGCTACTTAAGTGCCACGGAAAAATGCGCGAACCAGCCGCGGGTGCAGACCTGCGACGCATTTCCGCCCGACCTGCGACGTTCCGCCACCCGACCTGCGACGTTTCCTGCCGGAGGGTAGAACATTTCGGGAAAATTTTGTATCTTCGTCGACGACAACAATGTTTCGTAAAAAATTAATTCATGAAAAAACTATTTATTCTGCTTACTTTGGCCCTTGGGGCTGTTCCTGCATTTGCCCAGGACCTTATCACCAAAAAAGACGGCACCGACATTCAGGCCAAGGTTCTGGAAGTTACTGTCCGGGACGTCCGTTACAAGGCATGGGACAACCTGGAAGGTCCTGAGTTTGTTCTTCCTGCCTATGACATTCTCATCATCCGTTTTGAAAACGGAACCAACCATGTGTTCAATGTCGTTTCCCCGGGCTATGGACAGAACAGCGGTTTCTATACCTCGGACCTCTCCATGCTGGGAGAGTCTGGCCTTCGTTACAAGAACTTGAAAAATTACTATGACAGAGCGGATTACGCATTCTTGCAGCATCCCCGTTATGGCCTTGGCATGCCCTGGCTCAACCTCATTTTCCCGGGCCTCAGCCAGTACTGCATGGACGAGCCTGGCCTGGGTACCCGCTATCTGCTCATTTCGCTGGGGTGTACGCTCGCTTCCAGTCTGGCTGCGTCCTCTTACGTCACTTACAGAGACGGTAATTATGTGCGCATAAGCATGCCTCCGGCAGCTCAGGTTGTCGCTGTCCTGGCATCGGCCGGCCTCATTGCCAATGGGGTCTGTTCCATCGTGAACGCATACCGCGTGGCCAAGGTCAAGAGCCTCTACACCGAAGACCTTTCCCAGTATCGCCGTGCCTATTCCATGTCACTTTCGCCGTCCATGAACTATGCGTTTACGCCCACCGGCGTGCGTCTGGCTCCGGGTGTTGGCATTAAGGTTACGTTCTAAGGCTGGGGGCATCGGCCTTGCCCGTCAGCATCTCTGGATGCGCATTTTCCTGTATTTTTGCGCATCGCGGCGTGCTCCAGCACGTGGCGATGCGCAATTTTGTGGGATTTTGCGCATCGCGGGGTGCTGTGAGATAGGCGCAAAGGCCTCGTTTACGCTCCCGCCCCACTCCTACCGGGCGTTCCGGTATTAGAGCACTTTCTTTACACTCCAGCTGCCCATGGTGGCACCACCGTATTCGATGGTGCGGTAGTCAAAGACTTCGAAGCCGCGTTTTTGGTAGAAGGCGATGTTCTTCTCGGAGTTGGTGAAAAAGACCAGCTCTCGGCCACCGTTTTCGCGGATGTACTCTTCCCAGAACGCAATGAAGCGGGAGCCTACGCCCGTGCCCTGCACGCTTGGTTCTACCGTGAGCGAACTGGCATACCAGATGCCCGGACCGGTTTTCTGGTATTCGTGGCAGGGAATACCGGCATCGGCATCCATCTTGAGCCAACTGTCTATGGTGGCGCGGTCTCCTTCCCGGTATACCTTGAGCCAGCCGTTCAGGATGTACCGGAGGTCTGACGGCTTCTTGTACGCGGACGGGTTTAGCTGCGCTACGCATACGATTTTTCCGTCCTGCTTGCCCACCAGATAACGCGAAGCCCTGAAGTTGGTCTTGAACTCCCTCCACAAAATGGCAAACGTAACGCGAAGGCGCTCGTCGGGGTCCGGAAACCAGTTGGTAAAGTATTCGTAGCTGTGGAAGGCACGGGCGGCTACCTGCGCCGCTTCCCGGATCTCGCTACGCTGCATGGGGGTAAAAACGGTGTTCATGGCTTAAAGAGCGACCGGGTCTTTTCGAGGGCTTTTTCCTTGATTTCCGGAGTAATGGAAGAAACGACATGGTAAAGGGCCGTAGCCAGTGCTGCCCAGTCGTCTACCAGGCCCGCAAAGGGCAGAAAGTCCGGGATAAAGTCCATAGGCAGGATGAGATACCCCAGCGCTCCGGCAATGATGGCCTTGTACTGGACGGGAGTAGCCGGATCCATGAGCGTATAGAACAGCACCAGGGCGTAGTAGACCAGCTTGGATCCAGCTTTGGACGCCACACGCCTGAGCTTTGCCCAGAAATCCTTTTCTGAGTAATTGCCCTCGTACTTGGGCAGGTCTTCGGGGGATAAGGTTTGCATGGGTTACATAAACTTCTTTCCGGCATTCCAGGCACCGCCGACGCTGTTGCCAATGGAACGGTAACACATGCCGGCGGCGTCGAAGACGATGGGCTGGAGTTTGGAAAGGTCAACTTTGCCGTCTGTGAGGATGCGTTCATCGGCACTCTGATTTACGACCTCGCCCACAAGGATGCCGCCCTGCCAGCTGATGACCTTGCACTCCAGGGTGAGGGGATACTCGTTGATGATGGGGGCGTCTACGTTGGGGCTGGGGCTTATGCTGAAGCCCACGCGGGCTACTTTGTCGGGCACTTTGTTGCCGCTTACGATGCCCAGGTAGTCAGACTCCGCTATGGTGTGGATATCGGCAAAACTGACGGTGAAGGCACCGGTGAGTTCCAGGTTCTCCGTGGTCTTGTGCTTGGACATGGAAACGACAATCTGGTTGTGGTCGTACTGGCCGGCCCAGGCAGCCATCATGACGTCCGGGTTGTGGTCTTTGTCCCACGTTGCAATCATAACACAGGGCTGAGGCGTAGTCATCAGCGCCTGTTTGGGGCCGAAGTTCTTGCGGCCGGATACTTCTTTGAAGGATTCCATACTTATGCTAATTCTTGTTGAATGATCGGAAGTAAGCTAAGGTCGGCGGGGAGCCATTGTACCGTGCCGAGGTCGCGGGCCGATTTTTTTGTCCCCGCAGTGTCCCCATAATGAGTTCGGGTACATTTTTTTGTCGAGTCCATCAGTGAGCGAAAAAAAGTAGTTTTCAAGTGAGGTTGGGTATCTACCCTTAATATGCAAATATACGAATTTATCGGTCGGTCGCAAAATCGTCGCAGGTCTGCAAAAAAAAGAGGCCACTGAAAAAGGTATCTATTATACGAGCCTTCGAGAATCGACATTGCACAACAATCCTCCTGAGTTTTCGTATTCTGATGAACGTTCGACTCTC
>ONKO01000018.1 GCA_900318445.1 uncultured Bacteroidales bacterium
GATTTTCGGGTAGTTCAGCAATAGGAAACGGCCTTCTACGGCCTTATAACGAGGGTATGAAAGAAGAAAAAGCCGG
Organism: uncultured Bacteroidales bacterium; assembly: GCA_900318445.1. Lineage (GTDB taxonomy): Bacteria > Bacteroidota > Bacteroidia > Bacteroidales > UBA932 > Cryptobacteroides. Next base: position 77 of record ONKO01000018.1, read on the forward strand.
GAGTAAAACCCCATCATCCACCCCAATTGGTTTTGAGAGCAGTCTTTCGGACTGCTCTCTTTTTTTTGCTCTACCTTAACTGGTAGTTGCGCCGTGTAATGGTGAGCTCTCCCGTAGTCGCATCCTTTGTCAGGACATCGCAGGACAGGTTCACTTCGGTAATGCTTTCCCACTTTGCCATGGGAATGGAGATAATGTGGCTCTGTATCTTGAGGTCCTTTTCATCCATCTTGGCGGGGTTCTCGTTGTTACCGTCGTTGTACAGGTGGATGTTCAGCTGCGAGTCGGCGTTTTCCAGGGTGTAATAGAACTTGAGCTGGCGGGCATAGTTGCTGCCGGCGGCAAAGTAGCAGTTTATGCCCAGATCCATGTAGCGGCGTCCATACTGCGCGAACTTGATCTCGATGGGATCTCCGCCCAGCCCTTCCGTGCTTTCGGGAAGTTCCTGAGGCACCTTGATCTCAACGGGAATGACGCTGTGAAGACGAATCTGGAACGCCTGGTTCAGGATGTCGAACACAATGTAATAGCGTTGGTCTTCTTCCAGGTCCGGGAGGTTTTCCGAAGATTTCTCCGCGAGGGTATAAACCACGCCGTTATCGTTGATGAGGCGGTGTTCCGTCACGGTAACGATATCCGGTACATTTTCTGCGTAGTAGGAACTGTCCAGATTGCAGGACCAGGCTGCAAGCAGGCTGCAAAGGAGGGGAATCAGCAGTTTTTTCATATCTTTTTCGTTTTACGTGTTGGTTTGGCAATTATCTGTATATCAATGTCTTCTACGGTGTATCCCCGGAACTTTCGCCGCTTCAGGTGCGCCGCTATGAGGGCCGACAGTTCCTCGTCCTCGATATTGCGGAAAAAGTGGTTTTCGCGGTCGTACAGATGCAGGTGCCGGGACGCGTCAATGTCAAAATACATCTTGCCGGCCGTGGACAGCCTGCGGCTGTAAATGTGGTCGTCGGCAAGGGAGGAGAGGATGTTGTAGATGGAGCCCACGGTAATGCTCACGCCTTTCTCTTCAAGCTTCCTCTGGACATCATCGGCCGATGCATGTACCAGCTCCATCATCACTTCATGCACTGCCAGGCGCTGCTGCGTAGCCCTCAGGTTGTGCCGCCGCAGTTGGGACCGGAAATCGTCCAGCGTAGGGATGGGATGCTTGGAGCGGGCCATGGCTTTACAGCTTCAGGAGAGCCCTGGCGTTGGCAATGGCTTCCGGCGTAATGGAAGAACCGGAAAGCATCCGGGCCAGCTCCTGCACGCGGCCTTCTTCCGAAAGCTGATGCACGGTGGTGCTGCCAGAAGCCTTGGAAACCAGATAATGGGCGTGTCCCTTGGCCGCCACCTGCGGCAGGTGTGTAATGGCAAAGACCTGCATGCTGCGGCCCATCTCGCACACCAGCGAGCCCATCTTGTCGGCGGTGCCGCCCGATACGCCGGTGTCAATTTCGTCGAACACCAGCGTGGGCATATGCTGGAAGCGGGCCATTTCGGCCTTGATGGCCAGCATGATGCGGGACAGTTCACCGCCCGACGCCGCCTTTGCGACATCGGCCTTGATCTGTCCGGTAGAGGAGAAGAGGAACTGGACCGTGTCGCGGCCCAGTGCGCCGGGGGCCGATGCCTCCAGCACCACTTCGAACGAAGCCTTGTCCAGGTCCAGGCCGTGCAGGAGCTTCTCCACCGCCTGGGCAAACGGTCCGGCTCCAGCCACCCGTTTTTGGTGCAGCTCGTCACACAGGCGCCCGTGGGCTTTCTCCGCCTCCGTCAGCGCCCTCCGGGCCTCTTCCACCTGGGCCTCGAGCCCCGTGGCGTCCATCACCAGCCCGGAGAGGCGGTCGCGCTCCGCGATGAGCTCCTCCACCGATGTGGCGCCGTATTTCTGAAACAGCCCGTAGAGCAGCGACAGGCGGTCTTCCACCGCTTGCAGGCGTTCGGGCGATACGTCAATCCGGGCTGTGGCCGATGCCACCTCCACGGCAATGTCTTCCAACTCCAGGCGGGCCGATGACAGGCGCTCTGCAAGCGTCTCCATCGCCGGCACGAACCGCGACGCTTTTTCCAGCAGCTTGACACACTCGCGGAGCTGATGCTCGGGGGAAGGGATGTCGTCGCTGTCGGGGGAAAGCAGGGCGTCGGCGGCGCTCAGGGTTTCCCGGATTTCCTCTGCATGAGCGAGCTGCTTTTGCTCGGCTTCCAGGTCTTCCAGCTCACCTGATACCAGTTTTGCCTCTTCCAGGCGCTGCCAGCGGCTCTCATTGTAATCCTGCTGCCCGCGTGCCTCCGCCAGCCGCTCTTCCAGCGCCTGAAGGCTGCGGCGCCTTTCGGTGACCTGGTTCCAGGCATCGGTGCAGGCCTGCCTGAGGCTGGTGCAGCCGGCTCTGAGATCCAGGGCTTCCATCCGGAAACGGGCATCCTGCAACCGCAGGGTCTGGTGCTGCGAGTGTATGTCCACCAGGTGCTCCGAGAGCTCCTGCAGCACACTCACGCTCACGGGCTCGTCATTCGCAAAGCTGCGGGAGCGTCCGCTCTTTCCCACCGTCCGGCGAAGGATGAGCCTGTCTCCCTCCGCGGGAAGGTCTGCCTCGGAGAGAATGCGCCGGATAGCCTCGTCCATGCCGAACTCGGCCTCCACCACGCAGTTTTCTCCCGCCGGCCCCACCATGGAGGCATCGGCCTTGGCACCCAGCACCAGCGACAGCGCGCCGAGGAGGATGGACTTACCTGCGCCGGTCTCTCCGCTTATAATAATGAGGCCCTCCGGAAAAACGGTTTCCAGAGAGCCGATCAGAATGTAATTGCTGACGGAGAGACTGTAAAGCATTGCCTTACTCTCCGTTGATGTCGATGGGGTTCTCGTTCTGGGCCTTGCGGTAGAACAGGTCTCCGTTTTCGAATTCGGCGATGGCTACGAGGTCCGGTTTGGGCTGACGCTCGTAGTACTTGGAGATTTCAATCTGCTCCTTGTTCTCGAACACCTCTTCCATGGTGTCGCGGTCTCCGCGGAACTCGTCCAGTTTCTTCATGAGTTCCTTTTTCTCTGCTACGGCAATCTGGTTGGCCCGCTTGTACAGGATCACTACGGATTCGTAGATGTTTCCGGTAGGGGCTGCCAGATTCTTGATGTCACGGGTAATGGTGTTGGAGGGTACTTTTTTCTTGTTTTCCATTTTCTCTACAATACGTTATCTATATAATGTACAGCGTGAGATTCAGACTAGTTTCAATTTTTTTTCAAATAGTTCTGGACACCCTGGTACAGGCCGTCCAGTTCCTTCCGGTAATGGGACTCGGGATACTCGCCCACAAAGTTGAGGTAGTCGTCCACGAATACCAGGTAGCGTTCCTTCATCTTGGCCTTTACACTGAGGCGGGCGTAATGGTACGACGCCATGGCCGTGTAGTAAAGGACGTCTTCCCGGTAAAAGTTATCTGCGTTGCTCTTGAGGACGTTGCGCAGCTTGATGCGGGCGGCCGGGTAGTCTTCCATCACATAGTACTGTTTTCCGGCCTCGAAGTCCTTGCGGTCCAGGCGGTCCTGCAGATTGTGAAGCATGCCTTCGCAGGCCTCGCGGTGAATGTCGTCCCCGGGGTATTCCCTCAGGTACTGGCGGATAGCCGCCATGCAGGCATGCGTGGGCTTCTGGTCCAGCTCCCAGCGGTAAGTGGCCCGGTACAGGCAGTCCAGGCGGTAGAACTGGGCATCCGGAGCAAAGGGGCTGCGGGGGAAGTTCTCCACGAAGCGGGCAAAGTTGGACTCGGCCGTGTAGTAGTCCTTGAAGCGGTAGTTGGACAGGCCCCAGTAGTACTGAACCGTGTCGTCACGGGCAGTACCGCTGGTGAGGACGGCCAGGGATTCAAACAGCTGGGCTGCTTTCTGGTACTTCTTGTTCTGGAAGTACTCCATGGCGGCATTATATTTGGCGTCCACGTCGTTCGATGCGAGCAGAACCTCATACTGGCTCTTGCAGGAGAAAAACACAAGCACTCCCGTCAGCGTGGCGGCAACAATTCTCAAATACTTCATATTATTTTTCGTTTTCCAGAAGGAATTTCTCGGCGTCGCGGGCAGCCATGCAGCCCGATCCGGCGGCGGTGATGGCCTGACGATAACGGGGATCCTGGACGTCTCCGGCGGCAAAGACGCCGGGAACGGAGGTCTCAGTGGTCTTCCCTTCGGTGAGGATATAACCGTTCTCGTCGGTCTTGAGCCAGGGGGCGAACAGCTGCGATGCGGGCGTATGGCCGATGGCCAGGAAGAAGCCGTCGATGGCAATATCGAACACGGTGCCGTCCTTCCTCAGAAGGCGTGCGCCGGTGACGCCCAGGGCGTCTCCCAGCACTTCCTGCGTGTTGCAGTTCCACAGAACCTCGATGTTCTCCGTGGAGAGCACCTTCTTCTGCATGATGGCCGATGCGCGGAATACGTCACGGCGTACAATCATGTACACCTTCTTGGCCAGGCCGGCCAGGTACAGGGCATCCTCGCAGGCGGTGTCTCCGCCTCCCACCACGGCCACGGTCTTCTTGCGGTAGAAGAAACCGTCGCAGGTGGCGCAGCCGCTCACGCCGGCACCCTTGAACTTTTCTTCGGAGGGGAGCCCCAGGTACTTGGCCTGGGCGCCGGTGGCGATGATGAGGGTCTGGGCCTCAATCTCCTTCTCTCCGTCGATGGTTACCTTGAAGGGGCGTTTGCCCATATCCACGGCAGTGGCGGTTCCGGTGCGGATGTCGGCTCCGTAATTGCGGGCCTGCTGCCGCATGTTGTCCATAAGGGTATTGGCATCTATTCCGTCCGGATGGCCGGGAAAATTCTCGATGATGGTTGTAGTGGTGAGCTGTCCTCCGGGCTGAACGCCTTCATAAAGAACGGGGGACAGGTTGGCGCGGGCGGCATAGATGGCGGCCGTATATCCGGCGGGGCCGCCGCCCAGAATCAATGTCTTGACAGTTTCCATGGGGATTATCGCTGTAAAGTAGTTGAATAATCTTTGTTGAATACAATACGGCGCACAGCGCGGTTGTGGCTGTTGCCGCTCTCGTCCTGAATGAACAGGAAATCGGTGTGCAGGCCGCTGCTCCTCTCCGTTCCCAGCATGGCGGGCCAGCCGCTTCCGTACCGGATGCAGCGCACCACGAAGTAGCGGGCGGTGTCATAGCCCTGGAATGCGAACTGGGAAGGCTCCGTGCGGAACAGCGCGCGGTAGGCGTGCACAAAGCGCTCTACCTTCGGGTCTGAATAGTCTACATGATAGGCTGTGCTGATATGCAGCGCGGCATCGTGGTAGGCGCTTCCTTCGATGGTCTCGAAGGTGCGTACCCGGGAGGGAGCGTACATGACCATGTCATAACCCTTCCCTTGCATGATGCCGAGGTTACGGACAACGTCTCCGGTGAAAGCCTCGCTCTCCGACGCCACCACAACGCGGGTAAGGCTGTCCTTCCCGGCCATGATCTCTGCCAGGGTGGCCGGGATGCTGCGCCCTTCCACAATGGCATAGCTCAGAATGTCGTAGTTCATTCCCCGGCGGGCCAGGGCACTGCGGATGGCGACGGAAGCCGTCACGTTGTCGGCCCCTTTCTCCGTGACCAGGATGACTTTGTCGGTGGGACGCAGGTCTTCCTTCACCCACTGGGCCAGGTCTTCATACTGGTGGTCGGTGGCCGACGGCGCCTGGATGAAGTTCCTGTAGTTCACGGTAAGGGCGGCTGCTTTCTGGTCCAGCGGAGAAATGACGGGAACGCGGCCCTCTACGCGCTGGAGAATGGCCTCCAGGTCCCGCGAGGCCACAGGGCCCAGGACAAAGTCGTCTTTCACGAGCTCTTCCACGGGAGGAATGCCGGCATTGAGGTCGTACACGTTCATGTGCACCTTCACGCCTTCTTCCTCCAGGTCTTTCAGGGCCATGAGCACGCCCGAGTAGAAGTCCATGTTCATCTCGCTGCCGCCGGCCGCTGCGCGGAGGGGCAGGATGAGGGAGAAACGGGCGCTTCCCCGGGTGCGCATGCTCAGAAGGGTGCTGTCGGGAACCACTTCCAGCGTATCGGCCTTCACCTCTTCCTCCACGGTAACGGGAGGGACGGGCGGCAGCGGCTCCCCGGCGGGCTCCGCCTTCTCTTCCTCCGTCTCCGTCTTCACCACCGGAATCCGGAGCACCTGGCGGGTGCTGAGCTTTTTGCCCGTGAGCTGGTTCGCGTCCATGATGTCCTTCACCGTAACACCGTAGCGGCGGGCGATGTCATTGATGTCCTCATACCAGCGGACGATGTGCTCCGTATAGTCCTGGACGGCGGGAGCGGCCTCCTCGCGGTAGGGGACAAGAAGGATGGCGTTCTTCTGAAGCCCGGTTTCCCGGAGGGACGGGTTGGCTTCGTAGAGGTCTTCCTCGGTAACGCCATAGGCCTTGCTGATGCTGTAGAGCGTCTGCTTTTCCAGCACCACATGCGACAGGTACACTTTGCCGTTGAGCTTGACTTTCTCCCTGGAGACCGTAACCGGCGTAGGTACGTAATCCTGTGCCAGGGCCTGGGCACAGCCCAGGACGGCGATGGCGGCAATGAGTGTAAGAAGTCGTTTCATGGTGGCGTTTACATTATAGGGTTGCAGCGAACTCGGTCAAATGATTACAAAACGTATCCCATCCCAGCCTTTTCTTCTCGCGGCCGATGGCCAGGAGGCAGTTCTCCCGGAGGGAAGCATCGGCGAAAAAGCGGAGAATCTCGGCGCGGATGGTTTCGGGCTCGGGTACCGCTGCGACAATTCCCGTGCCACGCTCGCCGATGGTCCCCTTCAATCCGCCCACATCGGTGACGATCATGGGCACGTCAAAGTGGTAGGCGATGGAACTGATGCCGCTCTGGGTGGCGCTCCGGTAGGGGAGGACGGCTACGTCGGCGGCGCAGAAGAACTTTTTCACCTCCGAGTCCCGGATGTAGTCCGGGAATACGTACACCCGGTCTTTCCCGGGGAGGCTGTCAATGATCTTCTGGTATTTTTCAAAGGAGCCGTAGGGCTCTCCGGCAATGATGAGCTGATAGTCTTCCGGCAGGCCCCGGAAAGCTTCCAGAAGGATGTCCAGCCCTTTGTATTCCCGGATGAGGCCAAAGAACAGGAGGGTTTTGCGGGCCGGATCCACCCCCAGGGTTGCGGCGGCTTCCTCCCGGCCCATCCTGGGGCCGAAGTGGGTGTAGAGCGGGTGGGGCAGCAGGATGTGCGGAGCGTCTTCCCGGAGTCTCATCAGGTCTTTCTCCACGCTTTCCGACATGCTCACGAACCCGTCGCATCCTTCGAGGAAGTAGCGCGTGAGGGGCTTGTCAAACCAGTGGGCCTCGTGGGGGATCACATTGTCCAGCACCACTACGCTCCTGCACCCGCAGTGACGGGCTACATAGCCCAGCGACGGGGCAAACCAGCTCATCCAGTACTTCATCACGAGGAGATCCGGCTTCCAGGCGCGGATGGCGCGGGCCGTCCGGACCCAGGTGATGGGATTGATGGTGTCCAGGATGGCATCGGCCTCCACCGGCGTGGCTTCGTCCTCCGGGGTGACGTACTGGGTCTTGCCGGGGAAGAGGAAGTCCGGGTACTGGCGTGAAAAACTGAATGCCTTTACAATATGACATTTTCCCAGTCCTTCCAGCATGCTGGCGTTGAACTGGGAAATGCCACCCCTGAGGGGGTAAAAACTGGACAGTAAGGCGATCCTCACTTATTTCTTGGTATTTTCCTTGGTCTTGATGTAGGCGGCGTTGAGACCGGCGAGAAGATCCTCGGTGATGTCCAGCTTGGGGTCTGCGGTGACGACGGGCGTGGACAGGATGTTGCCGGCGGTGGCCAGGATCATGGCATAGCCGTGGGTGGTGTTGTACTCCTGGACGAACTCGGAGATGGCGTTGGCGATCTGGTTCATCATCACCTGCTGCTCCTCGGCCATTTCCTGCTGCTTGTTCACGACGTACTGCTGGTAGCTCTGCTGCTGCTCCTGCAGTTTCTGGTACTGGGCCTGGGCTACGGACTGGGTGAGAAGGCCCTTGTCCACCTTGCTCTGGAAGTCGGAGGCGTCCTTCTCCAGTTTCTTGCCGCGGCGGTCAATCTCGGACTGGATGCCGGAGGTCTTGGTCTCGAAGACGGAGTTGAGGTCGTTGGCCATGTCGTAGCCTTCCATCACTTTGTCCATGTTGAAATAGACGATGCTGCCGGCGACGGCTACGCTGTCAGAAGCGGCAGCACCGGCCGGAGCGGCGGCTTTGTTCTGGTTGCAGGAAACGGCGATGGCCATGAGGGCGGCGGCGCCAAGGATGATGAGGTTCTTTTTCATTATTTGTTTCTGTTAAAATTATTCGTTGGGAAGGGCAAAGATAATTATTTTTTGCGGATTTGCGACAGATAGGCCTGAATAGTTTTCTCGAGGCCCATGTACAGGGCGTCGGAGATGAGCGCATGGCCGATGGAAACTTCGTCGGTCCAGGGAATGGTCTGGATAAAATAGGCCAGGTTCTCCAGGGAAAGGTCGTGCCCGGCGTTGAGGCCGAGACCGGCCGCGCGGGCCGCCCTGGCGGCTTCCAGATAGCGTGCGATAGCTTTTTCCGGGCTGGCCGGGTACTCGGCGGCATAGTCTGCGGTGTACAGTTCCACGCGGTCGGCTCCGCAGGCGGCGGCTCCTTCGGCCATCGCAGGGTCCGGGTCAATGAAGATGGACGTGCGGATGCCCTTCGCCTTGAAGGTGCTGCAGAGGTCCGTGAGAAGGCTTCTGTTCGCGAGAGTGTCCCAGCCCGCATTGGAGGTGATGGCGTTGTGGCCGTCCGGCACCAGTGTTACCTGGTCAGGCACGACTTCCAGCACCAGGTCTACGAAGCTGGGCACGGTGGGGTTGCCCTCGATGTTGAATTCCGTGGTGATGAGAGGCCGGATTTCGCGGACGTCGGCATAGCGGATGTGCCTTTCGTCCGGCCTGGGATGTACGGTAATCCCTTCGGCCCCGAACTTCTCACAGTCTACCGCTGCCTTAGTTACGTCCGGCATATTGCCGCCCCGGGCGTTGCGGATGGTGGCTATTTTATTGATGTTTACGCTAAGTCGGGTCATGGTTCCATTCATATAATAAAACGTACAAATGTAAGGATAATTGTCGGAAATATGTTATTTTTGTCAGTTGTTTTAATTGCAAGTTATGAAAATAGGATATTTCATCCTCAAGGACGAATTAAGGACCGACGCCCGCATGGCGTCCCTCCTGCGTGACCTGGAGGAAGCCACCTACGAGCTCTACGAAATCCGCACGAAGGCCGATGTCCGTCCGGACACCGACCTGGTGCTGTCGATGGGCGGTGACGGCACGTTCCTCAGTGCCGCGCACGTGGTGGCGGACATCGGCCTGCCCATCCTGGGCGTGAACTTCGGCCGCATCGGCTTCCTGTGCGAGAACCGTCCGGAGGCTGTGCGGAAGGCCCTCGTGGAGGGAGATTTCAGCATCGAGTACCGCACCGTGCTCAACGCCACGCTCAAGGGACCCGAGGCGCGCCGCTCCATCGGCATGCTCCCTTATTCCGTGAACGAAGTGGCCCTGCACCGTGCCGGCCCCTCCGTGCTGGGAATCCACGTGAGCGTGAACGGGGAACCGCTGCCCACGTACTGGGCCGACGGCCTTCTGGTGGCCACTCCGTCGGGCTCCACGGCCTACTCCCTCAGCGTGGGAGGCCCCATCTGCATGCCCGACACCAAGGTGCTGGTGCTGGCCCCTATCTCCCCGCACAACCTGAACGTGCGTCCTATCGTCATCCCCGAGACCGCCAAGATCGATATCTCCTTTGAGTCCCGCGACGGAAAGGCCACCATGTCCATGGACAACCGCGTGGAGGAAATCCAGCCCGACTGGAGCATCCACGTGGAGATGGCACAGTTTTCGCTTAAGCGTGTGCGGCTCCCGGAATCGGGCTTCGTGAAGGCCCTTACTTCGCGCCTGTTCTGGGGAGAAGACATGCGAAACAACGAATAGAATCCTATGGAGAAGATACCGCAGCACGTGTCCATCATCATGGACGGCAATGGCCGATGGGCAAAGGCCCGGGGCCTGGACCGCGTCAAGGGACACATCGAGGGCGTGGAAAGCGTCCGCGCGTGCCTGGAGGCCGCCGCCGAGGACGGAGTGAAATACCTCTCCGTCTACGCGTTTTCCGAAGAGAACTGGAACCGTCCCAAGGAGGAGGTGATGGCGCTCATGGAACTCATGATGCGTGCCATGAAAAACGAACTGGGCACATTCCTGGACAATGACATCCGCTTCATGGTCCTCGGAAACCGGGCCCGCCTTTCCGACGGTCTCAACAAGACCATCGACGAGATGATGGCTGCAACCGCCGGCAACAGCCGCACTACGCTCATCCTCTTTGTGAGCTACAGCGGCAAGTGGGACCTCCTGCAAGCCATGAAAAAGGCGCAGAAGGAGCTTTCTCCGGAGGAATTCCAGGCTATGGAGCTGCCGGAACTCGACCGCTTCCTCGTGACGGCCGGCATCCCCGACCCGGATCTCCTGATCCGTACTTCCGGGGAGCTTCGCATCTCCAATTACATGCTCTGGCAGACGGCCTATACGGAGTTTTACTTCACCGACGTGCTGTGGCCGGACTTCCGCAAACCCCAGTTCCGGGAAGCGCTTGCCGCCTATGCGCAGCGGGACCGCCGGTATGGTAAAGTGAAATAAAATGTGTATCTTTGCAAGATAACTGTTTTCGCGAATGAGAGGAAAAAAGATACTTTGCGCTGCCCTCGCCGTTCTGGCTGGCACCACCCTTTGGGCGCAGACAAGGCGCAGCAGCATTGAGGTCGATTATAACCACCCCCGGAAATACATCGTGGGCGGTGTGGGCGTAGAAGGAAACCAGTATTTCAACGAGCACCAGATCCTGCAGCTCACGGGCTTGCAGGCCGGTCAGGAAATCACGGTTCCCGGAGACGATGTTACCGGAATTGTCAAGAGGCTGGTAGCCCAGCGTTATTTCGAGGACGTCGCCGTGGTGGTGGACTCCCTGTCGGCCCAGGCCGATACCGCCTGGTTCAAGATTGCCGTGAGGGAACGTCCCCGCGTGTCCCGCTGGAACTATACCGGCGTCAAGTCCGGTGAGAAGAAAGACCTTCAGGAGCGCCTGAACCTGCGTCCCGGACGTGAGTTCTCCGAATATGTGAAAAACACTTCGGTGGATATCATCAAGCGCTACTACAAGGAAAAAGGCTTCCTCAAGGTGGACGTAGACGTCGTTACCGAGCAGGACAGCCGCATCAAGAGCGCCATCCAGGTTACGTTCAACGTGAACCGGGGCCGCAAGATCAAGATCCGGAAAATCAATTACGAGGGCAACTCCGACGTGTCGGACCGCAAGCTGGCCAAGAACATGAAGGAAACGCATGCCGCTACCTGGTACAATTTCTTCAAGTCCAAGAAGTTCAAGGAGAAGGAGTACGAAAAGGACCGCAAGAGCGTCCTGGACGCCTTCAACGAGGCCGGCTACCGCGATGCCCGTCTGGTGAGGGACTCCGTGTACTTCCTGGAAGACGGAAAGCACCTGAACATTGACATGGTGTTCGACCAGGGCCGCAAGTACTACTTCCGCAACATTACCTGGACGGGTAACTCCGTTTACCCCTCGGATGTCCTCAATGAGATCCTCCAGATCAAGAAGGGAGACGTCTACGACCTCGTGACCATGGAAAAGCGCCTGCACGGCGGCGGTAAGGAAAGCGAATACGACGTATCCAAGCTGTACCGTGACAACGGTTACCTGTTCTTCAACGTCACTCCCGTGGAAGTCAACATCCAGAACGACTCCGTGGACGTTGAGATGCGCATCGCCGAGGGCAAGCCCGCCATCCTGAACGAGATCATCATCAACGGCAACGACCTCACCAACGAGAAGGTGGTCCGCCGTCAGCTTACCACCCGTCCCGGCTACCTGTTCAGCCAGACGGACTTCGAGCGCTCCATCCGTGAGATTGCTTCCATGGGCCAGTTCGACCCCGAGGCCATCATGGGCGCCGGCGGATATTCCATCCTCCCCAACCAGCTCAACAACACGGTGGACATTGTATATAATGTAACGGAGAAGCCCTCCTCCCAGCTGGAACTCTCCGGCGGCTGGGGCGGCAACACGTTCGTGCTCACGGCCGGTGTCAGCTTCAACAACTTCTCCACGCGCCGCATGTTCGAGAAAGGCGCCTGGCGGCCCGTTCCGCTCGGAGACGCCCAGAACCTGTCGCTGCGTTTCCAGACCAACGGCAAATACTACACGTCCCTGAGCGCCAGCTTCATGGAGCCCTGGCTCTTTGGCAAGAAGCCCACCTCCCTGAGCATTTCCGGCTACTATTCCCGCATGACCGACTCCTATCTTGCCATCGGCATTCTGTCCACCGACAAGATGTTCGAGGTCTTCGGCTTCAACGCCGGCCTGGGTACGCGCCTCAAGTGGCCCGACAGCTACTTTGTGCTGTACAACAACCTCAGCTGGCAGACTTACAAGCTCACCAACTGGACCAACAGCTACTTCGCGTTCAATGACGGTGTCTCCCATAACCTGAGCTACACCATCTCCCTCACGCGAAACTCCTCGGACCAGCAGATCTATCCCCGTACGGGTTCCGAGTTCTCGGCCTCGCTGCAGTTCACTCCGCCGTACTCCCTGTTCCGCAAGTATACCTACGACGACCTTGGCAACCGCGTTCCCGTGAACAGCTGGAAGGATGTCAACTATGACAACTGGACGTCGGCCCAGCGCTACAAGTGGATCGAATACCACAAGTGGAAGTTCAACGGCACCGTATATACCAAGCTGGTGGGAGACCTCGTCCTGATGACGCGCGCCCAGTTCGGCTATCTGGGATACTACAACCGCAACTGGGGCTATTCCCCGTTCGAGAACTTCCAGGTGGGTGGTGACGGCATGTCCGGCTACATGACCTATGGTGCGGAAATCGTTTCCCTGCGCGGTTACGAGGACTACTCCCTCACGCCCCGCAAGATGACCCCTTACAGCCGTAATATGGAAAGCTACGCCGGTAACGTGTACGACAAGTTCACCCTCGAGTTGCGCTATCCCGTGATCCTGCAGCCCCAGAGCACCATCTACGCCCTGGCCTTCCTCGAAGGCGGTAACTGCTGGAGCGACATCCGCGACTTCAACCCGTTCCAGATCAAGCGGAGCGCCGGTGTGGGTGTCCGCGTGTTCCTCCCCATGATCGGACTTCTCGGTGTGGACTGGGGCTACGGCTTCGACGACACCACCAACGGCGGCAGCCACTTCCACTTCGTGCTTGGACAGCAATTCTAGAAACAACAAAATTCAATTGATATGAAAAAACTTTTTGTCATTGCCCTCGCGGCACTTGCTACTCTCACTGCCTCTGCCCAGCAGCTGGCCAAAGTGAACTTCAACGAACTTGTGATGCTGATGCCGGAGATGGACGCTGCCCGCGCCACCATCGCCGCTTCCCAGAAGGAGGCCGAAGAGACCTACGCCGCCATGGTGGAGGAGTATCAGGGTAAAGCCAACCAGTACCAGCAGAAGCAGGCTACCTGGACTGCCGCCATCCGTGAATCCAAGGAGAAGGAGCTCTATGAGATCCAGAACCGCATCCAGGAGTTCCAGAACAGCATCAGCCAGGAACTGCAGCAGCAGCAGGCCCAGCTCACCGCTCCCATCCAGGAGAAAGCCAACAAGGTGGTGACGGACATGGCCAAGGCCAAGGGCATCACCGTCCTGTTTGATTCCTCTCAGGCCATTTACTTCGCCGACACCGTCCTGGATCTTACCGCCGAGGCCCGCAAGGCGCTGGGTATCCCCGAAGATCGCACCCTCGAATCCCTCCAGGCCGAGCTCCAGGCTCAGGCCCAGCAGGCACAGGCCGGACAGGCTCAGTAAATCTTCCACGAATCATAAAAAAGGTTCCGCCAAAAAGCGGAACCTTTTTTTATGGGCTGGTCTGAGAGGGATTAGATGGTTCCCTGCTCCAGCATGGCGGTAGCCACCTTCATGAAGCCGGCGATGTTGGCGCCCTTCACGTAGTCGATGGTGCCGTCCGGCTGGGTGCCGTACTTGACGCACTGCTCGTGGATGCTCTTCATGATGAAGTGCAGTTTCTCGTCCACTTCTGCTCCGCTCCAGGAGATGTGCTCGGCGTTCTGGGTCATTTCCAGGCCGCTGGTGGCGACGCCGCCTGCATTGACGGCCTTTCCGGGTGCGAAGAGCACGCCGTTATGCTGGAAGTAGTGAATGGCCTCGGGCTGGCAGCCCATGTTGGAGACCTCGCAGCAGCACCAGCAGCCGTTTGCCTTCAGCTCCTTTGCATCTTCTTCGGAGAGCTCGTTCTGGAAGGCGCAGGGGAGGGCAATGTCAACGGGAATGCTCCAGGCCTTCTTGCCGGCGGTGAACACGGCCTTACCGGGGAACTTGTCGGCCATGTCCTGCACCTTGTTACGGTTGGAGGCACGCATCACCAGCATGTAGTCAATCATTTCCTTAGTAATGCCGTCGGGGATGTGGCAAACGCCGTCGGGACCGGAGATGGCAACTACCTTGGCACCCAGCTCGGTGGCCTTGATGCAGGCGCCCCAGGCTACGTTACCGAAGCCGGAGACGGCCACTTTCTTGTCCTTGATGTCCTTGCCGGCCTTCTGGAGAAGGTGCTGGGTGAAGTACAGAGCGCCGAAGCCGGTGGCCTCCGGGCGAAGGATGCTGCCGCCCCAGGTGCCGCCCTTGCCGGTGAGCACGCCGGTATTGTACTGGCGGGCCAGTTTCTTGTACATGCCATAGAGGTAGCCGATTTCGCGGCCGCCTACACCTACGTCACCGGCCGGGATATCCTGGTCGGGGCCGATGCAGTTCCACAGCTCCAGCATGAAAGCCTGGCAGAAACGCATGATTTCATCGTTGGACTTGCCCACGGGGTCGAAGTCCGAGCCGCCCTTGGCGCCGCCCATCGGGAGGGTGGTAAGGGCATTCTTGAAGGTTTGTTCGAAGCCCAGGAACTTGAGCATGGAAGGCGTTACGGCTTTGTGGAAGCGGAGACCTCCCTTATAGGGACCGATGGCACTGTTGAACTGGATGCGGTAGCCCGTGTTGGTCTGGACTTCTCCCTTGTCGTCAATCCAGGTGACGCGGAAGGTGAAGATGCGGTCCGGCTCTACCAGACGCTCCACGATCTTGGCTTTTTCGAACTCCGGATGCTGGTTGTAGACATCCTCAATCGATTCCAGAACCTCCTGAACGGCCTGCAGATACTCTTTCTCGAGGGGGTATTTGGCCTGCAGACGTGCCATGATGTCGGTTGTTTTCATGATTTTGAACAAAAGTTTAGTGTTGTTGGTTATAATGTTTAAGGAATTGGCGTTAATTCCGTCACAAATTTATGTAATAAAATGGTAATTAACAAATAATTTGAAGAAAGATTCGGGGCAAAAAAAGTAGCCTATCTCACAATTAATTGCTATCTTTGCGGACTATTTGCAAACTAACTCATTTGTGATGAAAAAACTGACTTTTGCACTGTCCCTGGCAACGCTTGCCGCGGCCGTCGTTTCCTGCGGAAACGGTCGTTCCAAGGCCGAGCGTCTCCTGGAGAACTATGCTGAGGTGACCATTCCCGCTCCGGACCTTTCGGGAATCACCGACAATGGTAAAGAGGTTCTCAACCTTTACCGCTTCGCCGCTGACCAGGCCGATGCCATCTACTGGCAGCAGGTGTTCGGCTCCAAGGATTTCTTCAGTGCGCTTCCCACCCAGGCCGAACGCGACTTCGTCCAGGTCAACTACGGTCCCTGGGACCGCATCGACAACCAGCCTTTCCTGGAAGGTTTCGGCCCCAAGCCCGCCGGCGCCCGTTTCTATCCGGAAGACATGACCGACGAGGAATTCCAGGCGCTCAAGAATCCCGACAAGGACAGCCCCTATACCCTCATCACCCGCAGGGCCGACGGCTCCCTCGAGACCGTATGGTTCCATGATGCCTATGCCGAGGAAGTGGAAAAGATCGCAGACCTTCTTCGCGCTGCAGCCGACATCACCATCAAACCCAGCGTACGCGCCTATCTCCTGGAGATGGCGAACGCCGTTCTCTCCGACGACTACTACGCCGCCAACCGCGCCTGGCTGAAGATGACCGACAGCAAGATGGACCTTGTCATCGGCCCTACAGAAACCATTGACGACGCCCTTTATGGCAAGAAGGCTTCCTATGGCGCCTACGTGCTCCTGAAGAACCTGGAGCGCACGGCTTCCCTCCAGGCCCTCTGCGACCGCCTGCCGGAGCTGCAGGCCTCCCTGCCCGGAGACCCCGCCTACCATCAGTTCACCCCCGGACGTCAGTCCAACATTTTCTCCTGTGACGTGCTCTACTACGGCGGTTATCCCAATGCCGGTTACAAGAACATCGCCGTCAACCTGCCCTACGACGCCAGCGTGCAGGAAGAGTTTGGTTCCCGCACCATCCTGTTCGACAATATCATCCGCGAGAAATACAACCGCACCGTGTTCCCGGCCGGCATGCTGCTCTTTGAGCCCGCAGACCAGGCCCACCTGGATGCATCGGCCTTCTACTGGAACATCGTCTTCCGTGAGGTGGCCCAGTCCCTGGGCGTAAAGGAAACCGTGAACGGAAAGGGTAGTGTGGCCGATGCCCTCGGCAACGAAGCCCTCACCATCGAAAAGCTCAAGTCCAACGTGCTGGGCGCCTACCTGTGCATGCAGGAAGTGGATGCCCACCGCGTAGATGCCCTTATCATGAAGCAGGATGTTGTGGCTACGTTCATTGCCAATATCATCCGCTCGGCCCGTTTTGGTGCCGCCGATGCTACCGGCCGCGCCAACCTCATTATCTACAACTGCCTCGTGAACCAGGGCGCCATCGCGCGCAAGGCTTCCGGCAAGTATGATATCGACTACGCCAAGGCCGAATCCACCATCACTTCCATGAGCGAGCTCATGCTCTACATGCAGGCTACCGGTGACGCCAAGGGCGCCGCTGAGCTGGCCGAGAAATTTGCTACGGTGCCTGCCACCCTCAAGGCGGACATCGTGAACCTGGAACTGGAAAAGATTCCGGTGGACATCCGTGTAACCTACGAAAAATAAAACTAAGACTATAAAATGGCAAAGAAATTCAACCTGAAGCTCTGGGTGTTCCTGCCGCTCGTGGTAGCTGTCACCGTCTTCCTCTGGGCTGTTCCGGTGTCGTTTTTCGGCATCGACTCCCTCACCGTCGTCCAGCAGCGTGTGATCTCCCTGTTCGTGTTCGCTGCCCTGATGTGGATCTTCGAGATCATCCCCAACTGGGCTACGTCCCTCCTGGTAATTGTGATAGCCCTCCTTACGGTATCCAATAAGGGTATCGGCTTCTTCTGCGATCCTCAGTATGGTACGCTGGTCCCTTACGCCCGTATCATGAGCTCCATGGCAGACCCTGTGGTGATGCTGTTCCTCGGCGGTTTCGTGCTGGCCATCATGGCAGAGCGCTACGGCCTGGATGTCACCCTGGCCCGTGCCCTCCTGAAACTCTTCGGCACCAACCCTTACGTGGTGCTCCTCGGTTTCCTCATCATGATCTCCATCTTCTCCATGTTCATGAGCAACACGGCCACCGCCGCCATGATGCTGGCCCTTCTCACCCCGGTGCTGTCCAAGCTTCCGGCCGACGACAAGGGTAAGATCGGCCTGGCCCTGTCCATCCCCGTAGCCGCCAACCTTGGCGGTATCGGCACCCCCATCGGCACGCCTCCCAACGCTACCGCCAAGGGCGCCCTGGAGCAGGCCGGTATCGACGTGAGCTTCGGTGACTGGTGCGCACACATGATTCCCTACGTGGTGGTCATGATTGTGATTGCCTGGATCCTCCTCCGCGTGTTCTTCCCCTTCAAGACCAAGAAGCTGGTGCTGGAGATCCCGGAGAACACCAAGCAGAAAGACTGGAAGATGTATGTGGTGTGGATTACCTTCATCGGTACCATCCTTCTCTGGGCAACCGAGAAACTCACCGGCATCAACTCCAATATCGTTGCCTGGATTCCGCTGGGCGTGTTCACCGCCACGGGCCTGTTCGGCAAGGAAGAAATCAAGGAAATCAACTGGAATGTGCTGTGGCTCGTCGCCGGTGGCTTCTGCCTCGGATACCTGATGCAGGATACCGGTCTCGCCAAGGTGCTCATCCAGGCCATTCCCTTCGGCAGCATGTCCGTTGTGCTGGTTCTTGTGGTGGCCGGTCTGGTGTGCTACTTCCTCAGTAACTTCATCTCCAACTCCGCTACCGCCGCCCTCCTCATCCCTATCCTCATTGTGGTGGCTAACGGTATGGCAGACCCCGAAGCTGCCAACAATGCCCAGTTCCTGGCCATGGGCGGCACCAGCGCCATGATCATCTTTGTGGCCGTGTGCGCATCCATCGCCATGCTGTTCCCCATCTCCACCCCTCCGAATGCCATCGCATCGGCTACCGGTATGGTAGAGACCAAGGATATGACCAAGGTAGGTATCGTGATTGGCTTCATCGGCTTTGTCCTTGCCTACTTCTGGCTTACCAAGATTTTCCCGTTTGCTTAATATGAAAAAAGTAATACTTCTTGCAATGGCAGCGCTGCTCTCCGGCAGCGCCGCTTTTGCGCAGGAGGAAAAGCCTGCGCACTTCAAGCTCTACGGTTTCATCCGTAACTACCTGTCTGCCGATTCCCGCGCCGTGAGCGCCGGTACCGAAGACCTCTACTTCTATATGCCCAAGGGCCATGACATGAAAGACGGTCTGGACCTCAATAACGGCTTCAACTGGCGTTTTGTCTCCCTCACTACCCGTCTGGGCGTGGACGTGTCCGGTTACAAGTGGGGCACCATGGGTGTCTCCGGCAAGGTGGAGGCCGACTTCTACAACCTCAGCGGTTCCGTTCCCGTGCTGCGTCTGCGTCAGGCCTTCATGAAACTTAACTGGGATAACAGCCCCGTGACCCTTACCCTGGGCCAGACCTGGCATCCCATGGCCGCCGACATGCCGCACATGAACAACCTCGAGACCGGTGCTCCGTTCAATCCGTTCAACCGCAGCCCGCAGGTTACCGCAGACATCAACCTGGGCTCCGGTGTCACCCTCACCGCCAGCCTTCTGTACCTGAACCACTACCTGCCCACCGGTCCTGCCGGCAAGACCAAGGACTACTACAAGTACGGTCTTCCCGAGGCATACGTGGGAGTTACCTACAAGAACAGTAAGTTTACCGGTAAGCTGGGTGTGGATGTGGTGAATCTGCGTCCCTACCGCACCATCACCGACTGGCGCGTCGTTCCCGGATCCACAGACCCTGCCAAGACCATCGAGGTCAAGAGCCTTCTCACCACCTTCTCTCCCTTTGTGTTCCTGCAGTACACCAGCGGTAAGTTCCAGCTGCGCGCCAAGAGCATCCTGGCACAGGCTGGCGAGCACATGAACCTCCTGTCCGGTTACGGCATACACGCTTTCAATGAGGACGGTACCATCGAGTATACTCCCATGCAGGACTGGGCTTCCTTCGTGAGCTTCTCTTACGGAAAGAAGGTCCAGGCCATGTGCATGCTCGGTTATATGAAGCAGCTGGGCACCACCAAGGATGTGACGACCATCTGGATCAACAATTCCGCCGACCAGCACATCCAGCAGGCTTTCCGCGCTACGCCTACCGTGGCCTGGAACCTGGGCAAGTTCACCGTGTCGCTGGAGTACAACCTCACCGCCGCCGAGTTCGGCAGCGGCGCCCGTAATGCCCGCGGCATGTGGGACGGCGACAAGGAGTGGATCCTCAATCACCGCTTCATCTGCATGACCAAGTTTAATTTCTAAGGATATCCATCAGAACCAATCCGGCCAGCGAATGGCCGAAGATGGCTGTTATGTGCGCAAGGCTGCCGTTCACGCAGGCCTTGCGCACAATTTCTTGTGCCGGCTCCTGTGCTTCGCCCTGGTTCTCAAGTAGCTCTTCCGAGTACACGCAGAGAACGGGTTTGCCGGTTGTGCGGCCTTCCTTTCGCATTTTCTTACGGATAGCGCGGGCCAGCGGGTCTCCGTGTACGTCCCAGAAGTCGGCCACACGAATGCGGGTAGGGTCTATTTTGAGGGCGGCCCCCATGGATGAGAAGAGAGTGGCAGGGGAGTGGGAGGCCAGCTCAATGAGGGCGGTCTTGTCCTTCAGGGAGTCGATGCAGTCGATGACGTAGTCGTAGTCTTCCAGATGAAACTCCGCTGCGCTCTCGGGGGTGAAGAGTGCATGGATGGGAGTAATTTGGGCCGATGGATTGATCTCCAGGAGGCGCTCCTTCAGGGCTTCTACTTTGGGACGCCCCACGGTGCGGGTGGTAGCCATCAGCTGGCGGTTCACATTGGTGATGTTTACGGTGTCTGCATCGACAATGGTGAGGTGCGCAATGCCGCTGCGAACCAGGCTTTCTGCACACCAGGAACCAACGCCGCCTACGCCAAACAGCAGCACACGGGACTGGGCGATGCGCTCCATCCCTTTTTCACCCACCAGCAGGCGGGCTCTGTTGAAGATGTCATTCATGTGTGCAAAGGTAAGCAATTATTCCGGGCTTTTTTCGTATATTTGTAGCTACGCAATAACCTAACTAAAGCAAAATACTATGGGAGCATTCCATGCCTATGACATCCGGGGTATCTACAATGTAGACTTCGACAAGGAAACCGCTTACAAGGTAGGCTACTTCCTTCCCGCCCTTCTGAACGCCCGCAAAGTCCTTGTGGGCCGCGACTGCCGTCTCTCCGGAAAGGAGATTCACGACTACCTCATCAAGGGTATCACCGATGCCGGCGCAGATGTGGACGACATCGGCCTGTCCAGCACGCCGCTGGTGTACTTCGGTACGGCCAACTACGGCTACAAGGCTTCTGTCCAGATTACGGCCAGCCACAACCCGCGCGAGTATAACGGCATGAAGGTGAGCCGTGAAAATGCCCTTCCCGTGGGTCTCGATACGGGTCTTGGCCAGATTAAACAGTGGATTGACGAAGGAAAGCCCACGCCCAAGGCCGCCGTTCCCGGCAAAGTGACGGAGATTGACATCAAGCCGGACTACATCAAGTTCCTCCTCAAATACAAAGGAGATTACTCCAACCTCAAAATCGCTTTTGATCTTTCCAACGGCATGGCCTGCCTCTTTGCCAAGGAAATCTATAAGGGTGAAGATGCTACCTACCTGTTTGACGAGATGGACGGCAGCTTCCCCAACCACGAGCCCAATCCGCTGGTCCCGAAGAACGTGGAGCCCCTCAAAAAGCTGGTCTCCGAGATCAAGGCCGATGTGGGTGTCATCTACGACGGAGACGCAGACCGCGTGATGTTCGTGGATGACAAAGGCCGATTTGTGGCTCCGGACCTGGTGGTGGCCCTCATGGCCCGCTATTTCTGCGATGAAAGGGGTGAAAAGAATCCCCGCGTACTGCAGGAAATCCGCTCCAGCCTGGCCGTAGCCGAGGAACTGACCAAAAACTACAACGCAGAGGTTCACACCTGGCGTGTGGGCCGCGCCTTCGCCGCTCCCAAACTCCGTGAGATTGACGGTCTGTGGGGCGGGGAACTGGCCGGCCACTATTATTTCAAGGACTTTTTCTACAGCGACAGCGGCATGCTCTCCAGCATCATCGTGCTGCGTATTGTGAGCGCCCTCAAGAAACAGGGCATCAGGCTGAGCGAGGAAATGGACCGTCTCACCGGTTACGAGAATTCCGGCGAGATCAACTATAAGGTAGAGGACAAGAAGGGTGCCATGGACGCAGTCAAGGCCTTCTTCGAGAGCCAGGAAACGCCCACCAAGGTAATGGACTTTGACGGATATCGTCTGGAGTTCCCCGGCTGGTGGTTCAACATCCGGCCTTCGAACACGGAGCCTTATCTCCGCTTTATCTGCGAAGCTACCTCCCAGGATGTCCTCAAGGAAAAAATTGCCCAGGCCGACAACATCATCGTCGGCCAGTTTGGCGGTAAACGTTAACGAATGAAGAAAACCGTACTGATTTTACTCTCCCTCCTCGCAGGGATCACCCTTAAGGGACAGGAGGCCGGCCGTGAGGCCGATTCCCTCCGTCACGCCTTCGGGCGTCAGCAGGTCAGGAATCTGACAAAAAGTACAACGCCCTATGCAGATACCCTTGATACCGGCAACCCCGGTGTCAAGGTTGTCTTGTATAACAATGGCACGTACCGTTATGTGAAGGATCCGTCCATGGTGGCTGCGGACAGCGTGTTTACGGAATGCTGGGACACCCGCGCCGTGAATCCGTACCGCGAGCAGCCAGACCCTGTTCCGGAGCGCTTCTCGCTGTGGGTGGTGGATTCCCTGGATTCCTATGCCTGCCCCTATGTGGTGCACCCCCGGTCGCTGTTCGGCTATCGGCACGGCCGCCGTCACCAGGGTATTGACCTGCCGTATCCCACCGGTACGCCTGTCCCGGCCGCCTTTGACGGCAAGGTGCGTATCTCGGATTATGTAGGAGGGTATGGCAACCTGGTGGTCATCCGCCATGCCAATGGCCTGGAGACCTTCTACGGCCATCTGTCCAAGAGGAATGTTCAGTCCGGTGACTGGGTAAGCGCGGGCGAAATCATCGGCCTGGGCGGCAGTACCGGCCGCTCTACCGGCCCGCACCTGCACTTTGAAACCCGTTACAAGGGTGCCGCCTTCGATCCTTCCTGGCTCATCGACTTTGAGACGGGAACCCTTCGGCACCGGCTCCTTAAAATCCGCAGCTGGTACTTCAATCCCAACCAGCGCTATGTGCAGAACGTGGACGACGAAGACGAGATTTTCCGTACCGACGAGGAGGACCGTCTCCTGGCCGAGGAACAGGCTAAGAAAGAAGCGGCCGCCCGTGCTGCTGCAGAGGCTGCCGCCATGCGTTACCATACCGTACGCTCCGGAGACACGTTGTCGGCCATTGCCCGTAAGTACAAGACGTCTGTTCGCGAAATCTGCCGTCTCAACGGTATAAAAGAAACAACCGTCCTCCAGGTGGGAAGACGGCTGAGGGTCCGTTAGCGGAGCTTGCTGTTGTAGTGCGGATGCACTTTCCCCTTAGAGATGTTCTGCAGCTTGCTGGAGAGCATCTTTTTTCTGATGGGGGCGGCGTGGTCCGTGAACAGGTCTCCCTCCAGGTGGGAGAGCTCGTGCTGGATCATGCGGGAAGCGAAATTGTCGAAGGTCTCGGTGTGCTGTTCCAGGTTTTCGTCGTAGTAGCGCACCGTGATGGACTTGGGACGGACAATGTCGCAGTAGATGCCGGGAATGGAAAGGCAACCCTCGGAGTAGGTGGTCTGCTCTTCGCTCTCCTGAAGAATCTCGGGGTTGATGAGGGTGCGGCGGAACCCCTTGAGGTAGTCGTAGGTGTCTGAGACCACGTCTCCGTCCACAATGACCACCCGCTGGCTCACACCAATCTGGGGAGCGGCCAGGCCGCAGCCGTCGGCAACAACCAGTGTATCCTTGAGGTCCTGGACCAAGGCGGCAATCGCTTCGCGGTCTTCCAGGTTTACCTCGGCGGCTTTTTTGCGCAGAACTTCCGCGCCGTATAAATAAATGGGTCTTATCATAGTTCTCTAATTTCTGTTTTGACGGTCCAGGTATCCCTGCAGGATAATGGCGGCCGCGATCTTGTCTACGGACTCCTTGTTCCGGCGGTCCTTGTATTTCATGCCCCCGTCAATCATCGCGCGGTGGGCCAGGACGGAAGTGAAGCGCTCGTCTTCCAGGGTGACGGGAATTCCCGGAAAGGCTTTGCCCAGCGTTTTGAGGAAGGCGTCGACATCGGCCTGGGCCTCGGCGGGCCTTCCGTTCAAATTGACGGGATAGCCCACCACAAAGTGAACGATTCTCTCTTTTTCGGCGTAATTTTTGAGATAATCTATTAACTTTGTAGAATCGACTGTATCCAGTGCAGAAGCAAAGATGCCCAGCGGGTCGCTGGCGGCGAGCCCCGTGCGTCTTCGTCCGTAATCTATGCCGATGATTCTGTCCATACAGTCTGCAAAGATACGAATAATTATGGAGAAACCCGATAAGAAGAAAAAGAGCAGGTCGTTCCGGCTGGCCCTCGTAGATGCCGTATCGCATGAGAGGATCTGGAGTTTCCGCTATACGAGCACAGCCATGATCATTGCCATTGTATCCTTTGTCATCATTGTCCTGGTGGGCTTTTTCTGCCTCATCGCCTATACGCCTTTCCGGTCCTTCATCCCTGGTTACCCGGATGCCGTTTCCCGTCGTCAGGCCGTGCAGAATGCCATGCGCATCGACTCCCTGGAAACCCGCATCCTGCAGTGGGAGCTCTACGCGGAGAACCTGCGCCGCGTGGTGTCGGGGGCCGAGCCCATCCGGATGGACAGCCTCATCCTCCACACGAAGGGCGAGCCCCTCGCGGAGGTGGATGCCCGTTACCTGTACCTGAAGGATTCCCTTCTCCGGGCCGATGTGGAGGCCGAAGAGCAGTTCGGAGTGGATGCCACTACCGTACGCCGCAACCTTCCCATCGAGGCGCTGTACTTCTATCCGCCCGTGAAGGGAGTGGTGTCAGATGCCTTTGAAAGGGCCCTGCATCCCTGGATTGACGTCACCGCCCCGGCCGGTTCCATGGTAATGGCCGTCCTGGACGGAACCGTGGTCTACACCGGCTGGGAAGAGGAAGAAGGCTACACGCTGGCCATCCAGCACAGCGGAGACCTCATCTCCATCTACAAGCACAATGAGAAGCTGCTCCGCAAAGCCGGCGATGCCGTAAAGGCCGGAACCCCCGTGGGCGTCCTGGCTTCCTCCAACTCCCTTACCAAGGGAGATCACCTGCATTTTGAACTCTGGTTCGAGGGATCGGCCATCGACCCTGTGCAATACATTAAGTTCTGATGTCTGCAAAAACCATTGCTATTTTAGGCTCGACGGGCTCCATCGGCACCCAGACCCTGGACGTGGTACGCCAGAACCCGGAGCTCTTTTCCGTTTTCATGATATCGGCCAACAGCAGCGCCGCCCTCCTGGTAGAGCAGGCGCTCGCCTTCCATGTGCCGCACGTGGTCATCTGCAATCCGGCCAAGTATCAGGAGGTAAGGGATGCCCTTCCCGCCAGCGTTGAGGTACACCTTGGCATCGAGGCTGCCTGCGGCCTGGTCCAGGCTCCGGAAGTGGATGTTGTGGTGGCGGCCATGGTGGGGTTCAGCGGCCTTCGGCCCACCCTGTCGGCCATCCGCGCCGGGAAGATCATCGCGCTGGCCAATAAGGAGACCCTCGTGGCGGCCGGTGCGCTGGTCATGTCCGAGGCGGCCCGCTGCCATGCGCCCATCTATCCCGTCGATTCGGAGCATTCGGCCATTTTCCAGTGCCTCCAGGGGGCGGGGGACAATCCGGTCCGGCTCATCCATCTTACGGCCTCGGGCGGCCCGTTCCGCACTTGGCCCCGGGAAGAGATTGCCCGCGCCCGCAAGGAACAGGCCCTGAAACATCCCAACTGGGATATGGGCGCCAAGATCACCATCGACTCGGCCAGCATGATGAACAAAGGCTTCGAAGTGATTGAAGCGCGGTGGCTGTTCGGGCTTCCGGCCTCGCAGATCCATGTGGTGGTGCATCCGGAGTCCGTCATCCATTCCATGGTGGAGTTCGAGGACGGCGCCGTCATCGCCCAGCTGGGCTGCCCGGACATGCGCCTTCCCATTGCACTGGCCATGGCCTATCCCAGAAGGCTCCCGCTGGAAGGGAAGCGCCTTCATTTCAGTGAGCTTCACGCGCTTACCTTCTTCGAGCCCGACAAGGAGAAGTTCCCGTGCCTGCAGCTTGCTTTTGATGCGATTGAAAAGGGAGGAAACATTCCCTGTGCCATGAATGCAGCCAACGAAGCGGCTGTCGCCGCCTTCCTGAAGGACCGCATCGGCTTTTACGATATCCCGCGCACCATCTCCCGCGTGATGGAGCGCATCGGCTATGTGGAAAATCCTGCTCTGGATGACATCTTTGCCACTCATGAAGAGGCTTTCCACATGGCAGAATCCCTGTTTTAAAGTATGAGAGTTTTACAAGTGATCCTGGCCTTGTCCGTGCTGATCCTGATCCACGAGGCGGGCCACTTCCTCTGGGCGCGTATCTTCAAAATCCGCGTGGATAAGTTCTTCCTGTTCTTCGATGTGGGCGGGTTCAAGCTGTTTTCCTTCAAGATAGGGGAGACGGAGTATGGCATGGGCTGGCTGCCCCTCGGCGGTTACTGCAAGATTGCCGGCATGGTGGACGAATCCATGGATACCGAGTCCCTGAAGCAGGAGCCGCAGCCCTGGGAGTTCCGTTCGCATCCGGCCTGGCAGCGCCTCCTCGTGATGTCGGGCGGCGTACTCAATAACTTTATCCTGGCGCTGGTCCTTTTCATCTCCATCCTGGCGGGCTGGGGACGCAACTACATGCCCAACGAAAGCCCCGTGTACGTGAGCGCGCTGGGGGAAGAGATGGGCTTCCGCACCGGAGACCGCATTCTCCTGTTCGACGACTACGCTCCCGAGGATTTCATGGATTTGCAGGCCGACCTGGCCCGTCGTCAGGTTCGCCGGGCTACGGTCCTCCGCGGCACCGATACCCTGGATATCTATATCGACCAGTCGATGATCGGGGAAGTCCTGAGCAGCCCGGGCCTGTTTGACGTCGCCCTTCCTTTTGTGGTGGACAGCGTGATGGCGGGAAGCCCCAACGCGGCATCGGCCCTTCGCCGGGGAGACCGCATCGTGGGGGTGATGGGCGTGGATACGCCCTACCTGCAGGACGCGCAGAAGGTCCTGCGCCAGTATCCCGGGGAGACGGTGGGCGTAGCGGTGGAGCGGGGAGCCGATACCATCGGCCTGTCTCTGCAGGTAGACTCCCTGGGAATGCTGGGTGTGTACTTCCGCAATCCTTCCCTGAAACATCGCGATTATACGGTCTGGGAGGCCATTCCGGCAGGTTGCAGCTGGGCATGGGAAAGTGTGGCAGGATATTTGCGTGATCTGCGCCTGGTGGCCACGCCTTCCACCGGCGCTTACAAATCGGTGGGCAGTTTCGTCGCCATCGGACAGGTTTTCCCCACGTCGTGGAATTGGCTGCAGTTCCTCTATATCCTGGCACTGCTTTCCATTATGCTGGGCGTGATGAACCTGCTGCCTGTACCTGCCCTGGACGGCGGACACATTGTCTTCTGTCTGTATGAGATGCTTACCGGCCGCAAGCCTTCGGACCGGTTCCTGATGGTGGCCCAGATGATTGGGATGTTCCTTCTTCTCGGCCTTATGTTCCTGGCTTTTGGAAACGATATTTCCAGACTTATTCATTAAAAGAACATGAAACGTATTCTTTGGATTCTTCTGGCCGCCAGTGTGCTGCTCACCACCGGCTGCAAGAGTAAAGTGAAGCGCAACGTCCTCCCCAACGTGAGCGGAAAGGCAGGTGAGGTGCTTGTTGTCATTGAAAGGGCCGACTGGGAGGCAGACCTCGGTGTGGCCATCCGTGAGACGCTGGCGGGAGATACGCCCTACCTGGCGCAGCGGGAGCCCCTGTTTGCCCTGTCCAACGTTCCCCCGGGCAGCTTTACCAGCCTGTTCAAGGTACACCGCAACCTCCTTCTTATGAATATCAATCCGCAGAATGCCTCCTTTGGCGTCGTGTATAAGAACAACGTCTGGGCTCAGCCGCAGGCGCTGGTGCAGGTGAATGCCGCCGATGCCGCCCAGGCGCTGGAGCTCTACCGGGAAGCCGCGGTCATGATTGCGGAGTTTTATGAGCAGAGCGAGCGCGACCGCATCATTGCCAATGCGAAGCTCTATGAGGAACGCGCGCTCCAGGATCCCGTGGAGAAAGTTACGGGAGGCATCCTTCATTTTCCTTCCGGATACCGCTGCCGCAAGTATACCGACGATTTTGTCTGGATTGCCGACGAAAAGCAGTACACCAACCAGACGGTCCTGGTGTACAAGTACCCGGTGGACGGCCCCGATGTCTTCTCGCTGGAGAATATCATCCGGCATCGCAATGCCGTGATGCAGGCGAATGTGCCGGGCATGTTCGAAGGATCATATATGACCACCTCCACGGCGCAGGAGCCCACAACCCGCAGTCTTCGCTACCATGGCCGTGACTTTATGGAAACCCGCGGTTTCTGGGAGGTGCACGGAGATTTCATGGGTGGCCCCTTTGTCTCGCATTCCTTCTACAGCCCCGACGGAAAGGACATCATCGTCCTCGAAGCCTTTGTCTTTGCCCCCCGCTATGACAAGCGTCAGTATCTCCGCCAGGTGGAATCTTTGCTCTACTCGTTTGAGTGGAAAAAAGATGCAAAATAATTTTGCAGGGTAAAAAAATATTGCTACCTTTGCATTCCCAAGTTTGGTGGGTTCGTATAACGGTTAGTACTCGGGATTTTCATTCCCGCAATAGGAGTTCGATTCTCCTACCCACTACCAAATATAAAAAAGTA
>ONKO01000014.1 GCA_900318445.1 uncultured Bacteroidales bacterium
ATTCTCAATACGCACTTCCACTCCTGGACGCGGTTTGTGTGCAGGGAGGGCGTGAATCACTTTGAGACGTTCGACTTCGAGAGCTTCCGCTGGGTACAGTTTCTCATCCGGAATTTTGACCGGCCGGTCACGCTTTCGGGCATCGGCCTGCGCAGAAGGACGTATCCCTGGCCGGTGACGCCGGAGATCAGGGTGGCCGATGATACCCTGCAGCGGGTGCTGGACGCCACGGTGAACACCCTGAACAACTGCGCGCAGGAGACTATCGTGGACGGAATGGCCCGCGAACGCCAGCAGTACAGCGGTGACGGCGGGCACCAGATCCATGCGCTGTACCCGTTCTTCCGTCCCGAGCCGCTCCTGACCCGCTACATCAATACCTTCAGTCAGGGCAGTTCCCTGGAGGGGTATTTCATGGACAGCTGGCCGGGATGGGACCGCATGGTGCGCATCTTCGAGCGGGAACTGCAGCTGACGGCCTGGGGGCCCATCCTGGACCACAGCATCGGCTTCTGCTTCGACGTGCAGAATTATTACCTTTATACGGGCAAAAAGGAGAATCTGACGGAGGTATTCCCGCGCCTGGAGAAATTCTACTATTATTTGAAATCCCTTACGGATCCTGCCGAGGGTCTGGTGCCTTCCGAGGGCCTGGGCATGTGCTCGGTGTACATGGACCAGAAGGCCTACCGCAACGACCGTGAGAAGCAGCTGGCCCTGAACCTCTATATCGCCGCCATGTGCCGCGAAGCCCTGGCGCCCCTCTGCGATGTCTTCGAAGCCCCGGCGCTGAAAGAGGATGTCCTGGCTTACGGGGAAAGCGTCCGGGAGGCCTGTGTGCACAAGTTCTGGGACCCTAAGCAGCAGGTCTTCGTGCTCAATCTTCCCTGGCGGGAAGAGGACGGGCAGGACCGTTACTGCGACCGCTCCCTGGCCACGGCTCTCCTCTACGACCTGTGCCCGGACGGAGCTTATGAAAAAAGCCTGGACATCCTGGTGAACCGGCCTTTGAATCTGGGGATATCCTATCCGTGCAACCTGGTGTGGCCCATGTGGGCGCTGGCAAAGTACGGAAGGATGGATGTGGTGCTGAAGGATCTTCGCACGCGCTGGGGCGGCATGCGCTCCGTGTGGGAGAACAATACGCTGGAGGAGTTTTTTGACGCGCAGCCGGACAACACTTCCCAGTGGAGCCACTGCGCGGTGATGCCGCTCATCGCCCTGAGTCAGGGCATCGCGGGCATCGTCCCGCTCAAGGCCGATGGCAGCCTCATCCGGATTCGTCCGCAAACCGCCGGTCTCCCTTATGTGGAGATGGATGTGTGGACTCGGCGGGGCCCCGTCCATTTCAAAAGCGTCCGGAAGAAAGGCCGCTGCACCCTGTCCCTGGATATCCCGGAGGGGGTGGAGGCCGAATTGTGGCTGGATGGAAAGGTGACGCTGGTTAAAGGAAAAGTGCAAATCAAAACCAAGTGACGATGAATGAACTGTTTGATGTGAACGGAAAAGTCGTAGTCATCACCGGCGCCTGCGGGGTGCTGGGGTCCTGTGCGTCCCGCTATTTTGCCTCGCTGGGGGCCAGGGTGGTGCTCCTGAACCGGGAGCGTAGTGTCGAAAAGGGCCGTGCGCTGGCGCAGGAGATCTGTGCCGGAGGCGGCGACGCCAGCTTCTTCGTCTGCGACGTGCTGGAGGAAGCGTCGGCCCAGGAAGCTCTGCAGCAGGTCCTGGCGCGTTATGGACAAGTGGATGTCCTGCTGAACGCCGCCGGCGGCAACCTGTCTGCCGCGAACGTGGCGCCGGACCAGAGCGTCTTCGACCTGGACATCGAGGCCATGAAGAAGGTGTGCGACCTCAATATCTTCGGCACGGTGATTCCCACCAAGGTCTTTGCCCGGGCCATGGCCCGGCAGAAGAAGGGCTCCATCATCAACTTCTGCTCCATGTCTTCCTTCCGCCCGCTTTCCCGCGTGGCGGGGTACGGCATCGCCAAGGCGGGCATCGCCAACTGGACGCAGTGGCTGGCCGGGGAACTGGCCATGAAATACGGGGAGGGGCTCCGGGTGAACGCCGTGGCGCCGGGCTTCATCCTCACCGAGCAGAATCGCACGCTGCTCACCAACCCGGACGGTTCGCCCACCGAGCGCACCCGCCAGATCCTCCAGCATACGCCCTTTGGCCGCCTGCTGCAGCCGGATGAGATCCTGGGTGCCCTGCATTACCTGGCCTCAGATGCCTCCAAGGGTGTGACTGGCACCATCGTGACTATAGACGGCGGCTTTAACTCTTTCAGCATATGATGTACACCATGCGGCAGTCTTGGCGGTGGTACGGCCCCTCCGATCCCGTTACCCTGGACAAAATCCGTCAGGCCGGCGTCACGGACATCGTGAGCGCCCTGCACCATATTCCCAACGGGGAGGTGTGGCCGGTGGAGGTAATCCAGAAGCGAAAAGCGCAGTGTGCAGAGAAGGGACTGGTGTGGAGCGTGGTGGAGAGCGTTCCCGTACATGAGCACATCAAGACGCGGGAAGGGGAGTATCTCCGGTATATTGAGAATTACAAGCAGACCATCCGTAACCTGGCGGCCTGCGATATCCATGTCATTACCTATAACTTTATGCCGGTGCTGGACTGGACCCGCACCGACCTTGCCTTCGGAATGCCCGACGGGTCGCTGGCCCTGCGCTTTGAAAAGGCGGCTTTCGTGGCGTTTGACCTTTTTATTTTGCATCGGAGAGGTGCGCGCGAAGACTACTCGGCCGAGGAAATTGCCCGGGCCGAGGCCCGTTACCGGGAGATGTCCGAGGAAGAAGTCCATCGGCTCACCCGCAACATGATTGCCGGTCTTCCGGGCAGCGAGGAGAGCTTTACCCTGGAGCAGTTCCAGGCGGCGCTGGACCGGTATAAGGCCGTGGATGCGGAGACGCTGCGGGGGAACCTCGTGTTCTTCCTGCGTGAGGTGTGCCCGGTTTGCGACGAGGTGGGCTCCCGGATGGTCATCCACCCCGACGATCCGCCCTATCCCATCCTGGGACTTCCGCGCATTCTGTCTACGGCCGATGACTTCCGCCGTCTCATCGAGGCGGTTCCGAATCCTTCCAACGGCCTCAATCTTTGCACTGGGTCCTTCGGCGTAAGGGCCGACAATGACCTTCCGGCCATGATGCGGGAGTTCGGGGACCGCATAGACTTTGTGCATCTGCGCGCTACCCGGCGGGATGCAGAGGGAAATTTCTATGAGGCGAACCTGCTGGAGGGGGACGTGCCGGTTTATGAGGTGATGAAGGCTATGCTGGAAGTGGAACAGAGGCGGGGGTACCGCATCTATCTGCGCCCCGACCACGGACACCAGATGTGCGACGACCTGGGCCGTCGCACCAATCCGGGGTATTCGTGTTATGGGCGTCTGCGCTCGCTCGCCGAGCTCAGGGGCATCGAGTATGCCCTTATTTCATCACAAACAGAAGGGTAGCTCCGTCCTTGATGTCTTCGTAGCGGAGGGTGGTTCCCTTGAGTTTTTTCCCGTTGAGGTAGACTGCCTTTACGCGGACGTGCTCGGGGGACCATCCTTTCGTTTCAACGTTGAGGATGCTGCCGCCGGAGAGGCGGACGCTTACGCCGGGGAGGCAGGGGGAGCCCAGTTCGTATTCGTTGGAGCCGGGGCAGAGGGGATAGAAACCCAGGCAGTTGAAGATGTACCAAGCACTCATCTGGCCGCAGTCGTCGTTGCCACTGAGGGCGTCGGGGGTGTTGCCGTAGAAGTGGTCGGCTACGTAGCGCACCCATTTCTGGCATTCTTCCGGTTTTCCCAGTTTGTTGTAGAGATAGAGTACGTGGTGGCAGGGTTCGTTGCCGTGCCAGTAGCCGCCGATGCGGCCCCAGATGTCGTGGGCGCCGGGGATGTCGTCGCTCATTTCGAGTTTGAAAATGCCGTCCAGGCGGTCTCTCAGGAACTTTTTACCGGCAATGGCCATGTAGTCTTCGAAGGCGTGGGGCACCGTCCAGGTGTACTGGAGAGTGAAGCCTTCGGTGATGTCTCCCCAGCCGTTCACGCTGCCGGGGCCTTCGTAGGCGATGGGGGCGAAGGGCGTGCGCCAGTTGCCCTCAGAGTCGCGGCCGCGCATGTATTTGGTTTCGGGGTCGATGAGGTTTCGGTAGTTGAAGCTTCGCTTTAGGAAGAACTCGTAATCTTCTTCATGGCCGAGGAGTTTTGCGGCCTGGGCGATGCACCAGTCGTCGTAGGCGTACTCCAGCGTCTTGGAGACGGATTCCTTCTCTTTGTCAAAGGGGACGTAGCCGAGGGCTGTGTATTCGGGGAGGCAGTCGTAGTGGGGGTTGGTGGCGGTAGTTTTCATCGCCTGGAAAGCTCGCTCATAGTCGAAGCCCTTGACGCCCTTGACCATCATGTCGGCGAGGACGGAGACGGCGTGGTAGCCAATCATACACCAGGTTTCTCCGCCGTAGAAGGACCAGATGGGGAGCATGTGCTCGGTGCTTTTGTCGTAGTGCTCCAGCATGGAGTTGGCAAGGTTGGCCTGCAGGGATTGGTTGGTGAGGTTCAGGAGCGGGTGGAAGGCCCTGTAGGTGTCCCAGAGGGAGAAGGTGGTGTAGTTGGTGAAGCCCCGGGCCTTATCGATGGTGCCGTCATGTGCGCGAAACTTGCCATCCACGTCCTGGAAGAGGAAGGGGTGCATGGCGGTGCGGTACACGCTGGTGTAGAAGGTCTCTTTCTGCTGGAGGGTGCAGGCGGGGTCCAGGGTGTATCGGCCCAGCTCCTGTTCCCAAAGGGCATCGGCCTCCTGTGCTGTGTCTTCGAAGGATTTGCCGTCCAGCTCCGTGAGGTTGCGGAGGGCGCCGTCGGTTCCGGTTCCGGAGACGGCTACCTTCACTTCTACCTTTTTGGCGGAGAAGCCGAGGGTGGCTTTGAGGTTGTCTCCCCAGGCTTCGAGGCTGCTGCGGAAGCGGTCGGTGTTGTAGATGACGGGCTCTCCGTCCTTGAAGATGGTAAGCTTTTCGATGGGCTGGGAGAAGCGGGCGGCGAAGTAGACATGGCGGTCCGGGTTCCAGCCGTTTACGATTTTGCTGCCCACGATGGTGTAGGGGTCGATTTGCCGGACAGAGGCCCAGATGCACTTCCAGCGGAGGGTGTGGTGAAGGTCTACCGTCAGGGTGGCTTCGCTGGGGAAGGTGAAACGGAGGATGCCGCTCCTGAGGGCTGCCGTCATCTCTGCCTTGATGCCGTTGAAATGGGCGCAGTAGTAGCCAGGACGGGCACTTTCTTGGTCGTGATCCAGGGGTGCCTCGGCCTTGTCCCCGGGGACAAAGAGGAAGTCTCCGAGGTCCGGGATGCCTGTTCCGCTGAGGTGGGTGAGGCTGAAGCCCATGAGGGTGGGCTTGGTGTACTTGTACCCGGCGGCTACGTCGTAGTCGTAATCGTCTGTGTCGGGGCTGATCTGAATGCCGCCGTAGGGCAGCTGCGCTCCGGGGTAAACGTTTCCGAACCCGGCCGTGCCCACAAAGGGATTGACGTAGCTGGTGAGCTTTTCTTCCTGGGCGTAGGCCGAGGTAAGGACGATAAGTGAGGTCAAGAGAGTGAATAGTTTTTTCATTGGGTATTGGAGATTAGTCTGGGAGGATGCGACGTGCGCCGATGTAGCGCATCATGAAGTAGGGGTGGGAGGAAGTTTGTTCCACGACGCCCTGGGAGACAGAGGCGTGAATGAAGGTGAAGCTGCCTTTTTCGCGGTCTACGGATACCACAATGCCTACATGGCCGATGGCGCGGACGCCGGCTCGTTTGCCAAAGAAAACCAGATCTCCTTTCTGGAGGTCCCTGTAGCTTTTGACAGGGCGGCCTTCCCGCAGCTGCACGGCGCTGTAGGCCGTGAGTTCATAGCCGAAGTGCTTATAGACGTATCGGGTATAGCTGGAACAGTCGAACTGCCGGGGACCGCTTGCCCCCAGCTTGTAGGGCGTGCCCAGAAAGGTTCGGGCATAAGCCACAACGTCATCTCCGGTAACGCGCTCCTGGGACGATGCCGTCCCGGAAAGCAGGATGGCTACGGCGATGAGGAGGTATGAGAGGAGTTTACGCACAATGAGCAAATTTACAAAGAATTAGCGAAATGAGGGTAGAGTGTGCGTGAAAATGAGCGTGATTACCAATTTAATTTTCGTATTTTTGTAGAGCGGAATTAATACTGCGTGGAATGAAGTTTCTTGGAAATATACTCTGGCTTGTCTTTGGTGGCATTGTCATCGCCATCATTTACTACATCGTGGGTCTCATGATGTGCATCACAATCATCGGCATTCCTTTTGGGGTGCAGCTGTTCAAACTGGGCACTTATGCGCTGTGGCCGTTTGGGCGTGACCTGGTGAACGGGCCCAACGAGCCCGGATGTGTTTCGGTGCTGATGAATCTCATCTGGATCCTCTGCGGCTGGTGGGAGATTGCCATTTTGCACTTTACCTTTGGCCTTCTTTTCTGCTTAACGATTGTGGGAATTCCCTGGGGCCTGCAACACTTCAAGATGGCCATTGCGACTGTGTTTCCGTTTGGTAAGACAATCAGACGGGTGTGAGGTTGGCGGCTTTCGTGGCGCTTAAATAGTTGAATACTAAACGATTAGAGTAACTGACGGGTATGCTATTCATACCCGTCAGTTACTCTAACGCGCTGATTATAAGGTGTATAAGCGCCACGGCTACCGATGTACGTACATCGAAACTGCACTGGAATGCCGTTTTTTTGTACGTACATCCACATCAAGAGGGCTTTAAGCAGAAAGGTGTTTGAAGTGAACCAAAAGTTTGCTATATTTGAGGTATGAAGACCTTGAAACTCGTACCTTTAGCCCTGGTGGCTGCTCTTTTTGCCGGATGCGGCAAAGACTCAGTGAATGATAAGAATCCGGCCGAGGTGGAAACCCCCGCGGCGCCCTTCACGCTCACGGCTGTGGAGACGCGCGGCCTTGCCGGCAACTTTGACTGGACCATTTCGCGCTCCGGCGTGACAGACTCGGTGAATGAGGACATCGACGAGATGTATGTGACCGCCTTCAATTCCGTGGTGGTTACGGTGACACCGGAGGCTGGCAGCAGTGCCGTCTACGATGGATTCAACGTGCGTTCCTCCAACCCGGCTGCAGTGAAGGTGACGCCGCTGGACAAGCATTCGTTTGCGATGAAGCGGCCTTTCGGCGCTACGGTGAATGGGGAGGCCGATGTCGAGGTGTGGAACGGTAGCGGCTCTTCGCAGCAGAAGGTCTCGTTCAAAGTGAAGTCGGTGAAGGTGATTGAACCCACGCACATGGTGTTCCTGGTGGACGGGAAACGGGTGCTGGTTCCGGTCTCGGACTCCGAGGAGGAGGCACAGGCACACTATGACAACCATATGGCCGAGCACGTGATCCTGGTGATTCCGGAAAGCGAGAAGACGGAGAATTGGGATGTGGACCTGGATAAAAGTAACGACTGGGATGACATTGTCGTGCATGAGATCATCATCAAGGGTGTATATCCGGAGAATTCTTCTTATGATTATGTCGAAGAAAAGCGCCATAGTAAAGGCGGCATGTCGGCTTACTGGTTAAATCTTCTGAAAGGGCGTGGATTGGATTATACCTTCGACCAATTCAAAGGCTCTATCAAGGAGTTTCAAAACTATAATGCCTGTTATGTGGCGGCACACATAGAGTGTACAGGATTTGGTGGTGCTCTTGCTCCATGCCTGTTTGCGGTTTCTACTCAAGGCTCTCAGACCTATCGTAAATATTGTTTTTCGGCATACGATCGTGAAGAATATGTGACTTGGTAGCGTACAGAATAGCAAAAAAAAAGCAGCGGGCTACCCTAGTGGGGAGCTCGCTGCTTTCGTAGTACTCTGTTACAAGATTCGGCCTTGAATCCACTGTGCGGTGTGCATGAAGTAATAACTACAGCCACTGGTGCCCTTGTAGGTGTGCGTCTCGCTTCCTTCAGGATGGATGAACATCAAATCCGAATTGAAATACTTAAGAAGTCCATTGCGATAGCGATTATAGCTTTTGAATGTGTCATTCGGCGGCGCCGGCATAAACTCCATCCTGGCCCCGCCATCCGTACCAGGTCCTGTAAAAAAGCATTCGTGCCACCCAGGCTCCCACTCGTGGTTGCTGTGCTGGTACCAGCAGTCGTCGTGGACCTTGAAAAGTAGGCCACCGCGTTCCATGACTCTTTGCGCATTGGTATTATGTGCATCTTGAACCGTGCAGCTTCCGGAATGCAAAGCCATACCGTCCCACTCCCATGCCCATTCAATGTCGTACTGGCGATTGGTGTGAGTGGTGCGGACGTCGGGCCAGGCGGCGCCAAGGCCGTCGGCGGTGTAGGCGGAGGCATCTCCCAGATAGTCGGTGTACACTTCCATGGTCTGGGACACCATATCGGCTACGCCACGCGCCACCACGGCGCCGTGAAGGAAGAGACGGCCGCGGTAGAAGGGCACGGCCGAGTAGAGTCGCTCGTGCGAATAGCGGTTCTCCACGTACCCATACAGGGCGAACGTGCCGGCTTTCCGCTGCGTGCGGGCGAGCGTGACAGAGCTCCAGGAGACGGTGCTGCCGGAGCGCGAGAACAGGCCCGAGAGCTCGCTGTTCATGCCGGTATCCCCCTGCAGCATGGCCGCTATTCCGTAGTAACTGCTTCCGGCCTGGATGGTCGGGAGTGTAGTAGAGTAAGTATTGGTTGAATATCCTCCCAGCACCTGGCTCAGCACCGAGAAATCCTGAATATCCTTAGCCGTATTTAAAGTAACGCTGGAGGGAAAGGCGCTGAAGGGGTTTACGGAACGGACGGTGGCACGTGCGGGAGAGATACCGGCAGCAGCCGCCTTGGGCGCTACGGAGAGGTAGCCGATGGTAGTCCCCGCCGCATCGGGATAGGAATCGCCGCCCGCATGGAGTGCCTTGGCGTGCAGGGTAATGGTGCCGTAGCCGGACGGGCAGGAGGTCTCCAGAAGGGGAGACGTTACGCTGGGACGGAAGGCCAGGAGTTCGTCGTAGAGGTCGGCCGCCAGATACGAGCCGACAGCCGTGGCGGTAGCGGAGGTGATGCGCCGGCTGAGGGTCCCGGAAGCGCCGCTGTAACTGGCACTGATGCTGCTGCCGGAAAGGCCAGTGGCGCCGGTTTTGGCCTCGGCTCCGTCGGGATTGACGTAACACGCCGTGGCGTTCAAACGAAGCTGGGGCGCCGCTACCCTGAACGTAATCTCTTCATCCTGACCGGTTTCCTCGCAGGTAGCAAGGACCGTAACCTCTCCGGCCCCGAGGACGTTCACCATCTGCGACTGCTGGTTGGCGGCCGCCGAGAGCCGTACGAGCTCGCTCCCGCCCGTTACCGTATACTCCACGGTGGCCGACGGCTTGTCCAGCTGGGCGGCCACCAGCCGGCCGCGCTGCGCGACGTAGCCCGGCGCCCCCGCATCCCACTTGAGCCCAAGGGGCGCACTCACATCGAATGTGACCACATTGGAGGCCACTTTTCCATCGGCCGATATTACCTGCAGGGTGTGCGTGGTGCGAAGGGCGGCCTTCTGCCCGGGCGTCACCGTGAGCCGGTCTCCCGAGGCGCTCCCGTCGTAGGACCAGCCGATGGCGCCCGCCGCCTGGCCCGCTGTCCCGGCGGCCTGCTTGACCCCGTCCACGTAGAAGTCCCAGCCGTAGGGCCAGTCGTCGATGTCCTTGGCACCGCGCACCCAGCTGGCCCCGCCGTCGCGCGAAAATGAAACGTACACACTTTTAGCGCTGCTTCTCTTGAGCTTTCCTAAACTGTTAATTTCCAAGTGACTGTCTTCGCTGGAGGAAAGCACCAGCCTGCGCCCGTCCGTAACGCCGCCCGCATCGATTGTCCAGCCGTCGGCCCTCCACAGAAGGCCGTCCCAGGTGAGGGACAGCTGCGCCGAGTAGCGCGTGTTGCGCTTCACGCTTCCGAGGTAGCCCCGGTACACCACCGTGCCGTCCACGCCGTCGGCCGAGCCGTCCTTGTTTCCCTGGTACTCGATGTACGTAGCCAGCTCCGGCTTGGTCTGGCTGTTCTCGGGTACGTACAGCCCTATCTTTACGTGGCTGAGGTCGCTCTCGTCGGCTGTCGTGAAGATGTGGCTGTCAAAGGGCGCGTCAAACAGGTCGGACACTCTGGTAGCCATAGATGACGCGAAGGGCCGAAGCCGGCGGCTGGCCTGCCTCAGATACAGATGCTCTGAGAGCAGGACAGGGGTTGTGCCGCCGGTGAGCCCTTTTTTGTCTATGGTTACTTCCACTTTGGCGAAGAGCCTTCGTAGTGGGATGGAAACGCTTCCTCCACTTCCGGAAAAATGGCCCGTCCCTGCCATGGGGAAACCCGTCCTCAGAAGGTCGGCGCTGGGGGAAAGGAGAAAAGAGAAACGCTCGAAGGCCAGCGGCTCTCCCGGCAAGGCGGGAAGGTTGACGTCGCCCATGTTGGCGAAGACATAGAAGTCGACCGGAACGCCCGCCGGGAAGCGGAAGCTCCCGCTCACCGTGGCGCCGTCGGCCGAGCGCAGGAAGGCCTTTTTCCAGAATCCGGATTCGGTGACCCCGTAGATGGTGACGGAGACAAGGCGGGAAAGCGCGGCGTCGTCAAACAGCGCCGACTTGGTGCCCCCGTCGGGCTCGGCCGCCGTGGTGAACGCGACCGTCTGCTCTTCCGGGACAGCCGGCGCCTCGGGGAGGCGCGAGCAGCAGGCCAGGCAGGCCGATGCCACTGCGAGGCACAGGGCTTTTGTCGCAAAACTAGTACTCATAATCGATGTTCTCTTGTTCCCAGGGGATGATCTCCACCCGGAAGTCGGTGGTCTTGAAATTGATGCCGATGAGGATGTCGGGCAGGTTCTTCTCCTGCCACGTGATGCCGCCCATCTCGCGCATGATGCCGCCCAGGTTGTAGCTGTGCGCCAGGCCCTCCACGGGGTACAGGCCGGGTTTTCCGTAGAGTTCGAGGAGCAGCTGGTCATCGGCCTGCCTGGGCAGGATGAGCCGGAATACGCCGGCCTCCGTTTCCTCGGCGGTGCAGGCGAAAGCCCCGGTGACGGGCGCCCCGGTGAGGGCGTCAATGCCGCAGGTGTTGGCGCGAATGACAATGTCAAAGGGAAAGGCCGCCTGCCCCTCCGGGCTCCAGTCTCCCGCATTGAGAAACTGGAGCGTGACGCAGCTGTGCTCCTTGACAAACTCCACGGGGACGGTGAATTCCTCGGGCTCCACGATGCTCAGGAAGGAAAACCGGAACAGCGGGTCGAATCCGCTCCCGGGCGGGATCGTCCACCGCACACC
The DNA here is from genome assembly GCA_900318445.1 of uncultured Bacteroidales bacterium. GTDB lineage: Bacteria > Bacteroidota > Bacteroidia > Bacteroidales > UBA932 > Cryptobacteroides. Next base: position 11,328 of record ONKO01000014.1, read on the forward strand.
GTCCTCCAGGCGGCACCGGCGGAATCCCAGCACGCCGGCGCCGCTGACGGCATCGGCCTCGCGGATCCCCAGGGAGAAACTGCGGCCCTCCAGGGCCCGGATGGTGGTGGTGTCGCTGCCCAGGATGAGCCGGTCGGGGTAGCGGCAGGCGTTGACATGCACGCGGTCTACCGTTCCGAAGGCCCCCGCGTTGAAGATGTCGAAGTACAGGAGGCTGGGACAGGCTGTCCGGTCTTCCAGGACAGAGTGGCGGCAGGAGACAAGCGCCAGGGCCACCCCCAAAAGGGACAGAATCCGTTTCATGACCGGACAACCTTTATTAATACTGATAGTTGAGCTCGATAGTCTGGTCCCAATCCAGCACGGTGATGGTGGGCTGGGCCAGGCCCGGACTGGTTTTGGAGTCGTCGTTGTCGTTTGTCTTTCCCAGCATGGAGATGACAACCCCTACCTTATATTTCTTATTGGCTTCCAGGACGGGAAGGTCGAAGGTGTAGTAGTAGTCCTTGTCCTTGAAAGGCTTGTCGTAGTGGTCGGCCGAGGTGGAAATGAGCGCGTGGATGACAAGGCGTGTGGGACGGGGGTCAAACTCGGAAGGGGTTCCTCCCTTTACGTCGGGGTCCTTCACCGTGGCATTGGGATAGACGTAGAGGGTGCGGTTGACGGCGAACGCCGTGCTGGTGACGGGCCCCAGGTTGCACAGGTCGTAGGTGACCGGGAGCGGTGTCTGGTCCAGCTTGGTCTTGTTGTACCAGTAGGCGGGCGTGCGGCGCTCATCATCCGTGAGCACCATGGGAAGACCGGTTGTGGTCTTACTGGAGGCATTTACCTCGGACTGGACGCCATAGGGCGCCTTCCCCACAACGTTCTTTACGTAGATTTCCTTGATCGTGAACGTGCTGCCTTCCAGGGTGGACCCGGCAAAGCTGGTGGAAATGGTGGCCAGCTGGATGGCCGATGCCAGTTTCTTCACGTAGACGGTGCACTGGGCGGGCGTGGTGGAGCCGGCCTTGTATTCATCTACGTGGACCGACGCCTTTCCGCTCATCACGAGGCTGCTCTGGACGCCCGTCGCCGCCACTTTGTTGTGGGAAAGGTCCGAAAGGTCTCCCTCCAGGCTGGAGATGCTGGTGTGCTTCAGACGGGGCGCATTGACGATGGCGTACACCACTTTGTCGCCGATGCCGGTGGTGAGGGAATACGACGTGCCCGAACCTGTTTTGTAAAGGTCGGTTTCCAGACTGCCGTTTTCTGTGAAAACGAAAAACTGGACGGAGTTGATCTGATTCTCTTTCATGGCAGCGTCGGATACCTTGGTGGCCGGGTCTTCTCCCAGCCGGACAATCAGTTGCCCCTGCGGCCCGCTGACGGCTGTTTCTGTGGGGTTGGTTTTTTGACACGATACGGCTGCCAGAAGGGCCAGGGCCGCAAAGAAAAGGTTTTTTTTCATGATAATACTGTTAGAATGATTCGTTTTTGTTGTCCCGGTCAAGGCCGTAGCGCTCTACGAGGACATGGATTTCGGGGTCCAGGTTGCCCCGGAAAAAGAGGGACCGCTCTTCCCGGCAGGCATCCATGAAGCACTGGACGGCCAGCGCATCTTCCTGCCGCCTGGCGTGGAGAAGGGCCATGAGATAGTTTACCTGCGGGGTGCGGGGCTGCTCCCGGAGAATGTTTAGGGCCGACGCGTTGAGTTCCAGCGCCAGGCACGCAAGGGCGGTGTTCAGGTCCCGGTACGGGCGCAGAATTTCCAGGGCGGACGTGTAGTCGCGCTCCCGGAGCAGCTCCAGGCCCCGGCGGTACACCGTGTCTGGCTCGGTGGTGTGCACCGTGTCCTTGACCATGCCCCTCCGGCTGAGATAGAAGTCGAAGGTTACCCTTCTCAGGCGCGGGTACAGGTTCTGCCGCAGATGCGGGTAGTACGGCTGCTCTTTGAGGGCCTTCTCCCGCTTCCCGGCCGGGAGCGCCATCACCGCCTGGAAAGCCGTCTTCTGGGCAGGCGTGAGGCAGGTATCGGCCTCCACAAGCCTTTCCAGGAGGGTCCAGTTCTCGCCGCGGCTGCGGGAGAGGAAGCGGAGTGCGGGCGCAGCCGCGGGAGCCGGGCCGATGGCTTCGCTGCCGTCCTCCCGCACGCTGACGCGGAATCCTGCGCTGCGGGCGGCGGAGTCCCGGTAGTGCGACACCACCTCGCGGAAGTGGCCGGCGACGGACGCTGCCCGCCGTTTTGTCAGAAGCGCGTTGGCCTGGAGACTCCCTTCCGGGGAAGCGAAGGCCTCGATGACGATGGAGTCGGTGAGGAAGGTCTCGCTGCCCTCCAGCTCGAGGATCTGCTTCCGGATGCGCGCCATCTCCGAACGGTTGCCGGAGAGGTCCTCGTCCAGCTCCCATCGGCCACTTCGGAACGCGAGTTCGCAGGACGTGTGACCGGTGACCCGGCGTTCCACCACCTTTTTCACATAGCGTTCGATGGGACTGGCAAGGTCTGACAGCGAGCTGATGTAAAAGGCCAGCGGAGGCGTGTCCGGCATGGTGTACAGCTTTACGTCGTCCTCATAGATGGCACCGGAGAGCACTACTTCCACCTTTTTCAGGCGGGGCCGGGTGCGGAGCGTCTGCACGTACTCGTACTGCAGGTCTTCGTCGGTGCTTTCGAGCACGGTGTCCAGCCGCACGCCCTCCGTGATGATGGGGGAGTGCACGTACTGGGAAAACACCTTGTCCCGCTCCTCCCACTTTCGCCGGTGATAGCGTTTGAGCATTTTCCGGGTGTAGTGAAGGAGGGCCGCCTGCTCGTCGGGGCCGAAGCTTTCCTTGTCCGTGAGGTTCCGCTCTATCCAGATGCGGAGGTTTCTCCAGTCCACAAAGCGCGTGGAGTCGGTGATGATGGAGCGGAGGTACCGCTCGTACATCCGGTAGCCCCTGAGTTGCTCTTTCCGGTAGTCGGCGCCCGTGACAATCACCTCGGGGAGCGTGAGGGTATCGGCCTGCACGTACAGCCTGGGGCTGAGCCTGAGCTGCCATCGGCTGTCCTGCATGGCGGCGGGGACGTGGATGTCGAAGCGGATGTCCACCGTGCCCAGGCGCTCGGCGATGTTGCGGAAGCGGGCCGTGATGACCGCCGCGTCAATGACCTCGTGGGCCACCATCTCGCCGGTATCCTCGTCCAGGACGGCCTTCATGAGAATGACTTCCCGGCCCTCCGGATCCCGGTAGGTGATGGTGTCGCGCGTTCCCGTGCGGACGATGCGCCGCTCTTCCTCGAGCTCGCCCCGGGACAGGCCCAGGCTGGCCTGCATTTCCTGCCTGCGCACCTGACGCAGTTTGGCGCTGCCGCCGCAGGCCCATGCCAGTGCGAGGACAAGGAGCATGATGCCGATGGTTCCTGTTTTCGCGCGCATGGCTCAGAAGATTAGCTGGATGGCAATGCGGGCGTCGGGGAACCAGAATAGCTTTTCGCCGCTTTCCAGGGTGAGTCCGCACACGGGGCAGGCATAGCGGGTGTATTTTTTCCATCCGCCCCAGGCGCCGAGGCCCAGGTCCAGGTTCCACAGGCTGCTGAGCATGACGGAATAGCCGCCCCAGAGCCCCATCCCAAAGGCGTCTCCTTCTTCCGATTCCCGGGAAAGCACTCCGCCACCGTTGTACACGGAATAGCGGAGGCTGGCGCCGGCCCACCATCCGGAGTAGACGTGCCAGGGCCACCAGCGCAGCCCGCCCCAGTACGAGTTGTGGCGCATCTGCATCTGGCTCTCCGGCTTTCCGGCCCGGAAGGTCCATGGGTTGAGCGCGGCCCCCGCATGGAGGGATACTTTGGGGGAAACGGCAGCCGATGCCTCGGCGTTGAGGGTCCCGAGGGCCATCCAGTCCACGGCATTGGTGCCGACGGAATAGCGCTGGGCCCCGGCGGGAAGGGTGAGGCCGGCCGACAGAAGAATCGTAAGAAGGAAACGCTTCATCATGGGAGGACGGTGATTAATAGTCGCGCTGGGGCTGCATCTGCTCGCGCTCTTCTTCGCGGGGAAGAAGCTCCACGATGCGGGCGGGGATCTCGACGGAAATGCGGTCGATGTTGTCCTGCGTCACGTACTTGCGTATGCGCAGGCGTCCTACTACCCGTACCCAGATTCCCTTGCGGATCTGGCTCAGGTCCTGGATGCCTTTGACGCCGGCCCAGGCCGATACGTTGAACCAGGTGGGCTCCACGGTGGAATTGCCCTCGCGGTCTACGGCCGATGCCTCGGTCACCACCGAGAAATTGCAGACGTGGTTCCCGTTGAAGGAGTTTACATCGGCCCGGCCGACGACTCCCTTTAATTCGATTCTGTTCAAAAATTCCATTGTTGGGTGTTTAAGCGTTGAACTTTTGGCGGGGATGTGGTGCGCGCTGCCGTTCCCGTCGGATGCAAAGGAAGCGTGTCTTTCCGGATTGTACGGCAAGCGGCGGGCGGGTGGAGTGCCGATTTTTCTGTTTTGATGGGCAGATTGTGTGTTTTAGCCGGGTTTTCGGTCAAAAAAAACAGGCCCCGGTCTTTTTTTTGACCGATGCCTGTTCTGTGTGGAGTGGCTAAAACAGAAAAATCTTCACTGTTTTTCAGCCGATGCTTGTATTTGACGGATCCTTGGCCCATTTTTGCCAAAAACGGCACCGCTATGCTTGTCATCGAAGAACAATTGGACCAGATTGCCCACTGCCCCATGTGCGGGAAGGTGGTGTCTTACGGAAGGGTGGACCGGCGTTTCTGCAGCGTGGCCTGCAAAAACCGGTACCATAACCGTCTGCGCTACATTGAGAAGGAGAAACAGAAAGAGGTGCGGCATGTCATGCGCGTGCTGCATGAGAACAGGGAAGTGCTGGAGAAGCTCATCAAGCTGGGCATGACCAGCATAGACCGGCTCACGCTCCTGCACCTGGGCTTCAACATGTGCTACTTCACGTCCTTGCAGAAGATCCGGAACCGGTGGGTGTACAGCTGCCTGGACATCCAGTACGAACTGACCCCCACCCGGATCAAGAACCTGCGGTACCTGTGGGAGGGGGTCGGTGAAGAGACGGCGGCGGGAGAACTTCCTACCGGATAGCTTTCTTTTCGGGGTCCTTGAACAGGATCCAGAACAGGATGGCCACAACCAGGGCGTAACCGGCGAAGATGTACCATACGGTGGGCCAGTTCTGCACCTGCGGGTTCACGGCATCGGCCACGTGGTAGGCTTCCACCACTGCACCGGCGGCGAGGGTGCCGATGGTGGCGCCAAAGCCGTTGGTCATCATCATGAAGAGGCCCTGTGCGCTGGCACGGATATCGGCCTGGGCGTTCTGCTCCACGAAGAGGGAACCGGAGATGTTGAAGAAGTCGAAGGCGAAGCCGTAGACAATGCAGCTGAGAACGAACAGAAGCACGCCCGGCATGGAGGGGTTACCCAGTCCGAAGAAGGCGAAGCGTCCTACCCAGGCGAACATGGCGATGAGGATGACGTTCTTGATGCCGAACTTTCTCATGGCAAACGGGATGAACAGGATGCAGAGGGTTTCGGAGGCCTGGGAAATGGCGATGAGGGCGTTGGAGTTCTTGACGGCGAAGGTGTTCGCGAGGGCGGGATCGGCGGCGAAGCTGCCCAGGAAGGTGTTGGCGTAGCCGTTGGTGATCTGGAGGGATGCGCCCAGCAGGACGGAGAAAATGAAGAAGATGGCGAACTGGGGATCCTTGAAGAGCGTGAAGGCCTTGAGGCCGAAGGCATCGGCGAATGTCTCTCCCTTCTTGGTGCTGTCCACGGGGCAGGCCGGCATGGTGAGGGCGTAGGCGGCGAGGACGATGGAGAGGATGCCGGAAGAGAGCAGCTGCGTGTAGCTGTCCTGCATGGCTACTCCCTTGATGTGCAGGAAGTTGGTGAGAAGCATGCTGCAGATGAAGCCGATGGTGCCGAACACGCGAATGGGCGGGAATTCCTTCACGGGGTCCATGCCTTCTTTGGCAAACGCGTTGTAGGAAACGGTGTTGGTGAGGGCGATGGTGGGCATGAAGAAGGCTACGGACAGGCTGTAGAGGATAAAGAGCGGGGCAAACTGCACCTGGGAACCGGATATCATGCAGTAGATGCCGGCGCCGCCCATGAACAGGCCGGCGAGGCCGTGGCAGAGGGAAAGCACCTTCTGGGCCTCCATCTTCTTGTCGGCCAGAATGCCCATGAGGGTGGGCATGAAGATGGACACGATGCCCTGCATGGCGAAGAACCATTTGATCTGGTTACCCAGGCCGATGCTGAACAGGTAACGTCCGAGGGACGTGAGATAGGCACCCCAGACGGCAAACTCAAGGAACATCATGAGTATGAGCTTGAGGGTGATGGGCTTAACTTTGATTTGCATGATATGTTTTGTGTTATTGTTTTTTCTATCATACAAAAGTAATAATTTTTCCGTATTTTTGTATGTTAAATTATATAGATGTCTCGTTTCACACGCATAGCTACAGATCCCCAGTCGGCCGCCCGGGCGGGCGTGCTGGTGACGGACCACGGGGAAATCCAGACCCCCATCTTCATGCCCGTCGGGACGGTGGGCTCCGTCAAGGGAGTCTACCACAGGGATTTGCAGGCCGATGTCAAAGCCCAGATTATCCTGGGCAATACCTATCACCTGTACCTTCGCCCCGGCCTCGATACCCTTTACAAGGCCGGCGGTCTCCATAAGTTCGAACACTGGGACAAGCCCATCCTTACCGACAGCGGCGGCTTCCAGGTGTTCTCCCTCGCTCCCATCCGCAAGCTCACGGAGGAAGGATGCAGGTTTTCCTCGCACATCGACGGCAGCAAGCACATCTTCACGCCGGAGAACAACGTGGACACCCAGCGCATCATCGGGGCCGATATCGTGATGGCCCTGGACGAGTGCTGTCCCGGGGATGCCGACTACCGCTATGCGGCCAGGTCCCTGAAACTCACGCAGGGATGGCTGGAGCGCTATGCCCGGCATTTTGACGAGACCGAGCCCCTGTACGGCTACAGCCAGACCATGTTCCCCATTATCCAGGGCTGCGTGTATCCGGAGCTCCGGAAGCAGGCCGTGGAGCATGCGCTCTCGCTGGACAACGACAACCGCGGCGGCTATGCCGTGGGAGGTCTGGCCGTAGGGGAGCCCACGGAGAAGATGTACGAGATGCTGGAAGTGACCTGTCCGCTGCTTCCGGAGGACAAACCGCGTTACCTCATGGGCGTGGGAACGCCTGCCAACATCCTGGAAGGCATTGCCCGCGGCATTGACATGTTCGACTGCGTCATGCCCACCCGGAACGGGCGCAATGGCATGCTTTTTACATGGGACGGCATCATGAACATGAGAAACGCAAAGTGGACCGACGACTTTTCCCCGCTGGACCCGCTGGGAACTTCTTTTGTGGACAGCTATTACACCCGGGCCTATATCCACCACCTTTTCATCGCCAAGGAGATGTTTGCCGCCATGGTGGCGTCGGAGCATAACCTGGCATTCTATCTGGACCTCGTGCGGGTGGCCCGCGAACACATTGTGGCCGGCGATTTCCTCTCCTGGAAAAATGCCGTGGCCGTGAGACTCATGCAGCGCCTATGATCAAACGGCTGGACTGGTACATCATCCGCAAGTTCATGGTGACATTCTTCATGTCGCTGCTGTTTCTTGCCGTCCTCATCATCATCTTCGACATCAGTGAGAAGATCGACGATTTCGTGCGCAGGAGCGTTCCCCTCAAGGAAATTGCCTTTGACTACTACATGAACTTCGTGCCGTACTTCTTGAACCAGTACTCCCCGATGTTCGTGTTCCTCACGGTCATTTTCTTCACGTCCAAGATGACCCAGGACTCGGAAGTGGTGGCTATGCTCTCTTCCGGTATCAGTTACCACCGCATCGTGCGCCCCTACATCCTGTCGGCCGCTGTGGTCGCCGTCATCTCGCTGGTAGCCGGCATGTGGATCCTGCCGCGGGCCAATGCCACGCGCGTGGAGTTCGAGCAGAAATACAACCCCTACCGCAAGGTGAAGATGGGGCACGACATGCACTACAAGCTGGAGAACGACGTCTTTGTGTACTTCGAGAGCTTCAGCGGCTACAACAATACCGCCTACAACTTTACCATGGAGGATTTGCACGGCGGACGCATGCATTCCAAGCTCTCGGCCGAGAGCGCCCAGTACGACACCGTTTCTGGCGTGTGGAAGCTGCGCAACTACTTTATCCGGGACTTTGACGAGGGCCTCCAGGACCACATCCGTTCCGGACGCCAGCTGGATACGGTTTTCAGCATGACCCGGGACGACTTTTTCCGCAACCGCTACACCATCCAGCAGCTCAACCAGCGGGAACTCAACCAGCTCATCCGCACTCAAATCTCACGTGGAGATGCGTCCGTTAACATGAGTCTTATCGAGAAGCACAACCGTTTCTCGCTGCCCATATCGGCCTTCATCCTTACCATCATCGGCCTGTCGCTGTGTACCAAAAAGAAGCGGGGAGGCATGGGCATGAACCTGGCGGCCGGTACGGCGCTGGGCTTCTCCTACATTCTGTTCATGCAGTTCAGCGAGATGTTCGTGATTACGGACACCCTGCCGGCGCAGGTGGCCGTGTGGCTGCCGAATGCGCTCTATGCCATTATTGCAGTTGTACTGTATATAAAAGCTCCCAAATGATTAAAGTTAAGATTGTTAACCATTCTCCGTATCCGTGCCCGGCGTATGCTACTCCGCTGTCGGCCGGAGTGGATCTCAAAGCGAATCTGGAGCAGCCCGTGGTGCTGCAGCCGCTGGGCCGTGCGCTCATCCCCACTGGTCTTTTCATTGCTCTTCCTGCCGGTTATGAGGCGCAGGTGCGTCCCCGCAGCGGACTGGCCCTGAAGCATGGCATCACCGTCCTCAATTCGCCCGGTACCGTGGATGCCGATTACCGGGGAGAGCTCAAGTGCCTCCTCATAAACCTGTCGGATGAGCCGTTTACCATTGAGCCGGGGGAGCGTATCGCCCAGATGGTGGTTGCCCGTCATGAGCAGGTAGAATGGGAGCCGGTGGAAGAGCTGGACGACACCCAGCGCGGAGCCGGCGGTTTTGGAAGTACCGGTAAATAGTATGGAAATCAAAGACTTATACAAGATATACCTGAAGTGCGCCGGTCTTAATACCGACACCCGCACCATTCAGGAGGGCCAGCTTTTCGTGGCCCTGAAGGGAGAGAACTTTGACGGCAATGCGTTTGCGCTCCAGGCCCTGGAAGCCGGCGCCGCCTATGCCGTGGTGAACGATACGGTGGAGGCCTCCGATCCCCGGCTCATCAAGGTGCCGGATACGCTGAAGGCGCTGCAGGAGCTGGCTGCATACCATCGGCAGCAGTTCGATATCCCCGTCATCGGCCTTACCGGCACCAACGGGAAAACCACTACCAAGGAGATGATCCGGACGGTTCTGGGTGCCCGTTACCATGTGACGGCGACCGAAGGGAACCTGAACAATGACATCGGCGTGCCGCTTTCTGTCCTGAAGATAGGGGAAGACACCGAGATTGCCATCATCGAGATGGGTGCCAGTCATCCCGATGACCTGAAGCCGCTTCTGGCTGTGGCCCAGCCTACGCACGGTCTCATCACCAATGTGGGAAAGGCGCATCTTCTGGGCTTTGGCAGTTTCGAGGGCGTAAAGTATGCCAAGGGGCAGCTTTACGACTATCTCAAGGCGCATGATGGCGTGGCTTTCGCCAATGCCGACGACGAAACCCTGCAGGAAATGCTCTGGGAGCGGGATCTGGCCATGATTCCGTACGGTCTTGAGGGGGTGACGGTTCTGCCGGCATCGGCCGATGAACCTTTCCTGCGCATGCAGCTGCCCGGCGGCGCGGTCCTGAAGACACACCTCGTGGGTGCCTACAATGCCTACAATATCCTGGCGGCCCTGAAGATTGGCTGGTTCTTCCAGGTGCCCGAGCCCGATGCCATGGCGGCCATCGCTTCATACACTCCTTCCAATAACCGCTCTCAACTGCTTAAGACAGAAAAGAATACGGTTATTGTGGATGCGTATAACGCCAATCCTTCTTCCATGGCGGTGGCGCTCGATAACCTGGCGCTGGCGAAGGGGAAAAAGGTGGCGCTTCTCGGAGACATGCGTGAACTGGGGGCCGATGCCGCCGCAGAGCATGCCCGCGTTGTTGCGCGTCTTAGCGGTACAGACGCTTTCCTTGTTGGAGAGGAATTTACAAAAGCGGCCGAGGGAACCGGCATCCGCTGCTTTGCCACCTCCGACGAGCTGGCGGCCTATCTCTGTGAGAATCCGCTGGAGGGCTATACCGTTCTGGTGAAAGGATCCCGCGGAACCCGGATGGAAAAAGTCATAGCTTCTCTGTAACCTTCCGGCACAGCCAGGCACAGGCGTAGCCTATTCCAAGTCCTACGAGGAAGCCTACGGTGATGTCTCCCAGGAAATGGGCGCCCATCATGATGCGGCTCACGCTCATCAAGAAAGCCCAGATAAAGATAAACCAGCCCCAGATGCGGAAATCGCTCTGGGGTTTGTTCCATTTGAGCCCCAGGTAGGAAACCGTGGCAAAGCCTGCGCTGTTTCCGGCATGGGCGCTGAAGAACCCGTATTTGTAGAAATCCTGCATGCCGTAGGGGAGTCGGAGGCCGTTACTGTTCATCCAGACGTCGTAGCAGGGGCGGTAACGGCTTACGCCGGCTTTCACCAGGTTGGCAAACTGGTCTATGAATACAACCGTGAGGATGATGGAGACAATGACGGCAAGGCCTTTCTTCCAGCCCAGTTTCCAGAGGGCGTATACCATGAAGAGGCCATAGAAGGGAAACCAGAATTCCACGTGAGACATCATGGCCCAGAAAGAGTCCATCCACACGGGAGATAAGTTGTTGAGCCAAAGTGTAATAACCTTGTCTATCTGTTCAATGCCTTCCATAGTTCTTCCTTGAGTTCGTTAAGGCCTGTCTGGGCTACCGAGGAGATAAAGACGTGGGGGAGATCTGCCGGGAGCTTTTTCTCAATCTTGGCAATCTGCTTGTTGTCCACAAGGTCGGTCTTGGTGATGGCCAGCACGCGGTCTTTCACCAGGAGTTCGGGATTGTATTCCTCCAGCTCGTTCAGGAGTACCTTGTAGCCCTTGGTGACGTCCGGTTCATCGGCCGCTACCATGAACAGGAGCACGGAGTTGCGCTCGATGTGCCTGAGAAAGCGCATGCCGATGCCCTTGCCCTCGTGCGCGCCCTCGATGATGCCGGGGATATCGGCCATCACGAAGGAACGGTCGTCGTAGTAGCGCACGATGCCCAGATTGGGCTCCAGCGTGGTGAAGGCGTAATTGGCAATCTTGGGTTTGGCCGACGTGATGGCGGCGAGGAGGGTGCTCTTTCCGGCGTTGGGGAAGCCTACGAGGCCCACATCGGCCAGCACTTTCAGCTCCAGGATGAACCAGCCTTCCACGCCTTCCTCTCCGGGCTGGGCGTAGCGGGGTGTCTGGTTGGTGGGGGACTTGAAGTGGTCGTTGCCCCAGCCGCCGCGGCCGCCCTGGCACAGGATGTACTCCTGCCCGGGTTCCACGAGCTCGGTGATGATTTCTTCGGTTTCGGCATCTTTGACCACTACGCCCTGGGGCACTTCCAGCACGATGTCGGTGCCGTTTTTGCCCCGTTTGAGGGCTTCGGCGCCGTTTCCGCCGTTCTCGGCCCGCACCACTTTGCGGTAGCGCAGGTGGATGAGGGTCCAAAGCTGCGGGTTTACGCGCAGGATGATGTGGCCGCCCCGTCCGCCGTCACCACCGTCGGGACCGCCCTTAGGGACGTATTTGGCCCTGTGCAGGTGGGCACTGCCGGCGCCGCCGTGACCGCTGGCGCAGAAGATACGTACGTAGTCTATGAAGTTACTTTCTGCCATAATCTTTTCAGTTGAGATGCAAAGTTAACGATTTTCTTCGATTTGCCGAAAGGCCTCTTTCGCGAACTTGCCGTAAACGGCTGATTACCAGCATTGTAAAAAATTCTCTTTAGGCTGTTCGGCCTAAAGAGAAAAAATTAGAACGCTGATAGACAGCGGATTAGGTGTGGTTCGCCGATTAGAGCGTATCCCAGTACTTGAGAATGGGGTTACGGGCGGCGGTGGTTTCGTCGGGGCGCGAGATTACGGTATTGTGCGGGGCGCTCTGGAGGAGGGTGGGATCCTCGGCGGCCTCGGCGGCAATCTTTCGCATCACCTCAATGAAGGCGTCGATGGTTTCCTTGCTCTCGGTTTCCGTGGGCTCGATCATGAGAGACTGGTGGAACAGGAGCGGGAAGTAAATGGTGGGAGCGTGGAAGCCGTAGTCCAGGAGGCGCTTGGCTACATCCAGGGTGGTGGCGCCATGCACGTCGTCGTGGCCGCCGTCATTGACGAGGCCGTCAAACACGAATTCGTGCTTGCATACACCTTCGATGGGGAGCTTGTACACATCCTTCAGGCATTCCTTGATATAGTTTGCGCTAAGTACCGAGTACTGACCCACTTCCTTCAGATGTTCCTTGCCGATGGAAAGGATATAGGCATAGGCACGGAGGATGACTCCGAAGTTGCCGTGGAAACCGGACACCTTTATCTGAGAAAGACCCTTGGCCACTTCCTCGGTCATGCCCACGGGGCCACTGCCGGGACCGCCTCCGCCGTGCGGCGTAGAGAAGGTCTTGTGCAGGTTCAGGTGCATGATGTCGAAGCCCATGTCTCCAGGGCGCACGACACCCAGCATGGGGTTCATGTTGGCGCCGTCGTAGTACAGAAGGCCGCCCGCGCCGTGGACCAGCTTGGCAATCTCCAGAATCTGGGTTTCAAAGAGGCCCAGGGTGTTGGGATTGGTCATCATGATACCGGCTACTTCGTCTGTGAGCAGCGGTTTCAGGGCCTCTACGTCAATGCGGCCGTTCTCCAGGGACTTCACTTCCACCACCTCGAGGCCGCAGACGGCAGCCGATGCCGGGTTGGTGCCATGGGCGCTGTCCGGAACAATGACCTTGGTGCGTTTGAGGTCTCCACGCATCATGTGATAGGTACGCATGAGCATGAGGCCCGTGAGTTCGCCATGGGCGCCGGCGCAGGGCTCGAAAGTGAAAGTATGCATTCCGGTAATCTCTGCAAGTGCTGCATTCATAGCCTCATACACCTTGCAGGCGCCTTGCGTGAGGCGGGCAGGCATGAGGGGATGCAGACCGGCAAAACCGGGCAGGGCGCACACCTCTTCGTTGATCTTGGGGTTGTACTTCATGGTGCAGGAGCCCAGCGGATAGAAGCCGGTATCCACGCCGAAGTTCATCTGGGAGAGGTTGTTGTAGTGGCGGACCACCTCCGGTTCGCTCACCTGGGGGAGACGGGGAGCGGAGGCGCGCTGCAACTGAACCGGAAGTTCCGGTGACTGAGGGAACTTGTTCACAGGCAGGGAATAACCTTTGCGTCCTTCCTGGGAAAGTTCAAATATAAGCTTGTCGTAGTACTTCATGGCTTATCCCTCCTTCACGGCTGCGACCAGGGCGTCGACATCGGCCTTGGAACGCTTTTCGGTTACACAGAAACTCACATAGCCTTCCTCGGTGGGAAGAGCGGCAAAGAAGCCGGCTTTCTCCAGGCGCTGCTGCAGCTGAGCGGCATCTTCCTTGGATTTGAGCACAAACTCCTTGAGGAACGGCTTGCCGGGGAATACTTCCTCGAACTTGCCGGTGGCGAGCAGCTCATTATAGAGGTAATGGGCGCCGTCGGAGGAGATCCGGTTCACCTCCTTGAGGCCTTCGGGGCCCATCAGCGACAGGTAGATGGTGACCCAGAGCGCCATAAGGCTTTCATTTGAACAAATGTTGGAAGTGGCTTTCTCGCGCTTGATGTGCTGCTCGCGGGCCTGCAGGGTGAGTACGAAAGCGCGCTTTCCCTGTTTGTCCAGCGTCTGGCCCACAATGCGGCCGGGCATCTTGCGCATATGTTCCTTCTTCACGGCCATGAAGCCCACGTACGGGCCGCCGTAGCTCATGGGAAGGCCCAGGGGCTGCCCGTCTCCTACGGCAATATCGGCCCCCCACTCGCCGGGCGTCTTCACCACAGCGAGGGCCGACGGGTCGCAGTATTCCACGAGGAGTGCCTTGTGCGCATGGATGGCATCGGCAAAACCGGTGAGGTCTTCCACAATGCCGTAGCGGTTGACGGAAGGGACCATCACACCGGCGACGCCGCCCTTTTCGAGCTCGGCCTCAATGGCACCAAGCGGGGTGACACCGCCATCGGCCGGAATAATCGTGAGCTCCACGCCGTGGAACTTGGCGTAGGTCTTGACCACCGCCAGCACATGCGGAAGGAGGGTGGCCGATACCAGCACGCGCGGGCATTTGCGCACACTGGCCGTGCACATCATGGCAGCCTCGGCGGCGGCGGTGGGGCCGTCGTACATGGAGGCGTTGGCCACATCGAGACCGGTGAGTTCCGCGATCATGCTCTGATACTCAAAGATGTAGCGGAGCGTGCCCTGCGAAATCTCACACTGATAGGGCGTGTAGGCGGTAATGAATTCACTGCGCTGGGTGAGGTAGGGGATGACCGCCGGTGTATAGTGGTCATACGAGCCCTGGCCCACGAACACCTTCAGGCGGGCGTTCATGGCCTCCAGCGCCGCAAAGCAGTCGCGGATCTCCTGCTCGGAGAGCGCCTCCGGCAGGGCATAGGCGCCTTTGCGGAGGCAGCCTTCCGGGACATCGGCATAGAGGTCGTCGAGCGATTTTACGCCGATTTTCTCCAGCATGGCCCGGATATCCGCCTGAGTATGGGGAAGATACGGATGGGCCATCTCCTACTCGCCGATAAAGGATTGATAGGCGGCGGCGTCCATGAGGGCGTCTACCTCAGAAGGATTGGACATTTCCACCTTGATGATCCAGGCGGCGTAGGCATCCTCGTTCACTTTCTCGGGGGTGTCTTCCAGCTCACCGTTCACGGCTACTACCACGCCCGAAACCGGGCTGAAGAGGTCGGAGGCGGCCTTTACGCTCTCGAGGGCGCCGAATTCCTCACCGGCCACCACATCATCACCTTCTGCGGGGAGATCCACGTAGGTGATGTCACCCATTTCCTTCTGGGCAAAATCGGATACGCCGATATAGGCCACATTGCCTTCTACCTTTACCCATTCGTGCGACTCGGAATACTTGAGTCCTTCCAAAATCTTAGACATAGCGTTTTGTGTTTTATTTTTTGTAATTGGTTTGATAAAATCTTTTCTTGACAACCTTGCCGGGGAACACCTTCTTGCGGATGTGGACCCAGAGAGGCGTATCCAGTGCGGCATAGGCCTTGTCCACGAGGGCAAAGCAGATGCTCTTGTCCAGCGAAATGGAGTGGTACCCGGTGGTGACGACGCCTACCTCGGTGCCGTCTTCGAGCTCCACGGGATAGCCGGCGCGGGGGATGGCGTTGTCTTCAATCTCGATGCCCACGAGCTTACGGGCCAGGTTTCCGGCCTTCTGCTCCAGGAGGGCCTCCTTGCCGATGAAATCTTTCTCGAACTTGCAGAACATGGAAAGTCCTGCCATCACGGGACTGATCTCCGGGCTTAGCTCGTCTCCGTACAGCGGCAGTCCGGCCTCGAAGCGGAGCGTGTCGCGGCAGCCCAGGCCGCAGGGCTCTACGCCGGCCTTGAGAAGGACATCCCACAGTTCCACGGTGTTTTCCAGCGTGGTATAGAGTTCAAAGCCGTCCTCTCCGGTGTAACCGGTGCGGCTCAGGATAAGGCGCTGCCCTTTGTACTCCACGTCGCAGAACGTGTAGAAGGAGAGGGCCTGGGCCTCTTTGTAGCCCAGTACCTCTACCATGATTTTCTCGGCCTCGGGGCCCTGGACGGCAATCTGGCCCCAGCGGGGAGATGCGTCTTCCACTTTGCAGGCAAAGCCGGTCGCCTGCTCCTGAATCCAGGCAAAGTCTTTGTCGATGTTGGCGGCGTTCACCACCAGGAGGAAGTGGTCCGGCTCAAACTCGCGGTATACGAGGAGGTCGTCCACCGTACCGCCGTCCGGATAGCACATCATGCCGTAGAGCACCTTGCCGGGCTCAAAGCCGCGGATCTCATTGGTAAAGATGTGGTTGATGAAAGACTCGGCCTCGGGGCCTTCCACAAAGATTTCGCCCATATGGGATACGTCGAACATACCCACGTGCTGGCGTACGGCCAGGTGCTCCTGGGTAATGCTGCTGTACTGGATGGGCATAATGAAGCCTGCAAAGGGGCTCATCTTGGCCTGCAGTGCTACATGCGCGTCATAAAGACATGTTTTTTTCTCTGACATAGGAAGTGTTATGTGTTTTATTTTAAGTGTTTCTTTAAATACGCGTATAGTTCCCGGCTGGTTTCCCCGTTAATGCGGAGGTCTTCCGGCGAAGCGCCTTTCTCCACGGAAAGTGCCCCGCATACATCTACCGCCACCACCTGCACCACGCCGCTGAGCAGTTTTCCCAGCATGCGCATCACATCCTCCAGCGAATGCTCTCCCTGGCTCCAGTCCGTGCGGGCCCATTCCCGGCCCATCACATCCCTGTCCAGCGAGACATAGACCCTTTCTCCGCGCCGCTCCTCCAGCCATCCCTCAGGGATGTCATCCGGACAGTCTTCCGGGCCGATGGTAAGGACGTCCCTCAGAAGCGGACAGGACTCCCGGAGGGTCTTCACCCAGCCTCCGCAGCTGAGCACTCCGCCAAACGCCGGCTCCTGGTTGTCGGGATGGTGGTCCATGAGGACCAGGTGAAAGGGCTCCTTTTCCTCTCCGGCCATGAGGCAGCTCATGTAGTGGTAGTCTCCACTGTCTGTCCAGCGCAGCCGGGGGAGCGGCTCCGGAAGATGGGCCAGGATTTTCTCCTGGGATTCCGGGTCGCAGTAGCAGCACACACCTTCCCATTCCTTCCAGTCCCGATACTCCACGGAGGCTCCGCTGGCCCTTAGCCAGGGCAGGAATCCTTCGGCCTCTGCGGTACCGGAAAAGTCTGTTACCAGGATGTCTTTCATCTTTCAAAGGTAGTCATTTTTGGCATACTATACAACAGTATATGCTTCTTTACGCTTTTTTACACGGTTCTTTAGAAGAAGTTTGTAATATGTTGTATATTCGTTTCTGAAACATTAGAGTTATCGCGTATAACATTTTTGTTATTATCAAGTCTCGATAATCAATATGCGTCCTGCCCCTCCCTTATAATATATGTTTAGGAGAATTTTCTTACCTTTGTATTATTTAGTTTAGACCGTACAAAGATGCACAGTGTACCCACCCCCGACTTCCCCGTGTCCACGCCGTTAATGATTGCATGGGCCTTCCTTCTTCTGGCCGCCACGGCAGGCTTTATCCTGTCGCTCATCCACCTGAACCGGAAGGGGCACCGCTGGGCCATCGTCGCCATCTTCGGGCTGCTCCTTGTGGCCGGAACCGCCATGCACGTCGTCCTTCTGGCCGACTCTTCCCATACGGTTACAGAAGGCAACTGGATCCAGCTCGTGATGGTTTCCCTGGTGGCTGCCCTCGAGATGTTCATCGGCCATACCGTGGTGTTCGACGACATCATTGCGGCGGTCATCTTCCACGAGCCCGGCTTCATGGTGGCCTACCTCACCATCTTCGTACTCGTCATCGCTTTCACCCTGAGCATGGTGCTCCTCATCATGCCGCGCCGCCTCCGGGACCGTACCTGGCTCATCAGCCACGCCAGGATGGCAGCCCGCAGCAAGCGCAAGAACCATATTTTCCTGGGTCTTGACAGCCATTCCAAGGCGTTTGCCCGTTCTATCCTGACGGAATGGGAGGCTGCCGGGGCCAAAGACCGCCAGGGAGACCTCATCTTCATCGAGTTCCCCCACGATGAGCAGCATCACTCCGAGCTTTCCATCGGTGAGCTCATTTCCAATATCTTTGGCCACCAGCGGGAGCTCTCGCTGGAAAACCAGCTGGGCAGCAGCCGCTTCGTCCTTCTGAAGGGCCGCATGCCCGAGTCGGGCGGCAGTGCGCAGTCCCTGAGCGAAGCCATCGGCCTGGCTAAGCTGGCTCCCTGGTTCAACAGCCCCGACACCAACATCTACCTGCTTTCTCCCGACGAGGAAGACAACGTCCTGCTCCTGAAGTACCTCGCGACAGACGCCAGCGTCAAGGCCAAAATCCTGTGCTACAGCTACCGGGTCAACAGCTACACGTCCCTCCTTGCCTCCATGGGAGACCGCGTCCGCGTGCTCAACCTGCCGGAAATGTCGTTCAACGAGCTCCGGCAAAACCAGCCGCAGCTGCATCCCATCCACTTTGCGAACATCGCCCGTAATGCCAAGGGAGAATCGCTGGGCTATATTGAGAAACCCAGTACGTCCCTTCTCATCGGCTTTGGAGAAGCCGGCCAGGAGGCTCTTCGCTATCTCTATGAATTTGGCTCGTTCATCGACAAGGACATGCAGCCTGTCAACAATACATTCAAGGTGTTCGACCCTCAGATTGAGTCGCTCAAGGGAGAATTCCTGAACCGGACGCCCGCCCTTCGCTACAACGCCAACATCGAGTGGCTTACGGCATCCATCGGCTCGTCGCAGTTCTGGTTGGACTTTGCCATGTCGCTGCCGTCACTCACCTACGTGGTGGTCACGGTGGACAAGGGCCCGCGCAACGTGGAAATCGCCGTTCAGCTGCTGCAGGAGGCCGCCCGCTACGGGAAAGACCTCTCGCGCATGTGCATCCTCGTGAGGGCCACCCAGGCCGATGCCGAAATGATCAAGCTCATCGACTTCTACAACGGGAGCTACTGCCCTGCCGGCATCCGGGTCATCCACCCCTTCGGCCTGCCCGAGAGGATCTGGAACCTGGATATCGCTACGGGCAAAAGCCTCAAGCAGCGCGCCCTGGCCTGCATGCCGGTTCCTGCCGGAAAAGATGCCCAGGCGGTGTGGGAAGAGCGCAGCCGCAGCATCCGCGGCCGCAGTGGAAACGAGCTCCTGAACCGCCAGGAACTGCTCCGCAAGCAGGCCGGCGATATCGGCCGGGGTCTCTTCGCCCCCACCCTGGTCACCCTGTGCCCGGAAAGTCTCCGGGACGCAGCCAACCTCATTCCTGACGAACTGGATCCCCAGAATCCCGTGCACTTCACCGGCACCAAGGCACAGTATAAGGTAATGGAATACCTGGCTGCCGGCGAACACCTGCACTGGATGACCGCCCTGGAAGCCGCCGGTTACATTGATGGGGCCGGCGAGCAGGACGAGCTCAACAAAAAGATCAAGAACCTGGTTCCTTACAGCCTCATTCCCGACGAAGAAGCCAAGCACCTGTGCTGGCTGGCTCTCAAGCGGGCGCTTCTTAGCATGAAATAGCGTTCCGGATTGCGTGGCGCCTTATCCACGGCTCGCAGGCGTGGCGCTTAAGTCATTAATAATTAGTAAGTTAGCACAACTGACGGGTTGTGTTTGAATACCCGTCAGTTGTGCTAATCGATTGGCAGTCAATGAGATAAGTGCCACACTATTTTCTGCCGATTACTCCTGCGGCCAAAGCCCCTGACTTTTCGTCGTGAAATCGAGCAAAAACGGCAAAAATGCCAAGTTTCGCGGCCGGGCTCGGGTAAAACTTGGCAAAAACGGCAAAAATGCCGTGTTTTGGGCGGTTAAAGAAAAACTCGTATCTTTGCAGTTCCATGAAAGAACGTACGCTGCATACTATATTGGACGGCTTTGGAAAACCGGAGCTGGAGGACCTTGCGACGCTGCTGGGACGGGATGTGAACCCGAAGACCCGGAAGTCGCAGCTGGTGGAGGAGATGGACGACTACCTTAAGGCCGAGCCGCGCCGGTGGATGTCACATCTGCTGGAGAGGGATGTACGGCTCCTCAAGAACCTGGTGCATGCCGGGCCCGAGAAGATCCAGTACATGGATTTTGCCGATTACCCGTCCCTGCTGGAAGTGACCGGCATTGTGGAGAGCGACGACTCCGACGAAAACTACCACAAGGTCTGGATCAGCCGTGAGGTGTACGACATTGTGTCGGCGGATATTGACAAGGTCATCCGGAGCGGAGAGAAAAGCGGCCAGTATGAGCTGGAACGCGTATGCCTCGGGTATCTCAACCTTTACGGCATCCTGCCCACGGAGCGTTTCCTGGACGTAGTGATGGAGTGGTACGAGCAGACGCAGGAGAGCCCGGACTATGACCGTCTGTCCCGGATGCTGGCCCAGAGCCCGCTGGTGAAGATGTACCGCTACAACGACCGCTGGGGAGATTACGTGTGCAGTCCCTGCGTGGAGAATATCGACGAAATCTTTTCCAGAAGGGAAGAACTCAAGCAGCGTGGCTTTGAGAAATTCACGGCCGCGCAGGCGCGGGAAGCCGGTTCCGGAGCCCCGTACTTTACCGTGGGCATGAAAACCCAGGCCGGCATGCAGCTGGAGCAGATGTACCGCCGTGTGGGCTACGAAGGCTTCGAGCTGGTAAAGGCCCAGCACGACACCTGGGTAGAAGCCCAGTACACCGAAGGCATCAACGACGCCCTCTTCCAGCCGCTCATCGACAGCCCCCTCTATCCGGAACTGGACGACGACAGCTGGCTGGCCTGCTGCGAAATTGTGGCCCAGTACGCCGACAGCATCCCCAAGTGGGTGCTCTGCGGACGCACGGCGGCCGATACCGGTCTTCTCAAGGCCGATTGGAGCATCTGGAAAACCCGTATGCGGGAAGAGAAAAAGGCCGCCGAGGCGGCATCGGCCAGCGAAGATTATCCGCACTGGACCATGCCCGAGCCCACCATCACCGACGGCTTTGCCACCGACCTCAATTCCGACTTCCTGCCTATGGGATTCGCCATCCCGCACGTGGCGCCCAACGATCCCTGCCCCTGCGGCAGCGGTCTCCGCTACTGCCGGTGCCACGGTAAATACCTGTCCTGATGGAGATTACCCCTGTCGCTTACTACCACGGCCCCTTCGGCGAGAAGTTCGGCATTCCCCGCCAGAGCTCCCTTGCCGGGGTGGAAGGCCGCATTGTCTTTACAGAAGCCTACTCCGTGCGGGAAGCCCTTCGCGGCCTCGAAGGCTTTGAAAGGCTTTGGCTCATCTGGGGCTTCAGCGCCAACAGACCGGCAAAAGGGGAGTGGCAGCCCACCGTGCGCCCGCCCCGTCTTGGCGGTAACGCCGCCATGGGCGTCTGGGCCACCCGTTCTCCCTTCAGGCCCAATCCGCTGGGCCTCTCCTGCGTGGAACTGGTGAAAGTGGACGGCCTGGAACTGGTGGTCAAGGGAGCCGATCTCATGGATGGCACCCCCATCTACGACATCAAGCCCTACATCCCCTATGCCGATGCCTACCCGGAGGCCCGCTCGGGCTTCGTAAGCGGCGCACCCGAGGCCCGGCTGCAGGTGGTGATCCCCGAAGAACTGCCGCTGACCCAGGCCCAGAGAGAGGCGCTCACCGAGGTCCTGTCCCTGGATCCCCGCCCCGCCTACCAGGACACGCCCGGCCGGGAATATGGCATGATTTTCGATAAAAGGAACATCCGGTTCTCCGTAGAGGACGGAGTTGTAACGGTACTAAAAGCAGACAAGATATGAAAAAATGGATTTTGATGGCGGCCCTGGGGCTTTTCCTTCCCCTTGCGGGCCAGGCGCAGGACAACCAGCTGGACAAGAAGAACCTGGTAATCAAAGAGTGGAATACAGACCCCCGTGGCGGCCATAAGGTGCTGGACCACGTAACCACCTACAGCCCCTCGGGCCAGAAAATAGAGGAGATCGAGTACGACAGCGCCGGCCAAAAGTGGCGCAAGCGCTTCGAGCGGGATGCCGCCGGCAAAGTGACCACCGAATACGTCTACGACAACCGCAACCGCCTCCAGACCTACAAGAAATTCGAATACAACGAGTTTGGCCGCAAGAAGGTGCAGTACACCTACAATCCCAAGGGAAAACTCCTTGGAATCAAGAACTACGAATACATAGCCGAGAAAACCCGCTAAAGGCTGTTCCGGTACTCCGAGGGAGTGATTCCCATCTTCTTCTTGAAGAAACGTGAAAAGTAAGACTGGTCCACAAGGCCGGTCTTTTCTGCTATCTCGGCGATGGAGAGGGAACGGTTGCGCAGCAGCTGCTTGGCCATGTTCAGGCGTGCAATTTCAATCCAGTCGATGGCCGTGCGGTGCGTATGATTCTTGACGGTCTTGTTAAGGTAATTTGGTGTAACCTTAAGAATACCAGCATAATCGGATACATTGAGCGGGGCCTTTCCGCGCTCGAACACCAGCTGCAGGAACTTCTCCGGAATGACAGCCACATGGCCTCCGCTGCGAAGCTGTCCCAGCACAAGGTCGATGCCGCTCTGCAGGAAAGCCTTGTCTTTGTCTGCGCAGGCAGTGACCATGCGATTGAAAAGTGCCCCCATGAAGACGGCGTCGTCGAACCAGAAGCTCTGGAGCAGCGGCTTGTCCATGCGAAGCGCAGAGTGCGTGGCGTCTTTCAGTGCATCCAGGGTGAATCGGCCGTCAAATCCCGTGCAATCCTTGAAATGCCGGATGAGGATGCTGCGGTTCTCGGGAACGAGCAGCAGCTGGCCGGGGCCGATAAGGATGTTGTGGCCGTCCACCTCTACCAGGATTTCTCCTTCCATGAGATAGGTGAATGTGTAGAAGGGAAAGCAATACGGTGCGCTCGTGGAAAGAGGGTCGGCTCCTCCTTCATTGCTGATGGCATGAACGTAAATTCCTGTATTTCTCATAGGCTTTAAAATGATAGTTCCAGTCCGACATTGACGCTGAAGTTCTTACTGCGCTGCTCCTGGCGCTGCGTCAGGCGCCAGAAGAAGTCTACCCGCAGTATCTGCAGGATATTGGAGATGCCGATACCGGCCTCCACATAAGGAATATTGAGGTTTTTGGTTTCCTGAAGCGTGTTGAGCCTGTTTTGCTCGGTGAGGTCTCCCCACGCAAAACGCACGGAAGCAACCTCCCGCAGGTCCAGCTGCTTGATGAGGGGAATCTTTCCCAGGAAGAAGCCTCCGAAATTGTGCTCGTAATAGCCCTCCAGCCAGCGGTCCGACGCAAACTCGTACGCGTCCATGCAGGAGAAGGCCGTCTTGTCCCTATAGTAGGTGGTATTTCCCTTGTGCAGCTTGAGCAGGGTGTGCGGAACGCTGCCCCAGATGATGCCGCCGTTGATATTGAGGTCTCCGTAGCCGATGGCCGTAGACGGGAAGCGCCAGCGGAGGGCGGCGTAGGTGCGGACATAGCTGATGTCTCCCTCCGTAATGCCCTTGAAGGCCCCGGAAACACCCAGAAGCAGCACCGGATACTGGGAGTACAGGTAGGTTTTCTTGAAATAGCCGCGGCCCACCCGCTCGTCGATGGAAAGGCGCAGGGCGGCGCTGAGCTGGTGCACGGCCATGCTCTCCATCACCGCGTGCGTGCCGTCTACCGAGTAGATGGGAACGGTGGGATTGCTCCACATGCGCTGGCTGGTCCACTGGAGCTCTGCGTTGAACGACGGGTTGAACTCGTGCTGATACAGGATGTCGGCGGTACGGACGAAAGTCTGGCGGTTGCCGTCCGAGCGCATGAGAATGGAAGAGAACATGTTGGGCGCCGAGAAAACGCCGCTTCCGCTGCCCAGCCACTCGTAGTCTGCCTTGTAAGTGACCGTGAGCTTTCGGGTGAGCTCCCGGCCGATCATCCACTCCACCTGGGCCTGTCCCTTGGGCTTCTTGTCCTTGAAGCCATAGGCCAGATAGCCTCCCAGGCGCACCTTGGGCGAGAACGTATGCCGTGTACGCCCGCCCAGCGACACGCGGAAGCCCTCCATCTCGTTGCTGGAGAACGTGCGGGCCCAGCGTCCCAGTTCCACCTTGCCGCCCGGCAGCTGCACATAACCGCTGATGAGCGTATACAGGATGCCGTAGGTCCATTTGTAGAAGCGCCCGTTCTGGATGCGGTCTACCATGTCGTAGATGCCCTGCTCGCGAAGGGACAGGGGATAGGGCCGCACGGAGCGCCAGTAGCGTTCGTCTCCCTGGATGGTCTTGCTGCGGATGACCTCACCCCCGGCCGCCAGCCGCTCCTTGTCCGGGAGCGTCCCGAACTCCGGCAGGCTGTAATGCATGCTGCGGCGCACGAGAAACGCGATGAGCCGGGAGTCGTTGGCGTGCGTGACGGAAAGGTCAATGTCCAGGTTCTCAGAGGCATAGAACCATTTTCCTCCCACGCGCCGGTATTTGGCGTCAATGTCAAAGCGGCGGATCCAGTTGACTTCGGACTTGGCCGACAGGCTG
Source organism: uncultured Bacteroidales bacterium (assembly GCA_900318445.1). GTDB lineage: Bacteria > Bacteroidota > Bacteroidia > Bacteroidales > UBA932 > Cryptobacteroides. The sequence continues at coordinate 35,613 of ONKO01000014.1, forward strand.
GCGCGCACGCTGCGGATGCCGAAGTCCTCCGCGTCTATCCACATTTCTCCGTCCAGAACGGGCGAAGTGACCAGCTTCTTGGGGTGAAAACGCAGCACATAGGTCTTGTGCCCTTCCACCTGCAGGCTGTCTACCAGGAAGTAGTTATAAAGAACCTGCGAGGACGCAACGGCCGGATTGGGCAGGGACAGGTTGTAAATGCTGATGGAAGGCTTGTAAAAGCTGGTCTTGAGGATGTAGGAGCCGGTAAACTGTTGCAGTGCGTTCCCGGCGTCTATCCCCGAGATGCGGCTGGCCTGCATCTCTTCCCGGTTGAAGGAAGGGCTCTGGCTGTGGTAAAGCTCGCTGATGCTTTCCGAGAACAGGGCAGGGACATAGGTGTTGCCGGAAGAGGTATCGGCATATTCCATCACAAATCCCAGCGGCCCGTGGAGGATGCCGTCTTCCAGCATGCGTTCCATGTTGTCCACGTCCAGCTCGATTTTGGTGTACACGCGGGAGCGCCAGTCCTCGGCATTGTCGGGGTCGTTGGCGGCAAGGCTCCGGTCCAGTTTTTTCAGGAAAGCGCGGATGTAGCTGTCATCGGCCCGGACGACGGCAGCGTCCAGCGTGTCGGGCTCAAAAACCTGCGCCCCCGCCGGAAGCAGCGTGGCCAAAAACAGGAAAACGATGAGCCCCCACCTTTTGAACATAGGACCAAAGGTAGGGTAAATTTGTTAATTATACAAGAGGTTTACCAGCTTGAGGCGCCATTTCACAGGACAAATGCGGACAACGAATCCGATGAGCCCGTAATCGATGCGCGGAATGACCCTTGCGCGCATGTGCCGCCGCTGAAGCTGGCCCAGGATGCTGCGGCCGATGACGGCAGGCGACATTCCTCCCAGCTCGTCCTTCTCGATCTTGGCGAGGTTTTTCTTCATGCGGGAAGCATAGGGGGAACCGGGGACCTTAGCCGCCTCGTTGAGTTTACGGGCCGATGTGAAGCCCGTGGCAACGTCTCCCGGAAGGACGCAGCAGCACTCGATCCCGCTGCCGTCCAGTTCCATGGCGAGACCCTCGGTGAGGAACAGGAGCGCCGCCTTGGCGCTGGAGTAGAACACCTGGTAGGGCAGGGGCAGGATGCCCATGACGGACGACACCGTGACGATGCGCCCGAAGCCCTGCCGGCGGAAGGCGGGCAGGCAGGCCTCTATGGTTCTAAGCGAGCCGTAGAACGTGGTTTCGAACTGGTTACGGGCTTCCTCCTCAAGCGTTCCTTCAACCGGACCGTAGATGCCGTTGCCGGCATTGCAGATGACGGCGTCCAGGCGGCCTTCGCGGGAAAGGATATCGGCTACGACGGCCTCGATGACGGCGGCGTCGTTCACGTCCAGCTTCACGGGGACGATGCCCTCCTGCGGCTCGTCAATGGTTCCGCGGCGGCTGCCGGCATACACTTTCATGCCGGCCGATGCCAGCAGATGGGCGGTGGCGGCTCCAATGCCGCTGCTGCCTCCGGTGAGGAGGACCACTTTTACTTTTTCCATAACTCAGAACGTAAGGTGAAGGATTCGGGCAGGGGCATGTCGTAGACGCTGGAGCGGAGAAACGTCTTGAAGTCTGCGTCGGAAACGGCATCCTGCTGTGCTGTACTGATGGTTTCGCCGATGCCTACGCGCGGATGCGTGCCCTTCTTGTTGAACAGTTCGTGGAACAGCCGCACAAAGCGGATGCGGTAATCGATGAGGCCCAGCGCGTAGTAGAAGCGGGAGTTGCGGTCGAAAAAGCGGACGGGCACGATGGGAACGTGCGCCTTGCGGATGAGCCGGATGGCGGCGTCCTGCCAGTCCCGCTCGCTGAGGGACCAGCCTTCCCGCGGTTTGACATCGGCCACGGCTCCCGAAGGGAAAATGGCGAGGGGCTCCCCGCTGCGCAGCTGCAGGAGGGCGTTCTTGACGCCGTTGATGCTGGTAGCCGTTGTGCCGCTGCTGGCATTGGTGACGGGGTTCACGGAGATGAAATTGGGCGCGAGGCCCCAGATCCACATGAGCATCTCGTTCACCATGACCTTGGTGCCCGGGCGCTGATGGCCCAGGAGGTCTACGAGACAGATGCCGTCCAGGTGTCCGTAAATATGGTTTGCGATGACGATGAAGGGGCCCTCGGGGAGGGCCTCCAGGCGTTCGGGATGGCCGATGCGGAAATCCACGCCAAGCCCCTCAAGCAGGGTGGTGGCAAAGGCCGGACCGGGGGCGATGCCCTGGTCTTCCACCCACTGGTGGATCTCGTTGACGTGGTCTATCCCGGTAATCTTGAGCCCCAGTTTCAATAAAAACTTCCCCCGTTTTCCTTTGAAAATAGGGGAAAGCTGAACTGCGTTTTCAGGAGTGATGACCATATTATTCCTGATGCTTGGGAGGGTCTATCTTCGCAAAGTATTTGACATCCTGGAAGAAGCCGCGCAGCCAGAAGAAGATGATGAGGAGGGCGGCGGCTACGGCGATGTAGTCGAAGATGCCGATCATGAAGTTGTTGTGGAACAGCGTCATGGGCTTTTTCCACTCGGAGAGCCAGGGGATGTAGATGAAGCAGATGTTGGTGATTACCAGCAGGAGCCGGAATTCCGTGGGGCCCAGGCCGCTGTAGGTGAGCCGCATCTCTCCCTTGAGGTGACAGTCAATATATACGTACACGCTGAGCATGAGGTAGGCCACCAGGGCGAACATGGCAAAACTCATGTTCACGAGAGGGCTCACACCCACGCTGATGAACATGATGGTCTCGTTGATGACGTCTACGTTATGGTCGATGAAAAAGCCGTAAATCTTGCGCTGGGTGCCTCTCACGCGGGCCAGCGAACCATCCATGGAATCTCCGAACCAGTTGATGAAAAGACCCAGGCAGGAGAGCCACAGCCAATGCATGTTGAGATTGGACAGCGAATAGCCGGTTGCCATGACCAGGGCGCCCAGAAAGCCCACGAAGGTGAGCATGTCGGAGGTGACCCAGGCGGGCATGCGTTCTGCCATGTAGGTAAGGATTTTCTTTTCGTAGGGATTCAGGATGGATGTCTGTATCCTTTGTGCTTGTTTTTTTTCTTCGTTCATAGTAAGATAGGGTTATAGAAAGCTTTTATTTTCTTTGCAGCCTTTTCAGGAGCTTTCGGATGTTCTGCCAGCCCTGCTGCAGGAAGGAATCTGAGTGACGTTTGCGTTTTTCGGGGTACATATCCATGAAGGTGACGAGGAGGCCGGAGTCGTAGACGTCTCCGAACTCGTCATTGATGCCCGTCCCGAAGAAAATCATGGTGGGGGACAGGTTCATGTACGTGTTCACGAGCGGGGGAATGGATACGCCGCGTCTCTGGACTTCGGCCTTGAGCACGCGGTAGCCTTCCTTGAAATCCAGCCCTTTGAACAGGCGGTAGTAGCGCCGGCGGGTTTTTCTTTCCACTTTTACCTCCTTGCGGATTTTCAGGAGCCGGTGTCCTTTGCCAAAGTACTTTTTGAGGAAGCACATGATGAGCTCGCGGGCTTCGTCGGGGTATTCGGTATAGATGGTAGCTTTTCCGAAGAAGTATTTGATGCGTTTTTTATAGAGAATGCCGATGGCGGCGATTCCGTCGAAGAGGTTGTCGAGGGCGTAGAGGCTCTTGGCGCCGGCCTTGGAACTCTGGTATTCCACCGAGACGAAGCTGCGGCCCAGTTCCAGGGTGTAGGGCAGGTACTGCCGGATGAACTTCTTGGTGAACTGGAACATGTGCGACGAGGTGAGGATGGGCTGGCCATCGCGGTTGAAAACAGCCTTGTCGCAGATGCAGAAGCGGTATCCGCCGATGATTTCCTGCGCCTCCGGGTCCCACAGGACCAGCTGCTTGTAGCCGTAGGCGGGGTCTGTGTCAAACTCGTCTATGTCAAGGGGTTTGCCGGTGCCGCCGCCGTCGGCCCGGAAGGCGATTTCCCTGAGCCGGCCGATTTCACGGATGACGTTGACGGACTCCGGTCCCACGACGTAGAGCTCGTTGCCGGCTCGGTTGGTTGTTCTGAGAAGGGTGTCGGCGTTCAGTTCTTCAAGGAGCGCCTCTCTCGGGACAGGTTCTATAATGGGTTCCATAAAATACACGTTTGGAAAGGCTAAATTAGTCTTATTTTGTGACAAAAGCAAAAATTTGTATCTTTGTAAACTTTAAGAAAAGGTATGAGCAGAAGTTGGAAAGAGCTTTTGAGTAAATTCGTGATGTTTGCCCTGACGAGCAGCGTGGGTACCGTCGTAGACCTCGGCCTGCACTGGGCGCTCAGTACCTATGCGTTCCGCGGTAACTACTGGGGCTCTTTCTGGATTGCTCCTACCATCTCGTTCGAGGTGGCTGCCATCGCCAATTTCTGCATCGCGTATTTCTTTGTCTGGACGGAGCGCATCAGTCAGCACACCGTGCGTTCCTTCTTCCGCCATCTGGCCGCCTACAATGCGGCCTGCGTGGGCGCCTATCTTCTGAAGTTTGTGGCCATGCAGGGCATCCATTTCCTGTTCGTGAGCCTGGACTGGATGCAGGACTGGACGCTGGAACCCGTTATCTGTAACCTCCTGGGGCTTTTCTTCAGCGGCGGGTTCAACTTCTTCATGAGCGAGTTCGTCATCTTCAACAAGACCAAGAAAAACAACAATAATATAACACACAACATTTAATTTTCATTATGAAAGATTCCATCATCATCCTCTGTGGCGGCGGTCCGGCTCCGGGCATGAACACCGTCGTTATGTCCGTTGCCAAGACGTTCCTGTCAAACGGTTACCGTGTCATCGGCCTGCATGGCGGTTACAGCGGTCTTTTCTCCAAGACTCCCCGTACGGAGGACATCGACTTCTTCAAGGCCGACGCTTATTTCAACCGTGGCGGTTCCTACCTTCAGATGAGCCGTTTCAAGCCCACCGACAAGGATTTTGAGGAGAACTTCAATCTGGGCCTGTTCCAGGAGAACAACATCAAGCTGCTGGTGACCGTGGGCGGTGATGATACCGCTTCTACCGCCAACCGTATTGCCAAGTTCCTGGAAGCCAAGCACTATCCCATCCACAACATTCACGTGCCCAAGACCATCGACAACGACCTTCCGCTGCCGAACAACACGCCTACCTTCGGCTTCAACAGCGCCAAGGACGAAGGCGCCCACCTGGCCCGCACCGTGTATGAGGATGCCCGTACCAGCGGCAACTGGCTCATCATCAGCGCTATGGGCCGCAGCGCCGGTCACCTGGCCCTCGGTATCGGCGAGGCTACGCACTGCCCCATGACCATCATCCCCGAGATGTTCAACAAGACGGAGATCACCCTGGACAAGATTGTGAACCTGGCCCTTTCCGCCATTCTCAAGCGCAACATCCTGGGCATTCCTTACGGCACCGTGGTGGTGGCCGAGGGTGTGTTCCACGACCTCGATCCTCAGGAGATCAAGAACGCCGGCGTGTCCCTCACCTACGATGAGCACGGTCATCCGGAGCTGGGCAAGGTCTCCAAGGCTGTCCTTTTCAACGACATCCTGGAGAAGAAGTTCAAGGAAATCGGCCTCAAGGTGAAGACCCGTCCCGTGGAAATCGGCTACGATGTCCGCTGCCAGGATCCCATCGCCTTCGACCTCACGTACTGCACCGAGCTTGCCATGGGCGCTTATGAGCTCTTCTCCAAAGGCGAGACCGGCTGCATGGTGTATGTGGATGCTTTCGGCACGGCTCATCCGCTGTACCTGAAGGATCTGCAGAATGAGGAAGGCAAGATTCCTCCGCGCCGCGTGGACATCTGCGGTGGTACTTCCCAGAACTACTACAACCACATCTGCCACTTCATCGGCGAGTCCGACTATGAAGCCGCCAAGAAGTACGTGGCCAATCCTGAGGCCTACGACTTCAAGAAGATTCTGAACTGGTAAGATGTTCCTCCGGGTTCATCCCAAAGCGATATTCCTGCTGACAAGCCTTTTCCTTGTGGCCTGTCAGCGGGAATTTATCGTTTCTCCGGACTCTGAAATTATACCCGAAAAGCCGTCGGTCATCCCTGCCGGCATTGAAACGCTGCCGCGTATGTACATCACTACGCCATCGGCCATCGTCAGTAAGGATAACTGGATGGACGGGGCGACGCTGCGTCTCGAGGTACGGGTGGCGGGCCGTGACTCCGTGGTGTACGAAGGGGATACCCAGATCCGCGGACGCGGAAACAGTACCTGGGGGTCTTATCCCAAGAAGCCGTATGCGCTCAAGCTGGATACCAAGGCCAATTTCATCGGCACGGGAAAGACGCGGCACTGGGTGCTGCTTGCCAACTGGGGAGACCGCACGCTGCTGCGAAACCAGGTGGCCTTCGAGGCGGCCCGGCGCACGTCGCTGGAATGGACGCCTTCGGGCACGTTTGTAGACCTGTATATGAACGACCCTGACACTGGCGAACAGGATGTCTATCAGGGCATTTACTGGCTGGGAGAAAAGGTACGCGTGGAAGGCTCGCACTTCGAGGCCGACTACCTTTACAGCTTTGATACATCGGACCGGGGGAAGGAAGATTACTCGGCCTGGTGCCATTATTATAAAGGGGGAGAGTGGCAGGAGGGAGAAGTTCCCGTGACCCTCAAGTACCCCGACAAGGACGATTATCCGCTCTATTACTGGATTTCCTACCTGAAGGATGCCAGCCTCATGGCCCTTCAGGAGAAGGAAGACGCCATTTATCATCTGGCAACAGGGGAGTGGAAAAGGCAGCTGGACCTCAATTCTTTCTGCGACTGGTATCTGGTCAATGAGCTTTGTGTGAACGCGGAAGGCCGTCATCCCAAGAGCTGCTTCTATTATATCAGGGACGGCATCATGTATGCGGGACCGGTATGGGACTTTGACTTTGGGACGTTCCGCAAGTCCTCGGAGGTTCCCAGGCTGCGTCTTCGCAGTTCCCTTTACTATTTCCAGCTGTTTCCGCTTCCGGAGTTCAGGAGCCACCTGATTGCCCGCTGGAAGTATCTGAGACCTCGTTTTGTGAGCCTTGTGGACTATGTGGACGAGCAGGCCGACTGGATACGTTCCCGCGAGGAGGCCAATCACGATATGTGGCCCTGCTATCCCAATCCGCTGGCTTCTCCGGAGGCCGGGGGCTATGTGAACGGTGACGAGGACCTCTCCTTCCAGGAGGCGGTGGACAGGATGAAAGAGGCTATCCTGTGGCGCATCGAGGTGCTGGACGAACAACTTGCCATGCTGCAATGAAACAACTGATCTATCAGCTGTTGCCCCGTCTCTGGGGGAACGGCCGCTTTTCCGGCATAGACCGTGATTCTCTCCGTTATATGAGGTCTACGCTGGGCATGGACATGCTCTGGCTGACGGGTATAATCCGGCATGCTACCTCCACGGAGAACAAGGTGGTCAAGGGAGACGCCGGTTCTCCGTATGCCATAACAGATTACTATGACGTGAATCCGTACCTGGCCGATGACCCTTCGTGCCGGCTGGATGAGTTTCGCTCGCTGGTGGAGCGCGTGCATGCCGCCGGGCTCAGGCTCATCATTGACTTTGTGCCCAACCATGTGGCGCGGGAGAACGTGAACTTTGGCCGGGAAGATGATACTTCCGTGCACTGGAAGCCGGAAAACGATTTCTACTATTATCCCGGAGAGGCGCTGCGGCTGCCTGTGGATGCGCATGGGTACGAGGAGTTTCCGGCGCGGGCTTCGGGCAATGCGTTTACATCGGCCCCGTCCGTGAATGACTGGTACGAGACCGTGAAACTCAATTACTGTGACACGCACACTGGCACCTGGGACAAGATGCTGGACATTGTGCAGTACTGGGCCGGGATGGGCGTGGACGGGTTCCGCTGCGACATGGTGGAGCTGGTTCCGGTGCCGTTCATGGCCTGGCTGATTGCTCAGGTGAAGAAGGTGTATCCTTCGGTCCTGTTTATTGCCGAGGTCTACGAGAAGGAGAAGTACCGCATGTATGTGGAGGAAGTGGGATTTGACTTCCTGTACGACAAATCGGGGCTCTACGATACGCTGCGGGCGGTTACGTGCAGCGGGGCATCGGCACGGGGCATTACCTGGAACTGGCAGTTCCTTGGAGACCTGCAGCCGCACATGCTCAACTTCCTGGAGAATCACGACGAGCAGCGCCTGGCCTCCGACTTCTTCTGCGGCAAGCCCGAGAAAGGCTACGCTGCCCTGGCGGTGTCGCTTCTGCTCAACGATGCTCCGTTCATGCTCTACTTTGGGCAGGAAATGGGGGAGCGCGGCATGCAGAAAGAAGGTTTCAGCGGCCTGGACGGCCGTACATCCATCTTTGACTGGTGCAAGGTGCCGGCACTTTCGAAGCCGGATCCCCATGTACTGTCCCGCTATTCGGACATCCTCTTCTGGTCCAAGAACCCGGTCTTTTCGCGTGGCGCCACGTACGATCTGTGCTATGCGCAAGGGGGGCCGGCGGGTGCTAGCGTGGGTTTCAACCCGGACCGGCATTTCGCTTTCCTCCGTGCTCTGGGACACGAGTGCTACCTTGTGGTGGCCAACTTCGGCCCTGCCGCCACCATCCAGGTCTCCATCCCCGACGAAGCGCTATCCTTTCTCGGCGGCATCCACGCCCAGCGCACAGTCTTCAGCGTCTCGGTCCCGGCATTCGACTACGTTCTGGTGAGGGTGAGTTAACACCTTGGCCGCGTTGACAGGAAAATAGCATTCTGTGCATTTTGCGTGTCAACGCGGCAAGCATTTTGGCGAAAACGGCGCAAAACCCTGCCGCGTTGACAGGAAAATAGCATCCTGTGCGTTCTGCGTGTCGACGCGGCAATGGCGCCTGTGGTCTGTTGGCTGGCTTCAGCAGCGGTACTGCGGAGGGAGGAAGACCCGCCCGGGGGACTCCGTTCGCATGGGACGCCAGGTCGCTTCGCTCCCGTCGTCCCATTGCTCCCTCCGGCCCCTCCCACCGTTTCCTGCGTCCCCGCTTCGCGGGAACTTGTCTCCGGCGGGCCCCTCCCCCTGCCCTCGTCCGGGGGTGGACAAGCCACCCCCTCCCTCCGCAGTGCCGCTGCCGCTGCCTTATGTTATGAATACAGAGTGTTTCCAGCCAGTTTACCGTTGCAGGTGGAAAGGCTCATGGCAATGACAAAACGGCCGTGGCGCTTATGTTGCTGATTACTAATGTGTTAGCACAACTGACGGGTGCGTTTTGAATACCCGTCAGTTGTGCTAACACATTGATTTCGAATTATTTAACTGCCACGGTACATGCGGTGTCCAGACTGCGTTGACTAAAAACGGACATTCTGTGTGTCAAAGGGAAGCCGTCCCGCCAGCCGGAAGCCCTGCCAGAGCCACCCTTACGCCTGTCGGCGGAACTCGGCGACGGTGATGGCGGTGGCGACGGCGGCGTTAAGGGATTCGGAGCCGGGGTCGTCGGGGGGGAAGGGAGGGATGTAGAGGCGGTCGGTTACGTGGGCGGCGGTGGGGGCGGAGATGCCGTTTGCCTCGTTGCCGATGACAATGACGGCGGGGGAGGAGGCTCCGTTGTCCAGCGGTATTCCGTACATGTTGTCGCCGTCGAGGAAGGTGCCGTAGACCTTGCCGCCGGCGGTGAGGGCCTGGCGGCAGAGGGCAGGGATGTCGGTGTAGTGGAACCTGACCCGGAAAATGGCGCCCATGGTAGCCTGGACCACCTTGGGGTTGAAGACGTCCACGGTGTCGGGAGAGGCGTAGACGGCGTCCAGGCCAAACCAGTCGGCAATGCGGAGGATGGTGCCTAGGTTGCCCGGGTCCCGGATGCCGTCGAGGGCCAGGAAGAGGCCGCGGGCGGGGAGGGCCGAGGATTCCAGATCTACGGGCCGATGGACCAGTGCCAGGGCCGGAGAAGGAGACGACAGGGCCGAGATACGGGCCATGGCGGCCTCACCGACATCGGCCTTCCGGTAGACTTTCTCTACCTTGAAGCGAGAGGCGAGGGCCTCTGCCACCAGTTTTTCCCCTTCCACTACAAAAAGGCCGCTCTGGTCCCGGAACTTCTTCTGGGACAGAGACTTGATGTATTTTATTTCATTCGTTGTCATTGACTCGAAGGTTTAAAAGCGCCCGGAGGGCGCCGGGGGTGTATTTAAAGGGGGCAGAGCCCCCTTGAGTATATCTTTGATATATCTTTGTTCCGTTCGCTAGAACGGATAGCCTACGCCAAAGTGGATGGCTGCATTATTCCCGTCAAACCAGTAGGCCGGAGCTACCCAGCGGTTGCCGGCGGGGCGGCCGGGGTCGTGGATGCGGATACCGGCGTCCAGGCGCAGGAGGATGAAGTCCAGGTTCAGGCGCAGTCCCAGGCCCCAGTTCATGGCAATGGTTTTCAGGGAGAAGGCATCGTCCTGGCCTCTGTCGGCAAAATCCCAGATGTTGCCGGCGTCCACGAAGAGGGCGCCCTCGAATTTCCACACCAGCGGAATGCGGTATTCCACGTTGGCCTCCAGCTTGATGTCTCCGAGCTGTGTGGGAATGATAAAGTACTCTGCAAGGCGGGTGTCGCTGCCGGGGCCCAGCGTACGGGCCTGCCAGCCGCGCATGGACGTGGAACCGCCGCAGTAAAAGAGCTTCTCCATGGGCACCGATACGGAGTTCCCGTACCCGTAGCCTACGCCGCCCATCACGCGCAGCGCCAGTGCCTGCGGCAGCTGGTTGCCAAAATGGAACGTCTTTCCCAGGGTGAGTTCTGCCCTCACATACTGCGCATAGGGCGTATTCCAAATGAGATGGTCTCCCAGCTCGTCCTGCGGCATGAGCTTGTTGAACAGGCTGATCACGTTACCCGAAAGGTCCAGGCTGAACCTGGCGTAGTGATAGGTATGCGTGGGAATAGCCGATGCATCCGTGGTGTAGTACAGCATGCTGCTCACGCCCATGTCAAAGTTGTCGGAGTAAACCTTCATCAGGTACAGGTTGTCTCCCATGGACTCGTAAAAGGAGTCGTCCACATTGAAAATACGGGAAATATTGGCCCTGACAGGCGTAAACTGATAGAAAAGGCGCTCGCTGAAGCGACCGCTGTAGGTATAGCCGGCCGATATGACCGTGCGGCGGAACTCCGGCCGGTTCTGGTAATTGAACGACAGGGAAACCTCCGTCCGGGGAATGTACGGCCCCTTGAACAGGCGGTTGGGAAGGCCGATGAACTTGGGAAAGCGCAGGCTGGTGGAGACGCTCACTTCCGTGGAGGACGCCGTGTCCCGGGGCTTGAACTGGAAATTCCCCTTGAGGCCCAGGTTGAGCATCTCGCCGCCCTTGAACAGGTTCTTGTGGAAGTAGCTCAGCTGCGGCGATATGCCGATGAGCCCCGTCGAGTTCACCGATGCCTCCAGGTTGGTCTTGAAGCCCTGCAGGCCCGCATTACGCAGGCTGATGTTGGCATTCACCTTATCCTGCGACACAGGCTCCATATTGATGTTCACGCCCGCGAACATGTTGACGCTGGTAAGGCGCGTATACGTATTGCCAATGGCCTTCTCGCTGTAAGGCTGCCCGGGGCGCAGCATATTGAGCCCTTCCAGCACGCTGCGGCGAATCTTGAGATCTTCCGGGTAGGAGAGGGTCACTTCTCCGATGGAGAATTTCCGGTGCGGCTGGGCCGATGCGGGATCGTCCCCCAGGGCATAGTCCCGGATAGCCATCCTGAGCCGCGTCTTGCCTTCCTGGCCCACCGTATCGGCCTCGAAAGAGTAGAAACTCTTGGTGAAGCCGTAGTACCCCTGGTCGCGGAAGAACCGGGCCGACCGGTCCGCTTCCTCCTCCAGCAGCCGCTCCGACAGGAACTGCCCGGGCCGGATGGTCACGTTGGGAAGGTCCTTCTCGAAATCCTCCCGGAAAGTTCCGTAAGAGGGAATCTCGTAGTCGACGGCGCTGATTTCATAGCGCTTCCCGAGCGTAACATAGTAGTTTACATATACTTTTCTGCCGCTTACACGTACATCGCTTTCGATGACGGAACCGTAGTACCCCAGGTAGCGCAGGTGATTCTGCATGCTTGAGATGCTCTCGTCCACCTTGGCAGGGTCGTAGATCACGGGAGCCGTGCCGATACGGCGCAGGAAACGCTGGAAACCGCTGTTCCCGGTCCCGGCCCAGTTGTACACGGAGAGAAGGGGATTCACCCCCAGGAGATAGTTGTTGGGCTTTTGGACGATATAGGAAGATAATTCGCTGGAATTAAACGAGTTATCGTTAATCTTAACGCTAGCCTTCTTCAGGAGGAATTCTTCCTGTCTGAGTGCACGGGTGGTACTGCAGGCCCCTGCGGCCATGAGCGCCAGCACAAATAATATGTGTTTTCCCCGATTCATTCTTACAAAAGTAATACTTTTTCCTTATATTTGCACGATTTTTAAAACCCTTACTCAGTGGAATGAAAAACAAGTACATCGACCTGATTGACCAAACCTTCGACTTCCCGCAGGACGAATTCATGGTAGCAGACGGCAACCTGCTGTTCAACGACATCGACCTCATGGAAATCATTGAGAAATACGGCACCCCTCTCAAGCTTACCTACCTTCCCAAGATTTCCTCCCAGATCCAGCGGGCCAAACGTCTTTTCAAGGTGGCCATGGCCAAGGCCGATTACCAGGGCGAGTACCACTACAGCTACTGCACCAAGAGTTCCCAATTCGCCTTCGTGGTGCATGAGGCCCTCAAGAACGACATCCACCTGGAAACGTCATCGGCCTACGACCTGGACCTCATCCAGGCCCTTGAGCGCGACGGCTCCGTGAACAAGGAGGAACTCTACATCATCTGCAACGGCTTCAAGCGCCCCCAGTACGTCCAGAACATCGCCCGCCTGCGCAAGGACGGCTGGAAGAACATCATTCCCGTCCTGGACAACAAGAACGAGTTCGAAGACCTGGCCAGCCTCATCGAGGAAGATACCATGATGGGTATCCGTATCGCCTCCGAGGAAGAGCCCAACTTCGATTTCTATACCTCCCGCCTGGGTATCCGCTACTCGGATATCGTCAAGTTCTACAAGGACACCGTGGCCAAGTACCCCAACTTCCACCTCAAGATGCTCCACTTCTTCATCAACACGGGCATCCGGGATACGGCGTACTACTGGAACGAACTTTCCAAGTGCGTGCGCGTGTACTGCGAGCTCAAGGCCATCTGCCCGGAGCTGGACAGCCTGAACATCGGCGGCGGCCTTCCCAACAAGACCTCCCTTGCCCAGGACTTCGACTACGAGTACATGGTGGAGGAAATCATCAACCAGATCAAGGTTACCTGCAACTCCATGGGCGTCCAGGAACCCGACATCTTTACCGAATTCGGCTCCTTCACAGTGGGCGAGAGCGGTGCCACCATCTTCAAGATCCTCGACATCAAGCAGCAGAACGACCGCGAGAAGTGGTACATGATTGACAACTCCTTCATGACCTGCCTGCCGGACACCTGGGGCCTCAATCAGCGCTTCATCCTGCTTCCCATCAACAAGTGGAACGACGAGTACCAGCGCGTGTTCCTGGGCGGTCTCACCTGCGACAGCCAGGACTTCTACAATGCCGACTACCACGCCAACGCCATCTTCCTTCCCACCATCCGCAGCCGCCGGGAAAACCTCTATATCGGCTTTTTCCACACCGGCGCGTACCAGGAAGCCCTCTCCGGCTTCGGCGGCATCAAGCACTGCCTCATGCCTTCCCCGAGGCACATCCTCATAGACCGCGACAAGGACGGCAACCTCATCACCTCCGTTTTCTCGGAGGAGCAGACGTCGGAATCGATGCTCAGAACCCTTGGTTACGTGCTGTAAGGGGGCTCCCGCCCCCTTTAAATACACCCCTGGGGTCCCTTCGATCAACCTTTAGGATAATACTTAGGCCAACAGGCCTCCAGATAGGCACGAAGCACGTCTTCGTGCTTGTTTTTTGCCGGCTCGTAGAAGACGGTGCCCCGGAGGCTGTCCGGCAGGAACTCCATGTCCACAAAGTGGCCGGGGTAGTCGTGGGCATACTTGTAGCCGTCGCTGTAGCCCAGCTCTTCCATGAGCTGCGTGGGCGCGTTGCGGATGGGCAGCGGAACAGGCTGGTTGCCGGTTTCCTTCACAAGGGCCAGGGCTTTGTCAATAGCCAGGTACGAGGCATTGCTCTTGGGCGACGACGCCAGATAGACGGTAGCCTCGGCCAGCGGAATGCGTCCTTCGGGCATGCCGATCTTGGAGACAATCTCAAAGCAGGCATTGGCCAGGAGCAGGGCGTTGGGATTGGCCAGGCCCACGTCCTCGGACGCGCTGATGCACAGGCGGCGGGCAATGAACAGGGGGTCTTCGCCGCCGTCAATCATGCGGGCCAGCCAGTAGAGGGCGGCGTTGGGGTCGCTTCCGCGGATGCTCTTGATAAAGGCCGATATGATGTCGTAGTGCATCTCTCCGCCCTTGTCGTAGATAGCCATGTTCTCCTGGATGGAAGCCGTTACGGTTTCGTTGTCAATGATGACGGGACTGCGGCCCGCCTGTGCGTCAATCACCAGCTCCAGCACGTTGAGAAGCTTGCGGGCATCTCCTCCGCTGTAGCGCATGAGCGCCTCGCTTTCCCGGACTTCTATCGGCTTTTCCCGAAGGAGAACGTCTTCTTTAAGCGCTCTTTCAAGCAGCGTCTGTAAATCTTTCTTTTCCAGCGACTTGAGTACAAATACCTGGCAGCGGGAGAGAAGGGGGGTGATGACCTCGAAGGAGGGGTTTTCGGTGGTGGCGCCAATGAGGACGATGGTGCCGTTCTCCACGGCTCCGAGGAGGGCGTCCTGCTGGGCCTTGTTGAAGCGGTGGATTTCATCGATGAAAAGGATGGGCGCCCCTTTCTGGTTGAAAAGGGAAGTGCCGCGGGCCTTTTCAAAGACATCACGGACATCTTTTACCCCGGCCGTGACGGCGCTCAGGGTAAAGAAATCGCGGTCCAGGGTTTGGGCGATGATGTGGGCGAGGGTGGTTTTTCCTACGCCCGGAGGGCCCCAAAGGATGAAAGAGGACAGATTCCCGCTTTCGATCATCTTCCTCAGGATGCAGCCTTCGCCCACCAGATGGCGCTGGCCTACATATTCGTCCAGCGTCCTTGGTCGCATGCGCTCGGGGAGCGGCGGCAGCATGGCGGAAGATGCACTCATATCTGTTTGGAGAAGACGCGGCGGCGGCGCTTGAATTCCTTCTCGTAGTCTCCCCAGAGGTTCTGGACCTTGTTGTTGGTCTCCATCTCTCCGTTGGATTCTCCGTATCGGAAGCCGCCCTTGATGATGTTTCCAATCATCTCCTTGAACAGGATGGCGTGGACACCGCGGTTCTGGTATTCAGGGTCTACGGCAATCAGAAGCATCTCTACGCCCTCTTCATGCTTGAAATACATGGATTTTACAAGGTGCCACCAGCCCAGGGGCAGGAGGTATCCGTTTCCTTTCTGGACGGCATGGGCCAGGGAAGGCATGCAGATGGCAAGGCCTACCAGCTTGCCTTCGTTGTTCTCTACCAGGGTAACGTATTTGAGGTCCAGGAGGCCCAGGAAAGTGTTTACGTAGTGGTCGATGACATCGGCCGGCATTACCGTAAAGTCGAAGAGGGCGTTGTAGGTGCGGTTGATGAGGTCGAAGATCTTCTGGCCGTATTTCTCCTTTTTCACCTCTTTCTTGGTGATCTTCCTTACGTGCAGCTGGTAGCGGGTGGCTACGAGACCGGCGGCGCGGGTTACCTTTTCCGGGAGCTGCTCCGGCACAAAAATACGGTATTCCAGCCAGTCATTGACCTTGGCCATGCCCAGCGCCTCGAAGTGCTCGCCGTAATAGGAGTAGTTGTATTTGAGGAAGAAGGAGGAGATGTCGTCGAAACCTTCCACCACGCAGCCTTCGTTGTCAAAGTCCGTGAAGCCCAGCGGGCCGGAGATCTGGGTCATGCCATACTCCTTGCCAAAGGCGATGACGGCCTCGATGAGAGCCTTGGAAACCGCTTTGTCGTCAATGAAGTCTATCCAGCCAAAGCGTACTTCCTGGTGGTTCCAGTCCCGGTTGGCAATCTCGTTGATGATGGCGGCGACGCGGCCGGCTACCTTTCCGTCTTTGTAGGCCAGGAACAGAGCCGTTTTAGCGTACTTGCTCATGGGATTCTTGGACGGGTCCAGGGTGCTCATCTCATCTATGTAAATGTTGGGAACATAGTAGGGGCAGCCCTTGTACAGCTCCAGGGGAAACTTGACGAAAGTCTTCAGATCTTTCTTTGACTCTACCTTTTTAATGGTAACGGACATGGGTTTTCGGTTTAGTTACAATTTCACAAAGATAGTACTTTTTTACGAAAAAATAAGCGCTCCGCCTTTGAGGGCGAAGCGCTGTATCAGGTGCCGGAAGGGGATTAAGCCTTGTTGGCGGTGATGGAAATCTTGCCGTTCATGTCGTTGGACTTCACGTTCAGGGTGATGGTGACCGTTTTGTAGTCGCTGCTGAAGGCGAAAGAACCGGAAGCCTCGGCGGTGAACAGCTGGCCGTCCAGCTGCGCATCCAGCTTGTAGGTGAAGCTCTGCTGGGTAAGGTTCAGGCCCGACCAGATGCCCACGATGGGTTCCACTTTCGGATCTGCGAAGCTCACCTTGATGGTTTTCTCAGGAGCCTGGGACAGGCTGATGGTGCTGATGACATACTGGTTGAACAGATCCAGGTCCAGTTTTACCTCGCTCTGGTTGTCGTTGATGTACTTGGCGATGGCGCCCAGGTTGTAGGCGTCAGAACCGGTGAATTTGTGCTTGACGTAAGGCTTGTCAATGATTACTTCCAGCATGGAAATCTTCCAGTTCACGAACAGGGCCTGCTCTGTGGGGTTCGTGGGAGGAGGGGTCTGGGTGAAGCCGCCGTCGGTGGTGGTGGGCTCTTCGCCGGTCAGGGAGAAGGTAATCTGGTTGCCATTTACGTTGATCTTGCCGCTGAAGTCTCCGCCCAGCTGGAAATCGTCACCCACCTTGGTGAAGGTGCCGGAGAAGTAGTGGGTGTCGCCGGTAGCCTTGGCTACTTCCACGCCCAGTCCCACATATTCGCCTTCTCTCATGAATTCGATTTTCTGAATCTGGATTTTGACGCCGCTCTTGAGGCTGGCTTCTACCGGCTTGCCGGTAATCTTGATGACGCCGGCGTTGTTTTCCTGCCGGGCCGGTGCAATTTCTACGCCGCCTTTGTTGCCGCAGGAAATCACGGCAAGGGCTGCGGCAGCTGCCAAAAGAATTTTCTTCATGGTATTGATTGTTTTAGTTTAAGCTTAGAAGAGTCTGACGGCCAGGGTGAAGCGCATGTAGGGCTGCACGGGGAAACCGTTGACCATGTTCAGGTATTTGACGGTGTTGTCGTAATTCTCCTTGAGGTTGTCCTTGATGTCGGGGTTGGCGTCTATCCAGGCCTGGTTGAGTTCTACGTTGACGGGCTTCTGAGGGTCTTCGTAGTAGCTCCTGGACACGAGGTGGAAGCCGCCGATGTAGGTGACGCCCAGGTCGAAGTTGAAGCTGACGCGGCTCTTCAGGGAGACGGCGCGGCCAAAGCCGATGCCGAGGTACGGCTGTACCACATTGAGACCGGACTGGACGCCCAGGTGAACCTTTCCTTCAGGGTCTGTGGTGATGCCGAAGAACTCGGTGTTGGCGTAGTTGGAAGGGTCTACGGCCGGCTCCGAGGAACTCTTGTTGACGAGGGTGGCGGTAAGGCTCACAAGTTGCGGGTGAATGTTGAACATGACACCGCCCGTAATGTGGAAGGAGCTCTTTTTGGAAGGGAAAAAGTCTGCCAGGAGCGCCAGGCTTCTGTCGTGGATGTTACCGTTTACGTTTACTTCATCCACGTCGATGCGGGGGCTGGTCTGATGGACGCCCACCTGGAAAGTGGCCTGGACGGGGTTGATACTGTATTCGGGCGCGAATTTGGCTACGATGGGATTGGCAATGGCGACAATCGGCGAGAGCGTGTTGTAGACGATACGGCCCTGCAGGTTAGGAAGGATGGTGGTTCCGGCGGTTATCTGGACGCCTTCGGAGAATCCGAAGCCCACGCCGATGGACCAATGGTTGAACAGGACGTTTTCCTGGTCCGCGATCTGTGCCTGAGCGTTAAAACTTGCTAACGTAAGGGCTACGGCACTTGCAATGGCTAGTACTTTTTTCATAGGTTGATTAGTTTAATTCGAACAAATATAGCAATTATTTCCTAAATGCGTCAAAACAGGTCAATTTTGTTTGACGTGGATGTCCATCTGCGGGAACGGGAATTCGATGCCGTAGCTGGCCGGAAGCTCCGTGTAGATGGCTTCCTGCAGCTGGAAGCGGGCATCCCAGTAGTCTTTCCCGTTCACCCACGCGCGTACCACGAAGTTGACGCTGCTGTCGGCCAGTTCCGAAAGGCCCACGAAGGGGTCCTGCGCGCCGTGCGTACTGCTGTCCAGGAAAAGCGGATTGGCCTTCACCAGTTCCAGGAGGGCGCTTTTGACGGCATCGGCCCCGGCCCCATAGGCTACGCTCACGGGAATGTCCACCCGGCGGAGGTTCTGGCCGGTGACATTGTTGATGTTGCCGTTGGAGAGGGTGCCGTTGGGGAGGATGATGACACGGTTGTCGGTGGTGAGGAGCTTGGTGTTCACGATGGTGACTTCCGTCACTTTGCCCGCAAATCCCTGTGTCTCAATGAAGTCGCCCACCTTGAAGGGGCGGAAAACGAGCAGCATGATGCCGCCGGCGAAATTCTGCACCGTTCCGCTGAGGGCCATGCCGATGGCCATGCCGCCGGCGGCCAGGAGGGCAGCCAGGGACGTGGTGTTCACGCCCAGCGTTCCCACTACGGCAATGATGAGGAGAATCCACAGGGCAATGGTGACGAGGCTTTCGGAGAAAGTGGCCACGGTCGCCTCCGTCTTCTTTTTGGCGAAGCTTTTCTTGAGGGCTTTCTTGACAAGGCCGATGACCCAGCCGCCCACGATGTACAGGGCGATGGCCGCCAGGACCTTGAGCCCGAAGTGGAGCGCCTGCTCCCCGAACAGGGCCAGCAGGTCCTGGGGAGGCGTAGTGCGGATGAGTTCTTCAAACTGCTCTTTCTTGGCTGCCAGGGAGTCGGGGGAGACTTCCGGAATGGGGATGCTCTGGAGAAAATGGAACATGGATTACAGGTTTATGATAAGGTAGCTCATATAGCCGGCGAAAAGAAGGAGGAACAGGGCTCCGTCCACTTTGTCCAGCATGTTCTTTTTCCCAACATAGCTTGAGGTAAGAAGTACTAATGCGCTAACTATGAGCGCACCAAGGTCTACATAAGTAATCCCTTCGAAGGAGAGGGGATGGATGATGGCCGCACCTCCCAGGATGAGGAGGATGTTGAAGATGTTGGAGCCGATGATGTTTCCGAGCGCCAGCTGCCCCTTTTTCTTGACGGCGGCGGCTACGCAGGTGGCCAGCTCCGGCATGGACGTGCCGCCGGCCAGGATGGTGATGGCGATGAACTTGTCGCTCACCCCGAGTGCCTTGGCAATATGGGTGGCCGAATCTACGAACCAGTTGCCGCCGAGGATGAGGGCGGTAAGGCCGAGGACAATCCAGAGAGCAGCCTTCCACAGGGGCATTTTCTCCGCTTCTGGAGTCTCCTCCTGGCCGGCTCCCTGGCGGAAACTCCGGCCTATGTAGAGCGCGAAGACGGCGACCAGGAGGAGGCCGTCCCAGCGGGACAGTCCGTCGGTTCCAAAGCCGAAGAGCGTGTGCTCCAGGCCCAGGCCGATGAGAAGAAGCGTGATGACAATGTTCATGGGGATGTCCTTCTTCCGGTTCTCCGGGGTGACGGGCATGGGAAGGAGGAGGGCGGTGATGCCCAGGATGAGCAGCGTGTTGAACACGTTGGAGCCCACCACGTTGCCCAGGGAGATATCGGCATTCCCCTCGGCGGCGCCGATGAAGCTCACCACCATCTCGGGGGCCGATGTGCCCATGCCCACGATGGTGAGGCCGATGATGAACTCGCTGAGCCCGAAGCGGCGGGCGACGGCCGATGCTCCGTCTACGAGGGCGTCGGCGCCCCAGACGACAAGGGCGAGGCCTGCGACGAGTATGAGAATCTGAACAATCATTTCATGTACTAAAAAAACGCACAAAAATAGTAATTATTTCCGGATAATGCCTACATTTGTAAGTACGCAACGTGTGACCCGAACCTAATCCTTACCTTTGCCATGAAAGGCATCTCCCCGCATCGGCTGTTTACCCTTGTGGTTTCAGCTTTTTTTCTTGCCGGATGTGACCATCCGGCGGTTCCCGTTCCCCCTGAGCCTCCCGTTCCCGAAGACCCTGTCACGCAGGTTTTCATCCCGGGCGCCTATGGCGTCAAAGGGGGAGACCAGGTGGTGGATCCTTCGCGTCAGGCAGGGGTCTATATAAGTGGCAATACATTGTCTTACAGGATATTGGACCCTGCTTCGCTCACGGTTGTCTCCCTGTCGGGGCTGCCGGTTCCGCTCCAGGAGGGAAGTTCTGTTTCGGTCCATTACCGGCTGGCGAGGGGCGGACGTACGCTCGAGAGCGAAGTGTATGAGAACGTCCGGATTTTACGGATAAACGACAAAATGGCCTGGCTCAAGAAATCGGACCAGATTTTCTTTGTTATCCAGCTGTTGTAGAGGGAGTTAACATGAAAAAATGGTTTATATCGGCGATGCTCCTTCTATGCTGCCAGGGGGTGTTTTCCCGGGGTATTCCGCCGCGGTATCCGGTGGTGCTGGTCGAGTTCAAGGACGTCCGCTTCCAGCTGGAAGACCCGGCTTCGCTGGTGAAGGATCTCCTGACGAAGCCCGGCTTCGATTATGATGGTGCAAATGGCTCTGTAATAGATTATTACAGAGATAATCTGGGAGACTTCTTCGCTCCTTCCTTCGATGTCTACGGCCCGGTGACCCTGGAAGGGCGCTTGCAGGACTATGGCCGCGATGTCTTCGAGCACGGTGAGCGGGTGGGGGATAAAGCTCCCGAGGAAGCGCTCCTCAAGGCCCTGCAGGCCCTTTCCCTGGATCCCACGGCCTATGACGCCGACGGAGACGGGGCGCCGGATCTGGCCATCATGGTGTATGCCGGTTACGACCAGGCGGCCGGGGCCTCTGCCGATGCCATCTGGGCGCATCAGGGGAGTGTGGCGTCCATGAATTACATCGCCGTGCCGGAGCTTTCGGGCGCGTCCGGAAGCCATCTGGGCGGCATCGGCCTGGTCTGTCACGAACTGGGCCACTACCTGGGCCTGCCGGATTTCTACGACACCGACTTCGCCATGGGCGGGAATGCCGGAGGCGTCTATGGCTTTTCCCTCATGGGAAAGGGCCTTTACAACAACGACGGTCACACGCCGCCGTCCCTGAATGCGCTGGAAAAGAGCCTGATAGGCCTCCAGACAGACATTCCGCCGCTACCGGAGGGTGTGGTCCGCCTGGGGCCGGGTGAGATGTACCGGAGCGAGACCGCTACGGAAGGGGAGTACTTCCTCTACGAATACCGGGACGGAAAGGGCTGGGATGCTCCGCTGCCCCGGGGACTGGTGATTTACCATGTAGACCGCTCTGGGAGGAAGGTAGGGGATTATACCGCAGAAGAACTTTGGATAAACTGGCGTAACTTTAACGGAGTCAATGCATTTGCTTCGCATCCTTGTTACCGTCTGGTGCCTTCTTTCAACCCCTGGCTGCTGGAGTTTGACGCGGCCCTTGCACAGGGTCGCATGGTATTTCCCGGGCTGGACGAGGTCCTCTTTTACGAGCCCGTAGACTGGGAAGGGAACTATACCGGAGTGCAGATTACGGGCATCGGCCTCGGTGAAGACGGTGTCTCGTTCCGCGTGCTCCGGGATGCCGGCGCCAATCTGAACGGCACGGTGCGCGATGCCGACGGGCATCCGCTGGAGGGCGTGACGGTGCGTGCCGGGGATGTATCGGCCTGCACCGGGGCGGACGGCTTTTTCTGTCTGGAACTGCCCGAAGGAGCACTTTCCAACGTGTCGCTGGCAGCGTCCCTGGAAGGGTATCAGCCTTATTATGAGGAGGTTTCCATGGGAAAATACCGCATGAAGAGCCTCTCGGTCACCCTCCGGCGGGCCGATGCTCCGCGCGAGTCGACGCTCTCTCCGTACGATACAGAGGCGTCCATGGGCTATTTTGCGAATATGCGCATCCTCGGCGGCGTGCATCTTTCGCCGGAGGAACTCTATCCGTATGTGGGGCAGGAGCTGGGAGAAGTAGTGTTCTACCCTTATATGACTTCTGCTTTCGATGGGGAGGTCTATCTGGTTGTAGATGTGGAAGGTAGGCGCGTCCTCACCCGCAAGCTGGAGAATCTGGTGAAGGGCCCTTACTGCAAACAGGTGGTGGATCTTTCGGGTGAGCATATCGTCATTCCGGAGGGGATGTCCCTCTACATCGGCTATGGAAGCCCTGCGGCAGACTCCGACCTCAATTTCCGCGTAGGAACCGTCTATCCGGCGGCGAAGGGGCGCAGCTGCTACAGCCCGTTTTCCCTCCTGCAGTCTTCGTGGCAGGACATGTTCGTTAAGAGCGCCGGCATTTACATGGATGTGGCGCTTACGGTGACGGCCGTGGAGAATACGCAGGCGAAGGACCTTGTGGAACTGGGCTACTCCTACATTGAGCGGCCGCAGGGAAAGATCAAGGCAGGGGAGCGCATTCCCCTGAAACTGCATGCGCCGGACAACGTCATTTCTGTAAACTGGACGCTGGACACGGAGCGTGTCAACGGTGAATTCACCCCGGCCCTCAAGGCGGGGACACACAGGCTACAGGCCCGCATCACGCACAGGGAGGGGATAGAGGAAGTACTTGAAGTGTTACTTAAAGTAGACTAGGCTTTTCTTGTAAGCGCCACTACGTTCTCTACATGCATGGTATGCGGGAACATGTCTACGGGCTGCACGGCTGTAATCTTGTAATCCTTGCAAAGGATGGCTAAATCGCGGGCCTGCGAAGCCGGGTTACAACTTACATACACCATTCTCTCCGGAGCGGCGGAAAGGATCACTTTGGCAACGTCCGGGTGGATGCCGGCGCGGGGAGGATCCAGGATGATGACGTCGGGGCGGCCGTGCTCCTTGATGAAGCTTTCGCTGAGGACGTCCTTCATGTCTCCGGCAAAGAACTCGCAGTTTTCTATGTGGTTGCGGCGGGCGTTGTCCTTGGCGTCTTCAATGGCCTCGGGGACGTATTCGATGCCCACCACCTTGGTAGCCTTGCGGCTCACGAACTGGGCGATGGTGCCGGTGCCGGTGTAGAGGTCATAGACTACCTCATGGCCCTCCAGGGCAGCGAACTCGCGGGCGACGCTGTACAGGCGGTAGGCCTGGCGGGAGTTGGTCTGGTAGAAGGACTTGGGGCCAATCTTGAAGGAAAGGTCTTCCATTTTCTCGTAGATGGCGTCCTGCCCGTAGTAGAGGACGGGGGACTGGTCTGCGATGGAGTCGTTGAGCTTCTCGTTGATGACGTAGTAGAGGCAGGTAATCTGCGGAAATTCCTTGATGAGGGCATCCAGGAGGGCTTTCCGGGGTGCTTCATCCGGCTGGGCCAGGCAGAGGATGAGCATGACCTGGCCGTCCTCGGTGGTGCGGATGAACATGTTGCGGAAAAAGCCGTGGTTTTCCCGGATGTTGTAGAATTCCAGGCCGTTTTCAAGGCAGAACTTCTTGATAAAGAGGCGGATAGCGTTGGAAGGCTCTGCCTGCAGGTGGCACTTCCGGATGTCCAGCACTTTGTCGAAGAACTTGCCCACGTGGAAGCCAAGACCGGGCTCCACCAGGTCCTGGGGCTCATCGCGGAGGAGCCATCGCTTGTTGGAAGCGCTGAATTCCAGCTTGTTACGATAGTAACGGGTGAGCTCGGAGGGGAGTGTGGGCCTGATTTCGGGCACTTCCAGGTGTCCGATTCTAACCAGTTGGTCTTCTACCTGCTGCCGTTTGGCCTCTAGCTGCATTTCGTAGGGCAGCGGCTGCCAGCGGCAGCCTCCACAGACGCCGAAATGCTCGCAGAAGGGCTCCAGGCGGTGGGCGGAGGGCTTCACTATGCGTTTGATGAAGCCTTCCATATAGTTTTTCTTTTTCTTGTATACCTGGATGTCCACGACGTCTCCGGGAACGGCGAAGTCTACGAACACAACCATGCCGTCTACGTGCGTGAGCGCTTTGCCCTCGGCTGCAACGGCTTCAATCTCAACGTTCTCCAGGAGGAGGTCGATTTTCTTTTTTCTGGTCATAGGGGATGTTAACCTATAAGCAAGTTAACATAATATAAATTGTGTAACAATTACAGATTTTCCTTGGAGGAGACCGGATTGCTGTAAATCTTGAGCAGTTCTTCCATGAGCTCGCCGCGGTCCAGCGTAGATTCTACAAGGATAATCTGCTGTGCCAGGTAGCCTTCGAACTTTTCCAGGTCTTCCATGGTGTACTCGCTGGCGTACTTGTTGGTCTTGTTCAGGAGGTCGTAGGCCATGTAGTTGGTCTTCCAGAGTTTGTAACCCTTAATGACGCGGCGGTCCACAGCGTGGCGGATGCTCTGGTAGCGGTCGTTCTTGTCACAGAACGAAGCCTCGCGGATTTCTTCCTCGGTGAGCGGGTCTCCCACCTGCAGGTGCACGTGGCCCTTGGGCTGCTTGATGCCGATCATGATGCTCTGGAGATCCTCGTCTTCGCCTTTTACGTAGGAACCGGTATTGCGCTTGATGAGGGTTTCGCGGGCCTTCATGACGTCGCAGGGCTCGTATTCGTAGGAAATGGACATGGGAACGATGTGCACCTCCATGAAATTCTGGACAAAATCCTTGGTGCCGCTCATGTCCACCATCTTGAGGAGGCCCTGCTCGGTGATGTCAATGCCGTCCTTGGTGCGTCCCTGGCGCTGGGCAATCCAGACGGAGCCGGTGCCCGACGTGATGGTTTCGCGGATATACTTGGACAGCACCTGCGACGACAGGTACAGTTCGCGGGCCGATATACCGCGGATGACCTTGATCATGCGGTTGGAGCGGATGAGGAGCTCCACCGTCTTCTGCTTGAGGAGGTTGTCTCCCACGCAGATCTGGGTCTCGGGCAGGCCGTTCCACATGAGGACCATCTGCGTGAGCGCGGGATCCAGGATGATGTCGCGGTGGTTGGACATGGCCAGGTACGTGGTGCCCAGCTTCTTGATATTGTCTACGCCGTCGTAGGTGAATTCGGTGATGGTGTTGTCAATCACCCACTGGATGGCCTTGGACATGACAATTTCCTGGAACTCGTCTACCGTGTGGATATTACGGAGGACATCTCCCAGGAACGTGTTGGGCTTGTCCGGGAACAGGAATTTGGAAATCCAGGGTACGTTGGGGTGAATGGATACGCGGGCCAGTGCGGCAGCCGCTTCTTCGTCGTTAAAGGGAGCAATATCGCTGAAATCGGTATAGTCCATATTCTTAAGGTTCAAATTAAAGGTTGGAACTTGCAAAAAACATGCTAAAGGCTACGCCTTTCGAGGAGAGAACTGTCTCCGTAGCTGAGGAAGCGGAACCCGTGGGACAGCGCGTAGTTGTAAATGGTGCGCCAGTCTCCGTCCACAAAGGCCGATACCAAGAGGATGAGCGTGCTCTCCGGCTGATGGAAGTTGGTGACGAGCATGTCCACCAGGCGGAAGGTAAAGCCCGGAACGATGATGATGCGCGTACCGGCGACGAGTTCCTCAAGGCCTTCGCGGTCCAGGTAATCGACGATGGCCTGAAGGGCTTCCGCCGTGCTGTAGGGATACTCACGCTCATACGGTGCCCACTGGGCGACATCGGCCGGCCTCCCCGTCTCGATGCAGCTGACGCCTACGTAGTAAAGCGACTCCAGCGTGCGAACGGAAGTAGTTCCTACTGCAATTAATTTTCGGTCTTTATGTGCAAGCTCTTGAAGTAAAGCTTTAGATACGGTAAAAGGTTCCCTGTGCATCGGGTGCTCGGAGACCAGCGAGCTTTTCACGGGCAGGAAGGTGCCGGCGCCCACGTGCAGGCACACGGTTTCGGTCTCTATCCCCTTTTCCCGGATGCGGTCCAGGACGTCCTGGGTAAAATGCAGGCCGGCCGTCGGGGCCGCCACCGATCCGCGGATATGGGCGTAGAGCGTCTGGTACCGCTCCGTGTCAATGGCCTCGGACTCGCGGTTCAGATACGGCGGAATGGGAACGGTGCCGGCTATCTCCAGGATGCGGGAGAACGGGAGGCCGCCCTCCCAGGAAAAACGCACGGTGCCGGTCTGGCCGTTCCGCATCTCAAGTACTGCTTTAAGTGCGATGGCGCTGATCTCTCCGTTATCTTCCGGATTGTACAGGCTGAGGGTATCCTCCTTCCACTTCTTGGCATTGCCGATGACGCATTTCCAGCTGCAGGTTTCCGTAGCGGCGAACGCGGTGTTGTACTCTACGGGCTCCACGGGCTCCAGGCAGAATACTTCGATGATGGCGCCGGTTTCCCGCTGGAAGTGCAGGCGGGCCGGGACTACCTTGGTATCATTGAATACCATGAGCGCGCCTTCGGGGAGAAGGCCGGGCAGCTCACGGAAAATTTTCTCTTCCACTGCTCCGTCTTTGTAATGGAGCAGTTTGGATGCATCCCTTTCCGGGAGCGGGTATTTCGCGATCCTGGAGTCCTCCAGGCCGTAATTGTAATCCTCTATATGGATTTCAGGAATCATGAGATTTTAAAATTTGTGCAAAGGTAACACTATTTATCGGAAATCGGGAATTCTCGGGCCGGTTGTACAACTGTTTACAAATGTGTTTACAAATGTAAACACAACGGAAGGGGTGAAAGGTTCGGAAATGTGAAGTTCCGGGCGCATTCTTGTATATTCCACTAAATATTTGCTAAAACACTATAAATATTTCTTATGGCTATTTTAGTGATTTTAGCAAATGCCATTTAATCAGTTAGTTACATATCTTTATATAAAGTATAGATACGTGTATTGCCGCCTGGAAGGGCCTCCAGGGCCCGAATGGGGTTTAAATCGGTGAATTATATATAACTAATAGTTAGATAATCAGCTATAAAAGCGCACTTACTTATCATAAAACTACAAGCGTATTTTGCCGTTTTCTACCCTCCCCTGTTCAGACTTGTAACTTGTTGATATTTGGATATCTCGAATTTTTTGTGTATATTTGTAAAGTTAAAGTTGTAAATTATGAATCGACGGCTTTTACAATTTTTACAGGCCGAAAACATTACGCAGGCCCAGTTTGCCGACACCCTTTCCGTTGCGCGCGGAAGCGTTTCGCATATCCTGGCCGGCCGCAACAAACCCGGCTACGATTTCCTGGAGAGTCTCCTTCTTCACTATCCCCGCCTCAATCTGGACTGGCTCATGACCGGAAAAGGCAAAATGTACCGCGAAGATATGGCTCCCGAGGCTCCTGAGACCCCTGCCGGCGAGCTTTTCCCCGTCATCCAGGCTCCTTCTGCCCCTGTTGTGGCCGCCGTTCAGGCCGCTCCTGCCCGAAAAATCGAGCACATTACTGTTTTCTACTCCGATAATACCTTCGAGGAGTTCGTTTCCAAGGAATAAATTGCTATCTTTGTTTTCCTATAGAAAGCTCAGATGATGTTCCGTAAAAACAACGTTCAGCATTTGCAGACAGAGGTAGCCGGCCTGGTTTTCCCGAATCCGGCAGGAGTCCCCTTCGTTATCCATAAAACTCGCTTTTCCTGGCTCCACAGGGCCCCTGAAGCCGGTTTTCTGGTGCTGACGCCCCCTTCCCACGAGGAAGTACTCCCCTGGATCAAAGGGCTTTCCGGAGAGCGCGAGAGCTCCATTCTGGCGGTAGACATCAAAACCGACATTGTGCGGTCTTTCTCCCTGGTCTATGACTTCGCAGATTTCATCATCATAGACCCCGACTCCGACATGGGCATAGATGCCGTAGATATTTCGGATACACAATCACTTCTGGATGAATTAGTTAGCCTGCGTCTTTGCTACGAACGCTACACCCCCGTCTTCCTTCGCCTGGCCCATGGGACCAGCCCCGACGAGCTCAAGTTCCTCCTGGGCGCCTGCCGGCTCAACGGTCTGGACGGCGTGGTGGTTTCCCACTTGTCCATGCTGGGGACCGTCCGGGAACTGACGCAGGGCCGCGTCCCTGTCATCTGCAGGGTCAATACCCCCGAAGAAGGCCTCCAGGCCCTTGAGGGCGGTGCTTCCCTATTGGAACTCCCGGATGCAAAACCGCTGGGGAAGCTTCTCAAAGCACTTGAAAACAAGCAAGAAATATGATTGAAGCATCGATCGTCACCATTGGTGACGAAATTCTTATCGGCCAGGTTCTGGATACCAATTCCCAGCAGCTGGCCCGCGCCCTCGAAGAAGTGGGTATCCACGTGGTGCGCATGGTTTCCATTGGCGACAAGCGCGAGGAAATTGCCCAGACCCTCCTTCAGGAGCTCTCCAGGGCCAGGATTGTGTTCTCTACCGGAGGCCTGGGACCCACCAAGGACGACATTACCAAGGCAGTCCTGGCCCAGATTTCCGGCAGCAAGGGCTATGTGAAGCATGAGGGCCAGATGCAGAAGGTGGTGGAAATCCTCCACGGCCGCGGCCTGGACGTGCTTCCTTCCAATGAAAACCAGGCCATGGTGCCGGACAGGGCCCATGTCATTGTGAACCAGCTGGGAACTGCTCCTATTATGGTATTCCGGGACATGCCGGGCTCTGGAAGCACGCTGTATGCCCTTCCCGGCGTTCCGCACGAGGCTGTGGGCGCCATTCCTTCCATTATGGAGGACATCCGGGCGCATCAGCCGCTCACCCAGATCCTGCACCGCAGCCTCATGGTCTACGGCATTGCCGAGAGCGCTCTCTCGGAGAAAATCGCCGCCTGGGAAGACGCCCTTCCGGCCGATATGCATCTGGCGTACCTCCCGAATACCCTCACCGGTATCCGGCTGCGGCTCTCCCTGTACGGCTGCACCACCGGAGATGAGAAGGAGCGGATGGAGGCGCAGCTCATCGGCCTGAAAGCGCTCCTCGGAGATCTTCTCTATGCCGATGGTGACTCCGACCTTGAAACCACCATCGGCGGCATCTGCCGCGAAAAGGGACTTACGCTCTCCTGCGCCGAGTCCTGCACGGGCGGAATGATTGCGCACATGATTACTTCGGTGCCCGGCTCTTCCGGCTACTTCCTGGGCTCCGTCACCTCTTACGCCATCCCGGTCAAGGAGAAGGTGCTGGGAGTTCCGGCCCGCATCATCGAGGAGAAGGGCGTGGTCTCTTCGGAGGTGGCTGCGGCCATGGCCGAGGGAGTCCGCCGGCTCACCGGCTCGGATTACGCCGTCTCCACCACCGGGCTTGCCGGCCCGTCCGGAGATGCGTTCAATCCGGTGGGAACAGTGTGGATTGGAGTGGCCGGTCCCCGGGGTTCACGCACCGTACGCTATGTTTACAAGAATGACCGGAAGCGCAATATCGAGCGTTTTGCGGCCTCGGCGCTCAACTTCCTGCGCCTGTACATGCTTGAGGACTTAAAACATTAGTATATAATAAAAGAAACAAAAATGTTAGCACGTATAACATTTTTGTTTCTTTTCTGCTAAAACGGCGTAATTGCCTTATTCTGAGCAATTTGCAATTCTACTCCAAACAGCCAGCAAATTCTGTCCGGACACCTTCAAAATGTCCTTTTCGCTGTAGCCGCGGCGCTGCATTTCCTCCAGGACCCGCTGCGTTTCGGAGATATTTTCCACTCCTTCGGGGGTGACTTCAATGCCGTCGAAATCGCTTCCGATTCCCACGTGGTCGATGCCGGCAATGGCAACGGCATGGTCAATGTGATCTACAATTTCCTTGACGCCGGGGCGCCAGGGTTTCTCGGGGTCATAGGCATCGGAGAGGAAATACGGATAAAAGTTGATGCCCACATAACCGTTCTTTTCTCCCAGCGCACGGAGCATCTCGTCGGTGAGATTGCGGCGGTGCGAGCAAAGGGCGCGGCAGCAGGAATGGGTTGCCACGACGGGTGCCTTGGACAGGCCGATGACATCCCAGAACGTCTCGTCCGATGCATGGGAGAGGTCTATCATCATGCCCAGCGCGTTCATCTCGGCCACCACTTCCCTGCCAAACGGACTCAGGCCTCCCCAGCGCTTCCCTTCCGCGGCGCTGTCGGCTACGGCGTTGTCTTCGTTGTGGGTAAGGGTGACGTAGCTTACGCCCAGACGGTAGAAGGTCCTGAGGAGCGACAGCGATTCCTGGATGGGGGCTGCGTTCTCCATGCCCATGAAGACGGAGATGAGGCCTTTTTTCTCATGGGCGGGCACTTCGTCGGGGCCGAACGTGAGGACGGCATAGTCCTCGTTGGCCTCGCAGGCGTCGTAGGTGGCGCTGAGCATCTCCAGGGCACGGCGGGTGGCCGCATCGGGCGCTGTGCCGGGTGCGGTATAGAGGGCAAAGAAGGCGCCGCCCACTTCCCCGGCCTTCATTTTGGGAAAATCTACCTGTACGCCGGGATTGTCTATGCCGATGTTTCGCTGCCGCAGCAGCTCGGACGGGGTGTCCAGATGGGAATCGTAGATCATTTTTCGTAAGGGGCAAAGGTGGATTTGAGAATCTGGTCCACGGTGATGGCCGGAATGCCGGTATAGTAGAGGGCGCTTCCGCCGGTGAGGTTGACAAAGAGAAATTCCTCGGCATGGACGCAGGCTTCGCTGGAGCCTTTCATATCGGCCTTCACGCGGCGCGAGTTGCAGGAGAGGCTGTTCAGGCGGGCTTTTCTTTCACTGCGGAAAGAGAGCGTCCCGGTTTCGCCGGAGAGGGTGCAGTCGGCGTTTCCGCTCAGCTCCAGCGAGATGACCTCGCCGCTGTAGGAAAGGCTGGCCTGTGCACTCCGGTCCATGATGACCCGGGGAGACGGTACCCGCAGGAGGATGTCCCGCGCGACGGATTTGTCTGAGAGTGTGAGCGTATCGGCCACAACTCCCCCGTAGCTGGTGATGAGGGCGCTACCGGTGCCGGAGACCTTGAAAAGGGAGGGGGCCGATACCAGGACGCGCGTGACGGGCACGGGGGCGTTCTTTCCCTTGTAGAGCTTCCGGACGTCGGAGGGAATGGATTTCTCGTCCATGTCCACGTAGAGCACGCGCGAGCGTACATACACCTGGATGTAGGGCATGAGGGCTTTGTCGGCGATGATCTTTACGCTGGGCTGGCTGCTTTCCTGCAGCGCAAGCTCCATGGTGCTGCCGGCCACGACGGAGTGAAACTCCCCTACGGGACAGATTTTCTCGTCCTGGCTCCAGACGGCTGTACTTAAAGTGATACTTAAGATAAAAGTAAGAAGTTTCTTCATATCTTATGCTTCTAATTGTTCCATCAGGTTGGTCCATTCCTCGGTGGCGGCATCCAGCGAGCGCTTGAGCTCCAGGTATTCGCGGGTGAGTTCCATGATGTCGTCCTTCTCTCCGGGGGCGGCCAGCACCGCTTCGATCTCCTTCATGCGTTTCTCGTCCTTCCCAATCTCTTTTTCCAGGTAGTCTATGCGGTTCTTGAGCTTTTTCTGCTCCTTGCTCTGGGCCTTGAAAGCGGTATTGTCGGCTTTGGCGGGCTTCACGGGCTGCTGAGTGGCCGGGGCTGCCTGCTGGGGCGCTTTCCTCTCCAGCTCCTGCAGGCTCTCCAGCTTGCGGCGGCGGAGGAAGTCCTCTACCCCGCCCAGGTGCTCCTGCACCTTTCCGTCGCGGAACTCGTAGAGCTTGTCCACCAGGCCTTCCAGGAAGTCACGGTCATGGGAAACGACAATTAATGTGCCGTCAAAGCTCTTCAGGGCCTGTTTGAGCACGTCCTTGGAACGGATGTCCATGTGGTTGGTGGGTTCATCGAGTGCCAGTACATTATAAGGAGAGAGCATGAGTTTGGCCATGCCCAGGCGGGCGCGTTCGCCGCCGGAGAGCACGGAAACCTTCTTGTCAATGTCTTCTCCCTTGAACAGGAAGGCGCCGAGGAGGTCCCTGAGGCGGGTGCGGATGTCCCCCACCGCAATGCGGTCCAGCGTGCCCAGTACGGTCTCGGACGGGTCCAGGATGTCTTCCTGGTTCTGGGCATAATAGCCGATGTGCACGTTGTGCCCCACGCGGGCCTCTCCTTCCATGGGGTCGAGTTCCCGCATGATCACGCGCATGAGGGTAGTCTTACCTTCTCCGTTTCGGCCGATGAGGGCTACCTTCTCGCCGCGCTTGATCTCGATGTTGGCGCCGCGGAAAACCACCTTCTGGGGGTAGCCCACCGTGAGGTCGGTTCCCTTGAACACCACGTCTCCGGAGCGCTCGGCCGGCGGGAATTTGAGGGCCATCTGCGCGCTGTCGGTCTCGTCAATCTCAATGCGGTCCAGCTTCTCCAAAGCTTTAATTCGGGACTGTACCTGATTGCTCTTCGTGGGTTTATAGCGAAAACGGTTGATGAAATCTTCCGTCTTTTCAATCATGCGCTGCTGGTTCTCGTAGGCAGCGGTCTGCTGGGCAATGCGCTCGGCGCGCAGCTCAACGTACTGGCTGTAGGGAACCTTGTAGTCGTGGACGTGCCCCAGCAGGATTTCCACGGTGCGGGTGGTGACGTTGTCCAGGAACTTGCGGTCGTGGGAAACGAGGAGCACGCTCCCCCGGTAGGCCTTGAGGTAGTCCTCGAACCACTCGATGGACTCGATGTCCAGGTGGTTGGTGGGCTCGTCCAGAAGCAGCACGTCGGGGCCGGCCAGGAGAATCTTGGCCAGTTCAATACGCATGTTCCACCCCTGGGAGAAGGTTTCCGTGAGGCGGCCCAGTTCATCGGCCTTGAATCCCAGTCCGAAGAGCACCTTCTGCGCCTGCGCCTCCGGGGAAAGCCCGCTTTCCAGCGCCAGGCGGTCGTTGAGCTCATTGAGGCGGTCGATAAGACGGGCATATTCGGCCGATTCGTAGTCTTCGCGCTCCCCCAGCTCGGCGGTGATGCGCGCGAGTTCGGCTTCCATGTCGTGCAGGTAGTCGAAGACGGAAAGGACCTCTTCCAGCACGGTGTGGCCGCGGTGGTGCTCCATGATCTGGGGCAGATAGCCGATACGCACGCCCGTGGGCTTTTCGATGCTGCCGGAGGTGGGCTGCTCCTGCCCGGTGATGAGTTTCATGAGGGTACTCTTGCCGGCACCGTTCTTTCCGACGAGACCTATCTTGTCCCCATCAGAGATGTGGAAGTTGATGCAGTCCAGGAGGTTATAGCTGCCGAAGGATACGGTAACGTTATTGACAGAAATCATGCTTTGCAAAGAAGAATGGACAGTTCATACAGGCCGTAGAGCGGCACGGCCAGCACAAACATGGAAAAAGGGTCGCTGGGGGTGATGAGGGCGGCGAGAAGGAGCGTCGCCACCACGGCGTACCGCCGGCCTTTCCGCAGCATGGGCCGATGAACGACGCCCAGGGCCGACAGCGCCAGGATGATGGTGGGAAATTCGAAAAGGAGGCCGATGAGAAACACCATGGAGACGAACATGGACATGTACGAGCTCAGGGAGATGGTATTTACAATGGCGTCGGAGATGCTGAAGTTGGTGAAGAACATCAGGCACACCGGCAGCACCACGAAATAGCCCACGGCTACTCCCAGGTAAAACAGGCCCGATGCCAGCGTGAAGGCCTTGCGCACGGCCCTTTTCTCGTTGTCATAGAGGGCGGGCGCAATGAATTTCCACAGTTCGTAGATAAGGTACGGGAAAGAGAGGACGATGCCGCAGAGGACCGCCACCTTCATGTAGGTGAAGAACTGGGCGCTGAGCTCAATGTTGATGAGCTCCATGGAAAAGTCCACTCCCGGCAGCCGGTACAGCGGAAAATCCGGCTGTGTGGGCCAGAAGACGGCTTTGAAAAGCGGTTTGGGGATGCACAGAAAGACAACGGATACCATCACAATGGATAGCACCGAGCGGAACAGGGTTCCCCTCAGTGCTTCCAGGTGGTCCCAGAAGGACATTTCTGTGTCATTCATCCTCCTTCTTGATTTCCTTCTCCACCTCGTTCATGCCTTCTTTGAAACTCTTGACGCCTTTACCGAGGCCTTTCATGAGTTCGGGAATCTTCTTTCCTCCGAAAAGAAGGAGAACGACGGCTACGATGGCAACGATTTCCCACGTGCCGAGCATCAGAAGCGGGTAAACAAAGAACATAACTATCAGTCGTTTAAGTGTTTCTCAAAAATGGCGGCAACGGGCTCGGGGCACCGTACGGGGCGGAAGGTCTCCTTGGAGATGAAGCCCAGCACCACGGTACCATCGGCCAAAAGGACGCCGTCCTGGTTGTAGACGGCCTGCTTGATGGTCATCTTGGCCAGCGGCACTTTGTCGAACTCCGCTACGGCGGTGAGGACGTCTCCCATGCGGGCCGGATGATGGAAGTGACATTCCACGCTCACGATGGGGACCTGGATGCCTAACTCTTTCTCGCAGCGTTCGATAGGGAATCCTACCTGCACCATCATTTCATCTCTTGCAATCTCGAAATAACGGATGTAGTTGGAGTGGTGCACCACGGCCATCTGGTCGGTCTCGTAGTAGCGGACGGGGAACGTTGTCTTGAAAGTGGCCATACCTTTTATTTACTCAGCTGGGCAATCTTGGCCTCCAGGCTCTCGATCTTGGAGAGGGCGTCGGCCTCTTTCTTGCGCTCGTTCTCAATGACCTGGGCGGGAGCGTGGGCGGTGAACTTCTCGTTGGAGAGTTTGGCGCGCACGCCCGCGAGGAACTTCTGCTGGTACTCAAGGTCTTTCTGGGCCTTGGCCAGTTCCTCGGCTACGTTCACCAGGCCTTCGAGGGCGATGAACAGCTCGATGGTGCGCACCATGAAGCCTACACCCTGGGCATCGGCGAAATCGGCCACACGCTCGACGGTGACGTTGGCAAGCTTCTCCACAACGGGGATGACGCTCTCCGGGAACTCGTTCCCTTTGATCTTAAGGGTAAGGTTCTCCTTGGGAGCGATGTTGCGCTGGCTGCGAACGCCGCGCACACCGTTCACGGCCTCGGTGGCGAGGGTGAAGTTCTCCAGGACCTTTGCATCGATGGCATCGGCCTTGGGAGTAGCGGCATACATGATGGTCTCCCCCTCCTTGCGCTCGGCAAGATCCTGCCACAGTTCCTCGGTGATGAAGGGCATCACAGGGTGGATGAGTTTGAGAAGAGCCTCGAAGAAATTCAGGGTGGCTTGCTGGGTTCCAGCGTCGATGGGCTGGCCAAAGGCAGGCTTGATGGCCTCCAGGTACCAGCTGCAGTACTCGTCCCAGAACAGCTTGTAGATGGTCATGAGGGCGTCGGAGATGCGGAACTTGCTGTAGTGGTCTTCCACCAGGGCGATGGACTCGGAGAGCTTGGCGCGGAACCACTCGATGGCTACCTTCTGGGCCTCGGTCTGGGGCACATCGGCCACCTGGAAGCCCTTTATGAGACGGTAGCTGTTCCAGATCTTGTTGCAGAAGGCTGCACCCTGTTTGATCTGGGCCTCGTCATAGAAGATATCGTTGCCGGCGCTGGAGCAAAGAAGCATGCCGATACGCACGGCGTCTGCGCCATAGGTTTCGATGAGGTCGAGGGGATTCGGCGAATTTCCGAGTGTTTTCGACATTTTTCGGCCGATTTTGTCCCGCACAATGCCTGTGAAATACACATTGGAGAAAGGCTCCTTTCCCATGAACTCTTCGCCGGCCATGATCATGCGGGCAACCCAGAAGAAGATGATGTCCGGGCCGGTGACGAGGTCGTTGGTGGGATAGTAGTAAGCGAGGTCCTTGTTGGGCTGGTGCTCGGGGTGGCCGGGTTTTTCGGGGTCGAACACGGAGATGGGCCAGAGCCAGGAGGAGAACCAGGTGTCCAGTACGTCTTCGTCCTGGCGAAGGTCTTCGGCCTTGATATTCGGGTTAATGGCCTGAGCGGCCTTCAGGGCTTCTTCCGGTGTGGATTCTACCACGTAGGTGCCGTCGGGCAGGTAGTAGGCGGGAATGCGCTGGCCCCACCACAGCTGGCGGGAGATGCACCAGTCGCGGGCGTTCTCCATCCAGTGGCGGTAGGTGTTCACGTATTTCTCGGGCACGAAGTTGGTGCGGCCGCTTTCCACGGTTTCGAGGGCCATCTTGGCCAGCTCCTCCATCTTGAGGAACCACTGGGCGCTGAGCTTGGGCTCGATGACGGCGTTGGTGCGCTCGGAGTAGCCGATGGGAGAGGTGTAGTCTTCCACCTTGAGAAGGTTGCCGGCTTCTTCCAGCATCTTCACAATCTTCTTGCGGGCTACGAAGCGGTCCTCCCCTACGAGGATCTGGGCTTTTTCGTTGAGCTTGCCGTGGTCGTCGATGATTTCGAGGACGGGCAGGTTGTGGCGAAGGCCGATCTCGTAGTCGTGGACGTCGTGGGCGGGCGTAACCTTAAGGCAGCCGGTACCGAAGTCCATCTCCACGTAGGAGTCCTCGATGACGGGGATTTCGCGGTTGATCAGGGGGATGAGCACTTTCTTGCCCTTGAGCCAGTGGTGGCGCTCATCGGCGGGGTTCACGCAGATGGCGGCATCGGCCATGATGGTCTCCGGACGGGTGGTGGCAATGACCAGGTACTTGTCGGTGGGGTTGCCCTGGCCGTCGGAGATGTAATACTTCAGGTGATAGAAGTGGCTGGGGGTGTCCTTGTGGATGACTTCGTCGTCGCTCACGGCGGTGAGGGCCTCGGGGTCCCAGTTTACCATGCGCACGCCTTTGTAGATCCAGCCCTTCTTGTAGAAATACACGAAGGTGTTGATGACGGCCTTGGAAAGCTCGGGCTCCATGGTGAAGCGGGTGCGGTCCCAGTCGCAGGAGCAGCCGAGTTTGCGGAGCTGCTGCAGGATAATGCCGCCGTGCTCTTCCTTCCATTCCCAGGCGTGCTTGAGGAATTCCTCACGGCCAATCTGCTCCTTGGTAATGCCCATGGTCTTGAGCTTGGCTACCACTTTGGATTCGGTGGCGATGGAAGCGTGGTCCGTTCCCGGTACCCAGCAGGCGTTCTTGCCGTCCATGCGGGCCTTGCGGATGAGGACGTCGTTCAGGGTATTGTTGAGCACGTGTCCCATGTGCAGGATTCCCGTCACGTTGGGCGGCGGAATCACAATGGTATACGGCTGTTTCTCATTGGGTTCGCTGTGGAAAAACTTGTGGGCCAGCCAGTAGGCATACCACTTGTCTTCCACTTCCTTGGCACTGTACTTTGCAGCTAATTCGTTCATATGTATTGTAGTCTATTCCTTTTAAACCTACAAATTTACTCATTTTTTGCGGGAGTTGCAAGTACGAGCGTCCTCTGGCACATAATCCCGCCGGGCCAACGGCCGAGCGCAGCTGTCATTCTGAGCGCAGCGTTTTGTCATTCCGAGCTTGCCGAGGAATCTCTTCGTTTCCGCTGGGCCAACGGCCGAAGGAATTTATTTTTCGGGACGGGGCCCGAAAAACCAAATTCCTTCGGCCATCGCAACGCCCCCGCGCGTTTTCATTCCATCGGCTTACTGTTTTTATTCCATCGGCCTTCTGTCTCTTAAAATGCGTGGCGCTTAAGTGGCTCTGTATGAGCTGTTTAGCACACCGGACGGGTGCGATTTTGGTACCCGTCAGGTGTGCTAAGTTGTTGAACGTGAGCTTGTTAAGCGCCACGCCCCTGCGCGTGTTCATCCTGGTTCGTAAGCCGGTGTGACAATCTTAAGCAGGATTTGGGCGATATTCTGCTTTTGTTCGTAATACTGCCCTAATCTCGCTGGGCCATCGGCCTTCGAAAATTATTTTTCGGGCTGCCCGCCCGAAAAACCAATTTTCGACGGCCATCGCAACGCCCTCGCGCATTTTCATTCCGTCGGCTCACTTTTTTATTCCATCGGCCTTCTGCCTCTTAAAATGCCGTGGCGCTTAAGTGGCTCTATATGAACTGTTTAGCACACCGGACGGGTGCGATTTTGGTACCCGTCCGGTGTGCTAAGTTGTTGAACGTGAGCTTGTTAAGCGCCACGCCCGTGGGACGTCGTGCACGATTGGCCCCTACTTCGTTTTCTCTTTGACGAAGCCGTAGCACAGAAGGCCGATGCGGAATGCGGCGATGAAGAGAAAGAGATAGCCAAAGCGGCTAAGGGCGTCGCTGTTAAACAGATAGACGGCAAGAAGGATGTCAAAGCCGATGTTGCCGATGGTGTCTTCTGCGTTGCTGGCAAACTGCATGTAGTACTCCTTACTGCGGATGGAGGCAATGAAGGTGTAAATGACAGTGGGGAGAAGGAGCAGGGCTGCCAAAATGAGGAAAATGGTTTTGAGGGGCTCCAGGTCCTGATTCAGGAACAAATAGCCCAGGAACAGAAAGGAGCCGACCAGCTCCAGTCGGTTCAGGAATTGGATTTGCTTTTTCATACGGGTGTTAAGTTGTTTTACTGAACGAAGTTACATTAATCTCCTGATGTGCAAATCTATTTGCTGGCGGTGAAGCGGCAGTAATCGGCGTAGACGTCGCGGACGACGTCGTCCCAATTGAGGTAGAGGTCCCGGTGGGCGGCGGCGCTGATGCGGGCGTAGGCGCTGTCATCGGCCATGATGTCCAGGATGAGGCGGGCGTAATTCTCCTCGCCGGGGGCCGATACGTACCCGTTGACGCCGGGGGTGACGGTGGCGCTGGTGCGCGCGCCCTCGAGGAAGACGGTGGGCGTGCCCTGGCAGGCGGCTTCGATCTGGACGAGGGAGTTGGCGTCGTACAGGGACGGGAACAGGAAGAGTTTGGCGCGGGAGTAGATTTTTTCCAGCTGGTCGCGTCCGGAGACGAGGCCGCACATGACGACTTCGTCCTCAAGGCCCTGTTCCCGGACGAGCTCCGCGAGGCGTTCCTCGTCCTGACCTTTTCCTACAAATAACATCCGGAAGTTCTTGAGGCCCATCTTCTTGGCAATAGCGAGGGAGCGTACGGTGAAGTCGATGTTCTTGATGAAGTTAATGCGGCCCACGAAGAGGAAGACGGTGGCATCGGCAGGGATGCCGTAGGTGCTGTTGACCCACGCTGCGGCGGAAGGGACATCGGCCACGGGCATGTGATCCGTCGCATTGAGACGGACCTTGCACGGTGCGGTGAGCCCGTACTCCTTCTGGTAGAGTTCCTGGATGCCGGCATTGACGGCCCAGCATTCGTCG
Organism: uncultured Bacteroidales bacterium; assembly: GCA_900318445.1. GTDB lineage: Bacteria > Bacteroidota > Bacteroidia > Bacteroidales > UBA932 > Cryptobacteroides. Next base: position 74,819 of record ONKO01000014.1, read on the forward strand.
CAGGCGTTGAAAACGCCCATGATGCTTTTCATGGCTACGTCTACGGCGGGCTTGAAGTGGAGCGTCTTTTCGTAGTCCTGCCGGTACTGCGAGTGGAGCGTGGCGACGGCGGGAATGCCGTGCAGCTTGGCATGCAGCACGCCGTTCAGGCTTACGGCAAAGGGCGAATGGATGTGCACGATATCGATGCCGCTCGCAACCAGCTGGGCCTCGAAGATGGGGTCCAGTACGGGTGTGGGGATGTCGTAGTCGGAGTTGATGAGCGGTAAAGAGCTGCAGCGCACGACTTTATAGGGAAGGGATTCATCCATTTCTTTCGTTGCGCCACGGGTCTCGGGGCAGAAAACCACTACATCACAATACTTCATGAGACGGCGGGCATAATTGTCCACCACTTTGATGACACCGTCCACCATGGGATACCAGGTGTCTATAAACAGTCCAACTTTTTTCATAGCTACAATGCAAAGATAGTCATAATAGTTGTAAATTAGCCGCATGAAACGGGTTTTACTTTTGCTTCTGGCGCTGTGTGTGGCTGTTAACGGCCTGGCACAGCAGCATTTAACGGTTAAGGAATTTTTGCGGCTCTCCCCTTCCGACACCACCAGCTATGTCGTCACCGGCGTGGTGGAAAAGGTGCGAAGTTCCACCAGCGGCAGCTTCTATCTGAAGGACGCAACCGGCACCCTGCTGGTTTACGGCCTGCAGGATCCCGCCGCTGCGGGGCGCTCGTTCAAGCAGATGGATATTGTGAAGGGAGACACCCTCACCGTTCTGGGCCGATTCACCATCTACGCCGGCACCACCCTGGAGATGAAGGACGGCCGGCTGCTGAGAAAGGCCGATGGTCCCGAGCACAATGTCTCGTTCTATGACCGCATGGAGCGCCGCCCGGTGTTCCAGGGCAAGGAAGGCCGCGAAGGCCTGGCCGCTTTTGGCCGATGGGTGCAGACCCACGTGCGCCGCGATGTGGGAAAGGGCCTTGTCACCGTGAGCTTTGTGGTGGGCCGCAACGGCCGTGTGCAGGAGGTGCAGGTTTTCAGGAGCACCAACCCCGCGCTGAACGAAGAAGCCATGCGCGTCGTCAAGAGTTCCCCGAAGTGGAAACCGGCCCTGGCCGATGGCGAACCGGTGCGGATGCCGTATAAGGTGGATGTGGTGTTTTGAGCGGGGGGGGCTTTGAGGCTCTGAGGCTCTGAGGTTCTGGGGCTCTGAGGTTCTGGGGCTCTGAGGTTCTGGGGCTCTGGCGGCTTGGCGCAGGTTCGGTGGACCTGCGCCAGCATACGGAGACGTATAACGCGAAAAAGGCCGTTTTGTGCGTTATACGTTCCTCTTGAGCGGGACCAATAACGCACTTTTGCCGGAAAAACGCGTTATAGGTTAGCGCAAAATAAAGGGGGGGCATCGTGCCGATATGGGAAAGGCTGAAGGAAAAGATGAAAAACACTATTTGTTTTTCTATATTTCTTTTGTAACTTTACAAAGTTTAACCACGCTAGTAACCAGCGACTTAACTATGAAAATGCTATTTGGATGCAATGCATGCATATTTATAGCTAATAACCAATTAATTCTATATTGCTTATGACTCAAAAAGAGCTTTACACTTCCCCCGAAGTGGCCGTCCTCACGTTGCAGAGCGAGGGCGTGGTTTGTCAGAGTATTACCACTACTGACGCAATGACTCTCCCGGATTGGCAGAGTGGCATTGAGATTACCTTCTAACCTGTTGCGTCAACTATGAAAAGAATGAATTATTTTGGCGCACTGGCAGTAGCTGCTATCGCTTTTGTGGGTTGCAACAAGGTTGAACAATCCATTGAAAATGAAATCGAAAAGAGTGGTATTCCTTTTGAGTTCGTAGCTTCCGGTATGGAAACCAAGACCACTTCGGATGGTTATAACGCTACTTTATGGGCTACCGGTGATGAAGTGAATCTGTTTCATGCCGTTGCGGGTTCCACAACGTATGTATCGGACGGCGCATTCGAGGCTACTGCCGATGGCGCAAGTGTGACCTTCTCCGGCACGCTGGCATCGGCCCTTACCGGGCACGCTGGCATCGGCCCTTACCGCCGACAATTATGACTGGTATGCCATCTATCCTCAGAATAACAACATTGAAACCCCTGCTAACACCGGCGACGAAGGTTATGTAACGATTGGTAGTTATGCTACTGCAAAGCAGGCCCAAAATGGCAACGACAGCAAACTTCATCTGGCCGGAACCCGCATCCCCGTGGCTGGTAAAGTACTTGGTGTAGCCAAGGATACCAAGCCCTCCATTGCCATGCAGCATCTTGTTTCGGTGTTGTTTCGGTGATTTGCGTGCATCTTGTCAACGGAACGTCCAGCCCCATCACGGTGTCGGAAATCTCCTTCACCGGCACCGAGGACATTGTGGGTACCTATTTCATTGACTTTGTGAGCTCTCCCGTTGTGTATACGCCCAGCGGTGCAAAGTATGTGAGTTCGACGGCTCAACTTCATATTAATAACGGGACAAAGATTAATGCCGGGTCTGATGCTACATTCTACATGGCTATAAAGCCTTTCACTGCTCCTGCTGGTGAAACTATTTCCCTGTCTGTAACAGCAGACAACGGCGCTCAGGTCCGTCAGAAAGTATTGACTGCCGACGCAGTGTTTGAAGCGGGTTCGCTCAACTCGCTTAACTTCACCTATGATTTGGCACCTCAGGTTGTAACGCTCCCGTTTAGTATTGATGGAAAAGCTGGTAAAGCCGCATATACTACCATTCCAGGACTGTCAGCCTCCGGTCTTGGATCTGATTATGCCAGTGCTAATTCACCTTATCTTACGAAATTAGATGGAACAGGAGATTATATTCAAGTCCGTTTTGATGCAGCAGCCGGGAAAGCCAGTATTGGTGTAAAGAAGTTAGGAGGTGCCGCCAATTCTTCATTTGACGTAATGGGCTCCGCTGATGGAGACGATTTTACGAAAATTGAAACGTTGGATGTAACTGGCGCAGTAAATGCTACTATGACTTTGGAAACCAGCGTGCCTATTGATGCATCTTATCGTTTTATCCGTTTTGTATTCAATAAGGGCGCTAATGTGGGTGTTGGCCCTCTCGCAATCACCCTGCCTTCATTAGATCCCGAGATTAAAGCTTCAAATGTCTCTGACATTCCCGCAATTGGAGGTACAGATCTTTCATTTACGTATGAAATTTTAAATTTCTCGGGCGCGGACGATGTTGCTGTTACTGCCTTTGATGGGGAGGTAGTTGCTTCTGCAAGTGTTAATACTGCAGGAACGGTCACTTACTCTATTTTTCCTAACTACAGTGAAACGGCTAAGAATGGTTCTATTACGCTGAACTCTGCTTCAGAGGGAGTTTCTAAAATTGTTTCTGTATCTCAACTCGGTGAGACTTTTGTTGCATCTGCGGAGGAAGTCGTTATTCCTAATAATGCAACGACCGCAACATTTACAATTACCAGCCCTACGTTTGGTTGGAATGCTGTTGCGAATGCCGAATCCGAAAAGAATCTTACCATTTCCGGTTCAGCCTCCGGTTCTGGTAGTGCTTCTGCACAGACCATTACTGTTAGTTCCACTACAGTAGCAGGTGCCACTGAGCAGACTCTTGGTACTATTACCGTTTATCGTAATGGAAATACGTCTGATATACAGAAAAAGTCCATTACAGTTAAGAAGGCATCATCTGCTGTCGCTTCTACATATACTAAGGTAACGAGTTTGACTGCAGGTGCCCAGTATTTGCTTGTCAATACAAGTACTAACAAGGTCGCTACCGGAGTAGTTTCCAGCAGCACTTTGCAGTCGGCGTCTGTAATAATTACTGGTGGGACTACGATTGCTGGAAATGATACAATCGATGGGTATACCGTCACTATCACCGCTTTGACAGGAGGTGATGCTGGTTATTATACCCTTAAATTCGGATCTAAGTATCTTAAATATACTAGTAGCTCCAGTGTTGCATTAAATGATACTGCTACCACAAATAGTGAGAAGTGGTCAATTGAAATTGATAGTGAAACTGGATTGGCTACTATTAAGAACAAAGCGACCAATACTCGTTTTATCGGGTGGAACAATAATAATGGTTGGAAAGCCTACTCGACAGGCAATTTGAACACTTATCCAAGACCTTATTTGTTCATTAAGCAATAAGTACTCGGCATAATCAATATTGAAGGCATCAGTTCAAAGGCATTGGACTGATGCCTTTTTCTTTTTGCAGATTGTAAAATTGTTCTTTGATTGACGATCTTAAGCAGGATTTCGCGGGAAAAGATGCTTTAGATCGTCAGCGCATGCGATCTTAAGCAGGATTTGGGCCATATTACGCTTAAGATTGTCTGAATGACGAGATTGGAGTTGAATTGGATTCTGTGCGTGGGCGTCGCGATGGCCGAAGGAATTTGGTTTTTCGGGCCCCGTCCCGAAAAATAAATTCCTTCGGCCGATGGCCCAGCGAGGCATCCTTTCGAAAAGTCCAGCAATTTGCGTAAATTTACACACTTAAAACAAAGACCAATGAAACGATTCGCACTTCTGAGCATCCTCGTGGCACTCCCCTTCATGGCGCAGGCGCAAGGCATCAAGGCCGGGCCGTGGGTGACAGATGCATCAGAAACACAACTCACCATCCTCTGGACCAGCGAGGTGCCGGGGCAGGCATACGTGGAGCTTGAAGACGGCACAAAGCTGTACGACACCTTCGCCGGACGGCGCATCTTCCGCCGCCTGCACAGCATAACCATAAACGGCCTCCAGGCGGGCCAGAACCTCAAATACCGCCTGGGCGGCCTCAATATCAAGGACGACTCCAACGCCCGCGACCCCGAGTTCGGCACCTCTTATATCGGCCCGTGGGAGTGCACCCGAACCTTCGACTACAGCGCTCCCAGCTGCCGTTTCTCGGTGTTCAACGACACGCACATGAAGGTGAAAAAGTACCGCAGGCTCGCCGCGCAGGTAGACTCGGCCCGCACCGATTTCCTGTTCCTGAACGGAGACATCGTATCGGCCGGCAACTACGTGCTGGACACGCTGGTGCGCTACGCTGTGGAGCCCCTTGGCACCCTCACCCACGGTCTTCCGCTGCTATTCGCGCGCGGCAACCACGAGGGCCGCGGAAACAACACATGGCTTGTGGCCGATGTCTTCCCGCACAAGTCCCCCGCCCCCTTTTATTACACCTTCCGACAGGGCCCGGTAGCCTTCATCGTCTTTGATGGCGGTGAAACCCACGAGAAACGAAGCCGCGCCTATGCCGGGGCCGATGTCTTTGAAGACTACATCAACGAGCAAATCGAATGGGCCAAAGGCGCCATGCAGGAGAAGGACTTCCAGGAAGCCCCCATCAAGATTTGCCTTGTCCACGTACCCATGATCGACCATGAGGACAAGACCGATTTCTACCTCCAGCGCTGGCTCAACGTACACGTGGTCCCTCTGCTCAACAAAGCCGGAATAGACCTCATGATTGGCGCCGACCTCCACGAATTCATGCTCTGCGAAGCCGGCACCATGGGCAACAACTTCCCTATCCTGGTGAACGACGACGTCCGCAGGCTGGATGTTCAGTGTAGCCCCTCAGAAGGCATTGCCGTGAAGATGTTTAACGACAAGGGCGTGCTCGAATTCGAGAGGACGTTCTAGGGTTGTTACCGCCGACGATCTTAAGCAGGATTTCCCGGGAAAAGATGCTTTAGATCGTCAGCGCATACGATCTTAAGCAGGATTTGGGCAATATTACGCTTAAGATCGTCGCACCGGCTTACGAACCAGGATGAACACGCGCAGGAGCGTGGCGCTTAACAAGCTCACGTTCAACAACTTAGCACACCAGACGGGTGCCAAAATCGCACCCGTCTGGTGTGCTAAACAGTTCATATAGAGCTACTTAAGCGCCACGGCATTTTAAGAGGCAGAAGGCCGATGGCCCATGGAGACGAAGAGATTCCTCGGCAAGCTCGGAATGACAAAGGGGGCAAGCTCGGAATGACAAAGGGGTACAGCTGTGCGCGGGCGTTGCGGTGGCCGTCGAAAATTGGTTTTTCGGGCGGGCAGCCCGAAAAATAATTTTCGAAGGCCGATGGCCCAGCATGATTAGGGCAGTATTACGAACAATGATGAAAGTGCGCGCGGGCGTTGCGATGGCCGAAGGAATTTGGTTTTTCGCAAAGCCTTGCGAAAAATAAATTCCTTTGGCCGATGGCCCAGCAAGGATGAATAAAAAAATGTGTAAATTTGTATGCTTAAAACTAAAACCTATGAAACGATTTGTTCTTCTGAGCCTACTCGTTGTCCTGCCCTTCATGACACGGGCGCAGCAAAAATACACCCTGCAAGACGCCGGCGAGGAGCGCGAGTATTACCTCTTTGTGCCGGACAGTCTGGGACCGCACCGCTCGCTCGTTTTTATCCTTCACGGCTACGGCGGAAAGGCAGAGGGCTATTTTCCGGAAATGCACAGGGCCGCTCAGAAGTACGGCTTCATCCTCTGCTACCCCCAGGGCCTCAAGGCACCGCAGGGCAAGACCGGCTGGAATGTAGGCTATCCCAAGCAGGCAGGCTGGGAGCAGGACGACGTCGCCTTCATCCTGCACCTGCAGGACCACCTCGTAAAACAGTACAACATTAAGAACACCTTCTTCTCCGGCATGTCCAATGGAGGCGAAATGTGCTACATCATGGCCTACAAGCATCCGGAGCGTTTCAACGCCATCTGTTCGCTGGCCGGCCTTACCATGGAATGGCTCTACACCGGACCCAAGCCCGTGGGCCCCGTTCCCTTCATGGAAATCCACGGCACCGCCGACAAAACCTCCTACTGGCAGGGAGACCCCGAAAACCAGGGCGGCTGGGGCGCGTACGTAGCCGTTCCTCTCGCTGTAGGCCGCATGGCCAGCACCAACAACTGCACCCATGAAGTGTGCGACACGCTCCCCCAGATTCGCAACGTCGTGATAAAACACATCTTCAAAGGCGACGGCCCCGAAGTACGTCTCTACGAAATCAAAAACGGCAAGCACGCTATTGGAAACAAAGACCTTGACGTTCCGGAAGAAATGTGGTCATTCTTCAAGCAATACATTAAATAACTCCCCAATATGAAAAACACTGGAAAAGTTATCATCGGCCTGTGCCTTATCACCGCCGGTGTCCTCTGGATTCTGAACATCGTCGGAGTCCTTCCCTTCACCTTCTCCACCAAAGGCTGGTGGGCCCTCTTTGTGATTGTCCCCTGCCTCTGCGCCCTCTTCTCCGAGCAAAAGGACAAGGTGGGCCCGTGCATCGGCATCGGCCTGGGTGTCCTCCTGCTTCTGGCTGCCCGCGGCGTCATTACCTGGAACATGATGTGGCAGATTGGCGTGGCGCTCATGATTATCGGCTTTGGCCTGCAGCTCATCCTCTTCAAATGGACCGGCTGCTTCCGTCCTGCCGGTGAATGCACCGACACCACCATTAACCGCGACGGCAAGAACATCCGCCGCATTGAAACGGCCTTCGGCAAACAGGACATCTCCTTCAACGGAGAAAAATTCGAGGGGGCCGATGTCGAAACCTCCTTTGGCGGTCTCACACTCAACCTTCGCGGGGCCGAAATCCAAGACCAGGCCTTCATCAACCTGAACGTAGGCTTTGCCGGCGTCACCATCATCGTGCCTGACGGCCTGGCCGTCCAGACCTCCGTGGGCAGCGGTTTTGGCGGCCTGGCAGACCACCGCTACACCAAAGTATCAAGCGGCACTCCCCTTCTTATTATTACCGGAAAGATTGGCTTTGGCGGCGTAGAAATCCGCAACTAAGCCTTCTTTTTAACACCTCTCACTGGCTCGGCTTCCAAAGGGTTGTCGGGCCAGTAGTGTTTTGGATAGCGGCGCCGGAGCTCCTTGCGCACCTCGAAGTACGTTCCGCTCCAGAAGCTGGCGAGGTCGGAGGTAAGCTGCACCGGCTTGTACCCCGGCGACAGCAGTTCCATCAGAACCGGCCGGCGGCCGTCGTCCACGCGCGGCGTGCCTGTGAGCCCGAAGCACTCCTGCAGACGTACACGGAGAACCGGCGCATCGGCCCCCTGCCGGTACTCCAGCGCGATGCGGCTCCCCGTGGGCACCGTGATGTGCGTAGGCGCGAGCCGCTCCACAGCCTGCTGCTGCTCAAACGAAAGCAGCCCCCAGAGCACCGCGCAAAGGTCGATTTTCTTCAGCTGAGTCGCGCTGGTAGCCTTGCCGATGTAGAGTGGGACCCATTCATCGGCCCGCCTCAAAACCTCCTCCGTGGAGAGGCTCGGAAGTTCCAGCGAAGGGTGCCAGGCCGCGACCGACGCCACGCGTCGCTGCAGGTTTTCCACGGCCTCGTTGAAGTCGAAGAGCGACGTCCCCTCCTTCCGCGCGGTCTCCACAATCACCTGCACCAGCTCTTCGCGCACGCCCTCCGACAGGGTGCGGGACTCCACCAGGAGGTTCCCGATGCGCCATTCCCGCCGGGCGACGGCCGCCCCCTGCGCCTTGTCCCACAGCACAACGTCCCTTTCTGTGGTGAAGGCCGATAAGTCCTCCGCCGCCAGCGGTGCCGCCAGGAAAACCCTCCCCACACCGCCGGGACGGGCGCTCATGGACGCCACCGCGATCCACTCCTCTCCGGCGATGGCAGCATCGGCCTCAAGCATCACGCGCTCGCCGCACGCGAGGAGGTATTCGCCGCTTTTCCAGGCTTTGCCGATGCGTTCCGGGTAGGCCGATGCCAGGAGCATCCCCACCTCGTAGGGATTGGCTCTGAGGGCCACCAAACGGGGATTTCGCTCCTCGAGAAGGTCGGCAAGGCGCGCGGCGAGGGCTTTCCGCGCGGGGGTATCGGCCCGTAGCTGCATGCGCGCAAGTCGCGGATGGCAAGGGAGGGTGGCCATCTTGCGGCCGACAGCCGTGATGCTTCCTGCACCGTCCATTGCCCCCAGCGCCTGCAACAACTTCCGCGCTTCGGTAATACGGGCCGATGCCGGTGGCGTGAGCCAGGGCAGCGCCATGGGATCGTTTTCTCCCCACGCTGCGATGTCCAGCACCAGCGGCGCCAGGTCGGCATGGAGAATTTCCGGCGTACGCACCAGCGGCATGCGGGCCTCGGTGGCGGTGCTCCAGAGCCGATAACACACGCCCGGGGCTACACGCCCGGCACGGCCGCTTCGCTGGGTGGCCATGTCCAGGCTAATGCGTTCGGTCTCCAGGTGGCTGAGGCCGCTGCGCGCATCTACCACTAGATGCTTGTACAGTCCGCCGTCTATGACAATACGAACGCCTTCTATGGTAAGGGACGTTTCCGCCACCGGCGTTGCCAGCACCACTTTTCGTTCTCCGGGCGCACTGGGGGCGATGGCCGCCTTCTGCTCTGCATTGGAAAGCATGCCGTAGAGCGGGCAAATGTGCGTAGCGCCTAGGGCGGTTCCCAGGAGTTCCTCGCAGCGGCGGATTTCGGCCTCTCCGGGGAGGAAGGCCAGGATATCCCCTGCCTCGGTTTTATGGGCTTCCCGGATATAATGGGCCACCAGCTCGGAGACGTTTTCCGGCGTGGCTTCCTTGGCGGTATGCTTGATTTCTACCGGGAACATGCGGCCTTCGCTCTCGATGACGGGGGCCTGCAAGGCTGTAGCCAGCGCCTCAGTATCAATGGTAGCCGACATAATAATGATGCGAAGGTCTTCCCGCAGGAGCGCCTGCGACTGCCGCGTGAGGGCCAGAGCCTCGTCGCTGTGGATGCTGCGCTCATGGAATTCGTCAAAGATAACGGCCGATACGCCATCCAGGGTTGGATCCTCGATGAGCATGCGGGTAAGGATGCCCTCCGTAATGACCTCGATGCGGGTATCCCTTGAAACCTTGGTGTCCTGCTTCACGCGATAGCCGATGCTCCGCCCAACGGGCTCTCCCACGAGCCAGGCCATGCGCTCGGCAATTTGGCGCGCGGCTACGCGGCGGGGCTCCAGCATGAGGAGTTTGCCGCTCCCGAGCCCTTCCAGGATGGTGAGCGGCAGCACCGTGGACTTACCGGCACCCGGCGGTGCCGTAATAATAAGCCGGTTCCCTTCCGTAAGCACACGGTTCACCTCTCCGGCAATTTGGTAGGCCGGGAGCGAAGTGATTTCTTTGACGTCTGCCGTTTTCACAGTGCAAAGATACGCTTTCTTGCGAATCCAGCTATTATTTCGTAAGTTTGTGTAGAAAATTCAATAACCATGGATAACAATCAGCCCAAACAGCCCCAGAACCAGCTTCAGCTGGAACTCAATCCCCAGCTTACCAAAACGTCCTATTCCAACCTGGCCATCATCTCCCACTCCCGCAGTGAGTTCGTGATAGACTTTGCCGCTACCCTGCCCGGTCTTCCCAAGGCCGTCATCGGAGACCGCATTGTCATGACCCCGGAGCACACCAAGCGCCTCATGAACGCCCTGTTCGACAACATTTCCAAGTACGAGGCCCAGTTTGGTGTCATCGACCTGGGTGGCGGCAAGGGTCCCCAGCCCGGCACCACCTTCAACCTCGGAGACTTCGGCCCCATGGGCGGTGGCGCCAAGTCCTGAACGGCGGCGGTGCGTTGCGCTGGCGAGCGGTGCGTTGCGCTGGCGAGCGGTGCGTTGCGCTGGCGAGCGGTGCAGGTTCCCCTGACGAACGGCGCAGGTTCCAAAATGTTGTTGGAACCTGCGCCGCATTTCTTTATTCTATGTAGTACAGTGGCGCAGGTTCCGGGCCTAAAATGGAACCTGCACCGCTTACGTGCAGAACCTGCGCCGCTTGCCTACTGGATGTTGTAGATTTTATCCAGCACAGAACCGTCTCGGTTCATCACAACGCCCACCACCTGGTCTCCGAAGGGCAGAGGGTCTGGCGTGCCAATGATGGACGTGGCCTTGGCGGCGAGGTCTTCGATGGGAACCAGCTTGAGGCCGGCGGCAGCGAGGCGCTCCGCAATCTCCGGACGGGCGGGGTTCACGGCAATGCCGTACTCGGTGACCACTACGTCCACGGACTTGCCGGGAGTAATGAGGGTGGTCACCTTGGGAACCACGCAGGGGATGCGGCCGCGCAGCAGCGGGCACACGATGATGCTGAGGGCGCTGTCGGCTGCGGTATCCTGGTGACCGCCGATGGCACCGCGGATGATGCCGTCAGAGCCTACCAGCACGTTCACGTTGAACTGCGTATCCACTTCCAGGGCGCTGAGGATAACGATATCCAGGGCGTGGGTGGCGCTTCCCAGGTGCTGGCCGGAAGCATACTCCACAGCCGAAACCTCCTGGTGATAAGGGTCGTTTTTGATGGACTCCGCCGCTACCTTGTCAAAGGACTGGACGTCGATGAGTTTGCCAATAAGGCCTTCCTCGTGCAGTTTCACCATGTGGGCGGTGATGCCGCCGAGGGCGAAGGAAGCCTTAATTCCACGGTTGATCATCTCCTCACGGATGTACTTGACGGCCGCAAGGGATGCGCCGCCGGTACCGGTCTGGATGCTGAAGCCATCCTCGAAATAACCGGAGTTAATGATCACTTTTGCAGCCTGTTTGGCAAGGAGGATATCGCGGGGGTTCTTGGAATCACGGATGGCGCCGGCAGCAATCTTGGAGCTGTCGCCTACGCTGTCTACCACCACCACACTCTCTACGTCGGCGGCAGAGATGGACTGGGGCATGTTGGGATACTCTACGAGGTCATCGGTGAGGACCACCACGTGCTTGGCATAACGGGCATCGGGCAGGGCGTAACCCAGCGAGCCGCAGATGCTCTTGGCGTTCTCGCTGCGGGAGAAGCCACAGGCGTTGCCCAGTTCATCGGCCGATGATGCGCCCAGGAAGGCGACGTCAATCTTGAGCTCACCGTTTGCGATGGCGCTGCCGCGGCCGCCGTGGGAGCGGAACACCACCGGCTCTTTCATGAGGCCGTGGGAGATGGCATCGGCCAGCGTGCCGCGAAGGCCGGAGGTGGAGATGCCGGTGATGACGCCGTTTTTGATGTGCTCTACCAGCGGAGCGTGGACGTCGGAGAGGCTGGATGCAGCCAGCTTGAGGTCTTTGAAGCCCATCTGGGCCAGTTTATCCACTACCAGGTTCACCACCTTGTCACCTCCGCGGAAGTGATGGTGGAAGCTGATGGTCATTCCGTCCCGGAGGCCCGAACGCTTGATGGCCTCTTCCAGGGTAACTACTTTGCTGTTTCTCATTACAGTTCCTCCTCAGAAATGACGCCGGCGGCTACGGCCAGGGCGATGGTACGCTCGGCACGGAGCACAACCGGACGGTCTACCATTTTACCGTTCACGGCAATGACGCCGGATCCCTTGGCCTGGGCCTCCTTGATGGCGGCCACCACGGCGCGGGCCTTGTTGATTTCCTTCTCGGTGGGGGTGAACACGCTGTTCACCACCTCAATCTGGCGCGGGTTGATGATGGATTTACCGTCAAAGCCCAGCGTTTTGATGAGTTCCACTTCCTTGCGGAAGGTTTCCATGTCATCGAGGTTGGAGTAGACGGTATCGAAGCAGCAGATGCCGGCGGCACGGGCTGCCACCACTATCTGCTCGCGGGCCAGGAGGAGTTCTGCGCCGCCCGGCGTGCGGTTGGTCTTGAGGTTGGCACTGTAGTCCTCGGCTCCGAGGGCAATACCCATCATGCGGGGAGAGGCCGTTGCAATGGCGTAGGCGTTCACAATGCCCAGGGCGCTCTCGATGGCGGCCATGATCCGGGTGCGGCCCACGGCGCCAATTTCCTCTTCTACTTTGAGGATTTCGGCTTCCAGTTCCTTCACTTCCTCGGCGGTCTCGGTCTTGGGCATGCGGATGACCTGAACGCCGGCCTTCACCACGGCCTCTACGTCTTTCTTGCCGTAGGGGGTGTTGAGCGGATTAATACGGACCACCATCTCCGTGTTGCCAAAGTCGATGGTTTTGAGGGCGTTATGAACAAGAAGACGGGCAGCGTCCTTCTCTGCCATGGTAACGGAGTCTTCCAGGTCCAGCATAATGCTGTCGGGGCCGTAGATATGGGCATCGGCCATCATTCCCGGATTATTGCCGGGAACGAACATCATGGTTCTTCTTAGTCTTTCCATACGTCCTTTCCGGTTGCGCGCACCGCGGCTGCAGTGACGCGGGCTCTGATGGTACAATCCAGGGCGCCCTTGTCGATGGCTTCTACCTGAGCGTCCTTCACGCCCAGACCCTCGAGGGTTTCCGTAATGACGGCCTTGATTTGCCGGCCGAACTGAGCGGCCACGGAGCTCTGCAGATTCACCTGCAGGCCTTCTCCCGGGCCGATGGTGACCATGATGTCACCGCTTTCGAGTGTTCCAGCTGTTGCTTCTTTCATAGTTATATTTTAAAATTTACTCTTCTATTCTATTTGTATACTATTAAACAATTCTTCTTAAAGGCCGGCCGGAGGCCGCGGGGGATAATAGGGGGCAGCGCCCCCTCAAGCAAAGTTTGAAGGGTGGGCCTGCGGGATAGCTAACTTTGATGTGC
>ONKO01000021.1 GCA_900318445.1 uncultured Bacteroidales bacterium
TATTGACTTGAAGTTCTTTCTCTTCAGGCTAACACGAATCTATGCGTAAATCAACATCTTACTTTCAATCTGTAAACACGGAAATTATCCGGTGAGCCTCGAATCAGCCCCGTCAGTTACTCTAATCTTTTAGTATTCAACTACTTAAGCGCCACGAACCCGAATTAAGCGTCAAGTTCAGGGGAAGACGGCGCAGGTTCCAAAACAGGGGCGGAACCTGCGCCGCGAATCGGCCCTCTGCGTTGCTCCGGTGGCGCAGGTTTCGGCCCTAAAATGGAACCTGCACCATCCGTGGCGGAACCTGCACCAGCTACGGCTGAACATGCACCATCGGCGTGCCAGTGGGCACTTTTCGCAACTCCCCAGCCGATGTCATAAGCGTAACTATTGGGTTTTACTAAACAATCCTTTGAGGGTGGACCAGCCGCCGGCAGACCACAGGGCCAGGAAAATGAGCACCGGCTGGAAGAAGAGGCGGATGAGACGAGCCTCATCAGTATCCAGGCCGAAAGCGTTGATGTGCTCTACATACTGGTTGATGTTACCGGGGAAAATGAGTACGTAGAAGATGGCCAGAGCGGCCCCGGCCCAGCCGGAACGCCCTTTCCAGAGGCAGAGCATGGACAGGCCCAGCAGGATTTCCACTACGCCCGAAGCCAGTACCACAAAATCGGTGAAGCCGGGAGAAAACTGAATCCAGACAGGCACCTGGGCCACGAATTCTTCGCGGGCCACCGTAAGGTGACTGACTCCGGCAAATACCATGAACAATCCCAGAAGGACTTTTACAATTGCTTTTATAACTTTGATCATCATCATTTATATCGTTTACGATGCAAATATACGACTTTATTTTTATATCGCAAACGACATTTGAAAAAATCATGAGAATTTCGTATATTCGCGTAGTTTAACTAAACACTATGACAATAACCATGATTATCGAGCTGCTCATTGTCCTTGCAGCTCTGTACGTAGGCTCCCGTTACGGGTCTCTGGCACTGGGCGCCATCAGCGGCATCGGCCTGGCTATCCTTGTATTCGGTTTCGGGCTCCAGCCCGGGACGCCTCCGACAGACGTCATCTACATCATCATTGCAGCGGTGACGTGCGCAGGTACGCTACAGGCCTCCGGCGGTATGGACTGGATGATCCAGATTGCCGAAAAGATGCTCCGAAAGCACCCCGAGCACATCACCTTCCTGGGCCCCATGGTCACCTTCTTCCTCACCGTACTCGTAGGAACCGGCCATGTCGTCTACACCATCATGCCCATCATCTGTGACATTGCCCTCAAGAAAAACATCCGTCCGGAGCGTCCCTGCGGCGTGGCTTCCGTTGCCTCCCAGGTAGGCATCACCTGCTCCCCCATCGCTGCCGCCGTCGTGGCCTTCGTCACCATTTCCAACGCCAACGGCTATATGGTCAGTATCCCGCAGGTGCTCATGGTCACCATCCCCGCCTGCCTTGTGGGCCTTATCTGCGCCGCCCTGGCCTCCTACAAACGCGGCAAGGACCTGGACAAAGACCCCGAATTCCTCAGGAGAAAGGCCGACCCCGAACTCTACAACTACATGTACGGAAACTCCGCCACCACCCTGGACAAGACCATCTCCAGGGAAGCCAAGGCATCCGTGTTTGTCTTTCTGGGCGCCCTCCTTGTAATTGTGGGCTTCGCCTTCTGCCAGATGATCCACGTAGAAGGCGGTGAAACCCTGGCAAAGGCCATCAACCTTCCCAAGATGAACATCTGCATCCAGATTATCATGCTGGCCGCTGCCGCTGCCAACATCATGTTCTGCAAGGCACAGCCCAAGAAAGCCGTCGCCGGAGCCGTATGGCAGAGCGGCATGGTAGCCGTCGTCGCCATCTACGGCATCGCCTGGCTGGCCGATACCTACTTCGGCAACTACATGGACCAGATGAAGGAAATGCTCACCGGCCTTGTCACAAACTACCCCTGGAGCATTGCCTTCGTGTTCTTCCTGGTGAGCGTGCTCATCAACTCCCAGGGCGCCGTGGTAGTAGCCATGCTGCCCCTCGCCTATGAACTGGGCATCGCCGGCCCCGTCCTCCTGGGCGTCCTTCCCAGCGTTTACGGCTATTTCTTCATCCCCAACTACCCCTCCGACATTGCCACGGTCAACTTCGACCGCAGCGGCACCACCGTCATCGGCAAGTACCTCCTCAACCACAGCTTCATGATGCCCGGACTCATCTGCGTCATCGTCTCCACCATCGTAGGCTATCTTCTTACCAACGTCTTTTTCGCAGGATACTTTGCGGGCTTCATCCAATAACAGAATTATGAACCTGAACGAACCCTTTGTCATCACCGTCAGCCGCGAGATTGGCTCCGGCGGACATACCGTAGGCCGCATCCTGGCCCAGAAACTCGGCACCTTCTACTTTGACAAGCACCTCATCGAGTCCCTCACGAAGAAATTCAACCTCACCGTAAGCGCCATCGAAAGGCTCAAGGGAGAAAAGAAAAACTGGCTGGTAGAGATGCTTCATTCCATTGCGCCGATTCCCTCGGCCGAGACGCTGGACGTGAATGCCAGGTACTCCCAGGAATTCCGCATCAACGTCACCCCCGACGACATCTACCAGGCCGAGACCGAAATCCTCAAGGAGCTGGCCGATGAAGGCTCCTGCGTCATCGCCGGCCGCTCCGGTTTCCACATCCTGAAGGACCACCCCAATCACCTGCACGTATTCATCACGGCGTCGGACAGTTACCGCATCCGGCGCGTCATGGAGAAGCAGTGCCTCCAGGAAGCATCGGCCAAAGCCCTCATCGCGAGCATCGACGAAGCCCGCGAAAACTACATAAAGCGTCACACCGGCACCAGCCGATATGACGCCCGAAACTATGATCTGGTGTTAAAGGCCGATGGTCACTCCGAGGAAGAGCTCGCCAGCCTCATCCTCGCGTACATCGGCTAGATCAAAACAGCGTTTCCTTCAGAATCTCCGACACCGTAGGGTGCGGGAACACCACCGTCTTCAAGGCCTCCACCGTGAGGCCTTTTTCAATGGCCACGCAGGCCGCGGCGATAATCTCAGAGGAAGGGTTCCCCAGCATGTGGACACCCACCACGGCGCCATCGGCCTCCAGAATCTTGCACAGGCCTTCGCCACGCTCGTTCTCGGCCACGAAGCGGCCGCTGAACGCCATGGGCAGCTTGTGCACCGTGACGGCGATCCCCTTTGCCGATGCTTCTGCCTCGGTAAGGCCCACGCCGGCAACCTCGGGGTTGGTATAGACGACACCGGGGATGGCCTTGTAGCTCATGGCATCGGCTTTCTCCAAAATGGTGTTGACGGCCACCTCGCCCTCGCGGGAAGCGGTATGCGCCAGCATGGAAAAGCCCGTGACATCGCCGGCGGCATAGATGCCCGGCACGCTGGTCCGCATCTGCGCATCCACTTTGATGCCCACGGGACGGCCGGCAGCGTTCACGGCCAGTTCAACGCCCATTTCTTCCAGGCCGATGCCCGTGAAACGAGCCCGGCGGCCCACAGACACCAGGATGCAGTCACCCTGAGCCCGGCACACCTCCCCTTCCGGCGTCTCGTACACCACGGTATTCCCCTCCACGGCCGTCACTTTGCAGCCCAGATGGAACTCCACGCCCTTTTTGGCGTACTGCGCCTGAAGCATGGCGCTGATTTCCTCATCCATCGGGCCCAGGATCTTGGGCAGCATTTCCACCACCGTCACCTCCGTGCCGATGGAATTGAAAAAGCTCGCGAACTCCATGCCGATGACCCCGCCGCCAATCACCACCAGCCGCTGGGGCTGCTGCGGCAGGGAAAGGATTTCCCGGTTGGTGACAACCGTAGTGCCAAGGCCCTCCCGAAGCCCCGGAATGGGCGGGATAACGGCCTCGGAGCCCGTGCAAACCAGAATTTGGCGGGCCTCATAGTACTCTTCTCCGGCCGACAGCTGGTAGGCATCGGCCCCCTTCGCCACAATGGAAGCGGCCTCCCTGACCACCTCCACGCCGGCATTCCGCATCTGGACGCGAACGCCGCCCACAAGCTTTTTCACCACCTTGTCCTTGCGCTTGAAAACAGCCGAAACATCTACGGAAGCTTCCGGAACCGTAACGCCGTATTTGTCGGCATGGCGCGCATAATCAAATACTTTTGCACTGTATAGCAGCGTTTTGGTAGGGATGCAGCCCTCATTGAGGCATACGCCGCCCAGTTCGTTTTTTTCAAACAGGATTACGGAGAGCCCGGCAGCGCCAGCCCTTCCTGCGGCTACATAACCGGCGGGGCCGCCGCCCAGAATAGCAAGGTCAAAAGTCATAGCAGTTATTTCAATTTGAGGTCAGTAATGAAACCAACGGTTCTATTATCGTCTGTAAAAAGCTCATCCTGAGTGAGGAAAGCATTCATCTTCTCAATGAGAACATCCTTCTGCATGAGGAGCTGGCTGCGAAGGACAGAGGAACTTAAAGTTATATAGAGCGTCCCCCCCTTGAAAAAGCGCTTGAGCGTAAACGGCCCGGCCCCGGAACAGGCATCCCAGGCGGCAAAAATGCGCTGCTGATTGAGCCCCGCGGCAATCTTCATGGACTTGATGTACTGGGATACAATCTCCTCCATGCTCATGGCCTCTTTCCTATGGATAAAAGTAGCCATCAGTCAATGCGGGTAAATGCGCCGCCCTCGGCATTGAAATAGGAACGGTCTTCCGTAATGCGGTCCACGATGCCGGAAAGACGATCCCTGTCCGTATCGGTAATGAAAATCTGGCCGAAGTCCTTCCCTGCCACCATGCCGATGAGGTTGGAGATGCGCCCGAGGTCCAGCTTGTCAAAGACATCGTCCAGAAGGAGCATGGGCGCAAAGCCGTAGGAGCGCTTCATAATCTCGTACTGGGCAAACTTGAGAGCCACCAGGAACGACTTCTGCTGCCCCTGCGAGCCGGCGCGGCGGATGGAATGCCCATCCATGGTGAAAAGGAAGTCGTCCCGCTGCACGCCGGAGGAAGTGTATCTGAGCTGGAAGTCCCGCTCCCGGTGAGAAGCGAAAACCTCTGTCAGAGAAGCATTTATCAGATCCGATTTATACTCAATGGAGACGCTCTCCCCGCCGCCCGATATGAGCCGATAATACTCCGCCACAACGGGCCTTAGGTCTTCCACAAACTGCCGGCGGTTTTCAAAGATGCGGGCAGCGTGCTGGGCCATACGGGCATCCAGCACATCCAGAAGGGCCGGGTCCGGAGCCATATCCTTGAGCATTTTGTTCCGCTGCGCAAGGAGCCGGTTGTACGCCTGCACGGCCGCAAGATATTCGGGGTCCATCTGCGACAGGACAGCGTTGGAGAGCCTCCGCCGCTCCTCCCCGGAGTCACTCACCAGGGCCGAATCCCCGGGCGACACCATCACCACGGGCAGCACGCCGATGTGCTCGCCCATGCGCGTATACGGTTTATCGTCCCGCGTAAGCTTCTTCTCCCCTTCCTTCACCTCAATGGCAAAGCGGCTCTCCAGCCCGTTTTCCATCTGGTAGGTACCGCCGATGGCAAAGCCGCCGCTCCCGTAACGGAAGTTGTAACGGTCCGGCGCCGGGAAGGCGCTCTTCGTCATGGAAAGGTAGTAGATGGCGTCCAGAAGGTTGGTCTTCCCCTCCCCGTTGTTACCGCTGATGCAGTTGACATTGGAGCTGAAGGACAGCTCCTGGAACGCGATGTTCCGGAAATCCCGGACCACTATTTTCTTCAGGCAGGGCATGGAAAAGGGCTTCTTTCTTTAGATTGCAAATATATAATATTTTTTGTAAATTTGCAGGCTCAAACGCTAATTAGAAACAACTACAATATGGCTAAAATTACAAAAACTGAAGAAGAAGTGCGTCAGCAGAACGTCGCTGAGGCCGTCTCCAAAACCGAACTTTTCTTCAAAGAGTACGGTAAAATCATCTACTGCTGCGTCATTTGCGTGCTCGTCGTTGCCCTCGGCGTGCTCGCATACAACCGTTTCTACCTGCAGCCGAAGAAGGCCCAGGCCACAGACCAGATGGTCAAGGCCGAGCAGTGGTTCCAGCAGGGCGAGTACGAACTGGCCCTCAGCGGTGACGAGAACGACCTCGGTTTTGCCGATATCCTGAAGCAGTACGGCTCCAAGGCCGGCGAGGCCGTGTATCTCTACACCGGCATCTGCCAGCTCCAGACCGGCGCCTTCGAGGATGCCATCGCCACCCTCAAGAAGTACGACGGCGAAGATCCCATCCTCCTCTCCCGCGCCCAGGCCTGCACCGGTGACGCCTACGTAGAGCTGGAGCAGTACAGCAAGGCCATCGCCTCATACGAGAAGGCCGCCGCCACCGTTGACAACGCCCTCGCCGCCGCCTACCTCCTCAAGGCCGGCATCGCCGCCGAGGCTAACGGTGAGCCCGAAAAAGCACTCTCCTTCTACAAGACCATCAAGACCAAGTGGGGCAACGCTCCCGAGGCCATGGAAATTGACAAGTACATCACCCGCATCGAAACTGCAGAGTAATTTATGGGAAGAGCATTTGAATTCCGCAAAGAGCGCAAGCTGAAGCGTTGGGGCCACATGGCCAAAACCTTCACCAAACTGGGCAAGGAAATCACCATCGCCGTCAAGCAGGGAGGAGCAGAAGTAACCGGTAACCCCCGCCTTCGCGCCCTCATCGCCGAGGCCAAGTCCGAGCAGATGCCCAAGGAGAACATCGAGCGCGCTATCAAGAAGGCCACCGAGGCCAAAACCGGAGATTTCAAGGAAATCGTATACGAGGGCTTCGGCCCCTTCGGCATCGCCTACCTCGTGGAGGCCGCTACCGACAATAATACCCGTACCGTAGCCAACGTCCGCAGCTACTTCACCAAGTGCGGCGGCTCCCTCCAGACCAGCGGCAGCGTGGCTTTCATGTTCGACCACAAGTGCGTGTTCCGCATCAAGGAAGATCCCGCCAAGCCCATCGACGTAGAAGAACTGGAGCTCGAACTCATCGACTTCGGCGCCGAGGAAGTCTTCAAGCAGGAGGTGGAAGACGAGGACGAGAACGTCACCGTGGAAATCTCCATCTACGGAGACTACACCGCCTACGGTCAAATCCAGAAGTACATTGAAGAAAAAGGTTACGAACTCGTCTCCGGCGGCTTCGAGCAAATCCCCAATGTGGATCTCAAGGAAGTAACCGCCGAGCAGCGTGCCACCCTCGACAAACTTACCGGCATGCTGGAGGACGATGAAGACGTGACCAACGTCTACACCACCCTCGCCCCCGAGGCTTAAGAACAAGCTTTTGAAACCTAAACTTTTACTGCTTCTTTCAGCACTATTGGCGCTCAATGCCTGCGGAGTCATACGCTTTGCCGACAAAGAGCGCCTTTTTGCGGGTCCTGCCATCCGTCCCGGAGAGTATTGCCCGCAAAACCTGGTGGAAGAACACCACTATCCCTCCAGCGTAAAGGGCCCCACGGAGCGCCGCATGATTGTGTACCTGCCGGCCAACTACTACGAGTCCGGCAAACGCTACCCTGTCTTTTACCTTCTGCACGGAGCCCGCGGCTACGAGACCGCCTGGATCCGCTTTGGAGAAGTTTACCATACCGCCGACAGCCTCTGGAAAGAGGGGCTGGCTCAGGAATGCATCATCGTAATGCCCAATGTAAACCAGTACAACGACGACGAGGACTACGCCAACGCCCGCTTCAAGGATGCCTTCGAAAGCATCTTCGAGATTGACGGAGCCGTGGAGACAGGCTTCACAAGGGACGTCGTTGCTTACGTAGACAGCGTTTACCGCACCATCCCCGACCGCGCCCACCGCGCCGTCGCCGGCCTTTCCATCGGCGGTTACCAGAGCCTCTACCTCGGAGCCAACCACCCCGACGTCTTCGGCTACATCGGCTCCATGTCCCCCTACATGTGGGGTCTTGGAAAGCCGGTTCCCTATCGCTGGCGTTTTTACAACGGGCTGTACAAAAAACTTCGCAGGCAGTACCGCGAGTACCCTCCTTACGGGTTCTACCTCTACGCCGCCAAGAATGACATGATGCGTCCGGCTACCCAGAAGCTTCATAACCGCGCACAGCTACACCGTGTATCCCGGCTCCCATGACTGGCCCGAAGGCTGGACCCAGGAGTTCAAGGACATGCTCCAAAAAGTATTTAAAGATGAAAATCCTCTTTGTAATCAATAACTACTACATAACGGGGAACGGTCTCTCGGCATCGGCCCGCCGTACGGTGAAGGCCCTTCGCGAGGCCGGCCATGAGGTACGCATCCTCAGTGGCTGCGGGCCAGACGACCCCAAACCCGACTACCCGCTCAGGAAGTTCCGCTTCCCCATCTTCCAGCCGCTCATTGACTCGCAGGGATTCTCCTTCGCCGCCTCCACCTTCGAGGAGGTGGAAGAAGCCGTGAAGTGGGCCGATGTCGTGCACCTCGAAGAAGTCTTTGTGCTGCAGTGGAAGGCCATCAAGGCCGCTAAGAAATGGGGAAAGCCCGTTACCGGCACCTACCACCTGCACCCGGAGAACATTTTCTCCTCCCTGGGCATGGGCGGTTGGAAAGGCATCAACCGCCTCATGATGAAACTCTGGAGAAAGTACATCTTCAACGACTGCCTCATTGTCCAGTGCCCCACCGAGAACGTACAGGACCGTCTTCGCCGCTACCACTTCAAGTCGGAACTTCGCGTCATCTCCAACGGCGTCATTCCCGACAAGTGCATCCGCCCCGAGACTCCTCCGCAGGAGTACTTTGATCCGGAGCGCCCGCTGGAGGTCATCTGCATCGGCCGGCTTTCCCGCGAAAAAGACCAGCAAACCCTCTTTGAAGCCATGCGATATGCCCAGTCGGCCGGCCGAATCCGCCTCACCCTGGCCGGGAAAGGTCCCATGGAGCAGGAATACCGGAAAATTGCTCACCGCCTGGAGCAGGAAGGTATCCTCCGCTATCCCGTCCAGTTCAAGTTCCTGGACCGCGACGGTCTCAGGGAACTGGCAGCAGGAGCGGACCTCGCCATCCACTGCGCAGACATTGAGGTGGAAGGCCTCTCCATCATGGAAGCCCTGCAGCAGGGCGTCGTGCCCGTCATTGCCGAGGGCAACCGCACCGGTACCTCCCAGTTTGCCCTGGACCGCCACAGCTTGTTCCCCAAAAAGAACCCGGAAGCCCTTGCCAACCGTATCGACTACTGGCTTGCGCGTCCCGAAGCCCGCTGGGAAATGGGGAAAAAACTAGTCAAAAACATGGAGCAGTATAACATCGGGCACTCGATAGAGCAGCTGGTGCAAATGTTCCAGGACGCCATAGACATGAAGAAAGCCCAGTAGGGCTTTTTTTTTTGCCCTTTTCTGCGTAGATTTGTATGATTATGGAAGAAAAGCACACATACCGGGTAGCGGGTTTCCGCTTTGAGGTGAGGGGCCCCATGCCCGCCTCTTCCAACCTGGATCCTTTCCTCTCAGCCCCGGAAGAAGAGGGAGAAGGAGAACTCCTTTTTACCCTTGAAATGGTGCCGGCACTGCCGCTTCTTCCCGTCACGCCCGTCTATACCACAGAAGATGGTCCCGGCTTTCCCGAGATTGCTATTGGCAAATATCCCGACGGCGCCTTCCGCTTCTGCGTGCGGGCGCTTCCCGGTCTGCCGGTTTCCGGAGAGATGAAAGTCTCCCCCGATTTCCGCTGTGCCCAGCTTCACCTTACCAGCCAGGGGGACCGCCACTTTGCCCTCAACAACGCGCTCATGCTGCTGTTTGCGTTTGCATCGGCCCATAAAGGCCTTCTGGAAATGCATTCCTCCGTCGTAATGAACGGTGGCAAAGGCTACCTCTTTCTGGGTAAGAGCGGCACCGGAAAAAGCACCCATAGCTCCCTCTGGCTCAAACACATACCGGGCACCGAGCTCCTCAACGACGACAACCCCATCCTCCGCCTCATGCCGGACGGCACCGCACGCGTATACGGCAGCCCATGGAGCGGAAAAACACCCTGCTACAAGGCCCAGGACGTCCCCGTGGGCGCCGTCGTGCGCATTCAGCAGGCACCCTTCAACCGCATCACGCGCCTCGGAACGCTGCAGGCCTACGCGTCGCTCATGGCATCGGCCAGCGGTTTCCGTCCCTTCCGGGAACTGGCCGATGGCTGGCACCGCACCCTCGAGGCCCTCGCCGCCTCCGTCCCCTGCTACACCCTCGAATGCCTGCCCGACGAAGCGGCGGCAACGCTCTGCCATAACACCGTGACAAATGGATAAACGCGTCGTCGCCAACGAAATCCTCCTGGAGGATGCCGCCGCCCTCATGGAAGAAGGGCGGGAGGTCACACTCCGGCCGCTGGGATCCAGCATGCTTCCCTTCATCCGGGGCGGAAAAGACAGCGTACGCCTTAAGAAAATGCCCGCTGTGGCCGTGGGAGACATGCTCCTCGTACGTCTCCCCGGGCCCAGGTACGTCCTCCACCGGCTCATCGGGAAGGAAGGAGACCGCCTCACCCTCATGGGAGACGGAAACCTCGCGGGAGTGGAGCGCTGCACCGTGGCCGATGTCCTTGGCACCGTTACGGCCATCGAACGGGGCTCCCGCGTGGTCAAACCCGGAAACGGGCTCTGGTGGCGGCGCCTGAGGCCGCTCAGAAGATACATATTAGGAATTTATAGAAGACTGTTTTTATGAAAATCAAAGAGGGATTCATCCTTCGCCAGATTTGCGGAGAATACGTAGTGGTAGGCGAAGGCCTGGCACAGGTCAATTTTAACAAGATGCTCTCGCTCAACGAGAGCGCCGCTTACCTCTGGAAGGAAGTGAGCGGGAAGGAATTCACCAAAGAAGACTTGGTGAAGCTTCTCCTGGACAAATACGACGTCACCCCTGAGGTAGCCGCCGCAGACGTAGACAAACTCGTCTCCGTGTGGGTGGAGCAGGGAGTCGCGCTGGAAGAGTAGTCGCATGAAAAAGACAGGGCCCATCCTCAGGACGCTTTGGAGCATGTCCGCACCGGTAAGGTGGAGGGCGTGCGTGAGCATTCTCATCGGCCTTGTCCGCATTGGCGCCTCGCTCAGCTTCGTCTGGGCCAGCAAATACCTCATCGACATTGCAACGGGCGTAAAGCCCCAGCCCCTGGGCCCTGCCATCGGCCTTTTCATCGGCATCCTGGCCCTGCAGCTCACGGCCGTTGTCGCCGCCAACTGGTGGAACGCCTACAGCCTTGTCAAGGCGCAGAACCTCCTTCGCAGGGACCTCTTCTCCCATGTTCTGAGGAGCCGATGGGACGGGCGCGAGCGTTATCTCTCGGGAGACACCGTCAACCGCCTGGAGGAAGACATCCGCGTGGTGGCAGAGCTTGTCACCGACCGCATTCCCGGCCTTGCCATCACTCTCCTTCAGCTTCTCGCCGCCAGCGTCTATTTCCTGGTGCTGGCGCCCGGCCTCCTGTGGATGCTCCTCATCCTCATGTGCGCCACCGTCTTTGGCTCCAAGCTCTTCTTCCGGCAGCTTCGCTCGCTCATGGCGTCCATCCGTGCACGGGAGAGCGAGCTGCAGCAGCTCATGCAGGAAAGCCTGCAGCACCGGGTACTGGTTCTCACTCTCACCAGCGTGGAACGCGTGCTGCAGAAGTTTGGCTGGATACAGGCCGATGTCGAGAACTCAACCCGTAAACGCCTTAATTACAACGCAGTAGCCCGCGGGCTCATGTTCTTCGGGTTCCAGGCCGGGCACGCAGCCGCGTTCCTCTGGGGCGTCGTGGGCATCCGCGCCGGCTCCGTCACATACGGCACCATGACGGCCTTCCTGCAGCTAGTGGGCCAGGTGCAGCGGCCCATCGCGGAGCTGGGCCGCCAGATTCCCGCCTTCATCCAGGCCATCACCTCCATCGAGCGCCTCATGGACCTGGAGGAACTGGAGGAAGAACCGCTGGAAAAGGAGCGCCGGCTCCCCGAAGCCCCCGAGGTGAGCGTCCATGAGGTCACCTACGCCTATCCCGGCCTTTCGCAGCCGGTCCTCAAGGACTTCTCCGCCGAGTTCCCCGCCGGGGAAATGACGGTCATCACCGGGCCCACCGGCGCCGGAAAAAGCACCCTCATCCGCCTTATCCTGGGCCTCCTGAAACCCCAGGAAGGCAGCGTTACCATCGGCCACTTCCCTGCCGGGAGCGCCCTCCGAGGCAATTTCATGTATATTCCCCAGGGCAATTCCCTCCTCTCCGGCACTATCCGCAGTAACCTTCTTCTCGCGGCACCATCGGCTAGTGAAAAAGAGATGCAGGAGGCCCTTGAGACCGCTATGGCCGGCTTTGTCCGGGACCTTCCCGACGGGCTGGACACACCCTGCGGAGAAACCGGCAGCGGCCTTTCCGAAGGGCAGGCCCAGCGGGTGGCCATCGCCAGGGCCCTTCTCCGAAAAGGAGGCGTCCTCATCCTGGACGAGTCTACATCGGCCCTCGACCCCGGCACCGAGAAACAGCTCCTTGACAACCTCCACACAAAATACCACGGAAAAAAGACCATCCTGTTCATCTCCCACCGGGAGGCCGTACAGGAGTATGCCGGCCACACCGTGAACATACAACCTCTGTAACCTGTTACTATGAGACGCACCCTCTGCAGCATTGTCATCGGCCTTTTGGCCTCTTCGGCCATTCTCAGCGCCCAGCAAACCCACATTGACAAGATTTACGTCGACACCCGCGCGTCCTTCCACCAGGACTGGAAGCCCGGAGAATACAACAGCCACTTTCAGGGAGACTACCTCAACCTGCACATGCTGGGGCAGATTTCCGACAAACTCACCTTCCGCGTGCGGCAGCGCCTGAACAAGAAGATCGACGACCAAAACCCGTTCAATGCCACGGACTTCCTCTGGCTCAAATACCAGTTCCACCCCAAGTGGTCGGTCACGGCGGGAAAACAAGCCATCCTGGTGGGCACCTATGAGGTGGATTCGGCCCCTATCGACGTTTACTACTACGGCACGTTCGTGAACAACTGGTACCAATACTACGCATTTGGTGTCAATGTCACCTTTACGCCCGCCCCGGGCCAGAACATTGTGCTGCAGTTCTGTCCCTCCCCCATCTCGCCGGCCAAGCAGAACGCCTACTCATACAATCTGTACTGGAACGGCCACATCGGCCCCAACTGGAAAACCACCTGGAGCTATAACTACGTAGAGGACGAGACCACCCGCATGATGAACTGGATTGCGCTTGGAAACCGCTTCTTCATGGGCCCTCTGGCCCTGGATGTAGACTTCATCAACCGTGCCTCGTTCCAGCAAAAGCGCTTTTTCTTCTCCGACTGGACCCTCATCGGCAAGGCCATCCTCACCCTCGGTAAGTGGAATCTCTGCACCAAGGTGGGCTATGAGCGCAACGACGCCTCCAATGTAGATGCCTCCGGCACCTCCTACGACCTCATCCTCCCGGCCGGCAACGACTACTTCTACTACGGCGCCGGCGTGGAGTTCTTCCCGCTTGGCGGAGACCACCTGCGCCTGCACGCCGTCTGGTTCCGCGACAACCACGACCGCATCAACAACTTCGACCTGGGCATCACCTGGCGCTTCAACATCTACAACCGAACCGCCGAAAAACGCTGGTTTTGAAACACTTAACTTTTTCTCTTTAGGCTCATCGGCCTAAAGAGAAAAACCTATAACACTAATAACCAATGAATTACAAAGTTTCGCTCATCCTTCTTCTGTGCGCTGCCTGCACCACCGGCGGCCCGCTTCCCCGCGGCAAGGCCACAACGGAGCAGCAGGAAGCCTTCGCCAGCTACCTCGCAGCCGTGGAGGAGCACCACGAAGAGCTCCACAGCATCATGGTTCTCAAAAGCGGTAAAGTACTGTTAGAAAAACAGATAGCGCCCGACACCGCCCACGTCATGCATTCCGTGAGCAAAACCTTCACCGCCACGGCCGTGGGCTTTGCCATCGAGGAAGGCCTCCTCCACCTGGAAGACAAAATCGTGGACCTCTTCCCGGAGAGCGTACCCGAGGCTCCGCAGGCGTTTTTGGCCGATGTCACCATCCGCAACCTTCTCACCATGAACTCCGGCCATGGCAAGGACCCCACCGGCAGCATCCGCAGCGGAAACGGAGACTGGATCCGCGGCTTCATGGAATGGCCCATCGACTACGAGCCCGGCACCTGCTACTGCTACAACAGCCTGGGCACGTACCTTCTCTCCGCCGCCGTACAAAAGGTAACGGGAGAAAAGGTAGTGGATTACCTGGAACCGCGCCTGTGGAAGCCCCTCGGCATAGAAAAGCCGCACTGGCTGGAGAGCCCCGCCGGCATCAACACCGGTGGCTGGGGCCTGTACCTGCACACGGAAGATATGGCCAGAATGGGCCTCTGCCTCCTCAGCGGCGGCCAGTTCGGCGGCAAGCAGGTCATCCCCGCAGCGTGGGTGGCCGAGATGTCCAAGGCGCAGGTCCCCTGCATCAACGCCGGCATCAACGAGCGCAAGATGAACGAAATCCTGGCCCAGGACCCCGACAACGCCTTCTTCAGCAAAGAGACCAGCGACTGGGTGCAGGGCTACGGCTACCAGATGTGGCGCTGCCGCCACAACGCCTTCCGGGCCGATGGTGCCAACGGCCAGTACATCATTATTATACCCGACAGGGATGCTGTAGTGGTAACCACTGCCAACATCCCTGCCATGCAAGAAGAGATCAATCTCATCTGGGAGTATCTGCTGCCCGTCCTTTAATCGATATCAAAATCCTGTTTGAACGGCTGGTCGTGCTTATAAGCGGGCCAGCCGGGATTTCCGTCGCGGCAGAAAGCCGTCCAGGCATCTACCATGCGGGCGCTCAGCGCATAATCGGCCTCCGTGAAGGGACGCCAGCTGCGGGAAAGCGTCCCGAAGGTGTACCACAGTTCGGCCGAGTGGAAAGCGCCGGCGGCCGATGCCGGATGCGCCTCGTCGGTGGGAAGCTCCCGGCGAAACTCATACTCGTACACGGGGCATCCCAGGGAATCCCGTACCGCGCAGAAGCGGTCCACCGACGCGCCGGCCAGCATGCCCATATCATCCTTATTATAGCCGATGAGAATGGGCACCTGCGCCATGAAACCGTCGTAAACTGCCTCGTCGAAGGTCTCAGTGAGCACCTTTCCGTCATTGTGCGGAGAAAGCATGGCAAAGCCGGCGGCGAACACTTCCTCTGCCGGCGCTTCCCGCATGGCAGCCAGTGTGGTATACCCGGCTTTGTCCATCAGCGCCTTACCCTGCGCATCGTAGAATTCCTGCTTCACGCCGGCCATCGGAGCCAGGCCGCGCGTTCCCAGGCCGCCGCCGCTCTGGATAATGGCCTTGGCAATGAGGTCCTTCGCCTCCGGAGAGATGAGAAGATCCTTTACGCTCATGGCACCAGCGCTCTGTCCAAAGATGGTAATATTGGACGGGTCTCCGCCAAAGGCTGCAATGTTATCACGGACCCACTTAAGGGCCGCGATCTGGTCCATGAGACCGTAGTTGCCGCTCTGGCCCTGCTCGGCCGTGAGTTCCGGATGACTCAGGAAGCCCAGAATGCCCAAACGATAGTTAATGGTAACCAGAATCACGCCTCGGGAAGCCCACTCTTCTCCGCTCATGGTAACCTCGTTGCCATAACCGTTCATAAAGGCACCGCCATGAATCCAGAACGCTACCGGCAGCTTGGCGCTCTTGTTCCCCAGCGTCTCCGTAGGAGCCCATACGTTCAGGAACAGGCAGTCCTCGCTCATTTCAGGATTGCCTTCCCAGTAAAATTCATCCCCATAGAACGTTCCGGGAGCATTGCCCCGCTGCCAGGAAACAGGCCCGAACGTATCACAGGTCATAACTCCCTTCCAGGGCTTTACCGGCTGCGGAGCCTGCCACCGAAGCTCTCCCACCGGAGCCTCGGCATACCGCACCCCCCTGAACACCGTCACACCCTCTTTCTCCGACGGCACACCCTGCAGCACGCCGCCGCTCACCTTCACCTGTCCCGGCTGGCTGCACGCCACGCACAGCGCCACTCCCAGCCCAATTGTCGAAACTTTGTAATTCATTGTCCTACAACGTTTTAAAAAATTCTCTTTAGGCCGATCAGCCTAAAGAGAAAAATGTAAGTATTTATTAATCTGTTAGTTGCGACGAATCGACATACCGGGCCGTGCGAGCGTCGGAGATGGGGCCGTTCCAATTGAGGCCAAAGCCAAAGTCCCATGCATGGCCGTCGGCGTCTACCAGCGGCCGCATGTCCCGCCCCACGTCCTCGCACTGCTCTTCCACCGTCCTCATATCGGCCGGCATCTGCATAGGGAGGAGGGCCGATGGTTCCACGCCCCCAATCACATCCAGCAGCGCCTGGTTCTGCACGCCGAAGCACAGGAGGATGGCATCGGCATAAGGTTCGACCTCCGACAGCACCGCCGGGCGCGTGAGGTTCACCGCCACCACCACGGGCTTGTCGCCCATCTTGCGGCGGGTGTCCATCACCAGGTCCAGGTCGCTCTCGTTGAGCGTGCGAACGGTCTTCCCCTTGTACGAACGGTTGGAAAAAGGCTCCTTGGGGTCACCTCCGGCGAGGGACTCCGCGCGGGCGAAATCGGCCTTATACGGTCTGTACTGCAGGCTGATGGGCACATAGCCGTTGCCTCCGCGGGCCCTATCTGCTACGTCGTAGCCGCTGCCGGAAGAAGGCTCCTGGATGAGCACCAGGGCGAAATCGGCCTCCTCCGGGGTATCGGCCCACTCAAAATGGCTCTCCACCAGCGCTCGCGTGGCGGGATAATCCCAGTGAGCCGGCGCCCCCATGGACATGCCAAACATGCCGGGCAGCTGCGGATACAGCCGTTTGGGCACATACACCTTTGCACCCAAAGGGAAAGGAAGCGCCGATGCGTGGTTCTTGGCCAGCACGATGGATTTCACCTGCGCCTCATAGCCCTTGGCCATGAACTCCGGATTACCCACCACCTCTGTAGCCACCGCCGGCGAAGTATACGGGTTCTCGAACAGTCCGGTGCGGAAGTAGTTGAGCAGAAGGCGTATGGCCGATGCCTCAAAACGCTCCCGGGCCGCCTTCTTGCCAAAGTCACGGACCCACATCTCATACGCTTCCAGCACGGGGCCTTTGTCGTTGTTGCCGCCAAACTGGTCCACGCCAGCCTTGAGCACTTCATAGTGACGCTCCGCCACGGTGAGTTCCTCCACACCCCAGCATTTGCCGTCAAAGGCCTCGATGGCCTTATTATCATAGGTAATGTTCCAGTCGGTGCAAACCACACCGCCAAAGCCATATTTATCTCTTAGTAGTTCCTGAACAATCCAATGGCTAAAGTTGTTACCCACATTCTTACCGGAAGGATCCCGGCCATAGGTGATGGTATAATACGGCATCACGGCCGCAGCCATCCCTGTTCCGCCTTCCAGCGCAAAGGCGCCGTCCACAAACGGCACCAGGTGCGTCTTCAGGTTATTGCCCGGATACACGGCATACTTGCCATAATTAAAATGAGCGTCACGGCCGCCTTCCTCGGGGCCGCCAGAGGGCCAATGCTTCACCATGGCATTCACGCTCTCCGGGCCCCAGCCCCCGTCTCCGGAGCTCTGGAAGCCGTCTACATATGCGCGTGCCATGTCTCTATCCAGCGCAAAGTCCTCGCCAAAAGTACCGCTAAAGCGGCTCCAGCGGGGCTCCGTAGCCAGGTCTATCTGCGGAGACAGCGCCGTCGCAATGCCCAGCGCCCTGTACTCCCGCGAAGCAATGGATCCAAACTCCTTCACCAGCGAAGGGTCAAACGTCGCAGCCAGTCCCAGCGGCGTAGGCCAAAGGGAAATCTTTCCCCCTGCTCCCATATTAAATTCCGCTGTGGCCGATGTCTCATTGCGGGGGTCGGAAGAAATATTCACCGGAATACCGTGTCCCAGCCCTTCCACATAGGCCTGCAGGGCATTGTTCCAACGGGCAGCCACCTCCGGACTCTCCACGGTGGTCATGAGAACCGCCCTAAGGTTATCCTCCTTGAGGAACTTCTTTTGCTGGTCTGTAAGGTCCCAGGCATTGTGGTCCGGATTGGAATAGGAAGCCCGTCCAAACCCATACGCACTTCCGGGAACCGCCTGATGGCTGCTGTAGAGCATAAGGCCGGCAATTTCCTCCACCGACAGCTGTGTAGCCAGGTTCTTCGCCCGCTCCAACGCACTCAGGCGCCAGTCTTCATACGGGTCCAGAATACCATTGCGGTTCAAATCCTTAAACGCATAGCCGCGGTTTTCCAGAAGACTGGTTCCCTCACTAAGGCCCAGCGTGGCACCGCCCCGCTGCTCCACCAGGAAATAACCATCGGCCTCCACCTTCTCCCATCTGGACCCGCACGCCACGCAGCACACCGCCGCCCCTAGCAAAATTGTCGCTTTTCTATAACTCATTATCCTACAACGTTTTAAAAAATTCTCTTTAGGCCGATCAGCCTAAAGAGAAAAACCTAATCACTTAATAATCAGCGTTAAAAGTCAACATCGCCATTATTGGCCGATGACATGCGCACGGGCTTGGGTGCCTTGGGCTGCTGCTTGAAGAGGCGCTGGGCGAACATCGTGAGGTATACGCGCCAGTTGCGCCAGATGTGGCCGCCTTCGCTCTCGTACATCTCGGCCTTGAAGCCCTGGAAGTCCAGCCACTCCTTGAGGCGCTTGGCATTCACCATGACGCCGTCGGCCTTGCCACAGGCAATCCAGTACAACTTGGG
This sequence comes from uncultured Bacteroidales bacterium, assembly GCA_900318445.1. Classification (GTDB taxonomy): domain Bacteria; phylum Bacteroidota; class Bacteroidia; order Bacteroidales; family UBA932; genus Cryptobacteroides. The sequence goes on from ONKO01000021.1 coordinate 18,727, forward strand.
TTCGTAAGCAAACACCTTGGCGAAGCCTTCTTCGTTGCCCTCGATGGCACCCACGCCGCTGAACAGGCCCACATAGCCAAACGTATCCGGGTAGTGCAGGGACAGCATGCAGCTCTGGCGGCCGCCCATGGAAAGACCGGCTACAGCCGTATTGGAATAGCCTTTGGCCACGCGGTAGTGCTTCTCCACAAAGTTCATGACATCCGGGAAACTGTCTTCAATCTCCTTGGTGCTCTGGCTGCGGCTGTTGGCCATGGTGGGCTGGAAGTTGTTCACGGCCGCACCAGGAGCTGCTTGATTGAACCACACGCCATTGGGCATCACCACAATCATCGGCTTGGCCTTCCCCTCTGCAATGAGGTTGTCCATGATTTGGGCCGTACGGCCCAGGTCGGCCCAGGCATCCTCGTCGCCGCCGCTGCCGTGCAGGAGATACAGAACGGGATAATGCTGGTTGCCGCTTTCGTAACCGGCCGGGGTATACACCGTCATGCGGCGCTGGCTATTCAAAGTAGGGCTGTCATACCACACGTGCGACACGGAGCCGTGCGGCACGTTGTGCACCTCATAGTACCAGCCGGCATCGCCGGGCCTGGCGCTGAGGGTGAAGATATTGGTCCAGGTAGCCACATCCCGGTTCTGATGCACGTTGGAAGGGTCCATCTCCCGGTGACCGTCCACCAGGAAGCTGTAGGAATAGAGTTCTCCCGTGAGGGGGGCCGATGTGTACGTCCACACGCCGCCGGGCCCTTCCTGGAGGTCCGCCACGCCCGGTGCGTTATACACCATCTTCTGGCCGTTGATATCCACCTCGATGGGGCGGCTGGGAAGGAAGTCTCCGGTCACCTGCACCACCTTTGCTTTGGGGTTGTGATAACGGAAAGTGACGGTGTTGTCGGGATTGATCTCCGGGGAGACGATGCCCGTTCCCGGGCCGAGGGCCTGCTGGGCCGATGCTGCCATGGCAAGCGTCAGCAACGAGGCAACAAGGAAAAGACGTTTCATAAGCTTTTAGTGTTATTGAACAGGTCAAAGTTAGACAATCCCGAATAATTATCAAATGGTTTGAACAAATGCGAAAACTTTCGCACGAGCGTGAAGGTTCTTCAGAGCTTTGTTATAAAAGAAGCCTTTGTTTTGTCCATTATATTCAGTACTTTTGCGGAAATCGCTAACCATGAAGCAGATCATGTCTACGATGATTTAACCAATACAAAAGCGCATTCTAGCCGTAGAGCCATAAAAGACAAAGACTACGCAAATCAAGAAGAAAAACGTGTGATAACTGGTTCCGAACAACTTTCGGCTTTTGCAAATGGAGAAATTAAACGAGGGCAAGTTACGCGTACAAATCATCGAGGGAAAACAGTTTTAACAGTCGGCGCCACATCAAATATAATTGATGACTATGCGACGACGTATTACGAGAAAAAAAACATTAGTCGAAGTCACAGATGGTAAAGCCTTTCCATGCAAAAATATTGATAGCATTCTACCTGTGTCTTTTTTTAGTTTCCTGCACAAATGGGAGAATAAAACTGGAACAGGTAGAGCGGGTAACAGTCTACGGGATGTCTAGAGGAATCGAATTCACCCATGGAATGCATACGGTTGAAGATGTTATGCGCAATGGTCGTGATACAGTTATCTCAGACAGAATTGTCATAAAGCAACTTGTAAATGAGATTAATAGCTTAAAGCCCTGCAATGATTCGTGCAGCATGGACTTTAGAACAGCGATTATGATCTCGTTCAAGAATAAAAAGGAGGTCGTGGTACTGTTAGGAGAAAGGTTTGGAACGCAGTATAATGGAAAACACATGACAGATGAGCAGTCTTTATTTCATCTCATTGACAAATATATATACAGTACTCAGGATAATTTTTACTGGCAAGGGGATGAAATAATGTCATGGCATCGCCAAATCTCAAAAGCACATAAAAAGGCCGAAATAGTCTATAATGAGTTGACAAGTGAGCAAAGAAATGATAGCCTTCTTTTTGAGACAGTTCCCTCTAACTATACGGATTTCGGCCTGATGTGTGCGGAAATAGAAACTAGAATTTATCGAAAAGTGCATAAAACCACGAATGCTGGTGAGTTATTGCTAGGGCTATTATACAATTCGAAACAAATCAATAGAGACGCTTTCATAAATAAGATTACAGATCTTTCTTCATCAGCCTATCTCCCCAGTTCCGAAGCGGGCATATCTTTACAAAGAGTTATACGGGAGTTACTAAAAGAGGACCCTTGCAGTATTGTTATATGTCTAAATAAGAAGACCAAAGAAGAGAACGAGCAATTCTGGTCTTTTGTCTATTATGGAGTGAATGAACAAGAAAAGTCACTAAAGAATAGAATGATTTTGAGAAGTATACGTAATCAAATTGATTACCTATATATAGACATAATGAATCAACAGATGCCGTAATTTATTTGGAAGCCTAATCGAGTTATTTAATGTCTCACGGTAAATTCATACGGAAAGGACTTCTACTCGTTCTGATTTTATTCCCTTTGGACTGGGCTCGAGTAACTACAAGCCTGGACGGAGAAATGCCCTGCTACGAACAAGGGCAATAACGCGTTTTTGCCGGAAAAGTGCGTTATACGTCACACCCAGAAGGGACCAATAACGCGAAAAAGGGCCAAAAGTGCGTTATACGTATACATGCATACGGTAAATATACTGAGCCACAACAAGTAAGCCGTTGCTTCAGAAGTACGAGCTGTAAATTTTGAGAACCGCATTCGATATAAGACAAAGAAACCTCTAAGATACGAATATGGAGGGAAGCCAATTAATAAAAATTCATGGATAAACCCTAAGAAATAGTGCCTATGGATAAATTATTTCATTGCTTACTTTTAGCCACGATATTCTACGGATGTACTTATACGCCACATTACCCACAGTCTTTTATTAATAACCTGAGTAGCGATAGATTTGATGTCGGATGTATCGTGTTCCCAATTGGCAATAACCAGTATAAGATTGAACTAAACCAAGTCGTCCGTGATCGCGTTTACTATGAATACTATAGAAACGATTATAGAAGTTATGGAGATTTCTTGTATGCTCTTCTAAACCAAAATCAAAGTATAGATATTCCCAAAGTATTCACATATGATTCGTTTACGAGTAGCAGGAGTATTGAAAAAATGGCAAAAGGAAACTTTATGAGATTTAAGCGCCACTACTTAGATAGCATTGGCGCTGATACTTATCAGGTAAAACGTATCTATAAAAAAGACGAAAAACAAATTCTCAAGGCCTGTTTCGATAATGGGCTATATGTTTACAATTCTTGCTTGGATAATTCTTACACAATTTGCGCCACCTCGCAATTGATGCCGGAACCATACTAATATCCTTTCCCCGTCATTGATGGCTTTTCTATGGATGGGAAGCAATTATGATTACGTTTTCTTGTCCTGCCTGGAACGTATAACGCGTTTTTCCCAGGAAAACGCGTTATAGGTCCAGGTTGAGGAGGACGTATAACGCGAAAAACCGGGAAAAACGCGTTATTGCTTCGTCAAAGAATTACAAATCGAGATGATGCGCCCGGACGGTTTGAACAAAACGGCAAACATTTGAACTGAGCAAACAGCCCGCGTGGGAAGGATGTGTTATCTTTGTGCAAACAAACAACCACAATGAAAAAGATCCTTACCTTAACCGTCCTCCTTGCCGCCACTGTTGCAGCACAGGCCCAGGGCTGGATGCGCCAGCCCACGCCCAACGACACTCTCCAGAGCACCCGCGTGTTCCCTAACGGAGACGTCCTGTTCCAGATCTACGCCCCCAAGGCCAGCCAGGTTTCCGTCTCCGGAGACCTCCCCTGGGACAAGCCCGTCAAGTTTGAAAAGGCCGAAAACGGCGTCTGGAAAGGCCTCTGCCAGGGCCTTGGAGAAGGCTGCTTCCGTTACAGCTTCACCGTAGACGGCGTCAAGGTGCAGGATCCCAAGGCACCCCTCAGCGCCGAGCAGGCCAGCCTCCTCACCGTGGGCCCCGGCTACATCAAGGACGTTCCCCACGGCGCCGTAGCCCAGCGTTACTACTACTCTAAGAATCTGAAGCAAATGCGCCGCCTCCACGTCTGGACCCCGGCCGGTTATGAGAAATCGGCCCAAAAACTCCCTGTCCTCTACCTCATCCACGGCGGCGGAGACAACGACGCCTCCTGGCCCGGCGTAGGCGCCGCCGGCTTCATCCTCGACAACCTCCTCGCAGAGGGCAAGATGGTCCCCATGATTGTGGTCATGCCCAACGGCACCATCCCCGTTCAGAACGAGGTTCCCCCCTTCGCCCAGGATATGGTAGAAAGCATCATCCCCTTCATCGAAGCCAACTATAATGTAAAGGCCGATGCCGCCAGCCGCGCCGTCGCCGGTCTCTCGATGGGCGGCATGGAAACCATGGAAGTCGCCTTCAACAACCCCGATATGTTCACCTACGTCTGGGTCCTGAGCTCTTCCCTCATGCCCGGCCAGGATCCCGCCAAAGAAAGCGAGCGCCTGGGCGTGAAAAAGAACGCCGCCAAGATGAACAAGCAGTTCAAAGCCCTCGTCTTCACCCAGGGCGGCCCCGCTGACATCGCCTACAAGAACTGCGAAAACACCCGCGCACAGCTTCTGAAGGACGGTCTCAAGTTCGACTACATGGAGAACGCCCAGGCCGGCCACAGCTGGACCACCTGGCGGGCCGACCTCGAAGCCCTCGCCCCCACCCTGTTCAAATAACCACAAATCAACTATATGAAAAAAGTATTCTTATTCATCGCATCGGCCGCCGTCCTGGCAGCCTGCGGCGGTCCCCTGTCCCCCCAGGACAAGCTCACCGTCAACGACAAAAAAATCAATGCCATCATCGCCCAGATGACCCTGGAGGAGAAGGTAAACATGCTTCACTCCAAGACCAACATGTCGTCGGCCGGCGTCGAGCGCCTGGGCATCGCCGACATGAACTATGCCGACGGTCCCTTCGGCATCCGCGAGGAAGGCGTCCCCAACGGCTTCCAGAGCGCCGGCTGGACGCTGGACAGCGCCACCTACTTCCCTACCGGCAGCGCCCTCGCCGCCACCTGGAGCGAGGAACTCGCCTACAAGTACGGCAGCGGCATGGGTAAAGAAGCCCGTCTGAGAGGCAAGGACGTCATCCTGGGCCCGGCCGTAAACATCCAGCGCCTGCCCGTTGGCGGCCGCACCTACGAGTACCTCTCCGAGGATCCCATTCTCTCCGCCGCCCTCGCCCTCGAATACACCAAGGGCTGCCAGGATGAAGGCACGGCCGTATGTATCAAGCACTTCGCCGTGAACAACCAGGAAACCAACCGCGGCAGCGTAGACGCCCAGCTGGACGAGCGCACCCTTCGTGAAATCTACCTCAAGCCCTTCGAGCGCGCCATCGTCGAAGGCGGTGCCATGAGCGTGATGCCCGCATATAATAAGGTAAACGGTGACTACTGCTCCGAGAACGAGCACCTTCTCAACGAAATCCTCCGCGGCGAATGGGGCTTCAAGGGCTTCACCGTCTCCGACTGGGGCGGAACGCACAGCACCATGGGCGCCATGCTCCACGGCCTCAACGTCCAAATGACCGGCTCCAACTACCTGGGCCAGCCCGTCATTGACTCCATCGCCACCGGCGCCCTCACCGAGGACCTCGTCGACGAGAAAGTGCGCCAGATCCTGCGCGTCCGCTATGCCATCGAGCCCGTTCCGGCCGATGTCGCCAACACTGTCATGACCTCCCAGCCCGAGTGCCAGGACATTGCCCTGCAGGTGGCTCAGAAGAGCATCGTCCTCCTCAAGAACGAGGGAATCCTCCCCGTTTCGAAGGACGTGAAGAAGATCGCCGTCATCGGCCAGAATGCCGTCCTCAAGACCCAGAGCGGCGGTATGGGCGCCGGCGTCAAGGCTCTCTATGAGGTAACGCCCCTCCAGGGCATCCAGAAGCGTGCCGCCGAGGCCGGCGTAGAAATCTGCTATGCTCCCGGTTACAAGAACTTCCCGGGCCGCCGCTGGGGACCCGCTCCCGCCAAGGCCAATCCGCTGGAAGCATCGGCTATTGACGAACCCGCCGATCCCGCTCTCCTCGCCGAGGCCGTAGCCCTTGCCAAGGAAGCCGACCTTGTCATCTTCTTCGGCGGCACCAACAAGAGCATCGAGACCGAAGGCAGCGACCGTAAGGACATCAAACTCCCCTGCGGCCAGGAAGAACTGGTCCAGGCCCTCTACGCGGCCAACGCCAACCTTGCTACCGTCCTCATCAGTGGCGGTCCCACCGACCTCCAGGTGCTGGAGCCCGCTTCCCCTGCCATCGTACAGGGCTGGTGGAACGGCACCGAAGGCGGTACTGCCCTTGCCCAGGTTCTCTTCGGAGACATCGCCCCTTCCGGCAAACTGCCCTTCACCTTCCCCAAGCAGCTCGAGGACTCCCCCGCTTTCGCCATGGGTAACTTCCCCGACAAGAACGCCGGCGGAGACCTCTTCTCCCTCCTCTATCGGCCCGACGTCCTCAAGATGTCCCGTGAGGAGCGCCAGAAACTCATCGACGCCATGCCCAAGCCCGTCTCCAAGTACACCGAGCGCTTCTATGTGGGCTACCGCTGGTTCGACACCAAGAACGTAGAGCCCATGTACGCCTTCGGCCACGGCCTCTCCTACGTGAACTTCGCCTACGGTGAAGCCAAGGCCGTCGCTTCCAAGGACGCCGTCAAGGTTACCTTCACCCTGAAGAACGAGGGCGGGATGCCGGCCGATGAAGTGGTCCAGCTCTATGTAAGCCGTCCCGAGGCCAAGGTCGAGTGGCCCGTGAAGGAACTCAAGGCCTTCCAGCGCGTATCCCTTGCCGCCGGAGAAACCAAGACTGTCACCCTCACCGTTCCCGTGAAGGACCTCCGCTACTGGAACGAGACCGTGAACGCCTGGGATCTTGAGCACGGCAAACTCCAGATTCTCGTGGGCTCTGCCTCCGACGATATCCGCGTCAAAACCGATGTTACCATCTAATATGCATAAATCTTTCTTCCTTGGGGCCGCACTGCTGGTTGCAGCTTGCGGCCCTAAGCCTTCTGCCCAGGTGGAGAAGGTAGAAATCATGGCCGAAGTGGGAGACTACGGCATGCTGGTAGACGCCATTGAGATTACCGTACGTAACGCCGCTTCCCTGCGCGGGCTCACCGCCGCAGACTTCGACCTTGTGAACAACGTCTCCGGCGCCTTTGTGGACGCCGCTACGGGAAAGCCCGCCCAGCCTTACGAGGACGACGGCATCACCGTCTCCCGCAAGGGAAACGTCCTCCGCATCGAGGCTAAACCCTTCAACAAGAACGGACGGGCCGAAGGCTGGTTCAAGCGCCTTCCCTGGGAACTGCACTGCGCGGCCGATTCGGCCCTGAACGTAACGCCCGCCCAGGTATCGGCCGAACATATCGCCGTCCTCGACGACTGCATCCACGGAGAGTTCAGCTTCGGCGGTCTCACCCGCGAATACATGCTGCACCTGCCCAAGGATGCCAAAGGCAATGTCCTCAAGAATGTCCCGCTTCTGGTATGGCAGATCGGCGGCGGCGAGTACGACAAAGACATGATGACCGTCGCAACCGCCAACCGCTGCCTGGTTTCCCTGGCGAAAGAGGGAATCCCCTGCGCCGCCCTGGTGTTCGCCATCGCCAACCCCAACTACCACTACAGCGCGTCGCTCTTCCCGGAGAAGATCGAGCGAATCGACCGCAACAACGCCCTGCAGATGGCCTTCATCGACACGCTCATTGCCGATGGTACCGTGGACGGCAGCCGTCTCTTCTGCGCCGGCGCCTCCAGTGGCGGCGGCTGCACCATGCGCTTCATGATGCAGTTTGCAAACCGTTTCAAGGGAGCCATCCCCTGCTGCGCCATGGACCCCATCGTCCCCATCCACAAGGTGGAGGAAAAGTACCCCGGCCAGTTCACGGATGATGTGGAGAAGGTCTGGAAAAGCAGCCAGGCCGTTTACCACTGGGACGGACAGGACATGGTTCCCGGGCCCATGGACGTGGAAGCGTTCGTAAACCTGCCCATGTACTTCGTGCACGCCTCTTCAGACAACACCTGCAAGGTAGCCAGCACCTACGCCTACTCCGAAGCCCGCAGGCGCCTGGGTGCCACCGAAGACAAGGTCCTCATCTACTCCGACGAAGACCTCATCCGCTGGGGCGTCTCCCCCATGATGGCTCACTTCTCCTGGGTCCCCCTCCTCGACGACTACTCCGAGGGCTCGCCGATGGACTGGATGATCAAGCAGTTCTAGGCCCTTCCCCGCGCCTTTGGGTTGCTTCCGGGTCGCTTCCGGGTCGCCTTTGGGTCGCTTCCGGGTTGCAGGTCAGGTGCTATGCCACACTACCTGACCTGCACCGAAGAAGCGCGTGAGGCTATAAGCGCTGAGTATCAGATTGTTACGCAACTACGGGTGCACCTCCAGGTGCACCCGTCATTCCGTATCTATCAGCTACTCAATAACTTACATTACACGGCAACTGCCGCCGTCCGGACATCAAAGCCCCGCAGGACGTCGATGGACAGTAGTCTTTTCGACAATCCCAAGAATGATTGAACCGGCAGTAAAAAAATTGAACAAAAGGAGCCTATGGGTGCGTTTCTTTCTTTGTAATTTTGTATCGGTTCATTGTGCCATCAATTATTACAAATTACTGATATGAAAAAAATCATTATTGCATTGGCAGCCCTGACTATGGCCATCGGCGCCAACGCCCAGCAGGCACTCTACGGCGGCCCGTCCGTAGAATCCCCCGTCATCAATGAGGACGGTACCGTCACTTTTCGTTTTCAGGCTCCCAAGGCCATCAAGGTAGAAGTGACCGGAGACTTCCTCCCCACCCAGAAAATGGAAGTGGAGTTTAACGGCAACAAGATGACCTTCGACGCTCCCGGCGTGGGTGAGCTCAAGGAAGGCAAGGGCGGCGTATGGGAGTACACAACTCCTTTCGTGGTAGCCCCCGACATGTACAACTACACCTTCCGCGTAGACGGCGTTTCCCAGATCGACCCGCATAATATGTGGGTGAACCGCGACGTCGCCAGCCTCACCAGCGTGCTGCTGGTTCCCGCAAAAGGAGAGCGCAGCGACCTCTACGCCATTCACAAGGTTCCGCACGGCACCGTTTCCAAGGTTTGGTATCCTTCCAAGACCGCCGGTTTTGACCGTCGACTGACCGTCTACACTCCGGCCGGTTACGAGACCTCCAAGGCCAAGTATCCCGTGCTGTATGTGCTCCACGGCATTGGCGGTGACGAAGACGCCTGGGTTACCCAGGGCCGTGCCACCCAG
>ONKO01000019.1 GCA_900318445.1 uncultured Bacteroidales bacterium
TAAAATCCGTCATTCTGCCACATAATGGACTTGTCGTTGTAATTGGCAATTTCCTGGCTGGGAATCGCATACAGATAGCGGTCGGTGGTGCCCATCTTGTACAGGCCGTTCTCGTTCTCCGGCTGCTTCAGGAAGGCATCCATCACCTCCACGGCCTTACCCCAGCGCACGAGGTCCAGCCAGCGCAGTCCCTCGAAGGCAAACTCCACGCGGCGCTCCTGCATCATGGCCTTGCGGAAGGCGGCCTGGTCAGGCGTGGTAGCGGCGGTGAGGGGACTCAGGCCCGCACGCCCGCGCACCTTGTTGATGTACTTGAAGGCATCGCCGGTAGCGGAGTAGCCCGCTTCGTTCAGGCACTCGGCATACATCAGAAGAACATCGGTGTAGCGAACCACAGGCAGGTTGATGGCAAAGTCGTTGTTGTTCACCGGAACCGCCGTATAGTGCAGCCACTTGCTGATATACCAGCCGGCGCGGGGAGCACTGCCCACCACGACATCGGCCACGATGGACTGGTCCTTTCTCAGGTCTCCGGGCTCATAGGCGGCCACCAGGTCCTGGGACACTTCCAGGAAGGCCGATGCTCCCGTAAACGGAGTGAGCGTGCCGTGATAGCCGTCGGGCATGAAGGAGTTGGGAAGGATGTTGCCCTCTCCCAGGCCGCCGTTCGTGAACTGGATCTCCCAGACGCGCTCCTTTGTGTTGTTGAAAGCATCGTCAAAGCAGTCTTCGTACTTTTCGGCCATGTCATACTTGTCGGAAGTGATGATGTCTCCGAGAAGCGTCTTGGCCTCCGAGAACTTGCTCTGGAACATGTACAAACGGGCCAGACCGGCCTCGGCGGCATACTTGGTGATGCGGCCCACATTCTTCCCGGTCCATTCCGTAGGGAGCAGGCCGATGGCCGCTACATACCCCTCGGCCGCGAAGGCGAAAGTCTCCGCCTGAGTGGAACGCTTGATGGTCTTGACCTCTGCGGTGGAATACTCCTTGTCAAAGAGCGGAACGCCGCCAAAGGAAACGCCCAGCTGATAGTAAGCCCAGGAACGGAGCGCAAGAGCCTCGCCCTTGATGGACTTCTTCATGGTCTCGTCCTCGAACTCGACGCCGTCGATACGGGTGATGATGGCATTGGCGCGGGACACCACTATGTAGAGTTCCTGCCACAGATTCTGGATGTACGAGCCCGTGGCATCGTCCAGGAATTTGTCGTTCTGGTCCACATAGCCGGCACCCACCTTGGTGTCGTCACTGCGGGTAATGGCCATGCGGAACACGCCGCCCAGGTTGTTGTAAAGATCCTGCTGCCCGGCATAGACACCGGCAATGGCAATCTCAAAATCGGAGGGCGTCTTGTAGAAGGTACCCATCGAGTACTGCGACTGCGGCTCTTCGGAGAGGAACTTGCTGCAGCCCATGATGCCCAGCGAAGCCGCGCAAAGGGACACCAGTGCAAAGATTCTGATACTATTTTTCATAACGCTGATTCATTAAAAAGTGAGACTGGCACCAAAGATGACACGACGGCTCAGCGGATAGGTGCTGTAGTCCACACCCAGGCGGGTGGTGCCGTTACCGTTGGTATTGGATTCGGGAGTATAACCAATGTAGTTGGTGAAGATATACACATTGTCCATAGCGGCATACACCTTCAGTCCTTTGATATTCACCTTCTTGAGAATACTCTTGGGCAGGTTGTAGCTGAGGGTGATATTCTTCACGCGCAGATAGGTGGTACTGAAGATACGGTTGTCGTCGGCCACGCCGCCGCCGGACTGGCCCCATGCATAGGGAGTCTTGCCGTCCCAGCTCATGTCCACGCCATGCTGCTTACAGTACTCCACGGGAATCGGGTTCTCACCCGCACCGTACATAGCCTCGAAATCCGGCTTGTAGCTGTGGAGCCAGTGACGGTAGGAGTTACGGCCAGAGTTACCCAGATTGTTGTGACGGCCGCCGATATACATGATCTCGCCGCCAATCTGTCCCTGAAGCAGGACGCTGAGCTCGAAGTTCTTGTACGCAAACTTGTTGGTAAAACCGAATACCAGGTCGGGGAAGTTGTTTCCGCACACCACCATGTCGTCGGCGGTGATCTTTCCGTCCTTGTTCACGTCCTCATAACGGTAGTTGCCTTCCTCCTGGCCGGCCAGGATGGGAACGGTCGCATTTCCACTGGCATCGAAGCAGTCGGGAGTAAGGAGGCCGATGGTATGGTACGCCAGGAACTGGCTCAGGGGCTTACCCACTTCCGCGCGGTACTTCTGGCCCCAGCTGGTCACATCCAGCGTCTCTTGCCCGCCCATATCAAGAACGATATTCTTATTGTGCGAGAGGTTCAGGTTGGAGCTCCAGGTGAAGTCTCCCTTGACCACGTTGGTGGAGTTGATGTCCACCTCGACGCCGGTGTTGCGCACCAGGCCGATGTTGGTGGTATAGGAGCTGAATCCCGTAGTGAAAGGAACCGGCTGGGAGAACAGCAGGTCGTCGGTGTCGTTGATGTAGTAGTCAACGCTCACCTGCAGGCGGTTCTTGAAAGCGGCAAAGTCCAGGCCCAGGTTCAGGGACTTGGTAGCCTCCCACTTCAGGTCCACGTTAGGCATGTTGGAAGCGGCGGCGCCGGAAACCAGGTTGCCGTTCCACACCGTGTTGTACGTACCCAGAGCGGCGACAGACGGGTAATTGCTGCCCATGTTGTCGTTACCGGCCTTACCCCAGGAAGCGCGTACTTTCAGAAGGGAAATCCAGTCCACGTGCTTCATGAAGTCTTCCTTGTTGATTTTCCAGCCCACGGAGACGGAAGGGAAAGTACCCCACTTGTAATTGAGGCCGAAGCGGGAAGAACCGTCACGCCGCACGCTGGCGGTGAAAAGATATTTCTCATCATAGTTATAACTCACACGGCCGAAGAAGGAAGCATTGGCATAGCCCTCGCGCACCGTGGAAGCCACCGTCGGAGTCGGAGCCAGGTTGAGCGTGGTGAGGTTCTCGTACGTCCATCCGGTGGCGGCGGCGTCAATTCCGTAGTTATTCTGTTTCTCCACGCTTTGGCCCAGGAGCACGTTGATGGCGTGCTTTCCGAAGGTCTTGTCATAGGTGAGCGTGTTCTGCCAGGTCCAGTTGTTGATGCGGGCTGCACTGCTGCTGCCCTCCGACTGGTAGCCGTTGCGGTTAATGTTGCCCGGCAGGAAATACTCATACTTGCTGCCGTCATAGGTATTGCTGTAGAGCGTCTTGAACGTAAGGCCGTCCAGGATGTCCACCTCTCCCCAGAGGGAGGCATTGATGCGGGTGGTCTCCGTCTGGTCCGTAATCTGGATGAGTCTCAGATAAGGGCTGGGGAAGATTTCGCCCACTTCCGTCGCGGAGGGGATGCCATTGTCCCGCGTGGCGGCGTCGCGGCCCACCAGCGGCGAATGGATGATGGCATGGTGCAGGGCCGATTCCTTTCCGCCGCCGCCCGCGCCGTTCTGGACGGAACGGGACACGCCCAGGTTGATGCCCACGCGGAGCCGTTTGGTCACGTTGAGGGAAGCGTTGACACGGCCGTTGGCCTTGTTGTACTCAGAGCCCACCAGGATACCGCTCTGATCCATATAGCCGGCTGACATGTAGACGGAGCCCCAGTCACCCTTGGCCGATGCCGATACCTGATAGTTCTGGATGGGAGCCGTACGCAGCACTTCCTTCTGCCAGTTGGTGAAGGAATCGGTAGTAAGCCACCAGGAAGGGATCTGGTTGGCTGCCTGTCGGGAAGACATGGGATCCTTCATGCTGCCGCCAGCCCGCAGATGATTGACATTGCGGATATACATCTCCTGGGCCACATATTCATAGCCCTCCTGCAGGTCCATGGTGCGCTCCGGGCTCTGGAAGCCGTAGTAGGCATCAAAAGTAACCGTAGGCTTGCCGGTGCCCTGCTTGGTTTCGATGAGGACAACGCCGCTGGCACCACGCGATCCGTAGATGGCCGACGAAGATGCATCCTTGAGCACCTGTACCGAGGCGATGTCGGAAGGATTGAGGTCGCTCATGTTGTCACGCGGAACGCCGTCAATCACATAGAGCGGACGGCTGGAGCCGTTAATGGTGTTGATACCGCGGATGCGGATGGAGAGGTCCTCACCGGGCTGGCCGCCGGCGGCAGCCGATGAGTACACACCGGCAATCTGGCCCTGGAAGGCCTCGCCGATGGTTGCGATGGGACGGTCCTTCATGGCATCCTGGGAGATCTTGGCAACGGAGCCGGTGAGGTTCGCCTTCTTGACGCTGCCGTAACCCACCACCACAATCTCGTCCAGGAACTCACTGTCCTGCCTCAGGACCAGCGAAATGCTGCCGGGACCGGTCACGGTCACGGTTTCGGTCACAAAGCCCAGGAAGGAAAATTCGAGCGTACTTCCCTTGGGAACGTTCAATGTCCATTTTCCTTCGGCATCCGTAGTGGTACCGTTTGCCGTACCCACTACACTCACATACGCCCCGCCTACGGGGATGCCGTTTTCATCGAGTACCTGACCAGACACCTTGACAACACCTTCCTGCTGCGCAAGGGATGTGGTCTGCGTTGCAGTACTGGCCCCTGCCGGAGCGGCCGCCAGTAACGAGGAAATGAGCATGAACATGGCAAATGCTTTTCCTCCGATTGGAATAGTTTTAATGAAATGCATAACCGATGATTAAAAAGTTGTGATTGATTAGGTTGTCAGTTTTCCTGTATCCCCTCCGCGTCCACAAAGACGTACCGGGGACGAAAGTCTTCGTCCTTGAGCGTAAAACGCACATGGTTAAGCGCAAGGCCGCGCACATGGCGCACAAACAGGCCATAGGCGGGCAATTCCCCGAACATGGAGAACTCCGGATAACTGTCCGTTTTCTCAGGGATGTCGTCCAGCCGCCAGAGCGGCATGTAGGCCATTCCCTTGCTGGCTCTTCCCGGGCAGCGGACCTCCACATTCTCCAGGGTCACATTCTCCACGCAGTGCCCGGGAATGCCCGTAATAGAACTGGGAATAGGGTTGTGGAAGAAGGACAGCGACGGGCCTCTCATGTCATAGGCAAGGTCCGGACGGCCGAAGGGAATGTCCACGTAGAGGTTCCGGATGGTTACGTTCTTCAGCGTTCCCGGCGCCTTTCCGCCGCGGTGACCCAGACGGATGAAAATGGCGTTCCCGGTATTCTCGGCATGGATATTCTCCACCAGCACATTGTCAATGTGCCCGCCGTCCACGCTCTCGATAGCAATAGCCGAACGGAACGTATCCTTTACCCGGATATCCCGGATGACGATGTTCCGGAAGCCGCCCCACGAGGCCGTCCCGAACTTGACGGCGCTGGCACTGCTGATGACGTCGCAGTCGGAAACTACGATATCGTCGCAAGAGGAATCGGTGTGGTAAGACTTGAGGCAGATGCCGTCATCGGCCGAGTTGATGCGGCAACGCGTGATGAGAACGTGCTTTCCGTCCGTGACGTCAATTCCGTCATTGTTCCAGTAGGCGCGGTTCTCGAAGTCCAGGTCCTTCAGGGTAAGGTAGGTACAGCGGTCAAAGGACAGCCCCCAGCAGGCGCTGTTCCGGAGCCGGAGCCCTTCCACCTCCACGTGGTCGGAGTCCGAGATAAAAAAGAGCTTGGGACGGGCCGTCTCATTGGGCCGGTTGAGCCGGGTGGTGTAGTTGGGATCAATGCGCTCGCCCGTCCGGTGCAGGCTGTCCACGGCGAGGGCCAGCGCCCGTCCGTTCCCGTCGATGAGCCCTTCCCCGCGGATGCCGATCCCCGAGGCACCATCGGCCACGATGAGGGCCAGGGCCGAGTTGTCCCCGCCCTTTGTCTCCAGCACTGCCCGGTAGTCGTAAGGGTTGGTACTGCCAAGGATGACGGCGTCCTTTTCCAGGGCGAGCGAAACGCCACTCTTGAGTTCCACCGTTCCGGTAAGGTACTTCCCCTCTGGGAACACCAGTTCGCCGCCGCCTTCCTGCGCATGGCAGAAGTCGATGGCCTTCTGGATGGCCTCCGTATTGAGGGTCTTTCCATCCCCGACAATACCCATATCAGTGGCCTTTACCTCCACGGGAGCACCGGCTTCCCTGCCCCAGCGGGGGTTGGGTTCGGGGCCCATGACAAACTCCAGCGTACCGCCCGCCATGATATCGGCATGGGAAATCCAGCAGCGGGAATACGGCTTTCCGTTCAGGGTGGCCGACTGGATGTAGACATTTTCATCCGAATTGCCGCGGGCCACCACCGTAAAGTCCTTTCCGTCATCCAGATGGAGAGTCACCTTGTCAAAGGAAGGACTGCCAATCTGGTAAACGGGCAGGGCCGGACACACCGGATAGAATCCCATGGCGCTGAAGATGTACCAGGCCGAGAGCTGGCCGCAGTCATCGTTGCCGGGAAGGCCGCCGAGGCTGGCCTTGAACTTGTTCCGCACCAGATCCCGCACCGTCTTCTGCGTCTTCCAGGGTGCGTCCGTGTAGTTATACAGATAAGGAGCATGCATGGAGAACTCATCTCCCACGTAATAGAAGTCTCCGGCGAAGAAATCGTCCAGCTGGCTCTCCAGCTGTGCCTTTCCGCCCATAAAGTCAATGAGGCCGGGCACATCGTGCGGGACAAAGAAGGTGATGTTCCGGTAATACGTTTCCCGGTCACGGTCTGTTCCCCGGGCCCAGGTACTCACGGCCTGGTCCTTCGGATCCCGCCAGGAACCGTCGCTGTTACGGCCCCGGATGAGGTGCGTCTCGGGATCCAGGACATTCCGGTAGTTGCCACTGCGCTCCATGAGCATCGCGTACAGGTCTTCCCGGCCCATTTCCCGGGCCATCTGGGCAATGCACCAGTCGTCGTAGGCAAACTCCATGGTGCGCACGCAGGACTCCTTGTACTTGTCGGTGGGCACATAGCCCAGCCTGATATAGTCCAGGATGCCCACCCGGGCGGCATAGATGCCGTCAGAGGCCGTGGTGGCGTTTTTCATCATGGCTTCCAGCGCCTTCTGCGTATCAAAGCCCCGCACGCCCTTGACAAAGGCATCGGCTATCACGGCATCCCCGTGCGTTCCGGTCATGATATTGGAATAGCCGGGGCTGGGCCACTTGGGAATCCAGCCGCCCTCGTCGTAACTGTTCAGAAGGCCGGTGATCATGTCGTTCACCTTCTCCGGGTGCAGGATCACCAGCAGCGGATGCAGGGCGCGGAACGTGTCCCACAGCGAATAGTCGGTATACATGATGCCCGGCATAATCTTTCCGTTATAGGCGCTGTAATGGCGCCCACCCTCGGTGAGGTTTCTCGGGAGCAGTTCAATGCGCTGCATGGCGGTGTAGAAGATGGTCTTGTTCTCCTCCGAGGACTCCACCTCGATGCGGCCGATGTGGCGGGCCCACTCGGCCTTCCCCTCGCTTACCACCTCGTCGAACGGCCGCCGGCCTATCTCTGCCTCCAGGTTTTCCCGGGCCTGTTCCAGGCTAATGAAGGACGTGCCCAGCCGTACCTCCACCACCTGCCCTTCCTTCGAAGGGAGGAAAAGTTGCAGGGCCGCCCCGGCAGAGCCGTCCAGCGCCATCTTCTGCAGCTCTTCGAAAGAGCGCGTTTCGGGCTCCAGACACGCAAGGCGGACCGTGGCAAGCCGCGTCTTCTCCGTATATTCAATGGCCATATCGCAGCTTTGTCCTTCCTCCAGGTAAACGGAGTAAAGGTCGGCGGCAGGCCGGTGCGTCTTGTGGGAATCCACTACCAGCGCTCCGTCCACGAAAAGCCGCGCGGAATCGTCCGTGGTCACATAGAAGATGTGCTTCCCGCTCCGGCGGGCTTTCAGCGTTCCCTTGTAGCGTACGCTGAAGTGATCTTCCGGAACGCCGGGTGCCGGAGACCCCTCCCAGTCAAAGTCCAGGCTCTTTTCCTGCGTGAGGGCGACTGGCTCTCCTTCCAGGCCGGGATTGTCATAGAATTCGCCGGAAAAGCCCTCCGGAAAAAGCTCCTCATTACGGGCAAAGACCGGTTCCGGGACAATGGCGCAGCCCGCAGCAGGCCGGCTGAGCCGGGCCACGAAGTAACAGGCAAAGTCGGGGCCGGCATAGCCCTGGTTGCCCACACGGCCTTCGTTGGAGATCCTGCCCTCCACCTCATCCATTCCCGGAAGGACGTGGAAGAAGTTCTTGAACTCGCTGCGGGCGTTGTCCACCACAAGGCAGGTCTCGTCGGAAGCCGGATAGGTGAACCGGAGCATCCCGGAGCTGGACACGCCGGTAAGTTCCGCCTTGATCCCGGAGGCCAGCTCTACGCTGTAGTAGTAGGGCGTAGCCTTTTCCCGCGCATGGGTATAGGCCGATGCACGCTCGTGCGGCCGCACGGCATCCTTTCCCACCGTAGGCGAAAGGGTAAACGTTCCGTAGTCCGACATGGCGGCGCCATTGGGATAATGGCTGGCCCGGAAGCCCTGGATGGCCGGATGGTCGGAGAAATAGCAGCGGTCGGTCTTGGCCGTCTGGGGCGAGAGCTGCACCATGGCGTTCGGGTAGCCCACGCCGGGATACACGAATCCCATGGGTTCCTCGGGTCCCGAAAGCGTGGACTGTCCTTTCCACACCTGCGTGCCGATACGCGTATCCACATAGTCCACAGGCTCTTTCTGACGGGAAGAAGCATGACTGAGGGAGAAGGTGACCATGCCCGCCACCAGAAGCGCCATGCCGCCGGCCATTTTCGCAAGGGCCTGCCGGGAGGCTCCTTTCCATTCTCCCATCAGGAGACCGGCCACGCCGCTGGCGAGGATGGCTGTCGCCTGCATGATGGCCCAGCCCACGGAGGCGGCGTAATCCCCCATCTCATTACAGCCCATGCCGTAGAAGAGGATGCTGCCATACCAGATGATGCCGGCCAGGGCGGCCCAGAGGTAGTTTTTGAGCGGCGCGCCCTTGTAGAGAGCACCGGTTTTCTTATTTCTCAGTAAGACAAGGCACTGCCCCGCATTCACCAGGAAGCCCGTCACAAAGATGACGGCCCAGGTGGCGTTGGCACTGCTCATGGGACTGGCGCCCAGTTCCACCGCCTTCTCCTGAAGGGGGCTGCCCATCACAAAGCCCAGATTGATCATGGGGCCCAGGACACCGGCCAGAATGGCGATGAGAAGGCCCTTCTTAAAGCTCTTTCCGGATGCAGCGGCATCGGGTCCGCCGTTTTTCTCGCGGCCCGCCGCGGCAAACAGGATAATGCCGCCGAGGGTAATGACAACGCCGATGGGGATGGTGACAAAACTCCGGGAGAAAAGATCCCCGGGATGGCCCTGAGCGAAGAAGGGAATCACGGTACCCACCGCATTGATGAGGCCCTGCATGATGGGAATGGCCAGCGAAACGCCCAGGTAATCGATGCCCTTTCCGAAAAGAAGGGCACCGATTCCCCAGGCCAAACCAAATACTGCAATGATGGCCGTTACGCCAGGGTGCGCCGCATACACGTCCCACACGTGCGGGATGGTGAGCGAAACGGCAATTGCCGGACACACGATGAGAGCGACCACGCTCCATATCAGCCAGTTGTTCTCCCAGGCCCACTTCCTGTTGCGGTCAAAAGGTGTCGAGAACACACCCGAGAAACAGCCGGCCACAAGGACCATCACAAGGCCCATATAAAATCCATTTTCCATTATCGCTGACAAGTCAGGTTACGCACGGCCTCCTGCAGCTGCCGCTGCTCGCGGGCAGAGAGGTCGTAAAACTCAAAATCAGAAACGTGGGTTCCGCTTTTTTCCACAATGCATACGCGGCTTCCCTCCTGCATGGCAATCTTGTGCCAGGTTTCCCGGGGAATGTTGTAGATGACACCGGGCACCATATCCCGAAGGTCGTATCTGACGGTACCTTCCGTAATGGCGGCGGCAATGAGGACCGCGTGCCCTTCCAGGAGCACGAAGACTTCGTCCGTCAGGTGATGGATATCCAGTTTCACGATGCTCTCCAGCGCCTCGGCGGGAGCATAGTTCAGAAAGGCCGCCTGCCACCCGTCAGAGATGAAGGTGGGATCATAGCCAGGGGCGCTGTGCCTGTATGTTTCTATCAGTTCCATAGGCAATTAACTTTCCAGAAGACGGTCTACCACCAGCTGGCGGAAGCTGGGAGAGAGCATGCAGAAATAGGCCGTGAAACCCGTCACCCGCACCACGAGGTCTGGGTATTCGGAGGGGTTCTCATTGGCTTTCAGGAGCGTCTCCTTGTCCATGATATTGACATTGATGAGCGTTCCGCCCAGGTCCATGTGCGTCTTGATGATGGACTCGATGATGTCCACGTGCTTTTCCCGGGCAAAGGAAGGATCCAGTTCCCACTGCATGGGGGCGGTATTCCCGT
Source organism: uncultured Bacteroidales bacterium (assembly GCA_900318445.1). Taxonomy (GTDB): domain Bacteria; phylum Bacteroidota; class Bacteroidia; order Bacteroidales; family UBA932; genus Cryptobacteroides. The sequence goes on from ONKO01000019.1 coordinate 10,350, forward strand.
ATCCGGGCTGGATTTTGGCGATGGCCGATGCCAGCGACAGCGAGGCGCCGTCCACCACGAAGCCCGGCACCGGATTGGCCCCGTGCGAGATGGGAGTACCGGCCTTGCGGCCGTTGGGAGTAGCCTGGACGTGTTCCCCGAAGGAGACCGTGTTGGCCCAGGAGAAGAAGCCGGGAATAAAGACGTGGTTGGTCTCGCGCTCGGAGAGGACATCGGCCACAAACGCATCCCGGATCCGAAGGGCCCATTTCTCCCCCAGGCTTCCCTCGCAGCCATAGTGATCGCTGCTGCGGAGGATGCTGCGCACCATTTCGCCGCCCCGGTTCCCGAAGTTGGCGGCGATGCTGTCGGCCACAATCTTCCAGGAGAGCCTGTGCTCCGTCTCTATCCGCTGCTCCAGGGCGGCGAAGGAGTCGGCGGCAATGGCAAGGCCGGCTCCGTCGATGGCCAGGTTGTAGTACTCGGCGCCGCCGTCCGACGCGTCCAGCCCCTTTTCGATGGGACCGTGGCTGAGGAGGTTCAGGAGGAGCTCCGGCTCGTTGTATTTCTGATACTTCAGGTGATGGCGGATGCCTTCGGCCGCGGTGTGCACCGCTTTTTGCAGATGCTCCGTGAAGAAAGACCAGAGCGCTTCGGTGGAGGGCTTCGGGGCACCGTCCAGCATATCGTACCAGGCCACCTCGAACACTTTGGCCATGTTCACCTTCACCAGGTCGTTCATGGTATACTCCAGTCCGGGGAGCGACATCCAGTTACATCCCACGGCAATGCGCTGGCGGGCCAGGGCGGCCGAATAGCCGTTTTTCATGAAACCGGCCACCAGCGCCTTGTCCCCGGAGAAACGCGGCCATCCGTTCTTGTTCCTGACCAGGCACTCCACCGAGCGGCGGAGGAGGTTCTTATTGAGACCGTCCCACACGCGGACGGTAATGTTAAGGGACGTGTTGATGAGGTCGGCCGCCTCCAGGATGAGGAAGGAGATACGGGAAGTCTGGTCGCGTCCGTCCTTGTCGGGACCGCCCAGCTGCCAGTAGATGGGGTCGTTGATGAGGAGACAGCCCAGATAGTAGACGGCCTCGTCCTCGGTGATGAGGCCCTTCTCAAGGTCTCTTTCAAAGTAAGGCTCAAGGAGGGAATCTATTTGTCCGCCGGCGCCGTCCCGGTTGTAGGTACGGGAAGCCAGATGGAACCAGATAATCCACTGGCAGGCTTCCCGGAGGGTTTCCGGAGGAGCCGACAGGATGTGCCGGTTAACATCGGCCATCTGGAGAAGGTTTTCCCGGCGAACGGGATCCGGCTCTTCCTGAGCCATGGAAACGGCAGCGTCGATATGCCGCTGAATCCAGCCCTGCACGGCCTTGACGGCCCGCTCGTGGAGGTCGTAGAAATGCTGTTTCTCCGGCTCCGGATGCACGCTCCGGTAGCTCTCAATCTTATCCAGGAGACCACCCCAGCCCAGTTCCAGGCCCATCTGGAAATCCGGGGCAAAGTGGGCGTCGTCCCCGATTCCGCAGATGATGTTGTAGCGCTCGATGTCATCCTTCAGGAAGTCGTAGGGATAGTCCGGATTCCATTTGCCCGGGCGCATCTTGGACATAAAATACATCCATCGGCCGCAAAAAGCGTCGTCCGGATCTATATACACCGGATGCACGGCCATCAGGGAGCAGAAATTCTCTGTCCAGGCATCATACCCGTAGAAAGAGCCGTCCGGGTGGTTGGGAATGATCTTCCACAAGCCTTTGGGCGGAACGATGCGTCCGTAGTCGTCCTCGTCCAGAAGGCCCTCGACCCGGATCTTTTCCTGTGTCTGGGCCAGTTTCTTCTGACGGAGGGCAAATAGTTTTTCTTTCAGTGTCTTATCCATGAATCGTTTTTTTCTGCAGTTCTTCCAGGCGCTTTTCCGGGAGGGCGTTCAGGCCCGCCATGGCATTGTCCATTCCGAGCGAATCGTACTTCCCGAAACCCAGCGTGTGGAAGCCCAGCAGCTGATAGGTTATCTTGTCTTTTATCGGTTCCAGAAGGGAGCAAATGGCCGCTATCTCTTCCTCACTGTCATTCACGCCGGGAACAACGGGCGTTCTCACACACAGCTTTGCGCCGCTTTCTGCAAGGCTTTTCAAGTTACTTACGATCTGGCCGTTTCCTATCCCCGTCCATTCCCGATGCTTTCGGTCGTCGGAGAGTTTGAGGTCACACAGCCAGAGGTCTGTCAGGGGCAGCAGCTCCTCCATGCATTCCCAGGGAAAAGAGGCATTGGTCTCGACGGCCGTAGGAACGCCATTCTCTTTCAAAATACCCAGGAATTCCCGCACAAAACCCTGCTGCATCAGGGGCTCTCCGCCAGAGACCGTCACACCGCCGTGAGATTCCTCAAAAAAAGGCAAATCTTGCTCTATTTCGACCCAGAGTTCCTCTGGGGAGACTTCCCGTCCTACCATCGAAAGGGCTCCGGCGTAACAGTGCTGCGTGCAGAGCCCGCACGTGGAGCACTTCTTCCTGTCAATTTCCATCCGGCCATCTCCTTCCGTCACCGCCCCTTCGGGACAGGTGTGAAGACAGGTGAGGCAATGGATGCACTTTTCCCGGATGTACTGGATCTGACGGTCCCGGGTCCAGGTTTCCGGGTTATGGCACCACTTGCACCGCATATTGCATCCTTTCATGAAAACCACGGTCCTGATGCCGGGTCCGTCGTGAATGGACATGCGTTGGAGTGCTGTGATGAGCCCTTTCATAGTGAATAGTTTTCTTCACTGCAAATCTATGCGTTTTTTTAACTCGTTCTACATCACCGATTTGTTGAGAAAATGCTATTCTTTACTCTATTCCGACATTTACCTTTATCAAACGATTTTCTGGTTCAATTTACGGTAGTCGGATGGGGTCTGTCCATAGCGCAGATGGAACTGCTTGTAAAAGTATGCGATACTCTCAAAGCCGCAGGCATAGGCAATCAGCTTGATGGGAATGCTGGTGAGGATGAGTTCGTCGGCGGCATACTTGATACGGATGTCGTTGACAAACTCGGTAAGGGTTTGCTGGAAAACCTGCTTTACCACCCGGTTCACGTAATCGGCATTGCGGCCGCACAGTTCCACGAACGGGGCGGTACCCAGGCGGAACTGGTCCGTGTGGTTGTATTCCTTGATGGCCGATATGAGCCAGGACGGCGCGGAAAGGTAGTCCCGCTGCGTTTCAAGCTCCTGGATGTTGCGGAAGATAAACAGAAGGAGACTGTCCATCTGCATGCACGAGCGTTTGAAGCGCATGGCTTCCTCGGCCCGGGAAGAGAAGCGCTTCACAAGGTGCTCGGGCAACTTGATCTGGTACGGATACAGGTTCTCCGACCAGAAGTACTGGTCGGAATGGGCGAAATAGCGCTCGTGGAAGTAGTCCAGCGTTTCCCGGGGAAAGGCTATGTTGACAATGGTGAGGTTCTTCCCGCTGGAGGAGAAGGTGTGCTCGTCCTGCGGGCGTATGAGCACCATGTCATTGGCATGGAGGATTACCTTGTTGCCGTTGATGTGGTGGACCCCCTCCCCATTCTCTACCCAGAACAGTTCTGCGTAGTCGTGGGAGTGGTAGGAGATGTCATACCGGGTGGTAATGAACACCCGGGCAATGTGGAAGACCTCTTCCTTGGCCAGGAAGTCGGTCAGGTTGAATAGCTTGCAGCTGGACTGGTCTGTTCTCTGCACCGGTCTCATAGGCAGTATTGATTAGTAGGTTTGTCATCCATTTCCAAGACGAGTTCTCCTCCTTTCAGAAGGTCTTGGGCCGGAATCCGGAAGTCCTTTACCTTCCGGCCGCCGAGCCGTACGCTCTTCACGTAGAGATGCTTCCGGGAGGCGCCCTTTGCCCGGATCACCAGATTCTGTCCCCGGCCATAGCGCCCGTCCAGGTGCACCACGGCTTTTGTAAACAACGGGCTTCCCAGTTCATAGAAGGGGTTCACCGCGCATCCGCCGTCCACCTGGAAGAGCCCCAGCGAGGCCATAACGGCCCAGGCGCTGAGCTGCCCCTGGTCCTCGTCTCCCAGATAGGCGTTGGCCACTCCATAGCCATAGAAGCGTTCCAGGATGGAACGGCTCCAGCGCTGGGTGTTCCAGGGCTCACCGGCCGCATTGAAAAGGAAGGAGAAGTGCATGCTCTGCTGGTTTCCCTGCACCACCGGATGGTCCCAGTAACGGTCTCCAGGCGCATTGTAGCGCCAGGCTTCGTCCTGGGAAAATCCCCAGGAAAGGCGCTGGACAAAGCGTTCCTTTCCTATGGCCTCCACAAGGCCCGGAACATCCTGCGGGACAAAGAAGGTAAGCTGCCAGGCATTGCCTTCCACGTACTGCTTGTTGGCTCCGCTTCGGAACGGGTCAAAGTCCGGGACCCAGTTCCCCAGGCTGTCCTTCATGTGGGCGAACCCGTCCTCATCCAGTACATGCCTCCACCAGGAACCGCGCTCGTCAAACACGCGGAAAGTGGCGGTATCCCCAAGGCTCAGGGCCAGCTGGCCCACCGTCCAGTCATCGAAGGCGTATTCCAGGGTATTGGAGAAGCGTCCTTTGTCAGAAGGGACGTATCCATGCTGCAGGTAGACCACCAGGTCCCGGTTGCCGGCAAAGCCCTTGTGCACCTTCTGCCCCGGGGTGGTCTGCATCTTCACGGCAGCCCGCAGCGCCTCGTGCCCGTCAAAATCCCGGATTCCCATCTGCCAGGCACCCACGATGAGAGGGATCTCGTGCTCGGCCACCATCACGGGAATATAGTTGAGCCCGGCGGGTCCCTTTCCCAGCCATCCGCTGGCCCGGAACAGCGAAAGCTGCGTCTTCACAAACTGGCTGGTCCACTCGGGCGTGACCAGGTTCCACAGCTGATTGAGGTTCCAGAATGTGTTCCAGAAGGCATCGCTGCTTAGCATCACATCCTTCGAGGGGTCTTCTACCGTCTGTACGGTCCCGTCCGTCGCCACCCACTGTCCGTTACAGTCGCTCCAGATGGTGCGGCCGCAAAGGCTCCGGTACAGATGGTTATAGAAACGACACTTGTCCAGCCGGTTGTCCGTCTCAATCTCGATGCGCCCGAGAAGCTCGTTCCACACCTTCTTCTGATGCTCCACCACGGCTTCAAAGTCCCAGCCGAAGGGGCCGGACAGCTCCTTTTCCAGGTTCCCGGCCGCATTGGAGAGGCTCACGGGAGAAATGGCCGTCCTAACCTTGACCACCGGATGAAGAGCCGTATCAAAGTGTACGGCCAGCAGTTCCCCGCCGCGATAAGAGTCCACGCGCTCAATGGGCGCATCAAATTCCATCACATAGTAAAGGGTGTAATCCTGGTCAGCGTCTTTTCGCCAGACCTGCTCGGAGCGCTGGTGGGAATAGCCCTCGATGCGGGAAGGGCCCGTCTGGCGGAAGCCGCTTTCCACTACCTTAAAGTCGTACTCGGCCTCCGGATGCAATTCAATGAGCATGCGGTTCTCCTTTCCCGCTTCGGGAAAGCTAAAGCGCAGAAAGCCGCAGCGGGTGGTGGCGGTCATCTCGGCAAGGATATCGTAGTCAGTGAGCCGGGCCCGATAATAGCCGATGCCAGCTACTTCCGAGCCTTTATCCATACGGGAGCGGTATCCCGTGTCCGGGTGGCGCTCATCCCCTACTGTCGCGAGAAGGGGTCCGTTTACCGGCATCACGCCCAGTCCGCCCAGCGTCCATTCATGCACATGGGAGAAGCAGCCGATGTTCTCCAGCGAAGGCTGGTAGCCGGCCTGCCAGCCCTGGTTCTGGTTGTCGGGGCTCAGTTTCACCATACCAAAGGGCATCCAGGGACCCGGGGCAATCATCCAGCGGGAATGAGCCGTGCCCATGCGGGTATCCACGTAATCGGCCAGCGACTGCTTCCGGCAGGGTCTTCTCACCACTTCGCCTTCCTGCAGCGGCCGGCCGTTCAGGAGCACCCGGTATCGGCTGGTGACATCGGCCTTTACCGCGGGCATGGGGACCTCGAAGACGTAACGGCCCTTTTCCAGCTTCTTGGAAAAGACCTTTTTCCCGTCCAGCGTCACTTTCAGAAGCGGCTCTCCGGAGAGATGCTCCACGTCTACGAGGAGCGGCTGTACGCCGTCCAGCTCGTAATCTGCCGCCTCAACGCTGCGCACCAGGGCATCCCGGGGCGTCTCCACTTTCAGGGACGATGGCCCCACCAGCGCCACGCGGTCAAACTGAATCCAGGAACCTTCCAAAACGGTAATAACAACTTCATTGCCTCCCTTCCGGAGCGCATCCGGCGCCAGGGGCAGCAGCAGCGTACGGGTGCCCGGGGAAAGCTGGAACTTTCCCGCATGCCCGTTCACAAGCATCTTCACAAGCGGGCAGTCTTCCTCCGAAAAGCCTGCCAGATCCAGTTCCAGGGCATATTTCCCCGAACGGGGAGTCTCTCCCAGGGTAAAGAGAATATTCACTTCATGCGTTCGCTGGCCCGACGCCCAGGCGGTTCCTCCCCACGCATCGGCCGGGCCGGGAAGGATGTAGGGGAAGTCTTCCTTTATGCGGCTGTAGCCCACGGCAAAGAAGCGGTCCTCGTAGCCAAAGTCCTTTTCCAGAAACTTTTCGTAGCCGTCCGGGGCCAGGGCGAACTCCTCCGGAGAGCCGTCTTTCCGGCCGATTTCCCAGACGGTCGCGCCCGGTATCTCATTCAAAAGGGACGGCGGAAGGTCCTCGGGACGGTTTCCCCAGGAAGGGTTGGGGCTATCCCCCATCACAAAGACCATTTCCCCGCCTTTGAGGATGTCTTCGTGCGATATATAATTATAGGTATAGGGCTTTCCCCGGAGCGTTACCGCCTGGATGTAGCGGTTGTCGTCTCCCGTCTTTCGGGCTGTGAGGGTAAACGTGCGCCCGTTTTCCTCGTGGAGGGAGGCCCGTTCAAAGCAGGGAGAGCCAATGGCGTAATAGGGGCTGCCCGGGCAAACGGGGTAGAAACCCAGACTTGAGAAGACCAGCCAGGCGCTCATCTGCCCGGCGTCATCGTTGCCGGATAGGCCTCCCGGGGCATCGGCATACTGGGCATCCAGGATATCCCGTACATGCTGCTGCGTCTTCCAGGGCTCTCCGGCGTAGTTATACATGTAGGCTACCTGGTGACAGGGCTCGTTTCCGTGCCAGTACAGGTTTTCCGCAAAGAGGGAATCCAGTTTGTCGATGTAGTGCTGTGGCCCGCCCATCAGGTCCATGAGGCCGTAGGGGTCCTGCGGCACATACCAGGTATAGTGGCACGGCGCACCTTCGGTAATAAAGCGCGCCAGGGCTTCCGGAGGGGTTCCTTTCTGGAACGTGCCATCGGCATGCCGTCCGGCCGCGTAGCCCGTTGCCGGGTCTATGACGTTCCGGTAATTCCGGCTTCGCATGAGGAGGACGGCGGCATCTTCTTCCCGGCCCAGTTCCCGGGCTACCTGAGAAAGCACAAAGTCGTCGTAAGCATACTCCAGCGTCCGGGAGGTCTGCTCCTTTGAATGGAAGGCTTCCCGGACAGGATCTTCCAGCGGGATGTAGCCATACTGCAGGTAGCTACGAAGGGCGCGGCGGCCCATGCCATCGGCATATTCTTCCGGGGATTCCGGACTCTCAAAGGCGTTTTTGCGCATGCCTTCGTAAGCCGCCTCCATGTCAAAATTCCGCACGCCTTTGAGGAAGGCATCGCCGATGGCGGCAGTGCAGTGGTCCCCGATCATGGCGGCCGTATAGCTGTTCCAGCACGGGAAAATGGGCATCCAGCCGCCTTCGCGGTATTTATCGGAGAGCGACTGCATCATTTCTCCGCTCCGGGAGGGGGACATGAGGACAAGCAGCGGATGCAGGGCCCGGTAGGTGTCCCACATGGAATAATCGTCGTAATGCGGAACCGGGCTCTTCCGGACAGGCGTTCCGGAAGAGAAAGAAGGATAGCTTCCATCTACATCGCTGATGGTCCGCGGGAGGAACGAGGCCCTGTACAGGGCTCCGTAGAACTTTCTCACCAGGTCTTCGTTTTCCCGGGACACCTCCACCTTCGAAAGATGCCGCTCCCAGCGGGCGGTGAGGCGTTTCCGAGCCTCATCAAAGTCGTAGTCCGGAATCTCTGCCTCCAGATTCTTTACCGCGCCCTCATACCCGGTAAAAGAAGTGCCGCAGACAGCTGTGACGGAGGCCTTTCCCGGCCGGCGCCGCAGCTGCACATACAGGCCGATGCCGGCAGTCCCGCCCACAGACGTTCCGCCCCTCACAACACTGTCACGGGAATAGGTTCCGAAGGATTCCAGTTCCTCTTCAAAGCGGATGACAAAATAGCCGCTATAGCCTGCCGGCTGGCCCCAGCCCTGATAAATTCTGTGGATGGGATTGTAGCCCCTGATTTCCTTTCTCAGGGTATCCAGCTCAATGTAGCCTTCGCCTTCGTCGCTGTTGGGATTCACGATGAGGAAGGCAGGTTCATCCTCGGGATAGGTAAAACGGAAAATGGCGCTGCGGGAGCGGCCGGTCATCTCGGCCAGGATGCCTTCGCGGTGCAGGTGAACGGCGTAATAGGAGGGCGTTGCGGTTTCACTTCGGTGCTGGAACGGGGTGGCCCTTTCCACGGGAGCGAGCCGGCTCACGCCGGTCGCGGGGAAAAGCGTCATGGAGCCGTAGTCCTGCGTGCAGCCGCCTGTGATCCAATGCGAACTTCGAAAGCCCTGGAAAAGAGAATCCCGGTAATAGTACGGCGCAATGCATTTTTTCTCCGTATCCCTCGTCTGAGGCGTCCAGAAGGTCATTCCGCCAGGTTCCAGCACGGCCGGCAGGGTTTGGCCGTATTCTTCACTCCCCTTCCCGTATCGGCCTTCCGTATACACGCAGTTGGCATCTGTCCCCACGCGTGTATCTACATACGAAACCAGCTGGGGTTCCCGGCCCGGGGAACAAGCAGCCACGAGGCAAAGGATGGCAAGTTCAGGAAAAATTGTTCTCATAAGACTAGAGGCGGCGAATAGTTTTTCACAAAGTTAGCATTTACTCGCTAATAGTGAACACCTTTCGTATTATTTAGCAGCAATAAAGAATTACTCTATTCCGACATGCCGCCACTGCCGCCCCCCGGCCATCCCTGCTCCCCTCTGCTCTCCCCTGCCTCATCCCCCATCCAGCTCTATACAGCATTGACTGCGGGTAACCGGACATTTTTTGTCAAGTTACCCGCAAAAAAGGGCAAATTTGCGGGTAACCGGACATTTTTCGTCAAGTTACCCGCAAAAAAGGGCAAATATGCGGGTAACCGGACATTTTTCGTCAAGTTACCCGCACTTCAACCATCAAGTCTTTAGAATACCAGGTTCCAGGCAGCCTGCTGCGCGCGGGCACTGTGGGCGGCATTCATCTTGCCAAAGTTCCACTTGAGCCCTACCAGGATGTATCGGCCCATGATGAGACGGTAGCTGTCCTCCTCGTAGTTGGCTGTCACCACGTGTGAGAGGCTGCGGGTCTGGTTCAGGATGTCCTGCACTTTCACGCTCACGTTGAATGCGCCGATATTGCGGGAGATTTCCGCATTCCACTGCCACTCGGGCTGGCCGTAGCCGGCCGCATAACCCTTGTAGAACACGTAGCTGAGATCTGTCTGCAGCTCGAATTCGTGGGGCGTGGTGTACGACACGCTTCCGTCAAAGCTCGTTTGCAGCGTATTCATATCGGCCTTCGGATTGAGCGAATAGCGGGCGATGTGCCCCCGCGTATAAGCGCCCAGCGTCATGGACCACATCTCGGGGTTGTAGCGGACCGAGAGGCTGGCCGATGGAGTCACCGACCACGTCCTGCTCTCGGAGAACCCGCTGAGCCCGCCATAGAAGCGGTCCCCGGCGGCATTTCCCCAGAACTGCTCCATGAATGCGGAATAGTCGAAGGAGTCCTTGTCCAGGGCTGCAAGGGTGCCGGAGGTCTGATAGCTCACGGAGGAAGAAACAGCCGTCGAGCCGCTCAGCGTGAGAGACCACTGCTTTTTCGCATCCAGCGGAAGCGTGTAATTTGCATAGACCGTACCGGTCACGGAAGGCTTCCGGATATTCACGGGAATTGTGTACAGGATACCGCTCGCATCGTACCAGAGCGCCTGGCCGATGGAATTAAACAGGACATCGGCATATCCCGTGAGCATGAGGTTGGAGAACTTTTCGCGGTTGTTCCGGTTCCAGGTCACGGTAAACGTGGTCATCGAATAGGGCTTCAGGTACACGTTGCCGATACTCAGGCGGGAGGGATTGCCAATGTCCATCACCGGCATCATCCGGGAATTGCCGGGACGCGACGTGTAGCCGTAGGCCGATACGCGGAAACGGTCATTCCCGTTTGTAAGCTGGAAGCGCATCGTGGGTGTCACAAACCAGTTCCACTCCCCTTTTCCCACGGTCTGTTCCACGCCGAAGGTCTTGGAGAACGTCTCGTTCAGAACGCCCGTCGCCTCGGCGCCCAGCGTAAGCCAGGTACCTTCAGAGAACTTATACTGCGCCGTAAGGCCGTACTCCTGCGTAAGGGAGCGGGAGTTGCTCACGGAAGAGTAGTAGTCGTTTCGGCCGGCCGCATCAAACGCATCGCGCAGGTTATCCCGCTTTTGCCAGGCGAGGCTGGCCGATGCCTCCAGCGTCCACTTATCCCCCAGCGGCTCCGTATACTCCAGCCCACCGTGCACATGATGGCTGCTGCCCCGGCTGCTATAGTTCATGGCCCGGCGGTCGCTACCGCTATCGGCCGTAAAGACAGACAGTTCCGAGCTTTCACCACCACGGCCGCTATAGGAGCCGCCAAAATCCACGTGAAGGGTGCGGTTTTCCTTGCCGCCTATCTCCCGGAAGGTGACATCTCCATCCAGGTCCACGTCCCGGCTGGAGCTCAGGCTTTGCGTCGAGCTCTCCGCGCGGTTCAGGGATTCGGTCTCCCGCCGGGTTTCCGAAGCGCCCAGCCTGGTGGAATGGGAGCGGTTGTAAGAGAAGTAGGGCCGGATGTGGAACCAGGTTTTGCCCTTTTCCTTCTGGAATTCCATATTGGCACTCACCGACTGGTTGTAGGCCTTTCCGGTGTTATCCTCTGTAGAATGAAGATTGCCGTCCTCCTGGTAAGTGGTGCGGCTAGAGCGGGTTCCCGAGTCCGTATCCGTGTATTTGTAGTTGGCGCCCACGGTTGTTTCCACATCCTTGATGCGGCTGGTATTGGCATTGAGGCCCAGCTGAGCAGCGGTCGAAAGGCCCTGGCTCGTGGAGGCCGTCGCTTCTCCGTCATCATCGATGTACACCAACACGGCATTGGAGTCGTTGACGTTCTGGCCGTTCGCAATCAGGGTAACCTGGTCTTTTTCCGAGTAGGCCGATACCAGTGCGTTGGCGCTCCACAGGAAGCCGCGGTTGTCGCGAAGGACATCGGCCCCGTCGCTTTTCCCCAGCGTGGAGCCGCCCTTGAAGCTCGCGTTTCCGAACCAGCCTTTCTCGTACTCTTTCTTGAGGGCTACGTCCAGCACTTTCTCCCGGCTTCCGTCCTGAAGGCCTGTGGCACGGGCACTCTCGCTTTCCCGGTCGATGACACGGATCTTGTCCACCACGGAGGCAGGCAGGTTGTTGAGGGCTGTGCTCTGGTCGTTGAAAAAGAACGTGCGGCCGCCCACGGTAAGTTTGTCAATTTCTTCACCGTTGAACTTCACTTTGCCATCGGCCGTCACTTCCATGCCCGGCATGCGCTTCAGGAGGTCCTTGAGCATGGCGTTGGCGCCCACCCGGAAAGAGGAGGCATTGAACTCTACCGTGTCCTTTTTCACCACGACGGGGTTTCCCACGTCGCTCACGACGGCGGCCTTCAGGAACTGCTCGTCCACCTGGAGGCGGATGGTTCCCATATCCACTTCGCCTTCCCGGAAATAGCGTTCGCGGACAAAGGGCTTGTAGCCCATCATCTCTACGTGAAACAGATACTTTCCAAACGGGACTTCATCCAGTTTGGCTTCACCCTTGGCGTCTGTCAGGGTAAAGTTGGTGATGGTGGTATCCTTCACGGGAATTACGTAGACGGAAGCAAAGCCCACGGGCTCGCTCGAAAGGGAATCCAGCACGGTGACCTTGATGTCACTCATGCGCTGCTGGAAGATATTGTCGTTCAGGATGAATACCTGGGCCCGGGCCTGGAGACAGACGGCCAGAAGGACAGCTGCCAGGGTGAATAGTTTTTTTGTCATAGTTTTCATTAACAAACCGTTGGCTTAGGTGCATAAATTATGCCACGTTTGGCGGGACAGATTTTTATTTGTACCTTTGCATTTACGTTCAACACGGGGGTGTTTTGGTTTTGACAGCGCCGATGTCGGACGGTAAGCATGCCGGGCGTTGGGGCCTTGCCCGTAAATCTCAGACTCCAAAATTCAGTTGCCAACAACAACTATGCACTCGCTGCCTAATTCGGCCAAGTCCAATTAGCTTAATCCGTCCCGCCAAGGCTGCGGGGCCGACGAGTATCCCTCGGGCCTTCCGCCTCTTAAGGCCCGACAAAGGGGTATCAATCATTTGAGGCCGCTCCGGAGGACGCCTCTAAATCCGGCTAAGACTTAAAGGCTAAGGGACGCTTCGCCCGCTTTCCGGCAGGGCTTCCCCGACAACCAAAGGAAAGATAAGCATGTAGAAAGCCGCCTGGTGCGACGTTTGGACAGCGGTTCGAGTCCGCTCACCTCCACTTAATACAGGGGGCTCTGCCCCCTCATACACCCCCGCGGCTCCCGGGCTAGTATGTCTTTGCACGCCGTCGCGGTGCCTGGGGCAAAGACACGCCCTCCGCCGGCGCTCTGCAGAGCGCTATTCGTATTCCATCCCGCGCCCCTCCGCGCAAACGGCCAGGAAAGGCACTTCTTCCGATGTTCGTACATCTGTAGCCGTGGCACTTAACACACTGACAATCAGCGCATTAGAGTAACTGACGGGTATGAAAAACAGGCTCACCGGATAATTTCCGTGGAAAAGAGGTCTTTTATAAGTGTCTGATTCCGTGTAAAGTTATAACTTTGCACACATGAAAAAGACCTCAATTGACC